>QHTE01000020.1 GCA_003220685.1 Candidatus Rokuibacteriota bacterium
ATCGCGGGAGAGCTGGCGCGGTTTCTGGCGAGCACGAACGTCACCGACCTGCCGCCGCTCGCGCTGGAGCGCGCACGAATGGTGATCGCCAGCACGATCGCCAGCGCGGCGATGGGCGTGGACATCGTTTCCTCGCGAATCATCCGCGAACTTTCAAAGGAGCACGGAGGCGCGGAGCAGGCCACCCTTTGGTTCGACGGCGGACACAGACTGCCCATCGCGGACGCGGCGCGGGTCAACGCGGTGATGAGCCACGCCGCCGCGTCGGACGACAGCGACCTGCGCAGCATCGCGCACATCGGCACGATCGTCTCGACGAGCTCGATCGCCATGGCGGAGCAGACCGCCGCGGACGGCCGCGACGTGCTCGCGGCGATGGTGTACGGCTACGAGATCGCGGGGCGCATCGACGAAGCGCTCACCCCGGGGCGCAGCGAGCGCGGCTTCCACGGCTCGATCGCCACGATCTTCGGCGGCGCGGTCGCCGCCGGCACGCTCCTCAAGCTGACGCGGGGACAGATGACGCAGGCGATCGCGCTCGCCGCGACCTCGATCGGAGGCCTGATGGTGGCCGCCAACACCAGCGTGGCGCGCGAGTATCACGCGGGACTCTCGGCGATGCTCGGCATCCATGCGGCTCTCGCCGCGCACAAGGGGCTGATGGCCGAGGAAAACGTGCTGGAGATGCCGCGCGGCTTCTTCTCCGCTTACGGCGGAGATCACCTGGAGGACGTGACGAAAGATCTCGGCCAAGCGTGGGACATCACCACGGACATGGCGATCAAGCTGGTGCCTGGTGGTCATCCGCACCACGCCGCGACAATACCCCCTAGAAAAGCGGTACGGGAGGAACGACATGCCGGACGTGCTGTACGTGGGCCTACAGGACGATGAGAAGATCCTGAGCTTCGGTATCGACGCGGGCGCCGGCAAGCTGATGCCCGGGGCCGCGACACCGGCGGCCGGCGGGCCGTCAGTGTTCGCGGTAAGTCCCGACCGGCGGGTCCTCTATATCGGCTATCGCGGGACGCCGGCCATCGAGAGCTGTCGCATCGACTCGGCCAGCGGCGCGTTGACATCGCTGAGGCGCGTCGCGACCGAGCATCCGCCGACCTATCTCGCGACCGACCGCACCGGCAAATACCTTCTGTCGGCCCACTACCAGGGCGCGTACGCGGCCGTGTATCCGCTCGGAAGCGACGGTGCGGTGAGCGAGCCGGCGATCGATCGGCAGAACACCGCGCCGGGAGCGCATGCGATCTTGACCGACCCGTCGAACCGCTTCGCCTTCGTGCCGCACATCGCCCGGCAGAACGACAACGTCCTGGAGCCGCCGAAAAACATCCCCGGCCCGAATTTCATCGCGCAATTTCGGTTCGACGCGGCCACCGGACGGCTCCACCCCAACGCGCCGTTCAAGCTCGACCCGCCCGGGCCGATCGGGCCACGGCACTATTGCTTCCATCCCACGCTCGATCTCGCCTATTTCTCCGACGAGCAGGGATGCAGCGTGACGGCCTACCGCGTCGATCGCGCCTCCGGCACCCTCTCCGTCGTGGGAACGATCCGCTCGCTGCCCGAGGGTGTGACCGTGCGCAACACCTGTTCGCAGATCCATCTGACGCCGTCGGGCCGGTTCCTCTATGTCGGCAACCGCGGCCACAACAGCATCGCCGGGTTCGCCGTCGACCCAGCGACCGGGCGCCTGACGCCCGCCGGGCATGCGCCGACCGAGGCGGTCCCTACCGCGTTCGGTCTCGATTCGAGGGGGACGTTCCTGTTCGCCGCGGGAACGGCGTCCGGACGTCTCGCCTCGTACCGGGCGGACGGTGAGACCGGCGCGCTGAGCCCGCTGGAGATCTACACGGTCGGACGGCGGCCCGCGGCGGTGCTAGCAGTCCCTCTCAGCCGCTAACCGGTGCGGCCGACGCCGGTCAGTCACATCGCGGTGTAGCCGCCGTCGACGAACAGCAGCGTGCCGGTCACGTAGGAGGCGTCGTCAGAGGCGAGAAACAGGATGCAGGCGGCGACTTCATCGGGCGTGCCGTGACGCCGGAGCAGCGTGCCCTTGGCGGCGTCATCCCGGTACTGCTCGAACGTCCGGCCGAGCGCTTGATTGCGCTTCTCGTGAAAGGGCGTGTAGATCGGCCCGGGGCAGACCGCGTTCACCCGGATGCCGTCCGCGGCGTGATCCGCCGCCATCCCGCGTGTCAGCCCGGCGACCGCTGCCTTGGTGGTGTCGTACTGCGTCGTCTTGCCGATGCTCGTCACGGACCGCACCGAGGCGACGTTCACGATGCTGCCGGGAGCGGCCTGCCGGAGGAGCGGAATCGCCGCTTTCGCGCAAAACGCATACCCCTTGAGATTCACGCCGAGGATCTCGTCCCAGCTCTCGGCGCTGGCCTCTTCCACCGTGTGATACAGCCGGACCCCGGCGTTGTTGACGAGGATGTCGAGCCGGCCAAAGCGCTGCGCGGCCTGCCGAACGAAGGCCGCGGCCTCCACCTCGCGTTCCACGTGCGCTTGCACGAACACGACCTCGCCGCCGCTCGCCGCGATCTCCGCCGCGACCAGCTTGCCCTGCTCGACGTCGCGGTCTGCGAAGGCCACCTTCGCCCCTTCCATCACGAACCGCCGCACGGTGGCCTCGCCGATCCCCGAGGCTCCGCCGGTCACCGCCGCCACCTTCCCGTTCAGTCGTGCCATGGTCGATGCCCTCTCTCTCTGATGTCCTGGGTCGCGCTTCACGCGCGCCGCGGCGCCTGGCGAGCGCCGGCGAAGCGGCCGGGTGCGAAGGCGTCGAGCGCGACCCGCGGGTCCCGACCGAGAACGAGATCGGCGATCGCCTGCCCCATGGCTGGGCCGTAGAGGATGCCCTTGCGGGCACCGCCGGTAGCCACGTAGACGTGATCGAGCCCGGGCACACAGCCGAGCACGAGGAGCCCGTCGGATGCCACCGGGCGCAAGCAGGCGGTCTGCTGCGCGACCTGCGCGTCCGCCATCGCCGGCAACATCCTTAGGAGCGCGGCACCGATCTCGTCGCGGGCCGCAAGCGTCGACTCCTCGTCGAAGCCTGCCTCTTCCTCGGTGGTCCCCGCCCACAGGAGGCCGTCGGTCTTGGTCGTGGCGTAGTTGTGGCCCCAGCCGACCGAGCAGACGACCGGCGGCCCCGGAGCCTGCAGGCGAAGGATCTGGCCTTTGAGCGGGCGGACGTCGATCGACACGCCGATCCAGTCCGATGCCTCGGCGCTCCACGGGCCAAGCGCGAGCACTGCGGTGGCGCAGCTCAGCACCTCCCGCTCCAGGACCACACCGGTGACGCGCCCGCCGTCGCGCCGCAGGCCGATCACGCGCCCGTGCCGGACCCTCACGCCGAGGCGCTCCGCGGCCCGGGTGAGTGCCAACACCAGCCGATAGGGCTCGACGGCGCCCCCACCCTCGACCAGCGTTGCCCCGAGCGTCTCGTCCGCAATCCGCGGCTCCACTCGCCGCGCCTCCGCGACGTCGAGCCAGCGCACCGCGTAGCCTGGCTGCTGCTGCTGCCACGGCAGCGCGGCCCGGAGCCTCCGCACGTCCGCCTCGGTGAAGGCTAACGCCAGAGACGAGCGCACGCGGAAATCCACGTCGATCCCGGTCTCCTCGAGGAGGGCCTTCGACAACTCACGATGCAACCGCATCCCGTCCAGGGCGATCTCGGCCTGAGACCCGGGGATCCCGAAGCCGCTCAACGGGCTCAGTCCTCCGTACGCGAAGCCAGAGGCGTGACTGCCGATCGCGTCGCGCTCGACGACCACGCTCGGCACGCCAGACTTCGCCAGGTAGTAGGCAGTGGTCATGCCTGCGATGCCGCCGCCCACGATCACGATGTCGGCAGAGCTCTCAGCCATCGGCCAGAGATCCTGTCAAAGTCCACCAGAACGGTCAAATCGCGACCGGGGCCAATCCGTCGTGACGTGCGCGATGAGATTCCACGTGGCGCGACTCCTGCTCGGCGTTTGACATCGACCCGACGACAGGTGGGCCGCAAGTGGTAGCTTGTCGTCGAGGGTGAGACGCGACCACCCCGGATAGGAGCGGGCCCATGTCTCCGAAGCGACGCGAGATGCACTTCGGCGTGTTCGTGCTCGGCACCGGCAATCACTCCGCCGGATGGCGCTACGATGGCGCGGCGACCAGCAACAACGACCTGTCGGTCATCCAGGAGATCGCCCGGCATGCCGAGCGTGGCAAGTTCGACCTCTTGTTCGTGTCCGACGGGCTCGTCATGGACCCCGGGGACCACCCATCATTCCTGTGTCGGTTCGAGCCGACCACGCTCATCTCGGCGCTGAGCGCCGCGACGCGGCACATCGGCCTCGGCGCCACCGTGTCGACCAGCTTCGGCGAGCCCTACCACGTCGCCCGAACATTCGGTTCCATCGACCACATCACCAGGGGCCGGGCGGCCTGGAACGTGGTGACGAGCTCGGCGGGCAAGGCCGCGCTCAACTTCAGCCGCGAAGCCCACATGGAGCACGACCTGCGCTACGAGGTCGCTCAAGAGTTCGTCGACGTCGTGAAGGGCCTCTGGGACTGCTGGGAGGACGGCGCGATCGTCGCGGACAAGGCGACCGGAGTCTTCATCGACCCGTCGAAGGTCCGCCCGCTCGACCATCGTGGCCGGTTCTTCCAGGTGAAGGGCCCCATCAACATGTCCCGTTGCCCTCAGGGTCATCCGGTCATCATTCAAGCCGGCGGCTCGGAGGCCGGGCTCGAGCTGGCCGCGCGGACGGCCGACGTTGTGTTCTCCGTCGTCCAGGAGCTGTCGGCCGCGCGGCGTGCTTATCGCGATCTGAAGGGACGCATGGCCAAGTATGGCCGCACCCCGGATCAGATCAACGTCCTGCCGGGTGTCATGCCGATCATCGGAAGCACGGAGGCGGAGGCCCGCGACAAGCTCTCGCGGCTCCAGAGCTGGCTCACGCCGACCAACGCCCTCACGCTGGTGACCAGCCGGATCGGGTACGACGTGACCGGCTTTCCCCTCGACGGGCCCGTGCCGGCTCCACCGCCTGACGCGAGCAGCCGCACCTTCTCACACGTGCTCTACGAGACGGCGCGACGGGAAAACATGACCCTGCGCGATCTCTACAACCTGACCGCGGCCGCCCGCGGCCATTGGGTTCTCTGCGGAACCCCCAAGCGTATCGCCGACACGCTGGAGGAATGGTTCGTCGAGGAAGCCGCGGACGGTTTCAACGTCCTTCCCCCTTACTTCCCTGGCGCGCTGGTCGATTTCGTCGACCTGGTCGTGCCGGAGCTTCAGGCACGCGGGTTGTTTCGACGTGAGTACGAGGGGACGACGCTGCGTGAGCACTTCGGGCTGCCCCGCGTGCCGGCTACTTTCCCTTGAGCCGCACGTCCTCGTACGGGGCGGAAAACGAGTAGCCGGTGATCAGCCCAAGACCCGGCTCCTCCACTCTCGGCCCGTAGCCACTCATCAAGCCGACCTGGACGATGGGCGCGACCATCGCCTTGTCGTGGATGAGTTGCTGGATGCGGTGCAGCGTCGCCTCGCGCCGCTTCTTGTCTAGCTCGGTGCCCTGCTCGCGGAAGAGCCCATCGATGTCCGGGTAGCTGCCGTACACGTACGCGCCGCCCGACGCGATGAAGGCTTCGATCCGCGTCGCGGCGTTGCCGAAGGCGGCGCTTCCGCTGTGCACGAGGTTTCTGTACTTCTTGTCGGCATAGCCCTTCTGGAATGCGGCGCGCTCGAGAGGCCGGAGCTTCACGCGAATGCCCGCGGCCTGGAGCGAGTTGACGACGGGTTCGCCGATGGCCACGGCCGCGGCATCGACGGTGTAGTCACCGGCGTCCAATCCGTTCGGATATCCGGCCTCGGCGAGGAGCTTCTTCGCGCGGGCGCGATCGTACTGCGGAGGAGGCGGCGCCCAGAAGAAGTCGAAGGTGTTGGGAATAATCGAGTTCGTAAGCAACGAGTGTCCGAGCGTCTCGGCCTGGTTGATCGCCTGCCGGTCGATCGCGAGGTTGGCGGCGAGGCGCACTCGCCGGTCGTGCCACGGAGATTTCGAATCCCACTGATCGACGAAGGCCACCCATTGCATCACGCTGGACACGACCGGCCTGAGCGTGAGTCCGAGCGTCCGGCGCAGGTCCTCACCGAGCGACGCCGTCATCCAGTAGGTGACGTCGATCTCGCCGCTCTTGAGCGCCGCGTATCGCGTAGTCGGATCCGGAATCACGCGCAGGACCAGGCGCTTCACGCTCGGCGTCTTTCGCCAGTACCCCTCGACCGCCTCCATGACGAGCTCGACGCCGGGCGTGAACGAAACGAACCGGTAGGGGCCGGCGCCGATGGGCGCCTTCTTGAATCCTTCGTCGCCGACCTTCTCCACGTAGTTCTTCGGCACGATCCAGCCGGCGCCGGTCGCCGTCGAGTAGAACATGACGAAGTCGGGCCACGGCTGCTTCAGCCGGAAGCGGACACGGCCCGGATCCGGAGTCTCAACCGCCGCGATCCTCTCTTTGAGGGTCTTGTTCGCGGAGCCGCGATAGCGCTCGAACGAGAACTTGACGTCCTCAGCGGTGACCGGTTCGCCGTTGTGGAACTTCACCCCGCGGCGCAGGACGAACTCGTACGTGAGCCCATCGGGGGATACGGTCCACGACTCGGCGAGCGCCGGCGCCAGCGGGTTGCCGGGCAGCGCCTTCAGCATCGCGTCGTGGAGTCCGTAGAGCACCATGAACGGCGTGACGATCCCGGGGGTTTCGGCGGGATCGAACCACGTCGGAGCGAGCGAGATGTGGACGCCCCAGGTCACTTGGCCGTCGGGCGCGGCGGCAGCGGGTACGGCGGCGACCGCCGAGATCAGTAGAACGAGGACGGTGACTGAGAGGAGAGGTCTCATCATGAGCCTCCTTCAGTGCCGGCCCGCACCCCCTGGCGTGGGTGCCGGCGCCGGGAAGTACTCGGCGACCGGAATCTCGATCACGCTCGGACCGTTCGACGCCAGGGCTTCCTTCAGGGCGTCGGCGATCTCCTCGGGGCGCTCCACGTACATGCCGCGCGCGCCGTACACCTCGGCCAGCTTGTCGAAGCGCGGGTTGACGAGGTCGACGCCGATGTAGCGCGCTCCGAAATGGCGCTGCTGCTGCGCTTTCTCGGCGCCATGGCAGCTGTTGTTCAGCACGATGCTGACCAGCGGGATGCGCCAGCGCACCGCGGTGTTGATCTCTTGCGAGGTGTAGAGGAATCCCCCGTCGCCCTGCAGACTCACGGCGGGCCGATCGGGCCGTCCGAGCTTGGTCCCGAGACCGACGCAGTAGCCCATGCCGAGCCCGCCGTGCCCGGCGTAGTTGAACAGTGTGCGCGGGGTTTCGAAGTGCAGCCGATCGTAGGCCAGTCCCGGCGCAACGCCGGCGTCGATCGTCACCATGCAGTCGCGCGGCAGGACACGGCGTAGCTCCGGGTACACCCGCTGCGGCATCATCGGGGTTCCGGTCAGGGACCGCTCGGCCTGGAGCCGCGCCTGACGGCGCGCCGCCAGCGTCGCGACCTCGCTCCGCCACGCTTCCTTGGGGCGCCCCTGCGGATAGGTCTCGCGCAAGGCGCGCAGCAGTTGCTCGGCCACGGCTTTGGCATCTCCGACGATCCCGACCGCCACCGGGTAGTTGCGGCCGATCTCCCGGGCGTCGATGTCCACCTGGACGATCTGCGTCTCGCGGTTGATCACGCGGTAGTCCCAGAACGTCGTCGGCTGATTGAGGCGCGTCCCCAGCGCGAGGATGACGTCGGCGCGGTGCAGGGCTTCTGCCGCCTCGCCGGACCCTCGTCCTCCCGGCGGCCCGACGTACAGGTGATGGCTGT
>QHTE01000021.1:0-22064 GCA_003220685.1 Candidatus Rokuibacteriota bacterium
GAAGATCTCCGAGAAGCGCCGCGAGAAGATCAAGGGCTACTTCCTCAACATCAAGGGCCCCGAGCTCCTCAACAAGTACGTCGGCGAGACCGAGCGCAAGATCCGCGAGATCTTCGTCAAGGCTAAGGAAAAGGCCGCCGAGGACGTCCCCGTCATCGTCTTCTTCGACGAGATGGACGCCCTGTTCCGCACCCGCGGCACCGGCATCTCCTCCGACGTCGAGACCACGATCGTGCCCCAGCTCCTGGCCGAGATCGACGGCGTCGAGGGCCTCAAGAACGTCATCGTCATCGGCGCCTCCAACCGCCAGGACCTCATCGACCCGGCCATCCTCCGCCCCGGCCGGCTCGACGTGAAGATCAAGGTCGAGCGTCCCGATTGCGGCGGCGCCGCGGACATCTTCGCCAAGTACCTCACGCCGGACATCCCGTTCGCCGAGTCCGAGACTCCGGGCGGCGACGTTGCCAGCGCCATCAGCCCCATGATCGCCAGCGTCGTGGAGGCCATGTACGCGCTGAGCGAGGACAACCGCTTCCTCGAGGTCACCTACGCCAACGGCGACAGAGAGGTCCTCTACTTCAAGGACTTCGTCTCGGGCGCCATGATCGAGTCGATCGTGCGCCGGGCCAAGAAGCTGGCCCTCAAGCGCTACATCGGCGGCGGCGAGAAGGGCATCACGGCCGAAGATCTATTGACGGCCGTCCGCGAGGAGTTCAAGGAGAACGAGGACCTTCCCAACACGACGCACCCCGACGACTGGGCCAAGATCGCCGGCAAGAAGGGCGAGCGGATAGTGTCGGTGAAGTCGCTGACGTCCGAGCCGCCGAGCCAGAAGCGCAGCGTCGAGAGGATCGTGACGACCGGCCAGTACCTGTAGAAGTCGCGGCCGACGGGCCGCGCCGAAAATCCAGGTAGGCCGCGCCCTACGCCCGAGAGCCCGGGCGTAGGGCCGCTCTCGCGTCCCAGAACGGCACGCCCACGACCGCATAACCGCGCGAGCGAAGCTGGCGCTGGATCTCGAGCTGCTCGCGCCGGTCGGCCCCGCGCTGCTCGCGCGTCACGGATTGTCGACCGGAGCGGCGCCGCCGGCGGCGCTCGCCGCGCCGCCGGTCGAGCACGACCTGCACCGTGTCGTCGCCACGGAATGTGCGCCGCAGCGACTCGTAGAAATCCGGCCGCTTGCTCCCGACGATGAACAGGAGCCGCCGGATCGTCTCGGCCATGCCTACATCAGACTCGACCTGACGGACGGGAACCACCGCAGCAGTGGCGAGTCCTCGCACAGGATCGTCTCGTCGCGCTGGGCGCCGGTCGAGATGAGGCAGAAGCGCGTGCCGATCAGCTCCTCGAGACGCTCGAGGTAGCGCCGCGCCTTCGCGGGCAGATCGGCCTCGTTCTTGGCGCCGACCGTCGGCGCGCGCCAGCCCTCGATCTCCTCGTAGACGGGCTCGGCCGCCGCCACCACGGTCTCGTCCTCCGGGAACTCGGTCAGGGTCTCGCCGCGGTGGCGGTAGGCGACGCAGACCTTCAGCGTCTCGCACTGGTCGAGCACGTCGAGCTTGGTCAGGGCCACCGTGTCGAGGCCGTTGATGCGCGTCGCGTAGCGGCCGACCACCGCGTCGAACCAGCCGCAGCGGCGCGGCCGGCCGGTGGTGGCGCCGTACTCTTGGCCGCGGGCCCGGATCGTCTCGGCGACCGCGCCCGTCATCTCCGTGGGAAACGGCCCGGCGCCGACGCGCGTCGTGTAGGCCTTGCTCACACCCACGACGCCGTGGATCTTCGTGGGCGGCACGCCTGTGCCCGTGGCCGCGCCGCCGGCAGTCGTCGAGGACGACGTGATGTACGGATAGGTCCCGTGGTCGATGTCGAGCATCGTCGCCTGAGCGCCCTCGAACATCACGCTGTAGCCGGCCTCCATCCAGCGCGAGAGCAGGAGCGCCGTGTCGGTGATGTAGGGCGCCAGCCAGCCCGCGTAGCGCAGATACTTGTCCAGGATCTCCTCGACCGAGAAGGTCTCGGCATCGTAGATCTCGCGCAGCAGCCGGTTCTTCAGGGCCACGTTCAGCTCGAGCTTCTCGCGGAAGAGCCGCTCGTTCAGGAGATCGGCCATCCGGATGCCGATGCGCGCGGCCTTGTCCACGTACGCGGGGCCGACCCCGCGCCCCGTCGTGCCGATGCGGCGCTTGCCCAGCTTGGCCTCCGAGGCCAGATCGAGCGCCGGGTGGTAGGGCATGATCAGGTGCGCATTCTTGGAGATGAAGAGGTTGCCGTCGAACTGCACACCGCGGCGCACGAGCGCCTCCATCTCCTCGATCAGCGAGCCCGGGTCGACCACGACGCCGCAGCCGATCACGCAGCGACACCCCGGATGCAGGATGCCCGACGGGATCGTGTGCAGGACGTACTTCTCGCGCCCCACGACCACCGTGTGGCCGGCGTTGTTGCCGCCCGCGAAGCGCGCGACGACGTTCACGTGCGGCGCCAGCATGTCGACGACCTTGCCCTTGCCCTCGTCCCCCCACTGCGTCCCGACGACCACGATGTTAGGCATGGCTTTCACCTCTGAGGACACGCTCTGGATGTTCGAGAATCTCGCCGACCGCCAGCACGCGTTCCGATCCGTCCGCCAGGTTCATTGCCACGACCTGTCCCGACGGGGCGCGCGGGTGGCCGACGACGAGGACCTGCCCCGCGCGCTGGGCCCGGGCGTAGGCGATCGACTCGTCGAGCCCGCGGCTGATGATGTCACGGGCCACCGAGACGCCCAGATCACGAAGTCGCCGCGCCAGCGAGAGCGCCGCGGTCTTGTCGCGGGTGAAGTCGATGATGAAGAAGTCCGGCCCCGGCAGCGCCACCGGGACGCCCTGCGTCTCCATCACGGAGAGTGCCCGGCCCACGTCGAACGCGAACCCGACCGCCGCGCAGTCGTAGCCGAAGCGTCCGAGCATGTCGTCGTAGCGGCCGCCGGCGGCGATGGAGGCGCCGAAGCCCGCCACGTACGCCTCGAAGTAGGTCCCGGAGTAGTAGTCGAAACCGCGGACCTCGCCCAGGTCGAGCAGCACGCTCTCGGCGAGCCCGTAGATCTTGAGCAGCCGGTACACCTCGGCCAGGTTGGCCAGCGCCCGCGCCGACCGATCGTTGCGCGCGAAGGCCGCCGCACGCTCCAGCACCACTTCGCGCCCGAAGAGCGTCGGCAGGGCCAGGAGCGCGGCGCGCACGTGCGCCGGCGGCGCAAGGTCGGCGACCAGGCGCTCGAGCGTCGAGCCGTCCTTGCGCGCGAGGCTCGCCCGCAGCTCGCGCGCCTGGGCGGCGTCGGTCTTGGCCTCGTCGAGGAGCCCGCGGAAGAAATCAGGATGGCCGAGGTCGATCTGGAACCGCTCGAGCCCGAGCGCGCGCAGCCCCTCGATCGCCATCGCGATCACCTCGACCTCGGCTTCGGGCTGGTCGAGCCCGACCAGCTCGACGCCGGCCTGGTAGAACTCGCGGTAGTGCGACACACGCGGCTCGTCGTAGCGGAACACGTTCGTCACGTAGGCCAGGCGGATCGGCTTGGGCTCGTCGCGCAGCCGGGTCGCGACCACGCGGGCGATCTGGGGGGTGATGTCCGGGCGCAGCGCCAGGGTCCGGCCCGTCTCGCGGTCGACCAGGGTGAACATGTTGCCCTGCACGTCGACGTCCGTGCCGGTCGCGAGCACGTCGGAATACTCGAACGTGGGCGTGACGATCTCGCGGTAGCCCCAGCGGCGGAACACGCCGAGCAGCGAGGCCTCGACGTGCCGCTTGCGCTCGGCTTCGTCGGGCAGATAGATCCTGGCGCCCTTCGGCAGCTGGGTCTGGCGCGGCTTCACGGCGCCACCGCGTCCAGATGCGCGACGGTGTTCATCCGGTGCACAGTCGCCCAGCCGGGCTCGTATTCGATCTCGGTGATCCCCGCGGGCGCGGCGTCGAGCGTCCAGAGCCGGTCGAGCCCGAGCCCGAGCGCGCCCAGCACGATGACCCGCGCGACGACGCCGTGGCTCACGAGCACGATGGTCTGCTCGCTGTACGCCTCTTGCAGCACCGCGAGGCCGGCGCCCACGCGCTCGGCCACCTGCGCGAGGGTCTCGCCGCCCACCGGCGCGAGCAGGTGCGGCGCCGCGCGCCACTGCGCCCAGGCCTCGGGATGGCGCGCCTGCACCTCCTCACGGGTCAGCCCCTCCCACGCCCCGAAGGACATCTCGCTGAAGGCCGGCACGATGCTCACGGGCAGACCGTGCGGCTTGGCGATCACCTCGGCCGACGCGCGCGCACGCTCGAGCGGACTCGCATAGACCGCGGCCACGGGCGTGCCCGCCAGCGCGCGCGCCGCCGCCGCGCACTGCTCGCGCCCCGCCTCGGTCAGCGGAATGTCCCGCGAGCCGGCGAACCGCCGCTCCCGGACCCACTCCGTCTCCCCATGCCGCACTACGAAGAGCCTGAGCCTCCCCACAACCCCGCCATTCTATCTCGATTCCCCAAACCGTCGAGTCGGACGACACACAGCCAGACCCGGGTGTCACCCGGGGCCGCAGGCAAGAATCGGGGCCACAAAGCTATCAGTCTCCCGGGCGTTTCCCAGGCGCGGGGATTCCGGGCACAGTGAAAGACAGCATAGACGACGATCTCGAAAGATCCGACTTCGTGACGCGAAGCCGCTTCACTTCGGACGTTTGAGCCTAGCTCGAACCTGGATTGCCTCCGGGGTTTCCAACTAGAGCTTGACGACCTTGGCCAGCACGATGTCCGGCATCGCCCGGATCTCCTCGAGCGCAGCCGTCGGCATCGGATCGTCGAGATTCACCAGCGACACGGCGCGCCCTCCGCGGCGCTCGCGGCCGAGCTGCATGCCGGCGATGTTGATCCCGTGGCGGCCGCACAAGGTGCCGATGCGGCCGATGACGCCGGGCACGTCGAGGTTGGCGAACACGAGCATCCATCCCTGCGGCACGGCCTCCAGCGAGAAGCCGTCGACCTGGACGAAGCGCGGCTCGCGCTTGAAGAAGACCGCGCCGGCCACCGAGGTGACGCCGCGATCGGTGCGGAGCTCGGCGGTGACGAGACTCGCGTAGTCCGAGCTCTCGGTCGTCGAGGTCTCGGCGACGCGGAGCCCGCGCGACTTGGCGATCAGCATCGCGTTCACATCCGTCACGTGCTCGGAGAGGATCGTGCCGAGCAGGCCGCGCACGAGCGCGAGGGTGAGGCTGGCCGTCGGCCGCCCGACGATCTCGCCGGCGTACGTGAGCCGCACCTCCTGCATGCGCCCTTCGCCCATCTGCGCGAGGAAGCGTCCCATCTTCTCGGCCAGGCCGACGTAAGGCGCCTGCTCCCGATGCGTCTCGGCGTCGATCGACGGCAGGTTGACCGCGTTGACGACGACGCCCCGCAGCAGCGCGTCGGCTACCTGGTCGGCGATGGCGAGCGCGACCGCGGTCTGGGCCTCGTCGGTGGCGGCGCCCAGGTGCGGCGTCACGATCACCTGCTCGAGCTTGAGGAGCGGATGGTCGGCCGGCGGCGGCTCCTGCTCGAAGACGTCGAGCGCGGCACCGGCGACCTTGCCCGACTGGATCGCGCGTGCCAGCGCCTGCTCGTCGATCAGGCCGCCGCGCGCGCAGTTGATGATCCGCACGCCGGGCTTGAGCCGATCCAGCTCGGCCGCGCCGAGCAGGTGCCGCGTGTCTCCGGTGAGGGGCGTGTGGATCGTGACGAAGTCGGCGCGGGCGAATAGCTCGTCCAGCTCGACGCTATCCACGCCCAGCCGCTCGGCGGCCTCGCGCGTCAGATACGGATCGTAGGCGATGACCTGCATGCGGAACCCGAGCGCGCGGCGCGCCACCTCGGAGCCGATCCGGCCCAGCCCGACGATGCCGAGCACCTTGCCGAGCAGCTCCACGCCCTGCAGGCGGTTCTTCTCCCATTTCCCGGCCTTGAGCGTGACGTCGGCGGCCGGGAGCCGGCGCGCCAGCGCGAGCAGGAGCCCCAAGGTGTGCTCGGCCACAGCAGTCGTGTTGCCGCCCGGCGTGTTCATGACGACCACGCCACGCTTGGTGGCGGCTTCCACGTCGATCGTGTCGACGCCGGCGCCGGCCCGGCCGATGACCTCGAGGCGCCGGCCCGCCTCGATCACGGGCCGGGTCACCTTGGTGGCGCTGCGAACGATGAGCCCTTCGTACTCGCCGATGCGCTCGACGAGCTCGCGCTCGCCGAGCGAGCCGACCACCTCGACGTCCAGGCCGTGCTTGCGGAGCGCATCGACGCCGACGGCCTGGAGCCCGTCGGCGACCAGGACGCGCTTCACGACTTCTCGGCGAAGATCTTCTGGGCGGCCCGGACGCTCGACCCGAAGTCTACCGGCTGACCGATGTCGGCGAGCACCTGCTCGAGTGCCGCCAGCGCGTTGATGACGTCGAACTCGGCGGCGTAGCCCATGTGGCCCAGGCGGAAGAGCTGCCCCTTCATCTCCCCCTGCCCGCCGGCGATCGTGATGTTGTGGCTCTGTGAGTACGCCGCGACGATCTTCTCGCTGTCGACGCCCTTCGGGGAGACGACGGCGGTCACCGCCGGGCTCGGCGTGGCCTGGGCGAACAGCTCGAGCCCGAGCGCCTCGGCGCCCGCCCGGGTGGCGCGCGCGAGCCGGTCGTGGCGCTTGAAGACGTTGGCCAGGCCCTCGGCCTCGATCAACCGGAGCGCCGCGCGCAGCCCGACCATGATCGACACCGCGGGGGTGAAGCGCACCTCGTTCTTCGTGACGTACTTCAGCTCGTCGGCGAGGCTGAAGTAGAACTTCGGCAGGGTCGAGGTCCTGGTCTTCCGCCAGGCCTTCTCGTTGAGGGCGCAGAACCCGAGGCCGGGCGGCAGCATCAGCCCCTTCTGCGACCCCGACACGATCAGGTCGATGCCCCAGGCGTCCATCGCAAGGTCGGCGATGCCGAGGCTCGATACCGCGTCGACGACGAGGATCGCGTCGTGCTGCCGGGTGACCGCCGCGTAGGCGCGGACGTCGTGCAGTACGCCGGTGGAGGTCTCGCTGTGCTGGACGAGCACGGCCTTCGCTTCGGGATGGCTCTTCAGCGCCTCGGCGACACGTCCGGCGTCGACGGTCTGCCCGAACGGCGCCCTCAGGTCGATCGCCTCGAGGCCGTACGCGCGGGCGAGGTCGAGCCAGCGGTCGCCGAACTTGCCGGCGCGGACGACGATCACGCGGTCGCCGGCCGAGAGCGTGTTGACGACGGCCGCTTCCATCGCCCCCGTGCCCGAGCACGCGAGCGGTACCACCTCGGCGCTCGTCTGGAAGAGCTTCTTGAGCGCCGCGCGCACCTCGACGAAGAGCGCCTCGTACTCCGGCGTCCGGTGGTGGATGATCGGGGCCGCCATCGCGAGCAGGACTTCGCTCGGGACGGGCGTCGGCCCCGGCGCCATCAACTGGTACTTCTTCATGCAGACGGCCTCCTTGACGCGATGAGAGTCGATTGGATGTTAGCACGGCCTCCCACGCCCGACCGGCCCAGCGCGGTCACGAAGATCGCGTGTTTGCCCGCGGCGTGCGGCGAGAAGAATTCCACGACGTGCCCGTCGTAGAACGTGAGGCCGGAGGCGCCGAATCCCTGCGCGTAGGCGGAGAGGTAGGCGCGGCCGCCGGCCAGTCCCGCCTCGAGATTCGCCAGACGATAGCCCCGCTCGCCGAACGCGCGCGTGAGCGCGTCGAGCCGCGCGAGCCAGTAGATGACGGCCGCCGCGTCGCCGCCGAGCGGCTGCTCCAGGCAGAGATACGCCGACCGATTCCGAAACTCGCCGGTGGCCAGGGTCTCGAGCGCGTGAGCGTCCGGCCGGTAGAAATACGCGCCCGACGGCACGTCCTCGATGGCATTCACGATCAGATAGAGATCGACGAGGCCGCCCGGCGCGTCGGCATCGATGGACCGCGAGGCCGCCCAGAGCGTGGTCGAGAGCTCCTCGGCCGTCAGCGGCGCGTGGCCGAATTCGCGGGTCGAGCCGCGGCGCTGAATGGTCTCGCCGAGCCCGCGGCCCGCCCGTTCGCGAGGGGGCGGCAGGGCGATCAGATTCGCGCGTGGGGGAGGCGTCGTGTCCCGCCACGCGCCCTCCCGCCAGGCGGCGACCGCAGCGGTCGTGGCGAGCGAGGACGCGGCGTGCATCTCGCGGACCAGCGGATAGTCGACCTCGGACGACGACAACGGCAAGGTCGCGTGGTCGATCGAGTCGAGCGAGCCGCCCGCCGGCGCGGCGGCGGCCTCGGGTCCGAGCGCGACCAGCTCCAGGGCGACCTCGCGGGCCGGGTCGAGCCCGAGCAACCCGTTGATCTCGACGTCGACGAAGCCCGTCAGCACGCGCGGCGCGAGCCCGAGGCCATCACCGATCGCGAGCACGTTCGCGAGCATCGTGCCCGAGTCCCAGAAGAGATGGCGGTACGCGCGAGCCTGGTACTTCCAGGTGTTGCGCCAGTAGATCGCGGTCAGCACGATGGTCGCCGGCCGGCGCGCGAGCGACTCGTCGGCGGCGGCGGCCGCGAGCGCCGCGCGCACGTCCCTCTTGCGCAGGCCGCGCAGCGCGAAGTCACCGGGGCAGAAGTGATAGAGGCCAGGCTCGAGCCCCGCGACCTCTCCGACCGCGACGTAGACCTCGGTCTGGTACAAGGCGCCGGTCGAGGCCGCCGCGCGGAAGAGCACCTCGCCGCCGCCCGGGTAGGTCTTCTTCTTCGTCACGCCGGCGGCGTAGTAGAGCACCGCCGCCAGCTGGCTCAGACCGAGCGACGCGGCGGCCGACGCCGGCGCGGCGAGCGCCGCGAGCGTGTCGATTCCCAGCGGGTCGAGCTCGCGCGGGAGCGGAATCGCCGGCAGATCCGTGTACACCTTGAACGGAAAGGGCTTGATGTCCCACTCGAGCGTGTGGCCGCTGGTGCGGACCGACGCGGGCGAGTGGGTGGTCCGGTCGTGATACTCGCGCGCGGTCAAAAGCGATACGGCGGGCGGACGACGCCCCGCTCGGTGATGATGGCCGCGATCAGCCGGGCCGGCGTCACGTCGAAGGCGGGATTGAAAACCGGCGAGGCGCTCGGCGCGGTCTGCTGCGCGCCGACCCGCCGCACCTCCGCGGGGTCGCGCTCCTCGATCGGGATCTCGGCGCCCGAGGCGAGTGCGGGATCGATCGTGGAAAACGGCGCGGCGACGTAGAACGGCACCTTGTGGTGAGCGGCGAGCACCGCCAGCGAGTAGGTGCCGATCTTGTTGGCGGTGTCGCCGTTCGCGGCGATGCGGTCGGCGCCGGTCACGATCAGGTCGACCTCGCCGCGCGCCATCACCGACGCGGCGACCACGTCGGCGATCAGCCGATGCGGGATCCCGTCGCGCACGCACTCCCACGCGGTCAGGCGCGAGCCCTGCATCACCGGACGGGTCTCGTCGACCCACACGAGCGCCACCTTGCCTTGCTCGTGCGCGGCGCGGACGACGCCGAGCGCGGTGCCGTACCCGGCCGTCGCCAGCGCGCCCGCGTTGCAGTGAGTCAGGATCCGCGCGTTCGGCGGCACCAGCGAGGCGCCGTGGGCGCCCATTGCGCGATTCGCGGCGATGTCCTCGTCGCGGATCGTCTGCGCCTCGGCGAGTAGCCGCGCCCCCACCTGGTCGAGCGGGAGCGCGCTCGACGCGACGGCGACGCGCCGCATCCGGTCGAGCGCCCAGAAAAGGTTGACGGCGGTCGGCCGCGTCGCGGCGAGCCCCTTGATCGCCGTCTCGAGATCGGCCATCAGACCGTCGAACGTCGCGGCGCGGCTCTCGCGGGCCGCCAGCACCACACCGAAGGCGGCGGCGACGCCGATCGCCGGGGCGCCGCGGACCACGAGCGTCCGGATCGCCGCGCCCACCTCCTGCCAGCCCCGGTAGGCGCGCTCGACCTCTCGCTCCGGGAGCACGGTCTGGTCCAGGAGGATCAGCCGGTCGGTGTCCCAGCGGACGGGCGCGATGGCGGTCACGACGCGCTCGTGAGGGCGAGCGCCAGGCGGCTCTGAATCTCGGCCCGGGCCAGGCCCGTGATCTCGGCAATCTTGGCTCTTCCCTGGAGGCCGCTCACGATGCTGATCGTCGAGGGCGGGACGCCGAGCGCCCTGGCCAGGAGACGAGCGACGGCGGCGTTCGCGGCGCCGGCCACGGGCGCTGCGGTGACGCGAACGCGGAGCGTCGTGTCCTGCCAGCCGACGATCTCGTCGCGCGACGCCCGCGGTTGGACCCGGAGCGACAGCCGCGTGGCCTCAGCTCTTGCCGTCGTCCTTGTCCTCGCCGAACTCGGCCGACATCATCCGGTAGTAGCTCTCGAGCGTGGCGCGAAAGTCCTCGATGAGCTGACGGCGGACGCGCCGCAAGGTCTGGATCTCGCCCCGGATCCGCGCCTCCTCGGCTCGGCCCTCCTCGATGATCTTCTCGCTCCTGAGCTCGGCCTCGCGCATCAGCAGCTCCGCCTCGCGGCGCGAGGTCGCCTTCATCTCGTCGCCGAGCCGATGGGTCGTGACCAGCGTGTCCTGCAGCGCCCGCTCGCGCTCGCTGAGGCCGCGCGACCGCTCCTCGAAGGTGGCGACCTGCTCCTTCAGCTGCGCGTTCTCCTTGAGCACCGTCTCGTAGTCTTCGGCCACGTCGTCGAGGAAGGCGTCGACCTCGTGGACGTCGAAGCCGCGGAACCACCTGACGGTGAATTGCTGCTGGCGAATATCGAGCGGGCTAATGCGCATGGGACCTCCGACGTCCTAGCCGATCTCGGTGGAGATTCGATACAGCACCGGGACCAGGAATTCCTTCAAAAAATACAGCACGAGAATCACGATCATCGGCGAGAAGTCGATCCCCATCTGGGAGATCGGCAGCCGCTCGCGCACCGGCCTGAGCACCGGCTCGGTCACGCGGTGGAGGAACCGCACGATCGGGTTGTAGGGATCCGGGCTCACCCACGAGAGGATCGCCCGGGCGATGATGATCCAGATGTAGGCGACGATGACGAGGTTGACGAGGTTCGCGAGCGCGATGAAGAAGTAGTAGATGATGAACACTACTTCGGCCCCTGGCCCAGCTCACGCGAGCGCTCGGTCGCCCGCTCGACCGCCTTGATGAACGTGGTGCGGATGCCGCCTTCCTCGAGCGCGGCGATGCCGGCGATCGAGGTGCCCCCCGGCGAGCTGACCATGTCCTTGAGCGCGCCCGGGTGCAAGCCGGTCTCGAGCAGGAGCTTCGCGGCGCCGAGCACGGTCTGGGTGGCGAGGGTCATCGCGGTGATCCGATCGAGCCCCATCCGCACGCCGCCGTCGGCGAGCGACTCGATCACCACGGCCACGTACGCGGGCCCGGAGCCCGACAGGCCCGTCACCGCGTCCATCAGGCTCTCCTCGAGGACGACCACTCGTCCCACCGCGCCGAAGATCTCGCCGGCCGCGTCGAGGTCGTCGGGCTCGAGACCGTCGGCCTTGGCAATGGCCGTCACGCCCTCGAGGACGAGGGCCGGGGTGTTCGGCATCACGCGAATCAACCGCGCGTCTTTGTTCAAGACGGCGCGGATCTTCGCGGTGGAGACGCCGGCGGCGATCGAGATCAGGAGCTTCTTGCGCGTGACGGCCGGCGCGATCTCCTTCAGGACCGCGTCCATGATCTGCGGCTTCACCGCCAGGATCACGACGTCCGAGTGGCGGACCAGCTCGACGTTGTCGGACGAGACCTGGATGCCGTACTGGCGGTCGAGCTGCTTGAGGCGGTCCAGGCGCACGTCGGCGGCGTGGATCGCGCTCGCCGGCACCAGGTTCGCGCCGAGGAGCCCCTTGATGAGCGCCTCGCCCATGTTACCGCCGCCGACGAAGCCGACGGTGAGACCCTTGATCGTCATCGTTGCCCCGGTCCGGGCTCTGGCCGCGGCGGGCGCGGTCCGAAGATCGCCGTGCCGACCCGGACCATCGTCGCGCCTTCCTCGATCGCCACCTCGAAATCGCCGCTCATCCCCATCGAGAGCTCGGCGAAGCCGTGGCGCTCGCCGAGCTTTCGGAGCGCGCGGAACCACACGCGCGAGTCGTCGGGCTCCTTCGCCTCCGGCGGGATCGCCATGAGGCCTCGCACCTTCACCATCGACATGGCCGCCACCGCGTGCAGCAGCTCGTCGAGCCCGTCCGGCGCCACGCCGCCCTTGGATGCCTCGCCCGCCAGATTCACCTCGACCAGCGCGTCCACGGTGCGGCCGCGCGCCCGTGCGCGCTTGTCGAGCTCCCTGGCGAGATCCAGCCGGTCGAGCGAGTGGATGACGTCGAAGATCTCGAGCGCGTCGCGCACCTTGTTCGTCTGCAGGTGGCCGATCAGGTGCCAGGGGACCGGACGGCCGATCTCGGCGACCTTCTCCTTCGCCTCCTGCACCCGGTTCTCGCCGAGCGCCGGCACCCCCCCCTCGATCGCCTCACGGATCCGGGCGACCTCGACCGTCTTCGAGACACCGATGAGTAGCACAGCCGACGGACGGCGGCCCGCGCTCTCCGCGGCCTTCGCGACCCGCTCACGCACCCGCTCGAGATTGGCGCGGATGTCGGTCATCTCGTGGTGATTCTAGCAGGGGGCCGCGTGCGGGGGGAGAGGGCTCGCCTCAAGGCAGCGCGGCCAGGGTGACCAGCCGGCCCCGATTGCCTCGCCGGTACGAGTACAGGAGGTCGGGATGACACGCGGTGCAAAGTCGTGGATTCTCGATCGACTCGGGCGCGACCCCGGCTTCGACCAGGAGCGCCTCGTTGGCTGACCAAAGATCGAGCATCACGTGGCCGCCGCGCAACGGCGTGACCCACGCGCGCCAGCGCTCGCCGAAGGCGCGCGCGAGCTCGGCCGTGACCGGCTCGTCGACCTCGTAGCAGCACGGGCCGATCGACGGCGCGATCGCGGCGCGAAGCGAGCCGGGCCGCGCCCCGGCCTCCCCGAGCGCCCGGACGGCCGCCCGGGTCGTGCCGCGCACCGTGCCACGCCAGCCGACGTGCGCGATGCCGAGCGCCCGCGCCGACGGATCGTAGAGCACGATCGCGAGGCAGTCCGCGGTGAAGATCGCGAGGGGCACGCCCCGCTCGGCGGTCACCAGAATGTCGACCAGCCCCGCGAACCCTCCGCCCGCCGGCGCCCGCGCCGCGTCAGCTCCGTGCACCTGCCGCGCATAGCTCACCCGAGACATCGACAGCCCCGCGGCCCCGAGAACCCGCTCCGCCTCCGCCCGGAATGGCGCCCTCGGCGCCTCGGGCACGATCGGCTCGGCAAACGAGCCGATCCCCGGACAATGCCGAGTCGTCGTCGCATGCGGGAGGCCGAGCGCGCTCAGCGACGCAAACGTGAAGTACTCCGTGGGCCGACCATGAGCGACAAGAAGGGAGGTCGAAGTCATCGGTCCCTCAGTATGCCGGACCCACGGGTCACCGGGAGGGGGTCCGCCCCCTCCCGGTGACCCTACTAATCCGCCTGGCGTCTGAGGAACGCGGGGACTTCGAGATCCGTGCCGTCGCCAAGAGCCTCCTCGGCAACTTCCCCGCGCGGATCGGCAAACTTGCGGCGCCAAGGGGCCACGGGTGCGGCCGCGGACGACGGCAACGGACGCGACGGCCGCGGCAGATCAACGACCTTGCCGCCAAGGCCGACGCTTTCCTTCTTGTCGGCGAAGCCCGTCGCGATCACCGTCATCCGCACCTCGTCCGAGAGCTGCGGATCGATGACGGCGCCGAAGATGATGTGCGCCTCCTCGTGGGCGGCCTCCTGGACGATGCGCGCCGCCTCCTCGACCTCGTGGATCGAGAGATCGGCGCCGCCCGTGAAGTTGATCAGGATGCCGCGCGCGCCTTCGATCGACGTCTCGTCGAGCAGCGGGCTCGCCACCGCCTTCTGCGCGGCGTCGAGCGCGCGGTTCTCGCCCTTGCCGGTGCCGGTGCCCATCATCGCCAGGCCCATGCCCGACATGATCGTGCGGACGTCGGCGAAGTCGAGGTTGACGAGGCCCGGCACCAGGATCAGGTCCGAGATGCCCTGCACCGCCTGCTGGAGCACCGAGTCGGCGACCCGGAACGCGGCGATCAGCGGGGTGCCGCGATCGACGACCGAGAGCAGCCGCTGGTTGGGGATCGTGATGAGCGTGTCGACCACGCCGCGCAGCGCCTCGAGCCCGGCCTCGGCCTGGAGCATGCGCTTACGGCCCTCGAAGGTGAACGGCTTGGTGACCACGGCGACCGTCAGGATGCCCAGGTCCTTCGCCAGCGACGCGACGACCGGCGCCGCGCCGGTGCCGGTGCCGCCGCCGAGGCCCGCGGTGATGAACACCATGTCGCTGCCGGCCAGCAGCCGCGTGATCTGATCCGGATCTTCCTGCGCCGCGTTGCGGCCGACGTCCGGGTTCGAGCCGGCCCCGAGACCCCCGGTGAGCCTGGCGCCGAGCTGGATCTTCACGGGCGCCGGCGAGGCGCTGAGCGCCTGGAGGTCGGTGTTGGCCACGATGAACTCGACCCCCGTGAACTGCGCGGCCATCATGCGGCTCACCGCGTTGCCGCCGCCGCCGCCGAGCCCGATGACCTTGATCTTCGCGGCCTGTGTCGTGGGTTCGAGCTCGAAGAGCGGGCGCCGCGCGCGATCCTTCTCCATCGCATCCTCCTGTGAGTGATCGCCGGAGGTGCGCCTCCGGCTGGGTGAACGGTCCACGTCCGGCGTGAACAGATGCGGCTGACGTCCGTCTCGACCGGGCCTAGAAGAGGTCACCGAGAAATCCCGTCACGAGCCGTGCGAAGCGACCCACCGGCCCGGGGGCGCCGACGGACTCGCCGGACGCGCCCGCCCGGGCGCCGTAGAGCGCCAGGCCGACGCCGGTGGCGTAGATCGGGCTCTCGATTACGTCCGCCATCCCGCCGACGCCGATCGGCACGCCGCGGCGCACGGGTTGATCGAAGATGCCCTCAGCCAGCTCGGGAACTCCCTCCATGATCGACGTCCCTCCCGTGACGACGACGCCCGCCGTGGCCGCGTCCTGGAACCCGCCGCGGGCGAGCTCGCGCGCCACCAGTGTGAAGATCTCCTCGGCCCGAGGCTGGATGATCTCCGAGAGGAGCTGCCGCGAGAGCTGCCGCGGCTTGCGGCCGCCAACCGACGGCACGTCGACCGTCTCCTCGGCGGACACCAGCGCGGTCAGCGCGCATCCGTAGCGCTTCTTGATGTCCTCGGCATCCGCGGTCGGCGTGCGCAGCCCGATCGCGATGTCGTTGGTGATGTGGTCGCCGCCCAGCGGCAGGACCACCGTGTGCCACACCGCGCCGTTGCGCAGCAGTGCGACGTCGGTCGTGCCGCCGCCGATGTCGATCACGACGACGCCCAGCTCCTTCTCGTCGTCGAACAGCACCGCCTCGGCCGAGGCCAGCGGCTCGAGCACGATGTCCTGGACCGCGAGGCCCGCCCGATTGACCGAGCGGACCATGTTCTGGACCGAGGTGACGGTACCGGTGACGATGTGCACCTCGACCTCGAGGCGGACGCCCGACATGCCGATCGGCTCGCGCACGCCGTCGCCGTCGTCGACGACGAAGCTCTGCGGCAGGACGTGGATGATCTCCCGGTCTTGCGGCAGGTTGATCGCGCGCGCGGCCTCGATCACGCGCTCGACGTCGGCCTCGCTCACCTCGTGATCCTTGCCGGTGATGCCGACGACGCCACGGCTGTTCACCCCGCGAATGTGGCCGCCGGCGATGCCTGCGAAGGCGCCCGAGACCTCGACGCCGGCCATCTGCTCGGCCTCGGCGATGGCGGATCTGATCGCCTCGACGGTCGAGTCGATGTTGACGACGATCCCGCGCCGGAGCCCGCGCGAGGGCGCGGTGCCGACGCCGATGACGTTCAGGAGGCCCCGGGGGGCCGGCTCGGTGATGATCGCGCAGACCTTCGTGGTGCCCACGTCGAGGCCGACCACGAGGTCGGGCGCCTTCGCGCGCTTCATCGGGTGCCCCCGCGCTGGAAGACCACCTGGTCGCGGAACCGGAGATCGACCGTCCGCACGTCCTGCGTCGCGATCTGCGCCAGGACACCCTCGAGGCGCGCGAGACGCTCGTCCCAGTCCTCGGTGCCCAGGCGCACCTCGACGCCGTCGACCGTGTAGAGCACCGGCCCCTCGCGCCGGCTCATGTCGATCTCCGAGATCTCCGCGGTGAGCCCGTTGCCGCTTCTCAAGAGGGCGCGGATCACGCCGATCGCGGCGCGGGCCTTCGGGCCGGGCGCCGTGCGCATCGACGCGAGCTCGTCCGCCGACAGGCCGCTGATCACGGGCATCGGCGGCGCGACCGCCTCGGGCGAGGCGCCGAGCAGGCGACCCTCCTCGTCCATCCAGTGCAGGCGCCCGCCGTGGACGAGGGTGAACGGACGCCGCTCCTCGACGCTGATCACGACCCGGTTGGGCAGCTCGCGCACGACGTCGGCCCGGCGGACCTCCGGCAGCGACTCCACGCGGCCGGCCACGCCCATCGTGTCGAGGCGGAAGATGTTGGTGCCCCGCGGGATCGCGGCGACCGCCAGGATCTGGTCGGGCGGCACGCGCGAGACGCCGCGGACCTCCACGCTGGCCACCGCGAAGTGCTGGGTCGTCAGGAGCCAGCGGAGCGCGGCGCCGCCGGCCGCGGCGACCGCCACGATCGTCAGCGCGGTGCCGAGCAGCCGCCGCAGGCGGGCGCGGCGGCCGGGCCGCGGCCGCTTCGATCGGCCGACGCGCTGCCGCGCGACGAAGGCCGAGCGCTCGCCCATGTCAGCGAGCGCGGCGGCCCGGCTTCTCGGCGAGCTGAGGCCGCTCGGCATCTACTCGCCGATGATCCGGATCTCGTTCTCGAGCGTGACCGAGAAGTGCGTCTGCACGCGCTCGCGCGTCAGGTCCATGAGCGCCACGATGTCGGCCGCGGTCGCGCCGCCGCGGTTGACGATGAAGTTGGCGTGCTTCGAGGAGATCTCCGCGCCGTTGATCCGCTTGCCCTTGAGGCCGCACTTCTCGATCATCCGCGCCGCGACGTCGCCGGGCGGGTTCTTCCAGACGCAGCCGGCCGAGGCGAGCGCCAGCGGCTGAGTGGACTTCTTCACCTTGAGCCGCTGCTTCATCTCCTTCTGGATCTCCGCCAGCGGCTTGCGATGCAGGCGGAGGCGGCAGCCGATCAGGACGGAGCCCGCGGGCGCGTTGAAGTTGCGATACGTGAACGTGCCGGGGGCCGGCTTGAACTCGCCGAGCGAGCCGTCGGGATGCAGGAAGTACACGGCGCTGACGAAATCACCGATCCAGCCGTCGGCTGTTCCGGCGTTCATTGCCAGCGCGCCGCCGATCGTGGCCGGGATGCCCACCAGGCACTCGATGCCGCCGAGATTGAGGGCGGCCGCCTCCCGGATCAGCGCCGAGAGAGACACGCCGGCGCCGGCGAGCGCCTCCTCGCCGTGGAACTCGGCGCGTCCCAGACAGCCCTCGAGACGCAGAACGACGCCGCGCACGCCGCGATCCTTGACCAAGAGGTTGTTGCCGCCGCCGATCACCGAGACCAGCAGCTGCTCGCGCTCGGCGAACATGAGCGCGTGGCGAATGTCGTCCACGTCCTGTGGCACGACGAAGATGTCGGCGGTGCCGCCGATGCGGAGCGAGGTGTGGAAGCTCAGGGGCTCCTTGAACCGCACTTCCCCCCGGATCTCTCCTAGCATGTGGCCCTCCCAGTCATCGAGTGGCGTCCAAGCGCTTCAGCAGCTCCGGGCCGAGCTGGCTCACGTCGCCGGCGCCGAGCGTGATCACGAGATCCCCGCGGCGGGCGATCTCGGCGAGATGCTCGACGATGCGCGTGCGGTCGCTGCCGAGGTAAGTGACATCGCGATGGCCGTGCGACCGGATCCCGTCGGCGAGATCCCGGCCCGAGACGCCGGGGATCGCCGGCTCGCCGGCCGCGTAGACGTCCATCACGATCAGCACGTCAGCCAGATTGAACGCCGTCAGGAACTCGTCCCGCAGATGCTGGGTCCGGGTGTAGCGGTGCGGCTGAAACACCGTCACGACCCGACAGTCGAAGCCGGCCTTGGCGGCGGCCAGGGTCGCCCGGATCTCGGCCGGGTGATGACCGTAGTCGTCGACCACCGTGACGCCACGGGCACGACCCAGGATTTGAAATCGGCGCTGGACTCCGGAGAATCCGGAGAGCGCCCGCTGAATCGTGGAAAACGGGATCTCCAGGTCCAGCCCCACGCCGATCGCCGCGAGCGCGTTGAGCACGTTGTGGCGGCCGGGGATCTGGAGCGTGACCTCGCCGAGGAGGCTGTCGCGCTGATAGACCTCGAACCGGCTGGTCATGCCCGAGAGGTGCAGGCGGCGCGCGACGAGGTCCGCGCCCGACTCGAGCCCATACGAGACGATCCGCTTCTCGATTCTCGGGATCAGGAGCTGGATGTTCGGCTGATCCAGGCAGAGCACCGCCGCGCCGTAGAAGGGCACCTTGTTGACGAAGGCGACGAAGGCGTCGCGGATCGCGTCGAGGGTGCCGTAGTGGTCGAGGTGCTCGGCGTCGACCGTCGTGACGACCGCGATCGTCGGCGCCAGCTTCAGGAACGAGCCGTCGGACTCGTCGGCTTCGGCGATGAGGAACTCGCCCTGGCCCAGCCGCGCGTTCGAGCCGAGACTCGTCACCCGGCCGCCGACGACGATCGTCGGGTCGAGGCGGCCCTCGGCCAGCACGGTGCCGACCATCGAGGTGGTCGTGGTCTTGCCGTGGGTGCCCGCGACCGCGATGCCGTACTTGAGACGCATCAGCTCGGCGAGCATCTCCGCGCGGGGGATCGTCGGGATCTGCTGCCGGCGCGCGGCCTGGACCTCGACGTTGTCGCGCGAGACCGCCGACGAGTAGACGACCACGTGCGCGCCCTCGACGTTGGGGGCCTCGTGACCGATGAACACCTTCGCGCCCAGCTGGGCGAGCCGCTCGACGGCATCGCTCCGCTTCTGGTCCGAGCCGGTCACCCGGTAGCCGAGGTTCAAGAGGATCTCGGCGATACCGGACATGCCGATGCCGCCGATCCCGACGAAGTGGATCTGCTGGTAGCGCTTAAACATGGGCCTGCTGGGAGATGTTCAGGAGCACTCCCGTCGAGAGCATCGTGACGAGCAGGGCCGAGCCGCCGAACGAGATGAACGGCAGCGGCAATCCCTTCGTCGGCAGAAGGCCGGTGACGACGCCCAGGTTCACGAGCGTCTGGGTCGCGATCAGCACGGTGATCCCGAGCGCCAGGTAGCCGCCGAACGGATCCGGCGCCCTGAGCCCGATGCGGAGACCGCGCCAGATCAGCACGACGAAGAGCGTGACGATGGCCAGGGCGCCCACGAGGCCGAGCTCCTCGCCGACGATCGCGAAGATGAAGTCGGTGTGCGACTCCGGCAGGTAGAAGAGCTTCTGGCGCGAGGCGCCGATGCCCTGGCCGAAGATCCCGCCGTTGCCGAACGCGAGCCACGACTGGATGATCTGGAATCCGCTGCCCCGCGGATCGGACCACGGGTCGATGAACGCGACGATGCGGCGCAGCCGGTACGGCGCCATCCAGATCGCCACCGCCAGCGGCGGCACCGCGGCCAGCAGGATGAAGCCGAGGTGGCGCGCCTGGCCGCCGGCCAGGAACAGCAACGTGAACGTGAGCGTGATCAAGGTGAGGCAGTTGCCGAGGTCCGGCTGCGCCAGCACGAGGAGGGCCAGGAGACCGGCCACCGCCAGCGGGGGGACGAGCCCGCGCCGGAAGTCGGCGATCGCCTCGCCCTTCTTCGCGAAGAACGCTGCGAGGTAGATGACGAGCGCCAGCTTGGCCAGCTCCGCCGGCTGGAACGAGATCGGCCCCAGGCGGATCCAGCGACGCGTGCCGTTGATCGCCTGGCCGAAGGGCGAGACGAGCACCAGCACCAGGAGCACACAAGCGAAGATCAGGAGCGGCACGACGAGCCCCTCGAGACGGCGGTAGTCCAGGCGGATCGCCATCCACATGCAGGCCGCCCCGAGCAGCGCCCAGAAGATCTGCTTCCTGAGGAAGAAGTACGGATCGTGGAAGCGGTCGGCCGCCACGATCGCGCTGGCCGAGTAGACCATCACTACGCCCGCCGAGAGCAGGACGACGGCGACGCCGAAGAGCCAGATGTCGGGCGCGAGCTTCCTGGGCATTTAGTTGGAATGGAGGGGGGCGAGCGCCGCTCCTCCCCCAGACCCCCCCACCGCTTCGACGAGCGTGCGCAACAGTTCCACACGGTGCTCGCCGCCGCGAAGCTGCGTTCTCGACATCAGTCGAGCCGCTCGACGATCTTTTTGAATACGTCACCGCGATGTTCAAAATTGTCGAACATGTCGAACGAGGCGCAGGCCGGCGAGAGCAGCACGATGCTGCCGGGTGTCGCGACGGCGCGCGCGCGGTCGACGGCATCCTTGAGCGACGGGGAGAACGTCACCGGAACGGACGCCGCCGTGAGGGCCGCGCCGATCTTCGCGGCGTCCTCGCCGATCAGGACCGCGTGCGCGACGTGCCCGCGCGCGGCGGCGGCGAGCGGCTCGAAGTCCTGGCTCTTGCCCTTGCCGCCCGCGATCAGCACGATCGGCTCGGCGAAACTCTCGAACGCGCGGAGGGTCGAGTCGACGTTGGTGCCCTTCGAGTCGTTGTAGTACTTCACGCCCGAGAGATCGCGCACCCACTCGATCCGATGCGCCACGCCCCGGAAGCGGCCGATCGCCGTGCGGATCGCCTCGGGCGAGACGCCGGTCCAGAGCGCGCACGCCGTCGCCGCCAGGACGTTCTCCACGTTGTGCTGGCCGCGCAGGAAGATCTCCGACAGGGGGCAGATCTCCTCGACGTGGCCGTTGAGCTTCGCCGCGATCCGGCCGTCGCGCACGAAGACGCCGTGCGACAGCTCGCGGCGCCGGCTGAACCACACCACCGGGGCCTTCGCCCGCGCGGCCATCGCCCGCGTCGCCTCGTCGTCCGCATTCAGGACCGCGCAGTCAGCCGCGGTTTGGTTCGCGAAGATCCGCGCCTTCGCGTCGCCGTACGCTTCGAACGTCCGGTGACGGTCGAGATGGTCCGGCGTGAGGTTCAGCACCACCGCGACCCTCGGTTGAAAGAGCTCGGTCGTCTCCAGCTGGAAGCTCGAGACCTCGCACACGACCAGACCGTCGGACGGGAATGCGAGCGCGTGGGCGGCGAGCGGCGTGCCGATGTTGCCGGCGACCAGCACGGGACGGGGCTGCAGCGCGAGGATCGATCCGGTCAGCGCCGTCGTCGTGGTCTTGCCATTCGTTCCGGTGATCGCGATCGTGTCCGCCTCCGTCGCCCGCCAGCCGAGCTCGAGCTCGCCGATGATCGGCGCCCGCCGGGCCCGCACCCCGGCGAGCGGCGGGGCGTCGAGCGGCACGCCGGGGCTCACGACCACCAGCTCGGCGCCGGCGAACGCCTGCGTCGGGTCGCCCGGGCCGGTGACCAGGCGCACGCCCAGCTCGGGGCGCCGACCGCACGCAGCAGCCGCGCCGCGGCGACGCCGCTCTTGGCGAGGCCGAACACCGTCACGCGGCGGCCCGCGAGGGAATGCCGGTAGGCCTGACCGCGAGTGGCCATGTCGACCTCGTCGAGCGCGTTCACGCCGCTCTCATCGGAGCTTCAACGTCGTGATGGCCAGGAGCGCCAGCGCGAACGAGACGATCCAGAAGCGGACGACGATCTTCGGCTCGGGCCATCCGGACAGCTCGTAGTGGTGGTGCAAGGGCGCCATGCGGAAGACGCGGCGCCCGGTCACCTTGAAGCTCGCGACCTGGATGATCACCGAGAGCGCCTCCACCACGTAGAGCCCGCCGATCAGCGGCAGCAAGAGCTCCGCCTTGGTCAGCACGGCGAGCGTGCCGATCGCGCCGCCGAGCGCGAGCGAGCCGGCGTCGCCCATGAAGACCTCCGCCGGGTGGCAGTTGAACCAGAGAAAGCCGATGGCCGCGCCGATCAGCGCGCCGCAGAAGACGGTCAACTCGCCCGCCCCGCGCACGTTGAGGATCT
>QHTE01000021.1:22077-45987 GCA_003220685.1 Candidatus Rokuibacteriota bacterium
CCATGATGACCGGGCCGATCGCCAGCCCGTCGAGCCCGTCCGTCAGGTTCACCGCGTTCGAGGCGCCGACGATGACGAGGATCGCGAACGGGATCCAGAGCCAGCCGAGGTTCACCAGCCAGCCCTTGAAGAACGGGATCGCCAGCACCGGCAGCCAGGCGCTCGGCGGCTGCCAGAAGATCAGCTGCAGCACCGCGAAGGCCACCACGAGCTGGGCGACGAACTTGACGCGGGTCGGGAGCCCCTTGCGGCGGCGCAGCTTGGTCGCGTCGTCCCAGACGCCGAGGAGCCCGAAGCCGCCGGTCGCCAGGATCACCACCCAGATGTAGCGGTTCGCGAGATTGGCCCAGAGCAGGGTCGTCGCGATGATCGCGGTGAGGATGACGATCCCGCCCATCGTCGGAGTGCCCTTCTTCGTGCGATGCCGCTCGGGCGTGTCCTCGCGGATCGTCTCGCCGCCGTGCTGCGCCAGGCGCAGCCGCCGGATGATCCACGGGCCCACGACCAGCGAGATGATGAGCGCCGAGATCAGGGCCATGAACGACCGGAAGGTCAGGTAGCGAAAGACGTTGAAGACGATGTGGTCTTTCGCGAGCGGGACGAGGAAGTAGTAAAGCATCCGTCCCTTTCATCGGGCCAGGCGCGCCACCAGCGCGTCCACGACCCGCTCCATGCGCATGCCCCGTGAGCCCTTGACGAGCACGACGTCACCGGGAGCCACGCCCTTGAGGAGGTGGGCGACCGTGTCCTCGAACGTCGTCGCGTGGTGCGCGGCGGCCAGCCCCCCGGCGCGCGCGCTGTCGACGGCCAGGCGCGCGAAGCGTCCCACACCGACGAACTCGTCGGCGCCGGCCGCCACCACCGCGCGTCCCATGTCCTGGTGCGCTTCCTCAGCGATCGCCCCGAGCTCCAGCATATCGCCCAGGACGACGATGAGCCGTCCGGAGGATCCGGCCCGCCGCGCCGCGACCGTCTCGAGGGCCGCGCGCACCGACACCGGATTCGCGTTGTAGGTGTCGTCGAGAATGCTCACGCCCCCCGCGTCGCGCCAGACGCAGCGGCCGGCCGCCGGTTGCGCCTGCGAGAGGCCGCGGGCGATCTCCTCGAGCGGCCAGCCGAGCGCCACGCCGACGCCGGCGGCGGCGAGCGCGTTCGTCACGTTGTGGCGCCCCGCGAAGGCCAGGGTCACGGGCACGCGGCGGCCGCCGCTCTCGAGCGTGAACGCGAGGGACGGTCCGCGCTCGACGATGCCGCCGGTCGCCCGCACGTCGGCGCCGGACGAGCGTCCGTAGGTGACGACGGGGGCGCGCGCCTCCCGCGCCATGCTCGCGACATGCGGATCGTCGGCGTTGAGCACGGCCCGGCCGTCGGGCGCGAGCGCCTTGACGAGCTCGACCTTCTCGGCGCGGACGCCGTCGAGCGAGCCAAGAAATTCCGTGTGAGCCTGCGCCACCGTCGTCACCGCGGCCACCGTCGGGCGCGCCAGCCCGGCGAGCGTAGCGATCTCGCCGGGGTGCTGGGTGCCGATCTCGAGCACGAGCGCCTGGTGATCCGGCGCCAGCTTGAGCAGGGTCAGCGGCAGCCCCCACTGGTTGTTGAAGCTGCCGCTCGGCTTGAGCACGTGCCAGCGCATGCCGAGCACGCCGGCGATCAGCTCCTTCGTCGTGGTCTTACCGTTCGAGCCCGTCACCGCGACGACCGGGATCGAGAACCGGGCGCGGTGGTACGCCGCGAGCCGGCCGAGCGCGCGCGTGGTGTCCTCGACCAGCACCAGCGGCACGTTGGCCGGCACGTCGTCGTGGAGCGCGTGCACCACCAGACACGCCGCGCCGCGCGAGGCCGCCTCCGCGAGGAAGGCGTGCCCGTCGAGGCGATAGCCGCGGATCGCGAAGAAGGCCTCGCCGACGCCGAGCGATCTGGAGTCGATCGACACGCCGGTGATGGGCACGCCGAGGTCGCCCGCGACGAGGGCGCCCTGTGTGGCGCGCACGATGTCCTGCACGGTGAAGGGCGGCACGGTGGCTCTAGGTCCTCTCTCCCGACAGGATCCGCCGCGCGACCTCGCGGTCGTCGAACGGCAGCACGTTGGCGCCGACGATCTGATAGGTCTCGTGACCCTTCCCGGCGACGACCACCGTGTCGCCGGCCTCGGCCCAGCCGAGCACCGCGCGGATCGCGCGCGCGCGATCCGGCTCGGTCGCGACGCGGCCCGGCGCGGCACCCACCCGGCGCACGCCGACCACGATCTCGTCGATGATCGCTTCCGGCCGCTCCGAGCGCGGGTTGTCGGAGGTCACCCAGACCTGATCGCAGAGCCGCGCCGCGATCTCGCCCATGATCGGCCGCTTGGTGCGGTCCCGGTCGCCGCCGCAGCCGAAGACGACGGCGAGCCGCCGGCGCGTCAGCTTGCGCGCCGTGGTCAGCACGCGCTCGAGCGCGTCGGGCGTGTGGGCGTAGTCGACGACGACCAGGAACGGCTGCCCGGCCCGCACCTGCTCGAAGCGTCCCGGCACGGTGCCGACGGCCCCGAGCGCGCGCGCGATGGCGGGCGGCTCGAGGCCCAGCCCCAGCCCCGTGCCTACGGCGCCGAGCAGGTTCATCACGTTGTGCTCGCCGATGAGCGGCGACGTGAGCGCCAGGCGGCCGCGCGGCGTGTCGACCGTCATCCGGATGCCGTCGAGGGACGACTCGTGCGCGACGCGCCTGACCGAGGCACCCGCGCCGAGTCCGAACGTGAGCACGTCGAGGTCGAGCCCCTGCACCATCGAGGCCCCGGCCGGATCGTCGGCGTTGACCACGGCCGTGCGCGTGGGTTTCGCCGACGCGGCGAGCAGCTCGAACAGTCGGCGCTTGGCGAGCCGGTAGCTCTCGAGCGTGCCGTGGAAGTCGAGGTGATCCTGCGTCAGGTTCGTGAAGACCGCCACGTCGAACGCGAGTCCGTCGGCGCGCGCGAGCGCCAGCGCGTGCGACGACACCTCCATCGCGACGCCCCGGACGCCCCGGTCGCGCATGTGCGCCAGCATCGACTGCAGATCGAGCGCCTCCGGCGTCGTCTGGCCGGCCGGACGCGTCTCGTCGCCGAGCACGTACTGGATCGTCCCGATCACGCCGGTGGCGAGGCCGCGCGCCCGCAGGAGCGCCTCGACCAGATAGGAGGTCGTCGTCTTGCCGTTCGTGCCGGTGATGCCGACGAGCGAAAGCTGCCTCGACGGATGGCCGTAGAACGCGCCCGCGAGCCGCGCCAGCGAGACCCGCACCGACGGCACCAGCACCTGGGCGACCGGGAGGTCGGCGACCGGCTCGCCCTCGGTGACGACGATCGCGGCGCCGCGCCGGATGGCGTCGGGGATGAATCGGCGGCCGTCCTGCTTGAACCCCGGAACCGCGACGAAGCACGCGCCGGGCTCGACCTTGCGGGAGTCGCCGGCGATCGACGACACCGAGCGCGGCGGCTCGCCGATCACGCGCTTTTCGGGGAGCGCCGCGAGCAGCTCGCTCATGGCCGCGCCCGCCATGTCACCTGATCCCTCCCGCCGCCGTCAGCGTGAGGCGGGCCACCGCGCCCGGCTCGAGCGGGTCGCCGGCGGCGGGCACCTGGCGGACGACGCGGCCTTGACCCGCCAGCCGCACGTCGACGCGCAGCGGCTCGAGGGCTTCCAGTGCCTGACGCAAGGTTTTGCCGCCGAGGTCGGGCATGCGCCGCGTCCCGTCCGGCTCTCTCGCCTCTGCGGTGCCGACGAGCCTCATCCGCGGGGGCGCGGGGAGCTCGGCAGGCGGGCCCGTCACGATCTGGACCGGCGGCACGTCGCGGGGCGGCACCTCGAGGTAGCGCAGGATCTCGCGGCCGATCGCGCCGAAGATCGGCGCGGCGGCCTCGCTGCCCCACTTCTCGTTCCGGGGCTCGTCGAGCATCACCAGCATGACGAAGCGCGGCTCGTCGGCCGGGGCGAACCCCACGAATGAGAGCACGCCCGGCGCGTGCGAGTAGCGCCTGGTCGACGGGTCGAGCTTCTGCGCGGTGCCGGTCTTGCCGGCGACCGCGTACCCGGGGATGGCGGCGAACCGTCCGGTACCCGACTCGACCACGCCGGTCAGGAGGTTCGTGAGCGTCCGCGCGGTGGCCGGGGACACGACCTGGCGCACCGCCTTGACCTCGAAGCGGCGCGTCTCCCGGCCCTCGGCGTCGAACGTCGAGCGGACGAGGCGCGGCTGCATCAGGGTGCCGCCGTTGGCGATGGCGCCGAACGCGGTGACCATCTGGAGCGCCGTCACCGAGATCTCCTGGCCGATCGACATCGTCGGCAGCGACAGGAGCGACCAGCGCTGCGGCTCGCGCAGGAGCCCGCGGCTCTCGCCGGCCAGACCGACGTTGGTCGGCGCGCCGAAGCCGAACGCCTTCATGTAGCGGTAATAGCGGTCCCGGCCGAGCGAGAGACCCACCTTGATCGATCCGACGTTGGACGAGTTCTGTAAGACCTCGGCGAACGTGAGCCAGCCGTACTTCTTCCAGTCGCGGATCGTCGTCCCGGCGAGCGTGATGGCGCCGTTCTCGGCGTAGATCCGATCGTCGGGCCGGATCACGCCCTCCTCGAGCGCCGCGGCGGCCATGATCGCCTTGAACGTCGAGCCCGGCTCGAACGGATCGGTCACCGCGCGGTTTCGCCAGTAGTCCGCGGAGGGGACGTCCAGGAACGTGTTCGGATTGAACGTCGGGCGCATCGCCATCGCCAGCACGTCGCCCGTGCGCGGCTCCAGCGCCACGACGATCGCGGCCTTCGCGTGGGTCCGCCGGTACGCGGCGTCGATCTCGCGCTCGGCGACGTACTGGATCGTCCGGTCGATCGTCAGCATCACGCCGTGACCGGGCTGGGGCTGCTGGAGCACGTGCGGCGCCGCGACCTCGCGGCCGAGCGCGTCGCGGCCCGCGATGGCCCTGCCCGGCACGCCGGCCAAATCCGCGTTGAAGGCGCGCTCGACGCCCTCGAGGCCGCCCTCGGCGCCCTCGAAGCCCAGGACGTGCGCCGCCAGCTCGCGATTCGGATACAGGCGCAGCGGCTCCGGGAGAAACCCGAGACCCGGCTCGCGCAACGCCTTGACCTGCTCGGCCACCGTGGGCGGAAGCTTCCGGCGCAGCCACACGAACGAACGCGGGCCCGTCAGCGCGGCGTGCACCTCGGACTCCGGCTGGCCCAGGATCGGCGCCAGGCGCGCGGCGACGCGGACCGGGTCGCCCACGCTGCGCGGCTGCACGAAGAGCGATTCCGTCGCGGCCGACGTCGCGAGCGCACCGCCCTGACGGTCGACGATCGGGCCGCGCTGCGCCCCGAGGACGATCGTGCGCGAGTACTGGCGCTCGGCGAGCTGCGTGAGCTCGCCGTGCTTGACCACCATCAGCCAGCCGAGTCGAGCGGTGAGGCCGCCGAACGCGAGGGCGAGGATCGCTGCCAGCATGAGCACGCGCGTCCGGACGGCCGGATCCTTCACGGAGCGGGCGGCCTCGGCGCGCGCAGGGACACCGCGCGATTCTGGTCGGCCGCCAGGCCGGTGCCGCCGGCCACGTACTCCTTCGCGAGCCGGATCTGATCACGCCCCGCCGCCACGAGACCGATCTGCCGGGCGCGCGCCTCGATGCGGCTCGGTGAGCGCAGGGTCGCCACCTCGATCTCGAGCTGCCGGATGCGCTCCTCGGCGCGCGCGCGCTCGGTCTTGACGGCGTCGAGCCGATAGGCCAGATGGACCTGCTCGACCCTGACGCCCACGACCGTGAGGGCGCCGGCCACGAGCAAAGCTGAGGTGGCGAAGGCCACCACGAGCGAGCGCCGCACCCGGGGGTCCGGTTCGCGATGAAGCCGCTGATCCTTCCTCATGAAAGCCGCTCCAGCACGCGCAGCTTCGCGCTCCTGGCGCGGGGGTTCGCCCGCACCTCGTCGTCGGTGGGCTGACACGGCGACGGCTCGAGCTCGGCGAAACCCGCCGGCTCGAGAGCTCGGAACGTCCGCTTCACGATGCGATCTTCGCCCGAATGAAACGAAATGACGCCCAGACGGCCGCCGGCCGTCAGGAGAGCGGGCGCCTGCGCCAGCGCGTTTCGGAGCGCGCCGGGCTCGTCGTTGACCGCCATGCGCACGGCCTGGAAGGTGCGCGTGGCCACGTGGAGGCGGCGCGGCCACGCCGCGCGGGGCACCGTGCCGCGGACCGCTGCCACCAGGTCGCCGGTCCGCGCCAGCGGCCGGCGGCGCACGATGGCCCGCGCGATCCGCCGGGCGTGCGGCTCCTCGCCGTACTCGAAGATGATGCGCGCAAGCTCCGGCTCGGGAAGCCGGTTCAGGAGCGCGGCGGCGGTTTCGCCGACCGAGGGATCCAGTCGCATGTCGAGCGGCTCGTCACCCTGGAACGAGAAGCCGCGCCCCGACTGCTCGAGCTGCCACGAGGACACGCCGAGATCCAGCAGAATCGAGCGCGCGTGCTCGACGCCGCCCGCGGCGGCGGCGTCCGCGAGACGGCCGAAGCTCGCGTGCGCCAGGCCCACCCGGTCGCCGAACCGGGCCAGACGCTCGCGCGCCTGGGCCAGCGCCGCGGCGTCCGCGTCCAGACCGAGAAGACGCACCGAGCTCGCGCTGGCGTTCAAGATCGCCTCGGCGTGACCGCCCATGCCGACCGTCGCATCGATCACCCATCCCTCGCCGCGCGGTCGCAGGAGAAACACGACCTCGTCGGCGAGCACCGGAACGTGAACCGCTACACTCCCAGGCCCGAGAGCCTTTCGAACAGCGTCGGCAGCCGGTCGGCGCGCGTGCGCTCGTACTCCTCGAACCGGCCGCGATCCCACACCTCGAACTGAGGCAATCCCCCGCCCACGAGCGTGACCTCTTTCGAGAGTCCCGCCTGCTCGCGCGCGTCCGGCGGGATGAGCACGCGTCCCGCCGCGTCGAGCGACACGTCCTTGGCGCGCGAGATGAAGAGCCGGCTCAGCTCGCGCACTTCGGGATTGAAGATCGACTGCTCGCGCAATTTCGTCTCGATGCGCTGCCACTCCTCCAGTGGATGCACCTCGAGGCAGTAATCGTTCGGGACGACAATCAGCGCCCCCTCGTACTGCGCGAGGACGTCCCGGAATTTCGCCGGTACGCTCAGGCGCCCCTTCGGGTCGATCGTGTGCTGATACCGTCCTCTAAACATATCCGGAATTCACGGATCCTTGTTAAACCTTCATCCCACTATGCCCCACTCGAGATGCGAGATTAGCGTCTGTCCAAACCTCGTGTCAAGGGTAAAAGCGACGATTTTGAGCGGAATTAGAGTTCAGTACCCCCCTGACGACCTGTGGTACCTGATGACCCACTTTGGCCCCCGGCATGGTGGGTTGGCTGGGAAGGGGCCTGAGGGAACCCTGGACGACCCCCCGGGGAGGGGGTCCGATCAGCTACCCGCCGGGTCGGGTCGGGAGCCGCCGGGCGTGCTCCGAGGGCGGGGCCGAAAGCGCCCGCGGACGAGCCGGCGAGCGGCCGGGCCGTCGCCGGCAGCGATTGTCACCCATAGATCACTGCAAGCGAGCAGGCGTGACCGGAATGTTCGGTCAGCGATTGCGCAAGCGCACGCGCGTCGAGTACATCGTCACGACCGAGCGATCGGCGAGGTCCCACGCGGGGCCAGTCACCAGCGTGATCACGACGGTCCGAGCCTCGTCGGCCGTCGCGGCGTCGCGATCCGACGTGTCCCGGTACTCGAGCGCGAAGCTTCGGACACCGTCGACGACGGGCTGCGCGCCGCCGCCGGCGTCCCGGCGCAGGGTCTCGCCTGTCAGCTGCCAGGTGATCATCTCGCCGGGTGCGGCGATGACGCCGTCCCCGTCGAGGTCGTGCTGCAGGACGATGCGCGTTGGCTCCGCGACCGCGATCGCCGCAAACGCCGCGCCGCGCGGCCCGAGGCCGGCGGTGCGGATCTCCGCCGCCAGACGCTCGACCGCGATGCGCCCGCTCTGCTGGGACTCGGCGCGCGCGGCGCCGATCGTGTAGACGCGCAGACTCTCGTCGAGCACGGTGAGCATGCCCGCCGAGACGACTCCGAGGACGGCCGCGGCGACGAGGAGGTCAGCGAGATGCACGAGGGCAGCGTCCGCCCGCCCCGGCCTCCCGTCAATGTCCCGAGAGGTGAACAGTACGCCGGCTAGGGCAATCGCACCACCGTCCAGCCGCGGATCTGCATGTCGGAATCCTCGCGCGGCCGGGCGCGGCGCCCGTACCGGCGGCGCTCGGTCGACGGGGGAAGCTCGTGACGGCGGCGCTTGACTTCGCGGCGATCGAGGATCACCTCGACGCCGCGCTCCTGGCCGAGCACGACGCGCAGCGACTCGTAGAGCTCTCGCCGACCCTGCGACACGATGAAGAGGAGCCGCTCCACTCGCCTACTCCAGCACGGGGCGGCGCTGCGCCCACGGGCGCGCTCGCTCGAAGGCCGCCGAGGCGCGCAGCACGGTGGCGTCGTCGAACCGACGGCCGACGATCTGCAGCCCGATCGGCAGTCCGTCCCTGGTGAATCCGCACGGCACCGACGCGGCGGGCTGGCCCGTGACGTTGAACGGGTACGTGAACGGGATCCACGCGTAGGGCTCGACCGGTTTGCCGGCGATCTCGGTCGGATTGTCGAGGCCGACCGCGAACGGCGGACACGCGATCGTGGGCGTCAGCAAGAGATCGTACTTCTCGAAGAACGCGCGAGGATGCTGCCACCAGGCGAGCCGGTCGAACCACGCCTGCACGTACTTCGTCGGCGGATTCTTGAGGGTCGTCTGGATGATCCGCAAGAGCCCGGGCTCGATGTCGCCGGGCCGGTCGACGTACGGCGCCATCCGCGTCGCGATACCGCCGCAGAAGATCTCGCCCCACGCCTCGCGGGGCGACGGCCAGCCCGGCCGGACGTCCTCGACCTTGCAGCCGAGCTCGCGGAACACGAGCGCCGCCTTGGCGCACACGGCGCGCACCTCCGGATCGACCGCGTCGACGAAGCCGAGGTCGTCCGTGTAGGCGACCCGCAGCCCTTTCACGCCGCCCCCCAACGATTTCAGATAGTCCTCGCCGGAGGCCGGCAGCGAGTACTGATCGCGCTCGTCGGGACCGGCGCAGACCGCCAGCATCAGCGCGGCGTCGGCGACGGTGCGCGTGAGCGGGCCGATGTGCGAGAGACTCCACGCGCCGCTCGCCGGGTGCGTCGGGATGCGTCCGTACGAGGGCTTGTGTCCGAAGATCCCGGCGCAGGACGCCGGGATCCGGATCGAGCCGCCGCCGTCGGTGCCGATGTGGAGCGGCCCGAGGCCCGCCGCCGCGGCCGCGGAGGCTCCTCCGCTCGAGCCGCCCGGGGTCCGCTCGAGGTTCCACGGGTTGCGCGTGATCCCGAACACGAGGTTGTGGGTGGCGCCGATCCAGCCGAACGTGGGCGTGTTGGTCTTGCCGAGCATGATCGCGCCGGCCGCCTTCATACGCTCCACCATCGGCGCGTCCTCGGCGGGCACGTTGTCGCGATAGAAGGGCGTGCCGAAGGTCGTCCGCACGCCCTTCGTGTTCACGAGGTCCTTCACCGAGAAGGGCACGCCGTGTAGCGGCCCGAGCCGCGCGCTGCGCTTGCCGAGCGCCCGCTCCGCGGCCTTCGCCTGGCGCCGCGCGTCCGCGTCGGTCACGGTCACGAACGCGTTCAGCCGCGGGTTGAGCTTCTCGATGCGGTCGAGCACCGCGTCGATCGCCTCGACCGGTGACACCTTCTTCTTGCGGATCATCGCCGCCAGCTCGGTCGCCGGCAGCCAGGCGAGCCTCGGGTCAGCCATCAGCGCCTCTCCTTGTGAAGGACGTTTATCGGCGCGCCTCGGCCGGCGGGGCCCCAGCCCCGCGACGGCCTGCAGCGCGGCCTGTCAATACGCGCGCCTCGGCCGGCGGGGCCCCAGCCCCGCGACGGCCTGCAGCGCGCACTGCGTGCTCGCGTTCATCGATGGGCTCCGGCGCCTCAGCTTCCGCGGAGCCGAGGATCGAGCGTATCGCGGAGCGCGTCGCCGAGCAGGTTCGAGCCGAAGACGGCGAGGCTGATCGCGATGCCCGGGAAGAGCACGAGGTGGGGGGCCTTCTGCGCGTACTCGGCGGCCGACACCGACAGCATGCGGCCCCATGAGGGATAGGGCTCGGGGACGCCGAGCCCGAGATAGGACAGGGTGGCCTCGACGAGGATCGCGCTCCCGAGCTGCGCGGTGCACAGCACGATGAACGAACCGATCGTGTTGGGCAGGATGTGGCGGAACGCGATCCGCAGATGCCGGACCCCGAGCGAGCGCGCGGCCTCGACGTACTGCATCTCGCGGATCGAGAGCACGCTCGAGCGGATCACGCGCGCGGCCCGCGGGATGATCGGGATCGAGATCGCGATGATCACGTTGTGCACGGCCGGACCGAGGGCGGCCGACATCACCAGCGCCAGCACGAGCAGCGGCAATCCCTGCAGGATGTCGAGAATCCTCTGGGTCACCATATCGGTGCGGCCCCCGACGTAGCCGGACAGGAGCCCGATGATCCCCCCGAGCACCGAGCCGAGCAACGTCGAGGCGACTCCGACGACCAGCGAGACGCGCGCGCCGTGGACGATGCGCGAATAGATGTCGCGCCCGAGGTGATCGGTGCCGAGCCAGTGGTCCGCGCTCGGCCCGGCCAGCGTGGCCGCCGCGGCGGTGGCGATCGGATCGTGCGTCTGTAGAACTTCAGCGAAGATCGCCGTCACCAGCATCACCAGCATCAGCACCCCGCCGGCGGCGCCGAGCGGCTTCTTCCGCGCGAAGCGCGCGATGGCGGTCCACATGCCGGGCCGCGGCCGGGCGCCGGCCGCGACGGCGATCTCGGCACGACTAACTGCCATAACGGACTCGTGGGTCGAGAACGCCGTAGAGCATGTCGACGAGCAGGTTGCTGAGGATCACGACCACGGCGATGAACATCACGAGGTTCTGCACGATCGGATAGTCGCGCCAGAGGATCGCCTGGACCAGGAAGCGCGCGACCCCCGGCAGGTTGAACACGGTCTCGGTGACGACGAGGCCGCCGATGAGAAACGCGAACTCGATGCCGATGACCGTGACGACCGGCAGCAGCGCGTTCTTCAGCGCGTGGCGCCAGATGACGACGCGCCCGGTCTGCCCCTTGGCCCACGCCGTGCGGATGTAGTCCTCGCGCAGCACCTCGAGCAGGGACGAGCGCGTGATGCGCATGATCAGCGCCGAGGAGCGGTAGCCGACGGCGAGCGCCGGCAGGATGAACTGCACCGCGTGGAGCTTCAGATCCTGAAACGGGCTCACGTAGCTGAGCGGCGGGATCCACCCGAACCACGTCACCAGGCCGAGGATGATCACCATGCCGAGCCAGAACGCCGGCATCGCGAGCCCGGCGAGGCTGAACACGCGCAGCACGTAGTCGAGCGTCGTGTCCTGCCGCACCGCGCTGACGACTCCGGTGGGCACGCCGATGAGCACCGCGAAGAGCGTGGAGAGCGCCGCCAGCTCGAGCGTGACCGGCACGAGCGGGCGGACGATCTGCCACGCCGGCTGGTCGTAGCGATAGGATTTGCCGAGGTCGCCGGTGAGCATCTGGCGGATCCAGTCGACGTACTGGACCCAGTAGGGCCGGTCGATGCCCAGCTCCTTCATGATCGCCTGCTTCTCGGACGGGCTCACGTAGCCCGCCGTCGAGAAGAGGATGTCCACGATGTCGCCGGGCGCCAGGCGCAGCAGGGTGAAGATCACCACCGACATGCCCAGCAGGGTGAGCAGGGCGATGACGAGTCGCTGGATGACGTAGGTCTTCACGCGCTCGCCACGGCCCTTGGGTCTACTTGTCGCTCCACACTTCCTGCATCCGGCCGAAGTTGTAGATCGACTGGTGCGGGATCAGGTTCTTCACGTGCGGCCAGACCGTGAAGTAGTCGAGCTTCCAGTCCAGGATCGGCCGCGCGGCGTCGGCTTCGAGCTTCTTCTGGATCGCGGCGTTGAGCGCCAGCCGCTTCTTGGGGTCGAGCTCCTGCGACTGGGCGTCGAACATCTTCATGACTTCCTCGCTGCAGTACTGGCTGTAGTTGCGCGGCGAGCCGCATCCGTAGTTCTCGTAGTAGTTCGCGTCGGGGTCATCGGGCCCGACGCCGGTCAGGTTGGCTCCGATCTGGTAGTCGCCGCGCGTCGCCATCGCGTGCCACTGCGCCGTCTCGATCTGCTTGAGCGTTGCCTCGATGCCGACCTGCTTGAGCTCGTTGATGACGAACGAGGCCATGTCGACGTAGATGGCGATCGACCGCGTGACGATCTCGACCTTCAAGGGCTTCTCGCGTGAGAAGCCGGCCTCGGCCATGAGCTTGCGCGCCAGCGCCTTTTCGTCCGCCGGCTTGGTCCCGTAGCCGGGCAGCCCGACGAGATCTTTCTCGGCGAGGCCCCAGAAGCCCCAGGGCTTGGGCGCGAGCCCGGCGCCGACCACGGCGCCGCCCTGGTGCACCGCCTGGATCAGCGCCCGGCGGTCGATCGCGTGGCTCACCGCCAGCCGCACCTTCTGGTTGTCGAAGGGCGGCTTCTTCATGTTCATGATGATGTTGTCGGTGACGTTCTGACTGAACGGCGTGATCACCAGTTGGGGCACGGCCTTCTTGAGCTGCTCGGCGGCGGTCTTGGTCGTCTCGCCCGGGAACGACACGTCGAGCTTGCCGGCCTGGATCGCCGCCTGGCGCGTGCCCCGCTCGAGGATGGCGAAGTACTTCAGGCCGTCGAGGTACGGGCGCCCCTTGACGAAGTAGTCGGGGTTCTTCACGAACTCGACGTACTCGCCCTTCCGCCACTCCTTCAGTTTGAACGGCCCGGTGCCCACGCAGTGGGTGCGGTAATCCGCGGGCGGCACGTGGGCGGCGTACACCGGGGTATAGCCCGAGGCGAGCATCAGGAGCAGCGAGGGCTGCGGCTTCTTGAGGCGGAACACCGCCGTGTACGTGTCCGGCGTCTCGATCGCCTCGACGTTCGCGTACCAGTCCTTTCGCGGATTGATGCGCAGCTTGGCGGGCGCGTCGGGCGCCTCGCGCAGCATGTCAAAGGTGAACTTCACGTCCTTGGACGTGAAGGGCTGGCCGTCGTGCCACTTGACGCCTCGGCGCAAGAAGAAGACGAGATTTCGGTAGTTGTCCTGCCACGACCACTTCTCGGCCAGCTCGCCGATGATCGTATCGACGCTCTCGGTCTTCTTCAGCGGATCGAACAGCACGAGGTTGCTCAGGCACGGCATGGCCGGCCACACGGTGGAAATGGTGGACGTCTCGTGGATCGAGAAGCCCTGGGACAGGTCTTCCCGAAGCATCATGTTGAGGACGCCGCCCGATCTGGGAGTCTGCGACGCTTGGGGAGTCTGCGACTGGCTCGAAGACGGCGCGAGGAGCGCCGTGCCGAGAGCCAGGAGAGTGATCGAGAGCAGCGCGAAACGCGCGCGAGACATGGACACCTCCTGAGGATTGGGCGAATCGAAGTGTACGTGAAAACGCCGCGGCCGACAAACCGGTTCGCGGGTGCGCGGGACGCTCAGAGAAGGCGCAATAGCAGGTGGATCGCGTAGAGCAGGCCGCCGGCGAGGCCGCCGATGATCGTGCCGTTGACGCGGATATACTGCAGATCGTCGCCGGCGTGCTCCTCGATGAGTCGCACCGCGCCCTCGGGGCCGAGCGCCAGCACGCCGTTCTCGATGAATCCCGCGATGCGCTCGTGATGGCGCTCGACGATCTCGAGGACTCGCGCCTTGGCCCATCGGTCGAGCTGGCCGCGGAGCTCCTCGTCCGCGACCAGCGCCCGGCGGGCGCGCTCGAGCCGCTCGACGATCCAGATGCGCACCTCGGAGCGCGGCCGCTCCAGGTCGGCCAGGAGCGTGCGATGGAGCGCCGTCGCCGCGTCCTCGATGACCCGGGTCGCGATCGGTGTCGCGAGGAGATCGCGCTTGGCGGCTTCGAGGCGTGCGGCCAGGCGGCCGTCGGCGCGAAGGCGGCCCGGCAGCTCGCTCAGCACTTCCGTCAGACGCCGGCGCACCGGATGGTCGGGCTCCTGGGCCACCTGGCGCAGTCCCGACTGGAGCGCCGACAAGACGCGCTCGCGATCGATCAGGCCGAGCATGCTGGCGAGGCTGATCCAGAAGCGCGGATACACCCCCATCCGCTCGCGGTAGCGAGCCACGAGATCGTCCACCAGCTCGCCGACCGTCGCGCGGAACGTGGGCCGGTCGAACGCCTCGGCGAGCGAGCCGGCCAGCGCCGTGACGATCCGCTGATCCCAGCCGTGGCGATGCACCATCTGAAGCGCTGCGGCGAGCGCGGGCGCCATGGGCCGCTCGAGCAACAGATCGCGCAGCCGTGTGATCATTTCGCTCGCCGTCTTCGGTGACATCTCGGCGGCGAGCCAGCGAGCCAGCTCGCGCGTCGCCACGTCGAAATCGCGCGACGTGAGCCGCTCGGCGCCCCGCGCGATCAGCGACGCGACGTCGACGCGCGCGATCTCCTGCGTGACGTACTCCTTCGTCAGCACGCGACTGCCGACCATCGTCCCCACGCGCGCCGCCATCAGCTCCCAGTTGGCGGGGATCAATGCCGTGTGCGGGATCGGCAGGCCGAGTGGGCGGCGGAAGATCGCGGTGACCGCGAACCAGTCGGCCAGGCCGCCGACGATCCCCGCTTCGGCGATCGCCAGGATCCAGCCGCCCCACCAGGTCGCGCGCAGCGGGAACACGGCCACGGCCAGCGCGGCGGCCGCCAGCAGCACGCCCAGCGCGAGTCGTCGCTGGCGCCGGGGCGCCCGTTCAGTCACGCGCGCTCACGCGACCGGCCTCACCGCGCGCCGCCGCCGGTCGATCATCGCCGGCGCCGGGAGGGCAGCAGGACGCGGCTTCGCTTGACGTCCCAGACACCGCGCGGGGAGAGGCGCACGGTCGGCAGGAAATCGGCGGCCATGAAGAACAGCGAGTACAGCGGCTCGTGGTGGGCGTAGCCGCGCTCGACGAGCAGCCGCCGCAGCTCGTCTTCCGAGCGCGCCGCGTCGTCGACGCTCCGACGCGTCATGATGCCGCCGAGCGGCAGCGCCATCTCGTACACGATCCGCTCGCCGTCCACCAGCACGATCCCTCCGTGCAGCTCGAGGAGGCGATTGACGGCGCGCGCGATCGCCTCGGGCCGCCGCCCGAGCGCGAGGATGTTGAAGTCCGTGCTGGTCGTCGTCGCGAAGCCGTCGAGCCGCTCGGCGAAGCCGGCCACGACGCCCGGCGCGACCCAGCGTCCGGCCCGGTCCAGGAGGGCAGCGTGCAGATCGCCCGGTTGTAGCGGCCGCTCCTGCAGCCGGCTGATCACGGCGCTGACGAGCTGGATGACGGGATAGCGGGCGCGCCGGGGCAGCTCGAAATCCTCGGGCCGGGCGCGCCAGCGCACCGCGAGTCGCGCTTCGGGCGTTCTGAAGATGCGGCGCCACGGCGGCTCCGCCACCCGACCGATCAGCCGGCCGTTCGTCGCGATCACCCGGCCGCGCGCGATCACGGTCGACGGCCGCGGCTCGGCGAGATCGGCGAGCAGGCAGATGTCGGCGTAGCGGCCGGGCGCGATGCCGCCGAGGTCGACGTCGAGCCTGTAGTAGGTCGCGGGATTCAGGGTCGCCATGCGGTAGGCGTCGATCGGCGCTACTCCGCGCTCGAGCGCGATCCGGATCAGATGATCGACGAACCCGTGGGTCCTGAGGAACGCGGGCATCGACCCGTCGCTCGTGAGCATGAGACGCGAGGCGAGCGCCGGCGCCGTCTTGAGGGCGTCCAGGAGCCCGACGAGGTCGGGGCGCAAGGACGACTCGCGCAGCATCACCGCGATGCCCTGACGCGCGCGGTCGAGGACTTCCTGCGCGGTGATCGGCTCGTGGTCCGAGGTGAAGCCGGCCGCGGCGATCGCCGCGATCTTCTCGCCGGAGGCGCCGGCCGTGTGTCCCTCCACGCGCGCGCCGCGGGCGAGGCCGAGCCGGCGCAGCAGCTCCGGATCGCCGCGCCACGCGTCGGGCCAGCGCGTCACCTCGCCCACGGCGATCGTTCGCGGGTGGGCAAATGCCTTCGCGAGCGTCGCCAGACCGAACCGTCGCCACTCGCCCGGCGATCGGCTCTGGGCGTGAGGGCGAACCATCCAGTAGAAGCGAAGCGGCGCCCGCACGAGCGCGTCGGCGACGGCCCGGAACGCGGCGAGGCCGCCGAGCTCCCAGAACTGCAAGGTATCCGCGACGACCGCGGTGGTGCCGAGCGGCAGGACGAATCGCGCGAGCGCCGACGGCGTCGTCAAGGTGGCCGGGTGCACGTGGGGGTCGATGTAGCCGGGGACGAGCACGCGGCCGGTCGCGTCCACCACCCGCGTGCGCGGGCCGACCATCTCGTCACGCACGCCGACGTAGGCGATGCGCTCGCCCTGTGTCGCGACGTTGGCCGGGTAGAGCTCGCCGGTGTAGACGTTGAGCAGCGTGCCGCCACGCACGTACAGATCGGCGGGCGCGGCGCCACGAGCCACGTCGGTCAGACGCCGGCGCTCAGCCATGCTCACAACAAAAGGATACAGCGCCACCGCCACGCGCGACACGTCGCGCAACCGGGGCAGCACGATACAATCGAGTTGTGAGCCGCGCGATCGTCGTCAGCAGCACCGTGCGCGTTCCCGACCGGGCGCTGCACGTCCGCGCCGTGCGCGCGTCGGGCCCGGGTGGCCAGAACGTGAACAAGGTGGCGACGAAGGTCGACCTGCGCGTCGATCTCGACGCGATCGAGGGGCTCTCGGACGCTGCGCGCACGCGGCTCGCGGCGCTCTGCCGACACCGGCTCGACGCCGACGGCCGCTTGATGGTGTCGAGCCAGACCGAGCGGAATCAGGCGCGGAATCTCGCGGATGCGCTCGACCGGGTCCGTTCCCTGGTCGCCGCGGCGCTGCGCGAGCCGCGCTCGCGCAAGGCGTCACGCCCGACGGCGGCCGCCCGCGCGCGCAGGCTGGAGAGCAAGAAGCGGCGAGGCGCGCTCAAGCGCGAGCGTGCCCGCGATCAGGACTGAACGGGCTCAGCGCTTGGGGGCGCGGCCCGCGCGATAGGCGGCCGCGCCGGCGCGGACGCCCTCCCGGAAGCTGCGGCTCAGCAGCGCCGCCTGCGCGACCGCGTCGCGCACGCGCGGCTCGGCGCGGCGGATCATCCGCTCGACCTCGACCCGGGTGCGGCGCTCGATCCGTCGCATGCGAAGTCGCGCCTGACCGGTCGCCCGGTCGGCCTCCGTCTTGAGCGTCTTGAGGTGCTTCTGAAGCGCCTTCAGCTGCCGCTCGAGATTGGTCATCGCCTCTCTCCGTGTGCGCGCCTCGGCCCGGCGGCGTCCGCGAGCACGAGCCGGACGCTCAGAAGCCCAGCGCGCGCACCTCGTCCCGGAAGCGCTGCACGTTGCGCAGCTTGATCTCCTCGTAGCCCCGGACCAGGTCCGGCAGACCCGCGACCTTGACCGCGCGCTCATAGCTTTCGAGCGAGAGACCAACGAGCGCCTTCTCGACGAGGGCGCGATATTCGCCGGGTAGCTGCCGCTCGACGCGCCGCACCGCCGCGTAGCCGAAGGGATCGAGCGGGGTACCACGCAGCCACTTCATCCGGGCGAGCACGCCGAAGACCGAAGCGAACCACGGGCCGAGCTTGAGCTTCCGCTTGAGACCGAGCGCCCGGAGCAGCGGCGGGTGCAGGTTGTAGGCGAGCTTGACGCCGCCGGGGAACTCGTCGGCCAGCGCGCGCGCGATGTCCGGCTTGAGCGACAGACGCGCCACCTCGTACTCGTCCTTGTAGGCCATCAGCTTGAAGAGGTAGCGCGCGACCGTCTCGGACAGCCGCGATTCGCCCGGCACCTGGGCCGCCTCCGCCTCGCGCACGCGCCGCACGAACTGCACGTACCCGCGCGCGTAGCCCGCGCTCTTGTAGGCGATCAGCTCCGGCACGCGCACCTCGAGGAGCCGCTTGAGCTCGCCCGCGGCACCGAGCGACTCCACGAGGCTCAGCGCCTGCGTCGAGAGCGCGGGCTTGGCCTCGACCGCGCCCAGCCGGCGGCGGACGACCGTGCGCGCCCACGCCGGATCGGCGACCAGCAGCCGGCCCACGCGAAACGCCTGGCTGTTCATCGGCACGGAGACGCCGTTCAGCACGATCGCTTCCTCGATCGCCGCCTCGCTCACGGGCAAGGCGCCCGCCTGCCAGGCCGCGCCCAGCACGATCATGTTGGCGGCCATGTGGTCGTCGAAGAGCGTCTCGGCCAGTCCGAGCGCGTCGAGGAAGACGTTGTCGTCCTTGCGGGTCACACGATTGATCGAGGAGATCAATCCGCTGGCCTCCGGGAACTCGACCGCCGTCGACGTCACCATCGCGCCGGTCGGCACCTGGCTGGTCGACACGATCGCGATCGTCCGCTCGGGACGCGCGTGATCGAGGTTCTGCGGCGAGGTCGCCACCAGGATGTCGAAGCCGAGGTAGCAATCGGCGGAGCCGGCCGCGACCTTCGCCGAGACCTGCGTCGCCCGATCGAGGATCTTCAGGTGCGAGACCACCGGCCCGCCCTTCTGGCTGAGGCCGGTCTGATCGAGGCCGCGGACGAACTTGCCGTCGAGGAGCGCCGCCGTCCCGAGGATCTGGTTCACGGTCACGACGCCGGTGCCGCCGATCCCCATCATGAAGACGTTCACCTCGCCCGGAACCTTGGGCTCCGGCGCCGGCAGCGCGCGCTCGACCTTGAAGGCGCGGCGCTCCCTCTTCCGGGAGTCGACGAGCGGCACGACCGTCAAGAACGAGGGGCAGTCACCCTGCAGGCAGGAATAATCCTTGTTACACGAAGATTGGTGAATCTGGGTCTTTCGCCCGAATTCCGTTTCGACCGGATGCACCGATAAGCAATTGCTCTTCACGCCGCAGTCGCCGCATCCCTCGCAGATCGCCTCGTTGATGAAGACGCGCAGCTCCGGGTCGGGCAGCCGGCCGCGCTTGCGCAGGCGCCGCTTCTCGGCGGCGCACCGCTGGTCGTAGACGAGCGCCGTCACGCCCGGAATATCGCGAAGCAAGCGCTGAGCCTCGTCGAGCCGGTCGCGGTGCCACACCTCGACCCCCGGTGCCCACGCGGTGCCCTTCGGATATTTGTCGGGCTCATCGGTCATCACGATGATCCGCTTGACGCCTTCGGCGGCGAGCGAACGCGTCAGCTCGGGCACTGGCATCGCGCCGGCGGCGTCCTGGCCGCCCGTCATCGCCACCGCCGAGTTGTAGAGGATCTTGTAGGTGATGTTCGCGCTCGAGGCGACCGCCTGGCGGACCGCCAGCGAGCCGGAATGGAAGAACGTGCCGTCGCCGAGGTTCTGGAAGAGATGCTTGGTCTCGGTGAAGGGCGCGATCCCGACCCACTGCACCCCTTCGCCGCCCATGTGCGTGAGCCCCATCGTGCGGCGATCCATCAGGAGCGCCATGCCGTGGCAACCGATCCCGGCGCTGGCCATGGACCCCTCGGGCAGCACCGTCGAGCGGTTGTGCGGGCAGCCCGAGCAGAAGTAGGGCTGGCGGCTCAGGGTCAGCGGCGCGGGCCGCTGGCGCAGCGCCTCGAGCAGCGCCACGCGCGCGGTGATCGTGTCGAGGTGAATCCGGCGCTCGAGCCGCGTGGCCAGGATCTGAGCGATCCGGTCCGCGTCGAGCTCGCTGTCGGCGGGCACGAGCGGGCGGCCCTGCTCGTCGTGCTTGCCGACCACTAGCGGGCGCTCGGCCTGGTTGTAGAGGATGTCGCGGATGAAGAGCTCGCAGAACGCGCGCTTCTCCTCGATGACCAGGAGCTCTTCGAGGCCGCGCGCGAACTCGCGGATCGTACCCGGCTCCATCGGGAACATCATCTCGATCTGCATGAGACGGATGCCGTACTGCCGGAGCGCCGCGTTGTCGAGCCCGAGCTCGGACAGCGCCTCGCGCAGGTCGTAGTACGTCTTGCCGGCGGCCGCGATGCCGAGCCAAGCGTCCGGCGTCGGCAGCGTGATGCGATTGAGCTTGTTCGCGGCGGCGAAGGCCTTCGCGGCCTCGAGCCGCCCATAGTGGATCTCGCGCTCGGCCTCGAGCCCCCACGGCGGCATCAAGAGTGGATTCTGCCGCGCCTGCCAGGGGCGTCCCTCGTAGAGGAAACCCGGATCGGCCACGACGATGCGATCGGGCGAGACCTCGGCGGTGCCGATCTCGTCGGCCACGTTGGTCACGATCTTGAAGCCCACCCAGAGCCCGGAGTAGCGCGAGAGCTCGAAGCCCAGGCGGCCGAGATCGAGGATCTCCTGGGCGCTGCCGGGATAGAGCACCGGGAAGAGCGCGTCGTAGAACGCCACCTCCGAGTGCGACGGGATCGTGGACGACTTCGACAGCGGATCGTCGCCGCCGAGGGCCAGCACGCCGCCGTTCTTCGACACGCCCGCGAAGTTAGCGTGCTTGAAGATGTCGCCGGTCCGGTCGACGCCCGGGCCCTTGCCGTACCACATGCCGAGGACACCGTCGTACTTCGGCTGCGGGAAGAGATTGGCGAGCTGGCTGCCGTAGACGGCCGTCGCGCCGAGGTCCTCGTTGACACCGGACAGGAAGACGACGTTGTGCTGGCGGAGGAGGTCGGGGTTGCGCTCCAGGGTGAGATCGAGCCCGCCGAGGGGCGAGCCGCGGTAGCCGGAGATGAGCGTGGCGGTGTTGAGCCCACGCCGCTTATCGGCGCGGTGCTGGTCGAGCGGCAACCGCACCAGCGCCTGGATGCCCGAGAGGAAGATCTGTCCTTCCTCCTGGCGGTACTTGGCGTCCAGAGTGAAATCACGCTTGATCGCCATGGGTCTCCTCTCGAAGGGACTGAACGTATGATACGGGGCGCCAAGGGTGAGGCGCAAATCGGTCGGGAGGTGCCAGCGCGATGATCGAGATCAGGCCGTGCCGTCTCGGCGAGTGCGCCGACGTGCTGGCGCTGTGGCAGCGCGCCGGCGCGATTCCGAGCCCGACCGATACCCTGGAGGAGGTCACGCGGCTGGTTCGCGAGCGCGCCGACCATCTGCTCGTCGCGATCCACCAGGGCGCCATCGTCGGTAGCGTGATCGGCGCATGGGACGGCTGGCGCGGCAACATCTACCGTCTGGCGGTCGCTCCCGAGGCGCGAAGGAGCGGGCTCGGGCGACGGCTCGTCCACGAGGCCGAGCGTTTACTGAGGGCGAACGGCGCCCGCCGGATATCGGCGCTGGTCGAGCGGCACGAAGCCCACGCCGTCGGCCTCTGGGACGCGCTCGCCGACAGCGGCTGGCGCCGCGACGACCGCATGATGCGCTACGTCAAGAACGCGGAGTGAGACCGGCCGCCGTGTCCGGACGATTCGTCGAATGATCCGGCACTAGGCGGGGCGCCACAGGCCGCGACCGTTCTCGCGCGCCTCGCGCTGCAGCTTCACCAGGAGGTGCTGATATCTCACGTTCGGCGGCACGGTCATCACGTGGGCGTAGCCCTGACGAACCAGCTCGGCGTTGACCATCGTGTCGCCGACCCAGACGTATGCCAGCAGCCGTCCGTATCGATCGCGCACGCGCACATCCAGCTCGAGCCGCACCTGCCGGCCGTCGACGAGACGACGATTCGCCGCGGCCGCCTCACGGCCGCCCGGCTCTTCCCCTCTCGTCGGGTGACGGATCTCCGGCGTGTCGACGCCGATGTAACGGATCTTCTCGAGGCGATCGGCGAGCTGCACGTAGATCGTGTCGCCGTCGACGACGCGGACCACGGTGCCGTCGATGAGAGCGGGAGCGGCCGCGGCCGAGCCCGCCGCGAGAAACAGCAGGAGCAGCGGAAGGAGATACCACCGCTGGAGCGCCACGCCGACACGGTGTCACCGCGGGTTGGCGGTGTCAAGAATCGGAGACGGCTGCGGACGGCTGCGGGGGCTTACTGGACTCGGAACATGGCGTAGCCGAGGGACCTCAGCTGCGTGTCGACGAACGGCTGGTGGCGGCGATCGCCGCTTCTCCGCTCGACGGTGTCCCCGTTGGCCTCGGCCGTGCGGCGGTCATGTCCGGATCGACGATCCATGAAGACCTCGACGTTTTCTTCGGCGGCGAACTGTCGAGTGAGGTACTCGCACAGACTCATCTGGTCGCGCGCGATGATGAAATAGTGTCGAGTCATGACAGCCACACCGCAATTTTCCACGAAACGCGCGCGAGGGTCAAGGTTGGCGGAGCCGTCCGAGGGCCCGCCGGGCCTGCCGCGCTTTCCTGGAAAGGCGGCGGGGGTTGCCGCGCTTCTCCCTGGCCGGCTCATCCTCTGAATCGTCCTTTATATCGGGCCGATCGGCGCCCGGTGAGGTTTCCGGAACGTCCAGCGCTTCCAGAAATTGCTCGGCCGTCAAGACAGCACTGCCGGCCCGGCGGGCCGCGTCCTGGACCTTCCGGTCCGAGCTGACGACGACCGCACCGTTTCGGAGTTGCCGCGCGAGGCGCATGAGGTCATCGTCGGCCGTCAGCGGCGGGCGTGAGAAGACCACGCGGATGCGACCAGCAACGGGCGGGGTGCCGCCGGAGAGTCGTGCTCCGTCGAACACAACGGTGAACTCATCCTGGAGAGCACGACGCGCGCGCGCGATGAGGTGCAAGAGCGCCCGCCGCCCACCCTCGAGGCTCGCGGCTTCGCGCGCCCTCAGCTCTGGGCTGCGGCGGATGACGTTGTAGCCATCGACGAGCCAGCGCATGGTTGCTGGATCACCCCCCGCGCCGATACCAGAGCTTCGTTCCCTCCTGAAGGCCGAGGCTCACGAGGCGTACGGCGCGGCGGGGATAGAGAAGCCAGGACGGAGTCATGGGATAGTGCCGCGCGAGGGCATGCCGATGCGGGAAGACGAGCTCCGCGAGGTACGCTGCCTTTCCCAACGCCCCTGGGATCGAGAGTGCCACCAACAGCTCACCGGGCGTCTCTACTCCCCTTCGCCTCGCGACGAGGCGAAGGAACGCCCGCTCGAGCGGGCCGAGGGCCGGCAGCTCTTCACGCACGGCGGCCGGCACCCGGAGACCCAGCAGCAGAGCGAGGGCGGAGACCGCGTACGCCAGGGGTCGCAAAGCTCCCGAGGCCCGCGCCTGCTCCAGCAGAGTCGGCCAGGGCGCGTCCCGCAGCACGAGCGCGAGGTCGACCAGCCAGATCAGACGGGAGTAGGAGTGCTTGAGCGCGTGCACGACGAGCTGAAGACGGAGATGGACGGGGGAGAGGACGAGGGTGGTGGGATCGTCCGGCTCGAGTGGTATGGCCTCGCGCCAAAGGGCCGCGGGGTCGAGGCGGAAGGCGTGCGCTTTGCGGCCGACCCAGTCACTGCCAACGATCTCGGTGTGCAGGTCGAATGAGACGACCCCTCGGGAGAAGAACGGCGATGATGACGAGACCGGCTCGTAGCCCCGACTTCGCAACCATCCGGCTACCGAAGGAAGATCCGACGGGCGCACGAGCAGATCGATGTCGCCCAAGGGGCGCAGACCCACGTGCCCCCCATACTCGTCGTCGAGCAGCGCCGCGCCCTTCAACAGAATCACCGTGCGGCCTTCTCGACGCAGCATCACGCGCAGCGCCGCCAACTCCGAGAGCGCCGACATGTTGCTGGCGGCGACAGCCCGCGTCGCGGCATGCCAGCGTTCGAGGGCTGGAACCAGATGCCCGCGTTGCGCGAGGCCCTCCAGAGCTCGGGCGACGAGTCCGGTGATCCCCTCGCGCTCCGCCTGCTCGAGCAGCGCTTCCCAGTCCGGGCCGGCGCGGAGAAGCTCCGCAAGCTCGTCATCTGTGGCGGCGCCGACGAACCATCGGACCGCACCCACGAGCACCTGCGTTTCGCG
>QHTE01000022.1 GCA_003220685.1 Candidatus Rokuibacteriota bacterium
CCAAGTGATTCTTGATGTCGGGCGTGAAGGTCGAGTACAGGTCCAACCCCGCGAAGTCGCCGTTCGCGTAGTACACCTTGTAGTTGGCGATCGTGCCGAACGGCTGACCGCCCGCGCGGGCCACGGTCAGGATCGGGATGAACGGCAGGAGGCTGTCCTTGCCGGTCAAATCGAACTCGGTGTAGATCCACTTGATCTCGAACAGCCCAGCCACGTCCGTGTTGATGTCCAGACCGCCACCGGTGGCGCTCTTGGTGCCGCCTGCAAAGCCGCCGGGCTGCCCGGAGTTGTTCCCCGGGAACCCGCCGTCGTTGGAGCCGCCCTGACCGTACATCAGGTCGAGCTCGATAGCGAGCACGGCCTTGGTCCGTCCCACCGCGAACTCGAAGTCCGGGCGGAAGCGCGTGCGGGCGTACCACTCACGGTCGTTGTCGCGGGCGAAGTTACCGTCGTAGAAGTTGCGGCCAGCCGACGTGATCTGGTCGAACGTCCCGGTGATCGTCACCTTCGGCGCCGGCGGACCCGCGGGCGCCTGCGCGAAGGCCGGCGGGGCCAGCATCGCGAGGATGACGAAGGCGAGTACTGCGGTGACTAGGCATCTCCTCATTACTGCCTCCTCAAAAGTGGTGAGCAGCAATCAGCCAGTTGCCCCGAAACTCAACGCCGACATCACCAACCACTGCCACTGCAACGAGTCCTAGAAGGCCAGCCGAACGCGCGCCGCGATCTGGTAGCCGTCGTTGGCGCTGCGGGTGGTGGGCACCCCGTTGAGCACCTCTGTCGTGTCCAGCGCGCCGCCGGCGAACAGGTACGACCCGGCGAGATCGAAGGCGGTGTTCGGAGCAAACCGCCAGGTGATCCCGAGATTGAGCTCCGTGCCGAGATAGCGAGAGTCGCCCTCGACAAAGCTCTTGTCGTAGACGACCGTCCGCGGGACGTTCCCGGCGCCCGCGTTTGCGCTAGTGCTCGCCGGGGTGACGCCGGTATCGACGTCGACCTTCTCGGCTGTAAACATCGGAGCGACGATCCCGTAGACGCTGAAGGCCGGCGTAATGCTGTAGGTGGCCCTCCCAGAGAGCGTCGCAAGACCGTATCGATCGTAGGTGATCCATCGGGTCATCGGCAGGAACCCGCCGTTGAAGTAGTCGACACCCGATGCGAAGATCGAAGCCCAGCCGGTGAAGAAGCTCCCGTCGGCGTCCAGCGGCTGGTAGTAGCGGATGCTCCGGGACAGGTTGTCCCGCGCCTTGTTGCCCGTGGTGTAGACGCCCCGAGCTTCGAGGAGAAGGGGACCGAGCTGATAGCTCCCGATGATATCGACGAGCCAGGCGCTCATGTCGCTCTCGACCTTCCCGACAGAGCCGTTGGTTCGAAACGCCTGGGTGTCCCTGGTTCCCCACTGGTAGTAAACCGTCGGGTCGAGTCCGAACGGGCCCACCCGCCACCGCATGTCGAGGCCCACGGTGTATCGCTCCTCATGCTGCGTCGAGTCGCCGGCGGTGGTCGTAGTGCCCCCCGCTGCGACGCCGTTGGTCGTCCCACCCGCCGTCCGGACGTTGGCGTGGTTACCGCGGGTGCTCGAGCTCGTCTGGCCGTCCACGTGGTACCACGAGAACAGCGGTTTGATGTCGAGCCCCTTGAACGGCGTGATTTCCGGGCTGACGATGAACGCGTAGTCCTCACCGCGACTGGTTCTCGCCGGCGCCGCCAGGCGATTGCCGCCCGCGAGCTGGTCCTCGGCGATCACATAGGCGAGGCTAAGCTTGACGGTCGGCGAGAACGTGGTGATCGTCGAGACGCCGGCAAAGTCGCCGTTGGCGTAGGTCGCAGTCTTGTAGCTGGCGAGGCTGGCGAACGGCTGGCCGCCCAGGCGGGCGACGGTCAGCACCGGGATGAAGGGCATGAGACTGTCTTTGCCGGTGAGGTCGAACTCGGTGTAGATCCACTTGATCTCGAACAATCCGGCGACGTCGGTGTTGATGTCGAGACAGCCGCTGGTGTTGGTCTTACAGCCACCGCTCCCGCCTCCCACGCTCCCGCTGTTGTTACCGGGGAACCCGCCGTCGTTGGGTCCCTGCTGGCCGTAGGCGAGATCTAGCTCGATGCCCAGCACGGCCTTGGTCCGCCCGACCGCGAACTGGAAGTCGGGACGGAAGCGCGTTCTGCCATACCATTCGCGATCGTTGTCACGTGTGAAGTTGGCGTCGTAGAAGTTCCTACCGGCGGCTGTCACCTGATCGAAAAGCCCCGTTATGGTGACCTTTGGCGTCGGCGCCTGTGCCAGGCAGGGCGTCACCAGGACCATCAGAAGCACCAGAGCGAAGAGGGGAACGAGGGTCCTGCTCATCACGGGACCTCCCCGAAGCTGGGCGGCACTGCTCTGGGATCTTTCGCACGGGTCGTCGCGCCCGATATCAAGTGTGCACGGCAAAACCCTGCACACCGCGCAATTTTTACTGCTACAGACTATGAACGTCAAGAAAAAATAGCGGCTGGAGAAACAGATACTTACGGTCGTTCCAGTGGAAGCTAGCCGCCCTCTCCCATGGCTCTGAGACGATCGAGTGCGGCTTGACCGACGGGTGAGTCGGGGCCTAATTGACGGGCTTGCCGGAACGCGGCCTTCGCCTCGTCCCTGCGATTCTCAGCGATGAAAACGAGGCCGAGATTGTAATAAGCGGTGATCGCGAATCGAAGGGTCTGCTCGGCCTCCCGATACTGCTTGAGGTGGTAGAGCGCTAGACCAAGGTTCTGGTTTGCGCTCTCGGGGATCGTCAGGGTGGGGAGCTCGAGCGCCTTCCGATAACTCACGACTGCTTCTTCCCAGCGGCGCGATTCGGCGAGGGCGGTCCCCAGGTGAAAGTGGGCGTCGGCGTACATGGGATTGAGCTCGATCGCCTTCTTGAAATGCTCCAGCGCCATGTCGGGGCGTCCGAGCTCGAGCAAGACCACACCGAGCGTGTCGCGATAGACCGCATTCGACGGGTTGATATTGATGGCCTCCTGAAGGGACGCCAGGGCTCCTGCCGGCTGCTTGTCGTTCAGATAACTGAGCGCCCGATCGTAGGCCGCACGCGCCTGAAGCTTCTGGACCTCGGCCTGCTTCTCCGCTTCCTTCGAGCTGGAGCATCCGACCAAAAGAGCGAGGGCCAACAGAGTCGGCCAAAGCCCGTGTCTTCTTGACACGCTCAATCCTCCCCATGTAGCCTCAGAAAGATGCCTACCTACGAATATGAATGCCTCAAGTGCAGACGCGTCTTCGAGATTCGCCAGCGGATCTCCGAGCCGGCGTTGACGGTCTGCGACGTGTGCGGCGGTGAAGTGCGCCGTCTCCTCTCTGCCGCCCCGTTCATCCTGAAGGGCGCGGGGTGGTACGTCACCGACTATCCCTCGGAGTCTCGCAAACAAGCCCTGCAATCGGAAAAATCTTCGGAGAAGTCCTCGGACAAGACGAGCGACAAGGCCGCCGACAAGCCGGCCGAGAAGCCAGCCGCCAAGGCGAGCGACGGCACTACGTCCGCCTCCGCGCCCGCGACCCCGCCGGCGACGAAATCCGACTGACGACGACCGGGGTGCCTCGCCCGGCTCTCAGCGTTTTCGCGGCGCTGCCGGCGTTCACCGCGATCTCCAGCCGGTTGCGCGAACCCACGAGCGCTCCCGGATCGTTGCGTCCGAGCTCACCGTAGGTCCGCACCAGCGGCAGCGACTTGCCGGCGACGCGCACAGTGACGCCGGAGCCGAGCGAGGCGATCGCGTCGGCGTGGATCGAGGTCACGAGGTTGCCGAAGCGGTCGACGTGCACGACGGCGCCTCCGATCCTGCCTTCGCTCACCTGAAGCGCAGGCGACTTCACGCGGACCGGGTCGGTCACGGGTGGCCCGAGCCGCGCCGGCTCGACGCCCCGCGCGAGGTGGGCGGCCGCCGGCGCGAAGATGTCGCGCCCGTGAAAGGTGTGGCTGACTTCGGCCCGGCGAAATTCGGCCGCCCGAAGCTCCCAGGCGCGCCAGCGCCGGCCGTCGAGGAAGGGCGTGAAGAGCCCGTTGTCCGGCCCGACGAACATCTGGTCGCGAGAGGCGACCGCCAGGCCCCTGCGCGCGGTGCCGACACCCGGATCGACCACCGCGACGTGGATCGTCGCCGCCGGAAACCGGGGTGCCGCCGCCTCGAGGGCCAGGGCACCCTCCAGGAGATCGTGGGGAGCCACCTCGTGCGTGATGTCGACGACGTGGACGTCGCCGGCGATCGAGAGAATCACGCCCTTCATCTCGGCCACGTAGGTGTCGCGCGTGCCGAAGTCGGTCGTCAGCGTGATGACCGCCACGTCAACGATCGCGATCGACGACGAAGTCCGCGATCAAGGCCAGCGTTTCTCGCTCCTCCGACGGCGCGAAGGCTTCCAGCGCGGCTTTTGCCGACCGCGCGTACCCGTGCGCCTGGGCCAGGGCGTACTCGACCCCCTCGTGCTCAACAACGTAGCGCCGGATCTCGTCGATCTCCTCGGCGTCGAGGGCATGACGCTTGAGCAGGCTCTTCACGCGCTCGGACTCGGCGGGTGTCGCGCGGGCGAGCATCGCGATGAGCGGCAAGGTCCGCTTTCCCTCGCGCAGGTCGGCGCCGATCGCCTTGCCGAGGCGATCCTGATCGGCCACGAAGTCGAGCGAGTCGTCCGAGATCTGGAACGCGACGCCGATGTCCATCCCGTATTGCGTGAGGGCCTCGACCTGCTCGGCGGCAAGCCCGCCCAGGAGCCCCCCGATGCGGCAGCACGCCGAGATGAACGACGCGGTCTTCTGGGTGATGATCCGGAGGTAGTCCGCCTCGGTGGTGACACCGCTACGCTTGAGCTGCAGCTGGAAGACCTCGGCTTCCGTCATCGAGACCGTCGCCCGGGCGAGGGTCTCCATCACGGCGCGGTCGTTGTCCCGCACGAGCATCGCGAACGATTTCGCGTACAGATGGTCGCCCACCAGGACCGACGCGTCGTCGCCCCATCGCGCGTTCGCCGACGGTCGTCCCCGCCGGAGCGGGGCCTGGTCGACCACGTCGTCGTGGATCAGCGTCGCCGTGTGGAGCATCTCGACGACGCACGCCAGCCGCACGCCTCGCGGGCCCGCGTAGCCCGCCAGACGCGCCGCCAGCAACAGGAGCATCGGCCGTAACCGCTTGCCGCCGGCCCCCGCGATGTACCCGCCCATCTCCTGGATCAGCGCCACGGGCGAGTCGAGCTCGCGGCGGATCTCCGCCTCGACCCCCTCGAGATCGGCGCCGACCAGACCGGCCACGCGCTCCTTCAGGACCCGCTCGAGGGTGGGCGTGGCCACTCGACCGGCTACTTCGGGACGACGCGATCCTTGACTTGGATCCGCGCGCCTGGGGCCACCGTCTGGACGTCCGCGACCGAAAAGCGCTCGCGCAGCTCGGTGACGCGCGCCGTGCCCACTTCCTCGTCGAGCTCGCCGAGCACCTCGCCCGTCACCGGGTGCACGAGCGGGATCGCGTCGCGCCTGAGACTCACCAGGGTCCCGGTCCGGATCCCATCCACGGCGGTCAGGTCGATGACGATGCGGGTCGTGTCCACATAGACGACGAATCCTCTCTTCGGACTCTCCGGCGCCTTGCCGTTCGCCGGGACGGGTGCGGGCGCCGACGCGCCCTTCGGCGCGGCGGCGACGGGCGGCTGGGCGGGCGGCGATGCTGCGGCCGGGGTCTGCGTCGGCATGCCCTGACGCGAGCTGATCTTCCCGCCGCCGGGCGGCGAGCCGTACCGGGCCACGATCTCCGGTGGGGCGATGATCGAGCCCTTGCCGAACATCACCGTCCCGAGGGTGATCGGGGTCTTGTCCTCTTCGACCCAGACGTATTCGGGCTCGCTCGGCACGTCCCCGAACCGCGGGTTCTTGATCAGGAGCCACTTGGTCTCGGCCGACTTGATCGTGATCGACGGGTCGCCGGTGTTGGGGACACCGATGACGCTCTTGGCCGTTGAGCAGCCAAACGCCGTGATGGCGACGGCAACGACGAGCGGCGCGAAGCGTCGCGCTGTCATTTGTGGCGCCCATACCATAGCAGGCTCGAGCGAGCAAGACATCAGTCTTCGCTGGCCGGTTCCCACGGGAAGCGCTGCTCTTCGGCGGCGGCCGGCGGCAGGAGGGGCGCGCGACGGGAGAACAGCGCGGTGCCCGTCACGGCCGATATCCAGGTCGCGTCGAGGTAGATGATGCCTCGCCGCTCGATCAGGACCGGCACGATCCAGCCCGCCACGTCGAACTTCTTCGAGAGGCGCACCACGCGCTCCGGGAGGGCCAGAACCTCCTGGACGTGCGCGCCGCCGGTGACGAACAGGTCACTCACCGTGAGCGGATCGACCACCAGGAAGCGCTTGGAGCCCTCGAGCCCCACCGCGAAGAGGTACGGAACCCGGCGGAGGTCCGGCTTGCTCTTCGATTCTGACAGATCGAGAACGGGCGTGATCGCGACCTTGATACGTCCCCGCGTGATCCTGACGCCGTCGTCGGGCTGCGGAACCGGCCGGCCCTCGGTCGGGATGTACAGGGCCTCTGAGAATCGGGGATGCACTGTGCGGATCTGGGCCTGGCCGAGAACCTCTTCGTACCGCCCGAGCACCTTGCGGGTGATAGGGTGGCGGAACTCCTCCCCCTTGCGGAAGATGGTGAACTCCTGACCGACCTGGGCTCCCCCGCTCTCCCCAATGTCCAGATAGAGCGTGCTCCCTTCGATGCCGATCACGAGGCCTTCGAAGGGGCTGAAGGCCTTGATGAAGTCGTCGAGCATGAGCACGAAGGTCGCCCCCACTCGATCGGCCATCCCGGCGGCGGCGCTCGAGGCGCCCGCGAGCACGCCCAGCACGACCAGGCCGATGGCGGTCCAGACCCGCGCGCTCAGAACGTCACCGATGGCCTGTGGATGCCGAACACTCCGCGCAGACGGTCGCAGATCTCTCCGAGCGTGACCCCGGCCTCGACCGCCGCCACGAGGAGCGGCAGGAGGTTGTCGCGGCTGCGCGCGGCCGCCTCCAGGCCGTCCAGGGCTCGCCCCGCGGCGTCGCGATCCCCCGTCGCGCGCGCCCGGGCCACCCGCTCGGCGAGCGCGGCTCCGACCGCCGCGTCCACCTGGAAGAGGTTGCCCGGCGGCAGGTCGTCGGTCACGTACTCGTTGACCCCGACGACGATCCGCGCGTGGTCTTCGACCTCGCGCTGGTAGCGGTACGCCGCGTCCTGGATCTCGCGCTGCATGAAGGGGATCGCCGCGACGGCCCCGCCGAGATCATCGATCTTCCCGATGTAGACGCGCGCCGCCTCCTCGATGTCGTTGGTCAGGCGCTCGATCGCGAAAGCGCCGCCGAGCGAGTCGGCCACGTCGGCCACGCCCGACTCGTGGGCAAGGATCTGCTGGGTCCGGAGCGCGATGCGCACCGCACGCTCGGTGGGCAGCGCGAGCGCCTCGTCCATCGAGTTCGTGTGGAGCGACTGGCAGCCGCCGAACACGGCGGCGAGCGCCTGGATTGTCACCCGGACGATGTTGTTCTCGGGCTGCTGCGCGGTCAGCATGCTGCCGGCCGTCTGCGCGTGGAATCTCAGCGCCAGCGACCGCGGGTCCCGCGCGGCAAACCGCTCGCGCATGATCCGCGCCCAGAGGCGGCGCGCGGCCCGGAACTTGGCGACCTCCTCGAGCAGGTTGTTGTGCGCGTTGAAGAAGAACGAGAGCTGCGGGGCGAAGACGTCGACCTCGAGCCCGGCGTCCACCGCCGCCTGCACGTAGGCGATGCCGTTGGCCAAGGTGAAGGCCACTTCCTGCACGGCGGTGCATCCGGCTTCGCGCATGTGATAGCCGGAGATCGAGATCGTGTTCCAGCGCGGCACCCGCTCCTTGCAGTAGGCGAAGGTGTCGGTGATCAACCGCATCGAGGGACCCGGCGGAAAGATGTAGGTCCCGCGGGCGATGTACTCCTTGAGGATGTCGTTCTGCACCGTCCCGCTGAGCTTGTCGGCCGCGACGCCCTGGCGGCGCGCGGTCGCGACGTAGAGCGCCAGCAAGATCGACGCGGTGGCATTGATCGTCATCGAGGTCGAGACCCGGCCGAGCGGGATGCCTTCGAAGAGGTCCTGCATGTCCTCGAGCGAAGCGATGGACACGCCGACCTTGCCCGTCTCCCCGCGCGCCATCGGCGCGTCGGGGTCGTAGCCCATCTGCGTCGGCAGATCGAACGCGACCGACAGGCCGGTCTGCCCCTGCTCGAGGAGGAAGCGGTAGCGCTTGTTCGTCTCGACGGCGGAGCCGAAGCCCGCGTACTGGCGCATCGTCCAGAGGCGCTTTCGATGCATCTCTGGATGCACGCCGCGGGTGAACGGGAACTCTCCGGGCGCGCCGAGCTCCGAGCCGGCCGCGTCCTGGGGCCCGTAGACGGGCTTCAGCGGAGCCCCCCACGACGTCTTGAACTCCCTGGGCCGGTCCATCACAGGGGCAGATTACCGTGCTTCTTGGGCGGGTTGCTGTCGCGCTTGGTCCGCAGGAGCTCGAGCACCTCGCAGAGCCGGGCGCGCGTGTCTCGGGGCTCGATCACCTCGTCGATGTAGCCGTGCTCCGCGGCCACGTACGGGGTCGCGAGCATCTCACGATACTCGCGCGCCTTCTCGGCCTTGAAGCTCGTCGAGTCCGCCGCCTGCTCGGCCTCGCGCCGGTAGAGGATGTTGACGGCGCCCTCGGGACCCATGACCGCGATCTCCGCCGTCGGATAGGCGAAGTTCGCGTCGCCGCGGATGTGCTTCGAGGACATGACGCAGTACGCACCGCCGTACGCCTTGCGGGTGATCACCGTCAGCTTGGGCACGGTCGCCTCGCAGAACGCGTAGAGTAGCTTGGCGCCGTGCTTGATGATCCCGCCGAACTCCTGCGTCGTCCCTGGCAAGAAGCCCGGCACGTCCTCGAACGTCACGAGCGGAATGTTGAAGCAGTCGCAGAACCGGACGAACCTGGCCCCCTTGAGCGAGCCGTTGATGTCGAGACATCCGGCCAGATGCGCCGGCTGATTGGCGACGATGCCGACCGGCCGGCCGCCCAGACGCCCGAAGCCCACGATGAGGTTGGGCGCGAAGCCGGCGTGAACCTCGAAGAAGTACCGCTCGTCGAGCACCGTCCGGACGATGTCGAGCATGTCGTACGGGCGGTTGGGCTGGTCCGGCACGACGGTCTGCAGGCTTTCGTCCCGGCGGTCGACGGGATCCCGGGTCGGCCGCTGCGGCGGCTCCTCGAGGTTGTTCTGCGGCAGGAACGACATCAGCTCACGGATCAGGGCCAGGCACTCTTCCTCGCTGTCGGCGGCGAAGTGCGCGACGCCGGAGGTCGTGCTGTGCGTGTGCGCTCCGCCGAGATCCTCCGCGGAGACCTCCTCGTGAGTCACGGCGCGGATCACGTCCGGACCGGTGACGAACATGTAGGACGTGTTCTTCACCATCAGGATGAAGTCGGTGAGCGCCGGCGAGTACACGGCGCCGCCGGCGCACGGGCCCATGATCGCCGAGATCTGCGGCACGACGCCCGAGGCCAGCGTGTTGCGCAGGAAGACGTCGGCGTAGCCGGCGAGCGAGACGACCCCCTCCTGGATCCGGGCGCCTCCGGAGTCGTTGAGCCCGATGATCGGCGCCCCGGTCTTCACGGCGAGGTCCATGATCTTACAGATCTTGCGGGCGTGCGCCTCCGACAGCGAGCCGCCGAACACGGTGAAGTCCTGCGCGAACACGAACACCGGCCGTCCATGAAGGCGGCCCGAGCCCGTGACGACGCCGTCGCCCGGCGTCCGCTGGGCCGCCATGTCGAAGTCGTGGCTCTGATGGACGACCAGCTTGTCGATCTCCAGGAAGGATCCGGCGTCGAGCAGGATCTCGAGCCGCTCGCGGGCGGTCTTCTTGCCGGCCTTGTGCTGGCGGCGCACGCGCTCCTCGCCGCCGGCCAACTCGGCCTCTACGTGTCGGCGGTGGAGGTCGTCGAAGCGAGGCTGATGCGACATCAAGGTCCTAGTTTCATTGACTTTCGTCGGATTTTCCACCAATAATTCAGGCCCATGCCATTCTGGGTCCAGATGCTCCTCTCCCTGGCGGCGTTTGCGCTGCTGGTGGCGCTCGTCGCCGCGGTCTGGGCGCTGAGAGGCGTAGCGCAGCGGGCCGAGGCGGTGCTGACCATCGTCGAGCAAGAGCTCCGACCGATGATCGGCCAGGGACTGACGCTCGTCGAGGACCTGCGCGGGCTCACGCGCGAGGCTGGTCGTGAGCTCGAGCGGGTCGGCGCCGTCACGGATCGGGTCGAGGTCGTCGCCGCAGGGCTCGGCCGGATCGTCACGACGGTCGGCAGCCTGACCCGCGCCGGCCAGATCGTCGGCGTGGCGGCGGGTCTCAAGAGGGGCATCGACGTGTTCGTCCATCGCCTCAGGCACCAAGGAGACCACCATGAGCAATGATCGCGACGCAGGAGGATACATGGGCTGGTTCCTGTTCGGCGCGGTGATCGGCGCCGGAGTCGCTTTGCTGATGACGCCGAAGACCGGCGCGCAGGCGCGCGAGCTCCTGACCGAGCACGGCGGCGAGGTGGCGCGCCGCGCCCAGGAGTTCGCCAGCGAGGCGCAGGGCCGCGCCGGCGAATGGCTCGACAAGAGCCGCGAGATCTTCGAAGAGCAAACGCAACGCCTCATGAGCGCGTTCGAGGCCGGCCGCGACGCCATGAGGGAGGAGATTCGCAGGGGATCCAGCGAACCGCGTGGCTGAGATCGAGGTCCCCAACCCCCACGAGATCCACGAGCGCGGCGAGACGACGTTCGGCCGTCGCGCCGCGCTCACCACGGCCATCTACGCGGTCGTGCTGTCGATCGCCTCGCTCGGCGGCAACAACACGGTGAAGGAGATGCTGCTCTCTCAGCAGCAGTCCTCCGATCAGTGGGCGTTCTATCAGGCGAAGGTCATCCGCGAGCACCAGTACCGCGGCCAGAAGATGCTACTCGAGATGCAGCTGGCCGAGCCCTCGAGCCTCAAGGGCGCCGAGCGCGCCAAGGTCGAGACGCTCGCGGCGAAGTTCGCCGAGGAGGAGAAGCGTTACAACGGAGAGAAGAAGGAGATCGAGGCGGAGGCCAAGAAGCTCGAGGCGACACGGGACCACCGCCGCGAGCGGCATCCCTACTTCGAGTTCGGCGAGGTGCTCCTGCAGATCGCGATCGTGAGCGCCTCGGTGGCGATCCTCTCCACCTCACGCCCGATGTTCTGGTTCTCGCTGGTCCTGGCCGTGCTCGGCGCGGCACTCACGGTGAACGGCTTCGTTCCGATCTTCAAGGTGCCCTTCCTGCATCATCACTGAAGGGCTCGGCCTCAGACGCCTCCAGCGAGAGCGAGGCTCACCAGCAGCATCGCAAGCAGCAGCGCGCTGATCACCACGTACGGCCGGTCGCGCTGCCGCCCGAAGCACACGAGGGCGACGGCCACGCCGGCGATCGGCGTCGCCAGCAGGCCGAGGAGCCCGAGCGTCGCGAGGGCCAGGCCTTCCAGTGGCCGCTGCCGCAGCCCTCGCCGCACATCGGCCAGCGTGGTGAAGATGTCGACGTCGCCGCCGGCCTGACGATTCTGCACGGTCCGTAGGCCTTCCCACGCGTGCGGCTGATCGCGCGCGGCGTAGGCGCACAGGCCCATCAGCATGAGCGAGACGCTGAACAGGCCGCCCCAGAAGAGGACCCGGGCGACCGCGCGCTCGACCGCCCACGAGGTCATGGCAACTCGATGCCGAGGCCGTGCAGAATCATCGAGGCCGCCAGATACGCGAGCACCGGGAGGAATGCCTTCCGCACGGTTGTGTTCCGCAATCGGGCCATCAGCCGGGTGCCGAGCATGGCGCCGGCCAGAACACCGATGGCCACCGGCGTGGCCAGCAGCGGATGGATGTCACCGTGCGCGAAGTACACGCTGGCCGTGGCGGCTGAGGTCACGCCGATCATGAAGTTGCTGGTCGCGGTGGACACCTTCATCGGCAGCCGCATGAAATAGTCCATGGCCAGCACCTTGAACGCGCCGCTGCCGATGCCGAGCAGGCCCGACAGCAGACCGGCCCCGAACATCGCCGCGAAGCCCTGGCGCACGCGCGCGGCCCGGTACTTGACCTGGCGGTCCAGGGGCGCGTCGTAGTACGTGCCATCCAGGCTGAAGCGCAACGCGAGGGTATCGGCCTCGAGCGATTGCGGAATCTCGACGTGGAGCTGCCGCAGCGTGGTGAATGCCGAGTAGCCCAGGGCAAGCCCCAGCAATAGCTGCAGGGCTCGAACGGGGACGTGACCAGCCAGCCCGGCACCGACCAACGCGCCCGACACCGTGGCGAGCGTGAGGAACAATCCGATGCGGATATTGCTGAGGCTCGTCCGCAGGTAGGCAGCGGCAGCTCCGCTCGAAGTCGCGATGACCGACACGATGCTGGCGCCCATCGCGTAGCGCAGGTCGACGCCGTAGAACAGCGTGAGGATGGGGATGAGCAGGATGCCGCCGCCGAGCCCGAGGATGGCGCCGGTGGCGCCGGCCATGACCGACGTCGCGAACAGCGCCGCGAGGAACACCAGCGGCGTCATGGCGCTCGCCCGATGCGCACGAACGTGCCATCGAGTTGGGCCAGGAGCTCGCGTGCGTAAACACGGTAGGACGGCTGGAAGAAACCGATGTCGGCGACCCAGCCCGCGCGGGCGAGGTCTCGCCGGAAGAGCCGCTCTGCGACGTCCTCGACCGCCGCGGCGTAGCGGGTGATCCCGCGGGGCGTGAGCGTGTCCCGCACCAGGTGGACATCCTCGTCGGTCGCCGCGCCGCCGATCCACATGACCGGGGCATCGGCAGACACGAGCGTTGGCCGTGCCGCGACCCGAGCGCCGGAGAGCGGCCACCACACGCCGAGCAACGTGCACAGGAGCTGTGTAGGAAAGAGCATCGTCCCCACCTCCCTCGAGCAAAAATCTGGCTCCACCGTGGCGATGGAGCAATGCTGCGAGCGCGAGAGGTGGTCAGCCTCGCGGCGGGACGAACGGCGTGCGGATGACGAGCTGGGGCGCGAACGAGAGCTCCGACGCATCGAGCGTGGCCAGCGGCACGATGCGCGGGATTGCGACGGGCGGCTCGACGGCACCCGGGATCGTCCGCCACGGACGAGGCGGCGGGTGCCGCAGCCCGACCTCGCGGGCGGCAGGGCGGCCGGACCGGGAGAGATCGTCCTCCGCGATCCCCAGCACTGGAACGAGTACGAGGGCGAGCAACACCACGAACGCTGTTGCGCGACGTGAGCCCATCGCCCTCAGTGTACCGCCGCCAGGATTCTCGGCGCCGTGAGCGCCTGGGCAGGCGTGATCAAATGTGAATGGCCTGACCGAGGGCGGCGAGCGTCGCTTCCAGGGCGGCTTCCGACAGGGTCGGGTGGGCGTGGATCGTGTGGATGATCTCCTCGAGCGTGGCCTCGAGGGTGCGGCCGACCGCGAACTCGTGGATGATCTCGGTGGCCTCGGGGCCGATGATGTGCACGCCGAGGATCTCGCCCGTCGCCTTGTCGGCGACCACCTTGATGAAGCCCTCCGTCTCGCCGAGCGCGACGGCCTTGCCGTTCGCGGTGAACGGGAAGCGGCCCACCGACACCTCGCGGCCGGCTTCCCGGGCGCGGGCTTCGGTCGAGCCGATCGAGGCGATCTGCGGATGGCAGTAGGTGCACGAGGGGACGTTGCCGTAGTCGACGGGCCGCGGGCTCTTGCCGGCGATGGCCTCGGCTGCCACGACGCCCTCGGCCATGGCCTTGTGGGCGAGGAGTGGCGCGCCGGCCATGTCGCCGATCGCGTAGATCCCCTTCACCGACGTTTCCATCGTCGGCGAGACCTTGACGAATCCGCGCTCGAGCTGAACGCCCAGGCCCTCGAGCCCGAGGCCCGCGACCTTCGCCGCGCGGCCGACGGCCATCAGCACCTGCTCGACCTCGAGCTTCTCCCCGCCGAGGTCGACCACGGCCCCGGGACCGCCGGGCTTGACCGAGGCCACCTTGACGCCGGTCTTGATCGTGATCCCGCGACGGGTGAACGTCCGCGTCAGCTCCTTCGAGACCTCTTCGTCCTCGACCGGCACGACGCGCGGGAGCGCCTCGAGCAGAGTGACCTGGACGCCGTACGAGGCGAACACGTCGGCGAACTCGACACCGACCGCGCCGGCGCCGACGACGGCGATCGACTTGGGCGCCTGCTCGTTGCGCACGGCGCCGTTGGAGGAGATCACGGTCTTCTCGTCGATCGTGACACCCGGGAGCGACTTCGGCTCCGAGCCGGTCGCCAGGATCACCGCGCGCGCCTCGAGCGTCTCGGCGCCGCCGCCCGTTCCCTTCACCTCCACGACATTCCTCGCCTTGAGCGTGCCCCGTCCCGGGAACAAGGTGATCTTGTTCTTCCGGAAGAGGAACTCGACCCCCTTGGCCATCCGGTCCGCGACCCGCCGGCTCCGCTGGACCGCCTCGGGATAGCTCGCCTCGAAGCCGCTGAGGCGAATGCCGTAGTCCGCGGCGTGGCCCATGAGGCTGACCACCTCCGCGTTGCGCAGCAGCGCCTTGGTCGGAATGCAGCCCCAGTTCAGGCACACGCCGCCCGGCCGATCGTCCTCGACGGTCGCGACCGAGAGCCCGAGCTGGGCGCAGCGGATCGCCGCGACGTAGCCGCCCGGCCCGGTGCCGACGACCGCGACGTCGAACTTGTGGGTGGCCATCGGCGCTACACGAGCAGTCGCAGCGGCTCTTCGAGCAGGCGCTTGACGTCCTGCAGGAACCGGGCGCCCATCGCGCCGTCCATCACGCGGTGATCGCACGAGATCGTCAGCAGCATCCGCCGGCCGACGCCGAGCCCGGTGTCGTCCACCACCGGCACGCGCCGGACGGACCCGACCGCCAGGATCGCGCCCTCGGGCGGATTGATGATCGCCGAGAACTCGGCGACGTCGAACATGCCGAGATTCGAGATCGAGAAGGTCGCGCCCGACAGCTCCTGGGCGCGGAGCTTACGATGGCGCGCGCGCTCGACGAGGTCGCGCGCTTCCACCGCGATCTGGGCCAGCGGCTTGGCGTGGCAGTCGCGCAGCACGGGCGTGATGAGCCCGTCGTCGAGCGCGACCGCGATGCCGATGTGCGCCCGGTGATAGACGCGGATCGCGTCGCCCTGCAGCGAGGCATTGACCCCCGGATGCTTCAAGAGCGCCAGGGCGCAGGCGCGGATCACGAGGTCGTTGACGGAGATCTTGGGCTGGCCTTCCAGTGCGTTCAGCTGCTCGCGGAGCTCCCACGCGGGGTCCATCGCGACCTCGCTCGTGACATAGAAATGCGGCACCGGAGCCTTGGACAGCGGCATCCGCCGCGCGATCGCCGCACGAATCTGCGTGAGCGGCACGTCCTCGAACTCGGCCCCCGAGACCGCCGCGGGCACCGCCACCGGCATGGCCGCCGCCGTGCCCGACCCTGCCGCCTCCACGTCCCGCCGAATGATGCGCCCCCCCGGCCCGGATCCCTGAATGAGCCGCAGGTCCACCCCGCTCTGCGCCGCGATCTTCTTCGCCAGCGGCGACGCCTTGACCCGCCCCGCCTGCGCTCCCTGCCCTGGGCCAGCGGGAAAAGCGGCGGGCGCGCTCACGACCGCGGCCGGCCGTGCAACCGGAGCCACCGGCGCCGACGGAGTCACCGCAGCCGGACGAGGCGGAGGAGCAGCCCCCACCCCCGCCGGTGCGGAAGCGACGAGTGCAGCGATGTCATCGCCCGGCTCAGCAATGACCCCGATGAGCGCCCCGATGGGAGCGGATTCCCCGGCCGGGACGAGGATCTTGCGCAGCACGCCCGCGCCGAACGCCTCCATTTCGACGTCGGCCTTGTCGGTCTCGACCTCGGCCAGGATGTCGCCGCCGTTGATCCGATCGCCTTCCTTCTTCAGCCACTTGATGATCTTGCCGCCCTCCATCGCGTCGGAAAGCTTGGGCATGACGACCTTCGTGACGGCCATCGGCTAGCTCCCGTTCGCGTGGCCGTTCACGCAGCACACGCGGCGGATCGCGGCGACGATCTTGTCCTTGGACGGCGTCTTGAGCCGCTCGAGGTTTCGCGCGTAGGGCATCGGCGCGTTCGCGCCGGTCACGCGCTCGACCGGCGCGTCGAGATCGTCGAACGCCTGCTCGGTGACGGATGCCGCGATCTCGGAGCCCATGCCGGCGAACCCCGCGCCCGCCTCGACGACGACGACGCGGTGAGTCTTCCGGACCGAGTTGATGATCGTCTCGGTATCCATGGGACGAAGGGTGCGAGGATCGACCAGCTCGACGGAGATGCCTTCCTTCTCGAGCTCCTCGGCGGCCTCCAACGCGCGATACATCATGCCCATGTACGCGATGACGGTGACGTCGGTCCCCTCACGGCGCACGATCGCCTTGCCGAGCGGGATGAGGAAGTCCGGATCTTCCGGAACCTCGCCCTTCACGTTGTAGAGCGTCTCGGCTTCGATGAAGATGACCGGGTTGTCGTCGCGGATCGACGATTTCAACAGGCCCTTGGCGTCCATCGGCGTCGTCGGGCGCACGACCTTCAGGCCGGGCACGTGATAGAAGTACGTCTCCATCGACTGCGAGTGCTGCGCCGCCAGTTGCGCGGCCGGCCCGCCCGGGCCCCGGATGACGATCGGCACGTTGAACTGCCCGCCCGACATGTAATGCATCTTGGCGGCCGAGTTCACGATCTGGTCGAGCGCCAGCAGCGCGAAATTGAAGGTCATCATCTCGACGACGGGACGCAGGCCGGCCATCGCCGCGCCGATGCCGACGCCCGTGAAGCCGGATTCGGCGATCGGCGTGTCGACGACGCGCTGGGGGCCGAACTCCTTCAAGAGCCCCTGCGTGACCTTGTAGGCGCCCTCGTACAGACCGACTTCCTCGCCGATCACGAAGACGTTCGGATCGCGGCGCATCTCCTCGCGCAGCGCCATGTTCAGCGCCTCGCGATAGGTCATCACCGCCATCGTTACGCCTCCTTGTAGATGTCGGTGAAGAGCCACTCGCCCGGCGGCTCCGGCGAGGCGTCGGCAAAGGCCACCGCTTCGTCGATCCGATCGTTGACGTCCTTCTCGATCGCGCGGATGTCGGCCTCCGAGAGGAGGCCCGCGCTGAGGATCTTGTCGCGGAACAGGACGATCGGATCCCGGAGCTTCTCGCGCTCGACCTCTTCCTTCGTGCGATAGACGGCGCCGGCCGGATCGCGCATGGAGTGGCCGCGGTAGCGGTAGGTGTCGGCCTCGATCAGCGCCGGGATCTTCTCCTGACGGGTCCTGGCGACAGCCCGGCCGACCGCGTCGCGGACCGCGAGCACGTCCATGCCGTCGACTTTTTCCGACGGGACGCCGTAGGTCTGGCCGAACTTCCAGATCTCTGTCTGGGCGAGCGCGCGCTCGACCGACGTGCCCATCGCGTAGCGGTTGTTCTCGCACAGGAAGATCACCGGCAGCTTCCACAGCGCCGCGAGGTTCATCGCTTCGTGGAACTCGCCCTCCGGCACCGCCCCGTCGCCGAAGTAGCACACGATCACCTGGTCGCCCCCCCGGTACTTGATCGCGAAGGCGACCCCGACAGCGATCGGCAGGTGCGCCCCGACGATCGCGTGGCCGCCGAGGAAGTTGGTGGAGCGGTCGAACAGGTGCATCGATCCGCCCTTGCCCTTCGAGAGCCCGTCGCGGCGGCCGTGGAGCTCGGCCATCACCCGCTTGGGATCCGAACCCTTGGCCAGGCAGTGCCCGTGCTCGCGGTACGCGGAGATCGCGTAGTCGTCGGGGCGGAGCACCGAGGTGGCGCCGACCGCAACCGCTTCTTCACCGATATAGAGGTGGAGGAAGCCGCCGATCTTGCCGAGCGCGTAGGCCTCCGCCGCCTTTTCCTCGAAGCGGCGGATCAGCAGCATGTCCGACAGCAGTCGCTTCGCGCCCTCGGCGTCGACGCCGAATCCGGAAGACGATGCGGCACTCCGTGTCAGTGTCTTGGCCATGAACCCTCCCTACTACCAGCGCATGATGCTCAGATCGTCCACCGACAGCCGCCGGCGGACGCGAAAGATCGAGACGATGATCGCCAGCCCGACGGCGACCTCGGCCGCGGCCACCGCCATCACGAAGAACACGACGGCCTGGCCGTCGAGATTGCCCAAGCGCTGGCCGAAGGCGACCAGCGCGAGATTCGCGGCGTTCAGCATGAGCTCGATCGACATGAAGATGACGAGCGGGTTGCGTCGGATCACGACGCCCACGACGCCGATCGAGAACAGCACCGCCGACAGCGCCACATAGTAGCTCTCAGGCACCATGACGTTCCATCAGGCGCGCCGCCTCGCAAGGAGCAGCACGCCGACCATCGCCGCCAGCAAGAGCACCGAGGTCAGCTCGAACGGGAACAGGTAGCTCGTGAAGAGCAGCCGGCCGACGGCGGCGGCGCTGCCGCTCGGCACCACGGCGCCGCGCGGCGCGTTCCAGCGGCCGACGATGACGAACGCCAGCAGCAGCAGGAGCAGCGCGCCGACGGGCACGGCGACCAGCCGCGCCCCGCGCCGGGGATCGGGGCCGGTTTCCTCCTTGCCGGGGATGAGCACCATGATCGCGAAGACGAACAGCACCATGATCGCGCCGGCGTAGACGATGACCTGCGCGGCGGCGAGGAACTCGGCGCCCAGCATGAGGTAGAGGGCGGCGACCGACCCGAGATTGACCACCAGGAACAGGGCGCCGTGAATGGCGTTCGGTCTCAGGATGAGCCCCAGCGCCGAGGCGACGGCGATCGCCCCGATCGCAAAGAACGCCACGTGCGCCATCACGCTCTCCGGTCGGCCGGGAGCGGGATGGGCGAGCGCGGGCGTCCGGAAACGTCGGCCGGCTCGAGCGACAGCAGCATCTCCTTTGTATAGATCATCCCACCACGGCTGTAGGACGAAAACTCGAGAATGCCGGTATCCATGCGGATCGCGTCCTCGGGGCACGCCTCCACGCAGTAGCCGCAGAACACGCACTTGCCGAGGTCGATGTCGAAGCGCCGGGGGACCTTCTCGATCTCGGGGTTCGGATGCTCGTCGGCGACGATGTAGATGCAGTGGGCGGGACAGACGGTCTCGCACATCATGCAGGCCACGCAGCGCGGCGAGCCGTCCTCGCGCCGGACCAGCCGGTGCAGCGAGCGCAGGCGCGGCGAGTACGGGCGCCGCTCCTCCGGATACTGGATGGTGACCGCGCCGCTCGTGCCCTTCCGGCCGAGGGCGCGCGCGGTGTGGCGCCCCATGTTCCGGAAGAAGTGCGCCGCGGTCAGCCCGAGGCCGGCGAGCACCTCGACCAGGTAGAACCGCTGGCGGAAATTCATCGGGCTCATCCGTTCCCCCACGCGGCGAGCACCAGGCCGGTCACCACGATGTTGGCGATCGCGAGCGGAAACAGGCCGAGCCATCCCAGCCGCATCGCCTGATCGTAGCGGAACCGGGGCAAGGTCCAGCGGATCAGCATCAGGACGAAGATCACGACCGCGACCTTGCCGACGAACGCGCCCACCTGGAGCAGGGTCACCAGGAGCGGCGGGAGCGCGATGCCGGCGCCCCACGGGAATTTGAACCCCTCGGCGAAGAGGTACGGGATCTGCCAGCCGCCCAGGAAGAGCGACGTGCTCAGCCCCGCGAGCACGATCGTCTCGACCATGTCGGTCATCAGGAACATCCCGAACTTCATGCCGCTGTACTCGACGAAGTAGCCGATGATCTCGGACTCGCCCTCGGGCGTGTCGAAGGGGATCCGCTTCGTCGCGGCGATGCCGGCGGTGACGAACAGGATGAAGGCCAGGGGCTGCGTGATGATGCCCCAGGCCGGCAGCCATCCCCACAAGAGATGCCCCTGTCCCCGCACGATGTCCATGAGGTTGAGCGAGCCGTGGATCATGACGACGCCCATGATCGACGCGCCGATGGCGATCTCGGCCGAGATCATCAGCGCCGCGGCGCGCTGCCCGCCCAGGAGCGCGTAGTTGTTGGCCGACGACCATCCCGCCATCATGACGCCGTACACGCCCAGCGAGAGCATCGCGAAGACGTAGAGGACGCCGACGTTCAAGGTCACCGCCTGGAGTGGCACGACGCGGCCCGCCACCTGGAGGGTGTCGCCGAACGGGATCGAGGCGAAGGCGACCAGGGCGAAGAAGACCGAGACCGCCGGCGCCAGGTCGAACAGCAGCCGGTCGGCGCCCGCCGGGCGGAAATCTTCCTTGGTGAGCATCTTCAGCGTGTCCGCGAGGGGATGAAACAGGCCCAGGGCGCGGATGCCGAAGATCGACGCCCGGTTGGCGCCGATGCGGTCCTGCATGATCGCCGACTGCTTGCGTTCGACCCAACCCAGCAGGGCGGCCACGTTCAGGACGAACAGCATCACGAACGCCACGCGTCCGAAGGCGATTCCCAGATCGATCAGCATGACGACGAGGTCGCCTCGGACGGCGGGGCCCCGGCCCCGGGACGTCCTGCGGCGCCTGCCGCGGCCAGCGGGCTCCCGGTGTCGCCGAGCAAAGGATAGCTGAGGCCCGCGAAGGCCGGCACCGCCTCGACGAGCTGGCGGAACAGGTGCTCGGCGCGGGTCGCCGACAGCGTCTGGCCGAGCGAGGCCATCACGCGGCCGACGATCTCCCATTCGGCCAGGGCCTGGCCGAGGGGCTCGATCGCGGTCCGGAAGCGCTGCACCCGTCCCTCGAAATTGGTGTACGTCCCCTCGCGCTCGGCCCAGGCGGCCGCCGGCAGCACCCAGTGCGCGTGGGCGCTGGTCCAGTTCGCGTTGGAGCCGGTGAAGACGACCGTCTCGACGGCGCGGAAGGCCTCGAGCACGTCCCGTTCGGACAGCGCGCTGGCCAGCAGGTCGTGCCCGAAGACCCACAAGAATTTGAGCCGGCGCGCCCGCGCGGCCTCGAGGACCGTCCGCGCGTCGCCGCCGAAGCCCATGAGCTCGGCGCCGAGCGAGTTCGGATTCTTGTCGGCGCGGATCAGGAAATCGTCCTCGTCGCCTGGGACTCGCGTCGGCACCCGGCCGGCGGCCTGACTGATTCCGTGCAGGTCGAGCAGGCGGCGCAGCGCAAAGAGATCCTCGTTGGCCATCTTCGGCGACGCGATGACACCGAGCTGCTCCGGCGGCAGCCGCCGCAACGCGCCGGCCACGGCGGCGATCCCCAGCTCCCACGTCACATCGGTACTCGAGCCGCCCTCCCGCTGCGCCGGAGTGAGCAGCCGGTCGGGGGCGTCCACGAAGCCGAAGCCGTAGCGCCCGGCGTCGCAGATCCACCACTTGTTGACCTCCGCGTTGAACCGCGGCTTGAGCCGCGCCACGCGCCGTCCCTCGGCGTGGTGGGGGCGCCGCCGGTTCACGTGCACTTCGATGTTGCAGCCGCGCGCGCAGCCCGGACAGATCGACTTGGCGGTGTCGAGGTACCAGACGCGCACCTGGAACCGGAAGTCGCGGTCGGTCAGGGCCCCGACGGGACAGATGTCGACCACGTTGGCGGAGTACTTGTTGTCGAGCTCGCGCCCCGGGAAGAGCCCGATCTCGGAGTGGTCGCCGCGCTCGAAGATGCCGAGCTCGCCCGTCGCGGTGATCTCGTCGCAGAAGCGCACGCAGCGGGAGCAGAGGATACAGCGCTCGGCGTCGAGGATGACGTGGGGGCCGAGCGGCACCGCTTTGGGCTTGTGGACCTTCTCGTCCTTCATCCGCGGGTCGTAGAGGCCGTGCTTCATGTAGTAGATCTGCAGCCAGCACTCCCCGGCCTGGTCGCACACGGGGCAGTCGAGCGGATGGTTGATCAGGTGAAACTCCATGATCGACTTCCGCGTCTCGCGCACCCGATCGGTCTCGGTGTTGACGACCATGCCGTCGGCGGCGACCGTGTTGCACGCGATGGTCGGCCGCGGCGTCTTCTCGATGTCCACCATGCAGAGCCGGCACTGTCCCGCGATCGAGAGGCCGGGGTGGTAGCAGTAGTGCGGCACCTCGACGCCGGCGGCGCGCGCGGCCTCGATGAGGTTGGTCCCCGCGGGGACCTCGACCTCCTTGCCGTTGACGGTGAGCTTAGCCATGCGGGATCAGCGCCTCGAACTCGCTCCGAAACTTTTCGATGTAGGAGATGTACGGTCCGACGGCGCCGTCGTAGAACGCGCAGATCGTCGTCCCCGCGCCCCGCTTGGCGACGTCGAGGATCGTGTCGAGATCCTCCTTGTGGCCGCGTCCGTCGACGATCCGGTGCACCATCTTGTAGATCCAGCCGGTGGACTCCCGGCAGGGGGTGCACTGCCCGCACGATTCGTGCGCGTAGAAGCGGGCGAGCACCATGAGGGCCTCGGGAATGGACACGCTCTCGTCCATGACGACGACGCCGGCCGAGCCGATCATGGAGCCGGCGGCCTTGAGCCCGTCCACGTCCATCGTGACATCGATCTCGTCGGCGCTGAGGATCGCGGCCGAGCCGCCGCCCGGCACGACCGCCTTCAGCCGGCCGGTGCCGCTGACCCCCCCCGCCGTCTCGATCAGCCGCCGCAGAGTAATCGACACCGGCGCCTCGTACACCGCGGGCTTCTTCACCCGGCCGGACACCGAGTACATGCGCGTGCCGCCCTGGGTCTTCGTGCCGAGCCCCGCGAACCACTCCGCGCCGCGCGTGACGATCGGCGGCACGCAGCAGAGCGTCTCGACGTTGTTGACGATCGTCGGCTGCCCGAACGCACCTTTGATGGCCGGGAACGGGGGCTTGATCTTCGGCCAGCCCTTCTTGCCCTCGAGCGACGAGAGCAGGCCGGTCTCCTCGCCGCAGATGTAGGCTCCGGCACCCCGGTGGACGACGACGTCGAAGCCCTGACCCAAGAGACCGGCGTCGTAGGCTTCCTTCACCGCCGCGCTGAAACGGCGCCAGGGCTCCACGTATTCGCCGCGGATGTAGACGAAGCCTTTCGTGCAGCGGATGGCGCGGGCCGCGATCAGCATGCCCTCGATCAGCGCGTGCGGGTCGCGCTCGAGCAGGTACCGGTCCTTGAAGGTGCCGGGCTCGCCCTCGTCGGCATTGACGACGAGATAGACCGGGCCCGTGTGCGTCTTGGGGATGAACGACCACTTCGTCCCCGTCGGGAACCCGGCCCCCCCGAGGCCGCGGAGGTTGGCCTTCTTCACTTCCTCGGTGATGGCCGCCGGTTCTATCGCGCGGGCCCGGTCCCAGGCCGCGTAGCCGCCGCTCGCCCGATAAGCGTCCAGCGTGTGCGACTCCGGGTTCGAGAAGTTCCGCATCAGGACGATCTCGGCCATCAGGGAAGCCCCTCGAGGAGGCGGTCGATCTTCTCCGGTGTCAGATTCAGCTCGTAGCGGTCGTCGACCTGCGCCATCGGCGCCGCCTCGCAGGCGCACAGGCACTCGACTGTGAGGAAGGTCACCCGCCGGTCCGCGGTGGTCTCGCCGGGATCGACCCCGAGCTTCTGCTTGAGGTGGGCGATGATCCCCGGCGCGCCGGCGAGGTGGCAGGAGAGGTTGTGGCAGACCGCCACGATGTGGCGGCCCGGCCGCTCGCGGAAGTAGAGGGTGTAGAACGTGACGACCTCGTGCACGTGCGCCGGCGAGAGGTCGAAGAGCGCGGCGACGTATTCCTCGACCTCGAGCGAGATGTAGCCGAAGGTCTCCTGCGCCATGTGCAGCACCGGCAAGAGCGCGCCGCGTGCGTCGGGATAGACCGACTGCAGCCGGCGGACCTCGCCGAGCTGCGCCTCCGAGAATGAGACGATTGTAGCGGGGTCCGAGAGGCCGGCTTGTACCGCGGGCGTCCTGTTCGAGGTGCTCGGGGCGCCGTCAGTCATCGGTCGAGCTCCCCGCCGATCATGTTCACGGAGCCGAACGTGGGAACCAGGTCGGCCACCATCTCGCCGACGATCATCCGGTGGAGCGCCGCCAGGGGCGGCAGACACGGCGGGCGGCACCGGACCCGGTAGGGCCGATCCGAGCCGTCGGAGACCACGTAGAACCCGAGCTCGCCGTTGGCGCCCTCGACCGGGAAGTACGCCTCGCCCGCCGGGGGCCGAATGCCGTAGCCCTCCATGATCAGCATGAAGTGGTTCATCAGGCCCTCGATGGAGCCGTAGGCGTTCTCTTTCGGCGGGAGCACCACGCGCTTGTCGTCGACGTTGACGCGGCGGAGCTCTGGCCGCTCCTGGCCCTGGAGATTCGGCGACAGCGTGATCGGCAGCAGGAGCAGCCCCTCGGTCTTGCCCTGCTTGCCCCGGTCCACGTACGACGCCGGGTCGATCGGGCGCCCTTCGAAATCCACGTTGATCGGGCCGCTCGGGATCGCGGCAAGCGCCTGCTCGGCGATCCGCATCGACTGCTCCATCTCGGCCATGCGCACCAGGTAGCGCGCGTAGTTGTCGCCGGCCTTCTGCGTCGGAATCTCGAACTCCAGACGGTCGTAGACGTAGTAGGGCTGGGCGCGGCGGACGTCGTAGGGAACGCCGGCCGCCCGCAGGAGCGGCCCGGTGATCGCGTAGGCGATCGTCTCTTCGCGGGAGAGCGCGCCCACGCCGACCATGCGGTCCATGAAGATGCGGTTGCCGGTCAGCAGGCGATGCACCTCGTCGAGGACCTCGCGGGTCTGCTTGAACGCGTGCAGCGTCTTGTCCGCGAACCCGTCGGGCAGGTCGGCCTTGACGCCGCCCACGCGGCCGTACGAGATCGTCAGCCGAGCGCCGGTCACGTCCTCGACCAGCTCCCACAGGAACTCCCGCGCCTTGATCATGTAGAGGAAGACCGTGAAGGCGCCGAGCTCCATCGCCGAGGCGCCCACGCACGTGAGGTGGTCGCAGATGCGCGAGATCTCGGACATGATCACGCGGATGTACTTGCACCGCTCGGTCACGTCGATGTCGAGGAGCTTCTCCACGGCCGAGGCGTAGCCGAAGTTGTTGATCAGCGGCGAGACGTAGTTGAGCCGGTCGGTGTACGGGATCGCGTTGTTCCAGCCGCCCTGCTCGCAGTCCTTCTCGAACGCGCGATGCAGGTAGCCGATCTCGACGTCGGCACGGACGATCGTCTCGCCGTCGAGCTCGGCGGCGATCCGGATGATCCCGTGCATCGCCGGGTGGGCCGGCCCGACGCCGAGGTGCAGGTTCTGGGGTCCCCCGCCGGTGCCGCTGCCTTCGCCCAGCATGAACTCGCGCCGCGTCGTCTGCGCCATCGTCTAGGTCGCCGGCCCGATGAGCGGCTGACGCCGGTTGATCGGGTAGTCCTTCCGCAGCGGATGGCCCACGAATTCCTCGTAGAGGAGGAGGCGCCGCGGGTCCGGGTGGCCCTCGAAGCGCACGCCGAACATGTCCCACACCTCGCGCTCGAGCCAGTTCGCGATCGGCCAGAGGGCCACGGCGGTCGGCACGCTTGGGTCGTCCTCGTCCACGCGCACCTTCAGCCGCAGTCGATGATTGCGGGCGATCGAGTAGAGGTGATAGACGACCTCGAAGCGCGGACCGTCCTCGCGACCGGGAAACTTCTGGTAGTCGACGGCCGTGAGGTCCATGAGCACGTCGAACGCCAGCGCCGCCTCGTCGCGGCAGTGCGCCAGGACGCCCGGCAGGGCGTCGCGCGCGACGACCGCCGTCAGCTCCCCTCGATGGTCGGCCGTCTCGACGATGGCGTCGCCGAACCGTCGCCGGAGCTCGTCGAGAATCGGCACGCGCTCAGTACCTCTGCGCCTGGGCGGCGATCTTGTCCTGTAGCTTCATGAGCCCGTCGATTACCGACTCGGGGCGCGGCGGACAGCCCGGGATGTAGATGTCGACCGGGATGATCGTGTCGATGCCCTGCACGGTGGCGTAGTTGTCGTAGAAGCCCCCCGTGCACGTGCACACGCCGAAGGCGACCACCCACTTCGGCTCGGTCATCTGATCGTAGATACGCTTGAGGACGGGCGCCATCTTGTGGCTGATCGTGCCCACGACGAACAGGACGTCGGCCTGGCGCGGCGAGAAGCGCGGGAGCCCCGCGCCGAAGCGGTCGATGTCGTAGTGCGAGCACGCCGTGGCCATGTACTCCATCCCGCAGCACGCCGTCACGAACGGGTACTGGAAGATCGAGTACTTTCGGGCCCACCCGATGGCCTCGTCGAGCTTGCTGGTGAAGAAGCCGCCTACTCCCATTCGAGACCCCCCTTGCGCCACATGTACGCGAACCCGAGCATCAGGATGCTCAGGAACACGCACGGCCACACGAAGACGAGCTCGATGTCCACGAGGATGAAGAAGATCGCGATCGTCGAGAACTTGATCGCGAAGCGCCCCTCGGCGATTCCGATCGGATCCTTGCCGCACTCGAACGCCTGGGCCTTCACCGGCGTGGGCCGCCGCGGCGCGATCAGGCTCGGGAGGAGTACCAGCGCCCCGGCGACCAGCGCCGCGATGGCGAAGATCATGAGCATCGGCGCGTAGGTCACGGCCTCGGGCCCCCGGCCTCGTCGGCTTGACGCTTGGCGTGATACGAGCTGCGGACGAGCGGTCCGGACGCGACGTGACCGAAGCCGAGCTCGCGACCAACCGCGGCCAGCTCGGCGAACTCGTCCGGGTGATAGTACTTCTCGACGGGCAAGTGACTCGCCGAGGGCCGCAGATACTGACCCAGAGTCAGGATGGCGACGTCGACCGCGCGCAGGTCGCGCATCGTGGCCACGAGCTCGTCGCGCGTCTCGCCGAGCCCGAGGATGATCCCGGACTTCCGCGGCAGCGCCGGGGCGACCGCCCGCGCGTAACGGAAGAGCCCGAGCGTACGCTCGTAGCGCCCGCCGTGCCGCGCCACCTTGTAGAGCCGCGGCACCGTCTCGGTGTTGTGGTTGAGGATGTCCGGACCGGCCGCGATCACGGTCTCCAGCGACGCCGAGCTCCCCTGGAAGTCCGGAATGAGCACCTCGATCCGGCAGCGCAGAGCGCGACGCCGGACGGCACGGATCGTCGCCGCCCAGTGGGCCGCGCCGCCGTCGGCGAGGTCGTCGCGGTTCACCGACGTGATCACGACGTGCTCGAGCGCCAGATCGCCGACGGCCCGGCCGATCCGCTCGGGCTCCTCGCGGTCCTCCCAGACAGGCTTGCCGTGCGCCACCGCGCAGTAGCCGCAGTTGCGCGTGCACACGTCACCCAGAATCATGAAGGTCGCGGTCGCGTCTTCCCAGCACTCGCCGATGTTCGGGCAGTGGGCCTCCTCGCAAACCGTATGGAGGTTCCACTCGCGCAGACGGCCCTTGAGCCGCGTGTAATTCGGCCCGCCGGGTGCCCGCACCTTGAGCCACGCCGGCTTTCGACCCAATAGAGGATGAGTGTCGGGCTGGATCACCGGAAGTGATTGCGCCATAAGCAAACGTTCAGTTCGTTCCAACGAGCCATTATGCCACATGGACCTTGGTCCGACGGCGGGGGCCCCGGGCGGGCTCAGCGCGGCGAGCCGCGGGCGCCTCGGCTCACTGCGCTCGACGCGCTCGCGCGCTCGTGGGAGCGGAGCAGTCGCTCTCCCGGCCGTTCTTGCTCAGGGCGGTGACTGCGATGTAGTAAATCTCGCCGACCTTCAATTCGGTCAGCTTCGTGCGCACGGTCTGGCCCGGGGTTCCCTGCGACGAAGGGATCGTGAGAAACGTCCCACCGGGACACGGGCCGGGCGTCGTGCCGTAGTAGACGCGGTAGGCCACGATGTCGGTCAACGGGCTTCCGTCCGTATTCGTCGCGGGCGCCGTCCACGACAAGTCGAGCACGCCATGTCTTTCCGCGGCGCAGCCGCTCGAGACCACGAACGCCACCAGCGCCGCGACCCGCGCGACCCGTCCCATCTGCCCCCTCGAGAAAATCAAAGGATGCTGCTTCGGGTCGTCATATCTGCCTCGCCCGAACATCTCTTTGGTGTTACGGGTCCCGCGAGCTTTGTCATGCCGCGGAGTTGGTTAATTATCCGTTAGCCCCTATTGGAAGCTCAGCTCATGGGAGCCGCTGCCGACGAAGGTACTGTTTTTGACGATCAGCGTGCCGGTGGTTGTGAATACTGTCTGAGCTATAGTGGGAAAAGGTGCTGCTCTCGACCGCGAGCGTGCCCTCGTTATGACGCCGGGTGTTGCACGCCAAGGTGCGATGTCAATCTGTGAAAAGATTTTCAGTGGGTGCGCCGCGAGCCGAGGATTCTCAGACGCTCAGGGTGATTTCATTTTCTTGTGTCCCAGGCGCTGCTGGACGACGTTCGCCGGCACACAAGCCTGCAGGAGCAGCGTCGCGCACGGGTGGCGAAGGCCAAATTTCTACGAGGAATTCTTGGTGCCGAAGGGGGGACTCGAACCCCCACGGGTTGCCCCACACGCCCCTCAAACGTGCGCGTCTGCCAGTTCCGCCACTTCGGCGAGGTGCGAGGGCCGAAGTATATCGCTATCGTGTGCGACTGACAATTCGACCGACGCTCTGGCGAAGCCGCGGGTCGAGCGCGTCGCGAATCCCCTCGCCGAGGAGGTTGTAGGACAGCACCGTGACGAGGATCGCGACGCCCGGATACGCCGAGAGCCACCAGCCGATCTCGATCGCGTCCTTGCCCTCGTTCAGGATGTTGCCCCAGGTCGCGTGCGGCGGCTGGACGCCGAGCCCCAGGAAGGAGAGGCCCGACTCGGTGAGGATCGCGGCCGGGATGCCGAGCGTCATCGCCACCAGCACCGGCCCGATGGCGTTGGGCAGGATGTGGCGCCAGATCGTGCGGAACGAGCTCGCCCCGATCGAGTGGGACCAGAGGACGAACTCGCGCTCCTTCAGGGAGAGGAACTCGGCGCGCACGAGACGCGCGACGCTCATCCAGCCGGTGAGACCGATCACCGCCATGATCGTCCAGATCGACGGTCTGAGGAACGCGAGCACGGCGAGCAGTAGGAACAGGCGCGGGAAGACCAGCATCAGATCGACCAGGCGCATCACCATCGCGTCGATCGTCCCGCCGTGGTAGCCGGCCGCCGCCCCCAGCGCGATGCCGATGAGCGTCGCGATGCCGACCGACACGAAGCCGACCGCCAGCGAGACGCGCGCGCCATAGAGCATGCGCGAGAAGACGTCACGGCCGAGCTGGTCGGTCCCGAGCGGATGCGCTCGCGAGGGCCCGTCGAGGATCTTCCTGACGTCGGGACGGTTCGGATCCCACGGGGCGATCTTCGGCGCCAGCGCCGCCAGCACCACCAGAATCACGACGACGACCCCACCGATCAGAGCGAGCCGGTTTCGGCGAAACGCGCGCCAGAAGCCCCTCACGCGCTCACCGGCGGCCCCGGCGCGCGGCCACGCGAATCCGTGGATCGACCAGGCTGTAGGTGAGGTCGGCGATCAGGTTGGCGACCAGGGTGAGCGTCGCCACGATGACGAGGTTGCCCATGATCACGGGGTAGTCGCGCTCGAAGACCGCCTGGACCATGAGCTGCCCCATGCCGGGAATCGCGAAGATCGACTCCACGATCACGCTGCCGCCGATGAGGCCGGGCAATGAGAGCCCGAGGACCGTGACGATCGGCAGCAGCGCGTTGCGGAGCGCGTGCTTGCCGATCACCACGCTCTCGGCGAGTCCCTTGGCCCGCGCCGACTGGATGTAGTCCTGCCGCACCACCTCGAGCATCGCCTGGCGCATGTAGCGCGAGAAGCCGGCCAGCCCACCGAACGTGGCGACCAGGATCGGCAGGGCCAGGTGCGCCGCGAAGTCCCACTGCTGGGCCCAGAAGGCGAGGTACTCCCACGTCGGCGAGCGCAGGCCCGAGATCGGGAGCCAGCCGAGCTGGACACCGAAGAGGATCATGAGCATGAGCGCCAGCCAGAAGTCGGGCGTGG
>QHTE01000023.1 GCA_003220685.1 Candidatus Rokuibacteriota bacterium
TGAAGACGATTCTGTGGCGCAACCCGCCGGTCAATCGTCCCGAGCAGACGTTGATCGGCGTCCAGTACACGACGGGGGTGCCGTTCAACAATGGAGCCTACGTCCCGTACGTCGTCACGAACAGCGGCAACTGGGTGTACGCCGGGACCGGGTTCCAGGACGGCGACAGCCTGCCGAAGATGGTCGGGTACGAAGCCGATCGCTTGTTCAGCCAGTATCCGCAGCCGAACGCGGTGCCGGGCACGTACACGCTGCTGTCGAACTCGCCTATCGATAGCTCGGAGTACTCCAACTCATCCGTCTACCAAGCGCCGAGCGGGGCCTGGGTGTTTGGAGCCGGGACGATGAACTGGAGCCTGGCGTTGGACAACTTCTTGGGCTCGACAGTCGACCCGCGCATCCAGCGGACGACGGCGAACATCCTCGATCGGTTCATCAGCGACTTCACTCTAAGCGCATCGCCCTCGAGCGGGACGGCGACGCAAGGGGCCTCGACGAGCTACAGCGTCACGATCAGCCCGACGGGCGGCTTCCCCGGCCAGGTCACGCTCAGCGTCAGCGGGCTGCCCAGCGGCGCCACCGGCAGCTTCGCGCCGAACCCGGCGACCGCGGCCTCGACCCTCTCGGTGCAGACGAGCCCGAGCACGCCGACCGGGGCGTACACGCTCACCATCACCGGGGTCAGCGGCACCCTGACCCATACCACCACGGTCACGCTCGTCGTGACCCAGCCTCCCGACTTCACGCTGACCGCTTCGCCCCCGAAACAGGAGGTCGGGCTGATAAACCGCTCGGCGACCTATCAGGTCACGATCATCCCGACGGGCGGCTTCACCAGCCAGGTCACGCTCAGCGTCAGCGGGTTGCCCAGCGGCGCCACCGGCAGCTTCACGCCGAACCCGGCGACCGCATCCTCGACCCTTACGGTGACGACGAGCCTGCTCACGAATCCTGGGACCTATACCCTCACCATCACCGGTGTCAGCGGCAACTTGACCCATACCACCACGGTCGAGCTGGGGGTAAACCTGGTGTTCTAAGTGCTTTTATACATGGGCCAAACTCTTGGAAGCGATGCCACGGGCCAGGATGTCAAGGATCTCCGGCGGGGTGATTCGGGGATTCGCCCTATTGTTCCCCATCGCTGCGGTTGGCTAGCATGCTCAATCGGAGAGTGACGCATGAATCCAAACGTCGTCCGCGAGTGGTTGGAGGTCGCGCGGTGAATTCGCTCACGTCTCCATCGCAGTTCAGCGTGTCTGCCTTCCGCCTGCCCGGTCGCGGAGTCTTCTGACAGCTTCGTATGGAGGAACACCCGTGAGCGTTGCGCACGAACTAGATACCACAAGGTACGATCCATTCCTCGACGGAAGCCCTCAGATGCGCGCCGTCCGGACGGTCATCGAGAGTGTTGCGGATACCGATGCGACGGTCTTGATCCGCGGTGAAAGTGGCGTCGGTAAGGATCTGGTGGCCAGAGCCATTCATGCCGCCTCCTCGCGCCGTCATGGTCCGTTCGTCAAGGTCAACTGCGCGGCGATTCCCGCGAGTCTCCTCGAGTCCGAGCTCTTCGGCCACGAAAAGGGCTCCTTCACTGGCGCGCACCGGCGCAAGCCCGGACAATTCGAGTACGCGAACAAGGGCACCATCTACCTGGACGAGATCGCCGAGCTCGCGCTCCCCCTGCAGGCCAAGCTCCTCCACGTGCTCCAGGACTTTCGATTCTCACGTGTCGGGGGCCGCGAGCTGCTCGAAGTCGACTTGCGGGTGATCGCCGCCACCAATCGGAACCTCGAGGAGGCGATGGCGAACGGCGAGTTCCGTCAGGACCTCTACTACCGGATCAACGTGGTAGAGGTCCGGGTGCCCCCGCTGCGGGAGCGCCGCGAAGAGATTCCGGAGTTGGCCTCGCGGTTCCTGGCCCGGTTCAACGCGCAGTACCGTCGGCATAAGCAGCTCATGCCCGAGACGCTGGGTCGGCTCATGGAGTACACGTGGTCGGGCAACGTCCGGGAGCTCGAAAACGTGATGCGCCGACTGGTGGTGCTCGGAGATGACGAGCAGGTCATCGAGGCCCTGGTCGCCCGCGGCCGCAACGGGCGCAACGGGCACAACGGGCACTGCTCGACGCCGCAGTTCACCGTTGCCGGGCGCGACCTCAAGGAGATCGGGCGCCGCGCGGCGCGAGAAGCCGAGTATAACGCACTCCTCGAGGTGCTCGAGCGGGTGCACTGGAACCGTGCCGAGGCCGCGCGGATCTTCAAGGTCAGCTACAAGACGCTGCTGACGAAGATCGCCGAGTGCGGCTTGACGCCGCCTCTACGTCGCTGATGGCGCGCGGTCAGGTCGGTGTGGGCTTTTTCATGTGTAACCCACTGCCAGTGCCTCCGCAACTCGCGACGGACTCCTGAGACGTGCTCGTCTTTGTCGTGGCTCGTCCCAGCCTGGACCGGTACGAGGAATTGCGTCAGCACTTCGAAGGCTGGCGGGAAGTCAGGGTCATCCTCGACCGTCGTGAAGGAGACCGCCGCACGGTCGAGGGTGCGTTATCAGGAGCCGAGCGCCGAAAGCGGGAGCGACGCCGTCGTCTCCACGTCCGGCGTGATTTGAGCAGGCTCGGCTGGGCCGTGATTCACACGGACGAACTGGTGGAAGGGGCCTAGTCAGCAGCAGACAGCGGGCGATCGATCAGCGCGCTTCGGGGGCGCTCATCAGCTCGGCCGTCGGGCGCGAGCTCAGATTTCGCAGCAGGGACTTCACCCGATCGACCGGGACGGCGAACGTCAGCTTGCGCGGGCTGCCCGTCGATGGCGCGCCGTCAATGACGATCCCGACCGCTTGCCCGGAATGATTGAGCAGCGGCCCGCCCACACCGTCCGGCGTCGGGGCCAGATCGACGGCGAGATTTCCGCCGGTGCCCGCGCCGGTGGTGAGTACCGTGGCCGGCGTCAGCGTGCGGTCGGGGCCGCTCTCGTCACTGAAGGCCAGGACACGATCTCCGACCACGAGCGCCGCGGAATCGCCGAGCGCGATGAGGGCCTGTCCGCGACGCTCGAGCCTCAGGACGGCGATGTCGTTCAGCCAGTTCCGGGCCACGAGGGTTGCGCCGAGGCGCCGCCCGTTGAATAGAGTCACTTCGACGGAGGTCGCTTCACCCAGGCGGCGGTTGCTCGTGAGGACATGCCCGAGCTCGTCGATGACGAAACCTCGGATCGGTTGCTGCCGGAGCTCCGACCCCGCTCGCGCGGACGCAGCCGGCGGCGGCTCCGCGGGCGCGCCGTTGCGTTTCACGGGCCGAATATCGACGATGGCGTGCGTCAGGACCGAGAGCGATGCGCGATCCCACCGCGGAGACTCCGCTGACCATGTCGACAGATCGTGCCGTGGCTCCGGCGCCCTGACGAGTCGTGGTGGAGGGCCCTGGAGCAGGGCGTCCAGGGTAGCGCCCCCGCGCGGCAGAGCCTCCGGGTTGGATGACTGCGCGCGCGCACCGGACGTGCGTGTCGCTTCCTCGACGCCAGCTGTATTGACGCCGGCTGTGTTGGTACCGGCTGTGTTGGTACCGGCTGTGTTGGTACCGGCTGTGTTGGCATCGGCTGTGTTGGTACCGGCTGTGTTGGTACCGGCTGTGTTGGCATCGGCTGTGTTGGTACCGGCTGTGTTGACACTCGCTGTATTGACGCCGGCCGTACTGGCTCCGTTCGCAGGCGCCGTGCGATCCGGCTGCACGTCGGGCTCCTTCTGCGGCGCCTTGTGTGTCGAGTTCGTTGCCGACTCTCCGCGGCGCTCGCCGTTTCTATGATGAAGCTGCGCCCCGGTCGTGTTGGGGAGGGCCGTTGGCGCGAGGCGCTGCGCTGTGGGAGGCACGTTCGGCCGGATGGACCCCGCGCCTGACTCGGGCGGTAGCGCGGCTACTATCGGAGCCCCTTCCGATGGCGTGGACGGCGGCCCGGAGCGTTGCCTGGCCAGGGACGATGGCGGCGCCAGGCTCCAGAACAGGATCGGAATCGTCAGGGCTACGGCGACCGAGGTCAGTACCACGGCCGACATGACGAGGCCATGGACGTTACTGACGATCTCGGTGGGGGAGACGCGCGGCCGAAACGGCGAAAATGTGGCCCTCGGTTTTGCGACGCGTTCTCGAGCCGCTGGATCTGCGCTCAGCCCACGGCAGCCGGAGCAGTCGGGCAACGCGGCCCGGAGAGGGGCGGCACATGAGGCCTCGTGCTGCCAGTTCTTGGCGCATTCAGGGCAGAAATGGAAGTGCGCTCCTCGTCGGGCCCCGGGTGCCGGGGCCGCGTCTGGTGCCGGGAAGCACCAGGGACAGCTGGCGGCCCAACCGTCGAGACACCGACCTTCGTGATCCCACTCGCCCGCGCATGTATTGCAGTAGTGCGAATGGGGCTCCCGGACGAGCAGGTCCTCGCGTCCGGAGCACACCGGACAATCCCCTTCGCTGACGAGTGTGAGGTCCCCGGTCTCCGAATCGTGGACAGGGATCTCACAGACGAGGGCCGTCGGCCCCGCATGCTGCCACCGATGGCCCTCACGGCATCGATGGGGATGCTCGGCGTCCCGGCTACCCATCAGCGACTTGCGCGCCGGAGCCTTTCGACCACGGCCTCGTTGCCAGGCGCAAGCAGCAACGCGCGCTGAAACGCCTCGCGCGCCAGCTGCTTTTGGCCAAGCTGGATGTAGCACCAACCGATCGCCTCTTGAAGCTCGGGTGAATCCGGAGCAGCCAGGCTGGCCCTGATGAACATCGCGAGAGCTTCGCGGTAGCGTCCGACGTGGTAGAGGCTCGAGCCCACCTTCGCTCTCAGGATCTGCGCTTCCGCCGGTTCCTTGGCGATGAGCGGCTGCGATCCTCGTAGCGCCTGTTCGAGGGGCGGCAGGGCAGCACCGTACTGGCGCAGCTCGAACAGCGCCGACCCCAGCCCGTTCAGGGCATCGACATAGTCCGGATTTCGGTCCAGAGCCGGACGGAACGCCGCGATCGCCAGATGGTTTCGCTTGAGACGAAACCGACTCCACCCGAGGCCGTTGTACAGGCCCGCCCACGTGGGCTGACGACGCAGTGCGATCTTGAACGAGACGATGGCGCCCCTGAAGTCGCTGAGGAAGTACTCGGACCACGCGAGGAGCGAGCGCGCCTGGTCATGGTCGGGATACATGGCGGTCGCCTCGCGCAGCGACTCCCGGGCTTCTTCGTACTTCCCCGCCTCGAAGAGGGATCGGCCGCGAGCGAAGCTCGTCTCCGCTCGCATCCCACGCCAGGCGCTCTGGAAGAGACCTGACGACACAGTCGAGCGCGAGGTCGATGCCGACACGCGCCCACCGGGCCGATCGCCCGCCTCCTCGGCGGCCTCCCAAGCGCGCTCAGCCGCGTCGCGCGCGCGCAGCGCCTCGCGACGCGCGAGGACATCGCGATCGGGAAGCGAGGCGTTCGCGATGCGCGCGGCCTCTGCCGCCGCTCGTTCCGCCTCACGCGCCGCGTCGGCGGCGGTCCGGGCCGAGTCCATCGCGGCATCCGCAACATCGCTGGCAAGGTCGAACTGCACCTCGGATCGACTTCCGGCCTGCCGCTCGCCTATTCGCTGCGCCGCGTCCGCGGCGATGGCGGCCAGACGCGCGGCCTCCGCGGCGGCCCTCGCCGCGTGCCGGGCCGCGCGCTCCGCGAATGAAGGGATCTCTTCGGGACCAGGGTCGCTCCCGAAGAAACCAGTCTGCGACGGGTCAGCAACCCCGCCGGTGCCGATTCCGGTGTGGCCCACAGCACCGATACCTACCGCGGACGTGCCAACACCGGCGCTGACGCCGTTGACTCCGGAGCTGTCGACGTCAACGCTACCGCCGACGCCGACGCCGCCAGAACCGACGCCGATCCCCGCGCTCGCCCCGGTGCCGCTGACGCCCGCAGTACCGCTGACGCCCACGCCGCCGGCTGAAGCGCCCACGCCGGCACTGGCGCCGGTACCCCCAACCCCAGCAGCACCACTGACGCCCACGCCGCCGGCTGAAGCGCCCACGCCGGCACTGGCGCCGGTACCCCCAACCCCAGCAGCACCACTGACGCCCACACCGCCGGCTGAAGCGCCCACGCCGGCGCTCGCCCCGGTGCCGCCGACCCCCGCGGCACCACTGACACCCACCCCGCCGGCCGCGGCGCCTACGCCGCCGCTCGCCCCGGTGCCGCCAGCCCCCGCGGCACCACTGACACCCACCCCGCCGGCCGCGGCGCCTACACCGCCGCTCGCCCCGGTGCCGCCAACGCCCGCCGCACCGCTGACGCCCACCCCGCCGGCCGCAGCGCCCACGCCGCCGCTCGCCCCGGTGCCGCCAACGCCCGCGGCACCACTGACGCCAACGCCGCCGGCCGAAGCGCCGACTCCGCCGCCGCTACCGCCCACACCGGCCGAAGCGCCCACCCCACCGGCCGAAGCGCCCACTCCTCCGGCGCCAGCGCCGGCGCCCGCCCCCGGGCCGGCGGTGCCGGTTCCCGGCGAGAGGGTCACGGTGGTGAGGAGGAACGAGACGAGCAGAACGAGAGACGAACCGTAAGCTCGTGAGCACGATGAGCTGATCCGGTACGACATGGCACTCCCCATTTGGCCGACGCGAAGGATGCGATCGGCGACTCCCACCTTGACGCTGGCGTCCTAGACTGCCAATTGGGAAAGTCCCGGAGCCAAGACAAGGGAATTCCCGGATCGGTTCAGGAGTCTGGCTCCAGATATCGTGCGCCCTGTGACGATCGCAAAAAGTGCTCGGGCAAAGGGGGCGACGCGCCTGCGTCTGGGCCGACTAACGGGCTGTAAGTCCTCGATCTAGCTCAGCCGGCATCAGGACGGCCGCTGGCTTCGGAGCCGCGTTCCCGAGCCTTTTCTCCTTTGTGTCTGCGGCGGCCCCCGGCACACTAGAAGAGAGCGACAAGGTCTGTCGTCGGGCTTGCCTTGGAGGATCGAAAGTCGGTGACCGTTCAGTGAAGCTCCGCGAAGCCGCGAGCACCATCTTCGCGCTGACCGCCATCCTGCCGCTGCTGGTCTTTGTGTACTTCATGTGGCGGTTCGAGCGGCTTGAATCGACAGAAGCCCAGATCGGAATTTTCTGCGCCCTCGTCATCGCGCTGCTCGGCTACGTCCTCTTCCGCCGGCTCACGCAGCGGGTCGCCGACCTCGGACACGCGCTCGGACAGGCGATGGTCCCCGCCGAGAAGCGCGTGGCATCCGCGCCGGCGCCCGCCGGCAAGAAATCCGCGTCGGCGGCGGTGCCCGGGCTCGGTCAGGTTAACGAGATCACCGAGATCGCGCAGGCCTTCGGACGCATGCTCGTCGAGCTGCGCGCCTCGACCGAGCGCCTCGAGGATCTCGTGTTCAAGCTCGGCGCGCTTAACGACATGGTCGAGATGGCCGCGCGCATCCCGCGCATCGAGGACCTGCTCTCCCACGTGCTCGAGCGCACCATGCGCGCGGTCAGCGCGGGCATCGGGTCGATCATGCTCCTCGACCGCGAGCGCCGCACCCTCCGCATCGCCGTCGGGCGCGGGCTCCAGGAGACCGGCCGCGGGCCCGTCGAGGTTAAGGTCGGCGAGGGCATCGCGGGCAAAGTCGTCGAGATGGGCGAGGCGGTGGTGGTCGAGGACATCGAGAAGGATCCGCGCTTCGGTCAGGCGAGCGACCCGCGCTACGGCGGCGGCTCGTTCATCTGTATGCCCTTGCGCGTAGCCGAGCGGATCGTCGGCGTCGTCAACCTGTCGAAGAAGGAAGTGGCGCCCGGCACGACCGGCGTCTTCAGCCAGACCGATCTGCAGTTCCTCAACGCGCTCGCCACCTACACGGCCTACGCCGTCGACAACGCGCGCCTCTTCGAGGAGGCGCAGCAGGCCACGCAGCGGCTGCAGGAAGTCGTCGAGGACCAGAAGCTCCGCCTCACGCTCGCCCAGCAGCAGATGATCCAGGCCGCGAAGCTATCCGCGCTCGGCGAGCTCGTCGCCGGCGTCGCCCACGAGCTCAACAATCCGCTGACGGTGCTGGTCGGCGCGAGCGACATCCTCGAGCAGCAGGCGCCCGAGGGGCTCAAGGAATACGCCCAGATGATCCGCGAGTCGACCGACGCGGCCCGCTCGATCGTTCGCGGCCTCCTGACCTTCGGCCGCCAGATGCCGCTCGAGCGTCGCCACGTGATGCTGGACGAGCTCATCGACAAGGTCCTGGCGCTCACCGCGGCCGACCTGCGGATCGAAAGCGTGAAGGTCGAGCGGGACATGGAACCCGGTCTGCCCCCGGTGTGGGCGGACGGCAACCAGCTCCAGCAAGTGCTCGTCAACCTCGTGACGAACGCCAAGCAGGCGATGGCCGAGATGCCGGAAGGGCAACGCGGCCTGAAAGTCACCACCCGGGCGCTCGGCACGGACCGCGTCCGGATCTCTCTCGAGGACACCGGTCCCGGGATTCCCGCCGACGTCCTGCCCAAGATCTTCGACCCCTTCGTCACGACCAAGGGCTCGGCGGGCACCGGGCTCGGGCTCAGCATCTCCTACGGGATCATCCGCGAGCACGGCGGCCACATCACCGCCGACAGCCGGCCGGGCCACGGCGCGACGTTCACGATCGATCTGCCCGTCGGCGGCGCCGCCGGGTCCGCCCCCCACGAGGCCGGGCCGTCGGTCAACCTCAACGGCAAGCGGATCCTCATCGTCGAGCACGACCAGGCCGTGCAGAAGATCCTGCTCGAGCACCTCGAACCGACGGGCTGCACGGCCCTCACCGTCGCCCGCGCCGACGAGGCCCGCCAGCACCTCCGCGACGGGATCGATCTGGTCGTCGCCGACTTCAACCTGGACGGGGTCGACTGGCTCGAGCTCCTTGGGCAGGTCGCGGCCCGCGGCACCGCGGTCGGCCACCGGTTCATCTTCATCACCGCCGGTCCCGTCGGCGAAGCGGCCGACAAGGCACTCCGCGCCGCCGGGGCGGCCCTCCTCTACAAGCCGTTCACCGGACCCCAGTTCATCGACGCCGTCCGCGCGACTGCTAGCTAGTGGGCTCGCCAGCAGAAATTTCTTCCGGTTGCCGAGGCGCCGCCACTACCCTGGTGGCTGAATCTGCCGAGTTCTCGCGACTATTACCGAGAGGGGCCTGATGTTCTTACACAAGTTCTCGAGGGACCTCGCGATCGACCTGGGCACGTCGAACACGCTGGTGTTCGTCCGGGGCGAGGGCATCGCCCTCAACGAGCCCTCGATCGTCTCGATCCACGTGGGCGACCACTCGGTCCTCGCGGTAGGCAACGAAGCCAAGGCGATGATCGGGCGCACACCCCCGGAGATCCGGGTCATCCAGCCGCTCAAGAACGGGGTCATCGCTGACTTCGAGATGACCGAGCGGATGCTGAGCTACTTCATCACCCGGACCCAGCGCTGGCTCCGAACCGTCCTCAAGCCTCAGGTCGTAATCGGGGTCCCGGCGGGAATCACCCAGGTCGAGCGGCGTGCCGTCCGGGATTCCGCGCTCCAGGCGGGCGCCCGCGAGGTCTACCTGGTCGAGGAGCCGGTGGCGGCGGCGATCGGAGCGGGGTTACCGGTGCTGGAGCCCGGCGGGAACCTGATCGTGGACATCGGCGGCGGTACCACCGAGGTCGCGGTCATCTCGCTCGGGGGGGTCATCTTCTGCACGTCGGTCAGGGTCGCGGGCGACGAGATGAACGAGGCGATCTTGCAGCACATCAAGAAGCACTACAACCTCCTGATCGGGGAGCGCCAGGCCGAGCATCTCAAGCTGACGCTCGGCTCCGCCTGCCCGGGCGAGGGGCCCGCGCGCTCGGTGGAGGTGAAGGGGCGGGACCTGGCAGACGGCATCCCGAAGACGATCACCCTCAACGAGGACGAGATCCGGGAGGCGCTCCGCGAACCGGTCACGACCATCGTCGAGACGGTCCGCACCTGCCTCGAGCGGACTCCGCCCGAGCTGGCCGCGGACCTGGTCGACTCGGGCATCGTCGTCACCGGCGGCGGCAGCCTCCTGCGAGGCTTCGATCGCCTGCTCGTCCAGGAGATGCAGCTGCCAGTGAAGATCGCCCCGGACCCGATGTCGTGCGTCGTCCTCGGGCTCGGGCGGATGCTCGACGAGATGGACCTCCTGCGACGCGTCGCCGAGCCGGCGTGATGGCATTTCTTAGGCCGATGACGGTCCTCATCCCCTCGCGCCGCGCGTACCGCTCGGGCGTGGCCCCGAGCCGTCCGGCCCTGTTCATCGTGTCGCGCGACCTTCCCGCGCGCTACAACTCTCTGGCATTCGCGTTTGACGGCGACCGCGGCGTGCGCGTGATCTTCGACCGCCGCCGGAGTGATCGTCGTCGGCAGGAGCGGACGCAGGAGGTCGAGCGCCGCAAGGAAGAGCGCCGGTCGGCAGACCGCGACGAGACGATGCGCGTGACCGGCTGGGTCCAGGTCGACCCCTAGTTGTCAATCCACTCCTTCAGGAAGCGTCCGTAGCAGTCGCGCTCGCCCGGCATCTTCGGCCAACCCGCCAGCAGCCGCGCCGACGCGAGCAGCAGCCGATCTCGCAGATGCGTCGAGTTCTCGCCGTACTCCTCGAACGTCGAATGCGTGATCTTCTGGTTGTGCGGGTCGTCCTGGAACTTGCAGGCCGTGACGGCCACCGCGCCGAGATAGGCGGCCCGGTCCGCGCCGGACTTGAGATAGGCGTCGGCCAGCGCGGTGGTGCGTGCGACGTCGAACGCCAGGATCGCCTCGTCGAGCTCCTGCAAGAGCTCCTGCGGCGAGCGACCCGTCCGGTCGAGCCCGACCCGCTCCCGCTCGAGCACCGAAGTGTGGAGCTTGTTCGAGCGCGCGACGTCGTTCACGAAGTTGGCCATCATGTACAGCACGCGCGCCTGATAGGGATTGTTGCTCGTCCGCATCCAGTAGTTCGCCACGTTGCAATAGTCGAACGGATGCTGACCGTCGGTGAACTGCCGCGGCACCGTCGTCCGCAAGATCAGCTCGGCCGCGCCGACCTGGATGGTGTCGCCGAGGCTCCTGAGCGACTTGCCGTTGCGCAGGTGCGTCGTGACCAGATTCCAGATCGTCGGCGCGTCGGCGTCCATGAGGAGCTGCACCATCTCCTCGACCTCGGCCGGTGTGAGCGACGTGGTGTTCGTCTGCGTGAGGCCCTTGCCCGAGTCCGGGAACTCGGCGCTCACCGTCACGCACGCCGCATCGTAGAGCGAGTAGTACAGCGGGCCGACCGCCATGTCCGGCACGCAGATGTAGAAGACGCCGCGCGATCGGTCCCAGCCGATGAGGTCGGCCAGGTCCGTCGCCGCACGGGCCCGCAGGGCCTTGTGCCCGGTGTTCCGCGCCTTGCGCCCGGCCACGGTATCTTGAAGGTCGATCAGGCCCAGGAAGAGCATCTGATCGCGGAGCTGAGCTCGCGCGCTCTCGTCCTGGGCCAGGCCCAGGAAGAGACCGTACGAGTGCTGCACGTCGCCGCTCATCGTCGCCACTATGTGGGCGTGCAGCCGCTCCTCGAGCGGACCTTCCTGCACGATCGGCTGCTGCTCCTGGTGCCACACGACCGGTCCGTTGCTCGGCGGCGGGACGTTCATGCCCTTCATCGTCGCGTACCGGCCGGGGTAGCGGCCGAGGAGCTGGTTCCAGATATCGAGGCCCGCCGGGATGTACCAGACCCCCTGCAGGAACGGCAGTATGCGGTACGGCTCGGGCAGATACGGCGCGAGGCTCGCCGCGGTCCGCAGGCCGAGAACCGTGTGGTCGTTGTTGATCAGCGTGATCTGCCCGTCGCGAACGTTGATGTGGCTCGGCACCTGTACGAACGGCGCCTCGGCCGTCGTCACGGCGTCCAGCGCGTCGCTCAGCGACTGCCCGTCCCGCTTCACCATCCGGAAAAAGAGGTCGGTCGTGCGCAGCTGATCGCGCTCCAGGATGGCTTCCGTCAGCAGGCCCAAGGACTTGGTCATGGCTCTCTCCCCGCGATATCGTGCTCTGGGCGCGGACCCGCCGTCAAGGGTCCTGGCGCCGCGGCTCGAGCTTCGGCCTACGGCGCCTCGACTCTGATCGGAGGACCGACCGCAGCGTACGACACGAGGACCTTGCCGATCTGCGTGTCCGTGTTGAAGAGCCCCATCGCCGCGATCCTCCGGTGCTCGGCCTCCGCGACCTTGCCTACGCCCTCGGCGTAGAACGTATACAAGGTGTCGCGGACTGCGACCACCGCGAGGATGTCGATCTGATACTCCGTCTTGATCAGCGCCGCGCGGAAGGCACCGGCCGGCGTCGTGACGCGATAGACCCCGGCGTACACGGTCGTCGCGCGTATGCGCCCCGTGTACCACTTGACCGCCGGATTGTTCACGCTGTAAACGTCCATCCGACCGTCGAAGACCCGCGACTCGCCCGGTCCCAGCCCCGCGATCAGATAGCTGAGCGGCGGCTCGAAGTAGACGAGCGCCTTGTGCGTGTGCGTGATCTGGCTCGGGAGAACGAGACCGCCCCCGACCACCTCGCGCAGGTACAACGTGGAGTCCTGGCCGATCGTCCGCTTCCAGGTCTCGCCGCGCGCCGTGACGCTGATCAGCGCGAGGCTCTCCACTTCCGTCTGGCCGCGCCGCGCGCCGGACGTGATCCGGTACCGCCACTCGCCGGTTTCCCATCGCGCGAGCCTCACGGGGTCTCTCATGGTCGGCGCCGCCAACTCCGGAGCGCCGATGACGCTGTCGCCGAGGACGTGCAGCAGTTCGTCCCCGGCCAGGCTCGGCGACAGGCTTTGCGCGCTCACCGTCGCGGGCAAGCTTCGGAGCATCGGCAAGATCCCGAACGTCGCGCCGAAGATGACAGCCGTCAACACGCGTACGGTCCGCGCTCCGAGCATGGCGAGTGCGAAATGATACCGCCGCTCACGAAAGCCGCAAAAAGGCCGATTGCCGGTTGGGGCCCGATGCTCACCGATTGGCACACTCACTGCCCTCTGGACAGCAGAGCGTGATGTGACTCCAGCCGAACGGCTGGTCTCGAAACTCGACGATGGAGAAGTTAATGGCGAAACGGATTGTGGTGCCGGTCGAACGAACGGCAGCCTCGACGGCGTTCCGGTCGAAACGTCGGTGGTCTTCGGCGATCGCGCTGTCGAGATCGGCGTCAAAGCGGAGTGCTTCAACGCCGATCTCGTGGTGATGCCGCTGCCACGCCGACACCGCCCGGCGGTGTGGATGTCCGCGATCGCGCGGCGCCTGCGCGCGCGGCGGCCCGCGAACCCGACCGACGTCCTGCGGGTCTGGGCCCTGCGGCCCGAGCCGATGGTCTGAGGCTGAGGCTCAGCCCAGGGTCGAGTCGACGATGGCCAGCGGCTCGGTTCCCTGGACGAGCGTCGCCTGCGTCACGCCGATCATGCGCCGCGCCTCCGTCTCCGGGATCTTCATCGGTCCGGGGGACGGTGCGGCGCCCGGTGCGGGCTGGGGAAACGCCGTCGACATCGCGGTGTGGAACCGCACGGTGCCCTCGACCTTCGTCATCACCTGGTGGATGTGGCCGTTGAGCACGGTGACGGAGCCGAAGCGCCTCAGACCGGCCAGCGCCCGCTCCGCGTCCTCGGTGACCCAGCCCCACTGCGGATAGACCGCCCACAGTGGGACGTGCGCGAAGACGACGATCGGCGTGCTGGCCGAGAGCGGCGCCAGGTCCTTCTCGAGCCACTCGATCTGATCCTGACCGAGCGCGCCGATACCCTCGCCCTTGTATTTGAGCACGTTGACGAGCCCGACGAAGTGCGTACCCTTGTAGTCGAAGCTCTGCCAGCCGCGCTCGCCCACCGTGCCCTTCCCGTAGCGGGCCAGATATTCCTTGCCGCCGTCGAGGAAGACGTCGTGCTCGCCGGGCACGTAGAATATGCGCTCGGTCTTCACCGACTTGAGCATCTCCGCGAGCGTGTCGAAGGCGCCGGGCTTCTGGCCGTGCGTCTGGTCGCCCGTGTGCAGGACGAAGGCCGGCGCCGGGCGCAGCGCGTTGACGCGATCGAGCAGCTGCTGGAGCGTCGCCGCAGCGTCGCCGTTGGCCTGGCCCTTGAAGCCGATGTGCGTGTCGCTGATCTGCACGAAGCTGAAGCCGCCGGGCGCCGGGTCCGCCGCCTCCGCCGGGCGGATCATCCGCGAGGACAGCACGCCCCCGGTCGAGGTCCAGACGAGCGCCGAGCCCGTCCACGCCATGCACTGCAGGAAGCCGCGACGATCGAGTCGATCCATGTGCCCCTCCACGCGCGCCGGGCGCGCCGTGAGATTGGTCGAGCGCGCTACTTCACGATCACGGTCGCGCGCATCTTCGGGTGGAGCGCGCAGAAGTACTCGTACGCGCCCGGTCGGGTGAACGTCTGCGCGAACGTCTCGTCGTTGCCGAGACCGCGCGAGGCGAACGCGCCGGTCGTGGACGTGATCGTGTGGGTCTCCTCGTCGTGATTGACCCACGTGACCGTCGTCCCCCGCGGGACCTCGAGCGCCGCCGGCGCGAACTTGAACTCCTTGATCCCAACCGCCACCGTGCTGGCTCCTCGCGCCTGAACCGCCAACGCGGCCAGCGCGAGCCCGATCGAGACCGCCGTCGCCTTCTTCATCGCACCCTCCTCCGATGTCCTCACCCCTGCCAACGCGGGGGCGGTCCGACCGTTCCCGGGGAACGATTCGCCGCCTCGCGCGTTGCGGGCTACGAGAGGCCTTCATCCCGGTGCTATCGTGGACGCGTGGCGAGCGGGAGACGGGCGGCGTGAGCACCCTGGCGAACCAGGCGTTGGCCTACGTCGACGTCCTGCACAACCTGGCGCGCTATCTCACCGGCAACGAGACGGATGCCGAGGACCTGGTGCAGGAGACCTACGCGAGGGCGCTCCGGGCCGAGCACCAGTTCACGCCGGGCACGAACTTGAAGGCCTGGCTGTTCCGCATCTTGCGGAACACGTTCTTGAGCTCGTACCGGCGCCGCCGCAACGACCCGACGGTGGGCGGGCTCGACACGGTCGCGGCGGAGGCGGAGGGCATGGCGCCCTCCGACTGGCTCCTGGGCGACGTCGAGCTCGATCGCCTGCGCAAGGTCGTCGCCGAGGAGATCGAGGCCGCGCTGATGACGCTCTCGGAGGAATCGCGCACGGTGATCCTGCTGGATCTGGAAGGCCTGACGGAGGTGGAGGTGGCCGACGTGGTCGGCTGCGCCGTCGGCACGGTGAAGTCGAGGCTCGCGCGCGCCCGCGCGACCCTGCGCCACAAGCTCAAGGACTACGCGCGGTGAGCGACGGATGAGGTGCGACGAAGTCCGGCTGCACCTGCTCGACTATCAGGAGGGCCGTCTGCGGCCCGAGGCGCAGAACGCCGTGCGCGCTCACCTCGACGGCTGTTCCGACTGCATCCGGGCCGACACCGTCGAGCAGGAGCTCACGCGGCTGCTCGAGCAGCGCCTGCCCCAGCACCCCGCCTCGCTCGCGCTCAAGCGTCGGCTCGCCGCCCGGTGGGCCCAGCCGTCCTCCCCGCGCTCGTGGTGGAGCCGCTGGCGAGCGTCGCTGGCGCCGGCGCTGGCCGCGACCGCGGTGGTTCTCGTTGCGGCGCCGCTCGTCTACTACGAGCGCGCGGCGTCGCGCGCGGCGCGCGAGCAGACCGCGATGGTGGCCGAGGCGGTGAACGACCATCTGCGTCTGCTGGCCAGCCCGCGGTCGCTCGACGTCGAGAGGGGCGGCCTGCACCAGGTCAAGCCGTGGTTCGCCGGTCGACTGGATTTCGCGCCGGTGGTCACCTTCGAAGGCGACGCCGACTTTCCGCTGAAGGGCGGCAGCCTCGGCTACTTCCGCGACCGGAAGGCCGCGGTGTTCGTCTACGCGCGCCGGCTCCACCCGATCTCGCTGCTCGTGTTCCGCGCCGACGACCTGCCGTGGCCGTCGCGGGGCCTCACGCGCCTCGACGGCGTCGACGCGTCGATCGCGGCCGACCGCGGCTTCAACGTGATCGTCTGGCGCCGCGGCCAGCTCGGCTACGCGCTGGTCTCCGACGTCGACGCCCGCGAGCTCGCGGCGCTCGCCGCGCGGCTCACCGGCGGGTCCTAGCGCACCCTTTCACCAAGCAAAGAACCGTGACGGAGCGCGGGCGCGATGCGGCGGACGCCCACCGTCGCGGCCCGCGGCCGAACGGTTCTGTCCGGATCCGATGCGGCTCTTTGACGGCGGGCACACTGCATGTGCGCGCCGCCTCCCGGATTTGCTAGCTGGCCGTCAGGAGCCGGCCGAACCCGGCGACCGGCTCGCGGACACCGGCCAGGCGCAGCGCCCGCCACAGCGAAGCCTGGTTGGACGAGATGACCGGCTTGCCGAGATCGCGCTCGAGCAATTCCAGCACGCCGACCGTCGGCAGCCCCGTGCCGCTCAGCAGCACGGCGTCGGCGTTCGGCGCGTCGGCCTGACGGGCCAGGCGGTAGGCGCGCTCCTCGCTCTCGTCGTAGATGTTCTCGACGCCGGCCAGCCTCGCGTAGCCGACGACCTGCAGCCCGGCCGCTTCCCAGTACGCGCGGCCGAGCGCGCTGATCGACTCGGGATAGGGCGTGCCGAGGGCGAGCCGCTTGACGCCGAGATGCTCGAGCGCGGCGAGGATCGCCTGAGCCGCCGTGAGCGCGCGCGTTCCCGTCAGCGACGCGATGCGATCGGCGAGGACTTGCTCCCGGGCAAACCCATTCGTATAGCTCGCGGCGGTGAACGCGAGGACGACGACCGCCGGGGCCACGGCGGCCAGCGGCCCGGCGACGGCCGGCAAGGAGTCGACGTAGGCGCGAGTCCGATCCTCCATCCCGCCGTGGGCCCCCGGCGCGCTGGTCGACGCGCTGGCATCGAGGCGGGCGAAGTGGATCGAGACGCCGGCCGGGGCCATGCGATAGAGCTCCGGCTCGACCGTCGGATTCCCGGGCGGCACGAGCACGCCGATTCGAGCGCGCCAGCCAAGCATGGTGGGCGCAATCCTCGCTCACCTGGCTGGCGGAGTAAAGACGGGAGGCGGTCACTTCCTCCGACCTCAACGCTTGCCATTGGCTTGTCCTTCGGGCGCTCTCGGCTCGCGCTCCCAGTACTTCGCGCGGCCGAGATGTGTGTACAGCTGCTCCTCCTGCTCGCGCGCGAGCGGGACGCTCGGGTCGATTTCGGGAGCGGCTTCGATGTGCCTCTTTGAAATGAAATTGCTCAAGACTCTCGTGATCATGATGCTGGCGGCCGGCTGCGCGGTGCAGACGTCGGGTCAGGCCGATCGCGGCCAGCCGGAGCCACAGCCGCAGCGCAGCGCCGGCCAGCCGACTCCCTCGAACAGACAGGTCGATCCCGCCGTCGTCGAACGGCTCCAGCGCGTGATGCTCCCCCTCATGGCCAAGATGAACAGGCCGCTCCAGGCGAACCAGGTCAAGGTCGGGATCATGGACGATCCTCACATCAACGCGGCCAGCGCCGGAGGCGGCGAGTTCTACGTGACGACGGGTCTCCTGGAGAAGGCGAACGACGACCAGATGCGCGGCGTCCTGGCCCACGAACTCGCCCACGACGATCTCGGTCACGTCGCCAAGGCCCAGCGGCTCGGCGCCGGGCTCCAGATCGGCGCGGTCTTGCTCGACCAGATCATTCCAGGCAGCGGCGCGATCACGCCGATCGCCGGCCAGCTGATCGCGCGGTCCTACAGCCGCAAGGAAGAGTACGAGGCGGACCGTCACGGCGCCGAAATCCTCCAGAGGGCCGGATACTCCAAGGACGTCATGATCAACACGCTCACGTGGCTCATGCAGACCGAGGGCGCCAGCGGTGGCGGCTTCTTCGCCACGCATCCGGCCACCGGCGATCGGATCGAAGCGCTGAAGAAGAGCTAGGGCCTCGACCGGGGCTCCTCTTGACGACCATCCCCCCCGGGCACTAGCGTGGCACGTCAGCGCCACGCGACAGGAGGGCCCCATGGCCAAGGGCGGCTTCAAGGTGATGGACAGCGACATCCACGTGGACGAGCCCCACGATCTCTGGGATCGATACCTGGAGCCCCGGTTCCGAGACCGTGCGCCCCGCTTCGCGGCGATCGACGGCTCGCACAGCAACGGCTGGCAGTTCGAGGGCAAGGTCTTCCCCGCCTTCTTCGACCGCCCGGAGCGCCGGCGGCTGGGACGCATCCGCCGGGAGAAGGCACGCGCCCGGCACCTGGCGACGGGCCGATACAAGGACCCGGCCGAGGATCTTCCGGGTGACGATCCGCACGCGATGCTCAAGGCGATGGACCGCGAGGGCATCGACCTCGCCATCGTCTTCCGCACGCGCGGCGCGCATCTGATCGGCCTGGACGGGCTCGACCCCGATCTCTCCGCGGCGATCTGTCGCGCGTTCAACAACTGGCTCTCCGAGTTCTGCGCGACCGACCGCGCGCGCCTGAAGCCGGCGGCGATCCTGCCGCTGCACGACCCGAAGCTCGCCGTCGAAGAGGCGCGGCGCAGCGTGCGCGAGCTGGGGGCGGTCGCGGTCGTGCTCTCGAACCATCCGGTGAACGGCCGCGCCTGGTACGACGCGGCCTACGAGCCGCTCTGGGCCGAGGCCGAGCGCCTCGGCGTGCCCGTGGCCTTTCACGGCATCCAGATGGCCTACCAGGAGCACCTCGGCCGGCGCTTCATGGACAACTTCGTGATGGCGCACGCGGTCGCGCATCCGCTCGAGCAGATGATGGCCCTCGGCAGCCTGCTGACCGGCGGCGTCTTCGAGCGCTTCCCCCATCTCAAGGCGGCGTTCCTCGAGGGCAGCTGCAGCTGGGTCCCGTGGTGGCTCTGGACGCTCGACGAGCGGGTCGAGAAGTTCGGCGACGACGAGCGGTGTCACCTGACCATGCGCCCGAGCGAGTACTTCCGCCGCAACTGCTGGGTCTCGGTCGATCCGGACGAGGACGTGGTGCGCCACGCCCTCCCGGCGATGGGCGACGACAACATCGTCATCTCGACGGACTGGCCGCACGACGACTCGGCCTATCCGCGCGCGGTGGAGACGTTCCTCGGCCTCGAGGGCGTGAGCGAGGCGACCAAGCGCAAGATTCTCTGGGACAACTGCGCGCGGCTTTACGGGCTCGGCTGAGTCCGACGGACACGACGCTCAGTCGCCGGCCGCCGGGGCGCCGTCGTCCGCCACCACGGGCTCGGCTCGCGACAGCCCCATCCCGGCGCAGACGGCGGGCAGGACGAGCAGGGTCAGCGCCGTCGACGAGACGAGCCCGCCGATCACGACCCGGGCCAGGGGGCGCTGGATCTCCGAGCCGATTCCGTGCGAGAGCGCCGCCGGCAAAAAGCCGATCACCGCGACGATGGCCGAGACGACGATCGCCCGGAACCGGATCTCGCACCCCGTGAGGATCGCCTCGCGGAGCAAGAGCCCTTCGGACCGCGCCTGCCGGATCGACGTGACGAGGACAACCCCGTTCAGGACGCTGACGCCGAAGACCGCGATGTAGCCTACGGCCGCCGAGATATTGAAATTCGTCCGCCAGAAGTAGAGCGCCAGGGTGCCGCCGATCAGCGCGAACGGCAGGTTCAGCATGATCAGGAGCGCGGTCCCCAAACCGGGAACTTCACGCGAAGCCACAGGTCGCCCTTGTCCAGCTCGGGCAAGAACTCCTTGCCGAGAACCATGAAGGCGAAGCAGGAGAGTACGAGTAAGGCCGCCGCACCCGCCACCGGGAGGAGCGGCCGACGCACGCACCCGGCGAGCAACCACGCGTACGGCCGCCGGAGCCATCTGAGGAGCGGGCTCTCGCGCTCTCCCGGCGGCCGGCGGAACAGAAAGGTGGCGAGGACGGGGATCAGCGTGAGAGTCAGCGCGAGCGCGCCGATCACCGCCAGCGCGATCGTGACCGCCATCGGCCGAAAGAGCTTGCCTTCGATGCGCTGGAACGTGAGGATCGGCACGTAGACCGTCATGATGATCAAGACGCCGAAGGTGAGCGGCCGCGCCACCTCCAGGGCCGCGTGCTGCACCTCGCGAATGGCCTGCTGTCCCCTCACCCTGCGCGCACTGAGATGGCGCATGATGTTTTCCGTCATGATGACGGCGCCATCCACGATGATCCCGAAGTCGATGGCGCCGAGGGACAGCAAGTTGGCCGGAATGCCGCGCAGATCCATGAAGACGAAGGCGAACAGGAGCGAGAGCGGGATGATGACGGCGACGATGAGTGCTGCCCGCATGTTATAGAGAAAGAGCGAGAGCAGAATGGTCACGAGCAGAGCGCCCTCCACGAGGTTCTTCATGACGGGTATTCACCGTCGTCTTCACCAAGTGGTCGCGGCTGTAATAGGGCTGGAGCTCCACGCCGGCCGGGAGCAGGGGCCGGATCTCGTCGAGCTTCTTCTTGACGCCGTCGATCACGGCGCCGGGTTCTCGCCCTTGCGCATGAGCACGATGCCCTGCACGAGGTCGTCCTCGTGGTCGCGGCCCAGCACCCCGAAGCGGATGGCGTGGCCGATCCCCACCTGCCCGATGTCGCGGACGCGAACCGGAGTCCCTTTTTGCGCCGCGACCACGATGTTCTCGAGGTCGCCGAGGCTCTGGACGAGGCCGATGCCGCGCACCATGAGCGCGTACTGCCCGTCGCGGATGTAGCTCCCGCCCGCGTTGGCGTTGTTGGCGCTCACGGCGTCGAACACCTGCTTGAGGGTGAGGTTGTAGGCGCGTAGCCGCACGGGATCGACCGTGATCTGGTATTGCTTGGCAAGCAGCAGAAACGTCAAGAACCGGCGGATCCTCGCGGCTCGAGGTCTCACGCGCCCGGCTCCGGAGCCGCCGCCGGCGGCTCGAGATCGGTCTCGCGCCCGCTGAAGAGCGCGCAGAGCGCGGGAAGCACGAGCAGGGTGAGCGCCGTGGACGAGATGAGCCCGCCGATGACGACCCGCGCCAGCGGGCGCTGGATCTCGGCGCCGATCCCCTGCGAGAGCGCCGCCGGCAGGAAGCCGATCACTGCCACGACCGCCGACACGACGATCGGCCGGAATCGGATCGCACAGCCGCGGGTGATCGCCTCGCCCGACGAAAGGCCCTCCTCGCGCGCCCGCCGGATCGACGAGAGCAGGACCACGCCGTTCAGAACGCTCACGCCGAAGACCGCGATGTAGCCGACGGCGGCCGAGATGTTGAAGTTGCTCCGCCAGAAGTAGAGCGCCAGCGTGCCGCCGATCAGGGCGAACGGCAGGTTCAGCATGATCAGCAAGGTGTCGCCGACCGACTGGAAGGCGCCGAACAGCAGCACGAAGATGATGAACAGCACGAGCGGCACGATGATGTAGAGCCGCGCCAGCGCCCGCTGCTGGTCCTCGAACCGGCCGCTCCACACCATCCGGTAGCCTTCGGGCAGGCGCACGCTCGCGGCGACCTTCTGCATCGCCTCGACCACCAGCCCGCCCATGTCGCGCTCCCGCACGCTCCACTTGACGGCCAGCCGCCGGACGTTGCCCTCGCGCAGGATCTCGGCTACGCCGTCCGTCTTGACGAACTCCGCCAGCTGCGTGACCGGGATGCGCTCACCGCTGGGCGCGCTGATGGTGAGGTTGTGCAGGCCGGCGATCGGATCGCCGTCCTGAACGAGCCGCACCGCGACGTCGAACCGGCGCTCGCCCTCGTAGAGCTGGGTGACCACCCGGCCCTTGGTGGCCGCCTCGATCACGTCCTGGATGTCCTGGACGTTGATGCCGTACCGCGCGGCCGCCGAGCGGTCCACGATGATCTGAAGCTGCGGCAGACCGGCCAGGTGGTCCCAGTCGAGGTCGGTCACGCCCTGGACGTCCCGGAGCACCTTCACGATCTCGCGCGCCGCGGCGTCCATGACGAAGATGTCGGGGCCGTAGAGCTTGATGGCCAGCTCGCCCTTGACGCCGGCCAGCGCCTCGTCGACATTGTCCTTGATCGGCTGAGAGAAGTTCGTGGTGAACCCCGGCATGTCCGCCAGCGCCGCCCGCATCGACTCGATGAGCTTGTCCTTGTCCGGGTCGGCCCACTCCTCGCGCGGCTTCAGGCCCACGTAGAACTCGACGTTGTCGGGTCCCTCGGGATCGGTGCCGTCATCCGGCGCGCCGAGCTGCGAGACGATCACCCGGACCTCGGGAAATCTCAGCAGCCGCTCGCGAATCTCGCGCGTATAGGGACGAACGCCTTCGACCGAGATGCCGGTCGGGAACTGGGCGCGAACCCAGAGGTCACCCTCGTCCAGCTCGGGCAGGAATTCCTTGCCGAGGAGCGTGAAGACGAATATCGCGACCACGAGGCCGCCGCCCGCGCAGAGGACCGGCACGAGCGGCCGGCGCAGGCACCAGCGGAGCGCCGCCTGATAAGGCCGGCGCAGTACGCGCAGCAGCGGGCTCTCGCGCCCGGCCGGCGGACGCCGGAAGACGAGGCTCGAGAGCACCGGGATGACCGTCAAGGTGAGCAGCAGCGAGCCGATGACCGCCAGCGAGATCGTCAGGGCCATCGGCCGGAAGAGCTTGCCCTCGATGCGCTGGAACGTGAGGATCGGCACGTAGACCGTCATGATGATCAGGACGGCGAAGGTCAGCGGCCGCGCGACCTCGACGGCGGCCGTTTGCACCTCACGGACGACCTGGACTCCGGCGGGCTTTCGCTCGCTCAAGCGGCGCAGGATGTTCTCGGCCATGATGACGGCGCCGTCGACGATGATCCCGAAGTCGATCGCGCCGAGCGAGAGCAGATTCGACGGCACGCCGCGCAGATCCATGAACACGAAGGCGAACAGGAGCGAGAGCGGGATCGTGAGGGCCACGATGAGCGCCGCGCGCACGTTATAGAGGAAGATCGAGAGCAGCACCATCACGAGCGCGGCGCCCTCCACCAGATTGCGCAGCACGGTCGCGACCGTGCGCTTCACCAGAATGTCGCGGCTGTAGTAGGGCCTGAGCTCGACGCCGGCGGGCAGGAGCTTCTGGACCTCCGGCAGCGCGAGCTTCAGCG
>QHTE01000091.1 GCA_003220685.1 Candidatus Rokuibacteriota bacterium
GCCACGCTCGATTCCCCCAGCGAACGTGAGATTGCCCGCCAGGAGCGCATGAAGCGCGAGGGCTAAAGGTGTGCCGACGCCGTCGATCCGGTGAGCACCAGAAGCACGTCGAAGCCGTAGATGGTGCGCACGAGGTCGGCGTCGAGGGTTTTGTGGCGCTGGCCGAACACGAGCGGCCGCAACGGACGCAGATCGATCGATCAGCGTGAAAGCGTCGGGATGAGCGGCGGCCATCAGGCCCGATGCCTTCGTCCGTATATGTGCCGGCGTTTGCCGGCCGGTACGTCCATGCGCTCGGGGCGAACAGCGCATGCTGCGAATCGGCGCCGCTTCGATCATCCGCTCGCGGAAGCGAATGCTTGATCGGATCTCACATGCGGTGCACTAGGCAAGTCCATTTCGCGGACTCGAAGCACCCGAGCTATCAGCCGCACTGGGGGCATGAGCGCTCAGCGTTGACTCGGTTCTCACGGTGCTGACAGCAATTGACAGTAGTCGGTTGGCCTTCCTGTACTCCGAAGTCGCTCCCGACAGATCGATGAACGAATCAAGAACTCGTCATCCTCGCATATCCGAACTGGCTATGAAGTTTCTATGAAGTAAACCCACCGAAAGGAACCAACACGGGACGACCTCGTCGCCTCGTAAGTCGCCATCGTTATTGGTTCCTGTTGGTCACTGTTGGTCCTTGTGTAGGGCAGATTTCCCCTCATAACCCAAAGGTCGCTGGTTCAAATCCAGCCCCCGCAACCAGCTAAATCAAAGGGCTACGGCTCGATGCCGTAGCCCTTTGGTTTTTCACCCCAACGTGCTCCTGGGTCAGCCAACTTGGCGCTTCATCGACCTCTAATCCCTGAGGGGCTTGCGTGCGGGCGCAGTCGCCTGCAGGTGCTTCGATCCAGATCCGCCCGTGGACGTGGCGCCAGCGTTCAGGGCAGGCGGGGAGGGGCCAGTGGCGTCTGGGTGAAGTCGTGGCAGTCCCGCATCGCAGTGTCGGCCATCGTGCGCCGCTTCGCATCCGCGTTGGGCGAGGGCGACAATCCCCACAGCCGCTCGATGAAGGCGATCAGGCTGACATGGGAGGACAGCGCATGCGAGACATGGCTCGCCTTTGCGTAGGGGCCGACCACGATGCAAGGAACCCGCGAGCCGTACCGATAGGGCTCGCCGGCAAAGGGCGTCCCTTGGGGGAACTTTTCCACCGCCGGTGGGTCCACGTGGTCATCCCAGCCGCCCCAGTCGTCGAAGGTAATGAACACCATCACGTGCGGCCAATCCTTGCCGGTTGCGACCGCCTTCACCGCAGAGCCGAGCCAGGCATCTGAGGCCTCCATGCTGCTGCCGTCGCCCTGCCCCACAGGCCCCGGGTGGAAGTCGTTTCCGCGCGGCCCATAGACCCAGGATACGTTAGGCAGGCGGCCGGCTCTGGCGTCGGCCAGGAGCTGTGCCTGGGTTTTGACGTTACGGTGCATGGACGGGTCCTTGTACTGGGCGAAGGCGAAGCCTTTGCCGTAGTTGGCCCACGTCTTCTGTGCCTTCGACAGGCGAGCTGGCAGGCCAGGGGTCTGAACCGTGAACGTGTAGCGATGGCCGGGGTTCATGAAGGCCCATTCGGCGTCCCCGCCGATGGCGAAGCAATGATTCGGAAAGGAATTGCCGGCGTAATCCGAGAAGTAGTTGTCGCACACGGTGAAGCCGTTCATCAGCAGATAGAGGTTGGGCAGTTCGGCTGCAGAGTAGCGCTGGCGACGTGCGCCGCCCGGCGCAGGCGTCTTGCGCTGCATCCAGTGTCCATGGTCATGCGGCGGATCTGGGACCACAACATCCGGCGCGAGGGGCAGCGTGGGATTGCCGCAGACTCCCGGGACGTCGCTCGCGACATTGTCGGTGGTGTGATTCTCCATAAAGAAGATCACCACCTTGGAAACGGGCGTCGTCGCCGATGCGGCCGTGCGCGCGCGTTGCGGAGCCTTCTTGGTCATGTGCCACCCCCGTGCCCCTGATTGCGCACGTTGAGACATCCAAACCGAGCAGAGCATAGAGCATAGGAAACACAACGGGTTGGCTAAGTTCGAGGACGAAATCAATCGGGATCGTCCTGGTCGTCTGCTTTGCCGCGCGGACCTCGCTGTCACCTCCGATGACGATGACATCGACAGTGAGACGCATCCGCCTGATCGGCCTCATCATTGTTGGAGTGCCCTGGCAGATCGATACCGAGGACCATTGGGTTGGCAACCCAAACGTCGCTGGTTCAAATCCAGCCCCTGCAACCATCGACGGCGAGGGGTTAGCGGACGTCGCATCCGCTAACCCCTTTGCTTTACCCCGACTTCCGCTGTTCCGGGCCGCCCACACGTTGGGCCAGCCTGACCCATCAAACGTTGTCTGGCTCGATCGCGTAAAGAGCTTTGCGAACCTGTCGAAACATGCGAACAGTGGGGGGTCTGATCTGGAACCAGTCTTGACGTACGACGGCTTTGATCTCCTGCCGGCGAGTGCGTCCCTCGCGCACTACAACGGTCATCTCGTACGACGACGTGGCCGGATTCGCGGGGTCAGCCCGTGGCGGAAATGACGGCGGAAACCGCGGCCCGCATATATCATCGGCGTGACGAGCCATGACAACAGCAGTCGACGACTTTGTCGCGAAGGGATTCATCGCAGTACGAGGAGCCGTCGGGCCACAGATCGTGCGCGAATGCGTCGCGCTGATCGAGAATGAACTACGCGCCCGGGGTGTCGAGCCTCGCGATCCGCTTACTTGGACGAAGCCGGTCGTCCGGTTCGCATGTCCCGAAGGCCCTGCATTCGCAGCCGCCGGCACTTCGCCCGCGCTTTACGAGGTGTACGACCAGCTTCTCGGCCCGGACCGTTGGATTCGGCGCCAGGGCGTCGGCGGACAGATTCCCGTGCGGTTTCCGAGCACGGCTGATCCAGGGGACGCCGGCTGGCACTTCGACGGTAGCTATGATGTTGGCGGACAGTGGTGGGTGAACGTCCAGAGCCGCGGCCGTGCACTGTTGGCGCTGTTCCTGTTCACGGACGTCGGCGAGGGGGACGCGCCAACGGAAATTCTCGTGGGGTCTCACCTGGATGTGCCCCGGCTAATTGCACCGTTCGGAGAGCGTGGCGTGTTCCACGGCGACGTAGGGCTACAACCCTCGACATTCCGGCGGCCAAGCGTCCGTGCAACGGGTCGCGCCGGCGACGTGTACGTATGCCACCCGTTTCTTGTCCATAGGGCAACATGGCCGCATCTTGGGACCGGGCCGCGAATGCTCGCCCAGCCCGCGATAGACCATCACCATCCGTTCGCGCTGCGCGACGATATGCCTGTCTGCGCTGTCGAGCGGGCAATCCTTCAAGGCCTACGGCAGTAGTAGAGCTCATAGGCGAAGTTCGGCGATGACAAAGTCGGTAGGTCAGTCGGAGATGCCCGCGGAGGATGTGTGCGACTTTTTGAACCTGATGGACCGCGACGATACTCACATCTGGCTCGACGGCGGCTGGGCGGTTGATGCGTGCCTCGGCTTCCAGACCAGGCGCCACTCAGACCTCGACATCGTCATTGAGCAGCGCCATGTAGACGCCGCCACCAGTGTCCTCAAGCGTCTCGGGTACGCGCCAGTGCCGCGCCCGGACAGCCGCCCGTGGAACTTCGTTCTTGGGAATCACAATGGTCGCCAGATCGACTTCCACGTCATCGTGCGCGACGACGATGGTCGCGGCCTGTACGGTCCGCCGGGGACGGAGGACTGCTATCCCGCCGAGGCCCTCACAGGGAAGGGCACCGTGCACGGCCGGACTGTGGACTGCATCACGCCCGAATGGCTGGTGCGATTCCACACGGGCTATCAGGTTGACGCGACCGATTGGGCCGATGTTTCCGCACTGTGCTCGCGCTTCGGCATTCCAATACCTGCCGAGTATCTCAGGTTTCAGTAATGGCTCCTTAAAGTTGTCAGAGCAGTATGGGCGGCCTTTTACGGCTACTATGCTCTCCCATGGCTTCGGGCCACGGCGAACCACTCGTCGCGGTCTGAAGCCATGGGTCAAGATAGTATCCGGGACAGCTCGCTCCGGGATTCTGGCACTTCTACGGTGAGACGACTATGGACTGGGGGCGCCCGTTCGACGGGAGGTCAGCGGTGACTTCGATGCGTGTACCGACGCCGCCCGGCGGTTTCAGCGCATGGCCTTTGGCTAGGGTGGGAGCCACTGGCTTCGGTGGTGTGGCGAAGCTCTAGTCAACGGTTGCGGTGCTGCCCTCAACCGCCCCTGTAGGCATACCTGCTCCCCCGTAGGTCAGGTTTGCTAGACTCCCGCAAACCATCCCAACCGAGGTGCTTATGTTCGCGATGCTTCTGGCCTTGCCCTCAGCACCCGTTAGTTGTTGATGGTAGTCACCGTCCGCGCAGCGAACGTCTCCGACCAGCAGTTTCTTGAGAGCATGTTTGTGGAAGCCGCACTGTGGGATCCAGGCATGGCGAGACAGACCCTTGCTAGCCTACTTCGCGTGCCTCAGCTTAGGCCCTACTTTGTCGACGGGGGGCGACCAAGTGACGTCGCCTTAGTCGCCAGCGCAGCAGCAGACAGGTCGGTGGGTGCGGCGTGGTATCGTTTTTTCAGCCTACAGGAGCCCGGATTTGGGTTTGTGGACCAGTCGATTCCAGAACTCGGTATCGCTGTCGTGAAGGAGTGGCGGGGCCGTTCGATCGGAACGACACTACTGAAAGAACTCATCAGTACGGCCAGAACTCGTCGATGTTCGGGCCTCAGCCTCAGTGTCAGTGCTGCCAATCCTGCCCGGCGTCTGTACCAGCAGTGTGGCTTTTCCAAAGTGGGCGAAGCCGGCTCTTCATGGACCATGCTCGCCCGGTTGCTCTGACGGGCAACACGCCCTCACAGGAGAAGGACGTCTGACCTCGGTACCATCGAACAACACCGATAGGAAACTGGATCGCTGGGCGGACTGGCTTGTCCGCGGGCGGGACCGCGGCGCTTCGGAAGTTCAGCTTCGGCGAAGACGGCGGGCCCTCGGTCAAGTGCGCGACCGTGTCCTGCGGGAGGCGCGGCTTCGACCAGGCGAGCGAGTCGTGGATCTCGGAGCGGGGACGGGCTTGCTGGCCCTGGAGGCGCGTCGACGCGTAAAGAGTGCGGGTTACGTCGTAGCCGTCGACGTCTCCGCCGACGCGCTGTCGGAGTGCAGGCGTCAAGCAGAGCCGGAGGAGAATGTCGCCCCCGCTGCTTGCCTGGTCGGTGACGTACAGGATCCTCACGCCCCTGACCTCTCCTTCCTCGGATGCATGATTCATCGCCATCCTGCTGATTCGAGGTCTTAGAGCCACTGGTGGTTCCTGAACCCGACGCCGTGCAGCGTGAGCAGCGGCGCCGTGAGCCGTCCGGTCCGTTCGGCATACACGGGATTCGCGATGGCGGCCATGCGCAAACTGCTCGTCACCATCTACACCGTCGCCACCGCAGCCACGGTGACCTGCCCTGTCCTGAAACTCCCAAGTCGCGCGCTTGGTCATGCCTTCTGACGAGCTAGATGGTCAAAACAACTTTGCTCCCATTCTCGCTGCGGCCGAGCGGCTGCTATCGAATGTACTGGGCCGCCAGGTCCGATTAGGCGAGGTTGCATCGCTCACTGAAAGAGGCCGGCGGAACGTCGTGCTGCGGTGCCGTAATCTCTCTAGCGGTGCCCCTTCCAGCTTCATCGTCAAGCAAGTCGCAGTGGAAAACTACGACCCTCGAGACACGACATCGTGGGATGTCAGGAGGTTTCTGAGCGACTGGGTCGGGGCGCAGTTCTTGAGCACGATCCCGAGTATCCCCCGCTGCAGCCCGCGCTTTTTCGCTGGCGATCGTGCCTCAGGCTTCTTCATCCTCGAAGATCTGGGTCCTCACCGGAGCCTGGTCCAACCGCTCCTCGAAGAGGATGCCGCCAGCGCGGCCGCCGCGTTGCTCGCTTTCGCAACCTGTCTCGGCAAACTGCATGCAGCGACCCGCAGCCACTCGGCACGCTTCGAGAGCCTCTGCTATGACCTGAGCCCCGAGGCAGGACTCGTAGCCTGGACCGGCGCGGAGTTTCATGAGCGGATCAAACTGCTCCAGGCTGGACTCGAACGATTGGCGGTTCGCAGCGAGGCGGCCTTCCTGCAGGAGCTCGAGACGGTGAGCGGCGCCATTGAACGACCAGGGCCATTCTTCACCTATGTTCATGGCGATCCTTGCCCCGACAATGTCTTCCTCAGTGGTGAGCAGGTGCGCCTCATCGACTTCGAGTTCGGCCGTTTTGGCCATGCGCTGATCGACGCGACCTATGGGCGGATGATGTTCCCGACCTGCTGGTGCGCAAATCGCCTCCCTCAGGGCCTGATCTCACGCATGGAATCGGCGTACCGGGCTGAGCTCGTCAAAGGGTGTCCGGAGGCCGAGGACGACAGCGTATTTGAAACCGCTCTTGTCGAGGTGTGCGCGTTCTGGTTGCTGAATACGTTGGGCTGGCAGCTCCAAGGTGCGCTACGGGAAGATCGCACGTGGGGGATAGCGACGGTACGCTCGCGCCTGTTGGCCAGGTTGGAAACCTTTCTGACGATAGCCGGAGAACGCGACCAACTCCCGGCGGTGCGACGCATGGCTGGACGATTGCTCGCGGTGTTACGCGAACGCTGGCCCGAGGCACGGCCACTACCGCTGTATCCGGCGTTCGAAAGGGGTGAGCTGTAGGACTATGAGACGAATACGGCGTTGGCCCGCTCGAAGGTGATCTCGTCTTCCCGTAATGGGCGAGCGCGGCCTATAGGACCGCAGGTCCCTCGATCGTACCGTCGAAGTCTCGGCCGATTCGTCGTTCGCTTGTAGACGGCCAGTTGCTGCCGCAAGGCGAGGTTCTCGAGGGCGAGGTGGCGGTGGCCGCCGCACAGGAACGGGAGGAGCCGGAGCAAGTGGAGCAGAAGGGTGATCATCGGGCGGGATTCTCTCCGGACTAGAGCCGACTGATCAACCACTTGGCAGCGGGACGCAGTTTTGGCGAAGGACAGGTAGATAGATAGGCACTTCGAATGGTGCAGTCTGGTGCATCATGGTGTAATATGGCGACATGGCCGGAGCAGAGAGATCGGTTCGTCAAAGCGTGTCGATTCCGACCGGTATCGCCAAGCGTGTGCGCACGCTGGCCAAGTCTAGGAAGACGAGCGCCAATCGTGTGCTCGTCGATTTGATCGAGGCCGGTCTCCAATCCAAAGAAGCCGAGAAGGAGCGTTTCTTCTCCCTCGTGAAGCGACTTACGGAATCTCGAGACGCTGCCGAACGGCAGCGTCTGAAAGACGAACTGGCGCGGATGACCTTCGGTGATTGATGCCGACGATTCGGTGGACCAAACTTCCACCGAGTCTCCGGGAGCACCTGTTCGATCGGGTCGCGGAGCGGCAAATACCTGCAGAAGACCTCTATAGGCTGAAACTGTGGCGCGAATCTGAGCCGGAGGCGCCTGACGGCCCGTGGTACAAGGATTTCGGATCGTTCAAGATTTGTGGCGAAGGTGAGTTTCCCAAGACGTTCCTCTTGAAAGGACAGGCGGCAAGAGGGAAGCCACTGTAGACCAAATCTCCCAGGCGGCAACGAACTCCTGGCGCTGACCCGTGTCTGACGCAAAGCGCAGTATCTGCTACCATTTTGCTCCCGCAACACGAAACAGGACGAAGCGAGATGAAGAACGACGCACCATCAGACAACGTGGAACTGTGCGCCCCAACACGCTTTTCCCGAAAGATCAGAGGGTTACCGGTCATGACCGCTTTGTACTCATAACCCAAAGGTCGCTGGTTCAAATCCAGCCCCCGCAACCATGAACGACGAGGGGTTAGCGGACGCAGAGCCGCTAACCCCTTTCGTTTACCCAGACTTCACCCAGGAATTCGTTTGTCGGCTTGCTCCGACAGAGATGGGGTCGAGGGGCTACCCGATCACCTGATCCGCCGCTGCAGGAGCGACGGCGGGATCGTCAGGCCGAGGGCTTTGGCGGTTTTGCCCCATTCGGCGCTCGGCATGCGGTCCCGGGCCACCGGGTTGGGCGAAGTGATCGGCTATTTGGCCGGTCATGGTCAGATGGCTTGGGATCCTTATTCGGACATTCCGCCCCGCGGTTCGCACGAGCCGCGAGTTGGCGCTGGAGAATCTCGCGCTGCGGCAGCAACTCGCCGTGTGGAAAGCGCGTCAGCCAGGGCCGCGGCTGACGGAGATGGACCGGATCTTCTGGATCGTGGTGTCGAGGCTCTGGAAGAATTGGCGGAGTTCCTTGCAGGTGGTGCGGCTCGAGACCGTGGTGCGGTGGCACCGCCGGGGCTTCAGGCTCTACTGGGCATGGAAGAGTCGACGCCGATGGGGTCGGCCCGCGATTGGGAGGGACCTGCGGGATCTGATACGGCAGATGAGCCGCGCGAATCCGCTGTGGGGTGCACCGAGAATCCACGGCGAACTGCTGAAGCTCGGCCTAACGGTCTCGCAGGCGACGGTGTCGAAATACATGATCCGGCCTCGGAGGCCGCCGTCACAGGCGTGGCGAACATTCTTGAAGAACCACGCCCCGGATCTAATCGCGTTGGATTTCTTCACGATACCTACCGCGACCTTTCGAGTCCTGTCCGTGCTCGTGGTGCTGACCCACAGCCGGCGTCGGCTGGTGCATTTTAATGTCACAGAGCATCCGACTGCCGAATGGACGGCGCGCCAACTGCTCGAGGCGTGCGCGCTGGAGGAGGGGCCCCGATATCTGATTCGGGACCGAGACCAAGTCTATGGAGAACGATTTTCGCATCAGGCCCGGACGTTGGACATCCAGGAGGCCGTTACTGCGCCCCGCTCGCCGTGGCAAAACGCGTATGCCGAGCGGGTGATCGGCTCGATTCGACGTGAATGCCTGGACCACGTCGTCGTGATCGGCGAACGGCATCTTCGAGAGATCCTGTCAAAGTACGTCGACTACTACAACGGGACGCGGACACATTTATCGCTGTCGAAAGACGCACCCAAGCCTCGGACTCTGCAGCTGCCGAGTCAGGGCAGAGTGGTGAGGGTGCCGCGCGTCGGTGGACTGCATTACGAATACCGGCGGCGGGCGGCGTGAGGCCGATAGGACGAATAAGTGTGGAAGGCACACTGTCCGGCCTGGATCCTGAACGTAAATCCTGCGGCGTCCTTGACACACGCGGAGGCGCGCGTTATGGTCGCGGCGTCTCGCGGACCGTGGACGAGCGTTGATCTGATCGCCAGCGGAGGAGATCGATCATGAAGAAGGTTGGGATCGTCGCGGCGCTGCTTGCCATCCTGTTCGCCATCCCGTCTCCGGCACTTGCCCAGGTCAGGGGCCTGTACTGGACCACCAGCGGCTTCTTCGGCCCCTTCCCCATCACGGACCTCATCCCGAGCGTCCCCAAGGAGAAGGCCCGCGAGGTCACCATTCCCGTCAGCATGTGGGTGATCGATCATCCCAAGGGACTGGTCGTGTTCGACACGGGTAACAACGCCGCGATCTCCGACGGCGGCTGCAAGCAGCACTGGGCCCCCGGCAACTGCGACGGGCTAAAGCCCAGCCAGAAGCGGGATGACGTCATCGACCGCCAGCTGCAGAAGCTCGGGTACGCGGCGGACAAGGTCAAGGTGGTCATTACCTCTCACGCGCACCTCGACCACATCGGCAACATCAAGCTATTCCCCAAGGCGATCCACGCCATCCAGAAGAAGGAGCTGTACCAGGCGTGGTGGCCAGAAAAGTTTCAGCGGGCCGGCGGCGTGTTCGTCATGGGCGACTTCGACGGGCCGGCGCGTGACTTCAATTACCTGGAGCTCGACGGCGACTACGATCTGTTCGGCGACGGCTCAGTCATGATCCTCAGCACGCCCGGCCACACGCTCGGCCATCAATCTGTCAAGGTCAAGCTGGCCAACGGGCACACCATCCTCATGAGCCAGGACGCGATCTGGATGCAGGAGAACCTGGACGGATATCCCGCCGGATTGAACTACAGCGTCAAGGACTACACCAACTCTGTGAACCGCCTCAAGATGATGCGCGATCTCGAAAACGCCGACCTGTTCTTCGCCCACGATCAGGACCAGTACAAGGCGAAGGGCGGCCGCTGGTACAAGTAGCACCTCCGATCAATTGGGTGTGCGAAGGCCCCCCGCCGGCGGGGGGCCTTCGTGTTCCAGCATGAATTTCCCTTCAGCGGCCATCGTCCTCGAGTCCGTCTCCAAGCGGTACGGCTCGCACACCATCATCCGCGACGTGTCCTTCACCGTGGATCGCGGCGAGATCGTCGGCTTCCTCGGTCCCAACGGTGCTGGCAAGACGACGACCATGCGACTGATCGCCGGCTTCACCGCGGCCACCACCGGGCGAGTGACGGTGGCCGGGTACGATATGGCCACCGAGAACGTCGAGGCCGCCCGTCGCATCGGCTACATGCCCGAGCGCCCGCCACTGTACGACACGCTCGACGTGAGCGCGTACCTGCGATTCGTCGCCAAGGTCAAGGGCGTGCGTCGCGCCGCCCTCTCCGGCGAGATGGAGCGCGTGACGGCGGCCTGTCACCTGGAAGCGGTCGTGCGGCAGGAGATCTGCAAGCTCTCGAAAGGATACCGGCAGCGGTTGGGGCTCGCGCAGGCCCTGCTCGGCACGCCGGAGGTCCTGCTCCTCGACGAGCCGACGGCGGGGCTGGATCCTGCCCAGATCCAGGAGACGCGTGAGGTGATCCGTGACTTCGGCCGCAATCACGCCGTGCTGCTGAGCACGCACATCCTCGCCGAGGCCACGCTCATCTGCCAGCGGGTGGCCATCATCCATCATGGCCAACTGCTCGCCATCGACTCGCCGAGCGGACTGCAGCGGGCGATGGCGCAGACCAACCGCGTGAGCCTGCAGGTGACGGCGCCGGCCGACGAGCTGCGGGCGGAGCTCCTGTCGGTGAAGGGCGTCACCGCGGTCAGGATGCTTTCGTCCGACCGCGACGGTCGGCGCACCGTCGAGTGTCAGGTCGACTCCGACCACGGCATCGAAGCCACGATCGCCCGGGCGGTGGCCGCCCGCTGGGATTTGCACCGACTGGAACGGCAGGCCCCGACCCTGGAGAACATCTTTTTGCAGTACGTCGCCGACCGATCGGACGCGAGCGAGCCCGCATGAGGGGCACCCTCGCCGTGTACCAGAAGGAGCTGGCGACCTACTTCCGCTCGCCGATCGCGTACTACGTGGTCGCCGTGTTCCTGCTCGGCACCGGGTACTTCTTCCTCTATAACGTCTTCCTGACCGGCGAGACCACGATGGCGGGCACGCTGCAGAACATGGGCATCCTGCTGCTCACGCTGGCACCGGTGATCTCGATGCGATTGTTCTCGGCCGAGTACGGCGCCGGCACCGCCGAGCTGCTGCTGACACTGCCGCTCACGCCGTGGCAGATCGTGCTCGGCAAATACCTGGGCGCCGTGACGATCTTGTTGCTGATCAGCGTCGGCACCGTGGTCGACCTGGTTCCGCTCTACCTGTTCGGCACCCCGGAGACGACCACCATCCTGGCCGGTTACATCGGGTTCGTGCTCCTCGGCATGGCCTGCCTGGCCGTCGGCGAGCTGTTCTCGGTCTTGACCCACAACCAGATCGTGG
>QHTE01000024.1 GCA_003220685.1 Candidatus Rokuibacteriota bacterium
TGGCTGTCCCGCCGCACATGCGTTTCGTCTTCGTCGATCGCCTCGTCAGCGCCGAGCCCCCTCGTCACATCGAGACGTTGAAGAACGTCAGCGCGACCGAGGACGTGTTCGCCGACCATTTTCCGGGCTACCCGGTCTTGCCAGGCGCGCTCATCGTCGAGGCGTTCGCGCAGGCCTGTCAGCTCCTGATCGCGATGAGCCACGATTTCGCCGAGGTCGGCCAGCTCCGCCGGCTCTCGCGCGTCGCGTTCTCGCGCCAGGTGCGCCCGGGCGATCAGCTCTCGATCCGATGCGCGCGCGTCGGCGAGGCCGGCTGGGTGCTCGACGCCAGCGCCGCGGTGAAAGGCCAGCGGGTCGCGGCGGCAACCCTCGAGTTTGCGCTCGAGCCGGCGCCGCCGGGGACGAGGGCCGCGTGCCAGGCCGAGCGGCTTCGCGCCCTGGCGCGCGAGCTCGGGAGTCAACCCGACGAGGGCGGCCTGCGGACTGTAGATCTGACGACGAAGGTAGATCTGACGACGAAGAGTGTCGAATGAGCGCCGCGGAGTCGCGCACCGTGTTGGTCACGGGCGGCGGCCGCGGCATCGGGCGCGCCATCGCGCTGCGCTTTGCCGATGCGGGCGCGCGCGTCTTCGTGAACTTCTTCGTGAACCGAGAGGCGGCCGAGAAGACCGCGCGTGATGTCGAGCTGCGCGGAGGCACGGCCCACCTGCTGCAGGCCGACCTCAAGGATCCCGCGGAAGTCAGGCGCCTCGTGGCCGAGGTCGCGCACGTCGCCGGCCGACTCGACGTGCTCGTGAGCAACGCTGCCTCGGGTGTCCTGCGCGACGGCCTCGAGCTCTCGGCCAAGCAGTGGGACTGGGTGATGGCGACGAACGCGCGCGCGCTCATGATCCTCGCCCAGGAAGCCGCGCCCCTCATGGCTCCGGGCGGACGGATCATCGCGCTGTCGAGCCTCGGGAGCCGGCGGGTCATTCCAGGCTACGCGGCTATCGGTGTCTCGAAGGCGGCGCTCGAGGCGCTCACCCGGTATCTCGCCGCCGAGCTCGGCGCGAAAGGGATCACCGTCAACACGGTGTCCGCGGGGGCGGTGGAGACCGAAGTCTGGCAGGCGATGCCCGACGGCGCGGCAGCGCTCTCCACGATCCGGGCGCGCACGCCCGGCGGCGCGCTCGTGACGCCGGAGGACGTGGCGGACGTCGTGTTCTTCCTGGCGAGCACGGCGGCGAAGGCGATCCAGGGGCAGGTCTTGACGGTGGACGGTGGCTACTCACTCCTCGCCTGAGACGGCCGCGCCGCGCGACGTCGTCGTGACCGGGCTCGACGTGGTGACCCCGATCGGGTCCGACCTGGAAACGTTCTGGAAGGCCGTGCTGTCGGGCGTCTCGGGCGTCAAGCGGATCGCCCACTTCGATCCAGAGGGGTTGCCCACGCAGATCGCCGCCACGCTCGACGATCAGAGACTGATCGAGGAGCTCAGGGCCGAAGCCTCGCTCGATCCCGAGGAGCCGCGCGGTGTGGTCGTGGGAATGCGCGCCGCCCGGGGCGCCGTCGCGGCGGCCGGCGCCCGTCAAGCCCTCGCCTCGCGGCGCGCCGGCGTCTTCGTCGGCACGAGCGGCGAGCGGCACGATCTGCGGCAGCTCGGCGACGTGGCGTACGCCGGCCGCTCGGCCGACGGCCGGGTGACGACGGCCAGCTTCCTGAACGAGTTTGCGCGCCGCGCCGGGCCCAGGGCCTTCTACCGGACGTGGCCCCAATACCTCGCCGCTCGGCTGGCCGGGCACTTCGGAATCGAAGGGCCGACGGCCACCATCCAGACCGCCTGCACCTCGTCGGCCCAGGCGATCGGCGAGGCGTACCGCGCCATCCGTCGCGGCACGATCGACGTCGCGCTGGCGGGTGGCGCCGAGTGCATCGTGTCGCCGATCGAGGTGCAGCTCTTCTGCCTGCTCGGCGTCATGTCTCGTCAGAACGGAGCGCCCGAGACCGCGAGCCGTCCCTTCGACGCGCGGCGCGATGGCTTCGTGCTCGGCGAAGGCGCCGGGTTCATCCTGCTCGAGGCGGCGGACCACGCGCGGCGCCGAGGCGTCGCGGCCGTCGCCGAGCTCGCGGGCTACGGAACGACCTGCGACGCCTACCGCATCACCGACGAGGCGCCCGACGGCCGCGGGGCGATCGGCGCCATGCGCCGCGCCCTGGCCGACGCGGGCCTGGGCCCGGCCGACGTCGACTACGTGAACGCCCACGGCACCTCCACGCCGATGAACGACCGCGTCGAGACCGCGGCGATCAAGACCGTGTTCGGCCCCGCGGCCGCGCGGCTCCTGGTGAGCTCGACCAAATCGATGATCGGCCACACGATCTCGGCCGCCGGCGTCATCGAGCTCGCGACGACGGTGCTGGCCCTTCGCGACCAGATCGCGCCGCCGACGATCAACTATCGCGTGCCCGATCCCGAGTGCGACCTGAGCTACGTGCCGAACACGGCGATGACCGCCCCTATCCGCGCGGCCATCTCGAACTCGTTCGGCTTCGGCGGCCACAACGACTGTCTGCTCGTGCGGAAGATCGCGCCGTGAGTGACGGGGCGCGCCCCGCGCTGTCGGTCGTCGTCCCCGTGTTCAACGAGGCGCGGAGCCTCGCCGACCTCCACCATCGCCTCGCGCTGACGCTCAAGGAGCTCGGCCGGCCGTACGAGATCATCTTCGTCGACGACGGCAGCCGCGATGGATCGGCCGACGCGTTGCGCGCGCTCCGCGCCCAGGACACCCTGGTGAAGGTCATCCGCTTCAACCGGAACTACGGCCAGCACGCCGCCGTGCTCGCCGGGATGGAGCGGGCGAAGGGCGAGATCGTCGTGACCCTCGACGCCGATCTCCAGAACCCACCGGAGGAGATCCCGCGACTCCTGGCGGCGCTGACGGACGGCGTGGACGTGGTGGCCGGATGGCGCGTGAACCGTCGCGACCCGTGGCCGCGCCGGGCCGCGTCGTGGCTCGTCAACCGCCTGACCTCGGCCATCGTCGGCGTGCACCTGCGCGACTACGGGTGCATGCTCCGGGCGTATCGGCGCCCGGTGGTCGATCAGATCGTGGCGTGCCAGGGCGTGTCGCAGTTCATCCCGGCGCTCGCGGCCAGCTTTGCGACCTCGATGGCGGAGGTTCCCGTCATACACATGAAGCGTGAGCACGGGCGCTCGCGCTACGGCTTCTTTCGGCTCCTCCGGCTGAACTTCGACCTGCTGACGGGCTTTTCGCTGCTGCCCATCCAGGTCGTGAGCCTCGTCGGGATCGCCGTGTCCGTGCTGGGCCTCGGCTTCGCGCTGTTCCTCGGCCTGCGTCGCCTCCTGGTGGGACCGGAGGTCGAGGGCGTGTTCACCCTGTTCGCGATCCTGTTCTTCTTCGTCGGGCTCCAGATCCTGGCACTCGGCTTGATCGGCGAGTACGTGGGACGCATCTACCAGGAGGTGCGGCGCCGGCCGCGCTACATGATCAGCGAGGTGCTCGAGTGACGCGCGCGCGCTGGGTCGTCTTCGCCTACCACACCTTCGGCGCCCGCGCGCTCGGTGCGCTCCTCGCCGGCCACGGCGAGGTGGCGGCCGTCGTGACCCATCCCGACTACTCCTCCGAAGGCGACTGGTTCGAGTCGGTGGCCGAGATCGCGCGCATCCACCGGATCCCGTGCCTGACGCCGCCGACGCCGAACGAATCGATGATCGTCGAGAGGCTCGGCGATCTCGCGCCCGATCTCGTCCTGTCCGTGTGGTATCGCCGGCTCCTCGGGCCCGAGCTGCTGGCGCTGCCCCGCGTCGCGGCGCTCAACCTGCACGGCTCGCTCCTGCCGGCGTACCGCGGCCGCGCGCCGCTCAACTGGGTGCTGGTGAACGGCGAGCGGCGCACCGGCGTGACCCTGCATCACATGACGCTCGACGCCGACGCGGGCGACATCGTCGCGCAGCAGCCGATCGACATCGAGCCCGACGACACGGCCGTCACGCTCTACGACCGGATGGTGAAGGTCGGCGTCGAGCTTTTGCTCCAGTGGTACCCGGCCGTGCTGGCCGGCACCGCGCCCCGCATCCCTCAGGATCATGCGCGCGCGACGCTCATGCCCCGGCGGCGCCCCGAGGACGGTCGGATCGAGTGGGCCTGGCCGGCCCGACGGATCAGCAACATGATCCGCGCCGTCGCCTATCCGTTCCCCGGCGCATTCGTCGGCGATGGTCCAGACCGCCTCAGACTATGGGCGGGCTCAGTGCTCGAAGACTCGTCGAACGGCGCCGCGCCGGGCACCGTCGTGGAGATCGTGCCGTCGCGCGGGATCGCGGTGACGACGGGGGAGGGCATGCTGCTGCTCACCCGCGTGCAGAGCGCAGACGGCGTCGCCGAGCCCGCGCACGCGTGGGCGGTACGGCGGGGCTTCGGGCCCGGGGCGCGGCTTTGAAAGTATTGATCACGGGCGGCGCCGGGTTCCTCGGCTCGCACCTGGCCGAGGCGTGGCTCGATCGAGGTCATGACGTCACCGTGCTCGACCCCGCCGGCGACCTCAAGGTCCGGCACCTGCGCGTGAATCCGAGATTCCGGACCATCCGTGAGTCGGTGCTGAACCGGGAGATCCTCGACGGCCTCGTCGCGTGGTCCGATCTCGTCTACCATCTCGCGGCGGTGGTGGGCGTCGAGCACTACGTGGGCGATCCCTACCAGGTGCTCACCGTCAACATCAACGGAACCCAGGAAGTCTTGACCGCGGCGTTCCGCCACGGCAAGAAGGTCGTCTTCAGCTCGACCTCGGAAGTGTACGGGCGGAACACCGCCGTGCCCTTCGACGAGGACAGCGACCGCGTGCTCGGCTCGACCCGAACGGACCGCTGGTGCTACGCGACCTCGAAAGCCGCCGGCGAGCACTTCTGCTTCGCCTATGCTCGCATGGGCCTCCGCGTTGTCGTGCTGCGGTACTTCAACGTCTACGGCCCGCGGCTCGATCAGCTGGACCGCGGCCGCGTGGTGACGATCTTCATCGGCCAGCTCCTGCGGGGCGAGCCGCTGACCGTGATCGGCGACGGCTCCCAGACGCGCACCTTCACCTACGTCGACGACGCCGTGCGCGCGACGGTCCAGGCCGGTCTGAGACCGGAGGCCGAGGGGCAGGCGATCAACGTCGGCTCGGAGGAAGAGATCTCGATCGGCGACCTGGCGGCGCGGATGATCCGGATCACCGGCTCGTCGTCCCGGCTGATCTTCGTGCCGCAGGACGCCGTCTACGCGAACGGCTACGAGGACATCCCACGACGCGTGCCGGCGGTGCGGCGCATGCACGAGCTCCTGGGCGTCCGCGCCGAGACCACGCTCGACAAGGGGCTCGAGCAGACGATCGAATGGTTCAAGCGACCGTAGCCCTGCGCGTCGACGTCGATACTCGCCGCGGGCTCGAGGAAGGCGCCCCACGATTGCTCGAGCTCTTCCGGCGCAGGGACCTGCGCGCGACCTTCTTCGTCACGATGGGGCCGGATCGCTCGGGCCGCGCGCTTCGCCGGGCGCTGCGACCGAGCTTTCTCCGAAAGATGTGGCGCACCAACCCCTTCAAGCTCTACGGCCTGCGGACCTTGCTCTCGGGAACCTTCCTGCCGGCACCGCTGGTCGGCGCCGGCCTGCCGGCGCTGCTCCGGCAGATCGCCGCCGAGGGCCACGAGCTGGCGCCTCACGGGTGGGACCATGTCGGCTGGCAGGACCGAGTCCACCGCCTCGGCCGCTCGGCGATTCGAGACGATCTCGAATCGGCCGCGCGGGCGTTCAAGGCGGCCGTGGGCGTCGCCCCGCACGCGAGCGCGGCGCCCGGGTGGCGCACGTCCGACGCGGCGCTCTCGGTCCAGGACGCTCTCGGCTTCCGCTACGCCAGCGACACGCGCGGCGACGCTCCGTTCCGGCCGAAGGTCGCCGACGGCGTGCTCGCAACCCTGCAGGTTCCCACCACCATGCCCACGATGGACGAGCTCCTGGGGCGAGTGCCGGACATTCCGGGAGCCTTGCTGCAGGCGGTCCGGCCCGGACTCAACGTCTTCACGCTCCACGCCGAGGTCGAGGGGGGCCATCTGCTGACGGCCTTCGAGGCCTTCCTCGACGCGCTCGGCCGGTCTCGCGTGCGCTTCGCGCGCCTCGACGACGTCGTCGATCGGCTCCGCGCCGCGGCCGACGAGACGCCGATCGCCTGCGTGGTGCGGGGCTCGGTCGACGGCCGTAGCGGCTGGGTCGCGGCGCCGGGCTGGACCCGATGGCACGCGATGGTGGCGCCGCGATGAGGCGGTGGCTTCTCGTGACCTTGGTTTTGCTCGCGACCACGACGATGCGCCCCGACGCGCAGCCCGGATCGCCGGTCGTCCTGGATCAGTCGGCGATCCGCGTTCAGAGCAACGGCAACGAGCTGATCGCGCGGCGCGAGGCGCCGGTCACCTACTCGACGCTCGAGCAAATCGCGACGAGCATTACCGCGACCGTGGCGACGCGCGAGGTGCCCGTTCGGATCGTCCGCGCGTCGCCGCCCCAGGAGATCGACTATCTGTTCTGTGTCACGAGCGGGGGGACGCTGGTCCTCGGCGAGCGCGTCCACACCCGCGAAGCGGGCGCGCCGCGCTACGTGTTCACGCGGGGCGCCATCGTCAGAAGCTATCCCTCTTTCAATGTGCCGGAGGGCTGGCTCTGGCTCGTCGACGTCCCGCTGAGCCGCGAAGCGACCGTGACGCTCCAGCTTCGGGCGCACGCGCAGTGGCCGGTCGCCTCGGTGTCCGTGACCACCGCCGGCATCCCGTGACCCGGATGGCGCTCGGCGCGACGTGCGTGGCGCTGGCACTCGCGGGATGTGGGTCTCTCACCACGCCCCAGACGACGGCCGAGGCGAAGCCGCCGGTGGCGTCCGGCGCTCCGGTCGAGCGGCCGTCGGCGGCGAGCGACCAGACGCGCCTCAACGAACAGGTCAGCCGGATCGCCAGTGAGCTCGGCGAGCTGCAGAACGGCGTGGCCAAGCTGATCGCGTCGGTGCGCCAGCAAGACGACCAGCTGACATATCTTCGCCGTCGGGTCGAGGAGCTGGAATCGGTGAATCGAAGCCGCCTGCCGGCACCGCCGCCGAGCGGCTTCGCCCCGGCGCCTCCGACGACTCCCCAGACGGCGGTCCCGCCGACTCCGCTGCCATCCACGACCACGACGTCCGCCGACGATCTCTATCGTGCAGGGTCCGAAAAGCTACGGGCCAAGGATCTCGACGCGGCCATGCTGAGCTTCTACAACCTCGTCGTGACCTATCCGAACCATCCGCTGCGCGAGAGCGCGCAGTTTCTGGTGGCCGACATCCTGTACACGGAGAAAGACGTGAAAGGCGCGCTCGCCGAGTTCGAGGCCTTGATCTCCGCCGTCCCTCGCGGGGAGAAAGTTCCTGAGGCGCTGGTGAAGATCGGCCTCTGTCAGAAGGACCTCGGCGAGGCGGAGCGCGCGAAGCAGACCTGGCAACGAGTCGTCCGCGACTACCCCGCGAGCGTCGCGGCCCGCCAGGCGCGGGTCCTGCTCAAGAACTAGGGGTGCCCCACGTGGACGACGTCGGCGGGATGGACCTCCACGATGGCGGCCTGACGGATGAGCGTGACGGCGAGGACGAGCCTGGTCATCCGATCCTTGCGCAAGAGCTTGCCGCGGACGCCCGCGAGCGGGCCGCGCACCACTTCGACCTCCATGCCTTCCGACAGGAACGGATGGGGGTCGTACTGCAGTCGGGTTTTCGCGAGGAGCTGAATCGCCTCGATCTCGGTGTCGGGCACCGGCTCGGGGCGCCCACACATGCCGACCAGGTCGGCGACGCCGACTGTGTTGAGGACCCGGAGGCGCTCAACCAGCGGGAAGCGGGCGAAGCAATATCCGGGAAAGAGCGGAAAGGCGACCTTCTTGCGGCGATCCTTCCACCGGCTCCACCGCTCGACGAGCGGCAGGAAGGTCTCAACTTCGCGGCCGATGAGCTGATCGCGCACCACCTTCTCGTGACGCGAGCGCGTGCGAACCACGTACCAATGTGGCACACATCGCGCATCGGAGACCGAAGGGGTCTCTTCGCGTGCGAGATCCGACCTCTCAAGATCGCTCGGAGTCGACGGGGACATCATGAGAAAAAATCGTGCGGATTATAAATTAGTTTCCGGGAAAGTGACATCACCAGCACCTGAATCCCCCGGGGCCCGGCCGTTCTTCCGGGGCTCATACTTGCTGGATTCTAGCGAGGACGTCGGGAGATCAGCGGGGTCGCGCGCGACAAGTGTCGGGTCGCGGGCGACATCGGATGGATCCGTAGACAGAATGACACGCACACCCCTCGAAACCGGTCCGTTCCTGGAGTGGCTCGGTGATGTTCTCAGGCGAGCCGAAGGTGGTGTTGCCGTCGACGTGATCGTCGACGACACGCCGAGCTCGCGAGCGTCGGTTCAGATCACCTTGCGTGACGTGCTGGGTTCGCTCGGCGGCTTCGAGGTCCGCGCTTGTACCTATCCACGTAGGATTTAGTACCTGCCGGCCTCCTCCACGAAGAATCTCGAGCGCGGCCGCCATCAGAGTCGGCGGAGCCGCGGCACCAGCAGCGCCGCGGCGGCGCCGACCGCCATCAGCGCGAGGCCGTTCACCCCGAGCGCCGCGCCCACGCCGAAGAGCGACGCGAGCGCGCCCACCTGGAATTGTCCGAGCGGCGCCATCCCGATCGACACCACCCACGCGCCGCCCGCGCGGCCGCGCAGGCCGCTCGGCACCGCGAGCTGGATCAGCGTCTGCGCGAGCACGTCGGTGACGGCGCCGAGCGCGTTGGCGCCGACGAGGACCAGCAGCACCACCGGAAAGCTCGGCGCGAGCCCGAGCGCCACGAGCGAGCCGCCGAAGGCGATCAGCACCGAGAGGAACAGCGGCCCGTAGCCACGCGCGCCGCCGAGGCCCGAGGTGAACGCGATCCCCGCGAGCCCGCCGACCTGACGCGCGGCCGTCATCACGCCGAGCCCCTCCGGGCCGACCCGCAGCACGTCGCGGGCGAGGCTCGGGAGCAGGGCCTGGTGCGAGAAGCCGAGCACCTCGGCGATGGCGGTGAGGCTCATCAAGGGCAGGAGCACGCGATTGTGCCGGATCGTGCCGAGGAAGCCGAACACGTCGTCGCGCACCGAGTTGGCGTTCGCCTCGCTCGGCCGGCCGGGCGATCGCGCCGGCAGCATGGCGACGGCGCTCACCAGATAGCCGGCCGCGACGACCAGGAAGGCCGCGCCCGAGCCGAGCCGGGCGATCAGGAATCCAGCCACGAGGGAGCCGAGCAGGCCGCCCAGACGCGAGGTGAGGGCCACGAGCGCGAGCGCGTGGACCACGCGGCCGCCGCCCGCGATGTCGTGCGCGTAGCCCTGCCGCGCCGTCTGGTGCAGGGCGCGCGCGCAGCCCGTGACGAACGTCAGCATCAGCGCCGGGCCGACGCCGCCGAGTCGCGCCGCGACGAGCGAGCCCAGCAGAGCGGTGCCCGCCGCCATCGTGACGCCGGAGATCTGCAGCAGCCTCACGCGATCGCCGCGATCGGCGACGACGCCGGCCGGGATGCCGGCCAGCAGCAGCGGCAGATTGCGGACGCCCAGCGCCACGCCCACCAGGAACGCCGAGTCGGTGATCTCGAGGATGTACCAGCCCAGCACGACCTGCTCGCCCACCATGCCGATCGAGTGAAAGAAGACGCTGAGCCCGAGCCAGCGGAGGCCGTGAAGTCGCGCGAGCTGGAGCAGCGGCACGGACGCGAGGCGCACTGCGCACATCCTACCTCGTCGTCACGCCGGGTGGGCGGCGGAGGCGGCGGGCGGGGGCGAGCCGCCGCCTTCGCGCCGCGCCGTTGACGGGGCGCGAAGGCGGCTACTGTTTGAGGCGATCCCCCGGAGTCGGCGTCACCCCGGGAACGACGCGAAGCACTTGCTCGAGTTGAAGATGTAGGTCTCGACGAACTTCGTCGCGTCGGGACGCCGCCCGAGCTCGGACATCGCGCCGGCCAGGCACATCCAGTTCAGCATCTCCTGCTGGCCGCTCTCCTCGAGGCTCGCCAGCGGGGTCTTGCGCCACGCCTCGTAGTCGCCGGCCCGCAGCTTCTGGTAGAGCGCGCGATCGGCCTCGACGTCGGGATGGAGCAGGTGGTTCTTCGGCGTGAGGAACGCGTGTGACCAGCTCGACGAGGCGACCAGCGCGACGCGCCACGGGCTCTTGGCCATCACGCGCGCGGCGGCGCGGCCCAGATCGAAGCAGCGCCAGGGCGCCGGCGACGGCGGATCGAGCTGCGCCTCGGTCGGCAGATCGGCGAAGCTCGACTGGCCTCCCTGCTGCGAGATCACCTTGCGCCCGTAGCAGTTGATCGAGAACGGGACGACCGGGTAGGGGAAGCCCTGCCGGTCGTAGTCGAGGAAGAGCAAGGTGTTCATGAACGCGTGACCGAGCGGATGGTGGAGCGGCCGGTAGGCGTACGACACGTCGAGGCCGGCGTCGAGCAGCCCCGTGACCAGCGCCTTGGCCGCGGCGCGATGGCCCTTGTAGACGAAGGTCGCGTCGCTCGCCTCGTCCCACGCGTTCTTCGCCTTCTGCCAGCGTCCCTCGGCCCACGGCCGGTGCTCGATCGACTCGTAGGCCAGCACGCAGAAGGGCGGGATGATGTCTTCCCGGAAGTTCTCGTACTGGTCGTCGCCCCAGATCAGCACGACGTCCGGCGCGAACTCGTCGAGCCGCCGGCGCGTGTCGCGGAACCCGGCGATCAGCGCTTCACGATGCCGCTTGGCGGCGGCCAGCCCACGATCGGCGCCGTACTCCTGTCGCATCGGCTCCGGCCATCCATCGGGCCGTCGATAGCGCTCCGGAAGGTCCGGGTCCTTCAGGACGCGCTCGAGAATGCGCGCCATGTGTTCGTCCTGTCCGGCGAGTGGCGGGTAATGTGTAACTCCGAGTCCGAGGATCGAGCCCATGGCCGCCTCCGTTCCTGGTGCCGAGCCTGGTTGCCGCGCTGCGACACGCTCCGTCACGACTCTGCGGCCCGATGGTACCATCGGCGCGGGTAAAGGAGAGCCGCCATGACGACCCCCGGTCTTCCACCCCTCATCTCCAGCGATGGCCACCTCGAAGTCCGCCCCGAGCGGTGGTCGCCGCGCATGCCGGCGAAGCTCCGCGAGAAGGCGCCGCGGACGATCAAGCTCCCGGACGGCGGCGACGCGATCCTCGTGGAAGGCCAGCCCCCGTATCCCGCGCCCTTCCTCGATCTCAGGGCCGGACGGACCAACGAGACCTGGGAGCCCATCGGCGTGACGGTCGACGACACGGCGGGCGTCGGGCCGCCGGAGCAGCGTCTGCACGAGCAGGACGTGGACGCGCTCCACGCCGAGGTGCTCTTCCCCAACATGCAGGTAGGCCCGCGGCTCTGGAGCACAATCGCGGACCCGGACGTGTACCGCGCAACGGTGCGCGCCTACAACGATTGGCTCGGCGAGGAGTACTGCCCCGTGTCGCGCGATCGGCTCATCGGGCTCGGCGTGATCCCGTGGACCAACGTCGACGACGCGATCGCCGAGCTCGAGCACTGCGCGAAGCTCGGCCTCAAGGGCGTCAACGTCGGCGTGTTCCCGAGCGGCAAGGCCTATCCCACGCCCGCGGACGATCGCTTCTGGGCGGCGGCGGTCGACATGCGGATGCCGCTGACCGTGCACGTCGGCTTCGACCGTCTGGGACCGCGCGCCTCGCAGCCGACGTTCGAGTATACGGGCGCCGACCCGGCGATTCTCGCGAAGCTCGGGCCGCGAAAGCTCGTCGAGTGGGTGGCGCTGCCGTTTCTCGGCACGGCGCCGTCGATGAGCTTCGCCCAGCTCATCCTGTCCGGGGTCTTCGATCGCATCCCCGATCTCAAGATCTTCTTCGCCGAGACGCGCCTGGGCTGGGTGCCGTTCTGGATGGAGGAAGCCGACTACTGGTATGAGCGCCATCGCCACTGGGCCGCGCGGCTCCTCAACTTCAAGCCGCTCAAGCAGCGTCCGAGCGACTACGTCCGCGAGCACATCTTCTTCAGCGTGCAGCACGTCGAGCGGGTGGCGGTCGAGCTGCGCCACCACATGGGTGTGGACCGGATCATGTTCGCCACCGATTTCCCGCACATCGAGTGCGACTGGCCGAACACGCGCCCGTTCGCCGAGCGGTTGTTCGCGGGCGTCCCGGCCGACGAGGCGTTCAAGATCGCGGCGGGCAACATGCTCGGGTACTTCCGCCTCGAGGCCACCCCGATGGGGCGGAAAGTATTGGCCGAAGCGTCCGCCGGGTCGCGGAGATAGAGGTATCGATCAGGGTAATGACCTGATGGCAATTGCAGAGACGCCCGGGCATCATTCACGCATCGTGCAGTTATCCAAATCCCCCACCGGTATCGACGGCTTCGATCAGGTGGCGGGGGGCGGCCTGCCGGCCGGGCGGCCCACGCTCGTCTGCGGCGGCGCCGGCTGCGGCAAGACGCTCTTCGCCATCAGCTTCCTCGTCCACGGCGCAACCCGGTTCGACGAGCCGGGCGTGTTCATGAGCTTCGACGAGAGCGGCGACGAGCTCGCCCAGAACGTGGCCTCGCTCGGCTTCGATCTTCCGGGACTGGTCGAGAAGAAGAAGCTCGTGCTCGATCACGTCAAGATCGAGCGCCGCGAGATCGAGGAGACCGGCGACTACGATCTCGAGGGGCTCTTCGTGCGGCTCGGCTACGCGATCGACTCGATCGGCGCGCGTCGCGTGGTGCTCGACACGATCGAGTCGCTCTTCGCGGGGCTCGCGAACCAGTCGATCCTGCGGGCCGAGCTGCGCCGCCTGTTCCGCTGGCTCAAGGACCGGGGCGTGACGGCGATGATCACCGGCGAGCGCGGCGAGGGTACCTTGACGCGCCAGGGGCTCGAGGAATACGTCTCGGACGCGGTGATCGTGCTCGACCACCGCGTGACCGAGCAGATCTCGACGCGGCGGCTCCGGATCGTGAAGTACCGCGGCTCGGCGCACGGGACCAACGAGTATCCGTTCCTGATCGACGAGGACGGGCTCTCGGTCCTGCCGGTCACCTCGATCGGCCTCACGCACGACGCGTCGTCCGAGCGGATCTCGACGGGCGTCGCGCGGCTCGACATGATGCTCGGCGGCCGCGGGTACTTCCGCGGCAGCACGATCCTCGTGTCCGGTACCGCCGGCGCCGGCAAGAGCAGCCTGGCGGCCCACTTCCTCGACGCCGCCTGCCGGCGTGGAGAGCGCTGCCTCGCCTTCGTATTCGAGGAATCGCCCCAGCAAGTGGTCCGCAACATGCGCTCGATCGGCATCGACCTGCAGCGGTGGGTCGAGCGCGGCCTGCTCGAGTTCCACGCCGCGCGCCCCTCGCTGCACGGCCTCGAGATGCATCTCTCGCGGATGCACCGGGCCATCGACCGGTTTCAGCCGAGCGTCGTGGTCCTCGACCCGGTGAGCAGCCTGCTCAGGGTCGCGCAGCAGACGGACGTCCAGGCCACGCTGACACCAGCCTCACGCACGGCCGGACCGAGCACGAGCAGACCGACGTGGCGATCTCGTCGATCGTGGACACCTGGCTCCTGCTGATCGCGCTCGAGTTGAGCGGCGAGCGGAACCGCGGTCTCTACGTGCTCAAGTCGCGCGGGATGGATCACTCCAACCAGATCCGCGAGTTCCTCCTGACGGATCGCGGCGTCGAGCTCGTGGACGTCTACGCGGGGCCGAGCGGCGTGCTCACGGGGTCCGCGCGCCTGACCCAGGAAGCCCAGGAGCGGGCGGCCGCGCTCGCGCAGGAGCACGAGCTCGAGCGCAAGGAGCGGACGCTCACGCGTCTGCGCGCCGCATTCGAGGCCGAGCTGGCGTCCTTGCGGGCAAAGTTCGAGGCGGAGCAGGCCGACCTGGCCATCGAGATCGACGAGCACCGGTCTCGCGCGACGCGTTTGCGCGCCGATCAGCACGACATTGCAGAGAGCCGGGGAGGCGACGCGACCAGCGACAACGGACGGAATACGAGGGCAAGAGATTGAAGGTGATGGCTGTGCCGAGCGCCGAAACCCAGATCCTTCGGCTCTATATCGCCGGCCAGACGCCGCGATCGATCAAGGCGTTCGCGAACCTCAAGAAGATCTGCGAGGACCACCTGATCGGCAAATACCAGATCGAGGTCATCGACCTCATCCAGAACCCGCAGCTGGCCGCGGGCGACCAGATCCTCGCGGTGCCGACGCTCGTCAGGCGTCTGCCCGAGCCGGTGCGCCGGATCATCGGCGACCTCTCCCACACGGACCGGGTCCTCGTCGGGCTGGACATCCGACCCGCTTCCTGACCGTGGAACCCTCGAATACTCCTGAGACGGGCCGAAACGACGGAGCGCCGGGACCGCGTCACGCCTACGTCCTGCGATTGTTCGTGGCGGGCATGACGGCGCGCTCGACCCGCGCGGTCGCCAACATCCTCGCGATCTGCGAGGAGCATTTCGCCGGCGCGTACGAGCTCGAGGTGGTCAATCTCTACGAGCGGCCGTCGCTCGCGGCCGGCGAGCAGATCATCGCGGCGCCGACCTGCGTGAAGGCGTTTCCCTTGCCCCAGCGCCGGATCATCGGCGATATGTCCAACACCGGGCGGGTCCTGGAAGGGCTCGACCTCGTCACGCACGCATGACACCTCCCAGCATGGCGGACGACGCGAGGGATCCAGAGCAGATCAAGAAGCTCCAGCGGGAGCTGGAGGAAGCCCAGGACACGCTGCGCGCGATCCGGCAGGGCGAGGTCGACGCGCTCGTGGTCGAGGGCCCGCACGGCGCCCAGCTGTTCACGCTCAAGACCGCCGAGCAGCCCTACCGGATGCTCGTGGAGCAGATGCAAGAGGGCGCGCTCACCTTGACCTCCGTCGGGGACGTCCTCTATTGCAATCGCCGCTTCGCCGAGCTGGTCGGCTTGGCGCCCGAGACGATCGTCGGCGGGCCGATCGGTCCCTTGGTCGCGGAGGCCGACCGGCCTTTCCTGGCCGCGGCGCTGCGCACCGGACGGGGCAAGTACGAAGGGCACGTGCTGGCGGTCGACGGCCGCGCGGTGCCCGCGCTCTTCTCGGTCGGCACCTTCGTCGCCGACGGCGTCGAAAGCCTCTGTCTCGTCGTCACCGATCTGGTCGAGCTGATCCGGACGCGCGCCGCCCGCGCGGAGGCCGAGGCCGCGAGCCAGGCGAAGGACCAGTTCCTGGCGATGCTCGGCCACGAGCTGCGCAACCCTCTGGGGGCCATCACCTCCGCGATCGCGGTGCTCGGTCAGTCGACGCCCGAGCACGATCGCCGCGCCCGCGAGGTGATCGCCCACCAGACCGAGCACCTGTCGCGGCTCGTCGCGGACCTGCTCGACGTCACGCGCGGCACGCTCGGAAAGATCGAGTTGGTCCGCACCGCGATCGACGTCGCCGCCGCGGTCCAGCGCTGCCTCGCCACGCTCGACAGCACGCACACGCTCGCGCAGCACGTCGTCAGCATCGACGCCGAGCCCGTCTGGATCGAGGCCGACAGTGCCCGCATCGAGCAGATCGTCATGAACCTCCTGTCGAACGCGGTGAAGTTCACGCCGCGAGGCGGCGCCATCACGGTGAGCGTACGCCGCGAGCGGGACGAGGCGGTGCTGCGCGTCGCGGACGACGGCGTGGGGATCTCGCCGGAGCTCTTGCCATTCGTGTTCGACCTGTTCGTGCAAGGCGAGCGCAACCTCGGCCCCCGTGCCGGAGGGCTGGGTGTTGGCTTGAGCCTCGTGCACCGCCTCGTCGAGCTGCACGGCGGTCGGGTCGAGGCCGCCAGCCCGGGCCCGGGACAGGGAAGCGTCTTCACGGTCCGCTTCCCGGCGCTGACGGACACGCCACCGGCCCCCGGACCGTCGGTCGAGCCGCCGGCCGGGACGCCGCACAAGCGCGTCCTGGTCGTCGAGGACAGCGCCGCCAACCGCGAGATGATGCGCATTCTGCTCGAGAGCGCCGGGCACGAGGTGCACGTGACCGGGGACGGGGTGAGTGGCGTCGAGCTCGCCGTGCAGCTCGAGCCCGATGTCGTCATGATCGACATCAGGCTGCCGGGCATCGACGGATATCAAGTCGCCCGGCAGATCCGCGCGAAGCTGCGCGATCGCACGCGACTGGTCGTGCTTAGCGGCTACGGCCAGCCGGAGGACAAGCAGCGAGCCTTCGACGCCGGCTTCGACGAGCATCTGCTGAAGCCGGTCGACCCGGCGCGCCTGCTGTCGGTCCTGGACGCGGCGCGCGGCAGGACGCCGCGCTAGCCGGCGCCGGCTACAGTCCCTTCCAGTAGCGGCGCCCCTCGAGCCTCACGATCCGGCCGTAGCCCGGCGCCTCGAAGTGTCCGGCGGCGACGAGGATCTGCTCGCGCTCCAGCCGCTCGATGAGCGCCTTGCGCGTCTGCCGCGTCAGATCGGGATCCATGTCGGCGCGCGAGACCCAGTCCGGCTCGAGCACCTGCACCGGGCTGTGCGCCGCGTCGCCGAGGACGAGCGCGCGCTCGCCCTTCGAGGTGACGAGGATGCTCATGTGCCCCGGCGTGTGCCCCGGCGTCGGCACCGCCGTCAGCTCGCGCGTGAGGCTCTGCTCGCCGTTCATGAACTCGACCAGGCCGAGGTCGGCCAGCGGCCACACGCACTGCGGCGCGTTCACGAAACGCGTCGGCTGCAGCGCGGGGTCGTGGCACGAGTCCCAGTCCTTCTTGGGCATCCAGTAGCGCGCGCGGGGGAAGGTCGGGACGTATTTCCCGCCCTCGGTCTTGAGGTTCCAGCCGACGTGGTCGCGGTGCAGGTGCGTCATGACGACCATGTCGATGTCGTCCGGCCGGACGCTCTTGGCCTTGAAGTCGTTCATCAGCTGGCCCCACGGCGCGTCGGGCGTCTCGGCCGGCTTCGGCCCGAGCCCGGTGTCGATGAGGACCGTCCGCCCGCCGGCGCGGATCAGGTACGAGCCGAGATTGAAGCGCACCTTGTGCTCGTGCAGGTGCGCCTCGTAGGGAGTCCAGTTCTCTTCCGCGATCGTCGGGAAGAAGTTGCACAGGTCGAACTCGAGCATCCCGTCCGACAGCATCATGATCTCGACATCGCCGACGCGCACCACATGACTCGCCATGCTAGCCTCCGAGTCTCATTCGGGATTGACGACGCTCAGCGCCGAGACTTTACAGGAGAGATCGCGCCGGCGCCAGCCCGCTAGCGGCGGCCGCCGAGGTACGCAGCCCGGACCAGGCTCGACCGCAAGAGCTCCGCCGCGGGCCCGCTGGCCACCAGGCGGCCGCGCTCGAGGACGAGCGCGTCGTCGGCGATCGCCAGCGCCTTGGCGACGTTCTGCTCGACGAGCAAGACCGTCACGTCCTCGTCGCGGATGCGCCGGACCAGCGTCATCACCTCGTCCACCAGCCGCGGTGCCAGGCCGAGCGACGGCTCGTCCAGCATCAGGAGCCTGGGCCGTCCGACCAAGGCGCGCGCCAGGGCGACCATCTGCTGCTCGCCGCCGCTCATCGAGCCGGCGAGCTGATTGCGACGCTCGCCGAGCCGCGGGAAGAGCGCCAGCGCCCGCTCGAGCCGCGCGGCCCGCTCCGGCCTGGCCAGGAGCCACCCGCCGAGCTGGAGGTTTTCCAGCACCGTCATCCGCGGGAAGAGGTGCCGGCCCTCGGCGACCAGGATCAACCCGGCGCGCACCGCCGCCGTCGCCGAGCCCGGCGGCAGCACCCGGCCGTCGACCATCGCCTGTCCGCCGCGCGGGAGCAAGCCGGCGAGCGATCTGAGCAAGGTGCTCTTGCCGGCGCCGTTGGAGCCGACGATCGCCGTGATCCGACCCGCGGCCAGGTCGAGATCGAGCCCATCGAGAATGCGAAAGCCGCTGTAGCCGGCCGAGAGCCCGGTGATTCGCAGCGCTGCGCTCACGGCCGCGCCTCCGCCGCCCCGTCGCCGAGATAGGCTTCGATGACCAGGGGATCGCGCGCGACCGCCGACGGAATGCCCTCGGCGAGCTTGCGGCCCTGGTGCAGGACCAGGACGCGCTCGACCGCGTCGAGCAGCACGGCGACGGCGTGCTCGATCCACACGACTCCCAGACCGAGCTCGTCGCGGCAGCGGTGGACCAGGCGCGCCACCTTCTCGACCTCCGCGTGGGTCAAGCCGGCGGCGACCTCGTCGAGCAGTAGGATGCGCGGCCGTGTCGCCAGCGCCATGCCGATCTCGAGCAAGCGCTGCCGCGCCGGCGTGACGGCCCGCGCCGGCAGGGCCGCCGAGTCGGCGAGGCCGAGAAAGTCGAGGATCGCCGGCACCTCCGCGAGCGACGCGCGCTCGGCCCGCCGCCGGCGGCCGGCGAACTCGAGGCCGAACCGCACGCTCTCGGCGACGGTCATGTCGGCGAACACGCGCGGCGTCTGAAACGTCCGCGCGATCCCCGCGCGCGCGAAGACGTGCGCCGGCTTGCCGGTCAGATCGGCGCCGCCGACGAACAGGCGCCCCGACGCCGGCGTGACGAGGCCGGAGAGCGCGTTGAAGAAGGTGGTCTTGCCGGCGCCGTTGGGTCCGATGATCCCGACTACGGTCCGGTCGTCGACGTCGAGATCGACCCCGTCGACCGCGGTCAGCCCGCCGAAGCGGACGACGACCGAACGAGCGGCCAGCGCGGGTGTCGTCACCGCGCGGCCGCCGTCACCGCGCCGCCGTCGGGCGCTCGGCGCGGGCGCGGGTCTGCCAGAGGCCGGCCAGACCCTGCGGCAGATAGAGCACGGCGACGATCAACAGAATCCCGAGCGCGATCAGGTACGCGTACGGGAACTGCAGGCGCAGGAACTCCGCCAGCAGGCTGAACACGAGGGCGGCGAGCAGCGGCCCCGTGAGGCTCAGCGGGCCGCCGACGATCGCGATCAGCACGGTCTGCAGGCCGATGAACGGGTTGAAGACCGCCGTCGGGTCGATATAGGTCCAGCGCACCGCCATGGCGGCGCCCGCCGCGCCGGCGAAGGCCGCGCTGAGCGCGAAGCCGGCGACCTTCACCCGGCGCGTCGGCACACCGAGCGTCTGCGCCCGCTGCTCGTCGGCGCCGATCCCGATCAGTGCCAGCCCGAACCGGCTGCCGCGCACGACGACCGCGACTCCGACGGCGGCGACCGCGATGGCGAGCACCGTGAGGTACACGGTGCGGCTCGACGGCGCCACCGTGAGCACGCGGCCGACCGTGCCGGCGTATTGCTTCTCGCCGTACGTGACGGCGTGACGCGTGAGCTCGCTCATGCCGAAGGTAAGGACCGCGAAGTACGTCCCGCGCAGGTGCAGGATCGCGAGGCCGGCGAGCCCCGCGAACGCCGCGGCGATGAGCGCGCCGCCGGCGATCACGACCGGCCAGGGCGCGGCGGCGACCGTCCAGGCGCTCACGTAGGCGCCGAGGCCGAAGAACGCGGACGTCCCCAGCGAGACGTAGCGCGTCGCCCCGGAGAACATCGCCCAGCTGGTCGCGAGCGCCACGTACATCAGGCACGACAGCGCCAGCGACACGAGAAAGTCGTCCAGCAGCCAGGGCAGGGCGGCCGCGACGGCGGCGCCGCCGGCCACGGCCGCGAGCCCGCGCCGCGCCATCAGCGGACGAAGAGACCGTTCGGGCGCGTGATCAGCACGAGCATGAAGACGCCGTAGGAGAGCACCATCTTCAGCGACGGGCTCGTGAGGTGCATCCCGATCGCCTCGACGACGCCGAGGAGCAAGCCGCCGAGCAGGCTGCCGGTGACGCTGCCGAACCCGCCGAGCGCGATCACGATCAGCGCCGTGACCGTGTAGGGCTCGCCCATCGACGGCGAGATCTCGAACACCATCGAGAGCAGTGCGCCGGCCGCGCCGGCCAGCGCCAGGCCGACGCCGAACACGGCCGGGTGCAGGCGCCGCACGTCGATGCCGACGAGCAAGGCGCCGGTCGGCGACTGCATCATGGCGCGCACCGCGCGGCCGAGCAGGGTCGCCCGCAGCACGGCGATGAGGCCGAGCCCGAGGACGAGCGCGGCCGCGAAGGCCACGAGCCGATTGGCGGTGAAGCCGACGCCGGCGATCGAGACCGTGCCCGCGAGATATTGATAGCCGCGGAGATCGGCGCCCCAGACCAGCAGCGCGACGTTCTGCACGACGAACATCAGCCCGAAGCCGACGAGCAGGCTCCGCGCCTCGAACGCCTCCACCTCCGGCGTCGTCTCCGCGAGCCGGCGGAAGCACAGACGATGCACCACCAGACCGACCACGAAGAGCCCCACCAGCAGCGGCGGCAAGAACACGAACGGGCTCAGGTGCATCACGAGATAGGCCCAGTACGTGAGATACGCGCCGAGCATCAGGAACTCGCCGTGCGACACATTGAGGATGCGCATGAGGCCGTACTGAAGATTGAGCCCCATGGCCACCAGCGCGTAGATGCCGCCGGTGATGAGGCCGGAGACGACGAGCTCGATCCAGAGCCTCACGGCGGGGCGGCGCCGCTCAGCCGGCGCGGCCCGTCGCGAGGCGCCGGGCTACTTCCACGCGGGCTTCGGCACGACGAGCTTGGCGGTCGCGCGATTCGCGGGCCATACGACCTCGAAGTCGCCGCCGACCCACTGGCCCACGGTGCCCGGGAACTGGATCTCCGACCCCTTGAAGCGCACCGGCCCGATGATCGTCGCGTGCTCGTTGGACGCGATGTATTCACGGATCGCCTTGCGGTCCATGCCGACCTTCTCGATCGCCGCCTGGAGGATCTGCAGGCCCGCCCAGCAGTGGGCGCTGGCCCAGCGGTCGGGCTCCTTCTGGAAGCGCTTCACGTGGGCGTCGAAGTACGCCTTCGCGGCGGGGCTCGTCTTCACGCTCCACGACCCGATGCCGCTGACACCGTCGGAGTCGGCGCCCATCACCTGCTTGTAGAGCGGAAACGCCGTGCCGACGGCGGTGAAGAACACCTTGGGGTTGAAGCCGATCTCCTTCGACTGCTTGGACGCGAGGATCGTGTCGGGCGGATAGGTGAGCCCGACGAACGCGTCGGGATTCTTGTCCTTGATCGCCCGCAGCACCGGCGAGAGATCCTTGATGCCCAGGGGATAGCTCTTCTTGTCGACGATCTCGATGCCCTTGGCTTTCACGGCCGGCTCGAACGCGGCGATGTTCTCGAGCCCGAACACGTCGTCCATGTAGATGACGGCGACGGTCTTGACGCCGTTGGCCGCGAGCATGTCGGCCGCGGCGGCCATCAGCACGTAGGGCTGGGGCAGCATCGAGAAGAAGTTGGGGAGCTTCATGTCGACGAGCTTCATCGAGAGCGCCGTCGGCGCCAGCACCGGATAGCCGTGCTTGTCGGCGAGCGGCGCCACCGCGAAGTTCGCGGTCGAGCCCCAGGGCGGCAGGATCAGGTCCACCTTGTCCGTCACCATCAGCTTCTCGAACGTGCGGACGATCGTCTCGACCTCGCTGCGGTCGTCGTAGCTCACCAGCTCGATCTTGCGCTTCTGCCCCTTGACGTTGAGCCCGCCGGCGGCGTTGACCTGCTCGGCCCAGAGGATGTAGCTCGGCTCCTGCGTGGCCTGGGCGCCCGGCGCGAAGGGCCCCGTGCGCGAGATGGCGTAGCCGATCTTGATCGGCGGCGCGTCGGACTGCGCACTCGTGTCGAGGCTCGCGCCGACGAGGACCAGAGCCGCGACGAGGGCGATGGCGAGCACACGCATCATGGTGGCGTCTCCTCCGGCGCCGCCGTTGGCCGTCCTCGCAGCGCCATGGCTGCGCCGGATTATATGCTAACGTCTACGCGAACGACGACGCGCGGGTCGCTGCAGGCCGTCGCGGGGCTGGGGCCCCGCCGGCCGAGGCGCAACTATAAAAGGACCATGACATGCTGAGTCGCGAAGACAACGAGCTTCTGTGTCGGGTCGGGCGCGGAACTCCGATGGGCGAGCTGATGCGCCAGTACTGGGTGCCGGCCGCCCTGTCGAGCGAGCTGCCGGAGCGCGAAGGCGCTCCGCTCCGCGTGCGACTCCTGGGCGAGGATCTGATCGCGTTTCGCACGACGTCCGGAGCCGTCGGGCTCGTGCGCAACAGCTGTCCCCACCGCGGCGCCAGCCTCTTCTACGGCCGCAACGAGGCGGAAGGTCTGCGGTGCGTGTACCACGGCTGGAAGTTCGACGTGACCGGGCGCTGCGTCGACATGCCCAACGAGCCGGAAGAGAGCAACTTCAAGCAAAAGGTGCGGGCCGTCGCCTATCCTTGCGTGGAGCGCGCCGGCCTCGTCTGGGCCTATCTCGGGCCTCGCGAGACGCCGCCGCCCCTGCCGGAGCTCGAACCCACCTTGCTGGCCGACAGCACCATCCAGATCTATCAGCGCGAGTGCAACTGGATGCAGGCGCTCGAGGGCGACATCGACACGTGCCACACGGTGTTCCTGCACCTCGGCAGCGTGAGCGCCGACGAGGCGCGGCCCGGCACCTGGGCCCGCTATTCGCTCGCCGATCGGGCGCCGCTGTACGCGGTGAGCGACATGGATTTCGGCGTCATGTACGGCGCCTATCGTCCGGCCGAGGCCGACACGAACTACTGGCGTATCGCGAACTTCCTGTTCCCGTTCTACGCGATGGTGCCGACGGGCGTGCTCGGGCTCGAGATCCGGGTGCGCGCGTGGGTGCCGATGGACGACCAGCACACGCTGGCCATCACCATCGCGCGGGGTCCGCAGGGAACGCGCAACGCCGGCCGCCAGGTCGTGAACCCGCCGCGGACGCTACCGAACACCACCGACTGGTACGGGCGCTTCCGCTGCGTCGCCAACGCCGCCAACGATTACCAGATCGACCGCAAGGCGCAGAAGACGATCAGCTACACGGGCATCGACGCCATCTTTCTACAAGACCAGGCGGTCACCGAGAGCATGGGCCCGATCTACGACCGCACGAACGAGCGCCTGGGCAGCAGCGACGCCATGGTCATCCGGACGCGCAAGCGGCTGATCGACGCCGCGAAGGCGCTTCGCGAGAGCGGCAAGGTGCCACCCGGCGTCGACGATCCGAGCGTGTACGCGGTGAGGTCAGGCGGTGTCGTATTGCCGCGCGACGCGGATTGGATCGAGGCGACGCGCGAGCTTCGCCGAGCCGGCGTCACGCACCCGGGGCTGAGCCGCGACGTGCTCGGAGGCATGCCGGCGGTCTAGATGGTCGTCCCGCGCTAGTCCGCGGCGAGGACGACGATCTCGATCCTGGTCACGCCGTCGCCGGTCATGCCGAGGGTCCTCGCGGCCGCCCGGCTCACGTCGAGAACGCGATCGTTCACCCACGGCCCTCGATCGTTCACGCGCACCACGACGCTCCGCCCGTTCTCGAGGTTCGTCACGCGCAGGCGGGTCCCGAAGGGCATCGTGCGGTGTGCGGCCGTGAGCTTGTTCATGTCGAACACTTCGCCCGACGCGGTCGCGCGTCCCTGGTGACGTTCTCCGTACCAGGACGCGAACCCCACGATGCGGGTACCAGGCGCCGCTGCCGGCCGGCTCGCCTTCGTCGCGGCGCAACCCGCGGCCGCCAGCGCGAGCGCGACGAGGCCGAGTCCCGCCAGGCGATACCGCCGACACCGAGTCGGCACGGGTGTTCAGGCGCCGCGGCGCGCCCCCCGCGCGACCCTAGCGGGCGGCTGTGGCGCGGCTGGGTGAAGTGTTCCCGACGAACATCGGAGCCTCGCGTCCTCGCATGACGTTGGGCGTGACGACCCAGGACCCGCCGCAAGAGGCCATCGCCACCTTGCCCGCCGTCCGCGGCGAGACGATCGCGGTGAATCCGCTAGCGATTCCGCCGAGGATGCAGAACCCGGCCTTGACCGGCGCGTAGATTATCGTCCCGAACGCGCTGCCCGCCGCAGATCCGACCTCAACAAAGGTGGACTCGGGGCTGGCCCAGCCCGGCGCGCTCGGGCCCACCAACGCCAGAACGATCAGGATCGCGAGGATTCGTCGTATCACGTGTCACCTCCATGGGAGTCTTGGCTCCCAACGATACCAAACCGGCGGCCGCAGAGCGACCCGCCCGCGCGCGCGTCAGTTGCTCGAGCCGCCGCGGCTGCCCCAGTCGAAGGCGAGCACCTGGACCCGATACGACGCGGCCGCTACGGCTACCGGCGCGCTGAAGTAGGCGCGATTGCCGGGTGGGACGTTCCCGAGGACCCACGTCGACGACTTGCCGACGACGTTGCCGGAGGCGTCGAGGCTCTCGATGGAGAGCTGCATCCGCTCGGCCGGCGTGCCGGGGTTCAGGTTGTAGACGTAGCCGCTGACGACGGGTCGCGTCGCGCTCGGCACGACCTGAAACTCGATCCGGAAGTATCGATCGAGCGTCTCCTGCGCATAGTTCAGCGCCGCCGCGTGGCCGGCGCCGATCAGCACCGCAACCGCGACCAGCAGAGCGAGACGAACCCCACGCATCGGCGCACCTCCGACACGAAAACTCGGAACCATCGGTACGGGTTCCGCGTTCCGCCGGTGCCGTGCCGGCATCCCGAGGGCCCGCCCAACGCTTAGGACGGCGGGCGACGCGCCGACGATTCACTTCTCCATCCGCACCGTGTAGCCCCGTCGCTCCATGCACCGGTTGAAGATCGCGCGGTCCACGCGCGGCGATCCCGGGAGCGAGACCAATCGGGGATCGGTCGCTTCCTTGCGGCAGAGCGCCATGTCGTGGTCGTACTGCGCCTGCGTCACGCTCCGCTTCTCGTACACCCACTGCTGCGTCGCGCACGCGGCGAGCCACGCCGCCGCGCCGAGGAGCGCCGCCACGCGCCGCATTACTCGATGACCCGGTCGGCGCGCTGCAGCAGGGACGAGGGAATCGTGACCGCCATCGCCCGCGCGGCGCGGAGATTGACCACGAGCTCGAGCCGCGCTGCGCGCCGCATCCCCAGCGCCGCCGGTCTGGCGCCTCGCAAGATCTGGTCGACCAGCAGAGCCGCCTGCCGGAAGACGTCGGTCCAGTTCGCGCCGTACGCGAGCAGGCCGCCGGCGTCGGCGTACTCGCGCGACGGGTACACCGCCGGCAGCTTCTCGCGACTCGCGAAGGTGGCCAGCCGCTGCCGCTGCGCGAGCGCGACCGCGTCCGCCAGCACGATCAGCCCCTGCGGCCGCAGCTTGCCGAGCGCGGTCAACGCTTCGCGGATGTCGGCGTCGCCGGCGATCTCGACGGGCGTCAGCTGCACGCCGCGCCCGTTGCCCGCGGCCTGCGTCGCGCGCAGGTCGGCGGCGGCGCTCGCGCCGGCGGCGCGCCACAGCACGGCCGCGCGCGCGAGCCGCGGCACCACCTGATGCAAGAGGTCGAGCCGGCGCGCCGCCAGCCCGGGGACGAACGTGGTGATCCCCGTGACGTTGGTGTTCGGGTCCTTGGTCGCGCCGGTCGCGTCGCCGCCGGTGGGGTCGTCGAACGAGACCGCGACGATGGGGATGGTCTTCGTGGCGCGCCGCGCGGCGTCGATCGCCTCGGGCCCGACGGCGACGATCACCGCGACGTTGAGCCGCACGAGGTCGTCGGCGTGCTGCGGATAGAGCTCGGGCTTGCCCTGGACGTAGCGGTACCAGATCTTGATCGACTGCCCCTCGACCCAATCGCGCTCGCGCAGACCGTCCCGCAAGACCGGGGCCGAGTCCGTGGTGGGCTCGTTGGCGAGATAGCCGATCCAGGGAATGCGCGGGTTCGGCTGCGCCGCCGGCGCCCGCGGCGACGGCACGAGCGTCGCGACCGCCAACAGCGCGAGGGCAGCGCTCGCGCGCCGCCGCGCGTCGCGCGCCGCGGGTACGCGCAGCGCATGCATCATGGCCGGAGCCTATCAAACGGTCGAGGAAATTGGTATGATCCGCCCGATGGCGCAAGGACTGCGAGAGCTGGTGGGGCGCGTGATGATCGATCCGGATTTTCTCGCCGAGCTCCAGCGCGCGCCGGAGCCGCTCCTGGCCGAGTACGAGCTGAGCGACACCGAGCGCGCGACAGTGCAGCAGGCCTTGGCCCGTCTCGCCAAGACGCCGTCGAGTGAGCGGCGGCACACGTTCCGCAGCAGTCTCATCAGCCGCGTGGCCACGTAAGGCCCCGCTGCCGCTTCGCGCGTGCAGGCATCGGCCGAAACCCTCACGTTCCTGCGCGACGTCCGTGTGTTCGAGTTGTTCTCCGGTCCCGATCTCGCCGTCGTGACCGGGCGGCTGCGCGAGCGCGACCTCCGGCGGCACCAGATCCTCTTCCGCGAGGGCGATCGCGGCGACGAGATGTTCATCGTGCGACGCGGGACCATGCTCATCTCGAAAGCGGTGACCGGCAAGGTCGAGCAGGTGCTGGTCCGCGTCGAGCCGTTCGATTTCTTCGGCGAGATGAGCCTGTTCGACGGCTCGCCCCGCTCCGCGACCGCCCAGGCCGAGACCGACGTCGAGCTGCTCATCCTCGGGCGCGACAGCATGCAGGCGATGACCGAGACCGCGCCGCACGCCGCCGCCGCGTTCTTCTACGCGATGGTCCAGGTCTTCATGGAGCGCCTGCGGCGGTCGACCCTGCAGGTCGCCGAGGCGACCCGCTGGGGCCTCGAGGCCACCGGCCTCGACGTCGAGGGCCGGTGATGCAGCGGCCCGCGCCCGCGAAGTTCGAGCTGCTCGTCCGGCGCGACGACTCCGACGAGTTCGAGCTCCGCCAGGTGGCGAGCGTCGTCGGCTACCTCAACTCGCGCCCGCGCCGGGTGGACCCGGAATCGTACGAGATCTCCGAGCTCCGCTCGCGGCTGGCGGTGGCGCCCGGCTTCATCCTCAAGAACACGACGACGGACCGCTTCCTCCTGCTGTCCGCGCCGGAGCGCTTCCTCTGGGATCAGATGGACGGCGCCACCTCGCTGCAGGAGATCGCGACCGCGTACGTACTGAAGTACGGCGAGTTCGACTTCGAGATCATCCCCAGCCTGCTGCGCAAGCTCCAGCGCGCGCGGCTCTTGACGTTCGAGCCGCGCTCGCGCCTGCGGGCGGCGCTGGCGCGCAACCGCGGCCGGGTCGTCGTCAAGGCGCTCGAGCTCGCGCTGACGAGCCTCGAGCGCATCCGGATCGCGAGCCACAACGTCCAGGGATTCTTCCAGGCGCTCTATCGCTTCGGCGGGTTCCTCGTCTTCACGCCGATCGCCGCGATCGCCGGCGCCGTGCTGGCGGTCCTGGGCGCCGCGGCCGCGGTGGTCCTCTTCCACGACGTGCGCGACATGCTCGAGGGATTCGGCGGCCACGCGCTGCGCGGCATCCTGACCGTCAAGCTCGTCTTCTTCGCGAGCGTGGCGTTGCACCAGCTCGTGCACGGGCTGGCCTGCATCCACTACCGCCGGCGGGTGCGCGAGTTCGGCTTCACCTTCCTGCACGGCTTCGTGCCGACGTTCTACGTCGACGTCACCGACATCTTCATGGCCAGCCGGCGCGCCCGCGTCGTCACCGCGGTGACGGGCGCGCTCGTGCATCTGGTCCTCGGCGCCGTCGCCTTCATCGTCGCCGCCCAGGCCCCGCCCGGCAGCTTCAGGCAGGCCTTCGCCGCCGCGTCCGGGATCATCCAGTGGCAGGCGCTGGTCGTCGCGCTCTATCCTTTCTGCTTCATCGAGATGGACGGCTACCACATCCTGGTCGACGTGCTCGGGGCGCCCACCCTGAAGCACGACGCGATCGCGTACGCCAAGCGGCTCCTGACCGGCGCCGGGCGGATCCGTCAGGGCCGCGAGGAGCTGCTCTGGATCGGCTACGTCGCGCTCTCGACCTTGTCGGTCGCCGCGTTCATCGCCTTCAACGTCTGGATCGTCCTCAGCGCGACGCACTGAAGCTCACGCGCCGGCGAGGTCGGCCAGCAGCGCCTCCACCGCCGCGGTGATCGCTCGCGCCCGCTCGGCCCCGCCCCGGTCGGCAGGCGCCGACCGGCCCGAGAGAGTCAGCGGCGGCTCTGTCGTGCCGAGCGCGACGATCGCGGCCTGAGCGCGCCCGCGGAGCGCATCGCCGACGAGCGCCGCCATCTCGGTGAGCACGGCCAGCCCGAGCGCCGCGCGGTCCGCCGCGGTCGGCGCCGCCGCGAGCGCCGCGGCCAGCGCGGCGCGCAGCCGCGCGGAGATGCGCACGCGGCCCCGTCCGATCTGGACGAGATCCCGCGCGACCGGCCCCCACTCGAACGAGAACGTCTGGGCGACCGACTCCACGAACGGCGCCAGCGGGGCGGCGCCGCGCGCGGCCACAACGGCGGCCACGCCGGCCCACACCGCGGCCGGCAGGGGCCGGCTCGGCGACGGCGCGGGCTCGCGAGCGAGGATCGTGTCGAGGTCGCCGTCGGCCCGCAGCAGGAGCGAGTCCTCGACCCGACGCGCGAGCGCCCAGAGCCCGCAGCGCACGCCCTCGGGCGAATCGACGATGCGCCGCGGGGCGTGGCGCGCGATGCCCTGCCACTGCGGGCGATAGTAAGTGATGCCGCGCCAGACGACCTTCTCGATCCGCTCGCGCCGCTGCACGTAGAGACCGTCGGCGGCGAACAGGCGCTCGCAGGGCGCCGGCCGCCACGTGAGGCCGCCGGCCACGAAGGCCGCGAGCGGGTCGCTCACGTCCGGCTCGTAGCGGAACGACTCGAGCAGCGCCAGGAAGAGCTGCTCGGTCGGGTAGGGGCCGCGATAGGCAAGAGGCCCGGAGCCCTGCTCGGCCGCGCGCGCAGCGATGAGGTTCAACACCGCGGTCCCGCCGCCGGGCGGCAAGCGCGCGGGCTCGGCGAGGGCGGGGATGCGGTCGATCCGCGCCCAGTCGATCGCCTCGAACAGGGTGAGGCGGGCTCCCTGCCAGCCGTTGGCGGGCGGCTCCGCAGCGTGCCAGAGGCGATCCGACCAGCCCCATGGCGCGTCCCGCGTCGCGCGCGGCTCGATGCCGAGCCACGACCCGTCGGGAATCCGAACCCACGCGCTCTCGAGCGACCCCGTGGCCGTGCGGCGAAGGACGGTGACGAGCGTCCCCCGGCGATCCACGATCTGCACGGAGCGCAATGATACAATGCGGGTCTGTCAATGGAGACGTGGCTTTCCGCGCTCGAGATCGCGGACCTCGTCCGGCGTAAAGAAATCAAGCCGCTCGAGGTGCTGGACGTCATCCTCGCACGACTCGACGCGGTCAACCCGGCGCTCAACGCGTTCTGCCTGGTGACCGCCGACGTCGCGCGAATCGCCGCGCGCGAGGCGGAGATCGCCGTGATGAAGGGCGAGCCGATCGGCCCGCTCCACGGGGTGCCCCTCTCGGTCAAGGACGTCCTCCCGACCCGCGGGCTCGTGACCACGGGCGGCTCGCGACTCTTCGCCGACTACGTGCCCGAGGAAGATGCCCTGGCGGTCGGCCGACTCAAGGCCGCCGGCATGGTGCTCCTCGGCAAGACGAACACCTCCGAGTTCGGTCACAAGGCGTTCACCGAGTGCCCGCTCTTCGGCGCCACGCGCAATCCCTGGGATCCGACCCTGACGCCCGGCGGCTCGAGCGGCGGCGGCGCGGCCGCGGTGGCGAGCGGCGTGGGGCCGGTGGCGCTCGGGACCGACGCCGGCGGCTCGATCCGGATCCCGGCCGCGTTCTGCGGCCTCTACGGACTCAAGCCCTCCTTCGGCCGCGTGCCCGACCGCGCGATGTTCGGCGGCTTCGAGCGGGTCAACCACGTCGGGCCGATCACGCGCACGGTGCGCGACGCGGCGGCGGTGCTCGACGTGGTGGCCGGCGGAGACGACCGCGACCGCAGTTCGCTGCCGCGCGAGGTCGGCTCGTTTCTGGAGGCGTGCGACGGCGACGTGAAGGGCCTGCACGTGGCGTGGACGCCCGACCTCGGCTACGCGGCGGTGGACCCGAAGATCCTGGCGATCTGCGAGAACGCCGCGGGCACGTTCGAGACGCTCGGCTGTCACGTGGAGGTCGTCAATCCCGGGTGGGAAAATCCCGAGGAGATCTTCGCGACGATGATCGCCGCGCAGTTCTACGCCGCCTGGTCCGATCGGCTGCCCGACGCCGAGCGCGCCATGGACGCCTCACTCGTGCGGTTCATCCGCCGCGGCGGCGCGGTGAGCGCGCGCGACTACCTGCGCGCCGTCGCGCGCGTCGAGGAATACTGGCGCGAGGCGCAGACGTTCCTCGAGCGCTTCGACGTGCTGCTCATGCCGACCGTGGCCGCGCTCGCCTTCCCGGCGGGCGCGCACCCGCCCCGCGAGATCGCGGGACAGGAGGTCTCGGTGCTCGGCTGGATGCCGTTCACGTATCCCTTCAACCTGACCGGCCAGCCGGCGGCGAGCGTGCCCGCCGGATGGACTGACGAAGGCCTGCCGGTCGGCCTGCAGATCGTGGGGCGCCGCCACGCCGACGCCACCGTGCTCGCCGCCTCGGCCGCGTTCGAGGCGGCGTCGCCCTGGAGAGATCGCCGTCCCGCCATTTGAGCCCGCGCACCACCGCCGATGACCGACCGCGCCCGATGGGCGATCGTCACCGCGGTGCTGCTGGTGCTGCTCGCCATCGTCATCTGGCTGGTCGCCGCCGACGCCGCGATCGTCCGGTTCACCGTTCGCCTCTACCAGGACAAGAAGTTCCTCAAGGAGACGGTCCGGTCATGGGGCTGGATGGCGCCGCTCGTGTTCATCGCGATCCAGGCGCTCCAGGTCATCATCTCCCCGATCCCGGGCGAGATCACCGGGCCGGTGGGCGGCGCGCTCTTCGGCACCTGGCTCGGGCTCTTCTACTCGACGATCGGCCTGACCGCCGGGACCCTGTTCTGCTTCTGGGTGGGGCGCAAGTGGGGCGAGCCGCTCGTGCGACCGTGGCTCAGCGAGCACCACTGGAACCAGATGAACTTCATCCTCGAGGCCGAGGGCGCGATCATCTGCTTCATCCTTTATCTGGTCCCGGGCTTTCCGAAGGACATCATTTCGTACCTCTTCGGGATCAGCCCGATGCCCTTCTGGGTCTTCGCCATCGTCTCGACGGTCGGGCGGCTCCCCGGCACGTGGATCTCCTCCTACTTCGGCGCGCACGTGGCCGAGCAGCAGTACATCTACGCGATCGCGTTCTTGGCGATCGTCGTCGCGCTCTGCCTGCCGGTCTACTACTATCGCGGTCGCATCATCAAGCGCTTCCACAAGCCGCGGACCGGCCAGGAGGAGCGTCCGGAAAGCTCTTGACGCCCCGGCCGGGGGCCGATAGACTCCCGGACACGCTATGGGCACCTCGACTCGCTGCTGCGGCTTCTACCTTTACTTCTTCGCCGAGGTCCGCCCAGGCGCCCTGACTTGAGCTAACCAGGGGCCGCGGGCGGACCGAAAGCCCGCGGCGCCGATCGAAATCCAGGCCGCGGGCTCTCCCCGCGGCCTTTTGCTTTTCACCAACAGGAGGGCCCTTACATGATCATCGTGCTGAAGTCGGGAGCCTCGGACGCTCAGGTCGAAGACGTCTGTCACCGCATCACCGCGATGGGCTACAGCCCCCACACGATCCGCGGCGCGCTGCGCACCGTGATCGGCGCGGTCGGCGACGATCGCGGCAAGGACGCGCTGCGCAGCCTGGAATCCCTCGAGTGCGTCGAGTCCGTCACGCCGATCCTCAAGCCCTTCAAGCTCGCCAGCCGCGAGGTTCGCGACGAGCCGACCGAGATCCGCGTCGGCGACGTGACCATCGGCGGCAAGTCGCTGGTGGTCATGGCGGGCCCGTGCTCCGTCGAGTCGCGTCCGCAGCTGCTCGAGGCGGCCGAAAAGGTGAAGGCGGCCGGCGCCCACATCCTGCGCGGCGGGGCCTTCAAGCCGCGCACCTCGCCCTACGCCTTCCAGGGGCTCGAGGACGAGGGGCTGAAGCTCCTGGCCGAGGCCAAGCGGGAGACCGGGCTGCCGATCGTCACCGAGGTCATGGAGCCCGAAAAGGTCGACATCGTCGCGGAGCACGCCGATATTTTGCAAATCGGCGCCCGCAACGTGCAGAATTTCCCGCTGCTGCGACGCGTGGGCGACGCCGGCAAGCCCGTCCTGCTCAAGCGGGGGATGGCCACGACGATCCAGGAGTGGCTCCTCTCGGCGGAGTACGTGCTGGCGCGCGGTAACCCGAACGTCATCCTCTGCGAGCGCGGGATCCGGACGTTCGAGGCCTCTACGCGGTTCACGCTCGACCTCAACGCCGTGCCCACGGTCAAGAAGCTCTCGCACCTGCCCATCCTGGTCGATCCCAGCCACGGGACGGGCCACTGGGAGCTCGTGGAGGCGATGGCGATGGCCGGGATCGCGGCCGGCGCCGACGGGCTGATCATCGAGGTGCACCCGCGCCCCGAGGAGGCGCTGTCCGACGGCCCGCAGTCGCTCAAGCCCGAGCGCTTCGCCAGGCTGATGCAGCGCGCGCGCCGGGTCGCCGGGGCAATGGACCGGGATCTCTAGCGGTGGCGCCGGGGCTATAATCTCCGGAGATGCGTGTGTATTCCCCAAGGCGTGTGAGTCAGAGCCCGCTTGCCGTCGCCATCGGGATCTCGATCGGCTTCCACCTGCTTCTCCTGGCGCTGGCGCTCCTCGTACGGCCGCCCGCGAACCCGACCTCGATGAAGCGGGGCGAGCCGCTCTTCGTCGAGCTGCCGGAGGCCGACCAGCCCGCGGCGCGCGGTGCCCCGGCCGCGCCGTCACCGGCGTCGGCTCCGCCGACGCCGCCCGCGCCGCCGGCGGTCAAGGCGCAGCCGCAGCCCAGGGTGGCTGCGACTCCGCCCCGGCCGAGCCCGCGCGAAGCCCGCGCATCTCAGCCGCGCGCTCCCGAGCAGACGGCGGCCGTGAGCCCGCAGGCCCGGCCCGCCGCGCCCGAGACGCCTGCCCCCGAGGGCCTGCAGGCGCCGGCGCCCGCGAAGCCGGCCGAGCCGATGGTCGACGAGCCGGCACGCGCACCCGAGCCGCCGCCCCGCGAGGCGAGCCCGCCGCAGCCGAGGGTGGCAGCAGTCCCGCCCCAACCGCCCCAGCCGCCGATGATCGACAGCAAAACGGCGCTGCGCCGAGGCGGACCCGGTGGCGCCGGGGGCTCGGGCGAGGGCTGGGCCGGGATCGAGGGCGAGCCGATTCCGCTCGACTCCAGCGATCCCAAGTACAACGACTACCTCGAGCGCGTGCGGCGGATGATCAAGGAGAAGTGGGGGTATCCCTGCATCAAGGACGTCGCGACCGGCCACTGCGACTACAAGTCGGCCCGGCTCGTGATCGTGTTCGGCATCCTCAAGGACGGACGCGTCCCCATGCTCGAGGTGGCGCAGCAGTCGGGCTACGCGATCTACGACGACTACGCGTCGAACGCGATCCGGCTGGCCCAGCCTTTTCCGCCGGTGCCGGCCTCCCTCATGGCGACGGCGAAATCCGGCAGCCAGGGCGTGAAGATCGTGGCCGCGTTCCAGTACGTCCTCGTCGAGAGCTCGCTCACCAACATCCTCCGTTGAAACGCTCGTAATTCTAGGACCTTGCCTTGACAGCCTCGCGGCGTCGCATGTAGCATGAGCGTCACTCTGGATAGGCTCGTAGCTCAGTGGGAGAGCGCCTCTCTGACGCAGAGGAGGTCGGCGGTTCGAAACCGCCCGAGCCTACCATTCACACAAACGGGCGAGCGCACCACTGTCTGAAGAAGATCGTCACCTCAAGCTGACCGGCGATTTCGACTGCGATCCCTCGGCGCTCGCGACCCTGCGCCATTCGACCGCGCACGTCATGGCGCAGGCCGTGAAGCGGCTGTTCCCGGCCGTGCGAGTCGCCATCGGCCCCTCGATCGAGGACGGCTTCTACTACGATTTCGCGAAAGCGGAACCGTTCGCGCCGGAGGACCTCGCGAAGATCGAGGAGGTCATGCACGAGATCGCGAAGGCGAACTATCCCTTCGAGCGGCAGGAGATGTCGCGCGAGGAGGCGATCCGGTTCTTCCGCGAGCGGAACGAGCCGTTCAAGGTCGAGATCCTCGAGGGCATCGACGCCGCGCGGGTGTCGCTCTACCGTCAGGGCGACTTCATCGACCTCTGCCGTGGGCCCCACGTGCCGGCGACCGGCCACGTGAAGCACTTCAAGCTCCTGTCGTCCTCCGGGGCCTACTGGCGCGGCGACGAGCGCAACCCGATGCTGCAGCGCATCTACGGCACCGCCTGGCTCACGAAGGAAGAGCTCGACAAGCATCTCTGGCGGCTCGAAGAGGCCAAGAAGCGCGACCACCGCAAGCTCGGGCGCGAGCTCGACCTCTACGCCTTTCATGACGTCTCGCCCGGCGCGCCCTTCTGGCTCCCGAACGGCTGGACGCTCGTGCGCGAGCTGGAGCGGTTCGTCCGCGAGGTGCTCGACGCGCGCGGCTACCAGGAGATCTCGACGCCGATTCTCGTCAACCAGAAGCTTTGGGAGCAGTCCGGCCACTGGGAGCACTACCGCGAGAACATGTTCCTGGTGGAATCCGAGGAGCAGGTCTTCAGCCTCAAGCCGATGAACTGCCCGGAGTCCACGCTGGTCTATCGCCACGCGCTGCGCTCGTATCGCGACCTGCCGCTCCGCTTCGCGGACATGGGGCGGCTGCACCGCAACGAGCGGTCGGGCACCCTGACCGGGCTCATGCGCGTGCGTCAGTTCACGCAGGACGACGCGCACATCTACTGCCGCTGGGACCAGATCCAGGACGAGATCACCGCGCTGCTCGGGCTGGTCCGCGAGTGGTACAAGACCTTCGTGCTCGACCCGTTCTTCAAGCTCTCGACGCGGCCGGCGAAGTCGCTGGGGACCGACGAGCAGTGGCAGGCGGCCGAGGGGGCGCTGCAGGACGCGCTTCGCGCCAACGGCCTGGCGTTCGAGCTTAATCCGGGCGATGGGACGTTCTACGGCCCCAAGATCGACGTCGACGTGCAGGACGCGCTCGGCCGACGCTGGCAGGTGGCGACGATCCAGGTCGACTTCCAGCAGCCGGAGCGCTTCGGGCTCGAGTACATCGCCAGCGACGGCCAGGCCAAGCGTCCGGTCATGATCCACCGGGCGATCTTCGGCTCGTTCGAGCGCTTCGTCGGCGTCCTGGTCGAGCACTACGCCGGCGCGTTCCCGACCTGGCTGGCGCCGGTCCAGGCGCGCGTGCTGCCGATCAGCGAGAAGCACATCGACTACGCGCGTGCGGTGCACGCGCGTCTCCGCGCCGCGCGCATCCGCGCCGAGCTCGACGACCGCAACGAGAAGCTCGGCTACCGCATCCGCGACGCGCAGGTCCGCAAGGTGCCCTACATGCTCGTCGTCGGCGCCCGCGAGGCCGAGAACGGCACCGTGAGCCTCCGTCACCGCACCGGCGACGATCTCGGCGCCGTGGCGCTCGACCGCGTCCTGGGCGACCTCGCCCGCGAGATCGGCTCGCGCGACGCCAGCCTCGCCGTGGGCCGCTCGTGATGGGCCGGCCCGTGACCAATTCGAACTAACGAGGAGCCACGCCTATCAGTCAAGCCAAGGACATCCGTATCAACGAAGGCATCCGCGTCCGGGAAGTCCGCGTCGTCGGCGCCGACGGCTCGCAGCTCGGCATCCTGCCCATCGCGACGGCCCTCGATACCGCGCGCCAGCAGGAGCTCGATCTCGTCGAGGTGGCGCCCGATGCGGCGCCGCCGGTGTGCCGTATCATGGACTTCGGCAAGTACAAGTACACGCAGGCCCGGCGGCTCAAGGAAGCGCGCAAGAAGCAGACGACCATCCAGGTCAAGGAAGTCAAGATGGGTCCGAAGACCGAGAAGCACGACTTCGACTTCAAGCTGAAGCACGTGCGGCGCTTCCTGGAAGACGGCCACAAGGCCAAGGTCACCGTGCGCTTCAAGGGGCGTGAAATGGCGCACACGGAGCTCGGCTGGAAGATGCTGAACAAGATGCTCGAGGCGACGCAGGACATCGCCAACCCCGAGAACAATCCTCGCCTCGAGGGCCGGATGCTGCACATCATCCTGAGCCCGAAGGCGCACTGACGGAGACGACGAGATGCCAAAGATGAAGACCAAGCGCAGCGCGCGCAAGCGGCTCAAGCGCACGGGCTCGGGCAAGCTCAAGCGCGCGGGCGGCTGGAAGCAGCACAAGCTCGAGGGCAAGGGCCCGCAGCGCCGCCGCCGGCTGCGCAAGGCGAAGCTGGTCGACAAGGCGGACGAGCGGCGGCTGGCCGCGCTCGTCCCATATCTATAAAGAGGAGTCGGAGAATGCCACGGGCAAGAGGGGGAGCGAAGACTCGCCGACGCCGCAAGAAGATCCTCAAGCAGGCGAAGGGCTACTTCGGCGGGCGGCGCAAGCTCTACAAGACGGCGGCCGAGTCGGTCCTGCGCGCGGGGGCCTTCGCCTACAGCGGCCGCAAGCAAAAGAAGCGCGAGGCGCGGTCGCTCTGGATCGTCCGCATCAACGCCGCGTGCCGTCAGGTGGGCCTGTCGTACTCGAAGTTCATGGCCGCGCTCAAGAAGGCCGGCGTCAACCTCGATCGCAAGGTGCTGGCGGAGCTGGCGGTCACCGATCCGTCGGCGTTCGCGAAGCTCACCGAGACCGCTAAAGCTCAGAGCCGGTAGTTCGTGGCGCACCCGCGCGTCGACGCCATCGTGGAGCAGGCGCGGGCGGCCCTCGCCGCGGCGCAGTCGTCCAGCGAGCTCGAAGCCATCCGCGTCCTTGTGCTCGGCCGGCAAGGCTGAGCGTCCGCTGGTCGGCGCCGCCGCCAACGAGGCCAAGCGCGAGCTCGAGGGGCTACTCGATGCGCGGCTGGCCGACGCGTCGGCGGCCGAGCGCCAGGCCGAGCGGAGCCGCCGACGGCTCGACCTCACCTTGCCGGGGCGGCGGCCCCCGAAGGGCTCGCTCCACCCGCTGACCCGCGTGCACGACGAGATCGTCGCGATCTTCGCCGGGCTCGGCTTCTCGGTCGCCGAGGGGCCCGAGATCGAGAGCGACTACCACAACTTCGAGGCACTGAATATTCCACGTGACCACCCTGCGCGGGACATGCAGGACACGTTCTACCTCTCGGACAGCACATTACTAAGGACCCACACCTCGCCGGTGCAGATCCGCGCGATGCTCGTGCAGAAGCCGCCCGTGCGCATCATCGTGCCCGGCAAGGTCTACCGGCGGGACGTCGTCGACATGACGCACTCGCCGATGTTCCATCAAGTCGAGGGGCTGGCGGTCGACCGCGGCATCACGATGGCGGACCTCAAGGGCACCCTCGAGCTGTTCGCGCGCGAGATGTTCGGGCCGCGCTCGCGGATCCGGTTCCGGCCCTCGTTCTTCCCGTTCACGGAGCCGTCCGCCGAGGTGGACGTGCTGTGCTTCGTCTGCCACGGCGACGGCTGCCGGCTCTGCAAGCAGGGAGGCTGGCTCGAGATTCTCGGCAGCGGGATGGTCCATCCCCAGGTGCTGAAGAACGTCGGCTACGATCCGGAGGACTTCACGGGCTGGGCGTTCGGGATGGGGATCGAGCGCATCGCGATGCCGAAGTACGGCATCGACGATCTCCGGCTCTTCTTCGAGAACGACCTGCGCTTCCTCGAGCAGTTCGCGTGAGGCGATGAAGATCCCGTACGGCTGGGTGCGCGAGTTCGTCGATCTCCGGCTGACGGCCGCGCAGGCCGCCGAGCGCCTCGTCAACGCCGGCATCGAGGTCGCGTCGGTCACGGCGCTCGCGCCCGACCTCAAGGGCGTGGTCGTGGGCTTGATCGAGGCGATCGAGCGCGAGCTCGGAAGGGGCCAGGGCGGCTATCCGCTGTTCCTCTGCCGGGTCAGCATCGGCCGCGAGCGCTATGCGGTCGTGTGCGGCGCGCCGAACACCCGGGTCGGCGTGCGCGCCGCGTTCGCGCCGCCGGGGGCCGTGCTGCCGGGCGGGCGGCGGATCGCCGCCGCCAAGATCCACGGCGTGGAGTCGCAGGGCATGCTCTGCTCCGAGCGCGAGCTGGGGCTCGGCGAGGAGCACGAGGCGGGTATCCTCGAGGTCGCCGACGCCAAGCCCGGCGCGGATCTCGTCGCCGCGCTCGGCCTCGACGACCACGTGCTCGAAGTGGAGATCACGCCGAACCGGCCGGACTGCCTCTCGGTGCTCGGCATCGCCCGCGAGCTCGCGGCGCTGACCGGCGCGCGCCTGCGGCCGCCCGCCATCGCGCTGAAGGAATCGGGCGAGAGCGCCGGGAAGCTCGCGCGCGTCCGGATCGAGGCGCCGGACCTCTGCCACCGGTTCACGGCGCGCATGATCGGCTCGGTCACCGTCCGCCCCTCGCCGGCGTGGCTGCGCGCGCGGCTGCGCGCGGTCGGGCTGCGCCCGATCAGCAACGTCGTCGACGCCACCAACTACGTCCTCTGGGAGCTCGGCCAGCCCCTGCACGCCTACGACTACGAGACGGTGGCCGAGGCGACGATCGTCGTGCGGCGCGCCCGGCCCGACGAGCGCTTCACGACCCTGGACGGCCAGGAGCGCGCGCTCGACGCGTCGATGCTGCTCATCGCCGACCCGCGGCGCGCGATTGGCCTGGCCGGCGTGATGGGCGGCGCCAACACCGAGGTCAGCGACCGGACGACGCGCGTGCTGCTGGAGAGCGCCTGGTTCGCGCCCGCCTCGATCCGGCGCACCTCGCGCGCGCTCGGCCTGCGCACCGACGCCGCCTACCGGTTCGAGCGCGGCGCCGACCTCGAGGGGCTCGTGACCGCGTCCGCCCGCGCGGCGGCGCTCATCGCCGAGCTCGCCGGCGGCACCATCGCGCGCGGCGTGATCGACGCGTATCCGCGCAAGCGCAAGCCCCAGCACGTGCGTCTGCGGATGTCGCGGGTGCAGCGCGTCCTCGGGATCGCGCCGTCGCCGGCGCAGGCGCGGAAAGTCCTCACGGGGCTCGGCCTGCCGGTGAAGGCGCGCGGCGCCGACCTCGAGGTGACCGTGCCGAGCTTTCGGCGCGATCTCTCGATGGAGGACGACCTCGTCGAGGAAATCATCCGCGTCTGGGGCTACGACCGGATTCCGTCCACCTTGCCCGGCGGCGCGATCTCGCTCGTCACGCACCCGACCGCCCTGCGCCAGAGCCAGACCGTCCGGCGCGCGCTGGTCGGCGCCGGGCTCGCCGAGGTCGTCACGTACGCGTTCACCGATCCCGCGAGGGTCGAGCTCCTCCGTCGCCCCGTCGATCCCAAGCCCGTCGAGCTCATGAACCCGCTGGCGCAGGACGCGTCGCTCCTGCGGGTGAACCCGCTCGAGGGCGTGCTGAGCGCGGTCGCGACCAACGTGAGGCGCCAGCAGGCGGACGTGCGGGTGTTCGAGATCTGCACGACATACGCCCAGACCGCGGGAGCGAAGCCGGGTCGCGCCGGCCTCACGGACCCCGCTACAATAAACCCCGCTACGACAGAACCGCGCTGGGTCGCGATCGCGCTGACGGGCGCGCGCGGCGAGCCGGGCTGGGCCGGCGCGACCGGGCCGGTCGACGTGTACGACGCCAAGGGGCTGGCCGAGCACACGCTCGACGCGCTCTGGGTGCGCGCCGCCACCGGCGAGGACGGGGTGCTCAGCGGATTCGAGCCCGACTGCCACGGCACGCTCGTGACCGAGAGCGGCGCGATCGTGGCCGAGTTCGGCGAGGTCGCGGCGGCCTTGCGCGAGAGCTTCGGCATCCCGCCGCCGGTGTTCGCCGCGGTCGTCTCGCTCGACGCGGCCGGGGCGGCGGCCGCCGCGCCGATGCGGTTTCAGGCGCTGCCGCGCTTCCCGGCGGTCGAGCGCGATCTCGCGTTCGTCATCGGCGGTGAGCAGACCCTGACCGCGGCGCAGATCGAGTCGGCGCTTCGAGAGGCGGCCGGACCTCTCCTGCGACGGCTCGTGCTCTTCGACGTCTTCAAGTTTCCGGACGGCCGGACGAGCCTCGCGTGGCGGCTCCTCTTCCAGGCCGAGGACCGGACCTTGACCGACGCCGAGGTGAACGCGATCCAGGAGCGTGTGGTCCGGCGGATCACCGAGACCTTCCACATCACCCTGCGGAGCGGCTGATGGGCGACAGCATCGTCGAGCGACTGACCGAACTCGAAGGCGCAGTGAAGCGCGCGGCCGAAGCGCTCGCGCGCATGCGCGAGGAGAACGCAGAGCTCAAGCGCGAGGTGAAGCGGCTCGGCGACGAGCGTCGCCAGGTGCTCACCCAGGTGGACATGATCCTGAAAGACATCGGCAAGCTCGATCTCGACAGGCCGCAAGAATGAGCGAGCCGCGGCGGATCGAGCTCAACCTGCTCGGCCAGACCCTGACGATTCGCTCCGAGGCGACGGCCGACTATCTGCGCCGGCTCGCGAGGTATCTCGAGGAGCGGGTGGCGCAGCTCAAGCGCTCGGGCGTCGCCGATCCGTTGACCGCGCTCTCGCTCGCGGCCCTGGATATCACCGACGAATTATTTCGCGCGCGCGAGGACAAGAAGACGGACGCGGACGACGTGGGCGCCCGCATCGGCGCGCTCGTCGCGCTTCTCGACAAGGTCACGCCGCCGGAGCCCGGCTCGCGACGCTAGACGCTTCTACCCTCACGGGGCGCCGCCCGTTCGGCGCACGCGGCGACGAACGACCGTGGCAGGTCGGGATTCGACGCGAAGTGGAGGTGGATGTAGCTCATGAGCGTGCGGCCGACCAGATAGCCTTCGGCGCGTCCGGCGGCGCCGTGCTGCGCGAGACGGTATACGCGCTCGACGCCGTCCGGCACGCGATCGAGCGTCGAGTAGTGAAACTCGTGACCGCGCCCGACGGTGCCGGCTCGTCCGAGCGGCGTCGCGTCCGTGAACGTGACCTCGGTGTAGCCGAGGGCCATCCGGCGCGGCTTCATTCTGACCGTGGTGGGCAGGACGCCGACCATCGGATGGGCCACGCCGTCCAGATCCTCGAGCGTCTCGGTGAGATACATGAGCCCGCCGCATTCGGCGTAGATCGGCCGGCCGGCCCCGGAAAACCGGCGTACCGCTTCGCGCGTCGAGACGTTCTGGGCGAGCCGCGCCGCGTGCAGCTCGGGATAGCCGCCGCCGAAGTAAAGACCGTCCACGTCCGGTAGCCGCTCCGCCAGCGGGCTCCAGAAGACCAGCTCGGCGCCCGCCGCGCGCAGCATCTCCAGATTCTCGGCGTAGTAGAACTGGAACGCTTCGTCGCGCGCGACACCGATCCTCCCGATCGGCGCCGGTCGATCATGACGCGCTGGCGGCGGCGGCTCGACCGGCGCCGCGAGGGAGAGCAGCCGGTCGAGGTCGAGCGAGCGCTCGACGGCATCCCCGAGGTCGCGGAGCTTCTCGGGAGCGAGCGTGCCCTCGACCGCGCTGACCAGACCCAGATGGCGCTCGGGGAGGACGAGCCGCTCGTTTCGAAGAATCGCGCCCAGCGGCGCGCCGCGGCACGCCGACTCGATCGCGTCCAGCACCATGCGGCCGTGCCCTTCGCTGCCGACGCGGTTGGCGATGAACCCGACCACGTCGAGCTCCGGATCGAAGCGCTCGAACCCCAGCGCGACGGCTCCCGCGCTTCTGGCCGCCGTCCATGCGTCGAGGACGAGCACGAGCGGCGCGCGCAGCCATTTGGCCACCTGTGCCGTCGAGCCCGCTTCGCTCCGGCCGTCCAGCCCGTCGAAGCAGCCCATCATGCCCTCGACGACTCCGACGTCGGCGTCGCCGGCGTGGCGGGCGACGCAGGCGAGCACCCGCTCGCGGCCGCACATCCAGCCGTCGAGGTTGTAGGACGGGCGGCCGGTGACGAGCTCGTGAAAGCCCGGATCGATGAAGTCGGGTCCGACCTTGAACGCCTGGACGCGGAGGCCGCGCCGGCGCAGAGCCTCGAGCAGGCCGAGCGTGATGGACGTCTTGCCGACGCCTGTCGACACACCGGCAACGACCAGGATGCGCATCATCGCCGCGCTCCTCACGGCCCCGCCTTCAGAACTTGCCGTGTCGGCCGGCGCCGGACGCGAAGCGCTGCGCGCCGGCGATGCTCTCCCCGGTATTGAACGTCGCGGCGCCGATCAGGTACTCGCGGCGGAAGGCGGCGGGGAGGCGGGCGCCCAGCGACTCGTGGGCCGAGCGGCGGTCGCTGCGGACGCTGAACGGCGGGAAGGCCGCGATCGTGGCGGCGAGCGCTTCGGCTTCGTGACGCGCCTGGCCGCGCGCCACGACGCGGTTCGCCAGACCGATGGCCAAGGCCTCGCGCGCGTCCACCGGTCGGCCGGTCAGGATCAGATCGAGCGCGCGCCCGAGCCCGATCAGCGCGGGCAGGCGCACCGTGCCGCCGTCGATCAGCGGGATACCCCAGCGCCGGTTGAACACGCCCATCACCGCGTCGTCCTCGACGATGCGGAGGTCGCACCAGAGCGCCAGCTCGAAGCCTCCGGCGACGGCGTGACCCGAGACCGCCGCCAGCACGGGCTTCGTCAGGAGCATGCGTGTGGGACCCATCGGCCCGTCGCCGTACGTGATCCTGCGCTTCCTCGGCCCGGCTGCCACCGCCTTCAGATCGGCGCCCGCGCAGAAGGTCCCGTTCGCGCCCCAGAGCACCGCCACTCGAGCTTCCTTGTCGCGCTCGAAGGCACGAACCGCCGCGGCCAAGGCCTGGCCGGTCGAGCGGTCGATCGCGTTTCGCCGGTCTGGCCGGTCGAGGATGATGGTGGTGACGACGCCCTGCGTTTCGGATCTGACGCTCGGTCGTTCCATGATCGCTGCTCTCCCCTGGAAATGCGCGTGCGATCGAAGATACAGTCGCGAGTCCGCGCAGAAATGAAACTTGACCGGAGATCGAGCCGTAGGGTACCAAGAACTGTCCCTGCGCTGTTCGTGATGCCGGAGGGAAGTTTCAACCTCGTTAACAAAAGGGGAGCTGTGGACGAGGGCCGTGTGCAAGCCCCTCCCGAAGGGGAAGCCTGAAGCCCTCCAATTAACGGCGCCCACCTGGTAAAACCAGGTTCGAAACACCCTGGCACACGGCAGAGGCGGGGATTTGACTCCCTCGCTCGGTGCCCCCTATACTGCGGCAATGCAAGGGATTTGGCTCATTGCCGACTCGATCATCGCAGTCCTTGCCCTGGTAATCGGCTTCCTCCTCCACAAGTGGATCAGCGAGCGGAAGACCGGCGACGCCTCGGCCCAGGCGCAGCGCATCGTGCACGAGGCCGAGCGCGAGGCGGCCAACCGCGTGAAGACCGCCGAGCTGGAGGTCAAGGAGGCAGCGCTCAAGTCGCGCGGGGCCTTCGAGGAAGAGACGCGGCAGCGCGAGGGCAAGATCCAGCAGATCGAACAGCGCGTGATCTCGAAGGAGGAGGAGCTCGCCCGCAAGCTCGATCAGCTCGAGCGGCGGCTCAACGAGTCGGTCGCGAAGGAACGCGATCTGACCGGCCGCGAGAAGGCAGTCGGCGAGAAGGAAGGCCGGCTCGCGGTGGCGCTCGACGAGCAGCGCCGCAAGCTCGAGTCGATCGCCAGCCTCACCGCCGAGGAAGCCAAGCGCCAGCTCCTCGCCCAGATGGAGACCGAGGCGCGGCGCGAGGCGCAGCTGGTCGCGATGCGCCTCGAGGAGGAGGCGCGCGAGACCGCGCAGGTGAAGGCGCGCGAGGTGCTCGCGACGACCATCCAGCGACTGGCCCCGGACTACACGGTCGAGACCGCGGTGTCGGTCGTCGATCTGCCGTCGGACGACATGAAGGGGCGCATCATCGGCCGCGAGGGACGCAACATCCGGGCGCTGGAGCTGCACACCGGGGTCGATCTGATCGTCGACGACACACCTGAAGCGGTGTTAATCTCCGCGTACGACCCTTATCGGCGCGAGATCGCGCGGCGCAGCCTGCAAGTCCTGATCGCCGACGGGCGGATCCATCCGGCCCGCATCGAGGAAGTGGTCGAGAAGATCAAGAAGGAGATGGACCAGCACCTCAAGGAGGAAGGCGACAAGGCCTGCTTCGAGGTGGGCGTGCACGGCCTGCACCCCGAGCTGGTGAAGCTGGTCGGCCGGATGAAGTTCCGCACCTCCTACGGCCAGAACTGCCTGCAGCACTCGAAGGAGGTCGCCTGGCTCGCCGGCATGATGGCGGCCGAGGTGAAGGCCGACGTCAAGCTCGCCAAGCGCATGGGCCTGCTCCACGACATCGGCAAGGCGCTCACGCACGAGCAGGAGGGCAGCCATCCGGAGCTCTCGCTGCAGGTGCTGACGAAGTACAACGAGTCGCCGAAGGTGATCAACGCGGCGCTCTGCGGCCACGAGAACGTCGAGCCCGAGACGGTGGAGGCCGTGCTGGTCGAGGCGGCCGACGGCATCTCGGCGGCGCGCCCGGGCGCCCGGCGCGACGTGCTCGAGTCGTACATCAAGCGCCTGGCCAAGCTCGAGGAGATCGCGCTCTCGTACAAGGGCGTGGAGATGTGCTACGCGATCCAGGCCGGGCGCGAGTTGCGCGTGATGACGAAGGCCGACATCGTCTCCGACCTCGACGCCCACCAGCTCGCGAAAGACATCAGCAAGCGCATCGAGGCCGAGATGCAGTACCCCGGTCACATCAAAGTGATCGTCATCCGCGAGACACGCGCCGTCGAAGTGGCCAAGTAGCAGCTCATGAACATCCTGATGGTCGGCGACGTCTACGGCGAGCCGGGCCGGCAGGCGATCGCGAAGCTCGTGCCCCGCCTGCGCCGGGAGCACGCGATCGACTTCGCGGTCGTCAACATCGAGAACGCCGCCGCCGGCTTCGGGGTGACCCCGCCGATCGCGCGGCAGGCCTTCGACGCGGGCGCCGACGTCTTGACGTCGGGCAACCACATCTGGGACAAGCGCGAGATCGTCGAGTACATCACCAGGGAGAACCTGCTGCTCCGGCCCGCGAACTTTCCGGCGGGCACGCCGGGCGTGGGGCACGTCACCGTGAAGGCCGGTCCGCACAAGGTGGCGGTGCTCAACCTGATGGGCCGCGTCTTCATGCTGCCGATCGACTGCCCGTTCCGGAAGGCCGACGAGATCCTGGCCGAGCTGCGCAAGGAGACGCCGATCGTGCTGGTCGACATGCACTGCGAGGCGACGTCCGAGTCGCTCGCGATGGGCTGGTACCTCGACGGGCGCGTCAGCGCCGTGGTCGGGACGCACCGCCACGTGCAGACGGCCGACGAGCGCGTGCTGCCGGGCGGCACCGCCTACATCACCGACCTGGGCCTCACCGGGCCGACCGACGGCGTGATCGGCGTCGACCGCGACCAGATCATCCAGCGCTTCCTCAACCAGATGCCGATCCGCTTCGAGACCGCCAAAGGCCCCGCGTCGCTGCAGGGCGTGGTGATCGTGGTCGAGCCCGAGACCGGCCGAGCGACGTCGATCCGCCGGCTGCGCGTCGCGGCTTGACCCTCGACGGAAAGGTCGTTGCCCAGAAGGTCCTGGACGACGTGCGCACCGGTGTCGCGCGCTTGAAAAGTCGCACCGGGGTCGCGCCGACGCTGGCCGTCGTCCTGGTCGGCGATTTCGCGCCGTCGAAGGTCTACATCGCCAACAAAAAGCGCGCCGCCGACACCGTCGGGATCGCGTCCGAGGACCACATCCATCCGGAGGGGCTCGATCGCGCGGCGCTGCTGGCGCTGCTGCGGCGGCTCAACGCCGATCCCAAGGTGCACGCGATCCTGCTGCAGCTGCCGCTGCCGGGCGGGCTCGACGAGGACGAGGCGATCGCGGCGATCGCGCCCGAGAAGGACGTCGACGGCCTGCACCCGGAGAACCTCGGACGCCTGCTCGCCGGCGCGCCGCGGGTGGTGCCGTGCACGCCGGCCGGGTGCCTGGAGATCCTCGACCACTATGGCTGCGACCTCAAGGGCGCCGAGGCCGTCGTGATCGGCCGCTCGCGCCTGGTCGGCAAGCCGCTCGCCCAGCTGCTCCTCGCGCGGCACGCCACGGTCACGACGTGCCACACGCGCACGCGCGATCTCGCCGCGCACACGCGCCGCGCCGATGTCCTCTGCGTCGCGGCCGGGCGGCCGCGCACCGTGACCGGCGACATGGTGAAGGACGGCGCCTGGGTGATCGACGTCGGGATCAATCGGCTGGAGACCGGCAAGCTCGTGGGCGACGTCGAGTTCGAGAGCGTGGCGCCGCGCGTCCGCGCGATCACGCCGGTGCCCGGCGGCGTGGGACCGATGACGATCGCGATGCTCCTGCGCAACACCCTGCGCGCGGCCGAGCGCCAGCTGGGCGCGGCATGAGCGCGGGCCGCGCGGTCCTGACCGTCTCCGAGCTGACGCGGCGGCTGCAGGAAGCGCTCGAGGAGCGCTTTCCGGCCGTGTGGGTCGAGGGCGAGATCTCGAACTATCGCCTGTACGGCTCGGGCCACGCCTACTTCACCTTGAAGGACTCCGACTCGCAGATTCGCGCCGTGCTCTTCCGCAACCGCGGCCGCCGCATCAAGTTCGAGCCGGCCGACGGCCTGCACGTGATGGCCTTCGGCAGCATCGAGATCTACCCGCAGCGCGGCGAATACCAGCTGGTGATCGAGCTGCTGGAGCCCAAGGGGCTCGGCGCGCTGCAGCTCGCCTTCGAGCAGCTCAAGACGCGTCTACAGGCCGAAGGGCTCTTCGACCAGGCGCGCAAGCGCGAGCTGCCGCAGTTCCCGCGGAAGATCGGCATCGTGACCTCGACCAGCGGCGCCGCGATCCGCGACATGCTGCGCGTGATCGGCCGGCGTTTCGGCGAGCTCCACATCGTGATCGCGCCGTGCCGCGTGCAGGGCGACGGCGCGGCCGAGGAGATCGCCCAGGGCGTCCGCGACCTCAACCTGATCGGCGGCGTGGACGTCATCATCGTCGGCCGCGGCGGCGGCTCGCTCGAGGACCTGTGGGCCTTCAACGAGGAGGCCGTCGCCCGCGCGATCGCCGCCTCGAAGGCGCCGGTGGTGTCGGCGGTGGGGCACGAGGTGGACTACACGATCGCCGATTTCGTCGCCGATCTGCGCGCGCCCACGCCGTCGGCGGCGGCCGAGCTGGTCGTGCGCGAGAAGCAGGCGGTGGTGGACAGCCTCGGTCAGCTGCGCGCGCGGCTCGAGCGCAGCGCCGCGCGACCCCTGCGTGATCTCGAGCGGCGCGTGGACGAGCTGACGGCCCGGCTCCGGCGCGAGATGCGCGGCGAGCTCGGCCGCGCCGCCCACCGCGTCGCGCTGGCCACCCGCGCGCTGCGCGCCTCCGATCCGGTCGCTCGCGTCGCCCGCGACCGCCATCGCCTGGAGAGCCTCCGGTCGAGACTGGTCACGGCGCTCACCCGCCGGCGCGATCGGGCGCGCTACGGCCTGCAGACCGCCGTCGGCCGGCTCGATTCGCTGTCGCCGCTGGCCGTGCTCGGCCGCGGCTACAGCCTCACACGGACGCCGACTGGCGAGATCGTCCACAATCCGTCCCAGGTGAACGTCGGCGACGCCATTCGCGTGCTCCTGCAGCGCGGGAGCCTCGACGCGCGGGTGACCGACACAAGGGAGCAGGATGACCGACCTCAAGTTTGAAGACTGTCTGGCGCGACTCGAGCAGATCGTGGGCCGGCTCGAGACCGGCAACCTGCCGCTCGAGGAATCGCTGACGATCTTCGAGGAGGGCATCGGGCTGGCGCGCAGCTGCGCCCGCTACCTCGAGGACGCCGAGAAGCGCATCGAGGTGCTCGCCCGGGACGACAGCGGCGTGCTCGGCGCGCGCCCGTTCGCCTGGGAGCCCGAGCGGGATCAATGAGCGGGTTCGACCTCGACGCGTATCTTCAAGAGCGGCGCCGACTGGTCGACGTGGCGCTCGACCGGTTCCTGCCGGGCGAAGACACGCCGCCCCCGGCGGTGCATCGCGCGATGCGCTACAGCGTGCTGGCCGGCGGCAAGCGGCTGCGGCCGATCCTGGTGATCGCCGGCGCCGAGGTGGTCGGTGCCTCGCCGAGCACGGTCATGCCGACCGCGTGCGCGATGGAGATGATCCACACGTACTCGCTGATCCACGACGATCTGCCGGCGATGGACGACGACGACTACCGGCGCGGCCGACTGACGAACCACAAGGTATTCGGCGACGCGATCGCGATCCTGGCCGGCGACGCGCTCTTGACCTACGCCTTCCAGCTGGTCGCGCAGAACGCGGCGCTGGCGGGGGTGGACGCCCGGGTGGTCTGCGACGTGGTCGCCGAGATCGCGCAGGCCGCGGGCACCCGAGGCATGGTGGGCGGTCAGGTCGTGGACATCGAGTCGGAGGGCAAGACGATCACGCCCGAGCAGCTCGAGTACATCCACGTCCACAAGACGGCCGCGCTGCTGCGCGCCTCGCTCACGGTGGGCGCGCGTCTCGGCGGCGCCGACGCCCCCGCCCTGGCCGCCGTGGCCGACGCCGGGCAGAGCCTCGGGCTCGCGTTCCAGATCGTCGACGACATCCTGGACGTGGAGGGTAGTCTAGAGACACTGGGCAAGACGGCCGGCAGCGACGAGCGCAAGCAGAAGGTGACCTATCCCGCGCTCCACGGCATCGAGGCGTCACGCCGCGAGGCGCGGGGGTTGATCGAACGGACGAAGAGCCGGCTCGGCGTGTTCGGCGCCCGATCGGCGCCGCTCTGCGCCCTGGCCGACTTCGTCGTGGAGAGGAAAAGCTAGTGTCGTCCATCACGGGGCTCTACGCGCGCGAGATCCTGGACTCGCGCGGCAATCCGACGGTCGAGGTGGAGGTGCAGCTCGAGTCCGGCGCCTGGGGCCGCGCCGCGGTGCCCTCGGGCGCCTCGACCGGCAAGCGCGAGGCGATCGAGCTACGCGACGGTGACGGCCAGCGCTACCGCGGCAAGGGCGTGCGCCAGGCGGTGCGCAATGTCGAGGACACGATCGCGCCCGAGGTCGAGGGCATGGACGCCTCCGAGCAGTCGGCCCTCGATCAGGCGCTGCTCGAGCTGGACGGCACGCCCAACAAGTCCGCTCTCGGCGCCAACGCGATCCTCGCGGTGTCGCTCGCCGTCGCGCGCGCGGCGGCCGACGACGCCGGGCTTCCGCTCTACGCCTATCTCGGCGGCGTCGGCGCGCGGCTCATGCCGGTGCCGATGCTGAACGTGCTCAACGGCGGCGCGCACGCCGACAACGGCATCGACTATCAGGAGTTCATGCTGGTGCCGGCCGGCGCCGAGAACTTCTCGAACGCGCTCCGCATGGGCGCCGAGATCTTCCACACCCTGAAGGAGCTCTTGCACGAGAAGGGCCTTCCGACCGGCGTGGGCGACGAGGGCGGCTTCGCGCCGAATCTCGCCAGCAACACGGCCGCGCTCGACCTGTTCTTACAAGCGGTCGAGAAGGCCGGCTATCGGCCGGGCGGGGACGTGTTCTTCGCGCTGGACGTGGCGGCGAGCGAGTTCGCCGAGCCGGGCGGGCGCTACCGGCTGCGGCGCGAGAACCTCGTACTCTCGAGCGACGAGATGATCCATCGCTACGAGCAGCTGCTCGACCGCTATCCGATCGTCTCGATCGAGGACGGCCTGGGCGAGGACGACGTGGCGGGGTGGGGCCTGATGACGCGCAAGCTCGGCGGCCGGGTCCAGCTGGTGGGCGACGATCTCCTGGTGACGAACCCGGCGATCATCCAGCAGGCGATCAAGAACGGGCTGGCCAATGCCGTGCTGGTCAAGGTGAACCAGGTCGGCACGCTCACCGAGACGCTCGAAGCGATCGAGCTCGCGAAGCGCGCCGGCTACGGCACCGTCATCTCCCACCGCTCGGGCGAGACCGAGGACACCTTCGTCGCCGACCTGGCCATCGCGGTCAACGCGGGCCAGATCAAGGCGGGCTCGGTTGCGCGGAGCGAGCGGACGGCGAAGTACAACCAGCTTTTGCGCATCGAGGAAGAGCTCGGCCACTCCGCGTCGTGGCCCGGACGTTCCCTCTACACGCGCGTCGCGCGGTGAGAGCGCCCCGGGTCGACCTCGACAAGCTGAGCCCGCAGCGCGTCGGGACGTTCGCCATGGTCGCGCTCGCGGTCGGCCTGGCCGTGTTCGGCGTGAAGGAATCGGTGCGCGCCTGGCAGATGCGGCACGACATGCAGGCCGTCGAGCGCGCGGTGCAGGGGCTGCGCGCGAAGCAGGCCGACCTCACGCGCGCCGTCGAGCGCCTGCGCAACGATCCGCTCTACATCGAGAAGCTCGCCCGCGAGGAGATGGGCATGGTCCGCGAGGGCGAGACCGTGCTGAAGTTTCCGTCGCAGACCTCCCCGACTGCTCCGCGCTAGCCTTCCGTGGACGCGTTCTGGGCCTGGCTCTGGGGCACGGGGTGGTTCTGGTTCGCGATGTTCTGGGTGGCCCTGCTCGTCAACGGCCGCGCGGCCTTCAAGCTGCTTCTCGACTGGAAGGGCATGCTCACCACGTGCCGCTTCGTCGAGCACGCCTACGAAAATCTCGCGACCCTCCCCGGCGAAGCCAGGCTCGAGCGCGACCCGGCGGCGCCGATCTTCGTGCACCTGGTGCCCGCGTGGCAGGAGCCCGAGATCGCGACGACCCTGCGCGCGTTGCTCGACTCGCGCTATCCGCACGCCAAGCTCCACGTGATCGTTGCCGCCCGTGAGGACGAGGAGCGCTCGCCCCATCCGGCGATGGGCATCTCGACCGCCGAGGTGGTCCGCCGCTTCCGCGAGAGCCTGCCGCCCTGGCAACGGAAGATGCTGACGCTGGTCGCGATGCCGGGCGAGGGGCGGAAGGCGCACCAGCTGAACTGGGCGCTCCGGCCCGAGGTGCTGAAGCCCCTGCTGGATCTGCGCTACGATCCCGCGCGCGTCTGGATCGGGCTGAGCGACGCCGACTCGATCCCCGACCCGAATGTCTACCGCTGGATCGCCGCCGACCTGACGGAGCACCGCGGCCGGCTCGCCTATCAGGGCGTGACTCTGTCGCTGGCCAACTTCGACCGGCTCGATATGCGCGGCCGCGTGTGCGCCGTGCAGCAGTCGTCGATCTTCATCCGCGTCTCGATCGCGCGCCTGATCAACGAGCACCGGCGCCTCGACGCCTTCGCGCGCCTGCAGGCGCGCGCCCCGCGCGCGGCGCGGCTACTCCGGCCGCTCTTCGAGCTCTGCTTCCGCCGCTCGCAGATCTGTCTCGGCCACAACCAGTTCGTGCGCCTGGACGTTCTGCAGAACCTCGGCGGGTTTCCGACCTCGGGCGCGACGGAGGATTCGACGCTCGGCTACGCGCTCGGCGCCCGCGGCGTCCTGATGACGGCGATGCCGATGCTGGAGCTGGTCGACATGCCCGAATCGAACGACGGCATGGTTCGCCAGAACGCGCGCTGGTACCAGGGGGTGCTCGACGACGTCGCGTTTCTCCGCGGCGTCTGGCGAGCCAGGCCCACGGCTTACAACTTTGCCCAGCTTTCGCGGCACGTCGGCAACAAGGTCGTCGAGTGGCCGATCGCCGCCGTTATCTATCCCGTGCTCGGGTTCCTCGGCTGGCACCTGGCCTATCGCTTCTTGTATCACCCGGTGTGGTTCCTGGTGGGCGTGGCGTTTCCGACCATCTCGCTCGGCCTGACCGTGTGGGTCGGCGGGATCGTCACGCAGGATCTGATCGAGAGCCTCACGCCGCATCTCCCGCGCCGGGTGGACGTCGCCCGAACGACCTTGAAGGCCAAGTTCTGGGGCATCTTCCGGTGCCAGACCTACTGGCTCCTGGCCACGCGCGGCGCCTGGCGCGTGCTGTGGTCGATCGCGCGCACCGGTCGATTCGATCCGATCAAGACCAACCGCGTCGTCCGCCGACACTGACGCGGTTCGTCGATAGCCGGCGCTCGACGCGCCGGCGGCTTTCGGTCGCGCCGCGCCTTGACTTCCCCGCATAACAGCGCTAATCGTCGGCCGGTCCCCTTCGCGGGTTCCCCCCGGGCCCGCGCTCATCGACGAGGCGGGGACGTGGCGAGTCGCCGGGGGCTCATCGAAGAGGGAGGCGAGCGATGCCGCACTATCTCAGCGACGCCGAGCTCAAGCGCACCGCACCAGCCGAAGTCGCGGCGTTTCGGGGGCCGATTCCGACCCAGATCGTCTCGAACGGCGAATACAACCCGCTGCCGCAGACGCCGGAGCAACGGCGCGTCGAAGCCCGCGTGACGCAGCTGGCGAGCGATCTGGCGCCGAAGCACGGGCTGAGCCGCCGCAAGTTCCTGGCCTCGAGCGCCGGCATGGCGGCGGCCTTCCTCGCGATGAACGACGTGTTCGGCCCGATCTTCGAGGTGAGCCGTGCCGAGGCGGCGACGCCGGGCGTCGCCGACATGCGCGCCCAGGCGCTCTCCGGGCAGTACATCGTGGACGCGCAGACTCACTTCGTGCGCGACGACTTCAAACAGGAGGGCCTGCTCGATCTCGCCAAGTACGCCAAGGACAACTGGAACCCGAAGCTGTGGGGCGAGAGCAAGCTGGAGCGTTACAAGTTCGAGAATTACCTCAAGGAGATCTTCGTCGACAGCGACACGAAGGTGGCCCTGCTCTCCGGCGCGCCGTTCGACGACCCGAGCTGGGATTTGCTGAGCAACGATCAGATCGTCGCCGCCCGCACGTCGATCAACCGCTTCGCCGGATCGCGCCGCTTGCTTGCGCACTCCGTGTTCACGCCCAAGAAGTCGGGCTGGATGGACGAGGTGGACCGTGCGATCGCCTCGCTCCGGCCGGACAGCTGGAAGGGCTACACGATCGGCGACCCGCTGTTCCCGTCCAAGCTCGAGTCGTACTGGTGGCTCGACGACGAGAAGCTCGTCTACCCGTTCTACGAGAAGGCCGTGAAGGCGAACATTACGACGGTCTGCATCCACAAGGGCCTGCTGCCCGCGGACTACGAGACCTCGTGGCCCAAGGTGTGGGAGTACGCGACGGTCAGAGACCTCGGCAAGGCCGCCAAGGACTGGCCGAAGCTCAACTTCGTCATGTACCACGCCGCGCTGCGCCCCTTCATGGAGAAACCCGACGCGGTGCTCGCCGAGTTCGAGCAAACCGGCCGCATCAAGTGGGCGAGCGATCTCGCCGACATTCCCGGCAAGTCCGGCGTGAAGAACGTCTACGGCGAGCTCGGCACCGCGTTCGCGACCTGCGCCGTCGCCAACCCGCGCTTCGCCGCGGCCTTCGTCGGCACACTGGTCAAGGGCCTCGGCGCCGACCACATCATCTGGGGCACGGACTCCCTGTGGTACGGCTCGCCGCAGTGGCAGATCGAGGCGATGCGCCGGCTCGAGATCCCTGACGACATGCAGAAGAAGCACGGTTTCAAGCCGCTCGGCCCGGCGGACGGGCCGGTGAAGAAGGCCATTTTCGGCGGGAACAGCGCGCGGCTCTACGGTCTGAAGCCGAAGATCGCGCAGCACGGCATCACGACCGACAAGATCGCCGCCATCAAGGCCGAGTACCTGGCCGCCGGCGGCGCTCGGACCAACGCGCGGTACGGGTACGTGGCGCGTGAGCGGGCGTAAAGCGGTTGCCGTGTTGACACGCTCGCCGGGGTCGGGTACGCTTCGTGGGTCACCGCGGGGTGGAGCAGCCCGGTAGCTCGTTGGGCTCATAACCCAAAGGTCGCTGGTTCAAATCCAGCCCCCGCAACCAACAAAAACAAGGGGTTACGGTTCACGCCGTAGCCCCTTCGGTTTTCCGCGGGTCCATAGCCCAAAGGTCGTCTCTCCAGCGACCACAACCCGTCGTCGTGGTGCGTCGCTCGGCATTTGACGTCGGCATCCCGATTTGCATACCATTCCGGTATGCCGGGTGGCCAGGTTCACTGGACACTGGTGTTCACCGCGGCCAGCCTGGAGCACCTTGCCGAACGAAACGTTGAGGCTTCCGATATCGTGGGCGCGGTCTATGGTCAGCACGGTGCGGCGCGAGTGCGCCGATCAGGTAAGGGAACTCGTGAGCGCTGGTTCGTGGTCGCCCCGCTCGAAGACGGCGGCGAGTTGTTGACCTGTGTCTTTCGCGCCGCGCTTCCGCGGGATCTCCAGGCGGAAGGCGCATTTGTCGTGTCGTCCGAGGGACTGCCAGAACCGCCTGGACAGTTCGATTCTTCGATGAGGCTGTGCGTTAGCGCTCGGATGGCCGATCCAGACGAGGTGCGAAACTACCGCCGATGGCGAGACAGCAAGGGAGACCGGTAATGGCGACGGCAAAGCGAAAGGGAAAGATCCCACGTTTTCGCACTGACGACGAGGAGCGGGCGTTCTGGGCGCGTCACAGCGTAGAGGAGTTCGCAGGAGATCTTGAAGATCTCGACCTTGCAATCCGTCCCGCACGTACCGAACAGATCGCCGTGCGTCTCCACAAGGATGATCTGGAA
>QHTE01000025.1 GCA_003220685.1 Candidatus Rokuibacteriota bacterium
GGACAAGTTTCTGGCCGCCGCCCGGAAGCGCCCCGAGTTCGCGCGGCTCTTCACGACCCTGCTGCCGAGTGTGCCGCAGTTCTTCGCCGATGTGGACCGCGACAAGGTTCTCAAACAAGGCATCTCCCTGACCTCGGTGTACCAGGCCCTCCAGGCTTTCCTCGGCGGGGCCTTCGTGAACTACTTCAACCAGTACGGACGAGTCTGGCAGGTGTACGTCCAGGCCGAGGGCGAGTTCCGGACCCACGCCGACAATGTCGGCCGGTTCTATGTGCGCAACGCCGCGGGCCAGCCGGTGCCGCTGTCGACGCTGGTCCGGATGAGAGAGGTCAATGGCCCGGAGTTCACGACCCGGTTCAACGAGTATCGCGCGGCACAGATCAATGGGCTTCTCGCACCCGGGTTCACCACCCGGCAGGGGATGCGGGCACTCGAAGAGGTGTTCGCGCAAACCATGTCGCGCGACATGGGCTTCGACTACTCGGGGATGTCGTTCCAGGAGCAGGTGGCTTCCCAGGGGGTGCCGGCGAGCGCAGTGATCGGCTTCTCGGTGCTGGTGGTGTTCTTGCTCATGGCCGCCCTGTACGAGAGCTGGACGCTTCCCTTCGCCGTCCTGCTCGCCACGCCCATCGCCATGTTCGGCGCTCTCGGAGCGCTCTGGCTCCGCCGCCTGGAGCTCGACGTCTTCTCGCAGATCGGGATGCTCATGGTGATCGGCCTCGCGGCCAAGAACGCGATCCTCATTGTCGAGTTTGCCAAGGTCGCCTACGAGGGGGGGATGTCGCTCGTCGACGCCGCGCTCGAAGGCGTCCGTGTGCGGCGGCGCGCTCTCTTCATGACCTCGTTCGCGTTTATCCTGGGCTGCGTGCCGTTGTGGACCGCCTCCGGCGCCGGCGCGGTTGGACGCCGGATCCTCGGCACCGTCGTGATCGGCGGGATGCTAACCGACACGCTCATCGCCAGTCTCTTCATCTCGGTGAGCTTCTATGTCAGTGAGCGCTTCCGCCGGACGTCGCCGCACGCCGCGGCCGGGCCGGTATCCGCTCCGGCGGCGATTTCCGGCGGGGCCGGCGACGTGCCTCCGGCGGGTGGATCGCGCCCGTGAGATCCCAGGCTGTCGTCTGGATGGTCCTCGCGATGGCTCTGATCGCCGGCTGCGCGATCGGTCCCGATTACAAGCGTCCCGCCGTCGCCGAGCCACCCACGTTCCGTGGCCAGGAGACGGTAGAGGCGGTGTCGTTCGCGGATGCGCCGTGGTGGGAGGTGTTCCAGGATCCGATCTTGAAGGCGCTGATCCAGGAGGCGCTGCACAGCAACTACGACGTCGCCATCGCCGCCGCGCGGGTGCAGGAAGCGCGCGCGAATGTCGGCGTGGCGCGCTCGGACTACTTCCCGTCACTCGACTACAGCGTCGGCGCCGGCAGGAGCAAGGTCGGTCCCGGCATCCTGGGCGCCCCCGGCGGCCCGGTGCCCAACGCAACTAACTTCTACTCGGCCTCGACGACCATGTCGTGGGAGCTCGACGTCTGGGGCCGCATCCGTCGCTTGAACGAGTCCGCCCGCGCCACACTGCTGGCCACCGAGGACGCGCGGCGGGCCGTCTGGCTGACGCTGGTCAGCGACCTGGCCCAGGCGTACTTCGAGCTGCTCGCTCTCGACGTGCGCCTGCAGATCGCGCGGGACAGCACCGCCGCCTATCAGCGCACGTACGATCTGTTCCTGGATCGCCTCAACCTCGGCGTGGCGTCGAAGCTCGAGACGTCACGCGCGCTCGGCGCGCTCGGCGATGCGCAGGCCAACATTCCCTTGATCGAAAGCGACATCGTCGCCAAGGAAAACCAGATCAGCGTCCTGGTGGGCAAAGCGCCGGGCCCGATTGCTCGCGGAAAGCCGATGTACGAGCAGGTCGTCGTGCCCTCGGTGCCGGCCGGCCTGCCGTCGACCTTGCTCGAACGCCGTCCCGACCTGCGCCAGGCGGAGCAGGCGCTCGTGAGCGCCAATGCGCGGATCGGCGTCGCCAAGGCCGAGTTCTTTCCAAAGCTCAGCCTGACCGCGCTCCTCGGCACGGCCAGCCCCGAAGTCTCGGCGCTCACGAGCGGAGGCGCGACGATCTGGGCGGTCGCCGGCCTCGTGAGCGGGCCGCTTCTCAACGCCGGTCGCACGTTGGGGACCTATCGCGCCGCCACCGCGCAGTCGGAGCAGGCACGGCTGCAGTACGAGCAAACCGTCCTTCTCGCACTGCGCGAGGTCTCGGATGCGCTCACCAGGCTGGCCAGGCTGAGCGCGGCCGAGACGGCGCAGGACATGGCGGTGAAGGCGCTCGGGGAGGCCGTCGATCACGCGATGGATCGCTATCGGCAGGGCCTGGCCAACTATTTCGAGGTGCTCGAAGCCCAGCAGCAGCTCTACCCCGCCCAGAACACACTCGCCCAGATTCGGCAGAATCGCCTGCTCGCCTACGCGCAGCTCTACCGGGCGCTCGGCGGCGGCTGGACGCTGACGGACGCCCAGTGGCAGGGCGAGGCCGCGACGAAGTGAGGAGGCGGAGGAGCAATTACATGCGATGCGCGCTCATGACCACGCTCGGCATCGTTGTCTTCGCAGGCAGCGCGCTCGCCCAGCCGTCGCTGCCCTCGACGTTCCGGGCCCGAACGGTCGCCAGTCCCGAAGGCGCAAGCATCTTCGTCCGCTCCGGCGGCTCCGGGCCTGTCGTCGTCCTCCTTCATGGCTACGCGGAGACCAGCGATTCCTGGGGGCCGCTGGCGACCGCCCTGGCAAAGAGCTACACCGTCGTGGTGCCGGACCTGCGTGGGATCGGACGCTCGTCTCGGCCGGCCGGCGGATATGATAAGAAGACGCAGGCCGCGGACATTCGCGCGGTGGTCACGACGCTCGGATACGACCGGACGTCGGTCGCGTCACACGACATCGGCATCATGGTCGCCTATGCGTACGCGGCGCGTTACCCGGACAAGGTCGAGCGGCTCGTGGTCATGGATGCGCCGCTCCCGGGCATCGCCCCCTGGGACGACATCGTGCGCAACCCGGCGCTGTGGCACTTCTCGTTTCGGGGTCCCGACGCCGAGCGTCTCGTGCGAGGGCGCGAGCGCATCTATCTGGATCGCATCTGGAATGCCTTCACGGGCGATCCAGGCAAACCGGACGAGGCCACGCGCAACTTCTACGCGGCTCAGTACGCGCAACCCGGCGCGATGCGGGCCGGGTTCGCGCACTTCGGCGCGTTCTCGCAGGACGCCGAGGACAACCGAGTCTTTCAGCGCACGAGGCTCACCATGCCCGTGCTGGCCATCGGCGGGGAGAAGTCTTTCGGCGCGATACAGGCCGTCGTCATGCGCAATGTCGCCAGCGACGTCCGCGAAGCGGTGGTGCCAGGTGCCGGCCACTGGTTGATGGAGGAAAGCCCGAGAGCAACCGTGGCTCTGATCGAGACGTTCCTCATGGATCGAACCCCGCCGAGCGCGACTGTGAGCCGACCTGCCGACGAGCGTCGCGTGACGCCCAGCGAATTCAAGTTTTCGGAAGGCAGCGGCGCCGGCACGGGTACTTCGGGCGTCTCCGGGATTCGCACCGTCGTGCTGAAGGGAGACCCGGACCGTGCGGGGCTCTACACGATCATGCTGCAAGTACCCGCGCACACGCGCATCGCTTCACATGATCACCAGGACGACCGCGTGGCGACGGTGATCATGGGGACCTGGTTCCTCGGCTACGGCGAAGCCTTCGATCCCGCCCTACTGAAGGCGCTGCCGCCTGGGAGCTTCTATACCGAGCCCGCGAACCGCGCGCACTTCGCCGAGACTCGTGACGAGCCTGTGATCGTCCAGATCACCGGCATGGGACCGTCGTCGACGCGATTTGTCGATCTGGCGACCGATCCCCGCCGCAGTCCGTGATGGGTCGTGAATCGGCGAGCGAGTCTCTCACACCGTCGGCACGGTGCCGCCGTCGATGACCTACTCGGTCCCGGTGTAGACGCGACGAGGCCGACCACAAGGTTGGCCTCCCTCGCGTCTCCTCGCTCTCAAAACCCAACGGATGGGACAGTCACGCATTCTCCACAGGACGGGTCACTCATAGCTCTACCCTCGCAAGTTCGTACCGAAAAGTCTGCGCGAGATCATCGGTCAGCGAGACATCACTCCGCACTACAGCTCTCGAAACCGCTAAGCTACGACGAGGTGATCGAGTGAGCCTCGAGCATTTTTGGGGCCATCTCGCTGGCGGGATCCACCGCGCCGCCGACGGCGGCGATCGCCAGGCCATCATTCCCCGTGATCGTCCCTCGCCATGACCCTCTACGAGAGCCACGATGGGCGGCTGCGTCTGTTCCGCGGGGACAGTCATCGCCTTCATCCGATCACGTCGGGGAGCGTCGGGGTGATCTTGACCTCGCCGCCGTACTGGGTCAGAGGGCGGGGGCGTCCCTCGGCCGAGCGTTACGCGCACGACCTGGCCGTGGGCTTCGGGCGTGAATGGAAGCGCGTCCTCGCGCCCGACGGCGACCTCTGGTTGGTGATCGGCGATCGCCACGACGGCGCCGAGTGGGTGGGGATGGACGCACTCGTCATCGGCTGGCTCCGTCGCACCGGCTGGCGTCTTCAGTCGCGCGGCTTCTGGGCTCAAACACGCTCCCGGGAGCGCTGGGACAACCGCGTGAATTATCTTCTGCGCTTCCGGAAGGTGGGTCAGGTCGTGCGACCGCGCGGAACCACGCTATGCTGGATGCTGCCGCTGCCGCGCTCCCATCCGGCCAGCATTTGGGACGCGATCCCGGAGCCCGTGGTCCGGACGGTGCTTGAAGGCAGTAAGAAGCGTGGCACCGTCCTTGATCCTTTCGCCGGCGCGGGAACAGTCGGCCGGGTGGCCGCGTTCCTCGGACGCGAATGGGTCGGCGTGGAGCGCGATCCGCGCATGGCCCTGGTCACGGCGCGTCGGCTCCAGCTCCGACGCGTTCGGGCTTCTCTCCCGGCCCGCCGTCGCGCCGCACGGTGATGTGGACTACGGGCTGCGGAGGTGCGCTGGCCGCGGCCACGACTGACAGTAATGGACCGGATCTTCTGGGTCGTGCTGTCCAGGTTCTGGAAGAGCTGGCGGAGTTCCCTGCAGATGGTGCGGCCTGAGACCGTGGTGGGGTGGCACCGGCAGGGGTTCAGGCGTTACTGGGCGTGGAAGAGTCGACGCCGGTGCGGACGGCCCGGAATCGAGATGGAGCGCAAGAGCTCGACGTGTTCCAGGCCGTCCTGGGTGAAGACGTCGAGGTGAATCGCACCGAGCACATCGTGGCGGGCGCGCGGCGGTGCGCGTATCGCGTGTGCCCTTCGGGAGCGCGAGTGAGCAGCGGCTTCCTCGAGACCTCTGGCTGCTCGAGGTCAGGTCCTACATGCGTACCACATTGAGGGTTGTGCAGCTCCGGGTGCCGGTGCGCGAGGCCGCGCTGGTCGGCCGCTCGCTGCCGAGCTCCACGTCGAAGACCTGATCGGATCCCGATATACCGTCCGCGCTGACGCGGGAATGGCCTAGGTGCGTGCCGTCTGCGCTTGCTCGCCGGACGCGTCGGCGCTGTGCGCGCCCTTCGTCACAGTGGTTCTCAGAGTCGATGCTTCCGGGAGCGCGCCCGCCTTCAGCGCGACGAACGCGCAGGCGGCGCTCACCAGGCCCAGCCCCGCGGCGAGGCCCGCCGCCTCGGCCACGACGCCGATGAGCGGCGGCCCGGCCAGGAATCCCAGGTAGCCGGTCGTCGCCACCGCCGCTAGCGCTCGGCCTGGCGGCACGCCCGGCACTCGCGCCGCAGCGCTGAAGAGCACCGGGATGATGTTGGCGATGCCGAGCCCGACGAGCGCGCAGCCGACGACGCCGATCGCGGGGTGACCCACGAGCAGCGCGGCGCCGAGCCCGACCGCCGCCACTGCGCTCGAGCCACGCAGGACGCGACGCGGCCCAAGCCGTCCGACTAGGGCGTCCCCCGTGAAGCGTCCGGCCGCCATCGCCAGCGAGAAGGCCGCGAATCCGATCGCGGCCACCGACGGGCTGGAGCCGAGCGTGTCGTGCAGGTATACCGCGCTCCAGTCCGCCATCGCGCCTTCCGCCAGGAGCCCGAGCAGGGCGAGGATCCCGATCGTCAAGAGCGCACCGGACGGCCGTGCCACCGCTGGGCCCGCGTGTTCGCGTGCCGCCCGCGGGCGTGCGAGCCCCGGGAGCGCGACCACGGCGGCAGTTAGCGCAACAAAGGCGGACACGCGAACGTGGGCCACATCCCCGATGCCACTGGCCATCGCACCGCCCGCCAGCAGCGCCCCCGCGACGCCGCCCAGGCTGAACAGTGCATGGAACGACGACATGATCGGCCGGCCGACGCGCTGCTCGACCTCGGCGGCTTGAGCGTTCATCGACACGTCGAGGAGACCGTTGCAAGCGCCCAGGAGGGCCAGGGAGAACGAGAGCAGGGCTACGCTGGGGCTCGCGACGGGCAGGGGGAGCGCGAGACAGAGCGCGATGCCGGCGGCCGCCGTCATCAGGCGGCTACCGAGCCGGCTGACGAGCCAACCCGCCACCGGGAGCGCGAGCACCGAGCCGGCCGCCATGGAAAGGAGGACGAGCCCGAGCTGACCGTCGCTCATCATGTGACGGCTCTTGATTGCTGGGATGTGGGGGACCCAACTGGCGAGCGCGGCGCCGTTGATGAAGAAGAAGACGGCAACCGCCGGGCGAGACCAGCGAGGTGTCATCGTGCAGTTAGAAACGTCTCGCACGAGCATCGATTCGGCCCCATTGGCCCTGACCACGAACCCGCGCGCCGCGCCGGCGTGTCGAACGGCGTGGCAGGACTGTTCAAGGGGACTTCGAAGGAGGGCCTCGAGTGACTATCGATTGGGGGCGAGAGATCTGCGGCGATCTGGCGTCGGCGGAACGCCGGGAGTGGCTCTGTACCAACGGGATCGGCGGGTTCGCCTCGGGGACGGTGGCGGGCAGTCTGACTCGGCGATACCACGGCCTCCTCATCGCCGCGCTCAAGCCGCCGCTCGGGCGCACCCTTCTCTGCACCAAGGTGGATGAGACTGCAGAGTACGACGGTCTGGCGCTATCCCTTTTCGCCAACCGCTGGGCCGGGAACGCGATCGAGCCCCACGGGTACCGGACGATCGAACGCTTCACCCTCGAGGGGACGACCCCGGTGTGGACCTACGCGGTCGCCGACGCGCTCGTCGAGAAGCGTGTGTGGATGGAGCAGGGCGCCAACACGACGTACGTCCGCTATCGCGTGCTGAGAGCGCGCGGCCGTCTCGTGCTCAAGCTCAAAGTGTTCGTGAACTACCGCGACCATCACGGATCCACACGCGGCGGCGGCTGGCAGATGGACGTGGCGCCCGTCAAGCACGGGCTCCGCGTGGCGGCGTTCGACGGTGCCACGCCGCTGTTGTTGCTGGCCGATGGCGCGGAAACGCAGGTCGCGCATACCTGGTACCAGGACTTCGACCTTCCCGGTGAGCGCGAGCGCGGGCTCGACGCGATCGAGGATCATCTCCACGCCGGGACGTTCTCCGTTTCGCTCGCGCCCGCCGAGGCGCTGACCCTCGTGCTTTCGACTGAGTCGTCGCCGGCGCTCGACGGCGAGCCGGCGTGGGAGCGGCGAGCACAACACGAGGAGCGCTTAGTCGCCGCCTGGAAGCGCGCCCGTCCCGAGGCGCGCAAGGCCCCCGACTGGATCAAGCACCTCGTGCTCGCCAGCGACCAGTTCATCGCGAGACGGCCCACACCCAGCGATGCCGACGGCATGACCGTCATTGCCGGCTACCACTGGTTCGGCGACTGGGGACGCGACACGATGATCGCGCTGCCGGGACTGGCGCTGGCGACCGGGCGCGCGGAGATCGCCCGACGGATTCTCACGACGTTCGCCCGGTTCGTGGACCGCGGCATGCTGCCGAACCGCTTTCCCGACGCCGGCGAGGCGCCGGAGTACAACACCGTGGACGCGACCCTGTGGTACTTCGAGGCGATCCGGGCCTATCACGCGGCGACGGATGACGACGGGCTTCTCAAAGAGCTGTTCCCGGTGCTCGAGGAGATCGTGCGGTTCCACCGTGAGGGCACGCGGTACGGGATCAAGGAGGATTCCACCGACAGCCTCCTCAGGTCGGGCGAGCCCGGTGTCCAGCTCACCTGGATGGACGCGAAGGTGGGTGACTGGATCGTCACGCCACGGACTGGCAAGGCGGTCGAGATCAACGCGCTCTGGTACAACGCGCTCCGCTCGATGGCCGGCTTCGCAAAGCGGCTGAGGCAGCCTTCCAAGCCGTGGGACGACATCGCCGCGCGCGTGAGAGCTGGATTCGATCGCTTCTGGAATGAGCGCGCCGGGTGCTGCTACGACGTCATCGACTCGCCTGACGGAAATGATGACGCACTCCGACCGAACCAGATCTTCGCGGTCTCACTCCACGAGAGTCCGCTCTCACCCCAACGCCAGCGCCAGATCGTCGATGCGTGCGCCCGCCATCTCCTGACGTCCTACGGGCTCAGGAGTCTCGCGCCGGGCCACCCGAAGTACCAGGGCCACTACGGCGGCGATCAGTGGCATCGCGACGGCGCCTATCATCAGGGCACGGTGTGGGCGTTCCTCCTCGGCCCGTTCGCGCTTGCACACTTCAAGGTGTATGGCAACGCCGAGGTGGCACGTTCCTTCCTCTCGCCAGTGGCCCATCACCTCGGCGACTACGGGCTCGGGTCCGTCGCCGAGATCTTCGATGGCGATTCGCCTTTTGCGCCGCGCGGGTGCATCGCGCAAGCGTGGTCTGTTGCCGAGGCGTTGCGCGCCTGGCATGAGCTTGCTATCGGCTGAGAGGTTCGCGCCCGAGCAAGACTTGACACGGTTGTGACCGTCGACCCGCACCCCTCCTTGGCATGCCTCCGGGGCACCCGGTGGAGGCGGGCCGGACCGTCGTAGAATGGACGGCCGGGAGCCGGCCGGCCGCCATGGACAAGCCTGAGTCGCCAGCCCAGAACGCCGACGCACAGCGTGCGCGGACGCTGCTCGAGATCAACAACGCCGTGATCTCGAGCCTGACGCGGGAATCTCTCTTCCACGCGATCGCCGGCGCGCTTCGCCGTATCATGCCGTTCGATCGCACCGCGATCTTCCTCCACGACGCGGACAGAGACGTGCTCCGCCTCTTCATCCTCGAGTCGACGCTGCCGACGTCTTACTTCACCGTCGGCATGGAGATGCCCCAGGAAGAGAGCCACGTCGGTTGGGCGTTCGCGCAGCAGCGCTACCGCGTGTGCCGCGACCTGAGCACCGAGAAGCGGTATTCCATGGAAGAGCGGGCTTACCAGGACGGCGTCCGGTCGTACGTGATCGTGCCGCTCGTCGCCAGGGGCAGGAGCATCGGTGTCCTGGCCGTCGCTAGCACGATCCCCGGTCAGTATTCCGACGCGGACGCCGTTTTTCTCCAGGAGGCGGCTAACCAGATCGGTCTGGCCATCGAGAACATGAAAGCGTACGAGGCCATCACTACGCTCAACGGCGAGGTTCGAGTGGAGGCCGCTCTCCGCCGTGAGGTCGAAGAGACGCTCCGCGCGGTCGTCGAGGGAACCGCCGCGGCGACCGGCAGCGACTTCTTCTATTCGCTGGTCCAGCACCTCGCCTCGGCGCTGCGCGTCCGTTACGCCTTCGTCGCCGAGTGTGTCGAGGGGACGGACGACCGGGTCCGCACGCGCGCGTTCTGGAAGGGCGAGGGCTTCGGAGAGAATTTCGAGTACGACGTCGCCGGCACGCCCTGTATGAGCGTCCTCGAGGGCGAGGTCGGTCACTACGGGAAGGACGTGCAACGGTTTTTCCCGAACGACCGTGATCTGGTCGATCTAGGCGCTGAGAGCTACCTGGGAGTTCCCGTCCTGGACCCCTCGGGACCGCTGATCGGCCACCTGGTGATCCTGGACGACCAGCCGATGGTGGAGCCTTCCCGTGCGCTCGCGATCTTGCGTGTCTTCGCCGCGAGGGCGGGCGCCGAGCTAGCCCGCCTGCGGGCTGACGATCGCCTCCGGGCGGCACTCGCCGAAGTCGAGATGCTGAGGAACCGTCTCCAGGCCGAGAACGTGTACCTTCAAGACGAGATCCACTCCGAGCACAACGTCGACGATATGGTCGGGTCGAGCCCGGCGCTCCTCGAGGTGCTTCGCAAGACCGAGCAGGTGGCCCCCACGGACTCCACGGTGCTCGTGTACGGCGAGACTGGTACCGGTAAGGAGCTCATTGCGCGCGCGATCCACAAGCAAAGCCCGCGCCGCGAGCGTCCGCTCGTGAAGGTGAACTCTAGCGCCATCTCGGCCGGTCTGGTGGAGAGCGAGCTCTTCGGTCACGTGAAGGGCGCGTTTACCGGCGCCTTCGAGAAGCACATTGGTCGCTTCGCGCTCGCCGATCACGGCACGATCTTCCTCGACGAAGTCGGCGAGCTCCCGCTCGAGACGCAAGTCAAGCTGCTCCGCGTCCTTCAGGAGCAGGAGTTCGAGCCGGTAGGCAGCAATCAGACGGTCCGCGTGGACGTGCGGGTGATCGCGGCGACCAACCGCGACCTGGAGGAGGCCGTGCGCGCCGGGCGGTTCCGCGCGGACCTCTTCTACCGCCTGAATGTGTTCCCGCTTCGGGTGCCGCCGCTGCGCGAGCGGGCGTCGGACATCCCGCAGCTTGCGATGTTCTTTCTCTCGCGCTTCGCCAAGCGGTTCGGCCGCCAGGTCGCCACGATCGCCTCGGAGACGATGGACCGCCTTGTGAGCTATCCGTGGCCCGGCAACATCCGGGAGTTGCAGAACGTCATCGAGCGAGCCGTCGTGCTCTCGCGCGGTCCGACGCTGGAGCTGGACAGGGATCTCCTTCCCGCCAGGGCCCGCCTCGGGTCCGGGCCGGGCGTTGGGCGTCACGAGGAGCCCGGCCGGCCTGTCGCCAAGTCCGCCGCTTCTGGGCTCGCCGCCGCCCTGGCGGAGACCGAGCGGGCGCACATCGTGGCCGCGCTGGATAGGGCCGACGGGGTGATCGAAGGACCCCGGGGGGCAGCGAAGATCCTCGAGATGCATCCCAACACCCTGCGCAGCCGGATCGAGAAGCTCGGAATAAAGCGCTCGGGCCCCCGAGCTTCGTAGTCGCCCCCCGCTTGTTCGTGGCGCCCCACGGAGTTTCGTGGCGCGCCGGGTCTCCTTCTTCCGATCGCACCGTTGAAGGTATCGGAATTTTCAGCGCTTTCCAGACCAGCATTGCGAGCTGAGACGCCTAGCACGGAGCTTGCTCCTGTCGAGAGGCGTGCTCAGGATCGAGCTCCTCGACCGGAAGGACGGCACCACGACGCTCGAGCTCGCCGGCCGGGTCGTCGGCCCGTGGGTGGACGAGCTGAGCCGGTCCTGCGAGCGGATCCTGGGTGTCGGCGGCACGCTGAGCGTCGATCTCGGTGGGGTCTCGTTCGTCGACCGCGCCGGCGTGGAATTTCTGCAGCGGCTGAGAGCGCGGGCCGTGGCGCTCGTCAACTGCTCGCCGTTCGTGGCCGAGCAGCTCAAGGGCTGACGATGAGCCAGGCGATCGACTCGGCCGCCGCGGATGTCGATCTTCTCGCCTCGTTGCGCCGCGGCGAGGTGAGTGCTCTCCCGGCGCTCGCGGAGCGCTACGGTCCGACGATCTACCGACTGGCGTTCGGCGTCACGCGGAATCAGGCCGACGCCGAGGAGATTCTGCAAGACGTGCTTCTCACGCTGGCACGCAAGAGCGCATCGTTCGAAGGGCGATCCGCCCTTGGGAGCTGGATCTACCGCATCGCCACCAATGCGGCGCTGAACAAGCGCCGGGGCAAGCGCCAGGAGCTCGAGACGGCCCTCGAGGAGCTCCTGCCGACCTTCGAGGCGGACGGCCATCGAGCCGGCGATCGCACGTACATCCTCGCCGACTGGTCACAGAACCCCGAGGCAGAGCTCCTCTCCGGCGAGCGGCGTCGCATGCTCGAGCGGGCGATCGACAGCCTGCCGGACCACTACCGCGCTGTGCTCGTCTTGCGGGACGTCGAGGAGCTCTCGAACGAGGAGGTCGCCGCCATCCTCGACGAGTCGGTCTCGTCGGTGAAGTCCCGCTTGCATCGAGCCCGCATGGTCCTGCGCGAGCAGCTCACGCGGGTCCTTGCCTGATCTCTGGCCTCTCCCGGGAGAATCCTCACATCCACCGCCAGTGTCCCAGAGGCAGGAGGAACCAAGCGATGATCGCCAGCCACGCGCCGACGCTCGACTTCGCCGGCTCGATTCTTTACCTAGCGGCGCTCCTCGCCGACCAGCCACGTGCGATCGACGAGTACATCGATTACTTCGGGGGCGGGACAGAGCGTGCTGGCGATCGAACCTCTTGGGGCCGCAGCGGCGCCGGCTGATATCGCCGGGGCGGACACGCTCGCGCGAATCCGGAGCCGTCCCACTGGTGTCTCAGGAGATATGGCGGAACGTCGCGCGATCGGCCGTGTTCTGACCCGGCGTTCGACGTCGCTCGCACCGCGGGTGCTCATCGTGGGCGGAGGGTTCGCCGGCGTCACGGCCGCCCTCGAGCTGGCGAAGCGGTGCGCGGGCGCCCTACCTGTCCACATCACGCTCATCAGCGACCGAAATTTCTTCCTCTTCACGCCGATGCTCGCCGAGGCGGCGACCGGCGCGGTCGAAGCGCGGCACGTCGTCTACCCGATCCGTCCCCTCTGCGGCGCGCGGGGCGTCGAGTTCGGCGAGATGTTCGTCGAAGCCATCGATCTCGCGCGTCACAAGCTGGTCGCGCGCCACAGCCGGTCCTCGCTCCGGCAGGAGGTTCAGTACGATCGGCTGATCCTGGCTCTGGGCGCACGCCCCAACGTCGCAATGGTGCCGGGCGTCGCGGAGCACGCGCTCACGTTCAAGGCCGCCGGCGACGCGGTCCAGATCCGGAATCACGTCATCGACCTGTTCGAGGCCGCCGCGCTGACCGAGGACCCGTGGACGCGGCGAAAGCTGCTCACCTTCGTCGTCGTCGGCGCCGGACACGCCGGCACCGAGCTGATGGCGGCGCTCGAAGAGCTGACGCGCGGCATCCTGATTCGCCACTACCCTTCGCTTGCCGCGGACATGGTGCGTCTCGTTCTGGTGGGGAGCGCGATCCTCCCGCAGACGGCGACGAACCTAGCGGCCTACACCAAGGAGCAGCTCCTCCGGCGCGGGATCGAGATCGAGGCCTCGCGGGCCGCGAAGGTGTCGCCCGAGGGCCTGTCGCTCGCCGACGGCCGCCTCGTCCCGAGCCAGTGCGTCATCTGGACGGCCGGCAACCGCGTCAACGAGGTCGTCAGCAATCTCGCGCTGCCCAAGACTCGCGACGGGCGACTGAAGGTCAACGAGTTCTTCGAGGTGGAGGGCGCGCCTGGTGTGTACGCGCTCGGCGACAATGCCGCCCAGAGTGATCCTCACTCGAAGGAGCTCTACCCGGCGACAGCGCAAGTGGCGCTCCGCCAGGGTCGCGCGCTTGCGGAGCAGCTCGTCGCGGAACTCACCGGGCGCACGCGACGGCCTTTCGATTTCCGGCTGCTCGGCGAGATGGTGCCGCTGAGCCGGCGCACCGCCGTCGCCGATCTCCGCGGGCTCAAGCTCACCGGCTTTCCCGCGTGGTTCCTGTGGAAGACCGTTTACATGCTCAAGCTGCCAACGCTCGCGTCTCGCTTCCGCGTGGTGCTCGACTGGACGGTCGAGTTGTTCTTCGAGCGGGACGTCTCTGAGCTGAGAGTGGACGGCGAACACGCCACATGACACGAGGACGTCAATGACAAATCTTCCGATCTGGCGCCGGCTCGCCTGGCGACTCGGCGCGAGCTTCCTCCTCCTCACGGCGCTCGCGGTTCTGCTCAGCGGCTTTCTGCAGTATCGAGCGCAGGAGCAGTGGCTGCGCCAGTCGCTCGGCTCTCTTCTGCTGAATATCGCTCGCACCGGCGCCCTCCTGGTGGATGGCGACCTGCATCAGGCGGTCGTCGCTGCGGCGCGGAGCGATACGCCCGACTACGCGAGGCTCCGGCGCGAGCTCGTGCGCATCCAGGAGCCGAATCAGCTGAGTGACGCGGTCTACACGCTCACCGATGTCCAGGGGGCAACGGCCCGATTCGCTGTCATCAGTAACGGCCTGGCGCCGGTGGGCCTCGAGTATCGGCTGGCCCCCGAGATCCAGCCGATTCTGCACCGGGTACTGACGGCGGGCGTCCCAGCCTACACGGGCATCTACGTCAGTTCGTCCGGCACCTGGATCACGGCCTTCGCCCCGGTCAAGAACTCAGCCGGCCAGACCGTCGCCGCGCTGGACGTGGACTTTCGGGTCGATGTCTACCTCGGCGAGCTCGCCGCCGTCCGCAGGCGGTTTTACCTGCACTCGCTAGCCGGAGCCTTGCTCGCGCTCATCGCCGGCGTTCTGCTGGCGCGACAGATCACACGGCCGGTCGTTCAGCTCTCGGGCCTCGCCCGCAGCATCGTCGAGGGGCACTTCACGGCGCGCGTGCGCGTCGCCGCTCGCGACGAGATCGGCATGCTGGGCAACGTGCTTCACCTCATGGCGGAGCGGCTCAACGTGTCTCACCGGAGCATGACGGAGGTTCTGGTCCGCGCCCTGGAAGCACGCGGAGAGGCGACCGGATCGCTCCGGCGACTCGCGGATGCGTCGGCGCTGGTCTCCGAGCGCCTGGAGCTATCCCCAGTCCAGCGCGAAGCGTTGGAGCTCGGTGCTCTCCTGCACGACATCGGTGAGATCCGGGTTCCTGAGGCCGTCCTACAAAAACCGGACCTGCTGGCGGCTGAAGAGCGGGAGATCGTCCAGCGCCATCCGGAATGGGGCGTGGAGCTTCTCGAGACTGTGCCGCTGCTCACGCCCGCGCTGGATGTTGTAGGTAGCCATCACGAGCGCTACGACGGGTCCGGGTACCCTCACGGCCTCACGGGAGAGACGATCCCGCTGACGGCGCGGATATTCGCGGTGGTGGACGCGCTGGACGCGATGACCCACGACCGGCCCTATCGACTCGCGCGCCCGCTCGCGGAGGGTCTCGGCATCCTGCGCGAGAATGCCGGTCAGCAGTTCGATCCCCGGATCGTGGATGCGGCGCTGAAGATTCCGCCGGCTCGCTGGGCCGAAGTGCTCGGGTGTCAGGTCTAGCTTGCGGAAGACGCCGCACGAACGAACCCGGCGGGCGGCAGGCGGTGTCCTACCGATGTGACGACCGAGGATCCCCTCCTCCAGCAGCGCGGTGATCGATGAGCGAGTACTCCGGGATCATCCTGGCCGGCGGCGACGGCACACGGCTCGCCCCCCTGACGCGCCGGCTGGCGGGTGACGAGCGGCCCAAGCAATTCTGCCGACTGATCGGCGATGACACCCTGCTGCAGCAGACGCGCCGACGAGCGCGAGTGCTGATCGCGCCCGAGCGTCTCCTCACGGTGGTGACCCGCCACCACGAGCGCTTCTACCTGCCCGCGCTCGCGGACGCTCCACCGCGCTCGATCATCGCGCAGCCAGAGAATCGCGGGACGGCGCCGGCGGTCCTGTACGCCGTGTCGCGCCTGGCTACGATGGCGCCGGCGGATCCGGTCGTGATGCTCCCGAGCGATCACCACGTCTCCGACGACGCGGCCTTCATGGCGCGCGTCGAGTGCGCGCTGGAAGCCGTCGGCTCTCGACCCGAAGTCATCGTCCTGCTGGGGATCGCGCCCGACCGGCCGGAGGTGGAGTACGGCTGGATCGAGCCTGCGGAGCTGATCCTGGGCCGGTGGTCGTGGCCGATCTATCGCGTCCGCCGCTTCTGGGAGAAGCCGTCGCGGCCGATCGCCGAGCGCCTCGAAGCGGCGGGCTGCCTCTGGAACTGCTTCGTCGTCGTCGCGCGGCCGTCGACGCTCGAGCAGCTGATCCGCCGCGCGACACCCGAGCTCTCCGAAGCCTTCGCGCCCCTCCGGGCACGGCTCGGCACGCTGTGGGAGGAGGAGACGGCTCGTGCCGTCTACGGACGCCTGCCGTCGACTGACCTGTCCCGGCACGTCTTCCAGGTCTGTGCCGAGCGCCTTGCCGTGCTGCCCATGAGCGGCGTCGGATGGACCGACCTTGGCGATCCCGCGCGGGTGCATGAGGCCCAGGCGCGGCTCCGCTGGCAGCCGGCGAGGGCGTGATGAACTGCCGCGAGGCCATCGACGTCCTGGTTGACTATCTCGACGCGACCCTGACGCCTGACGTGCTGGCGCAGCTCGAGGCCCACCTGCGCGTATGCGCGTCGTGTCGCGCCTACCTGGCCACCTACAAGCGGTCGGCGGAGCTCGCAGCGAAGGTCAACCGGGTCGAGATGCCCCCGGAGGTCAGGCAGCGTCTCCGTGACTTCCTCAACCGGTGAAGGCTGTCGGCCGAGCGTAAAACCAACTCCGAGGCTGGAGGAGGCTCATGAAAGCAGTCGCCGTCGTTCCTGGCAAACCTAACAGCGTTCATCTCGCTGATCTGCCGAAGCCCTCGGTCGACGAGATTCCCGGGGGTCGCGGTGTCCTGGTCAAGGTTCTCCGCGTCGGTGTCGACGGGACGGACAAAGAGATCAACGCGGCCGAGTACGGCGCCCCACCGGCTGGATTCGACTTCCTGGTGATCGGCCACGAGGGCTTCGGCCGGGTCGAGGCCGTGGGATCGAACGTGACCGAGGTGCGGCCCGGAGACTATGTCGTGGCCACGGTTCGTCGCCCGGGTGGAAGTATCTACGACCTGATCGGAACGAACGACATGACCACGGACGACACCTATTTCGAGCGCGGTATCAACCTGCGTCACGGATTTCTGACCGAGTACTACGTCGATGACGCCGAATTCATCGTGAAGGTCTCGCGGGGACTCCGAGACGTCGGGGTCCTGCTCGAACCCATGACGGTCGTGGAGAAGGGGATCGCGCAGGCTTACGAGATCCAGCGGCGGCTCCGGGTGTGGCGCCCTCACCGCGCAGCCGTCATGGGCGCCGGGACGATCGGTCTGCTGGCGACCCTTGTGCTCCGACTGCGGGGTCTCCAGGTGACGACCTTCGGGCTGAGCCGGAAGCCCTACCTCAACTCGGACTTGATCGAAGCCATCGGCGCTCGCTACGAGTCGACGGCCGACGTCCCGATTCCCGACGGTGCCCGTAAGTACGGGCCGTTCGATCTGATCTTCGAGGCCACCGGTTACTCGCCCGTCGTGTTCGACAGCCTCCAAGCCCTCGGCAAGAACGGCGTGCTTGTCCTCTCCAGCGTGACCGGTGGCGACCGCAAGGTGGAAGTGCCCGCCGACAAGATCAATCTCGAATTCGTGCTCGGCAACAAGGTGATGGTCGGCACGGTCAACGCGAACCGCGAGTACTTCGAGCTGGGCGTTCGGGACATAGCGCAGGCCGAGGCGGAGTATGCGGGGTGGCTCAAGCGGCTCCTCACCCATCCCGTGAAGGGACTCGAAAATTACCAAGAGCTCTTCGACAAGCTTGCCACCGCCAAGGGTGCAATCAAGGTGTTCTGCGATGTGGCCGACCTCGCATAGGCCGCGAACGGAGGGCCAGGCCATGACAGCGGAAGAGCGACGGCTCGGAGAAGTCCAAGCCCGCACAGCCCACTGGCGGCGGTGGGGCCCCTACTTGTCGGAGCGCCAGTGGGGCACGGTCCGAGAGGACTATTCTGCGAACGGGACTGCCTGGGACTACTTCCCACATGACCACGCGCGGTCCCGCGCCTATCGCTGGGGAGAGGACGGGCTCCTTGGGATCTCGGACAACCACCAGCGGCTCTGCTTCGCGCTCGCGCTCTGGAACGAGAAGGACCCGATCCTCAAGGAGAGGATGTTCGGCCTCACGGGCTCACAGGGAAATCACGGCGAGGACGTCAAGGACTACTACTTCTATCTCGACTCGACGCCGACCCACTCCTACATGAAGGGTCTCTACAAGTATCCCCAGGGTGAGTTTCCCTATGTGTGGCTCGTCGACGAGAATCAGCGACGCGGCCGCCGTGATGCCGAGTTCGAGCTCGTGGACACCGGAGTCTTCGAGAGCGACCGCTACTTCGACGTCGTCACCGAATACGCGAAGGCAGCGCCCGACGACCTGCTGATTCGCATCACGGTCACCAACCGCGGACCGGATCCCGCGCCCCTGCATCTCCTCCCCACTCTCTGGTGCCGAAACACGTGGGCGTGGGAACCCGGGGCCGTTCGACCCCGGCTCCGTCTTACGGCGTTGGGCGGGAAAGCGTGCATCCTTGTCGAGCACGCGGAATTGGGGCGGCCCTACCGGCTGTACTGCGACGGCGATCCGGCACTGCTCTTCACGGAGAACGACACCAATCTCCACCGCGTCCACGGGGTCGAGAACCCGAGCGCATTCGTCAAGGACGGCTTTCACGAGTACGTCGTCCATGGGCAGATCGGCGCCGTGAACCCCGCCCGGGAAGGAACGAAGACGGCTGCCCACTACCGGATGGTCCTGGGACCCGGGGAGAGCGCGATCGTCCGGCTGCGGCTCACGGACCGCGAACTCCGAGAGTCGCCATTCGGGAAGCGTTTCGACGCCCAGATCGCACAGCGCGTGCAAGAGGCGGATGAGTTCTACGCGACTGTGATTCCCGAGAAGCTGTCCGGCGACGCCAGGGGCGTGATGCGGCAGGCGCTGGCCGGAATGCTCTGGTCGAAGCAGTGGTACTACTACGACGTCCGCCGCTGGATCGAAGGCGACCCCTCCCAGCCGTCACCGCCGTCACAACGGCAGCACGGGCGCAATCGCGAGTGGACGCACCTCTACAACGACGACATCATCTCGATGCCCGACAAGTGGGAGTACCCCTGGTACGCCGCCTGGGACCTGGCCTTCCACACGATCACGCTGGCCCTGGTGGACCCGGAGTTCGCGAAAGGACAGCTGACCCTGTTCCTGCGCGAGTGGTACATGCACCCGAACGGTCAGATCCCGGCCTACGAGTGGGCGTTCGGCGACGTCAACCCGCCGGTCCACGCCTGGGCGGTGTGGCGCGTCTACAAGATCGACGGAAAGCGGACCGGGCGACCCGATCGGGAATTTCTCGAGGGTGCGTTCCACAAGCTCCTTTTGAACTTCAACTGGTGGGTGAATCGAAAAGACGCCGAGGGCATGAACGTCTTCCAGGGCGGCTTTCTGGGCCTCGACAATATCGGCGTCTTCGACCGGTCTGCGCCCTTGCCGACGGGGGGCCATATCGAGCAATCGGACGGGACGAGCTGGATGGCGATGTACTGCCTCAACATGCTCGCGATCGCGCTGGAGCTGGCGCGGGAGAATCCCGCCTACGAGGGCGTCGCCTCCAAGTTCTTCGAGCACTTCGTCCAGATCGCCCACGCCATGGACAACCGAGGAGGCTCCAAGATGAGCCTCTGGGACGACGAGGACGGCTTCTTCTATGACGTCCTCCATCTCCCCAGCGGGGAGCGCCACTACATGAAGGTGCGTTCCCTGGTCGGCCTCATCCCCTTGCTCGCGGTGGAGACCCTGGAGCCGGATGTTGTCGACCGGCTCCCCGGCTTCAAGCGGCGCCTGGACTGGTTCGTCCGGAACCGCCCGGAGTTCCGGGAGCACCTGGAGGTGATGGATCATCCCGCGGGCGGCGTGCGGCGGCTCCTGTCTATCGTGAACCGCGAGAAGCTGCCCCGTGTCTTACGGCTGATGCTCGACGAGCGCGAGTTTCTCTCGCCTTACGGGATTCGCGCCGTCTCGCAGTTCCACCGCGACCGTCCCTACCGGCTCGTGATCGATGGCAACGAACACCGCGTGGACTACGAACCGGCAGAATCGAGCACAGGCCTCTTCGGCGGAAACTCCAACTGGCGCGGACCGATCTGGTTTCCAATCAACTACCTGCTGATCGAGGCCCTTCAGAAGTTCGACCACTTCTACGGCCCCAGCCTTCAGGTCGAGTGCCCGACCGGATCGGGTCAGCGCTCGACCCTCTGGGACGCTTCGGCCGAGCTCTCCCGACGCCTGACCCGCATTTTCCTGCGCGGACCTGATGGGCGACGGCCGGTCCACGGAGGCGTCGCCAAGTTCCAGACCGATCCTCACTGGCGGGACCTCGTCTGGTTGTACGAATACTTCCACGGCGACAACGGCGCGGGCATCGGCGCGAGCCATCAGACCGGCTGGACAGGACTGGTGGCGAAGCTGCTGCAACAGAGCGGGGAGTACGGCCGCTAGGTGATGAAGAACGACATGAGCTACACAGCACGCAAGCGGATCGTGATCCTGGGAGGTGGCTTCGGGGGTATCTACGCCGCGCTCCGGCTCGAGAAGGCCCTCGCGCGCGACCCGACTCTCGAGGTCACGCTCCGCGCGCCGACGATGTCGCAGGCCGAGAATGAACCCCGATCGCCGGCGGCATTGGTAAGCAACGTATGAAGGGCGACGTCACGGCGACGAGGGTCGAGGTCGGGACAAGGGTGGGTGATCGTCCTGACGTGACGGCACCCGTCACCACGCCTCGATCAGGTCGAAACTCGCTCGCCGCCGCGCGCCAGCACTGGCCCGAATACCTGATGGAAGCGATCGGCCTTGGGCTCTTCATGCTTTCGGCCTGCCTGTTCGTCACCCTGCTTGAGCACCCGAACTCGCCACTCCGGCAGACTGTGATGGATCCCTTCTTGCGGCGGATTCCAATGGGGCTCGCGATGGGGCTGACAGCCGTGGGGCTCATTTACTCGCCCTGGGGACAACGGTCAGGTGCTCATCTCAATCCGTCGGTCACGCTGACCTTCTGGCGCTTGGGCAAGGTGGCGCACTGGGACGCGTTCTTCTACGTGACCGCCCAGTTCGTCGGCGCCATCGTGGGGGTCGGTGTCGGGGCAGCTATCCTCGACGCGTGGCTCGCGGATCCCGCTGTGAGCTATGCGGCCACGGTCCCGGGGGCGGGCGGCGTCGGAGTGGCGTTCGTCGCGGAGTTTTTCATTTCGTTCCTTCTCATGACAGTGGTCCTGACAGTCTCCAACCGGCCCGGACTCAATCGGTTCACCGGGCTGTGCGCGGGCGCGCTCGTCGCGAGCTACATCGTCTTCGAGGCGCCCCTGTCGGGAATGAGCATGAACGCCGCTCGCACCGTGGGCTCGGCCGTGTACGCCCAGGTGTGGACGGCGCTCCGGGTCTACTTCATCGCGCCGCTCCTCGGCATGCTCGCGGCGGCCCAGCTATACGTGGCCACCCAAGGAATGCAGAGGGTCCTCTGCGCCAAGCTCCACCACGACAACCCGCAGCGCTGCATTTTCCGGTGCAGTTACGGCGCCCGCGCCCACTGAAGCGCGAGGCCTGGAGGTAAGGCGATGCCGACAACACTACAGACCCAAACGCCGATACCCGAGTCCCTTCGAAACGGCCAGGAGACACCGAGAAGGGAGCAAAGCCGCGCTGATTGGTTCCGGGCGATCGCGCCGCTCTGGCCTCTCGGGCTGGCGCGGATTCTGTACGGCTACCTCTGGTGGCAGCAGTCGGGCTGGAAGGTGCCGTCGGACGACTTCGGCCGGAAGTCGGGTGGCGGGCTCTGGTACTGGGTCCAGCAACAGATCCAATATCCCACCGTGGCCGCCCACAAGGATTTCCTGGTCAACGTCATGATCCCGCACTGGACCTTCTTCGGATGGATTGCGCTGATCACCGAGACGTTCATCGGCGCGACACTGATCCTCGGGCTCGGGACGCGGCTCGGCTCGGTGGTGGCGATCGGCATGGCCGCCAACATCACGATCGGAATCCTGAGCGTGCCACACGAGTGGGGCTGGACCTACACGATGCTGATCATGTTCCCGGTCCTCTTCCTGTTGACGGACGCTGGCCGCAGCTTCGGCGTGGACGCATTCCTGGTGCCTCCGCTCGACCGGGCGGCTGCAAGCGGTAGCCGACTCGCGCGGCTGGTTCGCTGGCTCGTTTGATCGGTAGGCTCCGCTCCACGGAGCTTGGGGAGGATTTTATGGCAGTCGTCCAACACTTCGACGTCATCGTCATCGGGACCGGGGCGGGGGGTGGAACGCTGGCGCATCGTCTCGCCCCCTCCGGTAAGCGCATCCTGCTCCTCGAGCGCGGCGACTACGTCCCACGCGAGAAGGACAACTGGAGTACGAAGGCGGTCAACCTCGAGGGGAAATACAACACCAAGGAAGTATGGCGGGACGCGGAGGGTCGAGAGTTGCACCCGCACACCAACTACTGGGTGGGCGGCAACACCAAGTTCTATGGCGCCGCGCTCTTCCGCCTCCGCCGGGAGGACTTCAGGGAGATCAAGCATTGGGACGGCCTCTCGCCCGCGTGGCCGATCTCGTACGAGGACCTG
>QHTE01000026.1 GCA_003220685.1 Candidatus Rokuibacteriota bacterium
CCTGTCCTTGCTCGAGGGCTTCGACATCGCGTCCCTCGCCGAGGCCGACTACGTGCACGTCGTCGTCGAGGCGACGAAGCTCGCATTCGAGGACCGCGACCGCTACCTCGCAGACCCGACGGTGGCCTCGGTGCCGGTCGCGCGCTGTCTCGACCCGGCGCGGCTCGCCGAGCGGCGGCGACGGATCTCGCGGCGCGCCGCCATGCCGGCAACCGGGCCGGCCGCGACGGGCGATACGATCGCGATCGTGACGGCGGACGCGCATGGGAACGCGGTGTCGTTGATCCAGAGCCTCTACTGGGAATTCGGCTCGGGCGTGATCGCCGGCGACACCGGGATCCTCCTCCAGAACCGCGGCGCGTTCTTCTCGCTCGACCCGGGCCACGTGAACCGCCTGGCGCCGCGCAAGCAGACCGCGCACACCTTGATTCCGTCCATGTATCTCGTCGACGGACGGCCGCGCCTCGTCTACGGCACGATGGGCGGCGAGGGCCAGCCGCAGACGCAGGCCGCCCTGGTCACGCGCGTGGTCGACCGCGGGCTCGGTCCCCAGGCAGCGGTCGAGGCGCCGCGGTGGCTCTTCGGCCGCACCTGGGGCGAGGAAACGCGCTCGCTGAGGCTCGAGGATCGGTTCGGCGACGACGTCCGCGAGGCGCTACGCGAGCGCGGCCACGAGGTGGAAGTCGTCGAGGCCTGGAGCGATCTGATGGGGCACGCCCAGCTCATTCGCATCGATCAGGCCGGACTCACCGGCGCGTCCGATCCGCGCGCCGACGGTGCCGCGCTCGGCTTCTAGCGGAGAGGCAGCTCGCGCGCGAAGACGGTGAACGGGGAGCGGCGCGCCGCCTCGAGTGCCTGGCGGATCTGCGGCTCGCCTCGGCCCGCGCCCTGGCGCAGCAGGGTCTCGAAGAACCCGACGTAGAACGCGTCCGGCTCGACCACGACCGCAACTCGGGCGCGCGTAGCGGGCGCGTCGAGCTTCATTAGACGGAAGCATGATAGCGTGCGAAGACTGCTGTACAGTATGAGACCGTAGTCATCCTGACCGCTTCCCGGAGAGCCTGTGGATCCGTATCGCCTGCCTCGACACGTGCGACCGACCCGTTACGATCTGCGCCTCGAGTCCGATCTGGCGACGTTGACCTTCACGGGCGACGAGACCGTCACGCTCGAGGTGGAGGAGCCGACCGCCGAGATCGTCCTCAACGCCGTCGACCTCGCCTTCGGGGAGGCGACGCTCACCAACGCGCGCGGCGAGACCCTCCGGGGCACGCCGATCGTCGACGAGGCGACCGAGCGCTGCCGCATCACGTTGCCGTCCGAGATCGCGCCGGGCACCTGGCGGCTCGGGCTCGCGTTCACCGGCACCCTCAACGACAAGCTGCGCGGCTTCTACCGGTCGAGCTACAAGGATCCGACCGGCGAGCAGCGGCTCATGGCCGCCACGCAGTTCGAGGCGACCGATGCCCGCCGCGCCTTTCCGTGCTGGGACGAGCCGGCCTTCAAGGCGGTGTTCGCGGTGACGCTGGTGATCGACTCCAAGCTCACGGCGGTGTCGAACACGTCGATTGTGAGCGAGCGCGTGGAGCGCGGCCGCACGGTCGTGACCTTCGCCGACACGATGAAGATGTCCACTTACCTGGTGGCGTTCGTCGTCGGCGAGCTCGAGGCCACCGACGCCGTGATGGTCGGCCGCACGCCGGTCCGCGTCTGGTGCGTGCCGGGCAAGCGCCACCTGGCCGCCTTCGGCCACGAGATCGGCGTCGCCTCGCTGCGCTTCTTCGAGGACTACTACGGCCTGCCATACCCGAGCGACAAGCTCGACTTGCTCGCGATTCCCGATTTCGCGGCGGGCGCCATGGAGAACCTCGGCGCGATCACCTTCCGCGAGACGGCGCTGCTGGTCGACGCGCGCGCCGCCTCCCACGCGGAGCTCGAGCGGGTCGCCGACGTGGTCGCCCACGAGAACGCGCACATGTGGTTCGGCGATCTCGTCACGATGACCTGGTGGAACGGCATCTGGCTCAACGAAGCCTTCGCCACCTTCATGGAGATCCTCGCGGTCGACGCCTGGAAGCCCGAGTGGCGGCGCTGGACGACCTTCGGCGTCTCGCGCGCGGCCGCCCTCTCGGTCGACGGGCTGCACTCGACGCGGCCGATCGAGTTCCACGTCGAGGCGCCGCGCGACGCCGACGCGATGTTCGACGTGCTCACCTACGAGAAGGGCGCGTCGGTGCTGCGCATGCTCGAGCAGTACCTCGGTTCGACCACGTTTCGAGAGGGCGTGCGCGAGTACCTGCGGCGCCACGCCTACGCCAACGCCGAGACCGGCGATCTGTGGGCCGCGCTCGGGCGCGCCGCGAACCAGCCAATTCCCGAGGTGATGGACGCCTGGATCTTCCAGCCGGGCTACCCGCTCGTGAGCGCGCGGCTCGAGGGCCGCGAGCTCGTGCTGAGCCAGCAACGCTTCACGTACCTGCCGGAGCCGCTGCCGGGCTCGACGCCTTCGCCCCGGAACCGGCTCTGGCAGGTGCCGCTACAGATCCGCCTCACCGCGTCCGGGCGCGCGTCGACCGAGCGACGGCTCCTCGCGGCCGCCGAAGTCCGGATGCCCGTCCCCGAGCGTCTCGAGTCCGTGCTCGTCAACGACGGCGGTCACGGCTTCTATCGCGTCCGCTACAGCGGCGAGCTGCTCGAGCGCCTCCTCGGCGTGCTGTCGGAGCTCGGCGCGATCGAGCGCTTCAATCTCGTCAACGACGCCTGGGCGGTGACCGGGGCCGGCCACATGACCCTGATCGATTACCTCGAGCTGACCGCGCGCTTCCGCGGCGAGCGTGACCGCAACGTGTGGTCGGTCTTGCTCGCGTCACTCGCGACCTTGAATCGCATCGTCGAGCCCGACGATCGGCCTCGGCTCGCCGCGCTCGTCCGCGACCGCGTGCGAGCGGTCTTCGGCGAGCTCGGCTGGACGCCGCGACCCGGAGAAGACGAGCTCGCGCGCCAGCTCCGCGGCGATCTGATTCGCGCGATGGGCGCGCTCGGCGACGATCGGGAGGTGCAGGCGCGCGCCGCCGAGCTCTACGCCGGGGCGGCCGCCGACCTCGACCCCAACGTGCTCCCGGCGATCATCGGCGTGCTGGCCCACGCGGGCGACGCCGCGCGCTACGACGAGTTCTCGAAGAAGTTCCGATCCGCGGCGACGCCGCAGGAGGAGCAGCGCTACCTCTACGCGCTGGCCGCCTTCCGCCAGCGCGAGCTCCTCGCCCAGACGCTCGCCCGCGCGATCAACGGCGAGTTCCGCACTCAGGACGCGCCGTTCGTCGTGCGATCGCTGCTGACGTCGGTCCACGGGCGCGAGCTCGCCTGGGAGTTCGTGAAGGCCAACTGGGACACGATGGAGCGTCAGTACCCGAAGGCCGGCCTCCGGCGTCTGGCCGAGGGCGTCATCGGGCTCGCGACCCCCGAGCTCGAGCGCGACGTGCACGCCTTCTTCCAGGCGCGGCGGCCCGAGTTCGGCGGCAAGACGCTGGAGCAGTACCTGGAGCAGCTGCGCATCGCCGTCCGCCTGCGCGAGCGTGAGTCGGCGGCGCTCAGCAAATATCTGGCGCGATTCGCGTGAGAGGGATCATGCGCAGCCGGAGCCGAGGACGCGTGGTGATGAGTGCGGCGGTGACGGTGCTCGCGCTGCTCGGCACGGCCTCGTCGGCATCGTGGGGTCAGCACGACCACGGTCATGCGGGGGGCCACCAGGCCGCCGAGGCGTGCTCGGCAGAGTTCGACAAGGTCGTCGGCGAGGGCCGCGGCTTCGGCATGGCGTTCGCCGCCGATCAGAACGGCTACCCCGGTCCGATGCACGTGCTCGAGCTAAAAGACCGGCTCAAGCTGACGGCCGATCAGGAAGCGAAGGCCCAGGCGCTCATGCAGGCGATGTTCGCCGAGTCGAAGCCGAAGAGCGCCCAGCTGCTCGAGGCCGAGGCGAAGCTTCGGCGCCTCTTCGCCGACCGCTCGGCTGACGACGCCGCGGTGCGCGCGGCTGTCGGCGAGGTGGAGCGCGCCCGGAGCCAGGTTCGGCTGGTCCATCTCCTGGCGCACCTGAAGACGCGAGGTCTCCTCACCGAGGACCAGCGGCGGATCTACCACGAAGCCCGCTGGGGCGGCCGCTAGCCCTTGGCGTCCGGCGCGTAGCGGCGGACCCGCACCGTTTCCATCGTGATCAGACCGCCCTGCATGAGGCGGGCGACCTCGGGCAGCACCGCCTCGAGATGCTCTTTCGTGTCGACGACCTCGATCACGAGCGGGAGATCCTCCGAGAGCCTCAGGATGTTCGCGGTGTGGATAACCGAATTGGCGCCGAACCCGGCGACGCCTTTGCGCATCAGGACCTGCTCTCCGTCAATTTTCCGCATGACTACACCCGCACTCCGACGATCAGCCGCCCCGCCGCGATGCCGAGGAAGCACACGCCCAGGCAGAGCGACGTCGTCACCAGGACATTGACCCACGCCTGACCCCACGCGCCGACCTGCGCCAGCCGAATGGTCTCGTAGCTGAACGACGAGTACGTCGTGAGGCCGCCCATGATCCCCACGGTCAGGAACAGCCGTGTCGTCTCCGGGATGAGCAGGCTCGCCGTGCCGACGTGCTGGATGAGGCCGATCAGGAAGGAGCCGACGACGTTGACGATCAGCGTGCCGTAAGGAAAATCGGCGCCGAGCCAGCGGGCCGCCACGCCCGACGTCACATAGCGTAGCCCCGTTCCGATCGCGCCGCCCAGGCAGATCACCAGAAAGCGCTCCACGGATCGCGTCCTCCGTCGCCGTCAGGCGAGCTCGATCGGCTCGTCCACGTACACCGTGTAGGTCCGCGGTCGGCCGCGCTCGGCGTCCTTCGGATCGACGTACACGATGGACGTCCGCCCGCGGATCTCGCGCGGGAGGATCGCGACGCGAACGAAGCTGGTCGGCTCGTCCCTGGAGGCCACCGCCAGCACGGGCTCGCGCCCGCTCTCGAACCACGTGCCCCCGGGAGTGACCTTCCGCGCCGGCCCCTCGCCCACGGTGACCTCGAGCGCGCCCGCGATCAGGCAGCGAATGCCGCCGCCGCGGTGCCGGTGCGGGAGCGCGACGCTGCCGGGCGCGAAGTCGACGCGATCGGCGCGCATCAGGTATTCGGCGCGCGGGTCGAGATCGATCGCGTGCTCGAGGAGGACGTTCGTCGCGCCGCCCGCGAGCCTCTCGAACGGCGTCGCGCCGCGGACCAGCTCGAAGCGCAGCACCGCTCCGCCCGAGTCGCCCGCGACGATCTGGCAGACCCGGGCCCCGTACCACGCCTCGCCCTCGGCGAGGCGCGTCTCGCGCGGCGCGCTCGCAACCGTCACGCTCCCGCGCCGCGCGTAGAGCACGCGGTTCAGCGCGCCGAGCGCGCCGCGGCCGCCGGCGGGCAGCGTGTCCTCGCACAGGCGCAGCGTATAGCTCGCGTCGCTCGACGGCACGGCCGTCATTGTACGCCGCGCGGGCTCCGTGATACGTTGCGAGACCATGAGAGCGGTGATGCTCGGGCTCCTCCTCGCGGGCGCCTGGCTCGCTGCTCCCATCGGCGTCGCGGCGTACTCGGTCCAGGAAGCCATCCTGCGTGTCAAGCCTGCCGTCGTGCTGATCACCACCGAGGTGAGCGGCGACGTCACCCTCAACTGCGGAAGCGGCCCGGTCACGGTCAGTCCGGCCCCGTACATCGAGACGGGCACCGGCTGGTTCGTCGACGGTCGCGGCTACGTCATCACCAACGCCCACGTGGTGGACCCGGCGCACCGCCTGCCGCCCTGGGTGACACACGAGCTGAAGAAGAAGGCGGTCGATCAGGCGTGCGTCGAGCCGCAGCTCAAAAAGCGGGGCCTCATACAGGGACAGCGGCCGGACATCGAGGAGCGCCTCCGGCTGGCCAGCGGCGCCCTCGCCAGCGCCAAGCTCGAGACGCAGTCCCAGATCACCGTGATGCTGTCCAACGGCGTGAAGCTGAAGGCGGAGGTCCAGAAATTCAGCCCGCCGCCGTCGGTCGACAGCACCGGCAAGGCGACGCCGGATTCCGGACGCGACCTCGCGCTGCTCCGGGTGCCGGAAGGTATCTATCCCGCGATCGGCCTCACCACGCGCGAGGTGCAGATCGGCGATCCGGTCCACATCCTGGGCTTCCCGGGTCTTTTGTTCTCCCACGAGCTCCTGAACCAGAACGTGACCCTGGAGGCGTCCGCCACCAACGGCGCCGTCTCCGGATTCAAGATGGACGTCATCAACCAGGACCTCATCCAGACCGACGCGCCGGCCGCGCACGGCAACAGCGGCGGCCCGGCGATCACCGACGACGCGACCCTCGTCGGCGTGATGCAGTTCGTGTCGCTCTCGGCGTCGGGCGCGAACGTGCAGGGCTTCAACTTCCTGATCCCCGCGCGGGACGTCGACAAGTTCCTGCGGGGCACCGAGGTCACGAAGCCCGGCGACAGCAAGTTCAATCCCGTCTGGGCGGCGGGCGTCGAGCTCTTGCTGGCCCAGCGCTACAAGGCGGCGCTCGCGAAGATCTCCGAGGCCAACCAGCTCGTGCCGAACCTTACCGACGTGAAGCATTCGCTCGCGCTGGCGCGAGAGAAGGTGAAGAATCCGCCGCCCGAGCCGTTCCCGTGGGCGCTGGCGACGCTTGGCGTGACCCTCGTGAGCGTCGGGGTCTACGGCGGGATGTGGGGCAAGCGCTGGTGGAAGAACCGCTTCCGGGTCACGCCGACGCAGGTCATCGGCTTCATCGAGCGCGGGCTCAACCCCGTGCTGCTCGACGTGCGCACCAAGACCGACTTCGAGACGAGCCCGCTGAAGCTGCCGGGCTCGACCCGGCTCGAGCCCGAGGAGGCCGAGCGCGCGCCGATCAACTTCGAGCCCGAGCAGATGATCATCACGTACTGCACGAGCCCGGAGGAGCAGCAGAGCGCGCGGGTGGCCCAGATCCTCCGGCAGCGCGGGTTCAAGACCGTGCGCATCCTCAAAGGCGGCCTCGGCGGCTGGACCAACGCGCGCCTGCCGGTCGAGGCGAAGTCGGCGCTGCCCTCGGTCGGGCTCGAGCTCTACAAGAACCTGTCGCTCGGCGACATCGAGCGGCGGCGATTCAAGCGGGGCGACGTCATCTTCAAGGAGGGCGACGACGCCCACGACGAGGCGTACGTGATCCACGCGGGCGCGGTCGAGATCAGGCGAACCTTCGACGGGGTCGAGCGAGTCGTGAACCGGGTCGGCGAGGGAGAGCCGCTCGGAGAGATGGCGCTCTTCCGCGGGGGCAGCCGCTCGGCGACGGTGATCGCGGTCGAGGACGTCGAGCTCCTCATCATCAAGGAGGAGCGGCTCGAGTGGCTGATCCGCAATCGCCCCCAGCTCGCCCTCGAGCTCCTCAAGCGCCTCTCGAACCTGGTCGTCGCGACCGACCAGGAGCGCGCGCACGCCGGCGGGCTCAGATGACGCCGCGCTCGTGGAGTCCGCTCAGCTCGGCGCTGGAGAGCCCGAGCCGGCCGCAGTAGATCTCCTCGTTGTGCTCCCCCGGGCTGGACGGGCCGGGGCTCTCGATCCGTCCGGGCGTCACGGTGAGCCTCGGCACGACTGCCGGCATCGAGATTCGCCCCAGCAGCGGCAGCACCGCGGAGACGATGTTGTCGCGCGCGCGCACGTGCGCGTCCTCGAACAGATCGCGCACGCTCGCGACGACCGCGGACGGAACCTCCGCCGCCTCCAGCGCCGCGAGGGCGGCCGTCGCGTCGCGCTCCGCCACCCATCCGGCGACGAGCCCGTCGACCAGCGCGCGGTGCTCGAGCCGCGCCGGCGTCGTGGTCATCCGCGGGTCGCCGGCGAGGTCGGGACGGCCCATCGCCTGACTCAGGCGCGCGAACATCCGGTCGTTGGTGCAGGCGATCGCGATCCAGCGCCCGTCGCGCGTCTGATAGTGGTTGTGCGGCACCGCGCTCTCCGTCCCCGAGCCGATCCGCTCGCGCACCTGCCCGGTGCCGCCGAACACGGCGATCGCGTCGTCGAGCACGCGCAGCACCGGCTCGTAGAGCGCGAGGTCGACCACCTGGCCCTCGCCCGTGCGCTCCGCGTGGCGCAGCGCCACCAGCGCGCCGACGGCGCCGAACACGCCGGCCAGATAGTCGGGCACCGTGGGCGTGCCCGGCGAGACCGGCGCGCGGTCGGGATAGCCCGCGACGTACGCGAGGCCGCCGACCGCGGCGGCAATCCGCCCGAAGCCGGGACGCTCGCGGTTCGGGCCGGTCTGGCCGAACGCCGAGATGCGGACCATGACGAGCGATGGCCGGACTCGCGAGAGCTCGTTCCAGCCGAGGTGCCACCGCTCGAGCGTGCCCGGGCGGAAGTTCTCGGTGACGACGTGCGCGGAGGCCGCGAGCCGGCGGATCAGCGCCTGGCCGTCGGGAGCGCGGAGATTGCACGTGATCGACTTCTTGTTGCGCGCCTCCACGAACCACCAGTAGGAGCCGCCGGCGGACGGCGCGACCGGCCGGCCCAGACGGCGCAGGTCATCGCCCACGCGCGGCTGCTCCACCTTGATCACGTCGGCGCCGAATTCGCCGAGGAGCGTCGCGCACACCGGCGCCGCCAGATAGGTCGCGAGATCGAGGACGGTGACGCCGGCGAGTGCCTGGCGAGGCTCGGACACGGCGGTCATCTTACCGCGCTCATGCTACGATTCGGCCGGCTCGGGTCGGATCGCCGCGCCCGACGACCGCGACAATGCAATGAAAGTGATGCTGGCCCGCGCGTGGGGCGACCCGTCGACGCTCGAGTACGCGGACGCGCCGACCCCGCGGCCGACCGCGGGCGAGGTCCTGATCGAGGTCCGCGCGATCGGCTGCAACTTCCCCGACATCCTGATCGTGCAGGGCAAGTACCAGCACCGCCCCGACCCGCCGTTCAGCCCGGGCTGCGAAGTCGCCGGCATCGTGCGCGGGATCGGCGCCGGCGTGACCGAGGTCGGCCTGGGCGAGCGCGTGTTCGCGACGATGGCGTGGGGCGGCTACGCCGAAGTGGTGGCGGTGGATCAGCGCCACGTCTACGCGCTCCCCGACTTCATGACCTTCGAGGAGGGCGCGGTGTTCGGGCTCGCGTACCAGACGGCGTGGTGCGGGCTCGTCCACCGCGCCGGGCTCAAGCGCGGCGAGACCTTGCTCGTCCACGCCGCCGCCGGCGGGACGGGGCTCGCGGCGGTGCAGCTCGGCCGGGCGCTGGGCGCTCGCGTCATCGCGACCGCGGGCTCGGCCGCGAAGCTCGACGTGGCGCGCGCCAACGGCGCCGACGTCTGCATCGACTACCGGACCGAGGCATGGGTCGAGCGAGTGAGCCGCGAGACCCACGGCGAGGGCGCCCACGTGATCTTCGATCCGGTCGGCGGCGACGTCTTCGAGGGCTCGACCCGCTGCATCGCGTTCGAGGGCCGGCTGCTCGTCGTCGGCTTCGCGGGCGGCCGCATCGCGGACGTCGCGGGTCACCGCGTCTTGCTGAAGAATGTGAGCGTGGTCGGCGTCCACTGGGGACTCTACCGGCAGCGCGACGCGCCGCGGGTGCGGCGCTGGATGGTCGAGCTCTTGAGGCTGGCCGAGGCGCGGCAGCTCACGCCGGTGATCTGGCGGTCGTTCCCGCTGGAGCGCGCGTCCCGAGCGCTCGCCGCCATCGCCTCGCGCGAGAGCTACGGCAAGGTCGTGCTGATCCCGTGATCAAGCTCCCGCTCAAGCGCCTCGACCCCTCGATCGAGCTGCCCGCTTACGCGCGCGAGGGCGACGCGGGGCTCGACCTTCGCGCCGCCCACGACGCCACGCTCGAGCCGGCGGGCCGCGCGCTCGTGGGCACCGGCCTCGCGGTCGCGATCCCCGCCGGGTACGCGGGGCTCGTGCTGCCGCGCTCCGGCCTCGCGCTGAGTCAGGGCGTGACGGTCCTCAACGCGCCGGGCCTCGTCGACGCCGGCTACCGGGGTGAGATCAAGGTGCTGCTGATCAACCACGGCGACAGGGAGGCCACCGTGCGGCGCGGCGACCGCATTGCCCAGTTCGTCATCCAGTCGGTCGAACGGGCCGAGCTGATCGAGGTCGGCGAGCTCCCGGCGAGCGAGCGCGGCGCCGGCGGCTTCGGCTCGACCGGTGTCTGACCCTGACGGCGATTCGCGGCGGCGGGCCGCCTCGCTCGATCAGTATCCGCCGCCGCCGCTGGAGCGCTCGCAGAAGCCCGTGCGCCAGATGCCGCCCGACCGCTCGCACTCCTGTTGCGCCGACACGACCGGCGCGGCCATCGGACGGTCCGTGCAGGCGGACACCCCGGCCAGCAGGACCAAGAGGACGAAGCCCGTGGACATCGCTCTTCCCATAGGCGCCTCCCCTGGAGAAACGCGCGGGACGGCGCGAACGGTTCCCGGCACCCGACCAGAGACTCAGTCGCCGGGCGCCATGAACGGATAGCGAAAATCGGTCGGCGGCACGAACGTCTCCTTGATCGCGCGCGGACTGACCCAGCGCAAGAGATTCAGCACGCTCCCCGCCTTGTCGTTCGTGCCCGAGGCGCGGGCACCGCCGAAGGGCTGCTGGCCCACGACCGCACCGGTGGGCTTGTCGTTCACGTAGAAGTTGCCCGCGGCGTGCGTCAGCGCGTCGGTGATGTGCACGATCGCGGCCCGGTCCCGCGCGAAGACCGCGCCGGTGAGCGCATAGGGCGAGCCGCGGTCGCAGATCTCGAGGGCGGTCTCGAGCTCGCGATCCTCGTAGACCCACACCGTGAGCACCGGACCGAAGATCTCCTCACGCATGAGCGGGAGGTCCGGCCGCTTGGCCAGCACCACGGTGGGCTCCACGAAGTAGCCCTTGCCGTCGTCACACCCGCCCCCGGCCAGGATCGTCGCGTCCGGAGACTGCCGCGCGTAGTCGAGGTAGCCCTTGATCGTCGCGAAGGCGTGGCCATCGATAACGGCGCCCATGAAGTTGGTGAAATCGGTCGGATCGCCGACCCGGATCTCGGCGACCTGCGCGAGCAGGCGTTCTTGCACCGCGGGCCAGAGAGACGCTGGGATGAACGCCCGAGACGCCGCCGAGCACTTCTGGCCCTGGTACTCGAAGGCGCCACGGGTCAGCGCCGTCGCGAGGGCCGGCACGCCGGCCGAGGCGTGGGCGAAGACGAAATCCTTCCCGCCGGTCTCGCCGACGATCCGCGGATAGGAGCGGTAGCGCCGGACGTTGCGCCCGACGGTCTCCCACATGCCCTGAAACGTCGCGGTCGATCCCGTGAAGTGGATGCCGGCCAGCGCGGGCGAGGCGAGCGCCGGGTCGCCGACCTCGGCGCCCGAGCCCGGCACCATATTGATGACGCCGGGCGGCAGGCCCGCGGCCTCGAGGATCTCCATGATGCAGTGGGCGGAGTAGAGCGCGGACGACGCCGGCTTCCACACGACCGTGTTGCCCAGGATCGCGGGCGCCGTCGGCAGATTGCCGCCGATCGACGTGAAGTTGAACGGCGTGACCGCGAACACGAACCCCTCGAGCGGCCGGTGCTCGAGCCGGTTCCAGGCGCCGGGCGAGGACAGCGGCTGCTGGCGATAGATCTCCTCGGCGAAGGCGACGTTGAACCGCCAGAAGTCGATCAGCTCGCACGCCGCGTCGATCTCGGCCTGATGCGCCGTCTTCGACTGGCCGAGCATCGTGGCGGCGTTCAAGGCCATCCGATACGGCCCGGCCAGGAGATCGGCGGCCCTCAGAAAGATGGCCGCGCGCTCGTGCCAGGGCAGCCGCGACCAGTCGTGAGACGCGGCGGCCGCCGCGTCGATGGCGCGCTGCACCTCGGGGGCGCCGGCCTTGTGCCACGTCGCGAGGACGTGGCGGTGGTCGTGGGGCATGACAACTTCCGCGGTCCGGCCCGTCGTGACCCGACGCCCGCCGATGCGCGGCGCGATCTCGATCATCTGGCCGGCCATCCGGTCGAGCGCGGCGCGGAGGGCCTTCCGTTCCGGGCTGCCCGGGGTGTAGGCGAGGACGGGCTCGTTGCGAGGGATGGGCACGTTGAAGATCCCGTTGCTCATCGTGGACCTCCCTTACTTCACCAGGTTACCTCCGGCCGGCACCCGCCTCCGCCTCGTCGATTTCGTCGCGATTGCGGCCGCGCGCCACGTATTCGGCGATGACGGGCGTCAGGCCCGGGTCCAGCGCGGTGAACTGCACGCCGGCCTTCTCACCACGGCGCGAGACGATCATGCCTTTCGCGACGATGCGGCGCCCCACCTCGCCCCCGTCGAGGCGGATCTCGACCTTGCTGCCGACCGGCCACTCGTCGGGGACGTCGACCAGCCCGAGACCGCCCTCGCTGATGTCGAACGCGCGCGCACGGCAGGTCTGGCCGTCGGCGGCCGCGAGCTGGACGGCCGCATCCAGCGCGGCGCGCGGATGCCGGCGTGTGCTGGAAGGCATGACTCCGTAGATCTTCACGGGCTGGGACTTGCCCTTCACCGTCACCGTGTCGAGCTCGCGGGTCGGCAACTGGCCCTTCACGTACTCGTACGTGAACTCACTGACGATGATCGGAACGCCGTAGTCCTTCGTCACCGACTCGAGTCGAGCGGCCAGGTTGATGGTGTCACCGACCGACGTGTACTCGTTCCGCTGCCGCGACCCCAGGCTGCCCACGACGGCCTCGCCGGAGTTGATGCCGACGCCGCAGCGGATCGGCGTGCCGAGCTTCGCCTCCCAGCGTGCCGAGAACGGGATCGCCCGCTCCTGGAACTCGAGCGCGGTGCGGACCGCGTTGAGCGCGTGCGCGGCGTCCTCGTACGGCGCGTTGTAGAGCGCCATGATCCCGTCGCCGATGTACTTGTCGACGGTGCCGCCGTGGCGGAAGACGACCTCGGTCATCACGGTGAGATACTCGCGGAGCATCTCGTCGACCTGCTCCGGCGGCAGGCGCTCCGAGATCGTCGTGAACCCGCGAATGTCCGAGAAGAGCACGGTGACGAGGCGGCGGCGCGGCCGAAGGCTCCGCCCGTCGCGATCGCGGACCACGACGCGGAGGACGTCGGGCGAGAAGAACCGCGACAGCCGCTGCTTCTCGCGCTGCTCGCGCACGAAATTCTCGACGACCGTCGCGCCGTAGCCGAGCACGAGCCCGAACGTGACGGCCACGCCGCGCAGCCAGACGTCGGCGCGGGCGAAGGCGACATACGCGATCGCGATGCCGGCGGCCAGCAGGAGCGCGGTGACGGCCAGCGCTCGAGCGGCCCGCAGCCGCACGGCGACCACGGATCCGACGAGGGCCGCGGCGACCGCGAGGATGGTCGACGCGAGCCTGGGCACCTCGCGCACGGGATCGCCACGGACGAAGGTGTCGACGGCGTTGGCGTGGATCGCGACGCCCGGCATGTCGCCCGCGCGGGCGAACGCCGTGGCGAAGACGTCGTGCATTACTTCGCTCGTTGACCCGATGAGGACGATCTTGTCGCGAAACAGGCTCTCGGGGACCTCGTTCGCCACGACTCGGTAGTACGGGATCCGCTCGAACGCCGCGAGGGGTCCCCGGAAATTGACCAGGATCTCGGGGCCCGTCGGAAGCGGCCGGGTGCGAAGCCCCTTCGCCGTCGCCAGACGATGCAGCTGAGCGTCGAAGGCCAGCCACCACTCGTAGCCTTTCATCGGGTCGGGCACTTGTTGCCGGACGGGCGCTCGCCGGACATGGCTGTCCGGGTCGGGCTCGACGTTGATGAGCGCGACGGCGGCGGCGCCCTCGCGAATGATCGGCAAGGGCATGCTGACGACTTCGCGCGCCGCTCCCCGCTCCTTGCCGCCAATCGAATAGAGCACCTGCGCGTCCCGCGCGATCGCCATGCCCAGCACGACATTGCCCGCGCGCGCGATCGCCGCGCTGAGCGCCGCATCGTCCTCGGGCCCGAACCTCGATTCGCTGTCGAAGACCACGTCGATGCCGATGGCCAGCGGCCGGTCGGCGGCGATGCGGTCGATCACCTTACCGTGCAGCGCGCGCGGAAACGGCCACTGGATGTTCAGCTCCTGAAAGGACGACTCGTCGATCGTGACGATGACGATCGGCGCCGTGGGGGGGCGCATCCCGCGCAGCTCGAAGAGCTGATCGAACCAGAGGAGCTCCCACCGCTCGACCGGACCGAACAGGATGAGTCCCAGGGTGACCGCGGCCGCCGCGATGCCCACCAGATACTGCCGAAGTAGCCTCGACAGGCGAGCCCCGAGTCGACCCATCGCCGCAACTCTAAGCCAGCGCTGCCCTCCGGACCACACCGTTTCCGACACGAGCCCGCCCGCTGGATGACCAGTCGTTCAGTTCGAGCTATTCCGGAAATCCCCTTATTTCATCGACACTTGACAAGTTTGGCCGCGTGCGGCGATAGTCGGGGGTCAAGGCTGGCCATTGGTCCCGATTGATACAGAGGTTTTTGGTCCCGAGTGCCCACCCGGCTCTTCTGAGGTGAGGGAGGACAGGGCTATGACGCGGGTCAGTCGAATTGTTGCCGCGCTATCGCTGATTGTCGGGCTGCTACCGGGCTCTGTCTCCGCCCAAGCCGCGAAGGCCGGCGTCGTCACCACGCTCGAGGGCAACGTCACCGCGGCGCGCATGACGTCGGCGCAGCCCGTCGCGCTGAAGTTCAAGGACGACGTGTTCGTCAACGACCGCGTCGTCACTGGCGACCGCTCCCTCGCCCGGCTCCTGCTCGGCGGCAAGGCCGTCGTCACCGTGCGCGAGCGCTCGGCGCTCACGATCACCGAGCTTCCGGGCCGCTCCACGGTCGATCTCGACTCCGGCAAGGTCGCCGTCGTGGTCGCCAAGGACCGGATGCAGCCGGGCGAGCAGATCGAGGTCAAGACTCCGAACGCCGTCGCCGCGGTGCGCGGGACCGTCTTCATCGCCGAGGTCGTTCGCGCCACCGCCGGCGCGGACAGCGCCCAGGCCGGCCTCACCGCCAATTTCTATGTCCTGGCGGGCACCGTCGCCGTGACCAGCGGCCCCCAGACCCTCGCCGTCGGTCCCGACAACTTCGCGAGCGTGACCGGCGGCGTCGTGAGCTCCGGCGTCATGAGCGCGGCGATGCGCGCCCACGCCACGGGCGGTCTCGGCTCGACCCTGCCAAAGGTCAGCGGCGCCGAAGGCGACGCCAAGCAGGCCGCGCTGAACACGACGATCGCGACGTTCACGGCCGGCACGCTGCCCATCGTCGCGCCTGCGGTGACACCACCGCCGCCGACGATTCAGCCCCCGAACGTTCAGGAAGTCCTGAGCCCCGGTGGAGGCCAGGTGCCCCTCAAGCTATCGTCGCCTATCACTCCGCCGCCCGCTCCGATGAAAGCCGGCGGCATGCTCCTCTTCGGGGATGCGGACATCTTTCCGAGCGTGGGGTCGCGGGCCGCGCTCGCGGCGGATCTGCGGGCCGTTCAACCCAACGCGCTGATCACCAATCTGAACGGCTCGAAGCTACCGGCCGACCTGTCGGCGTACGGCAGCATCTGGTTCGTCGGCGCGTTCAGCGCGATCAGTGCGGGCGACCAGGCCACGCTCGCTCAATTCCTCGCCAAGGGAGGCGGCCTCTATCTCACCGGGGAGCGTCCGTGCTGCCAGGTGCTCAACAATTCCGTGCAGAGCCTGCTCCGCACAGTGGTCGTCGGCGGAGACGAGATCGTCGTCGGGAGCAAGCGAGATTTTCTCGGAGTCGCCGCGTTCAACCCCACCGCGCGGGGTGGTGTCACGTCGGCGCCCAACGGGCTGACGAGGTGGGCGCCGAATGGGCCGGGCGAGATTTCCAACATCTCCGGCGCCAACGTCCTGGTGACCTCGGGCAACGGGATCGTCGGCGGCGTGTGGAATGAAACGGATCTGGGCGGCAAATCCGGGCGGATCGTGCTGATGATGGACGTCGATTGGCTGTCGGACGAGTTCTCGCTGTCGCTCTGCAATGCCAAGTGTCGCCGAGACATTGTCGAGAACTTGGCCGCGTTCCTGGAAGATTCGCATAATCCCAACGTCCTGACGGGGCCGCTCTTCAGGTCGGTCGCCGAGACACTCGCGACGCAGTCGGGCTTCTTCGACTTGCCCGGAGTCTCGCTTCAGAGTACGTCGCTCGATCCCCTGCTCTGGCTCAGCGGCAGCACGATCTCGACGAAGGGCGCCTTCGCGCGCATGAGCGACAGCCGCGTGTTGACCGGGGGAAGCTTTCTGCGCCTCGACTCCGGCGCTCGAATCATACACACCGGGACCGATCCGTTCATCTCCGTGTCCGGCGGCTCGCTCGAGGCCGGCGCCGGCGGCTCGGGCCACCTCTTCGATCTCGTGGGCCGCCCGAGCGTGACCGAAATCGATCCCGACACGGGTCTCACGGTCGGCGCCGACCGGCCGATCCGGACGGCCAGCCCGGCCGGGGTGTTCGGCGCGGACAACGGCGCGGTCGTCGTCGCGACCGGGAGCGCGTACCGGATCGACACCGCTCTCCTCGAGGCGACGGCCCCTCTGCTCAACCTCAACGGCGGGAGCGCCCTCACCACCGGCGACCACGCGGTCAACCTGGTCGGCAGCGCCAAGGTGTCGATCCCGAACGACGCCGTGTCGATGATCACCCTCAGGGCCAGCGCGATCACCGTGGGCAACGGTCACCTCGTGAACGTCGCCGGGGGCAGCGTGCTCAACGTCGCGGGCAGCCTCGTCAGCCTTGTGGACAGCAGCACCCTGAGCATCCTGAACGGTCTGCTGCTCAACGTGTCCGGCGGCTCGTCCGCCTCGATCGGCCGCTCGCTCGTGAGCTTCTCCGGATCCGGCAACGTCCTGAACGTGAACAACTCGATCGTACCGACGGCGATCGTCAACGGCATCCCTGTCTCCGGACCGGTCGACAGCTTCCGCATCGGCGCCAAGGCGCTCTCGGGCGCCGCCTCGGGCACGATCCGGATCAACGGCGTGCTGCTGACGCCCATCACTCCGCTCTCGAGTCTGACCGGCAGTCTGGTCGCCGTGCAGAACGGTGGCCTCGTGAAGATCGGGGGGAATCCGTAACGCGACGCGGAATCGGGACGGGGTTACGCGAGGATCAGTACGACCAGACGAGGCTGAGCGACGCGACGTTGCGGATGTAGGAGTAGACCTCGATGTTCGAGAAGTCGCGCGTCACCTGGTACTCGGCGGCGAGCGTGAAGTTGGCGGGCAGCGGCAGCTCCGCGCGGACGATGTTGGTGAGCTCCTGGTCCTGCCGCCATTTCGAGCCGGGCGCGTAGGACGGCAGGATCGTGTTCTTGTAGGTGTAGTCGCGGAAGTGCACGTCGAGGTCGAACTTCAATCGGATCGCCCACCAGGGCAGCGTGTACTGCCCGCCGAAGTTCACCCGCTGGCCGTAGTAGGTCCAGTTCCGCCCTTCGGCCTTGCCGGTGTCGTCCCAGTCGAACTGGTAGCCGCCTTTGAGGTAGTGCCGGTCTTCGGCGAAGCGGATGTAGTGGAGAAAGCCCACCATGTAGTTGTCGCCGCTCCGGTTCTCGTTCGCGACCCGGAGCGCCTGATCGACGCTCTCGAAGATCTTCGCCTGGAAGCGGAAGAAGCCCTGCGTGAAGTGCTGGGCACTCTCGATGACCACGCCGGACAGGGACACGGTGTGCCGCTGCAGGAACTGGTCGGTGCCGAGGATCGTGTCGTCGTACGCGTACTGGAGGCTCACCTGCGCCGGCAGCTGGGACAGCGCCGTCTTGTAGGTCAGGCTCGCGGTGCCGAGGTTGCTGACGACGTTGAACGCCGGCAGCGCGTTCTGGTAGGTCGTGAAGAACGAGTAGCCGATCGACGCCTCCCAGTCGGTGGTGCGCCACCACACGTAACTCGCGTTCAGGCCGAACAGCTCGCCCCACGACTCGTGTTTGTGGCGCCGGATCTCGGCCACCAGCGGCTCGATGGGCGCCGACGTGTCCTCGACGGGCCGCACGATCACGTTGTCGTCGTACGTGAACCCGACACGGGCTTCGAACGAGAAGCGCCGGTCCTTGTCCTTCGAGGCCACGATGGTGTCGCGCAGGCGCTCGGCCGGACCCGTGAGCTGCGAGCCCGGCGCCAGACGGATCGCCTGCTCGACCTCCGCCGCCGCCTGGCCCGGCAGGCCGAGCACGCCGAGCGCCAAGCCGGTGTAGAAGCGCGTGAGCTGCTGTATTTCGGGGTCGCTCGAGCGGCCTTCGCGAAACGCGGCCAGCGCGCCACGGTAGTCCTTCTTGCGGTAGCGCAGGAACCCGACGTAGTAGCCGAGACTGTCGAGCTCGGGATTGGCGCGAAAGGCTTCCTCCAGCAGCGGCTCCGCTCGGTCGTACTGCTGCTGCGCGAAGTAGACCAGGCCCAGCTGGTACGCGATCGAGGGATCTTTGGGCGATTTCGCGCGGGCGCGCTCGAGATATGGCGCGGCCAGATCAGGACGCTTCTGCGCCGCGTAGACCGCGCCGGTGAAATAGAGCGCTTCGACGTGATCGGGCTCGAGCGCGAGCGCGCGGTGCAGGTTCTCGAGCGCGGCGTCGTATTTCCTGTCGTCGAAGTCGAGGACGGCCTGCGCCACGTAGACGTCCGCTTCGGTCGTCTGGGCCGCTGCCGTCGCGGGGTCGAGGACAAGCACGAGCGAGAGGACGAGCCATACCAGCAGAACGACACGGCTCACAAGAGCGGTTATATCCCAAGGGTCAGCGCCAAATCAAATCGCATGGGACTCTGGTCTCATTGACCGTCGCGAGCGGTGAGGCTATTCCCCAAACCATGGCCCAGCTGGTGTTCATCGTGTCTCGCCACCGGCCGAAACTTCAGGAATACCTGCAGCAGGAATTCGCCGGCAACGACGAGGTCGTCGTCATCGTCGACCGCCGGCTCGGCGATCGGCGCCTGCGCGAGGTCGAGCACGGCCGGGAGCGACGCCAGGCCGACCGGCGACAGGCCCTCGCGGACGAGCGGCTCCGCTCGATGGGCTGGGCGATCGTCTGGCGCAGCGAGTCGGCCACGGTGTACGTCCCCCGCGAAGACGCCGTGCTGCTCCCGCCCGAGGAACGTACGCCTCCCCCCACCGCGCCCTGAAGCCTCAGTGCGCGCGGTATCCGACGAGGCCGGCGTCGAGCGAGCGCCGGTCGACGCGGGAGAGATTGCGGGTCATCTGGGCCGTCAGCAGCCGCATGTGCGGCACGCCGGCGAGGTGCTCGGCGATCCACCAGAGATCGCTCTCCGACGTCATCCATCCCCGGTGGCTCCGATCGAAGCGCGCGAGATTGACCGGCCGTGAGTAAGCGCGCAGGGTGCGCTCGCCCCGGAGATTGATGTAGCTCTCGAAATAGCTCATCACCAGCTCGCGCACGCTGCGGTAGACCGGCTCGCGGAAGCGGAGACCCGAGAAGTTCGACTTCGCAATGGCGCCCCAGTGGCCGCGCACCCGATAGACTCCGACGACGTGATCGGTGTCCTGAACGGCTTCCAGGTCGAGGAGCAAGGGCGCGAAGCCCAGCACCCGCAGGGCGGCAGCCGCGAAGATCGCGCCCTCGAGGCAGTGCGCGGTTCCCGCGCGCAGCACCCGTCGCGGCGACCAGGCGCTGCCGGCGATGTGGTAGGGCATCGCGTCGAGCGCCCGTTGGATCCCGATGGGCGTCCGGAGCGCGCGCAGCGCGCGCCATTCGCGGGGCGTGAAGCCGAAATCGCGACTCAATCTCGTCCGCCTCCGGGCGGCCGCTCATCCTAGCATCCCAGTCCGAAACGGCGGCGCGGGCGTGGGCGCCCCGGCCCCGCGACGGCCGCGGCGCGCGGTGCCGGGCGCTGTCGAGTCCGTGACGCTGTCCGCCCGCGGGCGACGCGGGGCGGACGTTCGGTCGGGTGCCAGAACGCCAATCTCTGGAACGATCGGGGCTTGTGAAACGGCACGCGTCTTGCGCCGCGGCGTTCGCATGTCCGACGCGCATCGATTGCGTCGCCTCTTCGGAGCGGTCGCGCACCTGTGTCAGGCCGAGGTCGACCTGATCGCCGCCGGCTACCCCGAGCTGGTCGCCAAGCTCGAGGAGATCGGCGCCGTGATCGACCTGGAGATCGCTTACCTCGACACCGACGATCTGAGCCGTCCGCGCTGACTCACCGGGCTACGTGGTCGCCAAGCAGGAGAAGCTTCCGGTCGCCGAGCTGATCGGCTTCCACCCGTCGCCGGCCGGGCCGAACGGTCGCCATACCGTCGGCGTGCCGCGGAGCCTCGGCATCTGGAAGTTCAGCAAGAACGTGGACGTCGCGCGCGACTTCCTGAAGTGGTTCTTCGAGCCCGCGCAGTATCACGAGTGGATCGTGTCGGGCGACGTCGACAAGAAGTACAAGCCCATCAAGGGCGCGGCGAAGTACTCGCACCTGTACGGCTGGCCCGCGCCGCCCGACGAGAAGATCCAGCTCATCACGAACAGCTACATCATCCCGAACATGTTCGCGCGGGCGGTCACGAACGCCTCGAAGCCCAAGGAAGCGATGCTCTGGGCCGAGACGGAGATCAAGCGGGCGTTCGAGCGCGGCTAGCCGCTATTCCTTGGCCCCGACCTGCTCTTCGTTCGCGCCCGCGACGGGCACGAACAGGGGCTGGCCGTACTTGTCCACGCCGAAGGTCTTGATGACCTTCTGCACGTCGGCCGACACCATGAAGTCGGCGAACGCCGCGCCGCCGGCCGCGTTGACCCGGGGGCCGTTGCTCGGGTTGATCTGCATCACGGAGTAGATGTTCAGGAGCGGCTTGTCCCCCTCGAGCAGGATCGAAAGGCGCACCCGCTTCTGAAAGGCCAGCAAGGTCCCGCGGTCCGTCAGGGTATACGCCTTCCGGTCGTCGGCGATCCCGAGCGTCGCGCCCATGCCCTGTCCCGCCTCGATGTACCAGGCGCCCTGCGGCACGACGCCGGCCAGCTTCCAGAGGGCCCTCTCGAGCGCGTGGGTGCCGGAGTTGTCGCCGCGTGCGACGAAGCGCGCCCCGGCCGCGGCGATCGCCTTCATCGCGTCGGCCACCTTCGTCATCCCCTTGATCTTCGCGGGATCGGCCGCCGGGCCGATGATGACGAAGTCGTTGTACATGACGAGCCGGCGGTCGAGCATCTTGCCGTCCGCGACGTATTTCTTCTCGAGGGCGGGCGCATGCGCGAGCACCACGTCCGCCTCGCCCCGTGCCGCCAGCGCGAGCGCCTGACCGGTGCCGACTGCGATCGTCTTGACCGCGTAGCCGGTCTTCTGCTCGAACAGCGGGACCAGGACGTCGAGCAATCCCGAGTCTTGCGTGCTCGTGGTCGTCGACAGGATGACCGGCGAGCGCTGCGCCGTCGCGGGTGCCGGGAGCATCGTCAGGAACAGCGCGGCCAGCAGTGCCCAGCGCATCGGCGCAGACCTAACACGCGAGTGCGGCGCGGTCAAGCCGCCACGCGTGCATCGTCGATCGCTTGACGGATCGCGGAGCGGGAGTACGTTGAATCCGTGATTGCGGGATTGATCACGCTCGCGCTCGTCGGAATTCTGCAGTCGCTCGGCGCCCTGGCCGACGTCGTTCCCGTCGATCCAGTGTGGCGGAGCGACGCGGCCGGTGAAGACGAGCGCGGCCGCGCCGCCGGACGGGACGTATCGAGCCCGGACGCCGTCGGCGCGGGAGCCGTCGAGCTCCCTCATCGCGGCGAGCCCACGCTGGCCGCCGTCGAGCATAGGACGGCGGCCGCTTCGAGCGTTCGACTCCGGTCGCCCGAGTCCCGGGCTCCACGCGCTCTCCTCTCCCACGCGTCGATCTGACTATCGATCCAGGGGATTCGTGATCGTCACGGGCCCCGAATTCGCGCGATAGAGGAGAGAGTCATGCGTCAATTTCAGGTCCTCATAGCCGTCATGTCATTCGCCCTGGTCGCGTCGCTGGGTCAGGCGCTGGCCTTCGGGCCGAGCGCCGGCCAAGGCGGCACGAAGGTGGCCCAGGTCAGGTTCGTCGACCCCAGGCTCAATCTGGTTCAGCTGTCGGACGGGACGGAGCTCAGAGCCCCCGACCATCGGATGCTCACCAATCTCACGATCGGCGAGTGGGTGAAGGTCGACTTCGTATCGGACGGCGATCGCGTAGTGCTGAACAGCATCGCACCCGCCCGGGCCGACGAGATTCCCACGCCGGCCCCGCCGACGCCCGGCGGCCCGAGCCGCGGCTGAGCCTCACCGCCCGGTGGCTCCGAGCGGCTCCGAGCCGCCGGAGTCGCCGGGTCGATGAACGACGTGCTCACGCCGCTGCCGAACCCGGCGGGCCGGTCCGTTCGGATCCTGCTCGTGGACGACGACACCGAGCTCGGCGACCTGGTCCGCGAATACCTCGCGCGCGAGGATTTCTCGCTCGAGGTCGAAGCCGACGGCACGCGCGCCGTCGATCGCGCGCTCACCGGCGACTATCGGCTGGTGGTGCTCGACGTGATGCTGCCGGCGCGGTGCTCATGCTGACGGCGCGCGGCGACGACGTCGACCGCATCGTGGGGCTCGAGCTGGGCGCCGACGACTACCTCTCCAAGCCCTTCAATCCCCGTGAGCTGGTGGCGCGCATCCGAGCCATCCTGCGCCGGGCGCGCTACGCTGCCGCCGCCGAGCCCGCCGCGCCCGCCGACGAGCGGCTCTGTGTCGACGACGTCGAGATCGACGTGCGGCGCCACGTCGTGCGGCGGGCCGACGCCCCGGTGGAGCTGACGGCGGTCGAGTTCAACGTGCTCGAGATCCTGCTGCGCGCCGCCGGGACGGTCGTCCGCCGCGACGAGCTGGCCCGCAGCGCGCTCGGACGGGCCCTGATGCCGTTCGACCGAAGCCTCGACGTGCACGTGAGCAGGCTGCGCAAGAAGCTCGGGCCCCGCGCCGACGGCGGCGAGCGCATCCGCGCGCTCCGGGCGGTGGGCTACCTCTATGCGCGAGGAGACGCCTGATGCGGGGGATGTTCCTGAAGATGGTGCTGTGGTTCTGGGCCTCGCTCGTGGTCGTGGCCGTGGCGCTCCACGCGGCGGTGATCGCGACCTCGACCCCCACCGAGGTGCGGGTGCAGCGGTTCAGCGACACGGCGCTCGCCGGCTACGGCCGGCGAGCCGCGGCGATCCTCGAGTACGAAGGCGGCCCCGCGCTCGCCGCGTACCTCGACCGGCTCGAGCGCGAGACGCGGATCCACGCGGTGCTGATCGACGCGTGCGGACGCGCTCGGCTACGCCGAGTTGCAGGTGGACGGCGGCTTCGCGCTGAAGGCTCACCGGCTCGAGGGTCCCTCGGGACGGCGATACGACCTCGTCGCCAGCACGCCGATCGGTCTCGTCAGGCTGCTCCACGACGCCCCCTCCGCGCAGCTCCTGCGCCTCCTGGCCGTGCTGATCACCGCCGGCGCCGTGTGCTACCCGCTCGCGCGGTACGTGGCCCGCCCGCTCGGCACCCTACGGGCGGCGACCCACGAGCTGGCCGGCGGCAACCTGGCGGTGCGGGTAGGGCCCACCGTCGGGCGCCGCCGCGACGAGCTGGGAGATCTGGCGCGCGACTTCGATCGGATGGCCGAGCGGATCGAGGCGCTCATGACCTCCGAGCGGCGGCTCTTGCGCGACATCTCCCACGAGCTGCGTTCGCCGCTCGCGCGGCTGCACGTCGCGCTCGGCCTGGCCCGCCAGCCGGCGAGCGACGACCAGTGGGCGCTCGACCGGATCGAGCGCGAGGCCGAGCGTCTCAACGCGCTGATCGGTCAGCTGCTGATGCTGGCCAGGCTCGAGAGCGGGGCGATGGAGCCGACGCGCGAGCCCGTCGACCTCGCCGCGGTCGTGCGCGACGTGGCCGAGGATGCGGACTTCGAGGTGCGGAGCCGGCGCCGCGCGGTGCGCGTCACCGCCACCTGTGAATGCGCGGCGATCGGCGCGCCCGACTTGCTGCACAGTGCCGTGGAGAACATCGTCCGCAACGCCGTCCGCCACACGCGCCAGGACACGGCGGTCGAGATCGCGATGCGCGCCGACGGGCCGGGGCGCGTCGTCATCGCCGTGCGCGACCACGGCAGCGGCGTCCCCGACGAGCTGCTGCCGCACATCTTCCACCCCTTCTATCGGGTGGGCGACGCGCGCGACCGCCACACCGGCGGCGTCGGCCTGGGCTTGACGATCGCGGATCGGACGATCCGCCTCCACGGCGGCACCGTACGCGCCGCCAACGCCCGCGACGGCGGGCTCATCGTCGAAGTGACCCTTCCAATCGAAGGCCACGCCGTCTGTCCCGCGACGCTCGCGTCTAACGCCAAGTGTTAAGCGCCGGGCGGCTCGCTTAACAGTTCTTGGCGAAGTCTTTACGAACGAAGGCACGGGTAGCCGGTATCACAAGATCATGAGGCGCGTCACGCTGTGGTCGTTCGGCCTGGGCGTGATCGTACTGCTCGGGGCGGGCGTCTACGTCGTCCGCGTCGGGTCGGGCAACGCACAGTCGAAGACGTCGAGCTCCGCGGCCGAGACCGGGCGGATGGCTCCGGTACCCGTGGTCGCGGCGCCGGCTCGGACGTCCGACATGGCCGTCTATCTCACCGGGCTCGGCTCCGTCGCCCCGCTCAACATGGTGACGGTCCACACGCGCGTGGACGGCGAGCTGACGAAGGTCCTGTTCCAGGAAGGGCAGCGGGTCAGGGCCGGCGACTTGCTCGCGGAGATCGATCCGCGTCCGTTCCAGGTGCAGCTGACGCAGGCGCAGGGCCAGCTGGCGCGCGACGAGGCGCTGCTCCGCAACGCGCGCGTCGACCTCGAGCGCCATCGGACGCTCGTGGCCGAGGACTCGGCGCCCAAGCAGCAGCTCGACACGCAGGTCGAGCTCGTCCACCAGTACGAGGACGCCGTCGAGACCGACCGGGGCCAGATCGACAACGTCAAGCTCCAGCTCACCTACAGTCGCATCACCGCGCCCCTCGGCGGGCGCCTCGGGCTCCGTCTCGTCGATCCCGGGAACATCGTCCACGCGACCGATCAGAACGGCCTGGTCGTGATCACGCAGCTCGAGCCGATCGCGGTCGTGTTCACGATACCCGAGGACAGTCTTCCGCCGGTGCTCGTGAAACTCAACGCCGGCGTGAAGCTGCCCGTCGACGCGTGGGACCGAGAGCAGAAACAGCGCCTGGCCTCGGGCACCTTGCTGACCGTCGACAACCAGATCGACCCGACCACGGGCACGGTCCGCCTGAAGGCCGTGTTCCCCAACGCCGACGGGAGGCTGTTCCCGAGCCAGTTCGTCAACGCGCGCCTCCAGCTCGACGTCAAGCGAGGCGCGACCGTGGTGCCGGCGGCGGCGATTCAGCAGAGCGCTCAGGGCCCCTTCGTGTATGTCGTGAAGCCCGACCACTCCGCGACGGTGCGCCCCGTGAAGATCGGCGTGACCGAGGGCGATAGCGCGGCGATCGATTCCGGGGTATCGCCGAGCGAGATGGTCGTGATCGACGGCGCCGAGCGCCTGCGGGAGGGCAGCCGGGTCGCGCTGCAAGACGCGGGCAGCGCAGCTCCGCGGCGCGCGCCGTGAACCCGTCACGCCCGTTCATCCTCCGCCCGGTGGCGACGACGCTCTTGATGGTCGCCGTGTTTCTCGCCGGCGCGCTCGCGTACCGGCTCTTACCGGTCTCGGCGCTCCGGAGCTCGCGAAGGTGCAGGGCATCACCCTGTTCATGCAGCCGGTCCAGGACCTGACCGTCGAGGATCGGGTGAGCCGGACGCAGTACCAGTACACGCTCGAGGATCCGGACGGCGCCGAGCTCGCCGCGTGGGCGCCGCGGCTGCTCGACCGCCTCCGCGCGCTGCCGGCGCTGCGCGACGTGAGTACCGATCTACAAGATCACGGTGTCGGCACGGCGATCGCGATCGACCGGAGCACCGCCTCGCGGCTCGGCGTCAGCCCTCAAATATTGGACGACACGCTCTACGACGCGTTCGGCCAGCGGCAGGTGTCCACGATCTTCACGCAGGTGAACCAGTACCGCGTCGTGCTGGAGGTGAAGCCGGACTTCCGGCAAACCGCCTCGAGCCTCGACGGTCTCTACGTGCGCGGCACCAACGGCGGCACCGTGCCGCTCGGCGCGCTCAGCACCGCGACCGAGAAAACGGCGCCGATCGCGATCAGCCGTCAGGGACAGTTCCCGGCGGTGACGCTCTCGTTCAACATGGCGCCGGGCGCGTCGCTCGGCGACGCGGTGCGGGCCATCGAGGCGACGACGCAGCGGCTCGGACTGCCGGCCAGCATCGAAGGCAGCTTCCAGGGGACGGCGCAGGCCTTTCGCGCGGCGCTGGCCAACGAGCTCCTGCTGATCCTGGCCGCGCTGGTCGCCGTCTACATCGTGCTCGGCGTGCTCTACGAGAGCTATATCCACCCGATCACGATCCTCTCGACCTTGCCGTCGGCCGGCGTCGGCGCCTTGCTGGCGCTCCTCGTGTGCCGGATGGAGTTCGGGGTGATCGCGCTGATCGGCGTGATCCTCCTGATCGGCATCGTGAAGAAGAACGCGATCATGATGATCGACTTCGCGCTGCACGCCGAGCGCGAGGAGGGCCGAGCTCCCGTGGAGGCGATCTACCAGGCGTGCCTGCTCCGGTTCCGGCCGATCATGATGACGACGATGGCGGCGCTGCTCGGCGCGCTGCCGCTGGCCCTCGGCACCGGTGTGCGCTCCGAGCTTCGCCGGCCGCTC
>QHTE01000027.1 GCA_003220685.1 Candidatus Rokuibacteriota bacterium
CATACGTAGAACTACGTATGGACGTCTAACCCACGTCGAGTTAAAAGTCAACGTTGGCTCAGATGGGCCCTCTCGGATGGGGCTTCTCAGACAAGGTCTACACATTCAGCAAGGGAAAACCGCGTTTGTTCAATACTACGCGGGCCGTTCAAAGGGACTCTTCAAAGGGACTCAGAGATAAATCAGGCCCCGCTCGGTTCTCCAGGACGTGCCGATCAGAGGCAGCGTGCGTAAACGAGAGGCCGTGAGGACGTGAGTGGACGAATGAGGGAGTGGAGAGGAATGAGCAGGAAGAGCCGGAGCTTCGTGAACTGGGTCGTTGTCGGGTTGGTGATCACTCTAGCGCTCGGGACGACAGGTCGCGCCGCGGAGGCTGCCGTCGGGGACGTCATCAAGACCGTAACCATTCCTGGCACCGCGAATTGCGCCTCCGAAGGCTCGGACTTCGGGACCGCGCTCGCCATCGTGTCGGGCGGGAAGGCGGGCTTCCCCGCCATCCCCACCCTGGTGGTGACGAGTTGCCTCGGGTTCTCAGGGGTAACGGCGGCATCGAGACTTTTCTTCCTCGATCCGTCCACGGAGCCAGCTACCCTCGTGAAGACGCTTACCACGTCGCCGGCGTCGGAATGGCACTCTCTCGCATTCCGGGCCGACACGGGAGACCTCTTGGCGTGTAACGCGGGCGACGGGATCAGTCTCTACGCGATCCACTTCAGCCCCTTCGACGCCACGCCCCCTACCGCTGGCGGTGTCGCCACGGCGACCTTTCTTGGGAGCGGCCCGCTCGGGTCGACGTGTGATGGAATCGCGTGGGATACGAAGGACAAGACCATCTATCAGACATCGACCAACTTCGACACACCGTCCGGGTCGTTCAATGTCCTGCACTATGCGCCGGGCAGCGTCACGGCGACCTCGATCCCTTCCGGCTGCGGTAATCTCTTCGTGGGTGGGATCGGCATCGCCGGCGTGAGTCTGTTTGTCGGCTGTTCTCAGCTGTCTCCTGCGCCAATACTCACGAGCCTCGATATCGTGACCGTCGCGGATGTCACGTCGGCTCCCGCGTCGATCAGGCAACTCGACAAGGCCAACGGTAGTGCTGTGGCAGGGAGGTCATTCAACCTGCCGGCCGGGATGATCGATCCCGCGGGTGTGCCGGACGACCCGTCGAGCTTCGGGCTCCAGCCCCCGCTGAGGGATGCGCTCTGGACAAAGGATGGTGTCTCCACCAGTTCCGCGTTCTTCGGTAAGCTGATCGCCGTCGAGATGGCGGCTGGAACGACAGGCCAGAACTCGGGACCGCCCTTGGCGTTTCCGGGGGCCTGTGATCAGGTCACTGGCAACGCGCCGGACACCGACGGCGACGCCCTGCTCGACTGCTGGGAGGACAGCAGTTTCTGGAGCGACGGCCGTCCGGGCATCAGCGTCGACGGCCTCTATTCTGCGAATCGGGTCCCCTCCTTCCGGGCCGTCACCCTCTGTGTGGACATGAACGGGAACGGCGCCTTTGACGCCGGCGAGTGCGCGAGTCCCAACCACAAGGACATCTTCGTCGAGGCCGACTACATGCAGTTCCACAGGCCCGATCCGGTGGCGGTCAACAACGTGGTCACAGCGTTCGCGAACGCGCCAGTCTCGAACCCGGACGGCACGACGGGTATCCGGCTGCACGTGAAGATCGACGATCAGCTAACAGACGGGAGCGGCAACCCTCTACATACGCTCAACACCGCCCTCGTGCCCTGCACGCCGCCGGGCGCTGCCGGTGACGCCGACTTCGATATCCTCAAGGCCTCGTTCTTCGGGACGGCCGCCGAGCGTGCCGCGCCCAACGCGGCCGCACTGCTCGGCTGGAAGCGCTTCGCGTACCACTACGTCGCCTTCGTGCACAACCAGAAGGGTAGTACCTCCTCAGGCTGCGCCGAGATCCTGGGCAACGACTTCATGGTCTCGCTCGGAAGCTTCGCGCAGGTGCCAGTAGGCGGCCACAATGTGGGGACAACGGACCAGCAAGCCGGCACCTTCATGCACGAGTTGGGACACAACCTCGGCCTGCGCCACGGGGGCTTCGAGAACGTCAACTGCAAGCCCAACTACACCAGCCGGATGAACTATGCCTACCAGTTCAACAGCCCGGTCAATCCGTTCCCGTTAGACTACTCCCGGCAAACGCTGCTCACGCTGAATGAGGCGAGCCTGGCCGAGTCCGCGGGCATCGGCGGCTACTCCGGCAACATCGCGTTCGGACCGCCGACCGGCATTCCGGCCAGGCTGAAGGTCGCCTCGGGCGCCGGCGCGATCAACTGGAATCTCAACACGACGACGGACCCAAACGTCGTTCGGGACCTCAACAAGTTTGGCATCGCCGGCTGCCCGGATTCACCGGGCGAGACGCTGGCCGGCTTCGACGACTGGGCGCACATCAACTTCAACTTCAGGGCCTCGGTGGACTTCGGTGACGGCGCCCACACCTTCGAGACCCCCGAAATCACCTCAGACGACGCCAGGACGATCAGCGTCGACACCGACGGCGACGGCATCGCGGATTTCGACGACAACTGCCCTCTGACGCGCAATCCCAGTCAAAACGCCGACGCCTGCACGGTCGTCATCAAGACCTTCCTGGTTCCTCGAGAAACTGCTCGGCGTGAGGACCTCGATGACGACCTGAGGCCGTTCATCGTGGCGGTGATCTTCAGCAGCGTCACGCGAGACGCGACGATGCTCGATCCGGCCTCGATCCTCATCACCGGTGCGTCGGCCCAGGGGTCGGGGATCTGGTCCCGCCACGTGTTCCAGGCCTTTGGACACTTCGTCTGCGGCAGGTTCGACGTCAACCGCGACGGCCGGCCCGACCTGGTCTGCGTGTTCAAGGCGAGCGCGAAGCTGCTCCCGGTCGGCGTCTCCAACGTGGTGCTGGACGCCATGACCGTAGGCGGCGAAATGGTTCGGGGTACAGACACGATCACCGTTCGGCCCGCAGACAAATTCTAAACGGCAAGGAGGAGGAACGACATGGTGAAGGCCAAGAAGCTCGCGAGCGTGCTGCTCGCGCTGGCGCTCATTGGCTCGTCCGCAGCCGCCGCATATGCCGGTGGCGGCGGACAGGGCTCATCCCTCTCGGTCCAGTTGCTGCACTGCTACTTTCTCAACGGCGCCGATTCCCCCTACGTCCTCACGTTGACCGACCAGTTTGGCACTCATCAGCACGTGCAGCTCGGCCGGGCCAGACTGCTGTGCACGCCGACGAGCCTGGACGCCGCAGGCGCGCCGGAGGCGACGGTGGAACACGGGCCCGTGCTCAATGGCAATTTCGATCCCGGCAGCGCCGACCATCTGAAGTGCTATGATGCCCCACCGTTTCTCGCGGGGCCGAGCGCCGTCGTCACGCTCGAGGATCCGTTTGGCTTCGAGACGATAGCGCTCCGACCGGCTTTCGACCGGCTGGCGGTCGTCTGCGCTCCGGCGATCAAGACGGTCCAACCCTCGGCTCCGTGAGGCTCACTCGACGGAGCCTGATCCTTGGAGTCGCGGCGGCGCTGGGGTTCGATCCGTCCGCGGTGCCGCGGTCTCCCGGCGGGCGAGCCGACGCCGCCCCAGCGCTCTCCAGATCGCAGCTCGAGGATCTCGTGGCGTTCGCCGAGATTCTGGTGGGGGACGGGCCACTGTCGCCAGCCGAGCGGGACTACCTCGTCGAGCACATCGAGCGCCGCACGACACAGGGCGGCGGATACTACCTCGAGCTGTACCGGACGAGCGTCGGTCTGCTCGAGCGCCTCGCGGGGACCAGGTTCTCGGGCCTCGACTTCTCACGGCGGCTCGCGCTGATCACCCACAACCGACTCTCATCTTCGACCGTGCGCCCCGAAGAGACCCTCGGCCGGTTCCCCAGAGAAGTGCGGGAGGTTCGGACGCGTGCGGTGCCTGACCTCATCGGCGGCTACTATGCCTCTCCGGCGGGCTGGGCCGTCGTCGGGTACAGCGCGTTTCCCGGAACGTGCGGCGACCTCGCGCGCTACACGAGCTCTGAGCGCTAGTTCGCGGTAAGGGCTCGCCGTGGAGGCCGAGGTCGCTATCGTCGGCGCGGGTGCCGCTGGCGGGATTCTCGCGCTCGCGCTCGCCCGCCGCGGTATTCGTGTCGTCGTCCTCGAGTCGGGTCCCCGACACGACCTCGCCCAGCGTCCGGAGTATGTGCGGCGATATGTCAGAGGTGAGAACCCCTGGGCGACGCCGCTAGCAAGCCTGGATCGTTACACCGTAGGCGGGCCCGTCCCGTACCATCTCGGCGGGAAAAGGGCGCGCGGCGTCGGCGGGAGCACCCTGCACTGGGAAGGCTACGCCCTCCGGCTCCACGCGAACGACTTCCGGCTGAAGTCACTGTACGGGATCGCCGACGACTGGCCGATCTCGTACCAGGATCTCGAGGGCTACTACGCGGAAGCCGAGAGAATGCTCGGTGTGGCCGGGGTGGCCGACGAGCCCTGGGCGGCGCCTCGAAGCGCCGCGTTTCCACTCCCGCCTTTTCCCTTCAGCTACTCCGACGGCCTGTTCACGCGCGCCTGCCAGCCTCTCGGGATCGCGCTTCATCATTTGCCGCAGGCGCGCAACTCGGTGGCGTATGCCGGGCGCCCGCAGTGCCGGGCCTGTGGCACCTGCCAGGTCTGCCCCACCGGCGCTAAGGCGAGCGTCGACCTGACGCACGTTCCGCAAGCGGAGGCGACCGGTAATGCGCAGGTCCTCACCGAGGCTACGGTGCTCAGGCTCGAGCTCGACCGTTCGGGCCGCGTAAGCGCAGCCGTGTACGCGAGGCCTGACAAGCTCCAGCAACGACTCAACGCCCGGGTGTTCGTGCTCGCAGGCGGGGCGGTCGAGAACGCCCGGCTCCTCCTTCTCTCCGCCTCACGAGAATTCCCCGGCGGACTCGCGAACCGGAGCGGGTTGGTGGGGAAGTTCTTCATGTCGCACCCGTCGATCGAGGTCAGCGGGCGCGCCCGCGAGAAAGTGTATCCGTATCGCATCGGGTTCTCGACCGCCATGTCCCGGCAGTTCGCCATCGAGCGCGATCGGGCAACGCGCGGGGCCTTCCTCCTCGAGTTCCTGAACTCGGCGGGACCGACGCCGGATCGGATCGCGGTCGCCAGCGGCCAGTGGGGGGAACCGCTCCGTACGCGTGTGCGGGAAGAATTCGGGCACTGGCTCGGCATCCGCGTTTACGCCGAGCAGCTGCCCGACCGCGTCAACGCGATCTCCCTCAACCTGAACGTCCGCGACCACTTCGGCAGCCCTGCGCCGCACATCCACTACATCGTCGGCAAGTACGAGCGCCGAGCGCTCGACGAGGCCAAGGAGGTCGCGGGGAAGATCCTGGCGGCCATAGGACTCACCGACGTGCGGTCCACGGGCCTCTCATTCGCCGCCCACCAGATCGGAACGCACCGGATGGGCGCCGACCCCGGAACCAGCGTCGTGGACGTGGATCTCAAAGCCCATGATGTCCCCAACCTCTACCTGGTAGGGAGCGGTTGCTTCGTCACGGCTAGCGCCTCCCCGCCCACGCTCACCATCGCCGCGCTGGCCGTGAGAGCGGCCCAGCACATCGCGGCGCGGCTCAGGCCCGCGAGCTCGGGCGAATCCACGGCGCACCCGGCCGGGTGAGCCGCATCGTCCGCATCAAGCGGCACGACGCATCCATCGGGTGAGCCGGGAGCGGCTCAGCCAGCGCCGAGCTCGGCGAGCAGCGCGCGAGCACGGTCGGGTCCGTCGAGCGTCCCGAGCGCATCGAAGATCTTCAGCGCGCGTTCCAGGAGCCCACGGGCGGCCGCCGAATCCCCGGCCGACCGCTGGAGCTCCGCTTGGGCGACGAGCGTCTTCGCCAGCTCGTTGCGCGCACCGGTCTTCTCGAGGATTCCAGCCGCGCGTGAGAGATGCGCGGCCGCGACGATCGGGTCGTCGAGGCCCACGCACTCGCCGAGCAGTCGTTCCGCCCAGCCCTCGAGGTGGAGATAGCCGAGCTCGCGGCTCGCGCCGCGCACGGTCTCGGCGGCCTCGCGTGCGCGGGCGCGCGCGCCGTGGCGTAGGTAGCTCTCGGCGAGATCGAGGGCGACGACCGAGCGCGTGTATGGGAGATGCTGCTGGTCGAGCCATGCCGCCACGCTCTCGAGCAGGGCGATCCCTTCCTGGGTCTTGCCCGCTTTGGCGAGTCCGAATCCTTTGAGGGCCCGCGCCGTCGCTGCGTCGAAGGGGATCGGCGAGAGCGCCAGCGCCTGGTCGCAATACCGCACGCCCGCCTCGGCGTCACCCCGCAGGATGTGGGTCGAGCCCGTCCGCCACAGGCCGACGACCTTCAGCCGGAGGTCATTGACCTCCTGCCCGTGCTCGAGGCCCCGGCGGCAATAGCCGAGGCTTCGCGCCCACTCGCCGATCGCGTTGCATGCCATGCTGAGACCCCATAGCGTTCGGCAGGCCCACCAGATGTTGCCGCGCGCCTCGAAGAAGGCGAGCGCACGCGCGCCCGTCTGCAGCGCGTCCTCGAGCTTTCCCGCCACCACATAGACGTGGGTAAGGCAGCACTCCGCGAAGGCCCGCATGTCGTCGAGCCCGACGAGGTCGGCGAGGGCGACCGCCTCGGTGCAGTAGACGATGGGGACCTCGGGGGGCGCTCCCGTGAGGCTGTGGAGGAAGCCCGCCCAGCACAGCCAGGCCGCCCGCCGCTGCGGATCGGCATCCACCGTGAGGGCGCGGATCGCCTCGAGGGCCTTGACCTGCTCGGCGTGACGACCGAGCGCAAACATGACCTCCGCCTGCTTCACCACGGCGTCGATCCGGCGCTGACGGTTGGGCGCCGTGTCCGGCATTCCCTCGAGACGCTTGAGCGCTTCGTCAAAATATGCCAGGGCTTCCGTGTTTGCCCACCGTCGTTGCGCTTTCTCGGCGGCTAGGATCGCATAATCAACGGCTTCATCGGCTTCCGTGCTCCGTCCGAAGTGGTAAGCAAGGAGCTCCACCGCGTCGTCGATGCGGCCGCGGTAGAGCTCCTCGAGCCCGCGCCCGGCGGCCGTGTGGTACTGGCGCCGCCGCCGCTCCAGGAGTCCGCCGTAGACGACGTCCTGGGTCAGCGCGTGCTTGAAGCTGTACATGACTTCGGGGTCATGAGCAGCCGGGAAGACGAAGTCCAGTCCGTGGAGATTCTGGAGGTTCTCGACCACCGCCTCCGCAGCGGTCGCGATGACACGGGACACGAGCGAGGTTCCGAAGCGCCGCCCCACAACCGCTCCACCCTGCAGCGTGAGCTTGAGCGGGTCCGCGAGTCGGTCCACGCGGGCCGCGATGATGTCGTGAATGGTGGCAGGTATCCTGACGTCAGCGCTTCGGAGCCGTACCTCCCTGTCCGCCACCACGATCCCGCTCGTCTCCATGAGTTGGTGGAGGATCTCTTCGACGTAGAGCGGATTGCCCTCGCCCTTCTCGGCGAGGAGCCCGAGAAGCTCGGAGGACATCGTATCGACGCCGAGGACGGTGCGGACCATCCCCTCGACCTCTTCCGTGCCGAGTCCCTCGAGGGTGATCGTCTCGGTGACCACAAGATTGGCCCACGGCTGGTCACCCGGTCGCGTGCTCAGAATCAGAAGGACCCGATGCCCAGACAGGCGGGCCGCCAGCCGAGTGAGGAACTCTGCAGAGCTGGTGTCCAGCCAGTGCACGTTTTCGATGAGGAGCACGACCGACGCCGACCGGCTCGCGCGCAGGAAGACCTCGCGCAGCACCGCGAACGTCCGTTCCTTGAGCTCGGCGCCGGAGAGACGGTTGATGAACTCAGGCGGTGCGAAGACACCGGCAAAGTGCGCCAGGAGGACAGCCGGCTCCGTTCCGTCGAGGCCGAGGTCCTGGAGGCGCTCGGCGATCCGGCTCCTCACTTCGTCCGCCGACATGCCTTCGGTAAGGTCCAGGTATCGTCGAAGCACCTCGAGGATCGGGCGATAGGGGGTGAGGCGGCCATACGAGGCGCACGTGGTCTCGAGCTCGAGCACTCCGCTGCCCTCGAGGCGATCCAGGAATTCGTAGAGCAAGCGTGATTTGCCCACGCCCGGCTCGCCCGATAGCAGCACGGTGGCGCCCTGGCCGGCGGACGCGCGACGCCAGGCTGCGGTCAAGACCTCAAGCTCGCGGGTGCGGCCCACGAGCGGCGTGAGCCCGCGGTCCTTCGAGATTTCGAGCCTCGTCCGGCCGCGGAGCTCGCCCGTGACTGCGTAGGCGCGAACCGGCTCGCTCTTGCCCTTCACCTGGAAGTCACCCAGGTCCTCGAAGCTGAAGACGCGGTCCCGGAGGTGCTGGGTGCGCCGGCTCGCGACGATCTGGCCCGGATTGGCGATGGCAAGGAGTCTTGACGCGAGGTTGGTCGTGTCACCGACCGCCGTGTAGTCCATACGGAGGTCGTGGCCAATGGCCCCGACCACGACGGGCCCCGTGTTGATCCCCATCCGCATCTGGAACTCGACCCCGTGGGCGCGCTTGACGTCTTCGGCGAGTGGCTTCAGGCCCTCTTGGATCGCGAGCGCCGCGCTCAGCGCACGCTGGGCGTGGTCTTCGTGAGCGATCGGAGCCCCGAAGAGCGCCATCACCCCGTCACCGAGGAACTGGTTGACTGTGCCCTCATAGCGGTGAACCGCACTCAGGATGACGTCGAACGCGCGGTCCATGATCGCGTGGACGTCCTCGGGATCGAGCTTCTCCGACATCGCCGTGAAGCCGGACACGTCTGAGAACATCACCGTGACGATCTTCCGCTCGCCCTCGATAGCGCTCTTTGAGGTGAGAATTTTCTCGGCGAGGTGCTTGGGTGTGTAGGCCTCCGGGGAGGCGAAGCGGACGGAAGGCGCCACAGGGGCGGCCGCTGCGGCCGCGGGCACTGACGCGACGCCCGTCAGCGGCTGACCGCACTCGCTACAGAACTTATTGGTGGCAGGGTTGACGGCCCGACAAGCGGAGCAGACCGACTGGAGTCGCGTCCCACACTCCCCGCAGAACTTGGTTTCCGGGGGATTGACGTGCCGGCACCTGATGCACTCCATCCTAGCCGTCCATGGCTTCAGCCGATGGAAGTCGCTACAAAACTAAGGGATACATCGAGGCGAGTCAAGCCTACCCGTGGCCGACGTGCGAGTCCGGGCGCAACGCCGCCTCCTGTCTGCAGGTTCGGTCAGAAGTCCCGCCCAAATCACCGCTCCCAGTCTCATCTTTTCTGGCACTTAGCCGTGGCATCAAGCTTGCCATCCACGTGTGCGACGTCGGGAGCACACGAGGAGGAATCGACATGGCAATCGGCGGCGTGCGGCAACCCGCTTCGTAGTCGTTGCGAGCGCAAACAGGTAAGCGTCCTCTTCGCGGACGTCTCGGGCTTTACGGCCCTGTCCGAGCAGCTCGATCCGGAGCAGGTCAGCGAGATCATGCGCCGCACGTTCGACCTCGCGCTGGAGACGGTGCACCAGCACGGTGGGACGGTGAACCAGTTCCTGGCCGACGGAATCATGGCGCTCTTCGCTGACGGCTCGGGCGAGCATCATGCCTGCCGCGCGCTGAACGCGGCCCTTGATGCGCAAGAGCGCCTCGAAACAGTGCGCCGGGATGTTCGGGGGAGTTATGACCTGGAGTTCCGAGTGCGCATGGCCATCAACACAGGGCCCGTCGTCGTCGGAGCCATCGGCGCCGCTCTGCGCACCGACTACACCGCGACGGGTAAGACGGCCGGCATCGCCTCGCAGCTGCTCGGCGTCGCCGAGCCCGGTCAGATCGTGCTCACCGGCCGCACGCGCGAGCTTGCCATCGGCCGCTACAACTTCGGAAGACTCGGCGAGATGCCGCTGCCCGGAGCGCTCGAGACGGTGGACGTCTACACGCTGACTCGCGAAACGCTGGGGTATGTCGAGAGCACGCGCCTGGCCACGGTCTAGTTATTCCGCGTCATCCCGTCGGGTGTTGCGGTTGATCCCGAGGATCTGCGCCGCCCGCACCTGGTTGCCGGCCGTCTCGCGCAGCACCGCGCGGAGCAGCGGCTTCTCGACCAGGCCGATCATCAGGTCGTAGAGGTTCGCGCTCGCGTGCCCGCGCAGACCCCGGACGCACTCGACGAGCTTGCGCTCGATCACTTCCTCGAGCGACGCGTCGACGCTGACCGAGGTGGCGGCTGACACCGGGCCGATCGGCAGGTGCTCCGGCAGGATGATGCCGCTCGTGGCCATCACCATCGCGCGCTGGATCACGTTCTCGAGCTCGCGCACGTTGCCGGGCCAGTCGTAGCCCACCAGGCGGTCGAGCGCCTCGGGGGCGACGCCGCGCTCGCCGAGGTCGCCGGCGTACTTCGCGAGCAGGTGCTCGATCAGGAGCGGGATGTCGCGCCGCCGCTCGCGCAGCGGCGGCAGGTTCACGGTCACCACGTTGAGCCGGTAGTAGAGGTCTTCGCGGAAGCGGCCCTCCTTCATCAGCGTCTCGAGATCGCGGTTGGTCGCGGCCAGCACCCGCACGTCGATGCGGATCGATTCCTGGCCGCCGAGGCGCTCGATGGTCCGCTCCTGCAGCGCACGGAGCAGCTTGGTCTGGAGCTCGACCGGCATGTCGCCGATCTCGTCCAGATAGAGGGTGCCGCCGTGCGCGAGCTCGAGCTTCCCGAGGCGGCGCTCCTTGGCGTCGGTGAACGCGCCGCGCTCGTGGCCGAACATCTCCGACTCGAGCAGGGTGGCCGGGATCGCCGCGCAGGAGACCGCGACGAAGGGGCGTCCGGCGCGACGGCTATAGTGATGGATCGCGCTGGCGACGAGCTCCTTGCCGGTGCCGGACTCGCCGCGCAGCAGCACGGTCACGTCGCTGGCGGCGACGCGCCCGATGGTCTTGTAGACCTCCTGCATGCGCGGATGCCGGCCGATGAGCGCGCCGAACTCCCACACCTCCTGCAGCCCGCTCTTGAGCCGCGTCACCTCCTGGGTCAGGCGGCGCGCCGTGAGGGCGCGCTCGATGAGCAGGAGCACCTCGTCGAGGTCGAAGGGCTTGGCCAGGTAGTCGTAGGCACCGCGCTGCATCGCCTGGATCGCGGTGTCCATGGTGCCGTGCGCGGTCATCACGATCACGCACGCGTCGGCGTGGACCTCGCGCAGGCGGCCGAGAGCGGTGAGGCCGTCGACGCCGGGCATGCGGATGTCGAGAAAGACCAGGTCGAACGGCTCGGCTTCGAACGCCTCGAGGGCGGCGGCGCCGTCCTTGACGGCGACCACCTCATAGCCCGCCTGGCGCAGGCCCTTCTCGAGGACCCAGCGCAGGCTGTCCTCGTCGTCGGCCACCAGGATGCGCGCGTTTACGGTCGCGATGGCCGTGAACGTCCTTTCGTCATTTCGCGATCGGCAGGAAACAGGTGACGCTCGTGCCGCGCCCGGCGGTGCTGTCCACCTGGATCGCGCCGCGGTGCTCCTCGAGGATGCGATGGCAGATCGAGAGCCCGAGCCCGAGCCCCTTGTCCTTGGTCGTGAAGAACGGGTCGAAGATCCGCGTGCGCACCGCGTCGGGAATGCCCGGGCCCTCGTCGGTCACTTGCGCCTCCACCATGCTGCGCTGGCCTGCACCGAGGTCCATCTTGCCGAAGAGCGGGTTCAGGCTCACGCGCGTCGTCAGGGTGAGGCGGCCGCCGCGCTCCATCGCGTCCAGGGCGTTTCGCACGAGATTGTGGAACACCTGCAGCAGCCGATCCTCGTCACCCAGGATCGGCGGCAGGCTCGGATCGTAGCGGCGGATCAGCGTGACGGCGCGCTGGCGCGCGCCCTCTTCGTTGAGCAGGGTGACGCGCTCGAGCAGCTGGTGCAGGTTCAGCGGCACCGCGCGCAGCTGGATCGGCCGTGCGAGGTCCAGGAGCGTCTCGATGATGCGGTTCACGCGGTCGACCTCGGTCAGGAGCACGTCGGTGTACTCGGCCAGCCGCGACTCGGCGCCGAGCTCGCGCCGCAAGAGCTGCACGGCGCCGCGGATGGCGCCGAGCGGGTTGCGCACCTCGTGGGCGAGCCCGACGGCCATCCGGCCCGCCGCCGCGAGGGTCTCGCCGCGGCGCACTTCCGCCTCGAGCTGATGGATGCGCGAGAGGTCGCGCAGCACCGCGACGGCGGCCTCGACCTGTCCGTCTCGGCCGCAGAGCGGCGCCGTCACGATCGACACGGGCACGCGGCGGCCGTCGACGCGCTCGACGAAACTCTCGGCCTCGGAGCGGCTCTCGCCCGTGGCAAGAGTCTCGCCGAGCCGACGCACGACCGAGGTCTCGGGCGAGAAGACCTCCTTGACGTAGCGGCCCTCCGCCCGGCGGGCCGAGCGCTCGGTGAGCACCTCGGCTGCAGAATTCCAGAAGACGATGCGCAGATCGGTGTCGACGGCGATCACCGCGTCGGGAAGACCCGCGAGGACCGCTTCGTAGTTCATTGGAGCGGGGACCTTGAGGCCGGCTTGGACCGAGGGTGGCCTGAGACAGACGCGGCGAAGCTCCGCACGCCCGATCGTTCGCGATGCGTGATTTGGCTCTGGCTCACGATTGCGGGCGCCAAGCTCCGCACGCGTTTCATCACGCGAGCCGGAGGTCGGGGGCGGCGTTCATGGTCAGGGGCGCGCGCTCCCCGGCCGCGAGCCGGGCCGTTCCCGCCGCGGTGATCATCGCCGCGTTGTCCGTGCAGAGGCTGCGGGGCGGGATGTGAAGCCGCAGGCCGTGATCGATCGCCGCGGCGTCGAGGGCCTCGCGCAGGGGGGTGTTGGCGGCCACGCCGCCGGTCAGCACGACGCGCTTGACGCCGTGATGCAGCGCGGCCTTGACCGTCTTTCTCACGAGCATCTTCACCACCGTCGCCTGGAACGATGCCGCGACGTCGGCGATCTCGGCGGCGCCGAGCGGCGCCCGCTGCTTCACGTAGAGGGACACCGACGTCTTGATCCCACTGAACGAGAAATCGGCGGCGCCGTCGCTCATCTGGGCGAGCGGAAAGGTGACCGCCTTGGGGTCGCCGGTCCTGGCCGTGCGCTCGATCACGGGACCGCCCGGAAAGCCGAGGCCCAGGAGCTTGGCGACCTTGTCGAACGCCTCGCCGGCGGCGTCGTCGCGCGTGTGTCCCACCAGCGCGTACGTGAGCGGCGCGCGCGCGTGGTAGAGCGCCGTGTGGCCCCCCGAGACCACGAGCGCCAGGAACGGGTGCACGGGCGGATCGTCGGTCAGGAACGCGGCGTAGATGTGCCCCTCGAGGTGGTTCACGGCGACCAGCGGCAGCCGGTGAACGTACGCGAGCGACTTCGCGACCGAGCACCCCACGAGCAGCGAGCCGACGAGGCCGGGCCCTTGCGTGACGGCGATCCCGTCGAGGTCGGGCAGGCGCACCCCCGCGTCGGCGAGCGCCTTGTCCACGACCGGCACGATGACCTCGAGGTGGCGGCGCGACGCCAGCTCGGGCACGACGCCGCCGTACGGCGCGTGGATGGCGTCCTGCGAGGCGACCACGCTCGACAGGATACGACGCCCGTCGGCGAGCACCGCCGCCGCCGTCTCGTCACACGAGCTTTCGATCCCGAGCACGATCATCGTTCGTCCCCGCCCCCCCCTCATTCAATCGGCGCAGATAGCAAGGGCGATGCGGCCGCGTCCCCTGGCACCCGGCCTGGCATCGCCCTCGATGCGCGCGTCGCCGCTACTGCGGCCGGACCTGGGCCTGCGGGTTCTGTCCCGGGCGCTGCTGCTCGATGATCCGCATCGTCTTGATCACGTCGAGCGCCCGCTGCACCTGGATGTCCTTCCGGAGCTCTTCCATCGGATCGAGCGACGGCTGCTGCCGGTCTTTCGCCGCGGTCGTATCCTTGGGGATCTCGACGACGATGTCGGGCGTGATGCCCTTGCCGTGGATCGAGCGACCCTTCGGTGTGAAGTACTTCGCCGTCGTGAGCCGGAGCCCGGAGCCGTCGGACAGCGGGATGATCGTCTGCACCGACCCCTTGCCGAAGGTCTGGGTGCCGACCACGATCGCGCGTCCCCAGTCCTGGAGCGCGCCCGCGACGATCTCGGAGGCCGACGCGCTGCCCTGGTTGACGAGGACCACCATCGGCAAGGCGGGGTACGACTTCTTCGCGTGAGCCGAGAAGCGCATGTTCTGGTTGCGGACTCGCCCCTCGGTGTACACGACCAGCTTGCCGTCGTCGATGAACTCCTCGGTGACCTCGACCGCCGCCGTCAGGAGGCCGCCCGGGTTGTTGCGCAGGTCGAGGACGAGCGCCTTCATACCCGCCTTCGCAGCCTTATCGAGCGCCGCGGCCATGTCGCCGGGCGACTGCTCCTGGAACTGGCGGAGCTTCACGTAGGCGATGCCGCCGCCGAGATCGGCCGACCGCACCGACTGCACCCGGATCTGCTCGCGCGTGATGTCGAAATCTTTCGGCTCGGTCCAGCCTTCGCGCACGACGGTGATCGTCACCTTCGTCCCGGGCTTGCCGCGCATGCGCTTGACCGCGTCGGGCAGCTGCATGTCCTTCGTGACGAGGCCGTCGATCTTCACGATGCGGTCGCCCGTCTGCAGACCGGCCCGGTGGGCAGGCGTCCCCTCGATCGGCGACACGACGGTCAGGACGTCGTCGCGCAGGGTGATCTCGATGCCGAGGCCGCCGAAGCTCCCGGTGGTCTCGACCTGCATCTCCTTGTAGCTGTCGGGGTCGAGGAACGAGCTGTGCGGGTCGAGGCCGCGCAGCGTGCCCTTGATCGCGTTGTAGATGAGGTCCTTCGGCGGGACCTGGTCGACGTACTGGTTCTGCACGATGGAGAGGACCTCGGTGAAGAGCTTCAGCTGCTCGTAGGTCTCGCTCTGATCCGCACTCTTGCTGGCAACGGATCCACCGAGCGATAGCGTAAGCACCACCAGGAGCGTGCTGATCACGAAGGCCTTCTTCATGGACGTCCTCTCATCCCCGCTTTTGACTAGCCACCCTGGCGGAGCCACTGTTCCGGATCTTGGGGCTTGCCCTGGTAGCGCACCTCGAAGTAGAGCCGTGGCCCGGCGAGCGATCCCGTATCGCCAACCGTGCCGATCCGCTGTCCCTGACGCACGTCCTCGCCTTCCCGCGCCTCGATGTCGGCGATGTGGGCGTAGAGCGTGTAGTACTCGTTACCGTGGTCCACGATGATCAGGTTACCGTACCCCTTGAACCATCCCGTATAGATGACGTGGCCGCCGTGCACCGCGAGCACTTCTCGGCCGACCGCCGCCTCGATGTCGACTCCATTCCGGAAAGTCCGGGTGCCGAATCGCGGATGTACCTGCGCGCCGAACCCCGTGACGATCCGCCCCTCGGTCGGCCACGGCAGGCGCCCCTTTAGCGCGCCGAACCCGACTCCAGGAGGCTCGATCCCACCCTTGGGTGGCGGAACCCGCGCCAGTTTGCGCTGCTTGGCCTGGAGCTCACGGATGAACGTCTCGAGGCGGTGGGACGCTTCCGTCAACTCGCCCACCATGCGCTCGTGGTACGCGCGCTCGTCGCGCACCTTTGCGAGGATCACGCGCCGCTTCGCGACCTCGCGGTCGACCTCCGCCTGCTCCCGCTTGGCGTCTTCGTGGAGGCTCGCCAGCTCCAGCTGCTGCGCCTCCTCCTTGCCTTTGCGGTCCGCCAACTTCTCAGATGTAACACGATACTCTTGAATCAAGCGGGCGTCCAGGGCCGCGAGGCTCGCGAGATGGCGAACGGCGACGGCGCGCGTCACCGGATCCTCGCCGCTGAGGATGACCGGCAACGCGCCGCCCTGGGCGTGCACGCGATACATCACCCGGAGCCGTCCCGCGAGCGCGTTGATCTGTCCGGCGCGCTGCCGCTCGAGCCTGCCGATCTCGCCGCGGAACAGCTGGACGTCGCTCTGCGCCTTCTTGATCCGCGCCTCCAGGCGCGCGACCTCGGCCTTCTTGGCGACCAGGCGCCGCTCGATCTCCTCGAGCTCGGCCAGCAGCGACGTCTCACGCGCGCGCGCGGCCGCCGCCCGCTCCTTTTCCTCTTTGAGCTGCTTCTGCGTCTGCTGCAGCTTCCGCTGCTCGGCCTGCAACGGATCGTCTCGCCGGGTCTGGGCCGCCGCCGGCGCCACTGCGAGCACCGCCAGCGCGAGCGCGAGGGTCGCGCGACTCATGGCTCGCGGCCGGCGCGCGCCAGCCAGCCGCCGAGCCCGCCGAGCAAGGTCCCCGCGCCGAGGAGCGCGGTCACGCCGACGGGCGTGAAGAAGACCAGCTGCGAGAGCCCGAGCGTCAGATTGACGAGCGGCTCGAGGCGCGGCGCCACCAGCGAGTACGTGAGGACGAGCGTGCCCAGCGCCAGGACCGCGCCGACCAGCCCTTGCATCATGCCCTGGAGCAGGAGTGGCAGCCGGATCGTTATCTCGGAGGCGCCGACGAGCCGCATGATCTCGGTCTCGTGCCGCCGCGCGTGCAGGACCAGGGTTGTTGCGGTCGTGACCGTCAGGATCGCTGCGAGGCCGAGCACGGCGCCGACGCCGAGCCCGATCGTCGTGAGGAGCCGCTGCCAGTGCGAGAGCTGCTCGACCCAGTCGACGCTGCCGGCCACCTCGTCGGCTTCGGGCAACGCCGCCAGGCGCGCGACGAGCTCGCGCGCGCCCTCGGGCGTCGCGGCGGCGGCCGCCGGCGTCACCTCGAGCGACGCCGGCAGCGGGTTCGCGGGGAGCTGATCGACCACACCCGCGTCCTTGCCGAGCACCTGCTTGAGCCCGCGCAGCGCGTCGGCCTTGCCGACGAAGGTCACGGCGGCGACGCCGGGAGTCGTCCGGACGCGCTCGACCAGCGCGGCGACGTCGGGGGACGACGGCTCGCGCCGGAGGTAGACGACGATGCGGACGCGATCGCGCCAGCGCGCGACCGCACGGTCGAGATTGGACGACACGAGCCAGAAGCCGCCGAGCGCCGCCAGCGAGAGCGTGATCAGCACGATCGCGCTGGCGGCGACGCGCCCGGCTCTTCGAAGGTCACGGAGCGCCTCGCCGACCAGGAATCCGACCACGCGGTCAGCCCTCGTCCTTCACGACATGGCCGGCGGCGAGCGTCATGGTGCGGCGCTTGAGCGCCGCGGCCAGGCGCGCCTGGTGGGTGGCCAGCACGATCGTGGTCCCGCCCGATCCGATGTCCTTGAGCGCCTCGATGATCTCGGCGGCCATCGACTCGTCGAGGTTGCCCGTCGGCTCGTCGGCCAGGAGAAGGGGCGGCCGTCTCACGATGGCCCGCGCCAGCGCCGCCCGCTGCGCCTCGCCCTGGGAGAGCTGGGCAGGGTAGGCCTGCGCCCGCGACGACATGCCGACGACGCGGAGCGCGTCGAAGACGCGCTCGGTGATCTCGCGCCGGGGCGTGCCGAGCACGCGCAGGACGAAGGCGACGTTCTCGTAGACGGTGCGGACGGGCAGCAGCTTGGCGTCCTGGAACACGACGCCGATGGACCGGCGAAGGGCCGCCACCTGCGAGCGCCGCATCGGGACCAGGTCGTGGCCGAGGACCTCGATGTCGCCCTCGGTCGGCAGGTCGTCGCGGTAGAGGAGCCGGAGCAGGGTCGTCTTGCCCGCGCCGCTGGCGCCGGTCAAGACCACGAACTCGCCCTTGGCGATGCGGAACGACACGCCACGCAGCGCAGGGACCTTCACGGGCCCGACCGAGTACACCTTCGAAACCCGGTGAACCTCAATCATGGCGGGCGGTTCGATTATAGCCGCGGGCTTCAGGTTTGCGAGAGCTTGTCCTCCAGGAGCCGGTTGACGAGCGCGGGGTTGGCCTTGCCCCGGGTCTCCTTCATGACCTGTCCGATCAGGGCCCCCTTTGCCTCCTTCTTGCCCCGACGGTAGTCCTCGATTGCCTTGGGGTTGGCGGCCATCACCGAATCGATCACCCGCCCCAGCGCGCCCTCGTCGGCCACCTGCGTGAGGCCCTCGCGCTCGACGATCGTCCGCGCGTCCTGGCCCGTGTCGAACATCTTCTGGAACACGTCCTTGGCGATCTTGCCGCTGATGGTCGAGTTCTCGATCAGCTGCAGGAGGCCGACCAGGTGACGCGGCGGAATCGGCGAGCTCTTAATCGCCCGCTCGTCGTCGCCGGGCAGGACGCGCAGGAGCTCCGACATGATCCAGTTCGAGAGCACCTTGGGACGGTCCGTGCCGGCTCCGGATGCCTGAGACGACTCGCGCAGCGCCGCCTCGTAGTAGTCGACGAGCGCCCGCGACTGGGTGAGCACCTCGGCGTCGTAGGGCGGCAGACCGTACTGGGCGACCGCCCGCCGCCGCCAGGCGCGCGGCAGCTCCGGAAGCTCGGCCCGGATCTCCTCGACCCAGCGCCGGTCGATCTGGAGCGGCACCAGGTCGGGCTCGGGAAAATAGCGATAGTCGTGCGCGAACTCCTTGGTGCGCATCGAGCGCGTGTATCCGCGGTCGGCCTCCCAGAGACGCGTCTCCTGCACGATGCGCTCGCCCGCGTCGAGCGCCTGCGCCTGGCGCCGCACCTCGAACTCGAGCGCGCGCTGCACGTTGCGGAACGAGTTCAGGTTCTTGATCTCGACCTTCGTCCCGAGCGGGGCGCTCCCGCGGGGCCGGATCGAGACGTTCGCGTCGCACCGGAGCGAGCCCTCCTCCATGTTGCCGTCGCACACGCCCAGGAAGATCAGGACAGATCGGAAGGCTCGCAGGTAGGAGGCCGCCTCTGCGGGTGAAGAGAGATCGGGCCGCGACACGGTCTCCATGAGCGCGACGCCGGAGCGGTTGAAATCGACCAGGCTCGCCTGAGCGGTCTCGAGCGTGCCCTCGTGGAGGAGCTTGCCGACGTCCTCCTCGAGGTGCAGACGCTGGATCCCGATCGAGCGCGCGCCGCCCTCGACGTCGATCTCGAGGAAGCCGTCTTCGGCCAGCGGCTCCTCGTACTGGCTGATCTGGTAGTTCTTCGGCATGTCCGGGTAGTAGTAGTGCTTGCGCGCGAAGCGGCACGCCTCGTTGACGCGGCAGCTGAACGCCAGGGCCGTGCGGATCCCGAACTCGACGGCTCGGCGGTTCACGACCGGCAGCACGCCCGGCATGCCGAGACAGACCGGGCAGGTCTGGGTGTTGGGCGGCGCGCCGAACGTCGTCGGGCAGCCGCAGAACATCTTCGACCGCGTCGAGAGCTGGGCGTGCACCTCCAGGCCGATGACCGTCTCGTACCGGGACGCCGCGGCGCTCACGCTAGCTCCGGACGACGCGATCGCCACGTAGTCGCCTGCTCGTAGGCGTAGGCCGCGCGCAGCACGCGCGCCTCGTCGAGCGGGCGGCCGAGCACTTGCAGGCCGATGGGCAGACCGGCCGCGCTGAAGCCACACGGCACCGACACGCCGGGAATGCCCGCGAGGTTGCCCGGGATCGTGAACACGTCGTTGAGGTACATCGACAGCGGGTCTTCCTTCTCGCCGTGCTTGAACGCGACGTTCGGTGTCGTCGGCGCCACGATCAGGTCGACTCGTGCGAACGCGGCGGCGAACTCGCGGCGCACGAGCGTCCGGACGGACTGCGCCTTGCCGTAGTAGGCGTCGTAGTAGCCCGCCGACAGCGCGTAGGTGCCGAGCATGATCCGGCGCTTGACCTCGGCGCCGAAGCCCGCCGCCCGCGTGCGGCTCTGCATCTCGACCAGATCGCGGCCGGGGACGCGCAGCCCGAACTTGACCCCGTCGTAGCGCGCGAGGTTCGACGAGGCCTCCGCGGGAAGGATCACATAGTACGCCGCCAGCGAATGCCGCGTGGTCGGCAGGGAGACGCGCTCGATGCGGGCGCCGAGCCCCTGCAGCACCTCGATCGCCTGCCGCACCGCCCGCTCGACGTCCGGGTCCATCCCGTCGATGAAGTACTCATCCGGGAGCCCGAGCGTGAGCCCGGCGACGCCCTTGGTGAGCTCCGCCGCGTAGTCGGGCACGGGCGCCTGGATCGACGTGGCGTCGCGCCGGTCGTGGCCGGCCACCACGCCGAGCAGGAGCGCGGTGTCCGCGACATCCTGGGCGAAGGGGCCGATCTGGTCGAGCGAGGAGGCCAGCGCGATCAGCCCGTAGCGCGACACGCGGCCGTAGGTCGGCTTCAGGCCGACGACGCCGCAGAACGCGGCGGGCTGGCGGATCGAGCCGCCGGTGTCGCTTCCGTACGCACCCGCCGCGAGCCCGCCGGCCACCGCCGCGGCCGAGCCTCCGGACGATCCGCCGGGCACGCGCGCCAGATCCCACGGGTTGCGCGTCGGGTGGAACGCGGAGTGCTCGGTGGACGAGCCCATCGCGAACTCGTCCAGGTTGGTCTTGCCGAGGACCACCGCGCCGGCCGCCCGGAGCCGCTCGACGATCGTCGCGTCGTAGGGGGGCACGAAGCGCTCGAGCATCCTCGACCCGGCCGTCGTCCTCACACCGGCCGTGCACAGTACGTCCTTCAGCGCGATCGGCGCCCCGTCCAGCGGCCCGCGCGGCGAGCCGGCGCGCCACCGAAGCTCGGACTCGCGCGCGGCCGCCAGCGCCTGCTCGCGCACGACCGTGAGGTACGCGCCGACCTTGCCGTCGAAGGCGCCGATCCGCGCGAGATAGTCCTCCGCGACCGCGACCGGCGTGAGGTCGCCGCGCCGATAGGCGGCGCTCAGCTCGTGGATGGGCCGGTGCATCACTCCTCGATGATCCGCGGCACGCGGAACAGCCCGTCGCTCGGGTCGGGCGCGTTGGCGAGCGCGACGTCCCGGGGCAGGCACGGCGCGGGCTCGTCCTCCCGCATCACGTTGACGACGTCCACCGCGTGGGAAGTCGGCTCGACGCCCTCGGTCGGCACGGCGCGCAAGGTGTCCAGGTGGGCGAGGATCGAGTTGAGCTGCTCGCGCATCCGCTCGAGCTCCGGCTCGGTCAGGGCCAGGCGCGTCAGGCGCGCCACGTGCTCGACGTCCTTCCTGTCGATCATCGCCTCAGAGCTCCTCGAGATGGGCGTACTGGACCGAGAGCCGCTTGCGGCCGACGCTCGCGAAGCCGACCGTCACGACGTAGTCGGAGCCGTCGCGCTCGATGCCGACCACCAGCCCTTCGCCGAAGCGCGCGTGGCGCACGCGGGAGCCGACGCGGAACGGCAGGTCCTCGCCGACCGTGTCGGCGGCCGCGGCGTACGCCGCCGCGTCCTCGGCGTAGCCGGGCGGCGGCTCGCGCCGGGCGTTCAGCGAGACCAGCTGATGCTCCGGCATCTCGCGCAGGAACCGCGAGGGCTCGCCGACGCCGTAGCCGTGGATGCGGCGATGGAGCGCGTACGACAGATAGAGGCGCTCGCGGGCGCGCGTCAGGCCCACGTAGCAGAGGCGGCGCTCCTCCTCGATCTCGTCCTCGTCGTTCATTGACCGGGCGTGCGGAAACACGCCCTCCTCCATCCCGGTCAGGAACACGGCCGGGAACTCGAGCCCCTTGGCGGAGTGAAGGGTCATCAGGGTGACGCGCGCCCCCTCGTCCTTCAGCTCGTCGATGTCGGCCATCAGCGCGATACCGTCGAGGAACCCCTCGAGGGTCGGGCTCGGGTCCGCGTGCATGTAGTCCTCGGCCGCGGCGATCAGCTCCTCGAGGTTCTCCAGGCGCCCCTCCGCTTCGGGCGAGCGCTCCACGCGGAGCGCGTCCCGATAGCCCGTGGCGTCGAGCAGATGATCGATGAACGCGGGCGGCGGCACCTGGCCGCGCCGGTCGGACAGCCCGCGGATGAGCGCCGCGAAGTCCACGAGCCCGCGCCGCGCCTTGCCGGTGATCGCGGCCGGCGGCTCGGCGGCGACGGCGAGCAGGGGGCGGCCGGCGCGCGCCTCGTCCAGGCGGGCGAGCGTCGCCGGCCCGATCCCCCGTACGGGGGTCTGCGTGGCGCGCCGGAACGCGACGTCGTCGGCCGGGTTGACCGCCAGGCGCACGTACGCGAGCGCGTCCTTGATCTCCTTACGCTCGTAGAAACGGACGCCGCCGACGATCCCGTACGGGATGCGCGCGCGGCGCAGCGCGTCCTCGAGCACGCGCGACTGCGCGTTGGTACGGTAGAAGACGGCCACGCCGTTCCACGGCACGCCCGCGCCGCGCAGCCCGAGGATCGTCTGGGCGACGAAGTTCGCCTCCTCGTGCTCGTCCCAGGCGCGGTAGACCTTCGGCGGATCGCCCTCGGCGTTCTCGGTCCAGAGCGTCTTGTCCTTGCGCTGCCGGTTGTGATCGATGACCGCAGAGGCCAGCGCCAGGATGCGCCGGGTCGAGCGATAGTTCTGCTCGAGCTTCACCACGCGCGTGCCCGGATAGTCCTTTTCGAATTCGAGGATGTTGGCGATGTCGGCGCCACGCCATTTATAAATGCTTTGGTCGGGATCTCCGACGGCACAGATGTTGCGATGCTCGCCAGTCAGCAGCCGAATGATCCGATACTGCGCGCGGTTCGTGTCCTGGTACTCGTCGACGAGGACGTGGCGCCAGAGCCCGCGATACCACGCGACCGCCTCGGGCACGTCCTGGAAGAGCTGCACGGTCTTGAGCAGCAGGTCGTCGAAGTCGACGGCGCCCGCCGCGCGCAGGCGTTCTTCGTACAGACCGTAGACGCTCGTGACCTTCGCTTCCCACGGCCCGCGCGCCGAGTGCCGGGCCGAGTCGACGCCCATCATGTGGTTCTTCCAGTAGCTGATGCGCTGGGTGACGGTGCCTGGTGTCGTGGCGCGGTCGCCTAACTCGACCTCCTTCATGCACTCCTTGACCAGGCTCTCGCGGTCGTCCTCGTCGTAGATCACGAAGTGGGGCGGAAGCCCGATGTACTTGCCGTGCTGGCGCAGGATCCGGACGCACGCCGAGTGGAACGTCGCAATGAGCGGCGCCTTCCGCCCGACCGGCAGCAGGAGCGCCTCGACCCGGCGGGCCATCTCCCCCGCAGCCTTGTTGGTGAACGTGACGGCCAGCAGGTTGCGCGGCGAGACGTCCTGCGCGCCGGTGAGCCAGGCGATCCGGTAGGCGATGACCCGCGTCTTGCCGCTGCCGGCGCCGGCGAGGACGAGGAGCGGGCCGTCGCCGGCGGTGACGGCCTCGCGCTGCGGCGGATTCAGATCGTCGAGGAGGCGCTCCAGCTCGGCAGGCACCGGTCGATTGTACCGAGCGATCGGCGCCTCGCCAATACGGAGCCGGGTGGCGGAATGGATCGCTGCCCGGCCGGAGCCCGGCCTACTCGACCGTGACGCTCTTGGCCAGGTTGCGGGGCTGGTCCACGTCGCAGCCGAGCCGCACCGCGATGTGGTAGGCGAGGAGCTGCAGCGGGATCACGGTGAGCAGCGGTGCCAGCAGGTCGGCGCAGGCGGGCACCTCGATCACGTGATGGGCCTTCGAGGCCACGGCCCGGTCGCCGGCGTGGACGACGGCGATGACCTGCCCGTCGCGCGCGCGCACTTCCTCGATGTTGCCGAGCATCCGCTCGTAGGAGCCATCGCGCGGCGCCAGGGCCACCACCGGCAGGCGCTCGGCGATGAGCGCGATGGGACCGTGCTTCATCTCGCCCCCGGCGTAGCCCTCCGCGTGGATGTAGGAGAGCTCCTTCAGCTTGAGCGCGCCTTCGAGCGCGATCGGGAACTGCACGCCGCGGCCGAGATAGAGGAAGTCGCGCGCACCGACGAGGTCGCGGGCCATCGCCGCGATCTGACTGTCGAGCTCGAGCGTCTTCTCGACGAGGCGGGGGATCTCGACCAGGTCGTGGATCCGCTTCTTCACGTCCTCGGCGGTGATGGCGCCGCGCTGACGGCCGAGCCAGAGGCCCAGCAGATAGGTCGCGACGATCATCGTGGAGAACGCCTTGGTGGAGGCCACGCCGATCTCGGGGCCGGCGTGCATGTAGAGGACGCCCGTCGCCTCCCGGGCCAGCGCCGAGCCGACGACGTTCGTGATCGCGAGGATCGGGCAGCCCTTGAGCCGGGCCGCCTTGACGGCGCCGAGCGTGTCGGCGGTCTCGCCCGACTGGGAGACCGCAACCACCAGGGTCTCCGGACCGATCAGCGCGTCGCGATACCGGAACTCGCTGCCGAGGTCGGTCTCAGCCGGGATCCCCGCGAGCCTTTCTACCATCGTGCGGCCGAGCATCGCGGCGTGGAACGCCGTCCCGCAGGCGACGAGGACCACCCGCTCGATGCCGCGCACGGTGTCGGGCGCCAGGTTCACGTCGGGCAGGACCACGTTGCCGGTCTCGGGCGCGACCCGACCGCGGAACGTGTCGGTGATGGCGCGCGGCTGCTCGTGCATCTCCTTGAGCATGAAGTGCCGGTAGCCGCCTTTCTCGGCCATGATCGGATCCCACGAGATCCGCACCGACGCTCGACGAATGGGCTCGCCGTCGAGGGTCGACAGCTCGACGGCGTCGGCCGTGACGACCGCCACCTCGTCGTCCTCCAGAATGACCACGTCGCGCGTGTGGGACAGGATCGCGGGAATGTCGGAGGCGACGAACATCTCGCCCTGCCCGAGCCCGACGACGACGCTGCCGGCGCCTTGCTTGGCGGCGATCAGCCGGTCCGGCGCCGCGGCCGAGATGACGCCGAGCGCGTACGATCCCCGGACCTCTTTCAGCGCAGCCTTCACGGCCCGGTCGAGGCGCCCGACGGTCTTCAGGTGATGCTCGATCAGATGGGCGAGGACTTCGGTGTCGGTTTCCGACTTGAAGCGGTGGCCCGCCGCCAGGAGGTGGTCCTTGATCTCGAGGTAGTTCTCGATGATCCCGTTGTGGACGACGACCAGCGCGCCGTCGCAGTCGGTGTGCGGATGGGCGTTCTCCTCGGACGGCCGGCCGTGCGTCGCCCAGCGCGTGTGGCCGATGCCGAGCGAGCCGGTCAGCGGCCGCTCACCGAGGACGCCTTCGAGCATCTTGAGCCGGCCGGCGGCGCGCCGCACGTGGAGCGTGCCGTCGCTGAAGACCGCGATGCCGGCGGAGTCGTAGCCGCGGTACTCGAGCCGCTTCAGCCCCTCGACGATGATGCCGACCGCGCCCTTGTCCCCGACGTATCCGACGATTCCACACATGGCTGACCTCAGTGCTCCTCGCGCTTCCTGGCTTTGCGCGCCGCCCAGCCGTCCTTGACGACCTGCTGGGCGCGTCCGACCGCGAGGGCTCCCGGTGGGACGTCCTTGGTGATCGTGGAGCCGGCTCCGATATAGGCCCCCTCGCCAACCGTGAGGGGGGCGACGAGGCTCGTGTTCGTGCCGATGAAGGCGCGATCGCCGATCTTGGTCTCGTGCTTGGCCACGCCGTCGTAGTTGCACGTGATCGTGCCCGCGCCGACGTTGACCCCCTCGCCCACGGTCGCGTCGCCGACGTAGGAGAGGTGCGGCACCTTCGACCCGCGGCCGATTGTCGACTTCTTGAGCTCGACGAAGTTGCCGACCTTCGCCCTGGGCCCTACGTGCGACAGCGGCCGCAGGTGACAGAACGGGCCGAGCGTGGCCGCCTCTTCGATCGCGGATTCTCTCACGACGCAGTACGGGAGCAGGGTGACGCCTTCGCCGATGCGCGACGAGCTCACGTGACAGCCTGCCCCGATGACGCACTCGCCGCCGATCGTCGACTGCCCCTCGATCACCACGTGGGGATAGATCGTCGTGTCCGGACCGACGGTGACGGTGTCCTCGATGTACGTGTTGGCCGGATCGAGGATGGTGACGCCGCTCTCCATCAGGCGGTCGAGGGTCCGGCGGCGCTGGACCGCCGCCACCGCCGCCAGCTGCTTGCGGTCGTTCACGCCGGCCGCCTCGCCCGGATCCGGGGTCACGACCGCCTCGACGCGCGCGCCGGCGCGGACCAGGATGCCGATGACGTCGGTCAGATAGTACTCACCCTGATCGTTGTCGGGGCGGACCCGATCGAGCGCGGGCCAGAGCCGCGAGGCGGCGAAGCAATAGACCGAGGTGTTGATCTCGGCGATCTTCCTCTCGGCGGCCGTCGCATCGCGCTCCTCGACGATGCGCTTCACGCGCCCGGCCTTTCTGGCGATGCGCCCGTAGCCGTGAGGCTCGGCGGCCACGGCGGTCAGCACCGTGGCGGCGGCGCGGCTCTTTCGATGGTGGTCGACCAGCCGCTCGATCGTCTGCGTGGACAAGAGCGGCATGTCGCCCGGCAGGACGAGGATCGTGCCGTCACCGCATTCGAGGCGCGCCTGCTTGAGGGCGTGGCCGCTCCCGAGGCGCTCGCGCTGGACGACCGAGCGCACGTCGGATCCGGCCATCGCCACCACCTCGTCGGCGTTCGGGCCCACGACGAGGACAATCCGATCGGCAAGGGCTCGAGCGCTGCGGAGGGGATACGCGATCAGCGGGCGGCCGCACAGCGGGTGCAGCACCTTGGGCTGCCGCGAGCGCATGCGCTTGCCCTCGCCGGCAGCGAGAATGACAGCGGTCACCTGGTCCATCGGGTATTGATCATTCTACCTCGGACCACCCGAGTCACAATCACGGGTTTCCCCCAAAGGCGCGTACGGGCCGCCCCTAGCTGCCCTCGCGGAGATGCGACAGAAGACGCTCGATTCGATGAGGCACGGGCGCGGTGCACTCGATCGCCTTCCGGAAAGCGGGATGGACGAAGGCGAGCGTCATCGCGTGCAGCGCGTACCCGTCGAGCGGGACGGGCGAGCGCACGCGGGGCTCGCCGTAGACGTCGTCGCCCACGACCGGATGGCCCAGCGAGGCCAGGTGGACGCGGATCTGATGGGTCCGTCCGGTCTCCAGGCGAACCTCGAGCGCGGTGAAGTGGGCGAAGCGCTCGAGCACACGAAAGCGAGTGACCGCCCGCTTGCCGCGGCCGGTCGGCGCGTCGACGACCCCTTCGCTCGCGCGCACGCGCCCGTGCACGACCGCGAGATAGCGGCGCGTCACCGTGCGGGCGGCCAGCTGCGCCACCAGGTCGTCGTAGGCCGCCTGCGTCTTGGCCACCGCGAGAAGCCCGGAGGTGTCCTTGTCGAGCCGGTGCACGATGCCAGGGCGCCGCGGCCCGCCGACACCCGCGGTGGCCGGCGCGTGAGCGAGGATGGCTGCCGCCAGTGTCCCGGCGGAGCGGCCGGCACCGGGATGGACGACCATACCGGCCGGCTTATCGACCACGAGCACGTGGTCGTCCTCGTAGACGACGGCGAGCGGAACCGATTCGGGGGCGAGCGTCTCCTCGGCGGCGGGCGGGACCTCGATCTCGACGCGCTCGCCCCCGCGGAGCCGATGCGCGGCCTTCGTCGCGATGCCGTCGACGCGCACGAGCCCGCCACGGATCAGGGCCTGCAGGCGCGCGCGGGAGAGCTCGACCAGCCGAGCGCTGAGCCAGCGGTCGAGCCTGGCGCCGGCCGACGCGGGCTCGACCGTGAGCACCGTCACGGCTCAGGTGCCGGCGGAGGGCGACCGCTCGAGCATCACGACGAGCGCCAGGGCCGCGACGCCCACCGTGATCGCCGAGTCGGCGACGTTGAAGGCCGGCCAGTGCCAGTCGCGAACGTACAGGTCGACGAAGTCGACGACCGCGCCGAAGCGCGTGCGATCGATCAAGTTGCCGACCGCGCCGCCGAAGATGAGCCCGATGGCGGCCTGCTCGCGCCAGCCGCCGCTCGGGAGGATCCGCAGGGCCACGCGGAGCAGGACCACGAGCGCCACCAGCGAGAGGAGCCCGACGACCCAGCGCCAGCCCGCCGGGATCCCGGCGAGGAGCCCGAACGCGAGCCCCGGATTCATGACCAGCGTCAGCGCGAGGAAGCCGTCGACGACGATCACCGGGACGCCCAGGACCAGGCGGTTGAGCGCGATCAGCTTGGTGATCTGATCGAGCACGACGACGACGGCCGCCGTCGCGAGGACGCCGGCCAGACGCGACCGGTCAACGCGGATCGGCGGACCCACCGAGCCGGGTGACGATCGGCACGCAGCGCTCGCAGAGCTTGGGATGCCGGCGGCTTTCGCCCACGTGCTCGCTCCGCGTCCAGCAGCGCTCGCACTTCTCGCCGCGCGCGCGGTCCACGCCGATGACGAGCCCCGGGATGTCCTGGCTCTCGTAGGTCACGCGCGCGCGCGCGCCCGAGCGGCCGAGCTCCACGCGCGACACGATGAAGACCGTCGGCAGCAGCGCGCGCCTGGCGGCAAGGAGCGCCGGCAGGTCCTCGGGCGCGTCCACGATCCGCACCGACGCCTCGAGCCCGCTGCCGATCAGCTTCTCGGCCCGCGCGGTCTCCAGCGCCTTGGCGACCTCGCGTCGCACCTCGAGCAGCCGGTCCCAGTCGCGCTTGAGCGTGTCGTCGAGCCACTCGCGCGCGGCGTCCGGGAACCGCTCGAGGTGTACGCTCTCGCTGTGGACGCCGGGCACGTAGCGCCACGCCTCCTCGGTGGTGAATGTGAGGATCGGCGCCATGAGCCGCGCGAGCGCGCTGAAGACGTCGAAACAGACGGTCTGGGCCGCGCGCCGCCGCGGGTCGTCGGGCAGCGAGGTGTAGAGCCGGTCCTTGATGATGTCGAGATAGAGCGCCGAGAGGTCGACCGCGCAGAAGTTGTGCACGGCGTGGAAGACCGCGTGGAACTCGTACTCGTCGTAGGCGCGCCGCACGCGGGCGATCAGGCGCGCCAGGCGATCCAGGACCCAGCGGTCGACCTCGTCCAGCCGCGCGTACGACTGGCGGTCGCGCGCGGGATCGAAATCGCCGAGGTTGCCGAGCAAGAACCGGAACGTGTTGCGCATCCGCCGGTAGGCGTCGGCGAGCCGCTCCAGGATCTCCATCGACACGCGGATGTCCTGGGTGTAGTCCTCGGCCGCCACCCACAGGCGCAGCACCTCGGCGCCGAACTTCGGCAGGACCTCGTCGAGCGTGATGACGTTGCCGAGGGACTTCGACATCTTCCGCCCCTCGCCGTCCACGAAGAACCCGTGGGTCACGACGCTCTTGTAGGGAGGCGCGTCGCGCGTGCCGACGGACTCGAGCAGCGAGGACTGGAACCAGCCGCGGTGCTGGTCCGAGCCTTCGACGTAGAGCTCGGCCGGCCAGTGGAGCTCCGGGCGCGTCTCGAGCACCGCCGCGTGGCTGCAGCCGGAGTCGAACCACACGTCGAGGATGTCCGACTCCTTGCGGAAGCTCTCGCCGCCGCACTTCGCGCAGCGGGTGCCCGGCGGCAGGAGGTCGCGCGCCGAGCGCGCGTACCATTCGTCGCCGCCCTGGCCCTGGCGGAAGACCGTCGCGACGTGCTCGACGACGCGCTCCTCGAGCAGGAGCGTCTCGCACGCTGTGCAGTAGAACGCGACGATCGGCACGCCCCAGACGCGCTGGCGCGAGATGACCCACTCCAGGCGGTGCGCCACCATGTTGTAGATGCGGTCCTCGCCCCAGGGCGGGATCCACTGCACGTCCCGCTTGATCGCCTCGAGCGCAGCGGCGCGAAAGCCCCGGCGGTTGAGCTCGATGAACCACTGCTCGGTCGCGCGGAAGAGCGTCGGGTTCTTGCACCGCCAGCAGTGGGGGTACGTGTGGTCGAGCGGGCGCTCGGCGATCAGCATCCCCACGCTCTTGAGGAGCTCGATGATCTTGGGGTTCGCCTCCCAGACCGTGAGCCCCGCGAAGTGCTCCACGTCGGCGACGAAGCGCCCGGCGTCGTCTACCGGGTTGTAGATCTTGAGTCCGAGCGACTTACCGAGCTCGTAGTCCTCCTCGCCGTGACCGGGCGCGATGTGGACGAGGCCGGTCCCCTGATCCACGCCGACGAAGTCCGCCGCGGCGATCTTTCCCTCGCGGGCGATCCACGGATGACGGAACCCGTGGCCGACCAGGCGCTCGCCGGACACGCTCGCGAGCACGGTGTGCTCCCGGTCCGGGAACAGGCGGAGGAAGTCGTCCATGAGGGCGCGCGCCACGACGTAGACCTCTCGCCCTCGCGCGAGGGCGACGTAGTCCCGCGTGGGATGGACGGCGATGGCGAGGTTGGCCGGCAGGGTCCACGGCGTCGTGGTCCATACCACCGCGAAGGCCCGGCGACCGCCCAGCGCCGACTGGAGCTCGGACGGCAGCGACGTCAGCGGAAACTTGACCCACACCGACTCCGTCCGCTGATCCTCGTACTCCACTTCGGCCTGCGCGAGCGCGGTCCGGCAGTGCATGCACCAGTGGACGGGCTTGAGGTCTTTGTAGACGAGCCCGCGTCCGACGAAGCGGCCGAACTCGCGCGCGATGACCGCCTCGTAAGCCGGATCCATCGTGATGTAGGGATTGTCCCAGTCGCCGAACACGCCGAGGCGCTTGAACTCGCTCCGCTGGATGTCGATGAAACGGTTCGCGTATTCTCGGCACTTCCGGCGCTTCTCGATCGGATCCATGGCGTTGCGCACGTCGATGCCGGGGCGGTCGAGGCCGAGCTCCTTGTCAACCTGGTGCTCGATCGGCAGCCCGTGACAATCCCAGCCCGGCACGTAGACCGCGTTGAAGCCGGACATCGAGCGCGACTTCACGATCACGTCCTTCAGGACCTTGTTCAGCATCGTCCCGAGATGGATGTGCCCGTTCGCGTACGGCGGACCGTCGTGCAGGATCCAGACCGGGCGGTTCGCCGCGGCCTGGCGAATGCGCTTGTAGATTCCGAACGATTCCCACCACGCGAGCATCTCGGGCTCGCTCTTCGGCAGGTTCGCCTTCATCGGGAAGGCGGTTTTTGGCAGATTTAGCGTGGCCTTGTAGTCCATGACCCGGAGCGTCATCGTACCACAGGGGAGGCGGAGACCTACTTCGGCGAGAGCGTCACCACACCCTTGCTGGAATCGATGTTCACGTTGAACTGGTCGAGGAAGTCGCGCCCGAGGACGCCGTCCACGCCGTCGACCGGAACGTTCTGCGAGCCCACGGTCATCCGCCCCACCCGAGCCTCGCCGACCTCGAGGCTGTCGACGACAACGAACTGCATCTGGGCGCTGCCCGTCGCGCCCGCGACCTCCGCCGTCGTCGTCGGTCCCGCGATGCGAACGCCCGCGGCCTGGAGCGCGCGAGGGCTGATGATCGTCTTGTCGGAGCCGGTGTCCAGCAAGAGCTTCGCCTCGGCGTTGCCGTTGACCCGCACGTCGACGTGGATACGCTGGCCGGGGACGAAGCGGATGGACGTCTCGCCCGAGGCGGGCCGCGCCCCGGGCGGCGGCGCCGGGGACGCCGGCGCGTTCTTTATCCCGAGCGGCACCGCCTTCGCGCGATAGGGGCCGGGGACGCTGTCGATCCCGTCGGCGAAATGCGGCACGCCGTTTTCGTCGACCCAGCGATAGATCTGGGCATCGACGGTCGCCGGCCACCGAAGCCCGAGCAGAATGGCCATCAGCAGGAACGCCATCCGCCGCATGGCGCGATCATACCGCACAGCGCAACAGGCGATACACGACCATTTCCGCGGCGCCGGCGACCTCGTTGCGCTCGAGGCGTACCCGATAGATCGGCTCGAGCGTCTCCCGGCTCGCGGCGAACCGGGGGAACCACGCCGGAAAGATGATCACGTAGTCTGGACACGTCTCCACCACGTACTCCATCACGCCCGACTCACCGCGGCGTCGATAGGGAATGATGTCCGGCGTTACGAGCCCCATGAGGTCGATGACCTCACGACGCGAGAAAAACGCGATCGCGCCGATGTCGTTCAGCGCGATCCGCGCGGTCTTCGGCAGCCGCGCGTCCACCCATTGCCCGAGGTGGACCTGCATCGCGTTGATGTTCTGGACCGCCCACGCGTAGCGCGTCGCCGCCGGCACGAGCGCGGTGGCGGCGATCGCGAGCCACACCCCTGCCGCCAGCATGTTGATCCACGCGCGCCGCGGGACGGACGCGAGCGCGAGGACCGGCGGGGCCCCGCCTCGCCGGCCGCCCAGCGCGACCGCGAGCGCCAGAACGACCAGCGGGAGGAGGTGAATCGAGTAGCGTCCTTCCTGGAACGCCGGTCCGCGATACGGAGCGAGGAGCGCCATACCGATCGGATGGGCGACGAGCGCGAGCGTGACCAGGCCGAGGGCTCGGCCGGCGTACCGCCACACCACGAGGAGTGCCGGAGCGAGCGCGACGGGCAGGAGCCAGTGGATGGTCGCCAGCCAGACGATCCATTCGGCGAGAAACGCGAGCGGCCGCTTCACCCAGGTGAGCGCCGCCGGCTCGCGCAGACCGCCGAGCCAGCCGACGAGGCCCCCCTCGACCTTGGCGGCGGCGGTCGCCGGGTACGGCGTGCCGGCAGTCCAGAGGCTGAAGAGCACGGCGGGCGCCACGACCACGATCGTGACCACCGTGAAGACGGCGACGCGGCGGATGGTCAGGGGACGGGCGGCGGCGAGGAACGGGACGAGCAGCAGCGCCTCCGGGCGCGCCAGCACGGCCAGCGCCACGCACACGGCCGACGCGAGCGCGAGATCGCGCGCGTGCGCGAGGAGCGAGGCGGCCACCAGGAGCGCCGCGAGCGAGACTTCCATCCCGGACAGCGCGCCCCAGGCGACCGGCCCCATCCAGGTGAGCGAGATCGAGGCGCCGAGCGCGACGTCGTCTCGCGCGCCCCAGGCGCGCGCCGCCCGGCGCGTGACCAGCGCCGCCGCCAGGGTCGCGCCGACCCCGACGGTCTTCGCCATCGCGAGCGAGGGCGAGGCGACGAGGGCGCCCGCCCCGAGCAGCAGGGTCCACAGGGGCGCGGTCGATCCGGCGACCGGGACGCCGGGGTTGTAGGAGAAGCCGGCGCCGGCGGCGAGGTTGCGCGCGAAGTGCAGATGGATCCACGAATCGTCGAGCGGGAACCCCGACGCCCCGGCGATCTGCCACTCGCGCGCGACGAAGAGCGCGAGCGGCAGCAGGGCCGCAGCGACTACGAGACCGTCAGCGCGCCACCGCGCGAGACCGGCGAGAAGCTCACTGCGGTCGAGCACGCGCGGCGCCGACGGCGCGGCGAGGAGGCTGCGCGCGGACGAAGGTGTAGTCCTCGTAGTCGACCGGCTTCCTGCCGAGCGCCAGCACGTAGAGATAGCGGCCGTGCGGGATCTCGATCTCGACGAGCCCCTCCGGGCGCACGGTCGTCGGGCTCCAGTGGTCGACGAACCAGACGAGCCGCTCGACGGACGACGGCAGATCGATCTCGACCTCCGGGATCGTCGACATGGTCGCCGACAGCCGGGATGCCCGGAAGCCGGGCACCAGCCCGCCCACCTGGAGCTCGTACACCGCGTACTCCGGCAGATAGAACATCGCGTGCCGGAACCAGGGATACGAGCGAGAGTTCCCCTGCTCGGTGATGATCACGGTCGACTCGCCGGCAAAGAGCCCGCGGATCGAGTCGACGAACCCGCTCACGACGTCCTCGTGCTCGCGCAGGGCGGCGGCGGTGCGGCTGAAGATCCAGTCGAACGCCTCGTCCTGCGCCTGGCGGACCCACGGCGCGCGCGGCGTGTCGAAGTCGCGGGGGGCCGGCCTGGCCGACACGAAGAACGAGCCATTCACGAGCACGACGAGCACGACCGCCGCGGCAGTGAGCGCCACGCGCGCCCGCGGGTAGCGCAGGGACTCCGCCGCCTGGCCGAGGGCCGTCACCAGCACGCGCGAGAGAAAGATGACCAGCGCGGGGAGGAACGTCAGGACGTAGCCGGCCTGTCCGAAATGCACGAGCGTGTAGACGAGCACCGGGGGAGCCGTCCATCCAAGCAGGAACCACTCCCGGAAGGTCCAGCCCCGCCGCCGGACGTACCAGACGGCCAACAGGCTCGCCGCCGCGAGCGGGCCGAGGGCCACCAGGACCGACTCCAGCAAGTAGCGCGACATGCGCAGGGTCACGTCGAGGGGGCCTCCGACGATCGACGTCGGCACAATGACCGAGTCGGCCAGCTCGACCGACGCGGCGACGTAGCGCTCGAGGCCGCCGGTGAGCCAGATCATCGGCACGAACCAGGTCAGCACCGACGCGGTCAGGATGCCGAGGCCCACCAGGGCCACGCGGAGCCGCCGCACGCCCACCGCCACGCATCCGAGCCAGAGCGGGAACAGCAGGACCAGCAGCGACTGGCGCATGCCGCCCGCGATGCCCAGGTACCATGCCGCGAGGTACGAGTCGCTGCGGCTGCCGTTGAACGCGCGGAACCCGAAGTACGCGACCGTGGACGCGAAGAGCGCTTCGCCGGTATACGTGAGGCCGACCGAGCCGTAGAACCAGAAGAGCGGGCTGACGGCGAGGATCGCGGCGGCGGCGAGCGCGGTCGTCCGGTCGTAGACCGCGCGGGCAAGATAGTAGACGACGAAGGTCGTCAGGCCGCTGAACGCGACCGCGAGCGCGACGTAGGAGGCGGTCGGATCGTGGAGCCACGCGTTGACGAGGCGGCCCAGGACGACGTAGAGGATGTAGCCCGGCGGGTGCGGCTGGTGCTTGAGAAGGTCGTACTCGTCGAGCGCCAGCGCGAATTGAACCGCGTCCCAGTTGTAGAGCAGACGCGCGCGGTACGGGAGGCGCGAGACGATCGTCAGGAGCGAGAGCGCGGCGGCGACGAAGAAATCGGAGCGCGAGCCTACGTCTTGTTCTCCTCTGCCTTCTTGGCCGCCGCGGTGGTGTCCTCGGCCTTGGCCTCGTTGACGCCCTTCTTGAACTCCTTGACGCTCGAGCCGAGCGAGCGGGCGAGCTCCGGCAGTCGGTTCGCGCCGAAGAGAATCAGCACGATGACGAGGATGATCAGCAGTTCCTGGTAGCCCAGCCCAAACATAGGGAACTCCTTTCCAGCGACGCCATACCTTACTCTCCCCCTACCCCGTGCGCAAGATGCGCCTTTCGCCCACGCGCGCGGTGACCCGGCGCTGATCGAAGAATTCGAGGAGCGGAATGGCGTATTTACGAGAAATACCGAGCAGATCCTTGATGTCGCTCGGCCCGATCTCCTTGCGCTCGCGCAGGAACGCGACGAGCTTGGCCTGGATCACGTCGAGCGCCCGCGCGTGAAAAAAGAGCGACTCCTTGACGCGCACGAGCTTGCCGGACTGGACGAGCACCTGGAACAGCTCGTGCTCCTCGTCGCCGGCCACGCCGGCCCGGCCCAGCGCTTCCTCGGCGCTGGGCGGAGCGGCTTCCGCCCGGCTGAACTCGCTCTCCAGCGCGTCGACGACCCGCTGCTGCTCCGCGGACAGACGGACCTCGTGCGAGGCGAGCCGGGCCTTGTCGCGCTCGGTCGTGACGACGCCCTCGGCAGCGAGCGACGACACCAGGAACGCGAAGACGCGCTCGTCGGCGGCGCCGGCGCGGCCGCGGAGCTCCTCGCGGGACATCCCGGGCTTGAGCGGGTTCGCGCGATGGAACGCCGCCAGCTCGTCGACCACGAGCCTGCGGAGGCGCGCGAAGCTGTCGGGATGGACGAACCAGTCGCGATCGACGCTGATCACCCGGCCCGAGGCCTGAAGACCTTCGAGGAGGGCGCGCAGGCGCTCGGGGCCGAACGGCACGCGCCCCGCGAGAGTCGTCAGACGCACCCCGCCGGCTCCTACGTGCCGGATGTGCTCCTCCAGCACGGCGTCCGGGCTTCCCGTCTGGAGCAGCTCGAGGTGGGCGACGAGCGCGGGCCCCTTTCGCTTGAAGCGCGGCGGGTCGACGTCGAGCAGGGTCCCGCCCCCGATCGTCACGATCGGCGAGTACGAGCGCACCACGAAGCGGTCGCCCGGCCGTGCGACCAGCGGCGCCTCGAGACGGAACCGCGCGAACGCGGTCTCACCGGGCGCCAGCTCCGGCCGGTCGAGCAAGAGCACCCGCGCCATGATCTCGCTCGTTCCGACGTGAAAGCGCACGCGCGTGCGCGTCTTCACCGGGCGCGGCGCGTCCGGCAGGAGCTCGAGCGTGCCGTCGACCAGGGTGGAGGGCACCAGCGTGCCGGGAAGCCCGACGACGTCGCCGCGGGCGATCGCGGTCCGCTCGAGTCCCTGGAGGTTGATCGCCGTGCGCTGCCCGGCCCGCGCCGAGGCCACCGGGTGACCGTGCGCCTGGAGGCCTCTGATCTTGGCCTCGGCGCGCTTGGGATAGACCTCGACGCGGTCGTCGGCCGCCAGGGCACCGGCGGTCAGGGTGCCGGTGACGACCGTACCGAATCCCTTGACCGTGAACACACGATCGATGGGAAGGCGCGGTAGCTCATCGGTGCCGCGCGGCGGCACCGACGCGGCGAGGGTGCGGAGCTGAGCGCGCAGCTCGTCGAGCCCCTGGCCCGTCCTCGACGACACCGCGACGATCGGTGCGCCCTCGAGAAACGTGCCGCGGACGGCGCCGGCGACGTCCTCACGGACCAGCTCGAGCCAGTCGGCCTCGACGAGATCCGCTTTGGTCAGCGCGATGAGCCCGGCTTTGATCCGCAACAGGGAGCAAATCGCGAGGTGCTCGCGCGTCTGGGGCATCATGCCTTCGTCGGCCGCGATCACCAACATCGCCAGGTCGATCCCGCCGACGCCGGCCAGCATGTTCTTGACGAAGCGCTCGTGGCCCGGGACGTCGACGATCTCGACCGTGAGCCCGCCCGGCTCCTCGAGGAACGCGAATCCGAGATCGATCGTAATGCCGCGGGCCTTTTCCTCGGGAAGACGGTCGGTATCGGTTCCGGTCAGCGCCTTCACCAGCGAGGTCTTGCCGTGGTCGATGTGCCCGGCCGTGCCGACGACGACGTGCGTCGAAGCCACCGCGCTCATAGGCACGAGGCGGCGACGGTCAGCGCCTCGGCGAGGAGGCTTACCTGCGCGGGGAGTACGGTGCGGCAGTCCAGGAGCAGGCGATCGTGCGCGATCCGGCCCACCACCGGCGGGTCGCCGCCCCGCAGCGCCTCGTCGAGCCGCATCGTCGCATCCGAGGTGGTCCCGACCGCGACCGCGGCGGTCGGCAGCTCGACCGTCGGCAGGGCGCCGCCGCCTACCTTGCCGCGGTCATCGACGACGCTCGCGCCGAGACGCTGTCGTACGTCGGGGGCCAGGCGCTTCACGACGCGACGCGCGCGGTTCCGTACGGAAGGGAGGGGCTCGGTCAGCATGGCCAGGGTCGGCACGGTCTCGAGCGCCGTCCCGGCCTCGTACGCATAGAGGGTCGCCTCGAGCGCGGCAATCGTGAACTTGTCGATCCGCAGCGCACGGTTCCACGGGTTCTTCTTGAGCCGGGACACGATTCCGCGCCGGCCCACGACGATACCGGCCTGAGGTCCGCCGAGCAGCTTGTCGCCCGAGAACGAGACGAGGTCGACGCCCGCGGACACCGTTTCCTGGACGGTCGGCTCGTAGGGAAAACCCCACGGCCTGAGATCGAGGAGGGATCCGGAGCCAAGGTCCTCCATCACGGAAATTCCCCGCTCGCGCCCGAGCTCGACGAGCTCACGAGACGAGACCTCGGCGGTGAACCCGACGACGCGGTAGTTCGACGTGTGGACCTTGAGCAAAATCGCCGTGTCGGCGGTGATCGCATCGGCGTAGTCGCGCAGGTGCGTCCGGTTCGTCGCGCCGACCTCGCGGAGCACCGCGCCGCTCCGCAGCATGATGTCCGGGATCCTGAACTCCCCGCCGATCTCGATCAGCTCCCCGCGCGAGACAATGACCTCGCGGCCGTGGGCGAGCGTCTCGAGGGCCAGGAGCACCGCGGCCGCGTTGTTGTTGACCACGAGGGCGTCCTCGGCGCCCGTCAGCCGGCGCAGCACCGCCTCGACGTGGCTGTAGCGGGACCCGCGCTCTTTGCGGACCAGGTCGAGCTCGAGATTCGAGTACGCCGTGGCGACCGCCTGGAGCCTCTCGAGCGCGAGCGGGCTGAGGAGCGCGCGACCGAGGTTGGTGTGGAGCACGACGCCCTGCGCGTTGATGACCGGGCGCAACGAGAAGGGCCCCGCCCGCCGCGCCCGCTGGACGACGCGCTCGGCCAGGAGCTCCGCCGTCGCCGGAGCGGTCCGGTCGGCGAGGACGCGAACGCGCTCCTGATCGAGCGTCTCGCGGACGAGGGAGGTCAGACGGGCCCGGGTGAGCCCACGAATGTCCGCGTGACCCGCGAGCCGCCGAAGGAGCTGGTCGACCGACGGCAGGCTCCGCAGCGCCGTCGCGCGCTCACCGCTCACCGAGCGCCGCCTCGACCTTCTGCCGGACGCGAGCGACGACTTCCTGGGCCTCGTGCCGCCACGCCTGGGCGGTCCACTTCCCCTCACCCGACTGCCGCCCGCGCCGCACCGCATCCTCCACGAGCCCGGCCCAGAGCTCTTCCAGATCCGCCGGCGACAGGCCTTGGCCGCGCAACGCGTGAGTCCACTCGCCGGCGAGGTCCTCGATGAGGTGGTCCCGCTCGGCCGCGAGGCGACGCGCTTTCCGGATGAGATCGGCCAGTCGCGACGGCACGGCTACTCCTTCACCAGCTCGCGCACGGCGTCGAGCAGATTCGCCTCGAATCGGCCCGTCGATGCGCACTGGTAGACGGGCGTCGGGCGTAGCTTGCCGCTCGAGCCCTTACGCTGCATGTGAGTCCGCATCTTCGAATTGACCAGCACGCGGGTCCACGTCCCGTTGGGCTCGGCGAAGAGCGTGAAGGCCACCAGAGCCTCCCCTTCCACGAGGTCACTCCCGACCCGGCCGCAGTCCGCGTAGACGCCGATGGGCGCGATGAAGTCGTCGGAGGCGATGACGCCCGAGTCCCGCGCGATCGCGCGGATCGGCACGTTCTCCCGGGCCAGCGCGCGCACCACGGCGGACCAGGTCGCGTCGTAGCGTGCCGCCACGTCGGCCTGGTACGGCGGCGGCGCCAGCGGAGACACGTGGAGGCCCGAGCATGCGCCGAGCAGGACGGTCACGCCCGCGAGCGCGGCGAGGCGGGCGCGCGCCGCCCGCGTCAGGAGACCGCGCGCCGACATCGTCCGGCTACTTGTGGTGGTCGATGCCACGATAGGCCTCGATGAAGCGCGTGATGCGCCCCTCGTCGAGCTCGTCCAGGGTGTCGAGCCGAGTCCACGCCGTCAGCGCGATCTTGTACGGCATCCCCGGATACGGCGCGACGATCACCTGCCGGTCGTACCGGTCCACGATGGCCTTGAGCTTCGCGACGAGATCGGGGCACTCACAGTTGTACTGTACGACCACGCCGCCGTCCTCCAGATTGTGTACCTGCAGCTCCCGGACGATCGGCCGCGTGTGCAACCCCCACGGCGCGATATACGGGAGATGCGGTCCCGAGGTCGGTGGATCCGAGTTGTACTTCTCGTGAGGCGTTTCGGGGCTGGCGATGTGGAGGTTCCCCTGGTCAGGGAACTGCACCCCCGGCAGGTTCGCCTGCGCGCGGTAGGCGAAGTACCCGACGACGGCCGCCGCCAGCACCGCGATCGCAACGAGGACGAAGGTCCGCCGCTGCTGCGTCGCCCGGCGGCGTGGTCGTCCACGCCGTTCGCCTTTTGCCATGTCGCCCCTTTTGGCGGAAGCGTATGGGAGTCGAACCCATCGACCGTTTGTCTAGAACGGTCCACCGGATTTGAAGTCCGGGAGGCCCACCGGGTTCCTAGACGCTTCCGACGCTACAATGCTGGCTCGCCGAAACGGCAAGAGTTTACCACCGACCCGATGGCCCGGCCCTGCGGCCAGCGCGCCAAGGACCGGACCAGCATGATGTGCGCTCCGCCTGTTACGATGGGCCCGAGGTGATTCCGCTGAAACGGACGCGGCCGCCACGGGGCCGCACGGCGGCCTCCCCCTGGGCGCTAGGAGGGCTTTCCCTCCGAATGCTCGGCACGCGCGTCTACCAGAAGTCCTGGCACGACGAGATTCTCGACCGGGCCGCCGAGCTCTCCTACTACTTCGCCTTTGCGCTTCTACCCACCTTGCTGTTCCTCACCGCGCTCCTCGGCTTGCTGCCGGTTCCGGACCTCATGGCCCAGCTGATGCGCTATGCCGAGCGGGTACTGCCCGGGGACGCCGCATCGCTGATCCGGAAAACCCTGGCGGAGGTCGTCAGGGGCGCGAGCGGTGGCCTCGTATCGGCGGGTGCGCTCATGGCGCTCGTCGGCGCGTCGAGCGGCATGCTCTCGATCATGAAAGGGCTGAACTCGGCGTACTCGGTCACGGACCACCGGATCTGGTGGCAGAAACGGCTCATCGCGATCGCGCTGACGCTCGTCTTCACCCTGTTCACGCTCACCGCGCTGTTGCTGCTGGGCTTCGGCGTGCGTCTCGGAGAGGCGGTCGCAGACTTCTTCGGGCTCGGTCCCCTGTTCACCCTGGCCTGGAAGCTGGCTCAGCTGCCCGTCGTGATTCTCCTGCTCCTCACCGGTCTGACGCTCGTCTACTATCTGGCTCCGGCGACGGATCGCGTCTGGTCCTGGATCACGCCGGGCTCGGCGTTCGCCGTCGTCTCGTGGCTCCTGATGTCGCTTGGGCTCCGGTTCTACGTCGGCTACTTCGACTCCTACAACGCGACCTACGGCTCCATCGGCGGAGTGATCTTGTTGATGCTCTGGCTCTACTGGAGCGGCGTCGCGCTGCTACTGGGTGCGGAGATCGATTCGACGATCGAGCAGGCCGCCGCCGAACGCGCGACGCGGTCCGAAGGCGGCATGGCGCCGCTGGCCACTCTACCCCGTGACGCCTAGCCGGCGCCGCCGGCCAGTGGCGGGAAGATGGTCACGACGTCACGCGCGGCGAGCGGCGCTTCCTCGCCTGCGTCTCGACCGTTGACGAGAACGACCCGGGCGAGGTTGGGCGGGATCCCGAGACGGCGGGTAACCTCGGTGACCGTGCTGCCTTCGGGGATCTCGAGCTCGGTCGCACCATCGCGACCGTCGGGCGGAAGAAACGCGGAGAGGGTGGCGAAGAGTCGGACCTCGACCCTCACCTGAACCCGCCCTGTCCGTCGAGCTCGACGGTCGGGCGGAGACTCGTGACGCGAAGCCGGTCACCCGGCCGGATCGCGTCCCCGTTCTCGAGATTGTTCCAGCGGACGACGTCGCTGGTCGACACTCCGTAGAGCTTGGCGATCGAGCTCACGGTATCCCGCGCGCGAACGACGTGTATTCCGGCCCCGGCCGCGCGACGGACCGTTGGCCCTGCCGCAGCGGTAGCGGCGACCTTCGGTCGCGGGGTGAGTGCGGCCCCAACGGTCTCCCGTGAGCCATTCGGTACGCGGACGTCCCAGGTTCTACCCGGCGGGGTAACGCCGCGGATCAGGACGGGGTTGAGTGAGCGCAGAGTCTGAAGCGGGATTCCAGTGGTCGCCGCCAGCTTTCTCAGATCCGTCGAGGCGGGGACCGTTACGCGTTCGACGTCGGGCATCGCTACCGGGCTTGTGTCGAAGCCGTACTGACCGGGGTCGCGGCCGATCACCATCGCCGCCTGGATTGCTGGAACGAAGTCCTTGGTCTCGCGGCGCAGGTACTTGGATCTACTCAGGTCCCAGAAGTCCGTAGACCCAGTGCGCCGGATCGCCCGGTCGATCTTCACCTCACCGGCGTTGTACGCGGCCTGGGCGAGCTCCCACGTGCCGTATCGCACGTAGAGGTCGTTGAGGTATCCGGCGGCAGCCACCGTGGACTTCTCGGGATCGAGCCGTTCGTCGACCCAGCGGTCCACGCGCAGGCCGTACAGTCGCGCGGTCGGCGCCATGAATTGCCAGAGCCCCTTCGCGCCAACGCGTGACACCGCCGTCGGGTTGAAGCCGCTCTCAATCATGGCCGTGAACGCGAGATCCTCGGGAAGCCCCTTGGCCCTGAGGACGTCGCAGATCATCCCGAGGTAATGCCCCGACCGTCGTACCCATAGCCCGACCACGTCGCGTCGGCTGGTCGTGAACCGGTCGACGAAATACTTCACTTGCGAGTTCATCGACACCGAGTACGACGGGACCTTTACGAATCGGACCGATCGAGCTTGCAGACGGGACGACTCAGCGAACGCGTACGCCCACGGATCGAAGTCCTCGGGGATCCATACCGAAGAATCATCCTGTAAGCTCGGCTCGTCCGTTTTCCTCTCCAAAACCGGCGTGGGCCGCGTGAACTCGTCAGCGGGCGGCGACGCGACAGAGACTTCAAAAAAATCGGGCGAAGGCGACTGCGGCTCGGCGAAAACGGGTGAGAGGGCGATCGGCGTGAAAATTCCAATGAAACTTGCCAGCAACAGTCGAAAAGAGGCTCGAATCGCCATATATGAGGATTTAATCGTTTGTAACATGCAGAGCTTGAATCGGTCAACGGGCGATAGGAGCCCGCGAGAGAGCCAAAACGAGAAATTTGGATATCCGATAGCTTTCCTGCAGACTTAGAAGAGGAATAAATGTCTTGCTCAAGCCGTCCTATTGGCCGTAGGAGTTCTTGCCCCAACCCAAACCTGTAGTGGAGGAGTGACGAACGTGAAGAGATCTGTGGCCCTACTCATTGCGGTGATGTTCGGGATCGGGCTCGCCGGCTCTGCCGTCGCACAGACGACGACCCCCACAACGCCCACGCCGGCGACAACCCCGGCTCCGGCCCAGAAGCCCGCCGAGGCGAAGCCGAAGTCGGACGTGAAGAAGGCGAAGAATGCCATGGGCACGGTCAAGTCGGTGTCCGCGGACAGCCTCGTGGTGGGCGGCAAAGAGAAGGGGAAGGATGCGGAGTGGACGTTCGCGGTCGATTCCAAGACCGCCATCAGGAAATCTGGAAAGGCGATCACCGCAACCGATCTGAAGCCGGGTGATCAGGTCCAGGTCCGCTACATGGACCACGAGGGCAAGGCGACCGCGATGGCCGTTCAGGTCAAGCCGGGAGCCGCCTCCGCCAAGGCGCAGCCTGCGGAGAAGAAGTAGCCCTCTTGAAGTGACCTTTGCAGGCTCCGGACGCCGGCCCTAGCGGCCGGCGTCCGGAGCTCTCTCCTCGACGACCCCCGAGAACCAGGCGCCCCTGTCCGTCAACTCCAGGCTCTCTGATCGCCCGTTCGCGACCGTAACCTCCCGAAGCCAGACCGTAACTCGCTGGAACCCGGTCAGCTGGGTCCTCGGCGTGTAGACGCCCCGCTGCTTGGCCGGCCCCGCAGCCGCATGCTTGTCAATTTTGACGCTGTGGGTCGCGATGAGGAGCCAATTCCCCGCCGGAAGATCCGCGACGATAAACCGTCCTTCCGCATCGACAGTGGTGGCCTTCACCAGGTCGACCGCGCCTGAGTCCCACAGCTCTTTCTCGTAGGCGCGTCGAACTGCGAGGATCGATGGACCGGCCGCTCGATAGTCGTCGGCGGAATTTCGCGCCACCCTCTTGATTTCCTCGAGCTTCCTGAGGACGTCGTCCGACTTCGGTACGATGATCACCGCGACGCCGGCGAGCGGGTGATCCGGCGCCTCGGGCCGCTGGCGCTCCTCGTACACGCGCCCCGCCACAGTCCCGAACGAGCCGGAGGCGGCGGCGGCCCGGTAAGCCCCGGTGTCGAGACCGGCGGCCGGGAGCGGCACCGCTCCAGACACCGCGAAGACGAAGAGCCCCGCAGCCAGCCCCCGCGGGATCACTGACCGGACTCCCCCGAAGGCGCCGGCTGCGTCCTCCACCTGTTGTGGACCCACAGCCACTGATCGAGCGCAGCGACGATCGCGGTCTCGGTCGCGGTCGCGCACCGTTGCGTGAGCTCGGCGACGGCCTGCTCGCTGTCGGCGACCTGCTCGACGCCGAAGGAGGGATGGATCACGATCCGGTGCTCGTGGAGGCGCTCCCGGTAGATGAAGATCGGCACGACCGGCGTCCGCGTGCGCACGGCCAGCACGGCCAGGCTCTTCGAGGTCGAGGCCGGCCTGCCGAAAAAGGTGACAAAGACGCCCTCGCGCCGGGAGGCATTCTGATCCAGGAGCAGCGCCACCGTCCGGCCGCGGTTGAGGGCGCCCAGGACGGGCCGGAGGGCGTTGCGCTTGTCGACGAGCTCGATCCCCGAGCGCTCCCGGAGGCGATCGGCCATCGTGTCGAGCCAGCTCGCGTCGAGCGGCCGCATCACAACGGTGGTCGGGATGCCTGTCAACCGATGGGCCAGGGCGAGGAGCTCCCAGTTCCCCAGATGGGCGGTGAGGACGAGCGCTCGACCGTGCTTGGCCATCGCGTCCATGAGGTGCTCCATTCCGACGACCGTGATCCCCGCGAGTATTCGCTCGGGCGGGGCGGTCAACGCCGCGCAGAGCTCGACGAACATGAGGCCGAGGTGCTGGAACGATCCCCGGCAGACCCGGCGGCGATCGGCCACGGCCATGTCCGGAAAGGCCAGCGCGAGGTTCGTCATGGCCCGCCGACGGCGACTCGCGAACGCGACGTACGCGAGATCGCCGAGCCCGCGGCCCAGCCACGTCGCGGGCCGTCTCGGGAGCCGCCCCACGACGCTCGCCAACGCGGAGAGAATCAGACCGACCGCCGCCGACGCTCCCGGATGATCTCGACGACGATGGGAATGACGGAGAGCACGATCACCACGACGACGACGACGTGGACGTAGTCACCGATGTTCGGGATCGCCCGACCCAGCAGATAGCCCGCCCACGTCATGCTGGTCACCCATCCGACACCGCCCGCCACATTGTAGAAGAGGAACCGGGGGTATTCCATCTGACCGACGCCCGCGACGACCGGCGCGAAGGTGCGGATGATTGGGACGAACCGGGCGATGACGATCGTCTTCGACCCGTGCCGCGCGTAGAAGGCCCGGGTCCGCTCGATGTGGCGCGGATTGAACAGGAGCGACTTCGGCCGCGTGAAGAGCCGCGGGCCCAGGCGAGCCCCGATCGCGTAGCCGACGCTGTCCCCCGTGATCGCGGCGACGATGAGCAGCGCGTTGATCCACCAGATGTTGAGGACGCCTGCGGCGGCCACGACCCCCGCCGTGATCAGCAGCGAGTCGCCGGGCAGAAAGAAGCCGACGAGGAGACCGGTCTCCGTGAAGACGATCGCAAACAGGAGGACGTAGCCTCCCCAGCGAATCAGGTCGTCGAGCGAACAGGCTCCGCTGACGACGCAGGAGAGGACCTCCACCTGTTGCTATTTGCCTCGTGCGGCGATGGCCACCCGCCCTGCCGGCGCGCCCGCCGCCGGCGGCGCGCTGCCCTGGATGCGCATGCTGTAGAACGAGCGCCAGACGAACACGATCGACATCGCGAAGAAGACGGCGGCCAGCGCGCGGCTCAAGAAGGGCCCGCTCTCGGCCGTCAGGGTGACGGCGAGCTCGACCGCCAGCAGGCCGAACAGGGTCGTGAACTTGATGACTGGATTCATCGCCACCGACGAGGTGTCCTTGAAGGGGTCGCCGACCGTGTCGCCGACGACGGTCGCCGCGTGGAGCGGCGTGCCCTTCTCCTTCAGGTCGACCTCGACGATCTTCTTGGCGTTGTCCCAGGCCCCGCCGGCGTTGGCCATGAACACGGCCTGGTAGAGCCCGAAGAGCGCGATCGACATCAGGTAGCCGATGAAGAAGTAGGGCTCCAGGAAGGCGAACGCCAGCGTCGAGAAGAACACCGTGAGGAAGATGTTGAACATCCCGCGCTGGGCGTACTGCGTACAGATCTCGACGACCCGCTTGCTATCGGTCACCGAGGCCTTGGTCGCGCCCTCGAGCCGGATGTTGGCCTTGATGAACTCGACGGCCCGATAGGCGCCCGTCGTCACCGCCTGCATCGACGCGCCGGTGAACCAGTAGATGACGGCGCCGCCGGTGATGAGCCCGAGCAGGAACGGCGGATGGAGGAGCGAGAGCTTGTCGAGGTTCTGCGTGAGACCGTGGGTGAGCACGACGATGATCGAGAAGATCATCGTGGTCGCGCCGACGACCGCGGTGCCGATCAGCACCGGCTTGGCGGTTGCCTTGAAAGTGTTGCCGGCGCTGTCGTTCTGCTCGAGCAGATGCTTGGCCGACTCGAAATCCACGTCGATCCCGTGGTCGCGCTTGAGAGCCTGCTTCACGTTCGGGATCGTCTCGATGACCGAGAGCTCGAAGATGGACTGGGCGTTGTCGGTGACGGGGCCGTACGAGTCCACCGCGATCGTCACCGGCCCCATGCCGAGGAAGCCGAATGCGACCAGGCCGAAGGCGAAGACCGCCGGCGCGACCATGAGCGCGCCGAGCCCGGCCGTGCTCACCGTGTAGGCGATGCCCATGAGCACGACGACCACGACGCCCAGCCAGTAGCTGCTGAAGTTGCCGGCGACGAGCCCCGACAGGATGCCGAGCGAGGGGCCGCCCTCCCGCGCCGACGTCACCACCTCGCGGACGTGGCCGGATTCGGTCGAGGTGAAGATCTTGACCAGCTCCGGAATGATCGCGCCCGCGAGCGTGCCGCAGGTGATGACGGTGGAGAGCTTCCACCAGAGGCTACCGTCGCCGAGGTCGCGGATCAGCGCATACGACGCGAAGTAGGTCAGCAGCACGGACACGATCGACGTGAGCCACACGAGCGAGGTGAGCGGGGCCTCGAAGTTCATGCGCTTGGCCGCGCCGTACTTCGCGCGGGCGACGCCTTCGTTGATGAGGTACGACACGCCGCTCGCCACGATCATCAGGACGCGCATCGCGAAGATCCACACCAGGAGCTGCACCTGCACCGCCGGCTGCTTGACCGCGAGCAGGATGAACGAGATCAGGGCGACGCCCGTGACCCCGTACGTCTCGAATCCGTCCGCGCTCGGGCCCACCGAGTCGCCGGCGTTGTCCCCGGTGCAGTCGGCGATGACGCCCGGGTTGCGCGCATCGTCTTCCTTGATGTTGAACTCGATCTTCATGAGGTCGGAGCCGATGTCGGCGATCTTCGTGAAGATGCCGCCGGCGATCCGGAGCGCGGCCGCGCCGAGTGATTCGCCGATGGCGAAGCCGATGAAGCACGGGCCGGCGTAGTCGCCCGGGATGAAGAGCAGGATGCAGAGCATCAGGAAGAGCTCGACGCTGATCAGGAGCATGCCCACGCTCATCCCGGCCTTGAGCGGGATCGCGTAGACCGGGAAGGGCTTGCCCCCGAGGCTGGCGAAGGCGGTGCGGGAGTTGGCGAACGTGTTGATCCGCATGCCGAACCACGCCACGCCGTAGCTGCCGCCGATGCCGATCAGGCTGAAGGCGAGGATGATCACGACCTTCAAGGCATCGAATTTCAGCAGCGCGCCGAAGTAGAGCACGATAATGACGCCGATGAACGCCTCGAGGACGAGGAGGAACTTCCCCTGCGTGATCAGGTACGTCTTGCACGTCTCGTAGATCAGCTCGGAGATCTCCTTCATCGACGCGTGCACCGGGAGACCCTGCAGCTGCTTGAAGATCACGATCCCGAACAGGAGCCCGAGCGCGCAGACGACGAGCCCGAACAACAAGAGGTTACGGCCGTTCATCCCGCCGACCGGGACCTGCCCGAGGTCGGGAACGATGAGACTCGCCTCGCCACCGCCCGCGTGCTGGCCTTGCGTCGGCGCCGCGGCCAGGGCGTCGGGCGCGGCCGCGAGAGCCCCCAACGTCAGGACGAGCAGCAGCACGAGGGCGATCGAGAGGGCCGAGCGGGCGATCGCTGATTGCGTACGATTCATGCGGTGGGCTCCTTCGGTGGAGAGATCTCCGCAACTCTACGCGACGCCGTCGATTGGTGTCAACGAAAACTGTTCCCCGCGCGACCGCCAAGTGCCCGAGTTGACACGCTTTGCGGGCCCTCGTACGATTCGAGCCAGGACGGACGACGCGTCCGTCGCCAGCCGGCGCCCCGGCGCCGTGGGAGGGGAACGCGCACCGACCGTTCTGCTCCATCACCTGCCGCCTCGTCGACCTCGACGTGTGGCACGACGAGGGCTACCGGGTGCCGGCGCACGAGGACGACAATGTTCCGTAAGACATCCGGGTCGATTCTCTGCCCGTCGTGCGGACGGCTGACGCACGCCGCCGCGCCCGTGTGCCTCGTCTGCGGCCGCCGCAATCCGGGCATGTGGGGATTCGCCGGCCCGCTCAGACAGGTCTTTCGCTCGTGGGACTTCACCAACGCGGTCACGCTGGCGTGCGTCGCGCTCTACATCGCCACGCTCGTGTTCGATCCCGCGTCCGCCCTTCGGCCACGCGGCATCTTCGACGTGTTCGCGCCGAGCAACCGCGCGCTGTGGGCATTCGGCGCCGGGGGCGCCATCCCGTGGCAGGCTGGGCACTGGTGGACGATACTCACCGCGATCTACCTGCACGGCGGTCTCCTGCACATCATCTTCAATATCCTCTGGATCCGACAGCTCGGACCCGAGGTCGAGGGCTGCTACGGGCCGGCGCGGCTGGTCGTCATCTTCACCGTGTCGGGTGCGGCCGGCTTCGTGGTCTCGAACGCCTTCGACGTTCCCTTCACCGTCGGGGCCTCGGGCTCCATTTTTGGACTCCTCGGAGCCCTCGTCGCATACGGTCGAAGACGCGGCGGCACATTCGGCCGGCTACAGCTGCAACAGTACGGTCAGTGGGCGCTGGTTCTCTTCATCGCGGGCTTCTTCATGGCGGGCGTGAACAATCTCGCGCACGCCGGCGGCTTCGTCGGAGGCTTCGCATCGGGGCTGGCTCTGTCTCTGGCCGAGCGCCGCGCCGAGACGACGGTCGACTGGCTGCTCGCAAGCGCCGCCATCGTCGCCACGGTCGTCGGATTCGGCTTCGCCCTGATCACCGCGTTCGCGCACTGAGCGGCCCGACGAGCTGGAAAGCCCGAGCGCCAAAAAACTGAAAGGGGCTCGACGAGCCCCCTTCATTGAATTAACCCGGCAGCGACCTACTCTCCCGTACCGTTGCCAGCACAGTACCATCGGCCCTGGAGGGCTTAACTTCCGTGTTCGGGATGGGAACGGGTGTGGCCCCTCCGGCATCGCCACCGGGAATCGAGCTCTCGCGTCGGTCATGCGGCACCGACGCGCCGAACACCGAGACTCTCGAGCGTAGGCAGACGCTGCTCTGACACTTCTCGGCGATGCCGAGAAAAAACCGTGGTCAAGCCGCACGGGCGATTAGTACCGGTCAGCTGAACGCCTCACGGCGCTTACACCTCCGGCCTATCAACCTCGTAATCTGCGAGGGCCCTTCAGAGGGCTTACGCCCTGGGAGGTCTCATCTTCAGGCGGGTTTCGCGCTTAGATGCCTTCAGCGCTTATCCCTGCCGGACATAGCTACCGAGCGATGCTCCTGGCGGAACAGCTCGCACACCAGAGGTCCGTCCACCCCG
>QHTE01000062.1:0-77525 GCA_003220685.1 Candidatus Rokuibacteriota bacterium
GTCCCCATCACGTGGGTTTCGTACCAGCGCACGTCCTTCGCCAGGATGTCGGCCTTGTAGATCCAGTTCCACGGCGAGGCCAGCGACATGAGGAAGGAGCCCGACGGCCACTTGAGCCGGAAGACCACCGTGTAGGGGTCGGGCGCCTGGACGGCTTCGACGTCGAGGTACTCGCCCTTGCGGTCGGACGCCACCCCGGCGGGCGGGAAGATGATCTTGTCGTAGCTGGCCTTGACGTCCTTGGACGTCATCTCGCCACCGTCGTGGAACTTCACGCCGTGGCGGAGCTTGATCGTGTAGGTTCGCCCGTCCTTGGAGATCGTCCATGACTCGGCGAGGTCTCCGACGATCTTGGTCGCGAGCTTGTCCGTCGGATCCGGCCGAAGGAGCGTGTTGTAGTGGGGGGCCATCGGATGGATGACGCCGAAGGTTTCCTCGCGGTGGGCGTCGTAGGACGGGGGCTCGGACGGCACCGCGAAGACGAGCTCTCCACCGTATCGGGGTTTGTCCTGAGCCGCGGCCGGGACTGCCAGCGCCGCGGCGACGATCGCGACTATGAGGCTATATAGGTTGCGTCGCATCGAGTTCTCTCCTCTGGAAGTCTCGCTAGATAACTCGCGCCGAGCAGGCGCGGTTTCAGCATCGAGCACGGGACAGCCTCGAGTCAAGCGAGCAGGCACGCCGCCCGATGCGCCGGTCTGATCTCCCTCAGGTCTGGCACCTCGCCCCGGCACCGGTCGATCGCGACCGGGCAGCGGGGATGGAAGACGCAGCCCGGCGGCGGGCTCAGCGGACTCGGGACCTCGCCGCCGAGCACCACCCGCTCGCGTCGGGCTTCGAGCGCCGGATCGGGGATCGGCACCGCGGAGAGCAGCGCCTTCGTGTACGGGTGCAGCGGCGAATCGTAGAGCGACTTTCGATCGGTGATCTCGACGATCTTGCCGAGGTACATGACGGCGACGCGGTCCGAGATGTGGCGCACGACCGAGAGATCGTGTGCGACGAAGAGGTACGTGAGCCCGAACTGGGCCTGGAGATCCTCGAGGAGGTTGATGATCTGCGCCTGGATCGACACGTCCAGCGCCGACACCGGCTCGTCGCAGACGATGAGCGATGGCTCGACGGCCAGCGCCCGGGCGATGCCGACGCGCTGGCGCTGGCCGCCCGAGAGCTGGTGCGGGTAGCGGTGCACGTGCTGCGGCAGCAGGCCCACGTGGGACAGGAGCTCGCGCACGCGCCTGGCGCGCTCGGCGCGGTCGGCGACAATCCCGTGCACGGCCAGCGGCTCGGCGATGATCTGGCCGACGGTCATCCGAGGATTGAGCGAGCTGTACGGGTCCTGGAAGATCACCTGCATCTTGCGCCGGATCGGCCGCAGCGCGTCCTCGTCGAGCGTCGCGAGGTCGCGTCCCTCGAACAGGACCTGGCCGCTGGTCGGCCGCTCGAGCTGCAGGATGCACCGGCCGGTCGTCGTTTTGCCGCACCCGGACTCGCCGACGAGCCCGAGCGTCTCGCCGCGGCGGATCTCGAAGCTCACGCCGTCGACGGCCCGGACGAGGCCGGCCCGGCCCCCGAACAGTCCGCCGCCGAGGTGGAAGTGCTTCACCAGATTCTTGACCTGGAGGAGCGGGGCGCCGTCGCTCACGTCCGCGACGCCGTCCGTGCCCGGTCGAGGTTGTCGGCCTCCCAGCACGCGCTCACGTGACCGCCGGCGTTCACCTCGCACAGCGGCGGCGCCTCGACGCGGCACCGCTCGACGCTGAAGCCGCAGCGAGGAGTGAAGGCGCACCCGGCCGGCAGACGCATGAGGTCGGGCGGCTGGCCCTCGATCGGGTCCAGCCGCGCGCGCCGCGGCTCGTCCAGGCGCGGGACCGATCGCAGGAGACCGAGCGTATAGGGGTGCCGGGGATTGGCGTAGAGCTCGCGGGCCGTGCCGCGCTCGATGATCCGTCCGGCGTACATGACGTTCACGCGGTCGGCGTAGCGGGCGACGACGCCGAGGTTGTGCGTGATGATCAGCATCGCCACGCCGAAGCGCCGCGAGAGATCCTTCATGAGCTCGAGGATCTGGGCCTGGATCGTCACATCGAGCGCGGTCGTCGGCTCGTCGGCGAGGATCAGCGAGGGACTGCACGAGAGCGCCATCGCGATCATCATGCGCTGGCGCATCCCGCCGCTGAACTGGTGCGGGTACTGCCTCAGACGCCGCTCCGGATCGGGGATGCCGACCATGCCGAGCAGCTCCGTCGCGCGCCGGCGCGCCTCGGCCGGCGCCAGCCCGAGGTGGATCTCGAGCCCCTCGGTGAGCTGGCGCCCGATCGTCAGCACGGGGTTGAGCGAGGTCATCGGCTCCTGGAAGATCATGCCGATCTCGCGCCCCCGCACGTGGCGCATCTCTTCTTCGGAGAGCCGCAAGAGGTCGCGGCCCTTGAAGCGGATCTGACCGCCGACGATCCGGCCGGCGGGCCCGGCGACGAGGCGCATGATGCTGAGCGCGCTGACGCTCTTGCCGCAGCCCGACTCGCCCACGAGCGCCACGGTCTCGCTCTCGCTCACGTCCCAGGAGACGTCGTCGACCGCGCGCACGACGCCGCTGCGCGTCACGAAGTGCGTCTTGAGGTTTTTCACCTCGAGGAGGGTGCCCACCGCGGCCGCAGTGTAGCACCTCTGACCGACGGGTGCGGGTGCGGGAGCGGTCTTCGGGTCAGTCTTCCCGGCAGCGGGCCGCGGCCAGGTGCTCGCCGGCGCGCGACTCGAGCGAGGCATACTCCCGGCAGACCGCCTCGGCCACGCAGGCCCAGCGGTGCTGCGCCGCCCAGCGCACGCCCTCGCGACCCACGCGCCAGCGCAGGTCGGGATCGTCGAGCAAGGCGCCGATCCGCTCGGCCAGCGCGTCGACGTCGCCTTCCGAAATCAGGAAGCCGGTGACTCCGTCGCGCACCGTGGTGACCAGCCCGCCGACCCGAGAGGCGATGACTGGGCTCCCGCATGCCATCGCCTCGAGGGCGACCATGCCGAACGACTCGTAGTACGAGGGCAGCACCGTCACGTCCGCCGCCGAGTAGTAGAGGGGCAGGACGCTCTGCGGCTGGGGTCCGACGAAGCAGACCGCGCCGCCAAGCCCGAGCCGATCGATACGCCGGCGCAGCGAGACCTCGTGCTCGCTCATCGGCTCGTCGACATCGCCACCGACGATCAGCAGGCGCGCCGCCCGGTCGGTCGACGAGAGCCTCGCGACCGCGTCGAGCAAGGTATCCAGTCCCTTGATCGGCGCGACGCGGCCGACCCAGAGCAGCACCGGGCGCTCGTCGAGGCCGAGCCGTGCGCGCGCCTCCGCGCGATCGCCCGGCGCGAACAGGTCGGTGTCGACGCCGCACGGGATCGTCGCGATGCGCGACGGGGAGGCGCCGTAGTCGCGCAGCAGCTCGGCGCGCTCGACCACGTTGGCGGCCACGATGCGGTCCGAGGCGCCGACGATGCGTGCCTCCTCGTGCAGCCGGATCGCGGGCTCCCGCTCCGCGGCGCTCCGCGCGACCCGGTTCTTCAAGCGGCCCAAGGTGTGGAACATCTGCATGACCGGCACCGACCAGCGCGCCTTCAGCCTCATGGCCGCGACCCCGGAGAGCCAGTAGTGGGCGTGGATCAGGTCGTACTCGATCGATCGGGCGATGCGCCACGCCTCGACCCCGTCGACGAATTCGTCGAGGTGGGCGTGGACCCGCACCCGGGCCATCGGCGCCTCGTCCCCCGCCGGCAGGTGGATCACGCGGGCGCGCTCGCCGAGGGACACGACGCGGGGGATCGTCGGGTTCTGCGAGCGCGTGAAGACGTCGACCGACACGCCCATGCGCCCGAGCTCGCGGGAGACCTCGCGGACGTACACGTTCATGCCGCCGGTCTCCTTGCCGCCCAGCGCGGCAAGGGGGCACGTGTGGACGCTCAGCATCGCGACGTGGAGGTTCACCGGATCCTCACCTGGTAGACGGCCTCGGGGACGGGCTCGAACTCGTACTTGTACCGCTCCTCGCCCCTGAGGAAGTCGAATCTCCGCCGCCCGCGCCCGATCGCGTCCCGGATCAGCTGCGCCAGCAGGACCACACCCGGCGAGAGAGCGGCCCGCTCGGGCGCGAAACCCGAGTTGTAGAGCCCGACCGTGCCGTCCCATTCGATCGTGACGAAGGCCGCGATCGGACCCGACGCCGTGTCGAGAAACCAGAGCCGGGCAGCCTCGCGCTCGGCGAACGCCGCGAGCGCGGCGCGGAAGAACCGCTCCATCTGCTCGTCCATGACCCGCGCTTTGCCCGCCCGCGAGCTTCGGTGGAGCCGGAGAAAGTCGCCGAGCCGCGCGGCGATGTCGGCCGGCGCGCTCACGAACGATACGTGGGCGTCGGGCGCGTCGCGTTCGAGACGTCGCATCTTTCGCTGGAGCTCGTGGCGGTGTTTTCCGGACAGGCGGGCGAGGTAGGTCTCCCAGGAGGATGGCAACGCGAGTACGGGACATCGTTCCTCCACCGTGGCCGACACGGTCAGGCCGCACGCCGCAGCGAGCGGCGGCAGCGCGGCGACGGTGGGGGACATCTCGGGCACGGTGTGCAGCTCCCACTCGACGTGCTCGGCCGTCCGGGACTGGAGCAGGGCCATCCACGCCTCTTCCTCGCGCCCTTGGAGCGAAATCAGATCGAGATAGTCGGAAACGTCGGCGCCGCCGATCAACTGCAGCGCGCCGGGCGCCGATTCGTAGAGCGGCAGGATCGATATCAGACTTCCGGCGCCATCCTCGACGCACCGGATCTCGAGCCGGCGATCGGCCGCGAACGTCCGTACCCACTCGTATTGCCAGGCCCAGGAAAGAAAGGGTGACCGCAGGCGGGAGGCCGCGACGAGCCCGTCCCACGCGGAAGCCCCCACCGCCTCCAGCCGGTCACGGATCGAGACTTTCATCACATCGTCAAGGCTTACTCATCGGAAGATGCGTCCGCGGCGCCCGGAGATTCGCTCTCGCCTTCCCCGGCGCCGCCCTCGCCTTCCGCCATCGCTTCGTCCATGGCGGATTCGAAGTCGTCGCCGAGATCGTCTCCGAACTCGCGGCCCATCTTCTTCATAAAGCGAGCGACGCTCGACGGATCGTTCTCGTCGAGGTCGCCCAGGCTCGAGGAATCGGCGAGGGCGTCGAGCCGGGCGTCTTCCGACTTCACCGTCGCGAAGCGCGACATCAAGCGGGAGAGCGCCTGACTTCCGCACCGCGGACAGGATGGTGGCTCCGCCGCCGAGGGGCGAAGCACGAGGAGACTCACCCGCCTGCGGCATCCGTGACATTCGTACTCGTAGATCGGCATCGCGACCGATTCTAGCACGCGGCTTCCGGTCGATTTTCGGCGTGTCAGCTTGACCGATCGCGGGCCGCCGCACGTGTCACAGTGCACGGCTTCCGACTCGGAAGCTCGCGGCCGGCAAGGCGTCGGCACCCGGCACTGCTCTTGCTCCCTTCAACCGGCCATGGACGAACGGACGCGGCATCGGGCGGACCGGGACCGGCGCCTCGCGGCGCACATCCAGTCGGCGACCCAGTCGCTGCGCGAGGAGCGCGACCGGCTCGCCAAGCGCCTGGCCGACCTCGAGCGGGAGCTCGAGAATCTCGCCACCCGGCTCGAGTCTCCTTCGACCTACGTCACGCCGGGCGATTCCGGACGGCGCCGATCCTGATCGCCTCGCCGCTCCGCGCGCGCCGCGCGAGCGGCACCAGCACCTCCAGCCCCAGCTTCAGCACGCCGTAGACCAGTCGGACCTCCGTCGATCGAGCGAGCGCGTTCCAGCCCCGGTCGCGCAGCCACGCCGACAGGCTCCAGAGGTACGTGCGCGGCTTCGCCTGGTGCCAGGTCCAGATGACCGTCCCGCCCGCCTTCGCGATCACCGTCTCGAGCGTCGCGGGCGTGAAGTGCGAAAGATGCCTCGGGAGCTCGAGCCCGGCCCAGGCCCCTCCGAAGAGCCTCGCGCCGAGCCCGCCCGCGTTCGGGACCTCCACGATCAGGAGCCCGCCCGGGGCCAGCCAGTCGAGCATGCGCCGCGCAACCGCGATCGGGTCCGGCACGTGCTCGAGGACGTGGAACGCCGTCACCACGTCGAAGCGGCCCGGCGCGAACGGCGCCGTGAGGACGTCGCCGACGTGCAGCTCGTCGGTGAAGTGTCGCGCCAGCGCGGCCGCGGCATCGTCCATCTCGATGCCGGCGACCCGCCAGCCGAGCGCCGCCGCGACTCCCAGCGCGGCGCCGGAGCCGCAGCCGACGTCGAGGTAGCGGCCCGCGCCGATCCACGGGGGGCAGCTCCACCTGATCCGGCGAAGCATTCGCCGTCCCCGTAGCCTCGTCAGGAGCGAGACGCGCGCGGCGCGCAACGCCTCGTAGCCGAGACCGCTGGCGAGGGCCCAGCGCGCGGCGCGCCGGCGGCCCGATGATCCCTTGATCGGCATCCGCGGCGACGGCTCCTGATGCCGCGGGTAGTGGTCGGGATAGCACGCGGCCAGGTGCTCGTCGCGCACGCGCGGGCGCTGGTAGAGAAAGCCGCAGCCGCGGCAGCGGACCACGGTGTAGTGGCCGGGGACCGCGAAGGCCCGGTCCGGCGTCGCCCACACCGGGTCGGCGCCGCTGTCGCCGCAGACCGCGCACGGAGCGTCGACCGTCGGCAGCGCGACCGTCAACGGAAGATCGCCTCCATGCGCCGGACCGCGCGCCCCCACTCGAACGTGTTCCGGACGAACGCCGAGCCCGCCGCGGCGATGCGCGCTCGCAGAGCGCCGTCGGCGGCCAGGCGCTCGAGCTTGGCCGCGAGATCGCTCACGTCACGCCGCCGCGCGACGAGCGCCGTCTCGCCGTCGTGGGCGTAGTCGCGGCAGCCGCCGTTGTCGTACGTCACGAGGGCGGCGCCGCAGGCCATCGCTTCCATCGGCGGCATGCCGAGGCCCTCGTCCCACGAGGGGCACAGATAGATCTCGCAGCCGCTGTAGAGCGCCGCCAGTCTGTCTTGAGGAAGGTCGGCGTGGAACTCGTCGTAGCCGGCGCGCCCGCGCGGCGCGCTGACGCCGAACCCCACGAGGTGAAGACCGGGGACACTCGGCTTGACGCGCGCCACCGTCTCGAAGCCGTCGGCCGTCCCTTTCCAGGCGTAGTCGTGATGCAGCATCAGCACGCGCGGGCGCGGGGTGGCGATCGTGACGGGCACGGCGTGGAAGAGGGCCGGATCGACGGGCGTGACCAGGACCTCCGCCTCGCTGGCGAAGCGCTCGCGCATGACGTCGCGGAGCCACGTCGAGATCACGATCTTCCTGAGCGGCAGGCGATACGTCGCGTCGACCGTCGCCGCCCGGCCATGATAGAGGCTCTCGTAGTGTTGCACGAAGTAGAACTTCCGCCCGCACCGCGCCGGCGCGTCGGCGACGACGGCCGCCGACTGCCAGGCGGTCGCGACGAGCACGTCGCCGTCCGGTAAGGCGCTCGGCCGCCATCGGTCCACCCAGACGACGCGCGCGCGGAAGCCCGGGATCCACTCTGGGCGCGCGCCGGTCACGGACCTCCAGAAGGCCCGGGCGCGATTCTTGGCCGGCACCACGACGGCGACTTCGTGGCCCGCGGCCGTGAGGCGGTCCGCGTACGTGAGGATCGCGCGCACTCCGCCGGCGATGCGGAGATGCGGACACAGAAACGTGATCTTCACGCGGCGGTCAGATGGCCATCGAGACACAGGGTGAACACGTGGCCCACTCCGGCCTGTTTCAGGGTGCGGGCGACCAGCTGTCCGCCGGTCAGATCGGCCATGGCGCCCCTCCCCTCACGGTCAGCGCGACCTGAATCGCGGGATGATCTCGGCGGCGATCGTCTCGAGCTGGGCGCGCTCGTCGCGCGGGTCGCCGATCGCGCTCATGACGAAGTAGGTACAGCCGGCGGCGCGGAACCGCTCGAGCTGCTCGGCGCACTGCTCGGGTGTCCCGATGATGCCGTAGCGCTTGGCGAGCGGCTCGAAGTCCTGCGCGTAGCGGCGGCTGAGCACGCTCACCCACGCGCGCTTCGCGGCCTCGAAATCGCGGCCGATCGTGATGAAGACCAGGTGGGCCGCCGTGAACGTGTCCAGCGATCGCCCGGCCTTCGCCGCCGCGGCGCGGATCTTGTCGAGGCTCTGCGCGTAGCGGTCGGCCTGCACGACGTACGACATCCACCCGTCGCCCTGACGGCCCGCGCGGGCCAGCGCCGCGTCGGAGCGGCCGCCGATCCAGATCGGTGGAAGCTGCTGCACGGGCTTGGGGTCGATCGACACCGAGTCGAAGCGCGTGAAGCGCCCATGGACGCTGGCCGGCGTGTCGCGCCAGAGCGTGCGCACCACGTCGATACCCTCGTTCACCCTGGCGCCGCGCTCCTTGTGCGGGACGCCGCAGAGCTCGAACTCCTTCGGGTTCTCGCCGCCGACGCCGACGCCGAAGATCAGCCGACCGTCCGACAGCACGTCGAGCGTCGCGGTCTGCTTGGCCGCCACCGCCGGCGCGCGGAGTGCCAGGAGGTAGACACCCACGCCGAGCTTGATCCGGCGCGTGATGGGCGCGTAGGACGCGAGCAGGGTGATCGATTCGTGGATCGGGTTGTGGAACGACATGTGGTCGCCGGTCCACACGGAGTCGTAGCCGACGGCCTCGACGCGCTGGACGAGCTCGAACTGCTCGGCGGGCGGATGGAGCGAGAGCTGGGCGCCGAAGCCGATCACCGGATCACCTCGGGAACGCGTCCCGCACGCCGCCGTCGACCGCCACCGAGCAGCCGGTCGTCTTGGCGGAGCGGTCCGACGCCAGAAAGAGCACGGCCTCGGCGACGTCCTCGGGCAGGATGCCGACGCCGAGCAGGTTGCGCGTTCGATAGAAGTCCTCGAGGCGGTCGACCGTGATCCCCTGCGCCGCGGCGCGCTCGCGCCGGATCTCGTCCGACCAGAGCTTCGAGTCCTGGAACACGGCGTCGGGGTTCACGATGTTCGAGCGGATCCCGTGCGGCGCGCCCTCCAGCGCCAGCACCTTGGCGAGCTGGGCCTCGGCCGCCTTCGCCGCGGAGTACGCCGCGAAGTCCTTGCCCGGCGACATCACGTTCTTGGTCGCGACGAAGACGAGCGCGCCGCCGAGCCCCTGGGCGATCAAGAGCCGCATCGCCTCGCGGGCGACGATGAAGTGGCCGGTGGAGTTCACCGCGAACGAGCGCTCCCAGTCGGCGAGCTCGAGGCGCACCACCGGGGCCGAATGCGCGATGCCCGCGTTCGACACGAGGATGTCGAGGCCGCCGTAGGCGAGCACGGTCTCCTCGAACGCCGCCCGCACCGACGCCTCCTGCGTGACGTCCATCTCGAGCCCGAGTGCCCGCCCGGCGCCCACTGCCGCGACGATCTCGTCGGCGGTCCGCCGGGCCGTCGCGCCGTCGAGGTCGCCGATCACCACATGGGCGCCTTCGGCGGCGAGCTTCTTCGCGACGGCGCGCCCGATGCCGGAGCCCCCGCCCGTGACCAGGGCGATCCGCCGCGCCAGCTCCTTCTCGGGCGGCGCCAAGGTGAGCTTGTAGAGCTCGAGTGGCCAGTACTCGACGTCGAAGGCGTCCTTCGCCGAAAGCGAGACGTACCGCCCGAACGCTTCGGCGTTGCCGAGCACGCCGATCGTGTGGCGGTAGATGTCGTCGACGATGCCCGCGGTCCGACGGTCCTTGCCGGCCGTGAACATGCCGAGCCCGGGCACGAGCACGACCCGTGGGAGCGGGTCGAGCAGCTGAGCGCCCTCGAACCGATGGTCCTCGACATAACGGGTGTAGTCCGCGACGAAGCCCTCGATCGACCGCTCGATCGCCACGAACAGCGCCTCGGCCCCCTCGCCGCCGGTCGCCTCGACGTAGCACGGAAGCCGCTTGGCGTAGATCGTGTGATCGGGGGTCGCTGGGCCGACCTGCGAGACGCGCGCCGCATCGACCGACGACACGAACTCGGCGACGTCGGGCGAGTCGTCGAACCCGACCAGGACGCGCCGGCTGCGGCTCAGCACCCCGCGCAGCCGCGGCGCGAGCGCCAGCGCCGTCCGGCGCCGCGCCGCCGGCTCGAGCACCGGCACGCGCGCGCCGCCGAACACGCGTCGGCCCTTCTTTCGCTCGGCGATCGCCTCTTCGGCGCGGCTGATCAGCTCGATCGTCGCCTCGTACGCCTCGCGGACGGTCACCCCCCAGGTGATCGTGCCGTGCCGCTCGAGCAGGAGCGCCTTGGCCTCGGGCCGCTCGGCGATCGCGTCGGCCACGTCGCGCGAGATCTTGAACCCGGGCCGGCGATACCCGAGCGCGATGACGTCCTTGCCGTAGACGGCCTGGAGCACGTCGTGGGCGCGGTCGTTGTTCGTCAGCGAGACGACGGCATCCGCGTGGGTGTGGACGATCGCCGGCGCGCTGAGAAACCCGTGCAGCAGGGTCTCGATCGACGGGCGCACGCCCCCCGGCTCCTGCAGCGCGTGGGCGAGATAGCTCACCATCTCCTCGTCGCTCATCTCAGTCCGGTCCAGGAGCGCCGTGATGTCGTCCATCCGCACGCCCGGGAAGTCCTTGCGCTGGACCGATTTGAGGTCGGAGCCGCTTCCCTTGACGCGGAGCACGGAAATCTCCCGGCCGCGGTGGTCGCGCTCGCGAGTCTTGATCGAGGTGTTGCCGCCGCCCCAGATGACGAGCGAGCTTTCGGCGCCGACGAGGCGCGAGGCGTAGACGAGAAGATCGAGGCCGTGGAGCTGGCTCGCCTCGGCGTCGTTCCAGCGGGAGCGCATGCCGCACTCACGATACCATGATCCTCGTGAGGCGCTCTGGCGCGATCCTGGCGGCCGCCGTCCTGGCGGCGCTCCCGGCGGCGGCCGCGGCAGACGGCATCATGCTGGTGCAGGCCGGAGCCTTCTGGATGGGGCGAGACAACGGCCCGGCGGACGAAGCGCCTCTGCACCGGGTCTACGTACGCGACTTCTGGATCGAGCGCCACAAGGTCACCAACGCCGAGTTCGCCCACTTCCTGAACGCGGCCGGCCTCCGGCCGCCCGGCAGCGAGCGACGCTACGACGAGGACGACGCGGACGTCCGCATCCACCGAGCTCCAGGCCGGTGGGTCGCCGATCCGGGGTTCGAGCGCCACCCGGTGGTGGAAGTCTCCTGGTTCGGCGCGCGCGACTACTGCGCCTGGAAGGGGCGGCGCCTGCCGACGGAGGCGGAGTGGGAGAAGGCCGCCCGCGGCGACGACCGCCTGCGCGAGTGGACGCTCACCGTCCTCCGCCCCTATCCTTATAGGACCGACGGCGACCGGGAGCCGTACACGGGCGCGAGCGGGCGCGTGGTCGTTCGCGGCGCGCGCCACGACGACCCGGCCGACTCGCTCGGCCTGACCCGGCGGCGCTCCTACGACCGCCGCGGCGCGGCGGCCGGCCACCACTTCGTCGGCTTCCGCTGCGCCACGTCGGAGGATCTGGGAGAGGTCGCTCCAGGAGGGCGATCCGAATGACCGCGCGCTTCGACAACCTGATGATGAACTATCCGCTCACCTTGACGCACTTCTTCGCCGATCGCTTCACCGCCGACGGATGGTTCCGCACCGGCGACGTCGCCACGATCGACGCCGACGGCTACGTGCAGATCACCGACCGGACCAAGGACCTGATCAAGTCCGGCGGCGAATGGGTGTCGAGCGTCGACGTCGAGAATCTGATCATGAGCCACCCGAAAGTCCTGGAGGCGGCGGTCATCGCGGTGCCGCACCCGAAGTGGGTCGAGCGATCGCTGGCGTGCGTGGTGCCCAAGCCGGGCAGCGCGCTCGAGCCGGGCGAGATCATCGACTTCCTGCGCCCGCAGCTGGCGCGGTGGGCGCTGCCCGATGGGGTCGAGATCATCGACGCCGTGCCCAAGACGAGCGTCGGCAAGTTCGACAAGAAGGTGCTGCGGGAGCGCTACAAGAGCTGGACGTCGCGGGAGGCGTAGACCCCCGGGATGTCAGTTGGGGTAAGATGACGAGCCACATGGCGCTGTGGTAACCACGTGCGACCAATAGGAGAACGCATGTCCTCACTGACCCGACGGCACTTCCTGACGACCACGACCGGGGCGGGTCTCGCGGGAGTCCTCGCGACCGGTATCCCGCCCGTGCGCGGGCAGCAGCGGGAGATCTCGTACCTCTGCTGGAACAACTTCGCGCCGGCCTCGGACAAGAAGCTCGCCGAGATCGGTCAGCGCTTCACGAAGGACACGGGCATCAAGATCAAGATCGACCACATCAATGCCGAGCAGCAGCCGGCGAAGTACGCCTCCGAGGTCCAGACGCAGGCAGGCCACGACCTGGTCGAGATGCGGATGCACTTCCCCTGGCTCTACGAGCCGCAGCTGATCGATGTCAGCGACATCGTCGCCGATCTGGAGAAGAAGTACGGCAAGGCGATTTCCTCGGCGCAGGAAACCGCCAGGGTCAAGGGCACGTGGCGGGCCGTGCCGCAGTATCACGCGATGTTCGTGGCGACCTACCGCGAAGATCTCTTCAAGAAGGCGAGCCTCAAGATTCCCGAGACGTGGGAGGACCTCTACGTCGCCGGCAAGGAGCTGAAGAAGATGGGGCACCCCGTCGGGATCCCCATCAACCAGAACCTCGACTCGATCTCGACGGCGGGGCCGATTCTCTGGTCGCTGGGGGGCATCGAAGTCGACAAGGACGGCAAGACGGTCCGGATCAACAGCCCGCAGACCGCGGAGCTGATCGAGTGGTACCGGAAGATGTTCCGCGACTGCATGGAGCCGGAGGTCCTCTCCTGGGACAACGCAAGCAACAACCAGTCGATCACAACCCGGTCAGCGCTTACATCGTCGCGAAGCAGATGAAGCTGCCGACCGCCGACACCATCAACCACCACCGGACACCGGGCGGGCCCAACGGTCGCCACGAGACGGACGCGCCGCGCCACATCGGCATCTGGAAGTTCTCGAAGAACGCCGAGCCGGCCAAGGAGTTCATCCGCTACCTGCTGGGGCGCCCCGAGACGTACAACGAGTACATCATGTCCGGCGACGCGTTCAACCTGCCGGCGTACGACAAGCTGCAGGACCATCCGGTGCTGAAGACCGATGCCAAGTACGCGGCGCTCAAATCGGAAGGCGTTCAGTATCACGCCTACGGCTGGCCGGCGCCGCCGAGCGACAAGGTGCAGCTGATCACCAACTCGTTCATCCTGCCGATCATGCTCGCCAAGGCGGTGACCGGGACATCCACGAAGGATGCGATGGCATGGGCCGAAGGCGAGATGAAGAAGATCATTGCGGGGTGAGCTGACATGGCGATTGGCAGCGTAGGCGTCGTCACGGCGAGGGCGCGCCCGTCGCTCAGATCGCGGATGAGCGAGCTGCTCGATCGCGAGAGCTGGCTCGGCCCGATCTTCGTGAGCCCCGCCCTGGTTCTGCTCCTGCTCCTGGTCGCGTATCCGTTCTTCATGGCGCTGTATTTTTCGGTCTCGAACGCCTTCATCGGGAGACCGAGCAGCTTCATCGGCATCCGTAACTTCGTCAGGCTCTGGGAGAGCGACGCGTTCCGGCAAACGTTCCAGAACGCGTTCGTCTTCTGCGGAGCGGCCGTCGGCGCCAAGGTCGTGCTGGGGATCGCCCTCGCACTGCTGCTGAACCAGCAGCTCTGGTTCAAGCGGATGATTCGTGGGGCCGTCCTGCTACCCTGGGTGATCCCGACCGCCCTGTCCACACTCGGCTGGTCATGGATGTTCAACTCGCTCTACAGCGTCGTGAACTGGACCGGGCTGGCCCTCGGCATCATGGACCCGCCGGGGCCGAACTGGCTCGGCCAGAAGTACTACGCGATGACGGCGGTCGTCGTCGTCAACATCTGGCGCGGCCTGCCGTTCTTCGCGATCACCTTGCTGGCGGGGCTCGTCGCGATCCCGAAGGAGCTCTACGAGGCGGCCGAGGCCGACGGCGCCGGGCCGATCGCGCGCTTCTGGTACGTCACCTTGCCCTTGCTCAAGGGGGTGCTCGGCATCGTGGTGCTCTTCTCCACGATCTTCACCTTCAGCGAATTCAACATCGTCTACGTCCTGACTCACGGCGGGCCGATGAACTCGACCCACCTCTTCGCGACCCTGGCGCGGCAGGTCGGCCTCGAGACCGGCCGGATCGGCGAGGGCGCCGCGATCTCGCTCTACCTCTTCCCGGCGCTGATGATCGTCGTGTGGGCTCAGCTCCGCTTCGTCAGAAAGCAGGCGTACTGATGAATCGACGCCAGCTCACCAACCGACTGCTGGCGCACCTGGGGCTGCTGCCGTTCATCATCTTCGCGGTGTTCCCCTTCTATCACATGACGTTGACGTCGTTGAAGCAGAACCGCGAGCTCTACGATCGCACCGCGGTGCCGCTCTTGATCCAGCAAGGGCCGACCTTCGACCACTACGCCAAGCTCCTGTGGGAGACCGAATTCCTGACCTGGACGAAGAACAGCCTCCTGGTCACGGTGCTCGCCACATTCATCTCGCTCGTCCTCGGCACGATCGCCGCCTACGCGCTGGCGCGACTGAAGTTCTTCGCGGTCGGGAGCCTCGGCACCGGGATCTTCGTCACGTACCTGGTGCCGACGTCCCTGCTGTTCCTCCCGCTGGCGCAGGTCGTCAACTGGCTCGGGCTCGGCGACTCGAAGTGGGCGCTCGTGGTCACCTACCCGACGTTCCTCGTCCCCTTCTGCACGTGGCTCCTGATGGGCTACTTCCGCACCGTGCCGAAGGAAGTCGAAGAGTGCGCGATGGTCGACGGCGCGACGCGTATCCAGGCGCTCTGGCGGATCGTGCTGCCGATCGCGGTGCCGGGCCTCGTCTGCGCGGCGCTCTTCGCCTTCACGCTCTCCTGGAACGAGTTCATCTACGCGCTCACGTTCACGTCCTCGTCCGAGCAGATCACCGCGAGCGTCGGCGTGACGACCGAGCTGATCCGCGGCGACATCTACTACTGGGGCTCGCTGATGGCCGGCGCGGTCCTCGCGTCGGTCCCGATCGTGATCCTCTACGTCTTCTTCCTCGACTACTACGTCTCCGGCTTAACCGCCGGCGCGATCAAGTAGCGCGCCGGCCGGATCGACTCCGGCCGCGCCTAAAGCCGCTGTGCTCCTCGAAGGAGCCGGTGACCGGATCCGGCACGACAGACCATAGCTGGGGCCTCGACAAGGCGCTCGACGAGGCCACAGCTCTGCGCGCCGCGCTCGATTTCATCGATCGCCAGCACACCGCTACGATACCGCCGATTTCACGCGGGGGGCCCGTCGTGGTCAGCGTCCCGCCGCTCCGCCAGCCCCGGTATTACATCGTGCAGATTCTCGAGATGTTCGACGAGGTCGTCTAGGACGAGACCTAACGCGTCGAGCCGACGAACGCTTCGAGCATGCCGTCGGCGCAGATGCGCCGCGCGGTGATCGCCCGGCGCATCGCGAGCCGGCCTCGGGCCTGCGCCTCATCGCTGGTCGCGAGCTGGGACAGGATGCGGACGGCGCGCTCGGCGTGGTCGCCCTCCACCTCCATGTGCACGTGGTAGAAGTCGAGCGCCGCGCGCGCGACGCCGTAGTGGCGCTCCATGGCGTCGGCCATGCGCTGGACGTGGGTCGCGTTGAGCGACTCGGTGGCGATGTTGCCACCGCAGAGCGCCTCGATCGTGGACGATCGCTGCAGCAGGAAGAGCTCGTTCTTCTCGATGATCGTGGTCGGCAGGTACTCGGTGGCGAAGAGCTCGTCGCGCGAGATCCCCAGCGCCTCGGCCAGCCGGATGAAGAGAAATGCGTGCGCCGTCGTCTTACCCCCGACGGTGTCCTCGCCGCCTTCCTCGACGACGAGCGGAATCAGCGCGCGCTGGCGCTCGAGGTCCTCGTACGTCGGCGAGTAGCCGCCGACCAAGATGATTTTCCACGCCGCGTGGCGAAGCGTGTCGAGGAAGAAGCAGCCCTGCTGGCGGATCACGCTCTGCAGCTGCGCGCGGCTGAGCTTGCCGTCCCAGATCATGTGGAACAGCGGGTGGTGGAGCCAGGGATGCGTCTGACGCGCTTCCTCGAGAAGCGCGGTGGTGAACGCGGCGGCCGTCAGCGCCATGCGATTCCTCCTGGAGCGCGAGTCTGGCCGGGCCATTGTACCCGTTCGCGCGTGCGCCTGAAGATCCGACCGCCGCACGGATGGCACGAGACGGCGGGACATGGTCTATAGTGGACGCCTTGGAGAGGCGCTGGATTCTGGACAACACGTGCTGGAGGAGATACGACACATGGACAAGGTCAGAAGCATCCTTTCTGTCGGGCTCGTCACCCTCAGCGCCCTGCTACTGGCAGCCGGGCCGGCGGACGCGCAGGAAGGCACGCTGAAGAAGATCAAGGACACGAACACGATCACGCTCGGGCACCGCGACGCCTCCATCCCGTTCTCGTACTTCGACGACAAGCAGCAGGCGGTCGGCTACGCGATGGATCTGTGCGGCAAGATCGTCGATGCGGTCAAGGCCGAGCTCAAGATGCCGAACCTCCAGGTGAAGCTGAACCCGGTCACCTCGGCGACACGCATCCCTCTGATGGCCAACGGCACCGTCGATCTCGAGTGCGGCTCGACCACCAACAATCTCGAGCGCCAGAAGCAGGTCGCCTTCACGATCACGCACTTCGTGACCGCGAACCGCTTCGTGAGCAAGAAGGCGTCGAACCTCAAGAAGCTGGACGACCTCAAGGGCAAGACCGTCGTGTCGACCTCCGGCACGACCAACATCAAGCAGATCACCGAGCTCAACGGTCAGAAGAACCTCGGCATGACGATCCTGCCCGCGAAGGACCACGCCGAAGCGTTTCTGATGGTCGAGACCGGGCGCGCCGTAGCCTTCTTCATGGACGACATCCTGCTCTATAGCCTTGTCGCCAGCTCGAAGAACCCGTCGGAATGGACGATCTCCGCCGACGCGCTCTCTGTCGAGCCCTACGGCATCATGCTGCGCCGTGACGATCCGTCGTTCAAGAAGGTCGTCGACGACGCGATGACGAAGGTCTACAAGTCCGGCGAGATCACCAAGATCTACGCCAAGTGGTTCCTGCAGCCCGTGCCGCCCAAGGGCATCAACCTCAACGTGCCGATGAGCGAGGTCTTCAAGCACGTCGTGGCCAAGCCCACGGACTCCGGCGATCCCAACGACTACAAGTAGTCGAATTGCGCGCCCGTCCCGTCGGTGAGCCGAGCCGCCAGTGAAGTACAACTGGAACTGGGGCATCTTCTGGCAGCTCTCGCCGGACGGGCGCGGCACCTATCTCGACACGCTCATCGCCGGGCTCGGCTGGACCCTGGCGACTGCGCTCTCGGCATGGGTGATCGCGCTCATCCTCGGCATTATCGTCGGCGTGGTCCGGACCACGCCGGTGCGCTGGCTACGGCTCCTCGGCGACGCCTGGGTCGAGGTCTTTCGCAACGTCCCGCTCCTCGTCCAGATGTTCCTCTGGTTCTTCGTGTTCCCCGAGCTCCTGCCGGCGTCGGTCGGGGTCTGGCTGAAGCAGCTGCCGCGCTCGGCCTTCTACACCGCGGTCCTGTGCTTGGGGCTCTACACCTCGGCGCGCGTGGCCGAGCAGACGCGCGCCGGCATCCAGTCGCTCGCGCGCGGTCAGCGCATGGCGGGCATCGCGCTCGGGCTCACGTTGCCCCAGACGTACCGCTTCGTGCTGCTGCCGATGGCGCTGCGCATCGTGATGCCTCCCCTCACCTCCGAGTTCCTGAACGTCATCAAGAACAGCGCCGTGGCGCTGACGATCGGCCTGGTCGAGCTGACGGCCAGCGCTCGCTCGATCCAGGAGTTCAGCTTCCAGGTGTTCGAGGCGTTCACGGCCGCCACGCTCATTTACATGTTCTTGAACCTGATCGTCGTGGCCGGGATGCGCTGGCTCGAGAAGCGGGTGGCGATCCCCGGGCTGATCGGTCCCGGCCAGGCGATGCCGCAGGCGGGGCACTGAGGTGCTGACGGGCTTCGACTGGGACGTCATCCGGCGCACCGCGCCCTACCTGTTCCGGGAGGGCATGACATTCACGCTCACGCTCACCGCGCTCGCGATGACGGGCGGCATCGTCTTCGGCACGTTGCTGGCGATGATGCGCCTGGCGAGCTACCGCACGCTCTCAACCGCGGCCAGCGGGTACGTGAACGTGATGCGCTCGACGCCGCTTGTGCTCGTGATCTTCTGGTTCTACTTCCTGGTGCCCTGGATCGGCGGCTGGCTGCTCGGCGCGACGCGCCCGATCCAGGTCGGCGCGTTCCTCTCGTCCCTGATCACGTTCATGATGTTCGAGGCCGCCTACTACTGCGAGATCATGCGGGCCGGGATCCAGTCGATCCCGCGCGGTCAGATGTGGGCCGGCTACGCGCTCGGGCTCTCGTACTGGCAGACCATGGGCCAGATCGTGCTGCCGCAGGCGTTCCGGAACATGCTACCGGTGCTCCTGACGCAGACCATCATCCTGTTCCAGGACACCTCGCTCGTCTACGTGCTCTCGATCACCGATTTCCTCGGCGCCGCCTCGAAGATCGCCCAGCGAGATCGCGGCGGTCTATTTCGCGATCAGCTTCGGCGTGTCGAGCCTCGTGAAGCAGCTCCAGCTCCGGCTGGCGGTTCCGAGCCGGTAGCGCGCGACTCCGGGAGGGCGCCGTCATGGCGATGATCGAGATGAAGGACGTCAGCAAGTGGTACGGGCCGGTGCAGGTGCTGAAGGACTGCTCGGCCGCCGTGAACAAGGGCGAGGTCGTCGTCGTGTGCGGGCCCTCCGGCTCGGGCAAGAGCACCTTGATCAAGACGGTCAACGGGCTCGAGCCGTTCCAGCGCGGCGACGTGCTGGTCAACGGCATCTCGGTGGGCGATCCGAAGACCAACCTCACGCGCCTGCGCGCCCAGATCGGCATGGTCTTCCAGCACTTCGAGCTGTTTCCGCACATGAGCGTCGTCGACAACATCAGCCTCGGCCAGGTGCGCGTCCTCGGGCGCTCGCGCGACGAGGCCACGGCCCGGTCGATGAAGCTCCTCGAGCGCGTCGGGCTCACGCAGCACGCGGCGAAGTACCCGGGGCAGCTCTCGGGCGGTCAGCAGCAGCGGGTCGCGATCGCGCGCGCGCTGGCGATGGATCCGCTGGCGATGCTCTTCGACGAGCCGACCTCGGCGCTCGACCCGGAGATGATCAACGAGGTGCTCGACGTCATGACCGAGCTGGCGCGCGAGGGCATGACCATGATGGTCGTCACCCACGAGATGGGCTTTGCCAGCCGCGTGGCGCACCGGGTGATCTTCATGGACCAGGGTCAGATCGTGGAGGACGACAAGAAGGAGGACTTCTTCCGGACGCCGCGCTCGGAGCGCGCCCAGCAGTTTCTGTCGAAGATCCTCCACCACTGAGTCAGCGGATCACGATCAGCACGTCGCCGCCGTTCACCGCCTGACCGGGCTCGACCCGCACCTCGGCGATCGTGCCCGAGGCGCCCGCCTTGAACTCGTTCTCCATCTTCATCGCCTCGATCACGAGCAATGTGGCACCCTTTTCGACCTTGTCGCCAGGCTTGACCGCGACCTTGACGATGCGCCCGGGCAGCGGCGCCACGAGCGTCCGCGCCGCCTGTCCGCCCCCGGCCCCGCCCTTCGTGCGGATGATGTAGCGGGTCTGCTCCTCCACGTGGATGACGTAGCGCTCGGCGCCCACGTCGACCACGCACGCGCCGTCCTCGTCGAAGACATCGGCCACGTACGACGCGCCGCCGATCAGCAGCGAATAGATGCCTTGCGCGGTCAGGCGCCCGTCGACCTCCCAGACCTCGGAGCCGATCGTGAGCCGGTAGCGTCCGGCCTCGCCGCTCACCTCGACCATCTCGGTCGTGTCGCCGACCGTCACCGCGAACTTCACGACCGCCACCCCGGGTGTCGGCCGGTCCGCCAGGAGTCCGGCGATGGCGGCGGCGCCTCGACGATCGTGCGGCGGCCCAGACGCTCGTACTCGGCGAGCACCGCAGCGATGACGGCGACGGATCGGGCACGGTCCCGCTCCGCGGCGAACGTCGGCAGGACCCGGTCAAGGAAGCCCGTCGAGAGCCGGCCGGCGCGGAAGTCTTCGTGCGCTACGATCTGCGCGAGCACGGGGATCGTCGTGAGGATCCCGACCACCTTGTACTCGGAGAGCGCGCGCGCCATGCGCTGGATGGCCGCCGGGCGATCCGCGCCCCACACGATGAGCTTGGCGAGCAGGGTGTCGTAGTAGCGCGGCACCGTGTAGCCCTCGTAGGCCCCGGAATCGTCGCGCACCCAGGGCCCGGTCGCGGCGCGCAGGCGGGTGATCTTGCCCGGCGAGGGCATCCAGCCGCCGAACGGATCCTCGGCGTTGATCCGGCACTCGATCGCGGCTCCGCGCACGCTCACGTCCGCCTGCGCGAAGCCGAGCGTCGCGCCAGCGGCGATCCGCAGCTGCTCGCGGACGAGGTCGATGCCGGTGACCATCTCGGTCACGGGATGCTCCACCTGCAGCCGCGTGTTCATCTCGAGGAAGTAGAAGCTCCCGTCGGCGTCCACCAGGAACTCCACGGTGCCCGCGTTGACGTAGCCGGCGGCCTTCGCGATGCGGCACGCGGCCTCGCCGAGCCGGGCGCGTATCGTCGGATCGACGACCGGCGAGGGCGCTTCCTCGACGACCTTCTGATGGCGTCGCTGAATGGAGCACTCGCGCTCGCCGAGATGGACGACGTGGCCGTGCGTGTCGGCGACCACCTGCACCTCGATGTGCCGCGGCTCCACGAGGAGGCGCTCGAGGTACACGGCGCCGTCGCCGAACGCCCACGCCGCCTCGCTCTGCGCCAGCCCGAGCGCCGCCACCAGCTCGCCCTCGGCGTGGACGGCGCGCATGCCCTTGCCGCCGCCGCCCATGCTGGCCTTGATCATGAGCGGATAGCCGATCCCGCGGGCGGCGGCGAGCACGGCGGCCTCGCCCGACACGGGCTCGAACGTGCCCGGCACGGTCGGCACCCCGAGCTCGCGCGCGATCCGGCGCGCCGCAGTCTTGTCGCCGAGCGCGCGGATCGCCTCCGGCGGCGGGCCGATGAACACGAGCCCGGCGGCGGCGCAGGCCTCGGCGAACGCGGCGTTCTCGGCGAGGAAGCCGTACCCGGGATGGACGGCGTCGGCGCCGGCGGCCTTTGCGACGCGCACGAGCTTGTCGATCGCGAGATAGCTCTCGTTGGGCGCGGGGGGGCCGATCGGGTAGGCCTCGTCGGCCATCAGGACGTGGAGCGCCTCGCGATCGGCCTCGGAGAACACCGCGACCGACGCGATCCCCTGCTCGCGGCAGGCGCGGATCACCCGCACGGCGATCTCGCCGCGGTTGGCGACGAGGACCTTCGCGATCCTCATCGGGCCGTCCTCAGCGCCCCTCGAAACGCGGGCGGCGCTTCTCGCGGAAGGCTTTCACGCCCTCGCGGTGATCGGCGGTCTTGATGAGGATCGACTGGCCGAAGCTCTCGAGCGTCCGCGCGGTGTGGAGGTCGGCGCTGACGCAGCTCTGGATCACGCGCTTGGCCAGGCCGAGGGCCTGGGGCGCCTTGGCGGCGAGCCGGGCGGCGAGGGCCTGCGCCTCACCCGCGAGGTCGGCGTCGGCCACGACGCGGCCCACCAGCCCGTAGCGGTGCGCGTCGTCGGCCGTGACGATCTCGCCAGTCAGCACGAGCTCCTTGGCGCGGCCGAATCCGACCAGCTTGACCAGGCGCGAGCAGCCGCCGATGCCCGGGATCAGGCCGAGGTTGTTCTCGGGCAGGCCGAACCGCGCCGAGCGCGCCGCGATCCGCAGGTCGCACGCCAGGGCGAGCTCGAGCCCGCCGCCGACGCACGTGCCGTTGATCGCCGCGATCAGCGGCTTCTCAAGCGCCTCGAGGTCGTTGAAGAAGCTCGTGAGCAGGCGCGTGTTGGCGCGGAACACCGGCGTGTTCCAGTCGGTCTCGAAGGTCGAGACGTCGGCGCCCACGCAGAAGGTCTTGCCGGTCCCGGTGAAGACGGCCACCCGGACGGCCTCGTTCGCGTAGAGCTCGTCGGCGAGGGCCCGGAAGTCGGCGCGCATCTCCATCGAGATCGCGTTGTTCTTCTCGGGGCGGTTGATGGTGACGGTGGCGACACCGTCCGCGAGCTCGTATTTCAAGGTCTCGTAAGCCATGGCTAGCGCGGACAGAGCTCGAGGCTCGAGAAGAAGTAGGGGATCTCGACCGCCGCGGACTCTGGGGAGTCGGAGCCGTGGACCGCGTTGGCCTCGATGGACGAGGCGAACTCCCTTCGGATCGTGCCGGCCGCCGCCTTCGCCGGATCGGTGGCGCCCATGAGGTCGCGCCAGCGCGCGATCACGTCGTCCCCCTCGAGCACCATCAAGAGGCACGGCCCCTCGGTCATGAAGGCGCAGAGGCTCTGGTAGAACGGCCGCCCGCGATGCACGTTGTAGAAGCCGCGCGCCTCCGCGAGCGACATGTGCAGGAGCTTGGCCGCGACGATCGTGAAGCCGGCGTCCTCGATGCGCGTGATGATCTTGCCGGCCACGCGCTTGGCCACCGCGTCGGGCTTGACGATGGCGAGGGTGCGCTGCACGCTCATCGCCCGATCACCTTCGCCATGGTGGCTCCCATGTCGGCGGGGCTCCGGACCAGCGTCGCCCCCGCGTCCTCGAGTGCTCTCATCTTTTCGGCCGCCGTTCCCCTGCCGCCGGCGATGATCGCGCCCGCATGGCCCATGCGGCGTCCGGGCGGCGCCGTCTGGCCGCAGATGAACGCGACGACCGGCTTGTCCACCTTGGCCTTGATGAACGCGGCCGCCTCTTCCTCGGCGGTGCCGCCGATCTCGCCGATCATCATGATCGCGCGCGTCTCCGGGTCGTCGTTGAACAGGCGGAGGAGGTCGACGAAGCTCGTGCCGTTGACCGGGTCGCCGCCGATCCCGACGCACGTCGATTGCCCGATGCCGCGCCCGCTGAGCTGGCCGACGACCTCGTAGGTCAGGGTGCCGCTGCGCGAGACGACGCCCACCGGCCCCGCCTTGTGGATGTGCCCGGGCATGATCCCGATCTTCGCCTGGTCCGGCGTGATGACGCCGGGGCAATTCGGTCCGATCAGGCGGCTCTTCGTCCCGGCCAGATAGTGCTTCGCCCGCACCATGTCGGCGACGGGAATGCCCTCGGTGATGCACACGATCAGCGGGATCTCGGCCGCGGCCGCTTCCATGATGGCGTCGGCCGCCGCCGTCGGCGGCACGAAGATCAGGGCGCAGGTCGCGCCCTCGCTCGCCACCGCCTCGGCGACGGTGTTCCAGACCGGGAAACCCTCGTGCGTCGTGCCGCCGCCCTTGCCGGGCGTCACCCCGCCGACGACGATCGTGCCGTACTCTCGGCACCGCGCGGCGTGGAAGGCGCCCTCGCGCCCCGTGATGCCCTGCACGAGCACGCGCGTCGTCCGGTCGACGAGGATGCTCATTCAGCGCTTCCGCCGCGTGTCGGCGCGCCGCTGCTCGAGGACGGCGGCGACTTCCTGGTAGCGGCGGTGGTCGGTGGGCATCGTCTTGACGATGATCTCATAGCACGCGTCGGTGTTCTCGCGCCGGCACCACTGGATCATGTCGTCGACCAGCTTGTCCCGATAGCGGCTGTGCGGGTATTTCTCGAAGAACGCCTTCGCCTTCACCATGGACATCGTGGCGACGACGTCCTCGTAGGCCCCCTGCTCCGACCGCCAACAGCCGGTGCTCGCGACCACGGAAGCCGTGAGGAGAACGAGCGGCAGCCACCGGCTAGCCCCGCGCGAGGGCCACCGCCTTCTTGGCTCCATCACCCATGTCGTCGGCGTTCGTCAGCGCCAGCCCCGACTCGGCGAGCATCCGCCTGCCTTCCTCCACGTTGGTGCCTTCCATGCGCACCACGACCGGGAGCCGCAGGCCGAGCTTCTGGACGGCGGCGATCACGCCCGCGGCCAGACGGTCGCAGCGCAGGATGCCGCCGAACACGTTGATGAACACCGCCTTCACGCTCGGATCGGACGAGAGGATCCGGAACGCGTTCTCGATCTGCTCGGGCGAGGCGCCGCCGCCCACGTCGAGGAAGTTAGCCGGCTCGCCGCCGGCGAGCTTCACGATGTCCATCGTGGCCATCGCCAGCCCGGCGCCGTTCACCATGCAGCCGACGTTGCCGTCGAGCTTGATGTAGTTCAAGCCGTACTTCGACGCCTCGACGTCGAGCGGATCTTCCTCGTTGACGTCGCGGAGGGCGGCGATCTCCTTCCGGCGCATCAGCGCGTTGTCGTCGAAGTTGAGCTTGGCGTCGAGGGCCAGCACGCGACCGTCCTTCGTGACCACGAGAGGGTTGATCTCGACCAGCGAGCAGTCGTGGGCGAGATAGAGGGCGAAGAGGCTCCGGATCAGGCCGACGGTCTGCTTGAACGGCTCGCCCGCCAGCCCGAGCCCATAGGCCAGGCGGCGCGCCTGGAAGTCCTGGATCCCGAGCGCCGGGTGCGCCCACTCCCGGAAGATCCGCTCGGGCGTCCGCGCCGCGACCTCCTCGATGTCCATCCCGCCGGCCAGCGAGGCCAGCACGACGTGGGTCGCGCGCGCGCGGTCGAGCGTGATCGAGAGGTAGAGCTCGCGGTCGACCGCCGAGCCTTCTTCGACGAGCACCGATCGCACCAGGATGCCGTCGGGTGGCGTCTGCGGGGTCTTGAGCTTCATCCCGAGGATCTGCTTCGCGACGCGCTCGGCCGCGGCCGCGTCGTCGGCAACCTTGATGCCGCCGGCCTTGCCTCGGCCACCCGCGTGGACCTGGGCCTTCACGACCACCCGGCCGCCCAGCCGCGATGCGACGGCGCGGGCCTCCGCCGGGGTCGTGGCGACGTCGCCCGCTGGCACCGGGACGCCGAACTCGCGCAGCAGGGCCTTGGCCTGATACTCGTGGATTTTCACGGACGCGCGGTCAGGCCGGTCGGCTCTTCTGGCCGCGGAACCGGCGCAGCAGCCAGACGATCGGGTCGAGCGAATCGGCCGCCCGTTCTTTCAGCGGGATGATCCCGTTGTCCGTGATGTGGATGTGCTCCGGGCACACCTCGGTGCAGCACTTGGTGATGTTGCAGAGGCCGATGCCCGCGTTCTCCGTGATGAAGCTCGAGCGGTCGCGTGTGTCCAACGGATGCATGTCGAGACTCGCGAGCTTGATGAAGAAACGGGGCCCCGAGAACACGCGTTTCTTGTCCTCGTGGTCGCGAATCACGTGACACACGTCCTGGCACAGGAAGCATTCGATGCACTTGTGGAACTCCTGGATGCGGTCGATGTCCTCCTGCATCATGCGGTACGTGCCGTCCGGCTCGGGCGGCTTGAGGCGCAGCGGCGGCACCTGCTTGGCCTTCTCGTAGTTGTAGGACACGTCGGTCACGAGATCGCGGATGAGCGGGAAGGTCCGGATCGGCGCCACGGTGATCGTGTCGCCCGGCTGGAACAGGTCCATCCGGGTCATGCACATGAGACGCGGCTTGCCGTTCACCTCGGCGCTGCACGATCCGCACTTGCCGGCCTTGCAGTTCCACCGGCAGGCAAGGTCGTTGGCCTGGGTCGCCTGGATCCGGTGGATCACGTCGAGCACGACCATGCCTTCCTCGGGCTCGACCGTGTAGTCCTGAAAGCCGCCGCCGGAGGGGTCGCCGCGGAACACCCGCATCGTGAATTGCGCCATCGCTACTTCCGCTCCTGGAAGAGCGCTCGGAGCTCGGCCGGCATCTCCGGGAGCGGCTCGCGGCTGAGGGCGAGTGCCCCCTGCCGCTGGCGGATGACCACGTTGATCTTGCCCCACGCGTCGTCCGTGTACGGGTGATCGTCACGCGTGTGACCGCCGCGGCTCTCGCGCCGCTCGAGCGCGGCCAGGGTGCAGCACTCGGCCACCGTGAGCAGCGAGGCGAGATCGAGCGCCATGTGCCAGCCGGGGTTGTAGGTCCGCCCGCCGTCGATGTGCGTGCGTCCGGCGCGATGCTTGAGCGATTCGATCCGCTTCAGGGCCTCTCTCAGCTCGTGCTCGGTCCGGATCAGCCCGACCAGGTTTTGCATCGTCTCCTGCAGGTCGGCCTGGATCGCGTAGGGGTTCTCGCCGCCGCTGCGCGTGAACGGCGCGAGCATCTCGCGGGCGAGCGATTCGACCTGGCTCGACTCGACCGTCAGCGGACCGCCGAAGTCCTTGGCGTACAGGGCAGCGTACAAACCCGCGCGCCGGCCGAAGACCAGGAGGTCGGAGAGCGAGTTGCCGCCGAGCCGGTTCGAGCCGTGCATGCCGCCGGCAACCTCGCCCGCGGCGAACAGCCCTTTCACCGTAGCGGCCGTCGTGTCCGCGTCGACGCGGACGCCGCCCATGATGTAGTGGCAGGTCGGCCCGACCTCCATCGGCTCCTTCGTGATGTCGACGCCGGCCAGCTCCTTGAACTGGTGGTACATCGACGGCAGGCGCTTTCTGATGTAGTCGGCCGGGCGGCGCGTGCAGATGTCGAGGAGGACGCCGTCGTGAGGCGTCCCCCGCCCACCCTTGATCTCGGCGTTGATCGCACGCGCGACCTCGTCGCGCGGCAACAGATCGGGTGTGCGCCGGTTGTTCTTCTTGTCCGTGTACCAGCGGTCGGCCTCGGCCTCGTTGTCGGCCGTCTCGCCCTTGAAGAACTCCGGGATGTAGTTGAACATGAAGCGCTCGCCCTTGGTGTTCTTCAACGTCCCACCGTCGCCGCGCACGCCCTCGGTGACGAGGATTCCGCGCACGGACGGCGGCCAGACCATCCCGGTCGGGTGGAACTGGACGAACTCCATGTCGATCAGGTCGGCGCCCGCCCACAACGCGAGCGAGTGGCCGTCGCCGGTGTACTCCCAGGAGTTGGACGTGACCTTCCACGCCTTGCCGACGCCGCCGGTGGCGAGCACGATGGCCTTGGCTTTGAAGAAGACGAACTTGCCGGTATTGCGCCAGTAGCCGAAGGCCCCGCACACGCGGTCGCCGTCCTTCAAGAGGCGCTCGACCTTGCACTCCATGTATACGTCGATGCCCTGGTGGATGCCGTGGTACTGGAGCGTGCGGATCATCTCGAGGCCGGTCCGGTCGCCGACGTGGGCCAGGCGCGCGTAGCGGTGGCCGCCGAAGTCCCTCTGTAGTATGCGCCCGTCCTTGGTGCGGTCGAACAAGGCGCCCCAGCGCTCGAGCTCGAGCACGCGGTCCGGCGCCTCCTGGGCGTGGAGCTGCGCCATCCGCCAGTTGTTGAGCATCTTGCCGCCGCGCATCGTGTCGCGGAAATGGACCTGCCAGTTGTCCTCGGGCCAGACGTTGCCGAGCGACGCGGCGATCCCGCCTTCGGCCATGACGGTGTGGGCCTTCCCGAGGAGCGACTTGCAGACGAGGCCCACCGACACGCCCTGCGCGGCGGCCTCGATCGCGGCGCGCAGGCCGGCGCCGCCGGCGCCGATCACCAGGACGTCGTGCTCGTGTGTCTCGTAGTCTGCATTCGCCATCAGATGATCCTCAGGTCTCGAATGATCCCTATCGAGACCAGCCGGATGTAGACGTCCGTCAATGCGACGCTGAACAGCGAGAGCCACGCGAACATGGGGTGGCGCTCGTTCAGACGCGTCAGGAAATGCCAGGCGCGATAGCGCACCGGCGTCTTCGAGAAGGCGTTCACGTAACCGCCGCAGACGTGGCGGCAGGAATGACAGGAAAACGTGTACGCGGCCAGGCAGATCACGTTGATCCACATGACGAGCGTTCCCACGCCGATCCCGAATCCGTTCGGGAACCGGAACGCGAGGATCGCGTCCCACGTCAGCATCACGATGAAGAGCACCGCGAGATACCAGGTGTAGCGATGGAACGCCTGGAGGATCAGCGGGAACTTCGCCTCACCGGTGTAGTTGCGCTTGACGTCCGGCACGGCGCAGGCGGGCGGCGCCAGCCAGAACGAGCGGTAGTACGCCTTGCGGTAGTAATAGCAGGTCAGCCGGAAGAGGCCCGGCCCCGCGAGGATCAGGAACGCCGGCGAGAGCAGGCCGATGATGGGCACATGGATGTCCGGCAGCCCGAAGGCGAAGCTCGGATGCAGGCACGAGCGATAGAGGCACGGCGAATAGAACGGCGAGAGATATGGCGGCGCGAAGTAGTGCGCGTTCTGGAAGGCCGCCCACGTCGAGTAGACCAGGAACGAGCCGATCACGATCACGACCGTGATCGGCAGCGCCCACCACGGATCGGTTCTCAGGTGCGAGGCCGTGATGGCCGGCCGCGACTGCCCGATCACCCGGCTGCTCATGTCTCCTCCCGCGCGTAGGCCTGGATGCCGTCCTGGTAGAGATCTCCGCCGTGGCAGTCGTTGACGACGATGGCCGGGAACCCCTCGACCTCCAGCCGCCGGATCGCCTCCGTGCCGAGGTCCTCGTACGCGACGATCTCGACCCGCTTCACGAACCGCGACAGCACGGCGCCGGCGCCGCCGATGGCGCCGAAGTAGACGCCCTTGTACTGCTTGAACGCGTCCTTGACCGGCTGCGAGCGCGCGCCTTTGCCCATGGTGGCCTTGAGCCCGAGCTTGATCAGCGCGGGCGTGAACTTGTCCATGCGAGAGCCGGTGGTGGGACCGATCGACCCGACGACCTCCCCCGGCCGCGCCGGCGACGGCCCGGTGTAGTAGATGATCTGGCCACAAACGTCGATCGGCAACGGCCGGCCCTCCTGGATCAGCGGCCACAGCCGCCCGTGCGCCGCGTCGCGCGCCGTGTAGACTACGCCGGTGATCCGCACGCGGTCGCCGGTCTTCAGCGACTCGACGTCGGCGTCGCTGAGCGGCGTCGTGACGTCCTTGAGGCCGTCGGCCGCGGCGGTGACGCTCATCGTCAGGAGACGGCGCCGACGATGGCGTTGAGTGTCGCGCTCGGGCGCATCGCCTTCGACGTCAGCTCGGGGTTCGGCCGGTAGTAGCCGCCGAGGTCGACCGGTCGTCCCTGCACGGCCGAGAGCTCGGCGAGGATCTTGACCTCGTTCTGCTGGAGCTCCCTGGCCACTTTGGCGAACCTTGCCCGCAGCTCATTGTCCTGGGTCTGCGTGGCCAGGGCCTCCGCCCAGTACATGGCCAGATAGAAATGGCTCCCGCGCGTGTCCAGCTCACCCACCTTGCGCGACGGCGACTTGTCGCTGTCCAGGAACTTCGTGTTGGCCGTGTGCAGCGTCTCGGCGAACACCTGGGCCTTGGCGTGGTTGGAAACGCGCCCCATGTGGTCCAGCGACTCTGCCAGCGCGAGAAACTCGCCGAGCGAGTCCCAGCGGAGGTGGCCCTCCTCCAGGAACTGCTCCACGTGCTTGGGTGCCGAGCCTCCGGCGCCGGTCTCGAAGAGCGCGCCGCCGTCCATCAGCGGCACGATCGAGAGCATCTTCGCGCTGGTGCCGAGCTCGAGGATCGGGAACAGGTCCGTGTTGTAGTCGCGCAAGACATTGCCGGTCACCGAGATCGTGTCCTGGCCTTCCCGCATCCGCTCGAGCGAGAAGCGCGCGGCTTCGGCGACGGACATGATGCGGATGTCGAGCCCCCTGGTGTCGTGGTCTTTCAAGTATCGCGTGACCTTCTCGATCAGTTGCGCGTCGTGCGCGCGGTTCTTGTCGAGCCAGAACACCGCCGGCGCGCCGGTGATCCTCGCCCGGGTGACGGCGAGCTTCACCCAGTCGCGGATGGGCGCGTCCTTCACCTGGCAGGCGCGCCAGATATCGCCCGCCTCCACCGCGTGCTCGATCAGGGTCGTGCCCCGCTCGTCGACGATGCGCACCGTGCCGGCCGTCGCCATCTGGAAGGTCTTGTCGTGGGACCCGTACTCTTCGGCCTGCTGGGCCATCAGCCCGACGTTCGGCACGCTGCCCATGGTCCTCGGGTCGAACGCGCCGTGCCGCGTACAGTCCTCGATGGTCTCGTGATAGAGCGGCGCGTAGCTGTGGTCGGGAATGACCGCCTTCGCTTCATGGAGCTTGCCGTCCGGTCCCCACATCTGCCCGGAGTCACGGATCATCGGCGGGATCGAGGCGTCGATGATCACGTCGCTCGGCACGTGGAGGTTGGTGATCCCCTTGTCGGTGTTGACCATCGCCAGCGCGGGGCGCTTGGCGTAGCACGACTTGATGTCCGCTTCGATCTCAGCCTGCTTGGCCTGCGGCAGCCGAGCGATCTTCGCGTACAGGTCGCCCAGGCCGTTGTTCGGATCGACGCCGACCTCTTTGAAGGCCGCCGCGTGTTTGTCGAAGACCTCGCGGAAGAACGTCCGCACGGCGAAGCCGAAGATGATCGGATCGGAGACCTTCATCATCGTGGCCTTGAGGTGGACGGTGAACAGCACGCCCTGCTTCTTGGCGTCCGCGATTTGCTCCTCGAGGAAGCTCACCAGGGCCTTGCTGCTCAGGAAGGTGCCGTCGATCACCTCGCCGGCCCTGAGAGCGATCTTGTCCTTCAGGACCGAGACGGCGCCCTTCGTGTCGACGAACTCGATGCGGGCGGTGGTCGCGTCGCGCACGGTCACGGATTTCTCGTTGCTCGCGAAATCGCCGCGGCTCATGGTGGCGACGTGCGCCTTGGAGTGAGGCGACCATGGGCCCATCTTGTGCGGATGCTTCTTCGCGTAGGCCTTCACCGCCGCGGCGGCCCGCCGGTCGGAGTTGCCTTCCCGCAGCACGGGGTTCACGGCGCTGCCCAGCACCTTCGCGTAGCGCGTCTTGATCGCCTGCTCGGCCGGGCCGGTCGGATTTTCGGGGTAGTCCGGAACGTTGTAGCCCTGCTTCTGCAGCTCGGTGATCGCGGCTTTGAGCTGCGGCACCGACGCGCTGATGTTCGGCAGCTTGATGATGTTGGCTTCGGGGCGCTTCGCGAGCTCGCCCAGCTGCGTCAGCCAGTCCGGGACGCGCTGGGCCGGGGTCAGATGCTCGGGGAAGTTGGCGAGAATTCGCCCGGCCAGCGAGATGTCGGCGGTTTCGATGGTGATGCCGGTCCCCCCGGTGAACTTGCGAATGATCGGCAGCAGCGAGTAGGTCGCCAGCGCGGGCGCTTCGTCGATCTCGGTCCAGATGATCTTTCCGGGAGTGGTAGGCATGTTACAACGTCGCCTCCTTGTGGCGATGGGCGTGGCACTCGATCGTCACCGCCACCGGCAGCGACGTGATGTGGCAGGGATACGTGAGCACGTGGATGCCGAGCGACGTCGTGTCGCCGCCGTAGCCCTGCGGGCCGATCCCGAGCCGGTTGGCGCGCGCGAGCAGCTCGCGCTCCAGCGCGTCGAGCGTGGGATCCGGGTTCGCGGAGCCGACCTCGCGGAACAGCGCCTTCTTGGACAGGATCGCCGCCTTCTCGAACGTGCCGCCGACGCCGACGCCCAGGATGAGCGGCGGGCAGGCGTCCGGACCCGCCATCTTCACGCACTCGATGACGAAGTCCTTCACACCCTCGATGCCCGCAGCCGGGGTCAGCATGGTGTACTTCGAGCGGTTCTCGCAGCCGCCGCCCTTGGCCATGATCGCCAGCTTGAGCTCGGCGCCCTCCACCACGTCGACGTGGATCACGGCCGGGGTGTTGTCGCCGGTGTTCACGCGGTCGAGCGGCGAGCGGACGATCGAGGCGCGCAGGTACCCTTCTTTGTAGCCCTGGCGCACGCCCTCGTTGATCGCGTCGTAGAGCCCCCCGCCCGCGACGTGCACGTCCTGGCCGAGCTCGACGAAGCACACGACGAAGCCGGTGTCCTGGCAGTACGGGATGCGCCGGGTCCGCGCCATCTGCGCGTTGTCCTTCAGGATCTGCAGCACCTGCCGGCCGGCCGGCGAGCGCTCGGTGGTCAGCGCCCGGTCGAAGGCGCGCAGCATGTCGGGCTCGAGCTCCAGGTTGGCGCCGACGCAGAGCTTCTTGACCGCGTCGACGATGGCGCTGACGTGAACGTCTCTCACGACGATCCCCCGCCTCCTCGGATCAGAGCTTCAGCTTGTCGACCAGCTCCCGCACCGCATCGGCGGACTTGTTGAACGCCGCCTGCTCGTCCGGCGTCAGCTTGATCTCGACGATCTGCTCCACGCCCGCGCGGCCGAGCTTGACCGGCACGCCGACGTAGAGCCCGCGCACGCCGTACTGGCCGTTCAGGTACGCGGCGCACGGCAGGATCTTCTTCTTGTCCTTCAGGATGGCCTCGACCATCTCGACCGCCGAGGCGCCGGGCGCGTAGTAGGCGCTGCCGGACTTCAGGTGGTTCACGATCTCGGCGCCGCCGTTCGCGGTCCGCGTCACGAGCGCATCGATCCTCTCTTTCGAGAGCAGATCGGTGATCGGGATGCCGGCCACCGTCGAGTAGCGCGGCAGCGGCACCATCGTGTCGCCGTGGCCGCCGAGCACGAACGCGGTGACGTTCTCCACCGAGACGTTCAGCTCGCGCGCGATGAACGTGCGGAAGCGAGCGGAGTCGAGCACCCCGGCCATGCCGATGACCCGCTCGGCCGTGAACCCCGACCTCTTCCACGCCAGCTGCACCATCGCGTCGAGGGGGTTGGTGACGAGGACGAGGATCGCGTCGCGCGAGCGCCGTGCCACCTGCTCGACGACCGAGCCGACGATCTCGGCGTTCTTGAACAAGAGGTCGTCGCGCGTCATGCCCGGCTTGCGCGCCATGCCGGCGGTGATGACGACCACGTCGGAGTCGGCCGTCTCCTCGTAGCCGTTCGTGCCGATCAGCGACGAGTCGAACCCGTGCACCGGCCCGGCCTGAGCCAGGTCGAGCGACTTGCCCTGCGGGACGCCCTCGATCACATCCACCAGCACGACGTCGCCGAGCTCCTTCTCCACCGCGTACTGGGCGACGGTCGCGCCGACGTTGCCGGCGCCGACGACGGTGATCTTCGGTCTCGCCATCAGAATCCCACCTCGTTAGCCATGAGTGCTCTTCTCCCCGCGCGGCGTTCCGAGGCGAGCCGGCCTGAATCCGGTGTGCCCTCGATTGCGGCCCATCTCGTCGATTTCAATAACGCATTACTCTAACGCGCCGCGCCGACAGGGTCAAGAACGCGGCGGTCTCCCGAGCGCCTTCAGGAGCTCGCGTGCGATCAGCCGGCCGCGCAACGCCATGACCGCGCGGCCCGTTCGCGCGCGCGCCGCTACGGGCCAGCCGAAATAGCCAGCGCCACCGGGGCCGAGGTCGCGAAAGTTGCGGGCGCCGCGCGCGAGCGCGCGGCGAAAGTCGAACCAGGCCGGCGCGAGCCTTCGAGCGACCCGCCGGCGAACCAGCTTCGGCTCGACCGAGAGCATGAAGGCGGTCTCGAGCTCGCCCGAGTGCCACTCGGCGCGGGGATTCGGGCTCCGCATCAGCGCCTGAACCCTCGGATTCATCATCGGGGTCGGCGGCTTCGCGCCGGGCGCGAAGCCGGCCACGAGCACCCGTAGACGGCGGCGGGACAAGATTCGGCGGGCCGTCGCGATCGCCGCCAGGTGGTCGGGGTCGGCCTGGTAGTTGGCCAGGACGAATCGTCGAAACCCGTGGCTCGCGAGCCCGCCGACGACCTCGACGATGAGTCGACGAAGCGTTGGAATCGAGAGCGAGACCGTGCCGGCCCAGCCGACCGCCAGGGTGCTGACGCCGTACGGGATCGACGGGGCGAGGATCGGGCGCCATCCGGCGCGGCGAAGATGCGGCGCGATCCGTCGCGCCAGCTCCTCGGCGCCGCGCCAGTCGACCAGCAGCGGCAGATGCGGGCCATGCTGCTCGACCGCGCCGAGCGGAACGAACACGACGGCGCGGGGATCGCGGGCAACCCCTGCGGCGCCCCGTGAGGTCAGCTCGGCGAGGCGAATCAACCGGACAGACCGAGCAGTCGAGAGAGCGCGAGCCGCCGCAGGCGCCGGATCGAATCGGCCGGCGAGAGACCCATCGGGCACACCTCGGTGCAGTTGCCCTGACCGTGGCAGCGCGCGAGGGCGTCGTCGCCGAGGAGGACGCGCCAGCGCGCCGCGCGTCCGGCGTCGCGGTGGTCCAGCTCGAGCGTCAGCACCCGGTTGAGCGCGGCCGGGCCGGGAAAGCGCTCGTTGTGACCGACCATCGTGCAGGCCGAGACGCACATCCCGCAGCCGATGCACTCGATCGCCTGGTCGATCTCACGACGCTCGTGGGAGAGCCCGGACACCCGGGCGTACGGCTCGGCCTCTTCGCGCGGCACGAGCGCCGCGTCCACGCTGCGGAGCTTCGCGGCGAACGGGGTCATGTCCACGACGAGATCGCGCAGCAGCGGGAAGTGATAGAGCGGGCGCACGCTAACCGGCCCCGGGCCGAGCGACGCGAGCCGCGTGCGGCAGGCCCAGCGCTCGCGGCCGTTCACCACCACCGCGCACGAGCCACACATGCCGACGCGACACGCGTAGCGGAAGGCGAGCGTGGGATCCTGCGCGCGCTGGATCTCGACGAGCGCGTCGAGGACCGTCGTGTCGGCCGCGACGGCGACTCGATATTCGGCGAGGCCTTCGGCCTCACCGGCCCTCCAGCGAAAGACGCGGAGCGTGACGGGCGACGCCATCGTCGGCGTTATACTACCGCCACTTCCATGTCGTCGCGTCACGACCGGCTCGAGCTCCTCGATCGCTATCTCCGCATCCCCTCGATCAGTCGCCAGGTCACGCCGGAGATGATCGAAGCCGTGCGCGACCTCTGGCATGGGCTCGGCCTCGAGCTCACGCCGCTGGCGCCCGAGGACGGCCGCGGTACGCCCGCTCTCTACGGCGAGCTGCCGGGGCCCGCAGGCGCGCCGACACTGCTGCTCTACGGCCACTACGACGTCCAGCCCACCGGCGACCCCGCGCGCTGGAAGTGGCAGGGCGTACCGTGCGAGCCGTTCGTGCCGGCGTACTTCCTCGAGCACTACGTGCTGCGGCACTTCTATCGCCAGAGCGCGCTCTACGCCGCGATCGTGTCGTCGCGGCCGATGTAGCTCAGTACCACCGCCACGCCCAGACCGCCACCAAGACCACCAGCGCGAGCGCCAGCGCGAGCGCGAAGAGGGCGCGGTGCCAGCGGTACGCGAGGCCGAAGTCGAGCAGGATCGCGCGCACGCCGAGCAGCGCGTGGACGAGCGCCAGCGCCAGGAGCGCCGCCTGCACCCCGCGTCGGAACGGGTTCACCAGATGCAGGACGATCACGAGCAGGAGCGCCACGGCCGCGGCGCGCTGGATGAGCCACGCCCACATGCCGGCCTTCGTGTCCCGCCAGCCCTCGGCGGTGCTCCATTCGCGCTTGAGAACGCGACTCACGGCCCTCGCCGCTAGAGCTGGCCCTTGCGATAGGAGCGCTTCGCCGCGATCTTTCCGTTGTGCAGGGTGAGAAGGTCGCAGCCCTGCACCTCGAAGCGCGTGGAGCCCCGCGGCGTCCCGGTCGTCAGCCACTCGACGACCGCCAGCTCGGGACGGGCGAAGTGGCGGATCTCGTCCCAGCGGATGTCGGGAACGCGCTGGAACATCTCCTCGAGGAACTCGCGGACCGCCGGCTTGCCGACCACTCGGGAACCCCAGGGATCCTTGCCGAACGACGCCTCGAAGATGACGTCGTCGGTCATCATCGCGAGGATCCCGTCCACGTCGTGTCCGTTCCACACCGTGTTGAATCGATCCACGAACGCTTCACCGTCGAACGCCATCGCCATGGCCTCCTTCCCCTTGTTCAGAAGCGCGCCTCAGTCGCCGACTTCGACCATCGACGAAACCCGCCCTGCCCCGGCCGGTGTCGCGCGCGTCAGGGCGACCGGCTCGGTCCACACCGCGGCCTCGCCCGCGCGCGCCTGGACCCTCACGATATAGAGCGGCGCGGTCGACGGGGCAGGAAAATCGTTCCGGTAGTGCGCGCCGCGGCTCTCGGTGCGCGCCAGCGCGCTGGCCGCGATCAGGCGCGCGATGGCGGCCTGGTTGGTCAGGTTGATCCAGTCCTGCCACGCCAGATTGAACGCCCCGCCGCCCGGAACGCCGACCCGCGAGAGCTCGTTGGCGATTCGCTCGGCCGTGACGACGGCGGTCTTCAGCCCGGCCCCGTCGCGCACCAGCCCGGCGCGCTCCCACATCACCTCGCGCAGCTCGCGCTGCAAACCGTAGAGATCGCCACCCCGCCGGGCGAGCGGCGTCGTGAGCCACTCGACGACGTCGTCCACCTGCGCCCCGCCGTCCCGCGCCGGCGCGCGCCCCACGACGAAATCGGCCATCACGTCGCCGGCGATGCCGCCGAACACCGTCGACTCGGCGACGCCGTTGCCGCCCAGGCGGTTCGCGCCGTGGACGCCGCCCGTGTCCTCGCCGGCCGCGAAGAGGCCCTCGATGGCCGTGCGGCATGCGGCGTCGACGACGACGCCGCCCATCATGAAGTGGGTGGTCGGTCCCACCTCGACCGGCCCACGCGCCAGATCCCGGCCGAAGTCTCGGCAGCGCCGTACCATCCCGCGGAAGCTCCGCTCGACGACCTCGGCGCCCAGATGCGAGACGTCGATCCACACGCCGCCGTTCGGCGTGCCGCGCCCTTCCGTCACCTCGAGGAACGAGGCGCGCGCGACGAGATCGCGGGTCGAGCGCTCCATCCGCGCCGGATCGTAGCGCTCCATGTAGCGCTCGCCGCGCCCGTTCCGGAGATGGCCGCCGGCGCCGCGCAGCCCTTCTTCGAGCAGCGCCCCCGTGATCAGCGAATCGGGGATCACGAGGCCCGTCGGATGGAACTGGATCATCTCCATGTCGCGGAGCGGGAGCCCGGCGCGATATCCGAGCGCGATGCCGTCGGCGGCCTTGTCGGCCGAGCACGCGACCACCTTGTACATGGTCGGCCCCCCGCCCATCGCCAGCAGGGTCGCGCGCGCGGTCGCGACGACGAAGCGTCCGGTCCGGAGGTCCAGGACGAGCGCGCCGCGGCAACGCCCCGCGGGGTCCAGCAGGAGCTCGACCGCCCGGCACTCTTCGAGCGCGCGTACGTTCGGACGCCTGAGCACCTGCTCCGAGAGACGATTCATGATCTCGATGCCGGTGAGGTCGCCCTTGTGGATCGTCCGATCGTGCGTCTGGCCGGCGAAGGGCTTCTGATGGATCCGTCCCTCGGGCGTGCGGTCGAAGAGGCAGCCGTAGCGCGATTCGAGCTCGAGCACTCGCCCGGGCGCCTCCACGACCAGCGTCCACACGAGCTCCTGGTCGTTGATCCAGCCGCCGCCCGCGAGCGTGTCGAGGAAGTGCGCGTCGAGCGAGTCGGGCGCCGTCAGCACGGCGTTGTAGCCGCCCTGCACCATGCGCGTGCAGCCCGCGCGCCCCAGCAATCCCTTGACGACGACCGTGACGGACAGGCTCGGCGATCGGTCGGCGGCGTGGAGCGCGGCGCAGAGCCCAGCGCCCCCGGCGCCGAGGATCAGGACGTCCGTTTCGACCGCGTCGACTACCGGACGCAAGGGCAGGTCACGACAGCCATCATACTAGTTGCTTCGAGCGACCTCACCCTTGGCGAGACGCTCGAGGAACAGGACGAGATCGCGCGCCATCGCCTGGAACGACTCCTCCACGTACGACTCCGCGGTCTGGAACCCCGAGTTCGGCGCCTCGCGGCGATCGGCGGTGACGGCCAAGACCTGGCCCGTCTGGGCATCCACCAGGCTCGTCTCAATCTGCGCCTTCATGCGGTCCCCGAGCCGACTGTAGCCGGAGAACGGCACCCACGCCGAGGTATCGTCGCCGGCCGCGAGACGCGTGATCCGTCCCTCGAGTCGCAGGAGGCCCCCGCCGTTCGGCGCCGGGTCTCCCTCCTTCACGAGGTCGACGCGGGCGAACGCGTTCGTGGCCCTGAGACGCTGGACGATCTGGAGCTGGAAGTACGGAGGGATCGAGACCGTCAGCTTGGCTTCTTCCTTGCTCATCACGCCCGAGTCCGTCACCGGAAAGACGAGGATCGCGAGCGCGGGATACTTCTTCACGTCGAATCCAGACCGGACGGTCACCAGCCCGGCGCTGGGATCGGGCTGAGTCGGCTTGAGATCGGCGGTCCCCACGGGGTTCACGGGTGCCTGCTGGGCGGCGCCGAGGGTGCTACAGCCGGCACATACCGCCGACAGCGCAACCACGACGAGAGCCCATCGCCACCAAGTTTGCCTTGCCATGAGCATTCCTCCCCTCAGAATGGTTCCTTAGGTGTTCGCGTCGGCTCTTGTCCCGCTGACGATACGCGTATCACAATGGAGGCAAATTCGACAAAGACCGATCTGGAGGGTCATGGGCTCCTCTCGAATCGTCGGGATCGTGCTGGGCGCGGCACTCGTGGTCGTCGGTCTCGCCGGGTGCGGGAAATTCTACTGGGGTCAACCCGGCGCAACCCAGGAGCAGTTCGATCGCGACAACCGCGAGTGCGCGAAGGAAGCGGCGCCGACCCCATCCGCCGCCCAATACGGTGTCGTCTCCGAGGGCTTCTATCGAGCGTGCCTGTCCGGGCGGGGATGGAAGCGTGAGAAGTACACCGATCCCCCGCCCGGATGGTTTCGAGGGCTCGAATGACGCGCGATCGGGTTACATTGTAAACATTCGAGCCGGTCGTTGAGTCTCACCACGGGGTCGTCCGAACCGTCCGCCGTTCGAGCGGAGATCGAGATCCAAGACTAGGCAAGGAGTCGGCATGCGGAGTCGACGGGTCATCGCGGCGTTTCTCATTCTCGCCAGCGCAGTCGGCGGCCCTGGGGCGATCCCCGCCGCCGACCCGCCCTCCCCCGAGCAGTCCGGCGAAATCACGCCCACGCGAGTGAGCTACCTCTACGGCGAAGTGTCCTTCTGGCGTCCGGGCGCGCCGGAGTGGGCCGAGGCGAAGACCAACACACCGCTGGCGCCCGGCGACATCCTCTATACGGGCGCGGATGGCAACGCCGAGCTCCAGATCGGACCGCGCGCGTTCGTACGCGCCGGCAACGGCACGCAGCTCGGGCTGGACAACGACGAGCCCGACTTCGTGCAGTTCCGCGTGACCGCCGGCCACACCGCGATCGACGTGCGGGAGATGCCGGCCGGCCACACGGTCGAGGTCGATACGCCGAACGCCGCGTTCACGATCGAGCGCCGGGGCTACTACCACGTCGATCTCTCCGAGGACACCACGACCTTCAGGGCTCATCGCGGGGGCAGTGCCACCGCGACCCCGGCTTCGGGAGCGGCCGCGGCCGTCGGGCCCAACCAGCAGATCGTGATCGCGGGCGCGGAGACGCCGAACGTGGAGACGAGCGTGGCGCCGTCTCTCTCGGCGTGGGACCGCTGGAACAATCAGCGCACGGCCTATCTGATCCAGCCGACGAACGTGCAGAACGTCTCGCCCGGCATGTACGGCACCGAGGAGCTCGCCCAGCACGGAACCTGGCGGACCGAAGAGACGTACGGGCCCGTGTGGGCGCCGGCGAGCGTCCCTCCGGGGTGGGTGCCGTACAGCACGGGGCGGTGGATCTGGGATCCGCGCTTCGGCTGGACCTGGCTCGACGCGGCGCCGTGGGGCTGGGCGCCGTACCACTACGGCCGCTGGGTCTTCGTCCGAGGCTACTGGGGATGGGCGCCCGGTCCCGTCGTCGTCCGGCCCGTGTATGCGCCGGCGCTCGTCGTCTTCCTCGGCGGTCCCGTGGTCGTCGCCGCGCGTCCGGTGCACTGGGCGCCGCTCGGCTGGGGCGAGCCGGTCATCCCCTGGTGGGGCCGTCCGGGATTCGTCGGCGTCGCCTGGTGGGGCGGCTGGGGCGGCCCGCGCGTCGTGAACAACGTCGTCGTCAATCGCACCACGACCGTCAACGTGACCAACATCAACGTCTACGGCAACGTCCACGTGCACAACGCGGTCGTCGGAGTCTCGGAAGAGCGCTTCGGACGCGGGGCCGTCCAGACCACGCGAGTCGACGACGCGCGGGTGCGGGAGCTGACGCCGGTCCGCGGGCCTCTTCAGATCAAACCGGTTGCGGCCAGCGCGATGAGCGCGGAGCGCTCGTCCTTGACGCCGCCCCCGGCCGCGCGGGAGCGCACCGTGGTCGCCACACGCGCGCCACGAAACTTTTCACCGGCGCTGCGCGCCCAGGGGCTCGGCGCCGAGCGCGAGGCGCCGCCGGCGGTGTCACCGCGAATCGTTCCCGCGCCGAAGCGCACCGTCGTCGCTCCACCGCCGGAGGGTCAGAGCGTGGGTCAGCGGCCGCGCGCGGGCGAGACACCGAATGCCCGCCGACCAGAGCCGAGCTCCGCGCCCAGCGCCGGGCCCGCCCCACCGCGGCCCGGCCCTCGCGCCGCGCCCGCGTCGCCGGAATCCGGTCAGAGCAAGCGGCCACCAGTCGATGACGGCATCGGCGCCAGGAAGGTCGGCCCGCCCCCGCCTCCACCACGGAGCGCGGCCGAGTCACGCCAGGGACGCCCACACGCGCCGCAGGACCAGCGGCGGCATCCGGAGCCCAAGCAGGGTCAGCCCACGCAGCGCTCGGGCGAGCGGCCACCGGAAAACAAAGAAAAGCAGCCGGAGAAGTAACCAGCCTCGGCTACGCGCAGGCAGCCCGGCGGCGACTCTGCATTTCAGGCGCCGGTGAGTCACTGCCGGGGTCCTGCAGGACTGCTCAGTTCTCCGAGTTGTAGGGACACCCCGGCCTAGACGAGCACCGGGCGCGCGTCAGAGTCCCGACCGCGAGGCGGTCGTTACCGTCATACAGTGCGAGGGTCACTGCTACGACGGTGTGAGTCTCTTGAAGCCTTCGGCGAGCGGCGTGTTGAATGGCGCTCCCGCACGTGTCGCCAATCCCCGTAAGAACCCTTCAACGTCAGGGTGGTTGCCGAACTGCGTGGCGTGCGCGCGCACAGCCTGCACCTTGAGGGCGAACGTCGAGGCGATGTCCACCACGTGATCCGCGTGATCGCTCATGATCAGCAGAATCTCCCGGACGCGGTAGGGCGCGAAGCCCGCTGCGGCGTGAACAGGATAGTACAGCGGCCCCGGAGCGCGGAAGTAACAGGCCTCAACGACCGCGTAGCCGATGGCGCGGTGATCCGGATGAAGCTGGGGGACCCGGTAGGTCGGGGCTCCCCCATACGGATCATGCGTCACGATGGTGTCCGGCCGCTCCTCCCGAATCAGTCGGGTCGCCGCCTCGGCCAGAGCAGGACCGGCCCAGGCGAGTTCCCCGTCCTTGAAGTCCAGGAATGTCAACCGCTGAACGCCCAAGATCGCGGCGGCAGACCTCTGCTCGACCTCGCGCATAGCGGCGACCTGTTCGGGCGTCATCCCTGGATCGTCATGGCCCTTGTCGCCTCGGGTGAACATCACCGAGTGGACTTCGTGACCTTCGTCGATCCATCGGGCCACCGTTCCACCGGCCATGATGTCGGCATCGTCAGGGTGTGCGGTCATGATGAGGACGCGTCTCGGCGTCGTCATGATGCAGTGGTGGGAACGGCGGTCAGCCGGTAGCACGCCCACGCGAGAGCACACACGAGAACCGCAGCACCGACGAATGGCGCGGCGAGGCCGCCGACATCGCCGAGAGTGCCCATTACAAGGGGGCCGACGATCATTCCAGCGTCGGCCAGAGTGCGAAGCCAGCCCACGGCGATGCCGTGGAGTTCCGGAGACACCCGGTCGCCGATGATCGCGGTGGGAAGACCGGCGACGAACCCGGCCCCCGCGCCAATCAGGAGACTCCAGATGGTGAGCAAGAGGGGATGCATCACGAGCGGGAGGCTCGCCAGGACGATCGCATACCCGAGGAGTCCAAGCCCGAGGACTGGCAGCCGGTTCCAGCGATCGGGAAGACGACTCACAAGCCACAAGGCGAGCAATCGTCCCATGACGCTCACGCCAACCAGGTAGCCAACGGCCTCGGGAGCAAGATGTCCCCATTCGAGCACGGACAGCGGGAAGAGGAACACGATCACCCCAGTCTGCACCGCGACGAGTGCCGCGTTGATGATGCTCATGAGCATCACGCCGGGCACTCGAACGACGGTACGGAGCCGATGGCCATGAGCAGTGTTAGCTGCTGAACTTGCGTTAAGTAGTGGTGGCGGGAGGGCGAGCCAGCCTGCCGCAATCGCAGCGACCATCATGCATGCCGCCTCGAATAGAAACGGGCTCGTCGCGCCCACTGCCGCGTAGAGCCAACCGCCCCCGATGCTGCCTAACAGGGCTCCACCTGTTTCGGCCATCAGCAGGCGGCTGATCGCGCGGCCTCGACGCGCGCCACGGTCTACCATCACGGTCGTGGCAACCGTGGCGAACATGGCCCACCCAATCCCTGCAACGCTTCGGATACCGAGGAAGACACCGTAGGCCGCCGTGAGCGCGGACGCGATGTCGCTGCTAGCAATCACGGCAAGGCCGGTGATCATCAGCGGTCGGCGGCCCAAGCGGTCGAGCAGGTAGCCTGTCGGGAGATTGGCGATCCACTTCCCGGCTCCGAACACCGTGGGGATCACCGTGACCATCCGGTAATTCGCCCCGAAGAACTGTTGGAGGTAGAGCGGCAACGAGGGGCGAAGGACACCCTGGCCGAGGTTGAACATGAAGGCAGCGACGAGGACACCCACCGTCTCGCCCGACCGCCGAGGCCCGGGCTCGGTTACTTGCTCTTGTGAAGGCACGTGCAGTAGCCACGCCCGCCATGGCGGGGTGACCTGCGCGCCAGTGCTGCGCGGCGACGCTCCAGTTCTTTACGAAGGCGCGTGAGCGCGGCGATTTGGGTTGTCGTCTGCGAAATCCGGGTATCGAGCATGTCGAGGACCCGCGTTCGGGTACCGCCGTTCCCTGGGACACTCGCGGCGACGATCAACTCTCGGATCGCCTCCAACGTGAGACCAAGGGTTTTCGCCTCGCGGATGAACTCCAGGCGGTGAAGGTCTATTTCAGCGTAGACGCGATAGCCCGCGGCGGTGCGCCGGGGAGCGGGCAAGATACCCGCCGCCTCGTACAGCCGGAGCGCCTTTCTGCTTGCGCCGCTACGTTTTGCGACCTCGCCAATCAGGAGGCCGTCTCTGCTCACGGGCCATACGGTAAACCCTGCCCCTGGGGACAAGGTCAAGCGAGAAAGTTGCGCCACCGGGGAGCACCGGACCGCGCCGCGCCCCGGCCGAGGGCACCGGCGAATCCGGGTGCTCGTGGACAAAGGAAGGCCCCGGCGCGATGGTCTGCGCTCGGGGCCTTGGGTGCTACTCTACCGAGTGTCTATGCGTCCCTCGAAGGGTACACGAACGGGTGCAAGCGGAGCGGCGGCGCTCCCCCGGATCTGGATCAATGCATCCGGTGGTCGTCGAAGCCGGCCGAGGACTTGATCCGCTCCTCGGTGCCCGGGATGTACTTCTTCTCGAGCTCCTGGAAGTGCGACACCCGCGCCATCACGTGATGGCTCTCGGTCGGGTGACCCACCTTCGTCTTCTCGAGCCTCCACTGCGCCTGCTCCTGGTCGCGCACCAGCTCCTCCATCGCGTTCCAGGTCGCGTACGTCGCCGCGTGGGAGGCGAAGAGCGTGATGAAGATGAACTTGTAGCCGAGCTCGCCCAGCTCTCTGAACGTGAACGGGTTCGGGTCCTGATGCCACCGGAACGAGGACGAGTAGTTGAACGACAGCGGCAGGTCCGGATGGCTCTCGCGCATGGCCTTGGCGAAGGCCACCGCGGGCTCGCGCGAGGCGTTCGAGAGCTCGCACCACACGGAGTCGACACCCGCGTCGGCGTACGCGCGGCCGCGGCGGATCGCCTCCTCGAGGCTTCCGCCCACGGCGCCGTAGGCATCCGTCCGGGCGATGATCACGAAATCGGGGTCGAGGCGGTCGCGCGTATCGAGGGCGGCGCGGTACTTCCCGAGGCCCTCGTCGAGGCTCACGACGGTCTTCCCGGCGATGTGCCCGCACCGCTTGGGGAAGCGCTGGTCCTCCAGGTGGATCCCGGCGACGCCCGTCTTGACGAACTCCTGCACCGTCCGGATCGTCGACAGCGCGTTGCCGTAGCCGTCGTCGGCGTCGGCGATAACCGGCAGCGTCGTGGCGGACGCGACCATCGACGCGATCCGCGCGACCTCGGTCTGGGTGAGAAAGCCCATGTCCGGCCACGCGTTGTGCAGGGCCATCGAGTAGCCGCTCAGGTAGATCGACTTCATGCCGACCCGCTCGGCCATCTGGGCCCCGAGCGGCTCGTAGACGCCACCCGTGAACAGGTACGGCTCTTCCTTCAGCAGGCGTCGGAACTCTCGTCCTTTGCTCTCCGGCATCGACTCCTCCTCAGGCCACGCGGTGGCGCGCCAGCACCGTCGCGCACCACCGGCAATAGGTGTCAGTCTCCACGTGGATGACGCAGCTCGGGCAGGCCGCCACGTCGCACTCCTGGCAGCGCGCCGTCCGGCTCGGCTGCTCGAGCGTCGCTCCGCACTCGCACGTCGTCGACATGGCGTCTACCCCCGATCGAGCCGGCTTCGTGCCGCCTCTTTCGCCCTCCAGAGTGCGGTCCGGCGCGAGAACAATCAATGTTATTGTTTTTATCTCCGGGATAAATTATTTTTATCACTAGGAAGATTCCGGAATAGGGCGTCGTGGAAATCCCGCAGCTCGAGGCATTCCTGGCCGTCGGCACGTTCGGCGGCTTCCGCCGGGCCGCCGCGGCGCTGCGGCTCACGCAGCCGGCGGTCAGTGCGCGCATCCGCGCGCTCGAGGATTCGCTGAGCGTGCGTCTGTTCGAGCGCGGACAGCACGGGCTGGCCCTCTCGGCGGCCGGCCGCGCGCTCCGGCCTCACGCCGAGCAGGTTTTGCAGGCGGCCGCGCTCGCCCGCCAGGCGGTGCACGACGTCCGCCCGGCCAGCGGGGGGGCGCTCCAGATCGCCGCGGTGCTCTCCATCTGCACCTACCTCCTGCCCGACGTGCTCAAGCGGTTCCAGACGGCTCACCCGAGCGTGATGATCACGGTGCGCTCGGGCCACTCGAAGGAGGTGCTCGAGCTGGTGCTGCGCGGCGAGGCGGAGATTGGACTCGCGCGGTCGCTGCACCATCCCGAGGTCGAGACGGTGAGCCTCCGCAACGATCCTCTCGTGCTGGTGGGCCGCGCGGCATCGTGGCCCACGAGCACCCGACGGGCGCGGCTCGCGCAGATCGCCGACCGGCCGCTGATCTTCTTCGACCGCGGCTCGAGCGACTGGACCTTGACGCAGGGGCTCTTCCGCCGGGCCGGGCTCGTGCCCAACGTGGCGCTCGAGGTCGAGACGATCGAGACGGCCAAGCGCATGGTCGAGCGCGGGATGGGACTCGCCTTCCTGCCGCACCTGGCGGTCGGACGCGAGCTGCGCCGGCGCAGCCTGGTGGCGATCGAGATCGTGGACGCCGAGCCGATCGCCCGCAGCCTCGACGTGATCCACCCGCGGCCTCGGCCGCTCTCCGCGGCCGCGCGCGCCTTGCTGCAGGCGTTGAGGTCGGCGCTCAGCGAGGCCGACGGGCCTCCGCGCCGGCGGCGCTAGCTAGCTCCGGCGAGCCAGCAGCCGGCGCAGCAGGGTCCTGCCCTGCTCACCCGCCCACTGACGCTCGCCGATCGCCTTGCCGACCAGCCTGCCCTGGCGGTCGACGAGGAAGACGCTCGGCGTGTAGGCGATCTGGTAGCTCTTCTCCGCTTCCTTGTTCGCGTCGAGCAGCACCGTCGACGTCACGCCCCGGCTCTTCACGAACGCCGCGACCACGTCGCGTTTCTCGGCGAGGTTGATCGCCAGCACCACGAGCCCCTGATCGCGGAGCTCCTGGTGGACTCGCTCGATGGTCGAGGGCAACTCCCTCGCGCAGTACGGTCAGGTGCTCTCCCAGAAATAGAGCATGACGGCCCGGCCGAGCGCGTCGGCGAGCGCGACGGGCTTGCCGTCGAGCGACTCGAGGAAGAACGGCGCCGGCGTCTGGTCGCCGAGCGGCGTGACCTGGAACGCCGAGAGCAGCTCGTCGAGCGAATCGTCCGCCGCGGCAGCCGGCAGCAGCCCGAGCCCGAGCAGCAGCACCGCCGCCAGCGCGAGCCTACGGCTTGATGTACGCGTAGCCCGCCTCCTGGAGCTCCATGACCCGCACGACGCCGCTCGGCACCGGCGTCGCGCCCTCGATCAGGTCCTTGAGGTCGATCTTCTGCCGCGCCATCGTGATCTGGCAGGCGTCGAGCCTGAGCCCGCCGGCCAGCAGGGTCTCGAGCTTGCCGCGCACGTCGGGATCGATGTCCCTGGCGAGAAACGTGCGCAGCGCCGGGCCGTGAACGACGAGCTCGAGCGCCTCGATGTTCTTCCAGCCGACGACGTGGACGTGATTGTCGATGTTGACGAGCACGGCCTTGGCGCGGTCAACGCCGGGATCGTCCAGGTGATAGACAACCTTGTGCCGCTTCGGCTGCGCGGCCAGGTGCGACGCGTCGGTCGCGCTCGACCACGCGAGCGCTCCGACGGCGACCATCGCGACGAACCAGAGACTCGTTCGCATCGTCAATCTCCTTTGCGTCCCACGACCCGCACGCGCGCGCGCGGCGCGAGCTTCACGCGCCCGAGGCTCTTGAGGTGACCGGCCACCACGTCCCACGCCGGGGGGCCGTCGACCTCGGCGAGGCTCGCCCAGCCCGTCGCCTTGTAGCGGCGGGCGGGCTCCATGGCGCGTCCGGCCACGCGGAGGTCTCGGATGCGCCGGCCGACGGGCTTGGACGGGTCGATCGTATACGTCAGCCCGCCCAGCCGCACCATGTCGCCGCCCTGCCGATAGTACGGATCGGGATGGAATAGGTTGTCGGCGACGTCTTCCATCAGCTGGTGGATCTCGCTCCCCGTCATCTCCCGCACCCAGGTGTTCGGATAGGTCACGGCGGTGTGCGCGTACGCGTCCTCGGGCGTGATCTCCTGCCCCGGCACGATCGTGATCCCCCAGCGGAAGCCCGGGGAGAACGCGATCTGGGCGTCGGCGTCGCGCAGGAGCGCGTCGAGGATCAGCTCGTCGAACGTGCCGTTGAAGTTGCCGCGCCGGTAGAGCAAGGTCTCGGACACCGCCAGCCGCTCGCCCAGCTTCGCCTCGTAGGGCCGGCGAATCTCCTCGATCAGCCGGGCCATGTCCGGATCGGCAGGGACGTCCTGCGCCAGGACGGGGATCAGGCGATAGCGATAGCCGCGGAGGCGTCCGCGCTGGACGTCCAGGTCGAGGCGGCTCAGGAACTTGCCGTGCGAGCCCGAGTTCACGACCAGCGTCTTGCCCACGAGGAGTGGCTGCGGCAGCGCGTCGTGGGTGTGGCCGCCGAGCACGACGTCGAGGCCGTGGACGCGCCCGGCGAGCTTCAGGTCGACCGCAACGCCGTTGTGCGAGAGCAGGACGACCAGATCGACCTTCTTGCCTTCTCGCAGCTCGTTGACCAGCGCCTGAAGGCCGTCTTCCTGGATGCCGAACGTCAGGTCGGGCACGAAGCGCCGGGGATGGGAGACCGGCGTGTACGGGAACGCCTGGCCGATGACTCCCACGCGCGCGCCGCCCACGTCGCGGATCGTGTAGGGCCGAAACGGCCGCTCGGCCCAGTTGAGCTCGGCGACGTTGTGCGCCACGAAGTCGCCCGCGAAGACGCCCCGCTGCTCGCGATCGCCGAAGAGCTCCTTGACGCGGTCGAGCCCGTACACGAACTCCCAGTGCGGCGTGAAGACCTCGACGCCGAGCTGGTTCGAGACGCGCACCATGTCCTCGCCGCGGCTCCAGAGGGCGGTGGCCGAGCCCTGGATCGTGTCGCCGCCGTCGAGCAGGAGCGTGCGCCCCGCGCGCTCCTCGCGGACCCGCTTGACCAGGGTGGCGAGATGGGCGTAGCCGCCCATGCGTCCGTATCGCGCGGCCAAGGTCGCGAAGTCGAGATACGTGTAGGCGTACGCCTCCACGGTGCCCGGCGAGAGATGGTACGCGCGGAGCAGCTCGGCGCCCGTGAGAAACGGCGGCCGGCCGCGCTCGGCGCCGACGCCGATGACCGAGTCGGGCTCGCGATAGTACACGGGGCGAAGCGTCGCGTGCGCGTCGGTGATGTGCAGTAGGGTCACGTTGCCCAGCGGCTCGAAGGCCAGGAGCCGCGCGGGGCCGTCGGCGGCCTCGAGACTGCGCGGCGCGAGCCCGGCGCCCGCGGCGACCGCGAGCAGCCTTAGGAGGTCGCGCCGCGAGACGTCCATGCGCTAGTGGCGAATGCCCGGCACGCTGAGCGGTTTGCCGTTGTCGAAGGCGGTCAGGTAGAGCTCGAGCTCTGCGTACTCGATGGAATCCGCCGCGAGCATGTTCATCCCGAGGGGCGTCATGCACCACTGGAAGCGCTTGCGCATGTCCCACACCTCCGCCCGGTCGGTCCGCCACGTCGGGATGTGCTTCGTCAAGCCCGACCTCACGTCCGCCAGCAAGCGGCCGCCCAGAAACTTCCCGGCTGACCGCTCGCTCGTGTGGCAATCGGCGCACGCGTGATTGCGCTCACCCACCCGCCGGTAAAAGGTCGCCTTGCCGCGCGCGAGCGCGGCGCGGGCTTCGGGGCTCGCGACGTCGACGCTCACCGGCATGCCGTTCGACTGCATCTTGATGAGCATGGTCATGCTGAGATTGTCGGCCGACTCGCTCGGCATCGCGTGGCCGGTCGTAGCGGGCGCGTGCACCTCGAGAAAGTCCTCGACGCCCATCACGCGCCCCTGGGCCTTCACGAACCTCGGGTATCGTGGCGCGACGCCGCGCATCGCGCGCGCGACGCCGCCCTCGTGGCAATCGCTACAGGCCTTGCCGGACGCTCCGCGCGCCGTCCACAGTGCCTCGGCGTCCTCGGCCAGCACGATCGCGGGGTTGTTCGTCGGATCGAGGTTGTCGCCGAACCCCACGGGCTTCGGACGTGTGAAGGGATTGCGCTCCGGGCTCTTCTCCGGAGCGACCGGCGCCTTGAGCGTCTGGAGGTAGGCGACGATGTGCACGATCTCCTCGGCGCTGAAGATCCCGGCGGTGCCCCACGGCGGCATCACGGTGTTCGGGAAGAACACGCGCGGGTCCCAGACGACCTGATACAGATACTGATCGGGCAGCCGGCGATCGCCGATCGTCGACTGATCGGGGCCGGCGCTGCCGGCCGGCCAGACGTCGTCGCCCGGCACGAGATGACACGCCGTGCAGGGCCCCTTGCTACGGCTGAGAAAGAGCGCACGCCCTTTGTGGGCGTCGCCTTCAATGCTGGCGGGCATCGTCACGCGTTCCACCGGGGGCTCCCGCCGTGAGTCGTCGTACCCGTACGTCGGGTACGGAGCGAAATCCCTCGTTGTCCATCCGCGATAGCGCACGGCCGCGCGCGTGCCGTCGGTCAGGGTGCGGATCTCGCCGCGCGCTTCGGGGAGCGCACGCGACGACCACCGCGGAACGCTGCCGTAGTCGGGCGCCTCCGCCGCTGTCCCCGCGCAGCCGGCGCTCAGCGCCACGAACGCCGCCCCACGCAGCGCCCGCCACGCCGCCGCGCGTCTCATCGGCGGACGTTCACGAGAACTTGATGTCCGCGATGCCCTCGTAGCGCCCCCCGGTGGTGTCGAGGAACTGAACCTTGAGCTGACCCGGGTCGGTCGCCTTGAAGGTGAAGGTGAAAAACGGATTCTCGGCCACGTTCTGAGTCGTGTCGAAGGTCGCGACGGTCTTGCCCAGATACGTCACGATCACCTTGTTGATGTAGTTGTAGTTCTTCTGAACGATCTTGCCCTGCGCATCACGCTCGATCCGCTCCATCGGGTGGATCACGAGGGCACGTACCTGGACGACGTCGCCGGCCTTGATGCTCGACGGAACGCGGAGCCGAACCTTGCCGATGTCTGACATGGCTAGCCTCCGCAGCCGCCGACCGTGACTTTGACCTCGCGCTTGACGGCGAGCAGGCTGCCGTCGCTCTGCTCGACGATGGCGCGGACGTCGCCGCTCTCGCCGAGGCGGATGTTCGCACCCATGAACGCGCGGCCGGCCTCCGGCGACAACGTCACTCGCGTGACGACCGGGATGCGGTTCTTGTCGGCGACGACGTAGATATGCTTCACGTAGTTCGTCGGCGTCATCGGAGAATCGACGCTGACCGAGATCGGGACCACGGCGCCGTTTTCGGCGATGAGCGGCACGTCCAGCTTGACGCTGGCGGCGCCGTCCCTCATCGGCTTGCCTCCGAAGAGCCGCTTCATCGCATCTTCCACGCTCTCGTTCTGCCCGAGCGCCTGAGCCCACGCCGTGCCCGGCATCGCGGCGAGTCCCCCTGCCGCGGCAACGCCGAGGGCACTCAAGGTGATCAGAGCTGTTCGCCGGCTTATCCGATGGTCCTCGGTCACGATCGCCCCTCCTCCCGCGTCCCGCGCGCCAGCAGGCTCGCCCATCCGTGTTCCTCCGATGGCTCAGCCACTTGACAACCGCCCACATGCCGACCCAGAGTGCGTCTGCGCCGCCGACAATCCCAGGGAGACACTATGCGCCCGAAGCACGTTCCCGGACAACTCCTCACTCTCGTCGCCTTGCTCATGCTCGGCTGTGCCGTTGGCGCGGACAAGCGCGAGGTGCCGTCCTCCCAGCGGTGGACCTCTCGCGCGATCCCCGAGGCTCGGGGCGAGGTCAAGGAGATCGAAGGGAAACGGGTGCAGATCCGCTACCGGCATGAACCCTTCTCGACCTTCACCGTGAACTACGAGCAGTGGCCCACCTATGCCTACAGCGACAACCGGGTCTTTTCCCAGCCGGCGCGAGTCGCCATGCCTGACCTCAAGGGAGATCCGGCACGTGGCCGGCAGCTGTTCATGGCCCGAAACAAGGCGCCGTGCACGGGCTGCCACCTGATTCCGGGAGACGACGTCTGGCCGGCTGGAAGCGTCGGCCCGGATCTGTCAGTCATCGGCGACCGCCGTTTGCCGGATCGATATCTCTTCGAGCTCATCTGGGATCCCCGTCTGTTCTTTCCCAACACCAGCATGCCCCCCTGGGGACCAGCCGGAATTCTCTCCGCGGAAGAAGTCGTCCACATCGTGGCCTTCCTCCAAACGCTCAAAGGCAACCCGCCGTTCGTGCCGCCGCCGGAGAAGGACCCCACGCGGAATCCGCACACGCGTCCGACGATCCTTCCTTACTACGGCGACAATCTGGATCCAGCCACGAACCCCGCCGTCGTCTTCGCGGACAATGCCCTGTCCGTGTGGTCCGCGAAGGGACCGGCGGGCAAGGCCTGCGCGGACTGTCATCCGGGCGGCCCGGAGAAGGCCATGAAAGGCGTGGCGACGAAGTACCCGAAGTATCTCTCGGCGTACCGGCGGATCATGTCGATCGGAGACTTGCTGACCGTCCATACGCCCGAGACGACGGGCCGAGAGATGCTCGCCGAGAGCGCCGACAATCTCAACATGACCATGCTCATCAAGATGCAGTCGAATGGAATGCCCGTGAACGTCGACATCACGAGCCCAGAGGCCGCCGCCGCGTACGAGCGCGGGCGGGCCGTGTATTTCAAACGGGTCGGCCAGCGTAACCACGCCTGCGCCGACTGCCACGAGGCGGATCGAGGCGCCGGCCGATACGCCGGCGCCCGGCTGCTCAGTCCCGTCCGCGAGGGGCTGACCAAGCACTTCCCGCTCTGGTTCAACGCGTATCTCGGCGTCTGGGACATTCGCAAACGCTTCCAGGTGTGCATGCTGCCGCTCGGAATGAACTACCTGCCCGCCGACGCGCCGGAGTATGCGGACCTCGAGCTCTACCTCACCGCGTTCGACAACGGCAAGCCGATGAGCGTGCCGGGAATCCGGTGACCGGCCGCCGACTCGGAGGTGTCCTGGCTCTCGCCCTCGGGACCCTGGTGGCGTCGCTCGCGAGCGACGCGCAGCCGCCGGACCACATTCCGCGGATTGGATATCTGATCTTTCCGCGGTGAAGATCCCGCGCCGCTGCTGCTGCGAGCCGATCAGGTCGTGGAGTAGCCTTCCCGCGACACCGGACTCGTACCAAACTCGCTCACCGCCGCCGCTCGCCCTCCTGGCTTCTCGCAACGACCTGAGCGTACGCTCGCAGATAGTAAACAGCGTCAGGCGCCCGGGCCACCGCGTCGTCGCCGTCACCCAAGAGAGCGCGCGCCGTCCCACCAAACGATGTCAGAACGCGTCGGGCGAGATCGAGATAGTCGGCCGGACCCCCGACCTGGTGCGCCTGGAGCAGCGCCTCGGCCATGACCCCGTTGGCGTCGAGCGACAGCGGGAGGCTCTTGTCGTCGCCGAAGGCGCCCCGGCCGGCATCGAAGAGGTCGGCCACGGCGAAGCGCAGCACCTGCAGTGCCGTCTGGCGGTAGGATTCCACCCGGACGACTCGATAGCCCTCGAGGAGCCCGAGCGCGGCCCACGCATTGGCATCGAGCTGCCCCTCGCCATGTCTTTGTCCGGTCCGAGGCTCGTAGAGATGGAAGGCGCCTTTCTCGCTCACCACGTTCAGGCGTATGAAGTCGAGCGTGCGCAGCGCAACATCGCGAAGATCCGTTCTCCCCGAGGACCGGCCCAGAGCGAGCAGCGCGACGGCCGCTTCGGCGTTCCACGCCGTGAGCTTCTCGCGATTCACGGATGGCGCCTGAGCGCTCCGCCGTTCGCGAAGCGACAGTCGGTAATAGGCGGGATTGGCGGTCTGGCTGCTATAAAAGCCGCCCGCGGTCGCGTCGTGGAGTGTTCGGAGCAGGTACGCGACCGTACGATCCGCGGCCTCCCGGTACCGCGGGTTACCGGTCATCCGGTGAGCCTCGCCCAGCACGGCCGCCAGTGTTGCGTTGAGATGCACCAGCTTCTCGTAATGCGGCTGGCGCCACTCCCGCCCTTCGGCGAAACGAAAGAAGCCGCCATCGACAGGGTCATAGAGGGCTCCGAGGACCCCGTCGAGAGTCTTCTCGACGGCGACGAGGTAGCGACGATCCCCAGTGGCCTGGTGTAGCTCGAGCAGATACGCGAGCAGACGCGGCTGAGGGTATTTGTCGCCGGAGCCAAACCCGCCGTACTCCTTGTCCAGGTTCTCGCCGACGAAGGTGAGCATGCCCTGGCGGAGCCGCCGATACGTATTCGAGCTCAGTGGGGCCGAGTTCGGAACGGCGACGGGCCCGGTCTCCGGCGCGGGCGACGGCGACGCGGCGACCTGCTTCACGACGCTCAGAAAATCGTCCTTCTTGAGCACCCCGGCGAACGATTGCCGGACCCGGCCGTCGGGAGCGAAGAGCACGATCATCGGCAGTCCCCGGGCGTACCTGCGCACGAGGTCAGGGTGCCGGTCATGGTCGGCGAAGACATTCACGTAGTGCTGGTTCAGGTACTTCGACACCTCGGCGTCGGCCAGCACCTGTTGCTCGAAGTATTTGCACCAGTAGCACCACACGGCGCTGATCAGGAGAAAGAGGGGTTTGCCTTCCCTCTGCGCAGCCTCGAATGCCGCGGGCGAATGCTCCACGAACCGGACGTTCGACGTCTGGAGGACGTCGCCCCGGGCGTCCCGGGCGCCGCCAGGGAAGACCCCGAGGGCTCCGAGCGCAAGAACGGCGAGGGATCGTCTTGACAAGCTCTCTCGGCCGACACAGAGTCTGCGAGCATTCATGGCTCCGGAAGAAGTATGCGCCCGGACCAGAATCCAGGACAATCGTGCATCGGATGATTTCCCGTACCCTGAAGCCTTTGCTCTTCGTGCTCGCGATCGTGGGCGTCCTGTCCGGCGTCGAGGCGCAGCGCCCGGACCGGGTGCCGCGGATCGGCTATCTCGTGGTCTCGCCGCTTGCCGACCCCCCTTCCGCGGAACGCGCCGCGTTCCTCGACGGCTTGAGAGAGCTCGGCTACGTCGTCGGCCAGAACGTCGTCATCGAGTATCGATCGGCGGCATGGAATCGTGAGCTCTTGCCCGACCTGGCGGCCGAGCTGGTCAACCTCAAGGTCGACGTCATCGTGGCCGTGCCGGGAGCCATCGACGCCGCAAGAGACGCGACGAAGACGATCCCCATCATCGTCCCGTCGCTTACGGATCCGGTCGACGAGGGTTACGTCAAGAGCCTCGCGCGCCCCGGCGGGAATATCACGGGGCCCGGCTGGTCGGCGGAAGGATTGACCGGAAAACGGCTGGAGCTGCTCAAGGAGGCCATTCCCAAGCTTTCCCGTGTGGCCGTCCTCTGGAATCCGCTCAACGAAGGTGCAAAGCGGCAGTGGCAAGAAGCGCAGGCCGCGGCCCGGAAGCTGCACCTGGCGCTTCAATCTCTGGAAGTGAAAGACCCCAGCGACGTCCCCAAGGCCTTCGCGACGATGGCGCAAAAGCGTCCCGACGCCTTGATTACCGTGGCCAGCGCGCTCACGACCGCCTATCGGCCGATCATCATCGAGTTCGCGACCAAGCAGCGAATCCCGACCATGTTCGCGCTGAAAGCCGACGTCGAAGCCGGCGGCCTCATCTCGTATGCGGGGAGTCTGACCGACACCTTCCGCCGAGCGGCACGCTACGTCGATAGGGTTCTGAAGGGCGCCAACCCCGGCGATTTGCCGATCGAAGATCCCACCAGATTCGAGCTGGCCATCAATCTCAAGACAGCCAAGACGCTGGGGTTGAAGATCCCTCAGACGCTCTTGCTGCAGGCCGACCAGGTGGTCCAGTAGCGCGGGAGGCAGACCACCCGGCGTGTCGTCAGGCGCCATCCAAACGATAGGCAGACGCGTCGGGCTTGAACGCGCGCGGCAGCCAGAGCGGCCGTCTCAGGTTGTCGGGGCCCGGGGCGGGACGGGCGAGCGCCAGCCACTCACGGTAGACCTCGAACGATTTGTCGGTGTCGACGAACACGTCGCCGTAGCGGTCGTCCGAGCTGGGCCGCGTCACGGTCACCTTCTGATGCCAGCAATGCTGGCCGCTGACTGGATCGGGCTGGACCGGGAAGGTCAGGTTCTGGTGCACGCCGGCCTCGTTCCACCAGATCCGCGACGAATCGGGATCGTCGCTCGCGAACGGCCGCGGCCCGTGCCGCTGGCGCATGCGCCACTTGCCCGCGTCGAGCCGGCTCAAATCGACCAGGGCGGTCGACCACCGCTCGCCGCCCGCGTCCTCGTGCAGGCGCCACCGGCCCAGGTGGTGCGAGCACGCCACCACACCCGGACGCACGGACTCGGTCACCCACACCCGGTCGACGAAATGCCCGATGCGCGTCGCGACCTTCAGGAGGTCACCGGTGGCGACGCCGAGCCGCGTCGCGTCCTCGGGATGGAGCCAGAGCGGGTTCGTGTGGGAGATCTCGTAGAGCCACTTCGCGTTGCCCGACCGCGTATGGATCAAGGTCGGCAGCCGGAACGTCGGCAGCAGGACCATCTCGCCCTTCGCGCGATCGAGGTTCGACCAGTGCACGTGGCTCCGGATGTAGTTCGGCACCGCCTGCTCCGGCCACTTCCAAGCCTTCAAGGTCTTGGAGAAGAACTCGAGCTTGCGCGAGGGCGTGGGAAAGCCGATGTGGCGACGGCCGTCGATCTCGACACCGACCGCCTGTCCGCCCTTGACGACGACCTGCGTGACCGGATCGACCGTCGCGCCGTCCAGCTCGCGCGCGGACGGCGCCTGCTCGTGCGTGCGGTAGACGCCGTCCTCGATGAGAAATGCGCCGTACTTCCGCATGTACTCGAGCGGCGTCAGCTTCTCCTTTGCGGCCGCTTCGGGAAGTCCGGGGACGCTGTTCTCGAAGATCCAGCGATACTGCTCCTCGATCCTGAGCTTCTCGCCCGGGCGATAGGGCGACTCGAAGTACTTTCGGATGCCGAGCGAGCCGTCCGGATCGATCCGCCAGGAAAGCTCGATCCAGAACTCGTCCTCCTCCCAGACCTGGCCGATGCCGGCCGCCTCGTGGGCCTGCCAGGTGAGATCGAAGCGCTTGCCCGTCCTCTCGAGCGCGACGCGCAGCACGGGCTGGCGGAAGCCGATCCACCGTGCGGCGTGAGTCTCCTGCGACATCAGATCGTGGCGCTCGGAGGCGTGGCCCATCGGCAGCACGTAGTCGGCGAACCACGCCGTCTCGCTCCAGATCGGCGTGAGACACGCGTGGCGCTCCACCTTCGTCTCGTCGGTGAGCGCCTCGATCCACGACATCCCATCGGGATTCGTCCACACCGGGTTGTAGACGCGCGTGAAGTACATCGCGAGCTTGCCGCGGCCCTCTCTCAGGAAATGCGGGAGCAGGAAGCTCATCTCGAAGAACGCGAGTGGATACTCGCGCGGCATCAGGAGCTCGCTCCAGATCTTGGCGGGCGGCGGCATCATCGGCGGCGCCGGCACCGCCTTGTTCCAGGCGTTGGGCGCGGTCCCCCCGGGCGTGCCGACGGCGCCCATCAACACCACGAGCAGCTCGAGCGCGCGCGCCACCTGCCAGCCGCCGAGGTTACCGGCGGCGGTGTTGCGCCAGACGTGGGTCGCCAGCGCCGAGCCGGCGCGGCCGATCTCCCGCGCGATCTCGACGATCGTCGACGCCGCGACGCCGCTCTCGGCCTCGGCGAACTCCGGGGTGAATCGCGCGTACAGCTCGTCGAGCGCGCGCTCGAACGAGTCGAACGTGACCGGAAGATCCGGCCGCTCCTCGCGCAGGTACTCGTCCCAGTTCACCCAGCGTCGCACGAAGTCACGGTCGTAGAGCTTCTCGCGCACGAGGATGCGCGCCATCGCCAGGAGCACGGCCGACTCCGACCCGGGCCAGGGCGCCAGCCACCAGTCGGCCATCGACGCCGTGTTGCTGAGCCGCGTGTCGAAGACCGCGATCTTCGCGCCCCGCGCCTTGGCTTCGATGATCCGCTGGGCGTGCGGATTGAAGTAGTGGCCGGTCTCCAGGTGCGAGGAGAGCAGCAGGATGAAGCGCGCATTCGCGTGATCGGGCGAGGGGCGATCCATGCCGTGCCAGAAGGCGTAGCCGGCCCGCGCGCTCGCCGAGCAGACGTTCGTGTGGCTGTTGTGGCCGTCGATGCCCCAGGCGTGGAAGACGCGCTGGAGGTAGACGAGCTCGTGTCCCGGGCGGCCGAGGTGGTACATGACTTCGCGCTGCCGCCCCTCGACCAGCGCTCGGCGGATGCGCCCGCCGATGTCGTCGAGCGCGTCGTCCCACGTGACGCGCTCCCAGCGCCCTCCCCCGCGCGGCCCGACGCGGCGCAGCGGATAGCGGATGCGCTCGGGATCGGTCACCTGGTTCAAGGTCGCCGGGCCCTTGGCGCAATTGCGCCCGCGGCTTCCCGGATGCGTCGGGTTGCCCTCGAACTTCTGGATCGCGAGCGTCTCCCGGTCGACGTAGGCGAGCAGCCCGCAGCCCGCCTCGCAGTTGAAGCAGATCGTCGGGATCAGCGAGTAGCGGCGCGTGACCTTCCGCGGCCAGGCGACCGGGTCATACTCTTCCCAGTCGTCCCAGCGCTCGACGGGCGGATAGCTCTTGAGACCGCCCTGGGACGCGGCGAGCTCCCGCGCGACCGGATGAAGCGGCGCGGGCCCACGCTCGGTCATGACAGTCCTAGCTCAGCGGAACCGACTGCCCGGCCTTCACCCACAAGTCCTCCCAGAGCCACAAGCCCGCCAGCGCCAGGACCGCGCCGAGCGCGCTCAGCGCGGTCGAGTCCGACGCGGCGCCGGCGATCATCAGCGCCATCGGCAGGACCACGCCGCCGAGCACCACGCCGACCCAGAAGCGCGCGCGATAGGATCCGCAGCGGATCAGCCGCGCGGCGAGCGTCGCATCGTGGACGGCGTGGCGCTTGAACACCTCGAGCCCGATCAGAAAGCCGTGGGCGACCAGGGACAAGAACAGGAGCGGCCACAGGGTGGCGCTCGGGTCCGCCTCGGGGTGGGGCAGCGGCGCGGCCGCGGCGGCGATCGACAAGGCGGCGGCGCCCGCCAGCACGGCGCCGACGATCAGATGCGGAAGCACGAGCGGGCTCTGCCAGAAGTCTCGTCCCTCGGCTTGCCCGAACAGGAACGCGCTGTAGCCGGCCGTCGCGAGAGCCAGGAGCATCGACGGGACCAGTGCCAGGTGGAGCAGGTCCGATCGTCCCGTCGCGCCCGCCACGAGCCATACGGCGCCGGCGGCGCCGAACGCCATCAGGATCCAGGCGCCCCACACGAGCCACGACCGCCAGTTCGGCTTCAGCAAGATGTAGGCGAAGCGCTCGGGGCGCTTGAGATCCACGACGAGCAGCGCCGTGGTGATCGCGAGGAAGACCAGACTGAGTACCGGCGCGATGCCATTGAAGAGGCTTCCCCACGATTCGGAGCCGGCGAAGGCCGCGACGAGCAGCACGCCCGCCGAGATCGACTTCGTCCACAGGTAGGCCGAGACCTTCCACCCCCAGGGCCGCACGGCGTGCGGCACGTCGTAGACGGGCCGGCTGAGCGCGGCGTCCGCGGGGCCGCGCGCCGTGTCCCGGACGGCGGCGACCATCTTCATCAGATCCACTTCTTCACGGGGTCGCTCGGCCCAGAGATAGCCCTCCGACGGCATCTGCAGCTCGGGCGTGAGCGAGGCGGCGTCGGCGCCGACGTAGAAGACCTTCGGCCGCGTGCCCTGCTCCGCCTTCCTCACCTGCACCGGCTCGCGCGCCACGGTCACGGCGATCGGCGAAGCGGGGTCGTCGAGATCGCCGGCGATGATCGCGCGCTCGGGGCACACGATCACGCATGCGGGCTCGAGGCCGACCTCGACCCGGTGCGCGCAGTAGTTGCACTTCGCCGCGGTCGACGTCTCCGGGTCGATGTAGAGCGCGTCGTAGGGACAGGCCTGCATGCACGACTTGCAGCCGATGCAGCGGCGGCCGTCGAAGTCCACGATGCCGTCGTCGCGCCGGTAGAGGGCGACGGTCGGGCAGATGGTCACGCAGGGCGCGGCATCGCAGTGGTTGCACCGGAGCACGGAAAAGTAGCGGCGCGTGTTCGGGAAGACGCCCCGCTCGACGTACTTCACCCAGGTACGGAAGGCGCCGAGCGGAACGCGATTCTCTTCTTTGCACGCCACCGTGCAGGCGTGGCAGCCGATGCACCGGCGCTGGTCGATCACGAACCCGTAGCGCACCGCTCAGCCCCGCGTCAGCATCTGGATCACGTCCCACCACACGCGTGCCGCCGCGAGCACGATCGTGATCGCCAGCGCCCGCTTGAGGTATCGGCTACTCACCCGGTGACTCGCCGCCGCGCCGAGCTGGGCCCCCGGAATCACCCCGACGGCGACCGTCAGCGCCGGCACGAACGGGATCTGCTGCGTGACCACCTTGCCCAGGAAGCCCGCGACTCCCGTCAGCGAGGTGATGGCGAGCGAGCTGGCGATGGTGACCCGAACCGGCACCCCGACCACGACGACGAGCAGGGGCACCAACAGAAACGCCCCTCCGGCGCCGACGAAGCCCGCGGCGGCGCCTACTCCTCCCGCGACCAGGATGATCCGCACCGGGTCGAATCGCAGCGTATCGCTCGCGCCCTCCGGATCTGTCTCCCCGCCCGGCAACAAGATGAGGATCGCGCCAGCCGTCGCCATCACGGCGTAGACCACGAGCAGCCACTGTTCGTCCGTCCACTTGGACGCCAGGGCGCCCGCGAAGGAGCCGACGGTGGCGGCGATCCCACCGAGAACCGTAAGCTGGCGGTTCACCCGGCCGTACCTTCGGTGAGCGAGGAAGCCTGACACCGCGGTGACGAACACGAGCGCCATCGTGACGCCGACGACGTCCCGCACGTCGAGCGCGCCGACGCCGAGAGCGGGGGGAACGTAGAGCAACAGCGGGAACATGACGAGCGCGCCGCCGATGCCCAGGAAGCCGGCGCAGAAGGCGCCGAAGAACCCGATGCCGACGAGGGCTACGCCGAGCGGGGCTGTCACGCATACCCCTCCGCCGACACGCGCGCGCTCAGCGCCGCTACCTGACGCTCGACCAGTATGCCGCCAGGTCGGCGATCTGCTCGTCGGGGATCGTCCGCATCAGCGCCTTGACCGCCTTGAGCTGCTCGTCGCCCGGGCTCCGCCGATCGGCCTTGAAGAGGAGCATCTGGTTGCGGAGATATCCCGGCGGCTGGCCGGTGAGATCGGGGACGCCTTTGGAGGCATCGCCCTTGCCCGACACGCCGTGACAGAGCGTGCACTGGACGGACGCGGCCCTCCCGCGCTCGATGGCGGTCGGATCGAGCTTGACCGGCGACGGCGTCCGCGCCTGAGCCGCGAAGTACGCGGCGACGTCGTCGACGCCCGATTGCAGCACCGCCTTCGCGTAGGGCTCCATCTCCGGCGATGTCCGCTTGCCCGCCGCGTAGTCCTGGATCGCCTTCTTGAAGTACCAGGGCGCGATACCGGCCAGGATCGGCATCGTGTTCGACTGACTCTGCCCGGCGAATCCATGACACGCGCTGCAGACGAGCGCCTGGGACGCCCCCGGCATGTCGAGCGGCCCCGCCACCACCGGACCCGCGAATGCCAGCACGAGCAGCCAACTCGTGAGAACACGCATCGTCGTTTCCTTTCGTGCCGAGCAATCGATGAGCGCCGTTATCATTCGCCTGCGCCTAGCCGAGCATGTCCGCCCAAATACTGTTAGCCCAACCGACCGCGTTCTGAGCCCACGCCTCCGACTGTCCAGGCGTGAGCTTCTGCTCGATCTGGACGACCTTGCCGCCCTCGATCTTGTAGCTGTTGACGACGGCGATCGCCTCCCGGTCGCTCACCCAGCTGTAGCAGGTGTTTCCGGGCGCAATCGACGGCGCGGGCTTGTCGTTGAGCAGGCTCGTGACCGCGACCGCGCAGATCTTGCCCATCGCGTTGGCGATGTTGCCCGACTTCGGCACCGGCAGACCGATCGTCGAATCGCCGATCACGTGGATGTTCTTGTGCTTGACCGATTCGTAGGTCAGATGGCTGACCTCGCACCAGCGCTTGTCCGCGCCGACCAGGTCCGCCGTGACCGCGATCGTCCCGGCCCGCTGCGGCGGGATCAGGTTGAGCACGTCGTACTTCACCTTGTCGCCGAGCTCCGTCGTCACCTCGCGCGCGCCCGGATCGACCTTCACGACCTTGTTCGAGCCGCGATACTCGATGTTCGGGTATGCCGCCCACGCGGCGCGGAACAGGGCGGCCTTCGAGACGAGGTTCGGGTTCGCGTCGAGCACGATCAGCTTTGACTTCGGCTTGCGATTCTTCAGATACCAGGCGACCTGGCACGTGCGCTCGTACGGTCCGGGCGGGCATCGATAGGCGGCCGGCGGGATCGTCAGCACGAACACGCCGCCGTCCGGCATCGCCTGGAGCTGTCGAGCCAGCTCGACGGTTTGCGGGCCGGCCTTCCAGGCGTGGAGCACGCGATCTTGCGCGGCGGCGAGCCCGTCGACCTGATCCCACTGGAACTCGACCCCCGGGGAGACGATGAGCCGGTCGTACGGCAGGGCAGCGGTCCCGACACGGACGCGTCGCGTGTCGGGCTCGATCATCGTGGCCGTCTCGTGCAGCACCTTGACGCCCTGGGCGCGCAGCCGATCGTAGTTGAAGGTCAGGCTCTCGATCGTGCGCTGTTCGCTCAGCACGAGGTTCGAGAACGGACACGAGACGAACTCCCGATTCGGCTCGAGCAGGACGACCTCGATCGACGGATCGGCCAGGCGCACGTACTTGGCCGCCGTGGCGCCGCCCCATCCGCCGCCGATGACGACGACGCGGCGGCCCGGCTTCTGCGCGAAGTCCGACACCTTCGGGGCGCAGCCCGCGGTAAGGAGCCCGAGCCCGGCCCAGGACGACGTTCGAAGGAATTCTCTGCGCGTCGACTCCTTCATCCCGCCCCTCCGCTAGACCACGCTGAACGTGTGCGTCTCTTCGTTCCAGGTCGACAGCATAGCCCACGCGAGCGCGATCGCGACGATCAACGCGAGGGCGCCCCCCCAACCGAGCGACGCCGGCAAGAAGATCGCCGCGCCGAGCTTCTGCAGTAGTCCGGTCTGGGCGGCGACCAGCCGCGCGAGCGAGACGCCCACGGCGAAGCACGCGACGGCCGCCCAGAGCTTCACCTGGCCCTCGCCGGCGCGCCAGAGCGAGCCCGCCCCGCATCCGCCCGCGAGCGTCATGCCGACGCCGAAGGCCAGACCGCCGGCGAGCGAGCCGAGCCCCGCCGCGGGAAACACCCACTCGCTCTTGTCCTTGAGGTCGGTGAACTTCAAGATCGCGAAGCCAAGGGTCGACACCACGAGCGCCAGCGCGGCGGCGCGCGTGTGCTCGGCGTCGCCCGACATGAACGGCTCGCGAAAGGCGCGCACCAGGCAGAAGCGCGATCGCTGGAAGACCACGCCGAACGCGGCGCCGAAGAGCAGAAAGACGCCCTGCGGCCCGTAGCCCGCGCGCGTGTAGACGAACAGCGCCGCCAGGACGAGCCCGGCGACGATCGCGCCGGCCCACGCGTGACCCGCGGCCTCCGGTCCTCCGGCCTGCAGATAGATGCGGCCGCCGCCCCGCGACCACTGCGGCCGGTGCGCGACCTCCCAGATCAAATACCGGATGCCGATGAACGCGCCCGCGCCGAGCCCGAGCATCATTCCGAGGCCCGACAGCGACAGCGCGCTCGTCGCCGAGAAGAACCCGCCAATGTTGCACCCGAAGGCGAGCACGGCGCCGACGCCCATCAGGAGCCCGCCGGCGCCGCCCTTGACGAGCTCGGCGCGCGCGGGAACGCGGATGGCGAACTCGCGCGACAGGAGCGCCGCGATCGTGCCGCCGACGACCACGCCGATGTTCAAGAGGGAGCCCGAGTAGAGCCAGGGCGGCAAGAGGTCGGCGCGCCGGACGAGGCCGACGCCGGTCAGCACCCAGTCGCCCCAGTTCCGGAGCCCGTCCGACGCGGTCCACGGGCGATCGAAGGCGAAGAGGAAGACGTTCAGGGTGGCGACGAGCACGGCGGAGCCCCACACCAGCCACGGGCGCCCGAACACCGCCGCGTACAGCGGAGCGAGCGAGCTCGGCACTAGACCGTCACGCGCGGGGAGAGGCGCCCGAGTCCGACGACGAGCGCACGACGGGATAGCCGAACCGCTTCCACGCCGTCATGCCACCCGTGACGTTGTACCAGCCCTGCAGGCCGTGCCGCTTGAGCGCGCTGATCGCCGTGCTCGAGCGCAGGCCGCCGGCGCAGAGCACGGCCTTGGGCCGGTCGGCCGGCACCTCGGCGCGCCGCGCCGCCGCTTCGAGCATCGGCAGGTGGATGGCGCCGTCGATGTGGCCGTCGATCCACTCGGCGTGCTCGCGCACGTCGATCACGGCCACGTCGCGGCCCTGCTCGAGCCACTCGGCGAGCTCGGACACCGTGATCTGCGGCACCGTCTCGATCGGGAAGCCCTCGCTGCGCCACTCGATCATGCCCCACTGGAGGAAGCCGCTGATCTCGTCGACGCCGACACGCGCGAGCGCCTGCACGGCGCGATCGAGATCGGACGGACCCTGCGCCAGCAACAGGAGCGGCGCGCCGGCCGCCACCATGCCCGCGACGCGCTCGGCGAACTGCGGGCTCTCGATCCACACGTTGACGGCGCCGGCGATGTGCATCTCGCCGTAGGTCCCGGGATCGCGCAGGTCCAGGACGACGTCGCCGCGCTGCACCGCCTCCCACGCTTCCCGCGCGGTGAAGGGCCGCGGCTTGGCGACCACGAGCGAGATCAGCCCCTTGTTCTTGCCGACGATCTTCTCGAACGAGGGCGGCTTCGGCGGGAGATCCTTCATGAGGAAATCGACGAACGCCTGGCGGTCGCGGAGCTGGAGCGCCGGGTTGAAGCGGCGCTCGAAGCCGATCGTCGAGCCCGACTTCGCCGACATCGCTTTCCCGCACGCCGAGCCGGCGCCGTGGGCCGGGTAGACCTCGACACTGTCGTCGAGCGGCAGCAGCACGCGCTGGAGACTCTCCCAGGCGTCCTCGGCCGCGCGGGCGCCGCCGAGATCGGGGCGTCCGACCGAGCCGACGAACAGCATGTCGCCGGTCAGGACGAACCACGGCGCCTCGCCGCGGGACAGGTCGGACACCATCACGCAGATCGAGTCCGGCGTGTGGCCCGGCGTGTGGGCGATCTTGAAGCGCACGTTGCCGATCCGGAGCTCGTCGCCGTCGCTCACGTCCTGATGCTCGAAGGCCACGCCGGCCGCCCGGTGGACGAGGATCGGCGCCCGCACGGCCTCGGCCAGATCGCGGTTGCCGGAGATGTGGTCGGCGTGTGTGTGCGTCTCGAGGATGTGGCTGATCGTGAGGCCCTTCTTGGCGGCGAGGCGGAGGTATTCGGGGACGCGGTCGCGACCGGGATCGACGACGAGGGCCTTGCCGGCCTCGCCGCAGCCGATCAGGTAGGAAAGGCAGCCAGACTCTTCGTTGAGGATCTGCTGGAAGATCATCGTCGCCGCCTATTCTACGTCGAAGGGGCTCGACGCCCTAGTGCTTCTCGGCCTTCTCCCGCTCCGCCTTGGCCTCCTTGATGACCTTCTCGGCGAGGAAGGACGGAACTTCTTCATAGTGCGAGAACTCCATCGAGTATCCGCCCCGGCCGCCCGTCATCGAGCGCAGGCTCGACTCGTAGGTCAGCATCTCGGCCATCGGCGCCACCGCGCGCACCGCCGCCGTCTCGCCCGCCGGCTCCATGCCGACGATCCGCCCGCGCCGCGAGTTGAGGTCGCCGATGACGTCGCCGGCGTGATCCGCGGGGGTCGTGACCTCCACGTTCATGATCGGCTCGAGCAGGATCGGCCGGGCGTCCATGAAGACCTTCTGCAGGCCCATCGAGGCCGCGATCTGGAACGCCATGTCCGAGGAGTCGACGTCGTGATAGGAGCCGTCGTAGAGCGTGACCTTCATGTCCACGACCGGGTAGCCGGCGAGGATCCCCTTCTTCATGCAATCGCGCACGCCCTTCTCGACGGACGGAATGAAGTTGCGGGGCACGGCGCCGCCGAAGATGTCGTCGACGAACTCGAACCCGCCGCCCCGCTGCAGGGGCTCGACCCGCAGCCAGGTGTCGCCGTACTGGCCGCGCCCGCCCGTCTGCTTCTTGTACTTGCCCTGGCCCTCGGCGCGCCCCTTCACGGTCTCCTTGTAGGGGATGCGCGGCGGGAGCAGGTTCACCTCGACGTTGTACTTGCGCTTCATGCGCTCGACGACCATCTCGACGTGGAGGCTGCCCACACCCGAGACCAGCAGCTGCTTGGTCTCCGGGTCGAAGTGGTAGTGGACGGTCGGATCCTCTTCGGCGATCCGCGCCAGCGCGTTGGAGATCTTGTCCTCGTCGCCGCGGGTCTTCGGCTGGATGGCGAACGAGATCGCCGCCTCCGGGAACGTGATCTTCGGCAGCTCGAACGGCTGCGCCTCTTCGGTCAGCGTGTCGCCCGTCTGCGTCTCCTTCAGCTTCTGGGCGACGCCGATCTCGCCCGACCCGAGCGCCTCGACGTTCTTCTGCGTCTTGCCCTGCAGCCAGGAAATGTGGCCCATGCGCTCGCGGGCGCTGTGCGCCGGGTTGAACAAGGTCGAGTCGGCCCTGAGGGTGCCGGTCATGACGCGGAAGAGCGAGAGCTTGCCGATGTGAGGGTCGCTGAGGGTCTTGAACACCAGGGCCGTCACCGGGCCCTTCGCGTCCACGGTCCGCGTCGCCGCCTGCTTGGTCTTGAGATCCGTGCCCGCGATCTCGGCCCGATCGGCCGGCGACGGCAGCGAGTCGACGATCAGGTCGAGCAGCCCGTGGACGCCGATCGATTTCGACGCGGCGGCGCACACCACGGGCATCAGCTTGCCCTCGGAGATACCCATGCGCAGCGCCTTCAGCATCTCGGGCTCCCCGAGCGAGCCCTCCTCGAGATACTTGGCGAGCAGGTCGTCGTCGGTCTCGGCGGCGGCCTCGACGAGCTTCTCGCGATATTCCTTCGCCCGGGCGGCGAGGTCCGCGGGGATTTCACCCTCGGCGGGCTTGTTGCCCGACAGGGTGACCGCCTTCATCTTGACGAGATCCACGAAGCCGCGGAACGCCGACTCCTCCCCGATGGGCACGTGCAGCGCGACCAGCCGCCCCTTCAGTCGTTTCCCGAGCGACTCGAAGGTGCGGAAAAAGTCGGCGCGCTCGCGGTCGAGGCGGTTGACCACGACCACGCGCGGCAGGTTGTATTCGGTCGCGAATTTCCAGACCTTCTCGGTCTGAACCTGGACCCCCGACACCGCATCGACGATCACGACCGCCGCCTCGACGACCCGGAGGCCGGCGCGGGCGTCGGCGATGAAGTCTCCGTATCCGGGGGTGTCGACAAGATTGACGTGGTGGCTCTTCCAGTCGCAGTACGCGACCGAGGTGTTGATCGAGATTTTCCGCCTGATTTCGTCGGGATCGAAGTCGGTCGTGGTCGAGCCGTCGTCCACCCGGCCCAGGCGCGTGACGGCGCCGGCGGCGAACAGCATGGCTTCGACGAGGGATGTTTTGCCGACGCCGCCGTGACCGACGACGCCGACGTTCCGGATCTTCCCGATCTCGATCGCCATCAGCAGGCCTCCCTAGAACGAGCGATGCGGTGGAGCAGATGCTACCACCGAAGGCAGGAGGCTGTTAAGCCCCGACCGCGCGCCGGACCTGGGCCAGGATTTCCTCGTCCGAGCCGGCCAGATCGGTCGGCGCGCCGAGCGCGGGCGGCTCGTATTTGAGGCCGGCCCCGGTGAAGATCAGCATGATCTCGGCGTCGCGAAGCGCCTCGCCGCGGTCCTTGAGCTGGCCGAGGGCGGCGACGAGCGCGGCCGACTCCGGAGCGGTCCAGATCCCCTCGGTGCGGGCCACGAGCCGCTGGGCCTCCTGGATGGCGGTCTCACTCACGGCTACCGCGCCGCCGCGGGTGTCGCGAAGGATGCGCAGCATCTGCCGCCCGGCGAATGGTGACGGCACCCGCAGGCCGGCGGCATGCGTCGTCGGGTTCTCCCACGCGATGGTCGCCTCCGCCCCGGCGGCGAACGCCCTGACCACGGGAGCGCAGCCCTCCGCCTGCACGGCGAAGAAGCGCGGAAGCGCGCCGGCCAGCCAGCCCATCGCGATCAGCTCCTCGTAGCCCTTGGGAATGCCGACCAGGCCGGTGCCGCCGCCCGTCGGATAGAGCAGGACGTCGGGCATCCGCCAGTCGAGCTGCTCGGCCAGCTCGAGGCCGATCGTCTTCTTGCCTTCGAGCCGGTAGGGTTCCTTGAGCGTCGAGAGATCGAACCAGCCGACCTGGGGCGCGACCTTGGCGACCACCCGCCCGGCCGTCGCGATCGAGCCCTCGATCGTGAAGACGTGGGCGCCGGCGATCTGAGCCTCGGCGACGGCCGCGGGCGGCGTCCCGCGCGGCACGATGACGACGCACGGCAGGCCGCACCGCGCGGCGTAGACCGCCGCCGCACCGCCCGCGTTGCCGGCGGAGGGAATCACGAAGCCCCGCGCACCGAGCGTGCGCGCGCGCGTGATGGCCATGCCGAGACCGCGGGCCTTGAACGATCCGGTCGGGTTCTGGCCGTCGTCCTTCGCCCACAGCTTGCGGACGCCGAGATGGGCGGCGAGCCGCGGAAGCTCGAGCAGCGGCGTTCCACCCTCGCCGAGCGTCACGCGCTCTTCGGAATCGTCGACCGGTGTCAGCTCGCGGAACCGGTACATGCCGGGCGCGCGCCGTCGGAGCGCGTCCTTCGTCACGCTCGCGGCGACGCGCGGCAGGTCGTAGCGGACGGCGAGCATCTGGCCGCACTTGTCGCAGACGGTCAGCAACCGCTTGGCGTCGTGGTGGGCGCCGCAGATCGTGCACTCGACGTGGCTGACGAAGCTCATCGGGCTCCTCTCATCCCGTAACTATATCCGCTCACTCCAGGGTCGCGAGCTCGGCCTCCGCCCGAGCCATCCAGTAGGTCATGTCCATGGCGCGGTACTCCGCGAGCGCGGCCGCCATCTCGGCCCGCGCGCGGGATGACTCCCCCTCCCTCTGATGCGCCCGGCCCAAACCGAGCCGGCAATGAGCGAGCAGGGGTCGCATCCCGCGCTCGGCGGCCAGCACAATCGCGGCGCCGAAGGCGGCGCGTGCGGCGGCGACGTCGGATCGATCTCGGCGCAGGGCGATCTCGCCGACCAGACGCAAGGTCCACGCCTCCCATCCTCGCTGGCCGTGGTGTCGGCACAGTCCGAGAGCCCGATCAGTCTCTCGGGCAGCGGCGTCGACGTGGCCGCCCAACAGCTTCGCCTCGCCGAGCGTCGCGACGACCAGCGCGTGCCCGTATGCGAATCCGATCGAGCCGGCGTGACGGTCCGCACGCTCGAGCATCGCGACCGCCTCCTCGAGCCGTCCGGCGAGGGCGTACGCGCCTCCGAGCGAGGTGGCGGTGCGGGAAAAGTAGACGGCGAGGTCGCCTCCGACCTCGCACATCGGCAGCCCTTGCTCGAGTACCTCGATGGCCCGCGTGAAATCGCTCTTCACGAGGTAAAGCCGCCCGACACCCAGATGAGCCCAGACGTCACCGTGCCGCCCGAGCTCTGCGGCCGACACTCTCAGAGCCTCGTCACTCCGGCGGACCGCTTCGGCGAACTCTCCCAGCTCGGCGAGGGCGAGCACCCCCCAGATCCGGGTGAACGAGAGATTATGGACGCGGTCCTGCCCGGCAGGCAGCTCCTGAACTGCCGGGCGGTCTCTCGGGCCGATCGGGCGGACCGGCGTTCCGAGCGCGAGCGCATCGTTCTCGCGCACGGCCTCCATCGCTTCCCGATAATCTCCGCGGGCATAGAGTGCCCGTGCCCGCACTACGTTGCTCGAGAAGTGGGAGCGGGAGTCGGCCAGCTCGAGCGCGATCGCCCGTGCCCGGTTGGCATTCTCGGTCGCGCCGTCGAGGTCGCCGAGCGAACCCAGGTTGTAGGCGAATCGACCGAAAACCCGGCCGAGCCGCCGTCGATCGCCGAGACCCCGCGCGAGAACCTCCGCCTCGCGAAGCCCGTCGAGACTCTGACGGAACTCGCCGAGCCCCATCAGCGCCGTCTCCTTGTGCAGGATCGTATCGATGACACGCTCGGAGCGGCCTCGGGCCTCCGAAAGATTTGCGAGGCTCCGCAGAGCCTCGTCGAAGCAGGCGACGGCCTCGCGATTGGCCGCACGCTCCCTCGCAGCGAAGCCGGCGTTGCCGAGGTACTGTGCTGCGGGGTCCCACATCTCGGCGTCGCGGTAGTGCAGCCCGAGAGCCAGCGCGTGCGCGTCGAGGTCGCCAGCGTAGAGCGCTTCGATCCCCTCGGCGACTCTGCGATGGAGCAGCTTGCGCCGCGGCGCGAGGATGCGAGCGCGCGCGACCTCGCGGATCCGGTCGTGGATGAAGTCGAACCGCTCGCCGCGACCCTGCTGGAGCACGCCGCGGCGCACGAGCTCCTCGACCCCGGCCGCGGCCTCCTCTTCATCGATCATGGCCGCCCGCTGAAGGAGTGAGAACTCGAATTCGCGGCCGATTACCGCCGCGACGGCCGAGAGCGCCTGCCCGCGGTCGGACAGTCGCTCCAGACGCCGGCCGACGATCTCACGGACTCGCTCCGGAATCGCCAGTCCTGAGCCGTGCGCGACCCATGCTCCCTCCGCGTGCGCGCGCACGGTTTCCACGGCGACAAACGGGTTCCCCTCGCTCACCGCCCATGCCTGATCGGCGAGCCGGCCCAGTGCGACCTCGTCGCCGCTTCGCCCGATCACTCGGACGAGCCTCTGCGTGTCTTCGCGCGACAGGGGGCCGAGCGCCAAGGTCGTCAGGCGGCCCTCGCGCCTGAGATCGGCGAAGGCTTGCCGAAGAGTCGGGAGGTCGGCCAGCTCCTCCTCGCGAGCGGTCACCACGAGGAGAACGGGCTGGTCCACGAGCCGGCGGCCGGCGAACGCCACGAGACGGGCGCTCATCTCGTCGGCCCAGTGCAGATCCTCGAGCACCCAGAGCAACGGCCGTCGCCCGGCCAGATGACCGAGCAGCTCGATCACGCTCTCGAAGATCAGCCGCATATCGGTCGTGGCTGCCGCGGGCGGGGCGCCCCCCAGAATGTCGGGCACGAGGCGCCCGAGCTCCGCACGGACCGCGGGCGTGAGCCGCGCCAGGAGCTCGGCGTCGTCGGCCACCCGGCCGGCGCGGAGCGCATCGACCCAGGGCCCGAACGGCAGGATCTGCTCCGACTCGTACGAGCGGCCGATTACGACGGCGGTCCCGCGACGGGTCGCGTGATCCGCCAGCTCGCCGACGATTCGACTCTTGCCGATTCCCGCCTCACCGAGCACCGCGACGACTCGACCGGTCCCGGTGGCGGCGTCGGCGAGCTCCGCGCGCAGGCACTCGATCTCCTGCGAGCGTCCGACGAGCTCGCTCTCGGTACCCGCAGATTGTCGCTCGGCGGCGTGCGCCGCCGCCCGCGCCGGCATGACTGCCCGGCGCGGCCGCTGCCGCAGGATCTCCTGGTAGAGGACCTTCGTCGCCGCCTCCGGCTCGATCCCGAGCTCTCGCTGTAGCACGCGAACACAGTGCTGGTACTGGCGCAGGGCGGCCTCGCGCCTGCCCGTGTCGACGTAGAGCCCCATCAGTACTCTGTGGACCGCCTCCTGGAGCGGATCGAGCGTGAGGAGCTGCAGCGCCGTCCGCACGGCAGCATCGGGCGGTCCGCTCTTTCGATGGTGCGCGAGGAGGCGGGCGAGGACCTCGAGGGCCAGCTCTCGCAGCCGCTCCCGTTCGCTCACGAGCCACTCCTCGAAGGGCGCCTCGTCGAGCGCGAGTCCGGCCAGGAGATCGCCCTGATAGAGTCCGGCGGCCCGCGTCAGGGACTCGGGCGTTCCAGTCGTCGCGGCAAGCTCGAAGGCGGCGACGTCGGCGTCTACGTGCGCCGGTTCCAGCCGAAGCGTGTCCGCTTTCTGGTCCAGTGCGTCAGCGTCCGCGTCCTGGAGCGCCTTGCGGACGACGAACAGCGCCTGGCGCAAGCTCGCCCTGGCCGATTCCTCGCGGATCCCGCCCCAGAGGAGCGCGGCGAGCTTGTCGCGCGGGTGGGCCCGGCCGAGCGGAAGAGCCAGGTACGCCAGCATCGCCTGCGCCTTGCGACTGGGCACGCTCAGGATCTCGCCGGCCTGGTTGCGGGCCTGGAAGCCCCCGAGCAGGGTCAGTCGCAACTGCGGCATGCCGCCTCCGGGCCCACACCCTATCACTTCCGGCGCTAACGCGTGATTTGACGTTCGCGGTGACGGCCGGCAAACGCCCGGCCCGGTACAACGTGTGCGTGATGGAGACGGCCAACGCGCTGAAGACCTTCGTCGTCCGCGTCACGCGGTCGAGCGCCGGACGCATCCGGGGGACCGTCGAGCAGGTCAGGACCGGCCGCAAGGAACTCATCCAAACCGTGGAGGACATCGGCCGCGTCATTGCGGCGATGGCTCTCCCCAAGGAGGACACCATGTCGCTCAAGGGCAAGCACGCGCTCGTCACGGGAGGCTCGCGGGGCATCGGGCGCGGGATCGCGCTGAAGCTGGCCGAGTCAGGGGCACGGGTCGCCATCCACTACTACGTCAACCAGGCCGCCGCCAAGGAGACGCTCGAGCGGGTGCGAAAGCACGGCGCCGACGGGTTCCTGGTCCGGGCCGACGTCTCGCGGATGGAGGACGTCCGGCGGATGTTCGGAGAGGTGCGACAGGCGTTCGGGACGCTCGACATCTTTGTCGCGAACGCGCGGCCCGAAGCCGCCACGTTCTATCAGAAGCCGATGGACATCACGCTCGAGGCGTGGGACCACGCCATGGACTCTCAGGCCAAAGCGTTTCTGGTCGGGGTGCGCGAGGCCGTCCCCGTCATGAGTCAGGGTGGCCGCATCGTCGCGATCACTTACGCGCCGGGAGGCCAGAAGGGGACCTGGCAGCCGTGGGTCGCGATGGGATCGGCCAAGGCCGCGCTGGAGTCACTCGTTCGCTACTTCGCCGTTACCCTGGCTCCTCGCGGGATTACGGTCAATTCGGTGAGTCCCGGTCTCACGGACGACAGCGTGCTGAACAGCTTCCCGCAGGCGGCCGTCGATGCCGCGCGGTCATGGCACGCGAGCGGCTGGACTCCGATGGGGCGAATGGGGACGCCGGCGGACATCGGCAACATCGTCGGGCTCCTCTGTTCCCCCGACGCTGGCTGGGTCACCGGCCAGCTGATCCACGCCGACGGTGGCGCCTCCCTGGTCGACACGCTCCTCCCGCTCGAGATGCAGCGAGGCTAGGCTCGATGTAATCGATGGCGGCGTTGCGGCCGCTCACCGCCGGCGTACCTCTCTTGAGCGGGGGCTCGGGGTCGCCGGCGGTTGAAGCCAGCGGACGCGCCCGACCCGTTTCGAGGGTGTTCGCGCCTGGCTAGATCGTCTGGCGCATCGCCGTCCGCGCCGGCAGGGTCATCCCGCGCTCTTCGGCCATGCGCGCGAGCTCCTGCGGCAGCGCGAACCGCACGTCCTCTTCGACCACGTGGACTTCGCGCACCGCCACGCCATGCCCGCGCAGCGCCTCGACCGTCTGGGTGACCAGCACCTCCGGCGTCGAGGCGCCGGCGGTGATGCCGACGCGGCGGGCGGCCTCGAGCCACTCCGGACGAATGTCGCCCACGTCATTGATGAGATGCGCGTGAGTGCCGGCGGTGCGGGCGACCTCCACGAGGCGGATCGCATTGGAGCTGTTCGCGGAGCCGATCACCAGCAGGAGATCGACGTCGTTCGCCAGCCGCTTGACCGCCGCCTGACGGTTCTGCGTCGCGTAGCAAATGTCGTTGCGCGACGGCCCGACGATCTTCGGGAACCTCCGCCGCAGCGCCTCGATGACGTCGCGCGTGTCGTCCACCGAGAGCGTCGTCTGGGTCAGGTAGGCGATCTTGTCCGGGTTCGGCACCTGGAGCGTCGCGACCTCGTCGACGTGGGCGATCACGAAGATGCGGTCGGGCGCCTCGCCGAGCGTGCCGATGACCTCGTCGTGGTCCTCGTGGCCGATCAGCACGATGGAGTAGTCCTCGCGGGCGTAGCGGATGGCCTCGAGGTGCACCTTGGTCACCAGCGGGCAGGTCGCATCGATCACGCGCAGGCCGCGCCGCGCGCCCTCGGCGCGCACCTCGGGCGAGATGCCGTGCGCGCTGAAGATCACGGTCGCGTCGTCCGGAACCTCGTCGAGCTCGTCGACGAAGATCGCGCCCTGCTGGCGCAGGGTGTCGACGACCAGCCGGTTGTGGACGATCTCGCGACGGACGTAGACCGGCGGCTTGCACACCGACAGCGCGAGCTCGACGATGTCGATCGCGCGCTCGACACCCGCGCAGAATCCCCGGGGACCGGCCAGCAAGATCTCGGTGATGGGTGCCTTCAAGACGCTCCTTGCCTCATCGGTGTCCAGCTTCCTCGCACGTAGTATGACACGCCGAAGACAGCGACGCGGGATTCACCAGGCCTCACGCTCGGATCAGTACCTTCAATGCCTCGCCCTTCGCCATGAGCGCAAGGGCCTGCCCGACTTCCTCGAGCCCCATCCGGTGCGAGATCAAGCTGTCCGGCACGAGCGCGCCGGACGCCAGCGTCTCCACCGCCCGGCGGATCATCGCCGGCGTGTGATGGAAGGCGCCGAGCAAAGTGAGCTCCTCGTAGTGCGTCCGCCGCGTGTCCAGGCGGATCGTGGTGCCCGGCGCGCAGCCGCCGAAGAACAGCACGCTGCCGCCTCGGCCCACCGCGTCGACCGCCTGCTCCCACACCTCGGGGCGCCCGGTCGCGTCCACCGCGACCTCGGCCCCGCGGCCGCCGGTCGTGTCGCGGATCGCCTCGACCACGTTGCCGGCGCTCGTGGCGTCGAGCCAGCGGGCGAAGCCGAGGCCTTTGAGGCGATCGAACCGCCAGCCGGCCTTGCCGACCATGACGACGCGCGCCTGGCGTGAGGCGGCCAGCATTCCGAGCAGACACCCGAGCGGGCCGTGGCCGAACACCACCACGGTCTGCCCGGCCTCGACGCGGGCTCGCTCGATCGCCAGGAGCGCGCACGCCAGGGGCTCGGCGAAGGCAGCGCGCTCGGCGGGGAGCGACGGTGCCAGCGAGACGACGTTGCGCTCGACCAGGCGCGGTGGCAGCGCGATGAACTCACCGTAGGCGCCGTTGACGAACAGCAAGTCTTCGCAGAGGTTGGGCCGCCCGGCCCGGCACGAGGGGCAGCGGGCGCACGGCGCCGAGTTTGCCGCGACCACGCGATCGCCCTCGCGGAAGCTGGAGACCCCCGACCCCACCGCCGTGACCGTGCCGGCGAACTCGTGGCCGAAGACGGTCGGCACCTTCGGGATCATCACCGGATGCCCCCGGCGCAAGGTCTTCACGTCGGTGCCGCACGTCAGCGCCGCGTCGATGCGCAGAACGATCTCGCCGGGCGCCGGCTCCGGCACCGGCAGATCCTCCCGGCGCAGATCGCCGGGCCCGTGGAACACCATCGCCCTCACGGCGTCACGTACACCTTGAACGCTTCGCGCCGTCGCATGAGATCGACGCCGGCGGCGAGCCGCTCGAGCGGCACGCGATGCGTGATCAGGCGGTCGACCTCGACGGCGCCGCCGGCGATCAGCCCAAACGCCTCGGCCAGATCCGACGGCGACGACGAGTAGGTCGCGGTAATCGTCAGCTCGCGGTGATAGAGCGTCTCGAGCGGCAGCGGCAAGGCGTCGCCGCCCCCGCCCGCGAAGTAGTGAACGGCTCCGCCGTCGCGCGCGACTGCCGCCGCCCACGGCAGCACGGCCGCGCCGCCGCCCGTGAGGACGACGAGGTCGGCGCCGCGGCCCGCCGAGAGCTCTCGCTGAGCGTCGGCCGCGGCCTCGAGCGTTCCGGCGGCGTCGGCGCCGAGGTCGCGGGCGAAGACGGCCCGCTGCGCCAGCGCGTCAGCGCCGACGACCGCGGCCCGCGCGCGCTTGAGCAGCTGCACGAAGAGGCAGCCGATCGATCCCAGTCCCACCACGACCGCCGTGTCGCCCGCCTGCACGCGCGCGCGGCGCACCGCGCGCAGGCAGCAGGCCAGGGGCTCGACGAACGAGGCGGCCTCGTCGCTGACGTGCGGGGGCACGCGAAACGTCGCATGACGCACGTTGGGAACCGGAACGCGCACGTACTCGGCGAACCCGCCAGGGTCGAGGTTCGAGGCCTTGAACGCGGCGCACATCGAATCGCTGCCGCGCCGGCAGTAGTGGCACTCGCCGCACGGCACGTGGTGGGCCGCGACGACGCGATCGCCCACGACGTACGCGGACACGCCGCCGCCGACGGCCGCCACCTCGCCGACCACCTCGTGGCCGAAGACGGCGGGAACCCGCGTCGCAGGATCGACGATCTTCGCGATGTCCGAGCCGCAGAGGCCGCAGCCCCTGAGGCGCAGCAGGAGCTCGCCGTCGCCGATCGACGGCCGGGGCCACTCTTCGGCGCCGAGGCGCCCGCCGCCCCGGTAGACGGCGGCCTTCACGCCGCGCGCCCGCCGGGCGAGCCGGCGGAGCCGAATCGCGCCGCTGCCCAGCAGCGAAACGCGATCGCGACCTTGCGACCGGTCGGCACCGTGATGCGCTCGCCGAAGACCTGGAAGCGCCGCGCCTCGATCTCCTCGAGCAGTGCCAGGTAGATCCGCCCCATGATCTCGGCGGGGACGAGCGAGCGCGCGTCCACCGGCGGAAAGCTCGCCTGCGCCGCCCGGTAGAAGCGCCGCGCGCGCTCCGCCTGATGGCGCATAAGCTGCACGAACTGCTCGGTGTACCGCCCGGCCAGCAGGTCCTCCACGGTCACCCCGAACTTGCGCAGATCGTCCTGCGGCACGTAGATCCGCCCGCCGCGCGCGTCGGCGGCGACGTCACGGATGATGTTCGTGAGCTGCAGCGCCGTGCCCAGGTCGACCGCGTACTGGCGCGCCCGCGGGTCCGTGTAGCCGAAGATCTCGATGCAGCAGAGCCCGACCGCCGCGGCCACGCGATAGCAGTACGGGTAGAGATCCTCCGCGGTCTCGTAGCGGACGCGGTCGAGATCCATCGCGACGCCGTCGATGATGGCCAGGAGCGCCTCGCGTGGGATCGCGAAGGCGTGCACCGCCTGCGCCAGTCGCGCTGCGATCGGATCGGTCGGGGCGCCGCCGGGCTCGTAGCAGAGGGCGACGTCGCGACGCCAGCGGTCGAGCGCCCGGCGCTGTTCGGCGCGGTCGGTGCCCCGCTCGTCGCCGAGGTCGGCGATGTCGTCGACGGTCCGGCAGAAGGCGTAGACCGCGTACAGCGCATCCCGCCGGGACTTCGGCAGCGCCAGAAACGCATAGTAGAAGTTCGAGCGGCTCTTGCGCGTCAGGCGGGCCGCGAGATGGCCGATCACGCGGTCTTCCGCGCGCGCGTGGCGTAGCCATGCTCGACGAACCACTCGGCCGCCTCGCGGAGCGCCGTCCGGACGTCGGTCTGCGGCAATCCGAGCTCGCGCACGGCCTTGGCTGAGCTGAAGAACATGCGCTTGCGGGCCATGCGCACCGCGGTCAGCGATGCCCGCGGGGGCGAGCCCGTGATGCGCGCCGCCACCTCCATGCAGCCGGCGGCGAGCCAGGCCACCGCGTAGGGGATTCGGGCGCGCGGGGCGCGGCTGCCGGCGACCTCGGCGAGCAGCACGCCGATCTCGGTGAGCGTGAGATTGGCGTTGCCGAGGATGTACTTCTCCCCGACCCGGCCGCGCTCGGCCGCGAGGAGATGCCCGCGCGCGACGTCTCCGACGTGGACGATGTTGAGTCCGGTGTCGAGCGTCGCGAACATCCGCCCCCGCAAGAAGTCGACGACCATCTGGCCGGTCGGCGTCGGCTTGACGTCCCATGGACCGATCGGCGTCGACGGATTCACGATGACGACCGGTAGCCCCTTGAGCGCGAAGCCCAGAGCGACCTGCTCGGCGAGAAACTTGGATGTCTTGTACGGCCCGATCATGTCGGCGAGCGTGACGGGCGTCGTTTCCGTCCCGGGCGAGCCGTCCTTGGGGATGCCCAGCGCGCCGACGCTCGAGGTGTAAACGACGCGCGTCACACCCGCGTCGGCGGCGGCCTGGAGCACGCCGCGCGTGCCCTCGACGTTGGCCCGGTAGATCTCTTCCGGCCGGCGCGCCCAGAGGCGATAGTCGGCGGCGACGTGGAACACGGTCCGCACGCCCTGGACCGCGCGGCGGACCGATGCCGCGTCGACGAGGTCGCCCTCGCAGACCTCCACGCGGAGGCCCTCGATCGCGCGCCGGTCGCCGCGCGGCCTCGCGAGCACGCGCACCGTCGCGCCTTCGCGGAGCAGCTCGCGGACGACGTTGGCGCCGACGAATCCCGTCGCGCCCGTCACCAGCGCGTCTATTGTAGCGGGGACCATGAGGTCGGCTCCAACCGAGGGTGGCCTGACATAGACGCGGCGCGGCTCCGACACGCCCGATCTAGTGCGCCAGGTTGTACGGCGCGGCTCCGACACGCCCGATCTAGTGCGCC
>QHTE01000062.1:77697-136641 GCA_003220685.1 Candidatus Rokuibacteriota bacterium
ACGCCCGATCTAGTGCGCCAGGTTGTACGGCGCGGCTCCGACACGCCCGCTCTGGTGCGCCCGGTTGCGCGACCCGGCTCCGACACGCTCGATCTAGTGCGCCAGGTTGTACGGCGCGGCTCCGACACGCCCGATCCGACGCAATGAGCTTCCTCATGCGCGCGTTCTCGCGATCTTACCGAGGGCGGCGGCGACGGATTTGAGCGCGGTGGTCGTACCGCTCATCAGCATCATCGCCTCGGGGATCGCGCGCGGCCGCGACAGCACCACGCGCATGGCGCGCGTCGTGCGCACGCGCCCATCGGGCTCGACGACGGATGCCAGATCGGCGGAGACGCCGCGGCTCGCGCGGTCCGACACGCCGCGGACGACCGCCCCGCGGAGGCCGCGCTTGGCCGCCCACTCGAGGATCGCCGCGGATTCCATGTCGCAGGCGAGGGCGCCCGTCTCGACCCAGAGCCGCGCCTTCTGCTCCGGCGTCGCGACGATCTCCTCGACGGTCACCAGCGTTCCGGCGCGCCTGAGGTCGGGCAGCACGGCCGTCGCGAGTCGCCGCGTGGCGGCCACGACCGCCTCGGGAACAACCAGATCGCCTTCGGCCAGATCCGGCGAGAGCGCGCCGCAGACTCCGGCCGAGATCACCAGCGAGACCGACTCGATCCCGGCGGCCCTGGTGTCGAGATGCACGGCGCGCGGACCGGCGCAGACCAGATCGAGCGCGCCGCCGCGGTAGTGCGGCCAGTCGCGGCCGGCGACACGGACGAGGCTCAGGTGGCGGGCCAGGCTACGCGCCTCGAGGTCGACGGCGGTGACGACGAGGACGCGAGTCACGCGCCCCTGGGGGGCGCTGAGCCGGAGCCCTTCTCGGCACGGTCCGCGACCTTGGCCGCTTCCTTCGCGCGCAGCCACGCCGCGTAGGAATTGCCGGCCGCGGTGTCCCGCCCGGTGAACCGGATCGTCCGGATCTCGCGGTAGGAGAGGGTGTGGGGCCCGCCGCCGCTCAGGTCGAACACCCGCACGAACGGCACGGGCGCGTCGGCGTCGCGGTTGAACAGATAGCCCTCGATCTCGGAGCCGTCGGTCAAGACTACGGTGACATTGCCCCGGTAGTCGAACGCCTTGTCGACGACGTCGGCGAGGGACAACCCGGGCCCGATCTCGGGCACCCAGCCTTCGAGCGTGGCGCCGTCCGTCATCCCGCCGCCCCGCTCAGAAACGCCCAGTGACGGTGGCCGCGACCGTGTCGCGGAATCCCCGCCAGGAGCCGAACGTGTGATTCACCGCGGTCGGCTCGTACCCGCAATGCACCATGCAGTCACGGCACTTCGCGTTGCCGCTGCGCCGGCCGTAGTTCTCCCAGCGGGTCGTCTCGAGCAGATCCTTGAACGTCGCCGCGTAGCCTTCCTGGAGCAGATAGCAGGGGCGCTGCCAGCCGAAGACGTTGTAGGTCGGATTGCCCCACGGCGTGCACTCGAATTCCTGCTTGCCCATGAGGAATTGCAGGAAGAGCGGCGACTGGTTGAATCGCCAGCGACGCTTGGGATTCGAGAGGATCTGCGAGAAGAGATCGTGCGCGCGCTGCGTGCGTAGGAAGTGCTCCTGGTCGGGCGCCTTCGAGTAGCTGTAGCCCGGCGAGATCATCATGCCCTCGACGCCGAGATCCATCATCTCGTCGAAGAACTCGCGCACTCGCAGCGGGCTCGCGCCGTCGAAGAGCGTCGAGTTGGTCGTCACGCGGAACCCGCGCCGCAGCGCTTCCTTGATCCCCTCCACCGCCTGGTCGTAGACGCCGTCGCGGCACACCGCCTCGTCGTGCTCCTCGCGGAGGCCGTCGAGGTGCACGCTGAACGAGAAGTACTTCGACGGCGTGAAGAGACCGGCCGCGAGCTTCTCCTTCAGGAGGATGGCGTTGGTGCAGAGGTACACGTACTTACGGCGCGCGATGAGTTCTTTGACCAGGCTCCCGATGTCGGGGTACATCAGGGGTTCGCCGCCCGGGATCGACACCACCGGCGCGCCGCACTCCTCGACCGCCGCCAGACACTGCTCGACCGTCAGATGCTTCCGCAAGATCTGCGCCGGGTACTGGATCTTGCCGCAGCCGGCGCAAGCCAGATTGCACCGGAAGAGCGGCTCGAGCATCAGCACGAGCGGGTAGCGTTTACGGCCGGCCAGCTTCTGCCGAACGACATAAGACGCCACAGCCCACATCTGTGAAACAGGCAAGCTCATAAGCGTTGAATCCCTCGGCTCTGCGGACGCACGTCGGCGCCCGGTTTCCGGTGAATGGACCAAACGGACAACGCGACTACGACGTGAATGGTCGCACCGATCGCCGCCAGCAGCAACTCACCGATCTGAACCGTCATGGTGAGGTTGAATCCAAGCACGGCGTAGTATAACGCGACTCCCGGCCAGATCCGTCGTCCCGAGTGGTGGTCGACCAGGGTCAGGAACAGGCCGATCCCCACCGCCCCCACGACGACCCACCCCGCGAAGTTCGACAGCGGCACGCCGAAGTACGCGCCCGGTCGTTCGTAGGTGAAGAGCAGCCCGAGGAACCAGCGCTCGCCCCTCACCGCGAGCGGATCGATGACGACGTCGAGCGCCATCATGAGCACACCGGCCGCGATCGGCATCGCCCAGCGCGGCGCCGCGCGCCGGGCGAGCGCCGCGCGGGCGAGACAGTACGCCGCGTAGGCCAGAAAGACGAAGGACAGGGAATCGATGAACGGGACATCGGCGATGAAGAGCTCCTGTCCGCGAGTCAAGCCGGTGTACTGGTACAGCCCGAACGGAAAGCCAGTGCGCGTGGACGACAGCTCCGCCGCCAGCGCCACGGGCCAGACGCACGCCGTGAACCCGAGCGTGCGCCGCCAGCCGAGATCGACGAAACCGGCCGCGACGAACACCGCCAGGAACGCGAACACGTACGGCCGGAGCGCGACGGTGCCGACCAGGAGATCCATTCGAGAGGTTTCCGCAATCGAGTCAGCATGTTACCATCACGACCGTGAGGGACCTGCAGGACGCGATCGAGCGTGCCCAGGCGTACCTGCTCGGCCAACAGGCTCCCGACGGTCACTGGGTCGGTCAGCTCGAAGCCAACACGACGATCACCTCCGAGCAGCTACTGCTCTGTCATCTCATCGACCAGGTCAATCGCGACCGCCAGACGCGCGCCGTCCCTTATCTCAAGGCTCAGCAGCTCCCCGACGGCGGCTACAGCCTCTTCGAGGCCGGTCCCGCCAACCTGTCGGCGACGATCAAGGCCTACTTCGCGATGAAGATGGCCGGCGTCGCGCTGAGCGATCCTGCGATGGTCGCGGCGCGGTCGCTGATCCGCGAGATGGGCGGCCCCGCGAAGGCCGACGTGTTCACGAAGATCTTGCTAGCGCTCTTCGGCGAATACGACTGGAACGGCGTGCCGACGATGCCGGTCGAGATCATGCTGCTGCCGCGGCCGTTCTTTCTGTTCAACATCTATGAGATCTCGTACTGGTCGCGGACGGTCCTGGTGCCGCTGCTCGTGCTGCTGGACCGTAAGCCGGTGAAGTGGCTGCCGCCGCATCTCTCGCTCGACGAGCTCTGGCCCGTACCGCGTGAAGAAACGAGCCTGCGCTTTTCGCGCGTGCCCGAGCCGTTCAGCTGGCGCGGTCTGTTCTGGAAGAGCTTCTTCATCGCCGTCGACGACGGCCTCAAGATCTGGGAGCGCTTCTCACCGCGCCCGCTACGCCGGCGTGCGATCGAGGCCGCGCGCCTCTGGCTCGAGGAGCGGCTGGCGGGGCCGGGCGGGCTCGGCGGCATCTATCCGGCGATGGCGAACTCGATCCTGGCGATGCGGCTGCTCGGCTACCCCGACGATCATCCGCTCGTGCTGGGGCAGCTCAAGGAGATCGAGGCGCTCGCCGTCGAGGAGGGCGACACGCTGCACTACCAGCCCTGCCCCTCGCCGGTGTGGGACACCGCCCTCGCCGTCAACGCCCTCGTCGAGAGCGATCTGGCCCCCGATCATCCGGCGCTGCGCCGCGCCTCCGACTGGATGATCGCGCGGCAGGTCCTCGTCCCGGGCGACTGGCAGGTGAAGCGCCCGCACGTGCAGCCCGGCGGCTGGGCGTTCCAATACGCCAACGATTTCTACCCGGACGTGGACGACACCGCGATGGTCGTGATGGCCCTCGAAAAGGTCCAGGGGCTCGACGCCGATCAGGCGCGCACGGCCAAGGAGCGCGGGCTCGGCTGGTTCCTCGGAATGCAGGGCGCCGACGGCGGCTGGGGCTCCTTCGACGCCGACAACAAGCGGCTCTACCTGAACCACATCCCGTTCGCCGACCACGGGGCGCTGCTCGACCCGTCGACGGAAGACCTGACCGGTCGCGGGCTCGAGCTCCTGGGCACGCTCGGCTATCGGAAGGACTTCGAGCCCGCCCGGCGCGCGATCGATTTCCTGCGCCACGCGCAGCGACACGACGGGCCGTGGTACGGCCGCTGGGGCGTGAACTACATCTACGGCACGTGGTCGGTGCTGCGCGGGCTCGCGGCGATCGGCGTGGACCCCCGGCACGAGTACGTCCAGCGCGCGGTGCGCTGGCTCGAGCGCCATCAGAACCGCGACGGCGGCTGGGGCGAGACCTGCGAGAGCTACGACGATTACGAGTTCGCCGGCGTGGGCGAGTCGATTCCGAGTCAGACCGCGTGGGCACTGCTCGGCCTCTTCGCGGCCGGCCGGACGCGCGGCCCGGCCGTCGAGCGCGGCATCAACTATCTGCTGCGGACGCAGCGCGACGACGGCTCGTGGGAAGACGCGCTCTGGAACGGGACGGGCTTCCCGCGCGTCTTCTATCTCAAGTACCACCTGTACGCCCAGTACTTCCCGCTCTGGGCGCTGGGAATCTACCGCCGCGCGCATGCTTGAGCGGCCGCTCGCCCCGGCGCTGCGCCCCTTCGACGCCGTCGGTGGCTGGACGATCGCGGTGGTCGACTCCCTCGGTCGATTCGGAACGTTCTTCGCGGAGGCGCTCGCCGCGCTCGTCACGCCGCCGTTCAAGATCCGGGCGTTCGTCGACCGCATCCACTTCATCGGCTACAACTCGCTGCTGATCATCTTCCTGACCGGCGCGTTCACCGGGATGGTGCTCGGGCTCCAGATCTACCTGACCCTGGTCAGGTTCGGCTCGGAGGCCTTTCTCGGCCCGGCCGTCGCCCTGTCGCTGATCCGCGAGCTCGGCCCGGTGCTGGCGGCCCTGATGGTCACCGGCCGCGCCGGCTCGGCCCTCACGGCCGAGCTCGGCATCATGCGGATCACCGAGCAGATCGACGCGCTCACCGTCATGGCCCTGAGCCCGATGCGCTACCTGGCGGCGCCCTCGATCCTGGCCGGGCTCGTCACCTTCCCGCTGATGACGGCGCTCTTCGACGTGGTCGGGATCTTCGGCGGCTATCTGGTGGGCGTGAAGCTCCTGGGCCTCTCGGAGGGCACGTACTTCGGCGAGATGCAGACCTTCGTCGGCATCGACGACATCATGGTGGGCTTCTGGAAATCGCTCTCGTTCGGCGTCATCGTGACGTGGGTCTGCACCTACAAGGGATTCAACGTCGGCCACGGCGCCGAGGGGGTGGCGCGGGCGACGACGCAGGCGGTCGTCCTGTCCTCGGTGCTGATCCTCGTGTGGGACTACTTCATGGGATCGGTCCTTCAATGACGGCCGATGATTAAGGTCGAAGGGCTGACGAAGTCCTTCGGGCCCCAGAAGGTCCTGCGTGAGCTCTCCCTGGACGTCGCGACCGGCACCATCACCATCGTCATCGGCCGGAGCGGCGGTGGGAAATCCGTCTTCCTCAAGCACCTCATCGGCCTGTTTCGGCCCGACGCCGGCCGGATCATGGTGGACGGCGTCGACATCAGCCGGCTGCGCGGACGGGATCTCGACGAGATCCGGCGCACCTACGGCGTCGTCTTCCAGGGCGGCGCGCTCTTCGACTCGATGTCGTGCTTCGACAACGTCGCCTTCCCCCTCCGGGAGAAGGTGCGGACGCCGCCGGACGAGCTGGCCAAGCGCGTCGAGGCGGCGCTGGCCCAGGTCGGGCTCGAGGGCGTGGGCGCCAAGTACCCGGCCGAGATCTCCGGCGGCATGCGCAAGCGCGTGGCCATCGCGCGCGCGCTGGTGACCGAGCCCCAGATCGTGTTCTTCGACGAGCCGACGACCGGGCTCGACCCGGTGCTGGTCAACACCATCCACCACCTGATCCTGGACCTCCACCGCCGCTTCCGGTTCACGGCCGTGGTGGTGAGCCATGAGATTCCCGAGATCTTCGAGATCGCCGACACGGTCGCCATGCTGCACGAGGGCCGCATCGTCGAGGTCGGACCGCCGGCCGCGATCCAGGGCTCGACGAACCCGGTCGTTCAGAAATTCATCAAGGGCGAGCCAGACACCGGCTCATAGAGTCCCGGAGGAACGCCGATGGACCGCTCGAGGGTGAACATCGCGGTGGGGATCTTCGTCATTCTGGGGATCGTGGCGCTCGCGTATCTCTCGATCAGCCTCGGTCAGATCTCGTTCCTGGGCGCGGGCGGGTACAACGTGACCGCCGACTTCCCGTCGGTGGGCGGGCTCAAGGCCGGCTCGAGCGTAGAGATCGCCGGCGTCGAGATCGGGAGGGTCCAGTCGATCGGCCTGGCCAACTATCAGGCCCGGGTCACGCTGCGGTTGCAGCCGGGCATCAAGCTGCAGGAGGATTCGATCGCGTCGATCAAGACGAAGGGGCTGATCGGCGAGAAGTACATCCGCATCAGCCCGGGCGGCTCGGACAAGATCATCGGGCCCAACGGCAAGATCCGCGAGGTCGAGGCGCCCGTTGATTTCGAAGAGTTGCTGTCGAAATATATCTTCGGCAAGGTGTAGGGCAGGAGGTTCCTCGATGACTTGGCTCGTCCGAGCGCTCGTGCTCGCCGTGCTACTCCCCGTCGTGCTGGCCGGCCCCCAGCGGGCCTGGGCCGGCGCGCCGACCGACCAGCTTCGCGCCCAGATCGACAAGGCGGTGAAGATCCTGGATGACCCCGAGCTCAAGAAGGACGGCCGGCAGCGGGAACGCCGGACCGCGGTGCGCGAGGTGGCCAACGACATCTTCGACTTCTCCGAGACCGCCAAGCGATCGCTGGCGCGGCACTGGACGCCGCGGACGCAAGCCGAGCGGGACGAGTTCGTCGCGCTCTTCAGCGATCTGCTCGAGCGCTCGTACATCGGCAAGATCGAGCTCTACGGCGGGGAGAAAATCCAGTTCGTCGGCGAAAGCATCGAGGGCGAGGGCGCGGTGGTGCGCACCAAGCTCCTCACCAAGCAAGGCACCGAGATCCCGATCGACTACCGGATGCTCCGCCGGGGCGACAGGTGGCTCGTCTACGACGTCGTCATCGAGGGCGTCAGCCTCATCTCCAACTACCGCACGCAGTTCAACAAGATCATCACGACCTCTTCCTTCCAGGAGCTCATGAAGAAGATGAGGACGAAGCAGGAGGAGTTCCTCGGCGAGGAAAAGCCCAAGCGCACCTCCCGGCAGTAGCCCGGCCGCTCGGCGCAGCACAGCGATGTCCAGAAAATTTCCGGCGCCGTGCTAGACTTCTACACGTCAACGCCCCGCTCGACCCGACCCCTATCTGAGGAGGACTCCGTGGGAGCCGTCAGAGTCGCGATCATCGGTGTTGGGAATTGCGCGTCGGCCCTCGTCCAGGGCGTGGAGTACTACCGGAACGCCCCCGACGACAAGTTCATCCCGGGCCTGATGCACCCCCGGCTCGGGGGCTACCACGTCGGCGACATCGAGTTCTCCGCGGCCTTCGACATCGACGAGCGCAAGGTCGGCCGGGACCTCAGCGAAGCCATCTTCCAGGCGCCCAACAACACGGTTCGCTTCGCCGACGTCAAGCCGCTCGGCGTGCCGGTCCAGCGCGGGATGACGCACGACGGCCTCGGGCACTACCTCTCGCAGATGATCAAGAAGGCGCCGGGGTCGACCGCCGACATCGCGGGCACCCTGCGCGACACGCGCACCAACATCGTCGTCAACTTCCTGCCGGTCGGCAGCGAAATGGCGACGAAGTGGTACGTCGAGCAGATTCTCGACGCCGGCTGCGCGTTCGTGAACTGCATCCCGGTGTTCATCGCCCGCGAGTCCTACTGGCGCCGCCGCTTCGAGGAGCGCGGCCTGCCGGTGGTCGGCGACGACGTGAAGTCGCAGGTGGGCGCGACGATCATCCACCGCGTGCTCACGAAGCTCTACAACGACCGCGGCGTGCGGCTCGACCGCACGAGCCAGCTGAACTTCGGCGGCAACACCGACTTCTACAACATGCTCGAGCGCGACCGGCTGACCTCGAAGAAGATCTCGAAGACGGACTCGGTCCGGTCGCAGCTCAGCCACGAGCTGGCCGCCGACGCGGTGCACATCGGTCCGAGTGACTACGTGCCGTGGCTCGCGGATCGGAAGTGGGCGCACATCCGGCTCGAGGGCTCCGGCTTCGGCGATCAGCCCATCAACGTCGAGCTCAAGCTCGAGGTCTGGGACTCGCCCAATTCCGCCGGCGTCGTCATCGACGCCATCCGGGCTTGCAAGCTCGCGCTCGATCGTGGGATCAAGGGGGCCCTCTACGCGCCGTCGGCGTACCTGATGAAGTCACCCCCCGAGCAGTGGGCCGACGACGCCGCCCGGCAGCGGCTCGAGCGGTTCATCGCCGGCGACGAGTAGGTGCCGCTCGCCGGCCTGATCGGCCGCCCGCTCCGCGCGCTGGTGCGGCTCGCCTGCGCGCGGCCCGTGGCGACCGTGCTCGCCGCACTCGCGCTGGCGATCGCGTCGGTCGTCTACGCGCTCTCGTCCCTCACCTTCGCCACCTCGACGCGCGCGCTGCTGCCACCGGGCAAGCCCTACGTCGAGCGCTAAACCCAGTACGACCGCGAGTTCGGCGATCTCGACAGCATCGCCATCGTCGTGGACGCGCCCTCCCTGCCGGAGGCGACGCTCTACGCCAACCGGCTCGTCCGTCAGCTGCGGACCGACAACGTGCCGCTCAAGCGCATCGCGTACCGGATCGATCCCAAGCAGTTCGAGGGGCGCGGCCTGCTCTACCTGTCGAAGGAGCGGCTTGCCAACATCCGCGACGCGGTCTTCGACTACCAGGAGTTCATGGAGGCGTTCGCGGCCCGCCCGACGCTCGACCAGCTGGCCGACGGGATGGCCACGCAGATCGCGACCGCGTTCGTCTCGAACTTCATCGACCTCGGCCTCTCCGAGGGTAAGGGCGCCTCCGACCTCAAGTTCGTGCAGGACCTCGTGGCTCTGATCGGCTCGCGGCTCGAGCAGCCGGGCCCGTACAAGTCGCCGTTCGGCACGCTCTTCGCCGTCCCGGGCGCGGACAATCCCGGCGCCGGCTACTTCCTGTCCGAAGACCAGCGCCTGCTCTTCATCCTGGCCGAGCCCGAGACGCAGAAGGGCAGCTTCACCGGCGACCAGCGCGCCATCGAGGGCATCCGGGGCGTGGTCGCGTCGCTCAAGCGCGAGTTCCCCGAGATCGCCGTCGGCGTGACCGGGAAGCCCGCGCTCCAGAACGACGAGATGGTGGCCGCCTTCCGCGACAGCCAGCGCGCGACCGTGCTGGCGTTCGCGCTGACGCTCGGGCTCCTGCTGGCGGCGTTCGTGCGCTTCGGCAAGCCCGTGCTGATGCTCCTGGTCCTCGCCACGAGCCTCTGCTGGTCGATCGGCATCGCCACGCTCGTGATCGGCCATCTCTCGCTCTTCTCGGTGATGTTCATCTCGATCGTGATCGGGATCGGGATCGACTACGGCATCTATTTCCTGTTCCGCTACGAAGAAGAGCTGTTCCTGGGCCGGAACCTCAAGGAAGCGATCGAGATCACCGCGGCCCGCAGCGGCCCGGGTATGCTGCTCGGCGCCGTGACCGCGGCCGGCACCTTCTACGTCCTGTGGCTGACCGATTTCCGCGGCGTGCGCGAGCTCGGGTTCATCGCCGGCAGCGCGCTCATCCTGGCGTGGCTCGCGATGATCACCGTGTTCCCAGCGGTCCTAGTGCTCGTCGACCGCCGTCACGCCGGGCGGCCGGCCGGCACGATCCCGCGCGCGATCGCGCTCGAGCGCATGCACGTGCCGTTCGTCGAGCGTCTCGTCGCGTATCCGAAGACCGTGCTGGTCATGGCGGCGGTCTTGACCGTGATCTCCGCCTGGGGCCTCCGCTACATCCAGTTCGACTACAACCTGCTCAACCTCCAGGCGTTCGGCACCGAGTCCGTCGTCTGGGAGAAGCGCATCCTCGCGACGGCCGGGCGCTCGGGGTTCACGGCGCTGGCGAGCGCGGACTCGCTCGACGAGCTCCGCCAGAAGTACAAGGCGTTCCGCGCGCTCCCCAGCGTCTCCGAGGTCGACTCGGTGCTGCTGCTCATCCCCGAAGACCAGCCCGAGAAGCTCAAGATCATCGGCGACTTCGCGCCGCTGGTCGCGCCCGTCCGGATCGGGCGCGCGCCGGCGGTGGACCCGCCGCGGCTCGCCGGCTCGCTCGAGACGCTCAAGCGCCGCTTCGTCATCGCGAGCAACGAAGCGCCCGAGGGCGACGTACGGGCCAAGCTCAAGCTCGTCGCCGAGGATCTCGGCCGACTGGTCGTCAAGATCCGCCAGACCGATCCTCAGGTGAGCGCGCCGGCGCTGACCCATCTTCAGAATCAGATCTACCGGGACTTCGTGCGGAGCTTCCAGCGTCTGCAAGACAACCTCGCGCCCAAGCCGATCGGGCTCGCCGACGTGCCGAAGGAGCTTCGCGCGAAGTTCATCAGCGACGGCGGCCGGTTTCTCCTGCAGATCCACCCGGGTGTCGACATCTGGGACCGCGAAGGGGCCGAGCGCTTCGTCGGCGATCTCCGCTCGGTCGATCCGGACGTGACGGGCACGCCGGTCATCACCTACGAAGCGCTTCATCTGATGGAGCGCGCGTACCGCCAGGGCACGATCTACGCGATCCTGCTCGTCACTCTGGTCACCGCGCTCACCTTGCGCCGCGCGCGCGAGACGGCGCTGGCGCTGCTCCCGCTCGGGCTCGGCTTGATGTGGGCCTTCGGGCTCATGTACTTCTTCGGGCTCCAGTTCAATATGGGCAACGTCTTCGGGCTCCCGCTCATCCTCGGCGCGGCGGCCGAGTACGGCCTGAACATCGTCCTGCGCTTCATGGAGGGCCGCGATCACGGCGGGCCGCTGATCGCGCGCTCCACGATGATGGCCGTCCTCGTCAGTGGGCTCACGACCATCGTCGGGTTCGGCAGCTTGATGATCGCCGATCACCGCGGCATCTTCGGCCTCGGGCTCCTCCTCACGCTCGGCACGACCACGAGCCTGATCGCCGCACTGATCGTCCTGCCCGTGCTCCTGAGGATGGTGCCGGCGCGCACCCTGTCGACCTTGGATCGCCCGGCGCCCGGCGAAGCCCCACCGCTCGCCGCCGCCACCCACGAGATCGATCGCGCCCGCTAGCGCGTGGATTCACCCGCAGTCGGCTCGGCGTCCTTCGAGAATGTCCACGAGCTGCGTCATCGGTGGTCGAGGCGGTACACCGGCGATCAGTACCTGAAGCTCCTGCGGACACACTCCGATCACCGCGCCCTGGGCGAGGCTCGGCTGGCCCGCCTCCTGAGCGATATCGCCGAGGTCATTCAACGCACCGGCAGCGAGGTGATCCGCCACTACGAGACGCTGACGCTCCTGGCGAAGAGACGTTAAGCTTTCGAAACCTGCACGAGGTTGGAGTGGAACGCCGGCCCACCGCCGAGGTCGGCGACGCGGTCGCTCGTGAGCACGTTGACGCCGAGCCCACCCGGCGAGAAGCGATGCCACCAGATGCCTTCGATCACGACGACACCGGGACGGGTCGCGTCGGTGATGCGCGCGGTGAACCGTGCGGCGCCTCGGGCGCTCTCGACGCGAATGCTGTCGCCGTCGCGGATGCCACGCGCCGCCGCGTCCGCGGCCGCCAGCATCGCCGTGGCCGAGCCCTGGCGGCGGCGCAGGAGCTCCGACTGGCTGAACGACGAATTCAGGAAGAACCGGTTGGGCGGCACGATGCACTGCAGGGGGAATCGCGCGACGAGCTCGGGATGGTCGGGACCCTCCGCGAGCGGCACGTACGTCGGAAGCGCGGGGAGCCCCTGCCGCTCCATCCACGCGGAGTAGAACTCCACCTTCCCGGACGGTGTCGGCGCCCCGTTGGCGAACGGCAGGTAGGGCCGCGGCAGATTCACGCGCGCCCAGCCGTCCCGGTGCAGCTGCTCCCAGGTGATGCCGCGGACGCTGGCGTCGCTCTGGGCCAGGAGCTCGCGAACGAGCCCCTCGTCTCCCTTCGCGTAGTGCGCCTCCGCCGCGCCCATCGCGCGGGCCAGCAGCCCGCACGTCTCCCAGTTCGACTTGGCCTCGCCCTGCGGCGGCAGCACGGGCTGCGCCAGCTGGAGCGTGAGCTGGCCGAACGAGCGATAGAGATCGAGGTGCTCCATCGATGTCGTCGCCGGCAGCACGATGTCGGCGTAGTGCGCGGTATCGGTCATCACCTGCTCGTGGACCACCGTGAAGAGGTCCTCGCGCGCGAGCCCGCGGAGCACCAGCGTCTGATCCGGACAGACGGCGGCCGGGTTCGAGCTGTAGACGTAGAGCGAGCGGATCGGCGGCGTCAGATCGGGGTCCGTCAAGGCGCGCCCGAGCTGGATCATATTGATGATGCGCGGCGCGGGCGTGGGCATGAGATCCGGGCGCTCGAGCACCCCGTAATCGAACCCGTAGGCGCCGCCGGTCGAGAGCAAGGCCCCGCCATAAGGGTCCGCGTAGGCGCCGGTGAGCGCGGGTAGGCACGCGAGGGTCCGACAGGTCATCGCGCCGTTGTCGTGGCGGGAGAGGCCGATGCCGATGCGGATGAAGGTCCGCGGCGTCGCGCCGTAGCGGCGCGCGAACCGCACGATGGTGGCGGCGTCGAGGCCGACGATGGGCGCGACGACCTCGGGCGAGTACGCGCGCACGTGCTCCGCGAGCCGGTCGAAGCCGAGTGTCGCACGCTCGACGTAGCCGCGGTCGACCCGGCCCTCGGCCACCAGCACGTGCATGACGGCCAGCGCCAGCGCGGCATCGGTGCCGGGGCGCACCATCAGGTGCTCGTCGGCCTGCTGGGCGGTCGGCGTCCGGTAGGGATCGATCGCGACGACGCGGGCGCCGCGGGCGCGCGCCTGCTTCACGAGCGTCATCACGTTGATCGTCGAGTACGACGCATTCACGCCCCAGAGCACGACCAGGTCGGCGCCGACCATCTGCTCGGAGTCGTTGCCGGTGATGGCGCCGACCGTCACCCGCCAGCCGGCGTAGGCCGTCGTGACGCAGATCGAGCGGTCGAGCCGGCTCGCGCCCAGCGCGTGGAAGAGCGGGTGGCCCGCGTAGTACTGCACCTGGCCCATCGAGCCCGCGTACGAGAAGGGCAAGATCGCCTCGGCGCCGTCGGCCGCGATGATCGAGCGCCACCGTTCGGCGATGGTCGCGATGGCCTCGTCCCACGAGATCGGGACGAGCTCGCCTCGGCCCTTCGGCCCCACCCGGCGAAGCGGCGTCAGCACGCGAAGCGGCGAATGGACGCGCTCGGCGTACTCGCGCACCTTGCCGCAGATGACGCCCCGGGTGAAGGGATGGTCGGGATTGCCGGTGACCGACGTCAGCCGACCGTCTTCGACGGCGACGACGAGGCTGCAGCACGACGGGCAATCGTGAGGACAAACCGACAGCATAGGATGCGACCAAAGGTATCATGGCCGAAGATGCGGGCCCTGCTCGCGCGGCTCAACCCGTTCAAGACCCGAGAGGCCAAGCGGCTCGCATTCCTCTTCGGCGTCGTCTACTTCGCCCAGGGCATGTGGTATCTGCCCGAGCAGACGATCACGATCGTCCTCAAGGACCGCGGGCTCAGCGCCAGCCAGGTCGCAGACTTCGCGCTGATCGCGTGGCTGCCTTGGTTCGTCAAGCCGATCTACGGGCTCCTGTCCGACTTCGTACCGCTCTTCGGCCGGCGGCGGCAGAGCTACTTCCTGCTCACCTCGGCGGCGGCGGGGCTTACCGGTCTTCTCCTGGCGTGGGGCAACTGGATCGCGACCGGACAGGTCTGGACATTCAACCTGTTCGGCCTCACGACGTTCACCGTCGTCGAAGGCTTCGCGCTCTTCTTCCTGATGGCGCTCGGCCTGGCGTTCACCGACGTGCTCACGGACGCGATGATGGTCGAGAGCGGGCGGCCCCTGCGTCTCACCGGCGCCTTCCAGTCGGCCCAGTGGGCCTGCATCACGCTCGCGTCTGTGCTCGTGGGCGAGCTCGGGGGCCAGCTCGCCGAGACGCGCAGCCTCCGCACGGCCTTCCTTCTGGCGGCGTGCTTTCCCCTGATGTCGCTCAGCATGGGTCTCACGTTCGTGCGCGAGACGCCGGCGCGCGCGAGCCGCGCGGCGTTTCTCGAGACGTGGAAGGCGATCCGCGCCACCCTCGGCGGCCGCGAGATCTGGCTGGTGGCCGGCTTCATCTTCTTCTTCTGGTTCAGCCCGTCCCTCGGACCCGCGTTCCTCTACTACCAGACCGACACGCTCGGGTTCAGCCAGCAGTTCATCGGACGGCTGGCGGCGCTGGGCTCGGTGGCCGGCGTGGTGGGGGCCGTACTCTACGCGCCGCTGTCACGACGCGTCTCGCTCAAATCCCTCATGCACATCTCGATCGCGCTGGGGACGCTCTCGACCCTCAGCTACCTCTTTTACCGCGGCGCCGCATCGGCCGTGATCATCACCGTCGTGTTCGGTGCCATCGGCATGATCTTCAACCTCGGGTTCCTCGATCTCGCCGCCAGGTCGTGTCCGCCGCACGTCGAGGCGACCTTCTTCGCCGCGCTCATGTCGGTCCTCAACGCGGGCACCAAGCTCTCCGAGAACGTGGGCGCCCGCCTCTACGAGACGGTCGGCTACGAGCGGCTGGTATGGATCAGCGCCGTGATGACGGCGCTCACCTGGCTGTTGATGCCGCTGGTGAAGTTCGACCAGATCGACGCGCGCGCACGCGAGGCGGCGGGCGCGGAGGCCGCGCCGGCCTCCTAGCCTTCCGCGTCCGGGACGTTGGGCACGCCGCGCGCCGCCGCCGTATAGCCGCGTCGTAACCAGCGGACGGCGCGGCCCATGTCCTCGATGCCCTCGACGTCGAGCTCGATCCACCCCTTGCGGGAGAAGCGCCGGTGCGGGCGCACCCGCGCGTCCGCCAGCGCGCGCCGCTGGTCGTCGGTGCTGAGCCGGATCCAGAGATCGCGGTCCTTCTCGCGCACCGGGAAGCACGCGAAGAGCGTCTCGCCGACGAAGTAGCCCCACCGGCCGAACATCGGCGTGATCCGGACGCCCGGCCAGCGCGCGAGCGTCTCGTTCAAACGCTGCGCGGGCCCGCTGCCGCCGCGCTCGAGAGCGCGACGGGTCTTGCGCCCTTTGCCCATCCCGCGGAATCGCCTGACCATTCGGAAAGCCGCGGGCATTCTGCCATTGACAGCCGCGAGGTCGCATGCGAAAAGTTTGAATCTCATGTCGACGCGAGTGAAGTTCGCCCCGGCGGAAGGGGCGGCGACGCTGTTCACGCCCGCCTTCTGCGATTACCTGACGCGGCTGCACGATCAGCTCGACGCGCGTGCGCGCGAGCTCCGCACGCGCCGTCTGGCGGTCCTGGAGCGGGCGCTCGAGCAGCACGCGCCGCCCGGTCATCCGCCGACGAGCGAGGCCAACACCGGCACGTGGCGCGTGCCCCCGGTGCCGGACGATCTCAAACAGCCGGGCATCGAGATCTCCGGGCCGTGCTCGATCACGTCGATGTTCATCAACGCGCTCAACCCCGGGCCCGAAGGCGAGCGCGCCGCCGGCGACCTGGACGATGACGAGGATTCGGGCGGCCATCGGCTCATCGACACCGTCCGCTCGGCGCACAACCGCCTGGCCGCGGTGAACCGCGAGCTCACGTTCGTCGACCGCGAGCGGAACCGCAACTACAAGATCGCCGACGGCGAGCTGCCGTTCTTCATGCACCGCGAGCGCGGCCTGCACCTCGACGAGCCGGACGTCACGGTCGACGGCAAGCCCGTCAACGCGGCGCTCCTGGGCACGGCGCTCACGCTCTTCTACGCCGGCCGGGCGCAGGCTGACCGTGGCCAGGGCATCTACTTCTATCTGCCGAAGCTCGAGGCGGCCGCCGAGGCCCGCTGGTACCGCGATCTCTTCGACCTGAGCCAGCGCGAGCTGCCGTTCCTCGCGCGCGCGACGATCCGCGCGATCGTGCTGGTCGAGTCGCTGCCGTGCGTGTACGAGATGGAAGAGATGCTCTACGAGCTCGGTCCCTACTCGGCCGGGCTCAACGCCGCCCGCTGGGACCTCAAGGCCTCGATCTTCGAGTTCGTCATGACCGATCCGGCACAGGTGTGGCCCGACCGCTTCGGCGTGGACATCAAGACCACGCCGTTCCTGGCCAACATCTTCCGGCGGCTGGTCGCGATCAGCCTGAAGCGCGGCGCCGTGCCGATCGGCGGCATGGCCACCGCGCTGCCGAATCCGGATCCCGACGTCAACCGCGCCGCGGCCGAGGCGATCCGCGCCGACAAGCAGTGGGAGGCCGAGCAGGGCTTCATCCGCGCCTGGGTCGCTCACATCTTCCACATGAAGACCGCGGGCGATCCGTTCAAGAGGCTGCTCGGCTCGGGCTGGAGGCCGACCGCGCAGATGGCGAACCCTGACAACTACCCCGTCGCGATCAAGACGCCCGACGGTCCGATCACCGTGGAGGGCACCCGGCGCAACGCGCGGATGCTCATCGAGTACGTCGAGGGCTGGCTGGGCGGCCGCGGCGCCAAGGGCATCGACAGCCTCGAGGGCAAGCCCGGCATCCATCCTGCCCTCATGGAGGACCTCGCCACGGGCCGCATGTCGGTCGCCCAGATCGCCCAGCGGATCATCCATCGCGTGCGCGAGACCAGCTCCGGCACCCAGCACGATTTCGCGCTGGTGAAACGGCTCCTGAACGAGGAGCTGGCTGACATCCTCACCCGGCGCCAGGGCGCCGACACCCACGAGCGCTATCGGAAGGCGCTGAAGATCGCGATGCGCTGGATCAAGAACTATACCGAGCTGAACTTCAAGAGCCTCGGCGCATACACGCGCGCCGAGCTCGACGCGATCGCCGCCGCGCCCGACGCGTTCTAGGGCTCGCCCGGGCGGAGCCTCGTTGCCGGTCACTCCCTTCACTTCGGACCGGGTCTCGCTCTCAAGGGCGCTTCTTCCTAGAGGCAGCATTGGAACGACCAGGCGCGGCCCTTCGTGAAGAGGATTTGCGGCGGGTCTACGGGCTGACCGTCCTTGGCCAGCCCATGGAGGCTCACGACAAAGCTCGTGTCGGCGGTGGGCGGCACGATCTCGAAGCGAAGAGAGAAGCACGTACGCTCCCTCACTGGAATCGGGGCGATCGCTCCGTTGTCGCCCGAGGGATCGAAGCCGCACAGCACCTGACCGTCGCGTCTGCCGAGGTATTCGCTCACGGCCGCCGGGCCTCTCGTGAGCGTCGGCGTGAGGCCTGCTCGCCGATCGACGTGGAGACGGACTTCCCCGGGAGCAAACGTGAAACCTTCGCCTTCGGGATCGATCGCGACGTCGATCCAGAAGGGCGGCTCTCGTTTCGGGGGATCGATGACACTCCCCGGGAGTGGAATGATGGGAAGCGGCACCACGATCGCGGGACCGGCCAGCGCGAATGTGGCACGGTCGTTTCGCGCCGTTACGGCCACCTTGACGCCCGGCAGCCCGACGTAACCTTTCTCATCGATGGCCATCGACTCGGGCCGCTCGAGCGTCGGTCGGCTGAACTCCCACCTCTGGACCGCCGCACACCCCTGCGCGAGAACAAGCGTCAGCGCGATCCCAAGGACGCTCCGCGGTGTCATCGCTCCGGGTCCCCAAGGAGGCGAGCGACGAGAACGTCGGCGCAGCCTGACGCCCGACCGAGTGCAGCCGGCGTGTAGAGTTTTTCCACGCTCTCGAGCCGAAGGAACAACGGCGGTGGCGGCAAGTGCCCCGCGTCGAAGCTGCACGAATCCGCCCATAGCAACGAGAGATCGTCCAACCGCAGTAGTCTCACCTGGATTTCGGACGCGCGATACAGCCGGCCACCCGCCGCCGGGAGGTATTGCCACGGCGAGTAGAAGTCGAACACGAGCCCGCGCTCGAATGTCCGCTTCAGCGCCCGGGCGTCCGGCGCAGCTCTTTCGCGCTCCAGATAGGCGAAGCGGGGCTCGGGAACGTTTCGAATCTGCTGCAGCCCCAGCCTCGCTTCCAGGGACTGCACGAAGCGATCCTTGATCCACCCGGTCGGCGCCGCCATGGTCACCGAGCCGTGGACAAGACGGGCGCCGTTGTGCAGTGGTCCAGGGGTGCCGAGGGCGTGATAGTGGACGGCGACGATCTGCCGCTCGCGAGCCAGTGATGCGATCGTCTCGGCGGTCGCCGGGACGCGCGGGGCGCTCGCGCATGCCGGCAGCACGAGCATGGCCACCAAGAGCACTGCGGTGCGCAACCGAGGAGCGCCACCGTGCCGGCGGGGCGCCCCTCGATCGTCGGCCCGACTCAACGCGGTGGGGTCTTGTCGACCGCCAGCGCTTCCCGGATCGCCTCCTCCGTCACCTTGATCTGCACTCCGGCGCGCTCTTCCTGCAGGAGCATCGCCACGCGCGAGTCGCGCTCGGCCCAGCCGCGGTTGAGCGCTTCGGTCATCTCCTCGAGCGTGATGTTCGCCAGGCGCATCGGCACCTTGTGCTCGCGGCCGAGCGCCGTGGCTAGCGTGACATCCTTGTGGGCCAGCCGGAGCGCGAACGACGGCGGATCGAACTTCCCGAGCAGGAACTGATCCGCGAGTCCGTCGAACGTCCGGCGCCGGCCGCCGGCGCCCTGCCGCACCGCCTTCCACAGCGCGATCGGCTCGACACCCGCCTTGACGCCCATCGTGAACACTTCGGCCAGCGCGGTCTGCACGATGTAGCCGGCGCAGTTGTGGACGAGCTTGGCCACCGAGCCGGCGCCGATCGGGCCGACGTAGTAAGCCTGGTCGCCGATCGCGTCGAGCACTGGCTTGTGGCGCTTGAATACGTCCTCTTCGCCGCCGACCCAGAGAGCGAGGCGACCCGACTCGGCGCCGCGTGGGCCGCCGCTCACGGGCGCGTCGAGCATGTGGATCCCCTTCTTCTTGAACTCTTCGTGGATCCGCCGCACGAGTGCCGGCGAGTTGGTCGAGAGATCGAAATAGACCTTGCCGGCCGCGAGCCCCTCGCCGAGCCCCTGCTTGCCGAGGGCCACCGCCTCGACCTCGACGGGGCCGGGTAGCGAGGTGAACACGACCTCGGTCGCCTCGGCGACGGCGCGCGGCGTGTCGGCCCAGGTCGCGCCGGCCTTCAGGTGGGGTGCGGCCGCCTCGCGGCGCACGTCGTTGACGACCAGCTCGTAGCCCCCCTTCATGAGATTAGACGCCATGTGGCGTCCCATCGTGCCGAGCCCGATGAATCCGATCTTCATGGCTTCCTCGCGTCGAAGATCTTGCGGGCGATGGTGCCGGCGGTCATGGCCGCGGGCCAGCCGGCGTAGAACGCCAAATGGGTGATGATCTCGCCGATCTCTTCCTTGGTGACGCCGTTGTTCAGCGCGCGCTCCAGGTGCCCCGGCAGCTGGTCGGTCCGGTACATGGCGATGAGCGCCGCGACCGTGATGAAGCTCCGATCGCGCTTGGAGAGGCCCGGGCGCTCCCAGACGTCACCGAAGAGCACTTTCTCGCTCAGGTCGACGAGCTTCGGCGCAACGCCTCGGACGACTTCGCGGGCAGTGGGGACGGCGGCTTGTGTGCTCAAGATCTGCTCCTTTCGAGGCGACGAAGTGGTGCTGCGAGGCGCACTGTACGCGCTTCCGGCGTTTGACGCCAGCCGCAGCCGCTGCTAGCATCCCGCCACCATCCCGTCGCACAACCTAGTCGCCCAGGAGGTCCGTGATGCGCACATTCCTGAGCAGGCTCGCCACCGTCCTCGTGCTGCTGTCGCCCCTCGCCGCCAACGCCCAGGACGCATCTCTCGACAGCGTCGCCAAGGCGATGGGCGCTGTCGGCGTGAAGTCGATCCAGTACTCGGGCAGCGGCACCAACTTCCAGGTCGGCCAGAACTTCAGCCCGGACATGCCGTGGCCGCGGTTCGTCGTCAAGAGCTATACGCGCGCCATCAACTACGAGAGCGCGTCGATCCGCGACGAGCTCGTGCGGACGCAGGGCGAAAATCCGCCGCGCGGGGGCGGCGGACAGCCGGTCGCGGGTGAGCAGCGCCAGATCTTCGTCGCGAGCGGCGACTTCGCCTGGAACGTGTCCGGCGACGTGGTCATCCCGACCCCGATCGCGCTGCTCGACCGGCAGCTCCAGCTGTGGACGACGCCGCACGGGGTCGTGAAAGCCGCGATGGCCAACAACGGCACCGTCCAGGGCCGCACGATCGCGTTCACCACCCCGGGCCGCTTCAAGGTGCAGGCGACGCTCGACGCTCAGAACCTGGTCGAGAAGATCGACGCGGTGGCGCCGAATGCCGTGCTCGGCGACATCCCGGTCGAGATCCGCTACTCGGAGTACAAGGACTTCACCGGCGTGAAGTTCCCGACGAGGATCCGGCAGACGATCGGCGGCTATCCGGCGCTCGATCTCACGGTCACCGACGTCCAGCCGAACATCGCCGTGGACCTTGCGGTACCCGACCCGATCCGGGAAACGCCGGCGCCGTACGGCAAGGTCGCGACCCAGATGGTGGCCGACGGCGTCTGGTACATCACCGGGGGCACCCATCACAGCGTGCTGATCGAGATGAAGGATCACGTGATCCTCGTCGAGAGCCCGCTGAACGACGAGCGCGCCGCGGCCGTGCTGGCCGAGGTCAAGAACCTCGTTCCGAGCAAGCCGATCCGGGCTCAGGGCGGTCGCGGCGGAAGGCATCCCGATCATCGTGCACGACGTGAACAAGGCGTTCCTCGAGAAGGCGCTCGCCGCGCCGGCCACCATCCGGCCCGACCGTCTGGCGAAGTCGGGCAAGAAGGGGACGGTCGAGGGCATGCGGGACAAGCGCGTGTTGACGGACGGAACGCGCACCGTCGAGCTCCACAACGTGGCCGCCAACAACCATCACGCCGGCATCGTGATGGTCTACCTGCCGAAGGAAAAGCTCGTCGTGGAAGCCGACGTGTACAACCCGCCGGCGCCCAATGCGCCGCCGCCGGCGACCGTGAACTCGAACTGGGTGAACCTGTCGGACAACATCAAGCGGCTCAGCATGACGGTGGATCAGATCCTGCCGCTACATGGGCGGATCATGCCGCTCGCCGAGCTGCACAAATCGATCGGCCACGCGCACTGACCGAGCGGTCGGCTGCGTCTCGCTACCGAGCGGCGCCGGCTTGACACGGATGGCGCCGCTCGGTAGCGTGCGCTCAGTTTCAGACGACGGCTAACCGACCCGGAAGGGGACCACCACGATGATTCCTGCCGCCTTCGAGTACCATACCCCGAGCACGATCGGCGAAGCGACGGCGCTCCTGGCCAAGCTCGGCGACGACGCCAAGGTCCTGTCCGGAGGCCAGAGCCTCATTCCCCTGATGAAGCTGCGTCTGGCCAGCCCGGCGCATCTCGTCGACATCAACGGGATCCCCGGCTTGTCGGGAATCCGCGAGGCCGACGGCTTTTTGAGGATCGGCGCGCTGACGCGCGAGTCCGAGCTGGAGGAATCGGAGGTCGTCCGGTCGCGCTATCCCCTCCTGCACGACACCTCGAAGGTGATCGCGGATCCGCTCGTGCGAAATCTGGCCACGGTGGGCGGCAACCTGGCTCACGGCGATCCGGCCAACGATCATCCCGCGACGATGCTGGCGCTCGGCGCCGAGATCGTCGCCGTCGGGCCCAAGGGCGAGCGGCGCGTGCCGATCGCGTCGTTCTTCACGGGGCCGTTCGCGACCAGCCTCAGGCCCGACGAGATTCTCGTGGAGATCCGGATCCCGAGCCCGCCGGCGCGCAGCGGGGGCGCCTATCTGAAGCTCGAGCGCAAGGTCGGCGACTTCGCCACCGCGGCGGTCGCCGCACAGGTGACCATCGGGGCGAACGGCGCGTGCGAGCACGTCGGTATCGGATTGACCAACGTGGGCCTCACGCCCATCAAGGCCACGAAGGCCGAGGCGGCTCTGAAAGGGAAGGCGCCGGACGAGGCCGCGATCAAGCGGGCTGCCGAGCTCGCCGCCGAGGCCTCGGAACCCTCGGCCGACCTGCGCGGTTCCGTCGAGTACAAGAAGGATCTCGTGCGCGTGCTGACGGCCCGGGCGCTCCGCAAGGCGGTCGAGCGTGCCGGGAGCAGGAGATAAGACGATGCTGGTGAAGCTCTCGGTCAACGGCGAGAAGCACGAGGCGAACGTCGAGCCACGTTTACTGCTAGTGCATATGATCCGCGAGGTGCTGCGGCTGACCGGCACCCACATCGGCTGCGACACGACCCACTGCGGCGCCTGCACGATCCTCGTGGACGGCCAGCCGGTGAAGTCGTGCACGATGTTCGCCGTCCAGGCCCAGGGCAAGCAGCTCATGACGGTGGAAGGCCTGGAGCAGAACGGCAAGCTTCATCCGCTGCAGGAAGGGTTTATGGCCGAGCACGGACTGCAGTGCGGTTACTGCACGCCCGGCATGCTGATGACCAGCTACGCCTTCCTGAAGAAGCACCCCAAGCCCAGCGAGGACGACATCCGCTGGGCGATCTCGGGCAACCTCTGCCGGTGCACCGGCTACGTGAACATCGTCAAGGCCGTTCAGCACGCGGCGGCGGCGATATCACAGGGAGGCGCGTGATGGCGCTCAGGACCTCGCCCGAAGTCGGAGGCATGGGGCACTCGATCAAGCGGAAGGAAGATCCTCGTTTCATCCGCGGCAAGGGCACCTACGTCGACGACGTTCAGCTCCCGGGGATGCTGTATCTCGACATCGTGCGGAGCCCGCACGCCCACGCGAAGATCGTGAAGATCGACGCGGCGAAGGCTATGGCCGTTCCAGGTGTGCTCGCGGTGATCACCGGCCAGGATCTCGCCAAGTACAACCTCCACTGGATGCCGACGCTCATGTCGGACACGCAGATGGTGCTGCCGGTCGAGAAGGTCATGTACCAGGCTCAGGAAGTCGCCGCGGTGCTTGCCACCAGCCGCTACGCCGCCGCGGACGGCGCCGCGGCGGTCGAGGTCCAGTACGATCCCCTGCCCGTCGTCGTCGATCCGAAGAAGGCGCTCGAGCCCGGCGCGCCGGTGCTCCGCACCGACAAGAAGGACAAGAAGGACAACCACATCTGGCACTGGGAGTGGGGCGACAAGGGCGCCACCGACCGCGCCTTCGGCGAAGCGGCGGTCACCGTGAAGGAAGACATCTACCTGCCGCGCATCCACGTCGCGTCGATCGAGACGTGCGGCTGCGTCGCCCACTTCGACCGTGTCAACGACAAGCTCACGGTGTGGATGACGACCCAGGCGCCACACGCGATCCGCACGGTCTTCGCGCTGGTGGCCGGGCACGTCGGCCTGGCCGAGCACAAGATCCGGATCATCTCGCCGGACATCGGCGGCGGCTTCGGCGGCAAGGTGCCGGTCTATCCGGGTTACGTCATCGCGGTCGCGGCGTCGGTGCTCACCGGCAAGCCCGTGAAGTGGATCGAGGACCGCATGGAGAATCTCCAGGCGGACTCGTTCGCGCGCGACTATCACATCACCGCCGAGCTGGCGGCCAAGAAGGACGGCACGCTCACCGCCCTCCGGATCAAGACCCTGGCCGATCACGGCTACACCGACGCCGCCGCCAACCCGTCGAAGTTCCCGGCGGGCCTCTTCCACGTGTGCACGGGGTCGTACGATCTCAAGGCGGCCCACGTCGAGGTCGACGGCGCCTACACCAACAAGCCACCGGGCGGCATCGCCTACCGCTGCTCTTTCCGCGTCACCGAAGCGGTCCACACGATCGAGCGCATGGTCGACCTGATGGCGCATCAGCTCAATATCGATCCGGCCGACTTCCGGATGAAGAATTTCGTCAAGCCCGAACAGTTCCCCTACAAGTCGGCGCTCGGCTGGGAGTACGACAGCGGCAACTACGGCGGCGCGCTCAAGAAGGCGATGGACACCATCGGCTATGCCGACCTGCGCCGCGAGCAGGCCGAGAAGCGCAAGCGCGGGCAGCTGATGGGGATCGGGATCTCGAGCTTCACCGAGATCGTGGGGGCGGGCCCGTCGAAGCACTTCGACATTCTCGGATTGAAGATGTTCGACAGCTGCGAGATCCGCGTGCACCCGACGGGCAAGGCCATCGCGCGCTTCGGCACGAAGTCGCAGGGCCAGGGCCACGAAACCACCTACGCCCAGATCCTCGCCGAAGAGCTCGGCATCCCGGCGCAGGACATCCAGGTCGAAGAGGGTGACACCGACACGGCGCCCTACGGCCTGGGCACCTACGCGAGCCGCTCGACCCCGGTCGCCGGCGCCGCGGCGGCGGTCGCCGCGCGCAAGGTCCGCGACAAGGCGCGCAAGATCGCCGCCTATCTCCTCGAAGTCGCCGAGGACGACCTGGTGTGGGAGCCGGGCAAGTTCTCGGTCAAGGGTGCGCCGAGCAAATCAAAGACGATTCAGGACATCGCCTTCGCGGCGTATACGAACCACCCGCAGGGGATGGAAGCGGGGCTCGAGGCGGTCAGCTACTACGATCCGCCGAACCTCACCTACCCGTTCGGCAGCTACATCTGCGTGGTCGACATCGACTCGGGCACGGGCGAGGTGAAGGTGCGCCGCTTCGTCGCGATCGACGACTGCGGCAACATCATCAACCCGATGATCGTGCAGGGCCAGGTGCACGGCGGCCTCACGATGGGCCTGGCCCCGGCGCTCTACGAGGAGATCTCGTACGACGAGATCGGCAACGTCCGCGGCGGCAGCTTCATCGACTACCTCGTGCCGACCGCGGTGGAGACGCCGAAGTGGGAGACCGGCCACACCGTCACGCCCTCGCCGCACCATCCGCTGGGCGCCAAGGGCGTCGGCGAGTCGGCCACGGTCGGCGCGCCGGCGGCGATCGCCAACGCGGTCGTCGATGCGCTGTGGTATCTGGGCGTGCGTCACATCGACATCCCGATCACGCCCGCGAAGGTGTGGAAGCTCTTGCGCGAGAAGGGCGTGACCGAGTGAAGGACACGCGCGGGCGTGGCTGACGACCTGCTCGCGCTGGCCGCCGAGCTCCAGCGCACCGGCGAGGCGTTCGCGTTGGCCACGGTGGTGCGCTGCGAGGCGCCGACCTCGGCGAAGCCGGGCGCGAAGGCGCTGATTCGCGAGGACGGCACCGCGCAGGGATGGGTCGGCGGCGCCTGCGCCGAGCCGGTCGTCGTGCGCGAAGCGCTCCAGGCGATCCGCGACGGCCGGCCGCGGCTCATCGGTCTCTACGGTGAAGGCGGGCGCACTCCGGGCCGTACGGAGGGGATGCTGGAGTTCGGCATGACGTGCCACAGCGGCGGCACCCTGGAGATCTACGTGGAGCCCTATCTCCCCAAGCCCCTCCTCGTGCTCGTCGGCCACGGACCCGTCGTCGAGACGCTGACGACGCTCGGCCGCGCCGCCGACTTCATGGTCACGACGCTCGCTCCCGACGCCCTGCCTGCGGAGCTGGAGGGGCTCCCCATGACCCCGCGCGCGTCGGTGGTCGTCGCCACGCACGCCGACTCCGACGAGGAGGTTCTCGACCGCGTGCTAAGGACCGACGCCGGCTACGTCAGCCTCGTCGCGAGCCGTCGCCGCGCCAGCGTAATCTTGGAAACACTGAAGGCGCGCGGCGCTCCCCCGGAGCGCATCGGCCGGCTCAAGGCTCCAGCAGGGCTCGACATCGGTGCGGTCACACCGCAGGAGATCGCGGTGAGCATCCTGGCCGAGATCATCCAGCACCGTCGCAGCGACAAGACGGGCGGCACAGAGGCCGCGCCGCCCGCGGTCCCGGCGGTCAGGATCGAGTCGAAGGACCCGATCTGCGGGATGCTCGTCGACAGCGTGACGGCGAAGTTTCGCTCCGAGTTCTCGGGCCGGACCGTCTACTTCTGCTGTCGCCACTGCAAGGAGATGTTCGACCAGGATCCCGAGCGGTATCGCGCCGCCCTGTAAACGAATGGCATGACGGAAGACGAGTTGACTGAGTTCGCCACGAGGGCCGATATCGGCGCAATCCGCGCGTATCGCGACGCGGTCGGGCGTCGAACCCGAGACGTCGTCGAGGCCCTCGGGGCTGCACGCTGGGCGGAGCTCGTCGGCCCGGCGGATGCCGCACGTGTGCCCGATTCGTTTAAGGTCTTTCTGGGGCAGCCGCGTGCGTTCGAGTTGGGCACGTCGGCGATCACGCACAACGCGATCCATCTCGGCGAGGCTGTAACAATTCGCGGCCTGGTCGGCCGTGGCTGAGACGACGAAGCCAACCCTCGCTCAGTTTAGGGACGCTTGCCGCCACGAGTTCTCCTTCCTGCGCGAGCTCGGCTACTCGGAGCTGCAAGACGATCCCGCCGAGCGTTTCAACGTGCTTTTCTCCAATGGCCAGCTGACCCTCTCCATCCGCGGAGAGAACTGGGGACAGCACGCTGGGGTGAGACTCTTCCACGCGGATGGGCGGGAAGCCCCCGTCTGGTGGTTCGTGCCCTTGTCGGAGCGCAAGAATCGGCCCCCATTCGACCCGACTGGGTTTTCCCAGCTCGACGACATCCGTATCGCGGCGCTCACGGTGTCCCGCTACTGCCGAGACGTGCTCACCGGCGACGTCGCGAAATTCGATGCGGTCGCCAACGAATGGCGCCGCGTCACTGATTCGCAGTATCGGCAATCCCTTCAGAAGCGAAAGCCGCCTTAAGAAATGAGGCTCTCGTTTCCGCCGCCTCACAGCGCGAGCCCTCCCTAATGCGCACGAAGGCCTCGCGCTTGGCTATCTGTGCCATTGCGTTCGGGCTCCCGGCCACGTCACCAGCCACCGAGAGCGTCTGCTACGGCACGTCGTTCATGCAGGGCGAACCGTGGATCCGCCATGATGAGCACTACCACGTTGACTTCGCCGTCCGTGCAAGCCGAGCTGAGGCCTAACCCACGCGAGAAGGAGCGACGATGACGACGCGACGGGCCGTTGACTGGCGCAGCGCGCTGACTCTTGCCGTTCTCGTCGGCATCCTGGCCGGCTGCGCGCTGTCGGCGAAGCAGAGGGCGGCGGTGGGCCAGTTCGGCGACTCCGCGACCACGTTCGGCGACGTCACGTCCTCCGAGCTCAAGGCGATGCGCGACGACACGATCAAGATGACGACCGCGCGGCTGCTGCTGGGGGGCCGGAGCAGCGATCCCAACCTGGGGGATCCGACGACCCTCGATCGCGGCTTCGAGCTCAAGCGGGTCGAGACGGTCTCGGGGGCGACGCGAGGCCTGGCCGCGTACGGCAAGAGCCTCGCGGCGCTCGTCGACGACACCCAGTCGGCGCAGCTGAAGGCCGCGAGCAACGAGTTCGTCGCGAGCCTGGGCCGCGTGCCCGCCGCCAGGGAAAAGCTCAGCGACAAGCAGCTGGAGGCGATCGGCACCGCGGTGCAGGAAGTCGGCGGGCTCTGGGTCGAATGGAAGCGCAAGCAGGCCCTGACGACCATCGTCAAGGCGACCCGCGGGGCGGTCGATCAGCTCTGTGACCTGCTCGCGCGCGATTTCGACCCGCGAACCGGATGGGTCGCCCAGCAGCTCCTGGTGATCGAAGCGCCGCTCGTCGGCCAGGCCTCGGATGCGCTGGCCGGCGCCCGCACCTACAACGACCGAAAGACCGTGATGGACGCATTCCGTCTGGCGCAGAGCAGCCGGATGCGCCGGACCGAAGTAGTCGCGCGTGTGTCCGAAGCCGCCAAGGCCATGAAGAAGGCCAACGATGCGCTCGCGCAGGCGGTCGAAGACTCCGCGTGGTCGACTCAAGACATCCAGAGCTTTGCCGAGCGCGCACGATCGCTTCAGACGGCCGTGACAACCATCGTGAGTGACTGAAAGGACGCCGGCCATGGCCAACACTCTGGGAGAAGAGCTGAGCGGTTCGGTGTCGAACATCACGGCGCTGATCGTCAAGACGGCGAGCAAGAGCGAGCGCACGCGCCTGCTCAAGCAGCAGGCTCAGATCGCGGGCCAGCTCCAGGTGTTCGTGGACAAGGTCGTCGACGAGGCGCTGCCGGAATACGACGCGGCCGCCGAGGCGCTCAACGAGGCGAACAACGAGGCCGCGGCGGCGAAGAAGAAGCTCGACAAGGTCGCGGGGACCATCAAAAAGTTCGCGGCCGCGATCGACAAGCTGGCCGCGCTGGCAGCGAAGGTCGCCGCCGCCTGAGATCGCGGCCGCGAGCGTTGAGCTACCCGCCGTAGAAGACCTTGTCGCCCAGGTCCTTCATCCACAGGGTCGCGTCGTCGGGGCGCCCGTCGATCGTCTTGGCGAGACCGACCTCGACCACCTTGCCGACGAAGATCGAGTGATCGCCCATCTCCACCGTCGACTCGAGCGAGCACTCGATGAAGCCCGGGGTGCTGGCCAGGATCGGCGCGCCGGTCTTGCCCGGGCGGAAGGGCTCGCCCGAGATCGTGTCGCCCTTCTTCTCGGCGGGCTTGAAGAAGGTGAAGGCCAGCGCCTGCTGCCCCTTGCCCAGGACGTTCAGCGCGAACGCTTTCGTCTCCTTGATCAGGGCGTGGCCGGCGGAGTCGGTCTTGACGCCGACCACCACGAGGGGCGGCTCGAACGAGGCCTGGGTGACGAAGTTCACGGTACCCGCGGAGATGCGGCCGTCCTTGTGCGCCGCGGTGAGGACGTAGAGGCCGTAGGGGATCATCCGGAGCGTGGTTTTCTTGACGTTCGGGTCCATGGGTTCCTCCTCGCCGCGAGGATACGGCCGATGCGCGCCCTGGTCCAGCGGTGCGGCCCGCTTTGCAGACTTCGGGGTTTCGCGTACCATCGGCGTCACGAGGCGCGACCGCACACAGGAGGGTTCCAATGCCGCTGAGTGAGCTCAACCACTACTTCATCCGGGCGAACGAGCTGGAGAAGACCAAGGATTTCTACTGCGACGTGCTCGGCTTCCAGGTCATGCCGCGGCCGACCTTCCCGTTCCCGGGCTATTGGCTCGGGGTCAATGGCAAGATCCAGGTGCACATGGGGCCCGACGGCATCGACAATGCCGACATGTACTACCTCGGCACGCCGAAGAACGCGGCCACGGACCACGCCGGCGTCGTCGACCACATCGCGTTCCTCGCCACCGAGCCGGGGAGCTTCATCCGGCGCTTCAAGGAGCGCGGGATCGATTTCCAGCCGCGCTCGCTGCCCGAGTTCGACCTCTACCAGATCTTCATCAAGGACCCCAACGGGCTCACGATCGAGCTCAACTTCTTCGGGATGAAGGACGTGACGGACTGGGGCGGCGAGAACTACTCGAAGATGCCCCAGGTCGCCAGCATGCGCGCATGACCGGCCCGGCGCGCGCGTCCGCCGGCTTCGCCGACGTCGCCTACGACGAGGCGATGCGCCGGGCGCGCGCGCTGGTGCCCGCGCTGCGCGAGCGGGCCGCTCGCGCGGAGGACGGGCGCCAGATGCCAGCCGAGACGCTCGAGGACCTCCACCGCACCGGCCTGTTCCGCTTCCACCAGCCCCGCCGCTGGGGCGGGATGGAGCTCGCCTTCGTGGCGCTGTTCGACGTGCCCGCCGAGATCGCCCGCGGCTGCGCCTCGACCGGCTGGAACGTCGCGAACCTCGGCGTCCACCACTGGATGCTCGCGCTCTACGACGAACGCGCCCAGGAAGAGGTGTGGAGCAAGAATCCCGACGCACTCATCGCCTCGGGCATCGCCTATCCGCAGGGCAGCGGCCGCCGGGTCGACGGCGGCCTGGTCATCAACGGCTTCTGGAACTTCTCGAGCGGCGTCGACGCCTCCGACTGGAACATGCTGGCGGTGATGGTGCGTGAGGGCGACCGAGTCGTCGATCACCGGATGTGCCTGGTGCCCCGGAGCGACTACGAGATCGTCGACGACTGGAACGTGATGGGGATGCGCAGCACGGGGTCCAAGTCGGTGCGCGCGAAGGACCTGTTCGTCCCCGAGTACCGCGCGCTTTCGATGTACCTGGCGCGCGGCGGCAGCCAGTTCCCCGGGGCACGGGTCAACGCGAATCCCCTCTACCAGGTGCCGCTCGCGGCGCTCGGCTCGCACTGCCTGGCCGGCGCGGGCGTCGGCAACGCCCAGGCGGCGCTCGAGCTCACGATCGAGGCGATCCGCGAGCGGTCCACCAGCTACACAGCGATGCGCATGCGCGACTTTCCGGCCGTGCAGCTGCGCGTCGCCCGCGCCGGGGTGATGGTCGACACGGCACGCCTGGTCATCCGCGCCGACTGTCTCGAGGCCGACCGGATCGCCCGCGAGCCTCGCGTGCCGACGATCGAGGAAAAATTGCGCTTCAAGCGCAACGTCGCCTACGCGATGGAGCTCTGCACCGAGGCGGTTGACACGCTGCACGCGCTGGCCGGCGCGAACGGCATCTACGACCGCTATCCGATCCAGCGGCTGTTCCGCGATCAGCACACGCTCGCGGCGCACATCGGCTTCAGCTGGGACGCGCAGGGCGGGCCGTGGGCGCTGGTCGCGCTGGGCGGCGAGTTCAGCTCGCCGGTTATGTAGATCAGAGAGGGGCGAGGCGCCCCCTCCGATACCTCCCCGGTTCGCGGCGCGCCCGGACTGTCCCGTTGCCTCTCGCGCGCTCCCGTTCGCAGGCGCCGGCCATCGATGCGAGGTGATGTGATCGCGCACCGCTCTGGCGATGAACTCGGGATGGCTCAGCGGCGACAGGTGGCGTCTCGCCGAATCCTCGCCGTAGCGGCGGATGAAGGCCTGCCGCGTCTCCTCCATCGGGAGCGGCGGCGCGCCGACGTCGACGCCGAACATCGTCGTGAACCATTTGTCCTCGCTCGTGCACTGGTGAACCATGTGCTCGCGGAACGTCCGGTCGCGCGCGAGGTTCGGATGCGGCCGGATGTCGAGGTCCGCGTCGTCGAACATCGACCACACCGACAGCGTCTTGAGGCGCTCGCTCGCGTAGGTGTCGACGAGGAACGCGTACTCCATCAGCGGGTCGCGGCGGTGGCGGCGTCCATGACCGTGTCCGGTGTGTCCGGATCGATCGAGCAATCGGGCCCCAGCAGGAGGAAGCGGCCGCCCATCTCGGCGATGGCGCGGCGTCCGCGGGCGTCGACCTCGGCCGGCGGCAAACCTTTCATCACGGGCTTGGCGGGCAAACCGCCGATCACCGCGCGGCCGGTGCGCTTGTGCGCGTCCGTCAGCGAGGGATTGCCCGGCACCGTGGCCCAGCTCAGCGCGGCCATCGGATAGTCGGCGAACTCGTCGAAGAGGATCTCCGCCCCGCAAACGTGGAGGACGTTGAACGGCGCGGGCTGGGTCTGGCCCAGAATGCGCAGATCGTGCGGCCGCTGGAAGCGACGGCACTCGGCCGGGGTCGAGAGCTCGCGCGTGGCCATGTTGGTGGCGTAAAAGAGACCGTCGGCGCCCTCGGCCACGGCGGCGCGCGCGTACGCCGCCAAGGTCTCGGCCATCGCGCCCAGCGCGTGATCCACCGCCGCGGGATCCGAGCGCATCAGCGACACCGCCATGGCGCGACCACCGGCGAGCAGGAAGGGCAGGACCATCAGCGGCGAGAACACCGTCCAGATGATGGGCGTGTCGGGCCCGACCGCCTTGCGGATGGCATGCAGCGTCTGGAGCTGCTCGCCGAGCGCGCCGGTCCGCGCGTCGGCCGGCTCGAGCCGCCGCAGATCGTCCGCCGTCGCCAACGGCGCCCGGGCCACTGTGTACGGCGTCGCGCGCTCGCGCGAGGGGGCATAGCGAAGCCCCCACATCTCGGCGAAGCACTGGGCGCGGCTCTGCGGCTTGAGGAAGTCCCAGTCGAAGCGACGCGCCAATCGCAGAGTCTCCGCGGTGAGCGTCTCGGCCGAGTTCTCGGTCGCGAAGTTGTGGAGCCAGAGGCTCACGGGCACGCGGTCCACCGGATCGCCGCGCACGGCCGCCATCACGCGCTCGCGCTTGGTCATGTCAATACTCCCGACACGGTGAAAGGATCGGATTCACGCGGCCGATCATAGTACAGTTGCGGGCCAGGAGGGCGATCCGCCATGTACGAAGTCTTGGCGCTGAAGTACGGGGAGCGGGACACGACGAAGTGCCAGTTCTTCTACCGCGAGTCCTCGCACGACAAGCTCACGCTCGACTACTTCGTGTGGCTGATCCTCGGCGGCCCCCACCCGCTCCTGGTGGACACCGGCTTTCGCGACGATGACGCGCGGGCCCGCGGCATCCGCAACTACGTGAGCCCGGCGGCGATGGTCGAGCGCGCGGGCGTGAATCCCGGCGACATCCCGATCTCGCTGATCACCCACCTGCACTACGACCACTGGGCCGGTCACAGCCTTTTCCCCAACGCGGAGTTCTGGATCCAGGGTGAAGAAGTCGCGTTCTGGACGGGACCGTTCGGCCGGCTGCCGGCCTTCCGCGGCTCCGCCAACGTCGAGGCGCTGGCGCACCTGACCACGTTGAACTACGGCAACAAGATCCGGATCGTCGAGGGCGACCACGAGGTGTGGCCGGGCCTTCGCGTCCACAAGGTCGGGGGCCACACGGCGGGGCTCCAGATCGTCAGCGTCGAGACCCGGCGCGGCACGGTCGTGCTCACCTCGGACGCCTCGCACTTCTACCACAACGTCGAGACGCGGCAGCCCGTGCAGATCATCACGAGCCTGCCCCAGATGCTCACGGCCTTCGACACGATCGACCGGCTCGCCGGCGCTACGAAGCTGGTCGTGGCCGGCCACGATCCGCAAGTCGCCGAGCGCTTCAAGCCGGTCGAGCCCGGGATCATCAAGATCGCGTGACTACTGATAGATCTCGCTGAACCGCGCCTTGATGGCCTTCGCGGCCTTCTCGATCTGCTCGTAGTCGACCGGGATCAGCTTGATCTGCGCGATCGGCGGATTGCCGGGAGGGGGCTCGACGTCGGATCGGCCGGCGTAGATCCCCTCGCCCGGCAGGAGCTTTTGCACCGCGTCGCCGATCATGAACGCGGCGAGCGCCTTGGCCGCGTTCGGATGCGGCGCGCCCTTGATCACGACCGTCGGCGCGCCGATCGCGAAGGCACCGTCGGTCGGCCAGATGGTCTCGATCTTGTGGCCGGCCCTGCGATCGAGCCACGCGAACTGGTCGCCGCCCTCGGCCGCGATCAGCCGCTCGCCGCGGGTGAGCGTCTCCGAGACCTGCTGGTGGCTCTGGACGATCATGATCTCGTTGGCGCGCAGCTTCTGGTAGAAGCCCCAGCCGTACTTCCGCGAGAGCGTCCCGATCACCATCAGCTGGATCGCCGTGTACGACGGGTCCGGCATGACCAGGAGCCCCTTGTACTTGGGATCGGTCAGATCGGTCCAGTTGCGCGGCAGCGGCACGCCCTTGTCGGTGCGGGCGATGATGCCGACCAGGTTCACGCGTTGGGCGACGTGATAGCCCTTCGGGTCCTTCACCTCGTCGCGGACCTTGTCGAAGTGGCGCGGACGGAAGGGCACGACCAGATCGCGCTTGATCAGGGTGAGGACCTCGGCCGGATCGGAGATCGTCATCACGTCGGCAATCACCCGTCGGGCGTCGATCTCCTGCATGAAGCGGCGCAGCACCGCCGAGCCGCCGGAGCGGAAGAGCTCCACCTTGATCCCGGTCTCGGTCTGGAACATGGTGGCGATCTTCTGCGCCGTGTTGACCGGCGTCGACGTGTACCAGGTCACCGCGGCCTCGCGCTTCGCGGCCGCCATGTCGACCGGATCCGGCGTGAACGGTTTGGTCTGGGCGGCCGCCCGCGCCGCGAGCGTGACGAGCGATCCCAGTACGAAGCATGCGATGACGAGCGCTCGGCTCACTCGATCCTCCCTCAGGGGGTGTCGTTCTCTGGAGAAGAGATGCTAACGTATGCCGATGCCGTCCACCATGAAAGCCGCGATTCTCCACGGCGCCGACGACCTGCGCGTCCAGGCCTGGGCCCGGCCCGAGCCGGGCCCGGGCGAGGTGCTCTTGAAGGTCGAGGTCGCCTCGATCTGCGGCACGGACGTGAAGGTGCTGCACCGCACGCTCCAGGGCCAGCCGGGCGGCCAGTTCGTGATGGGCCACGAGTACGCCGGGACGGTCGCGGCGCTCGGGCCCAGCGTCGACGAGTTCCGAGTCGGCGACCGCGTCGCCGTCGAGGTGCACAAGGGCTGCGACCGGTGCGAGAACTGCATCAAGGGCTGGTACACGTCCTGCCTCAACTACGGCGACGTCTCCAAGGGCCACCGCGCCAAGGGCCTCACCTGCGACGGTGGGTTCGCCGAGTACGCCGTGAACCACATCAACACGCTCTACAAGCTGCCCGAGAACCTTTCGTTCGAGCAGGCGTGCATGGTGACGACGGCGGCCTCGCCGCTCTGGGCGATCGACCTGATGGGCGGCTACGTCGCCGGCGAGACCGTGCTCGTTCAGGGCCCGGGGCCGATCGGGCTCATCGCGGTCCAGCTCTGCAGGGCGCTCGGCGCCGCGCGCGTCATCCTGACCGGCACGCGCGACTCGCGGCTCGCGATCGGCGCGAAGCTCGGCGCCGACCACACGATCAACGTGCGCAGCGAGAACCTCCGCGATCGCGTGCACGAGATCACGGGCGGCCGGGGCGCCGACTGCGTCCTGGAGTGCGCCGGGGGCCCGACCTCGATGCAGGAGGCGCTCGAGAACGTCAAGCGCGGAGGGCGGATCGGCGTGGTCGCGTGGTACGCGGGCCCGGTCGAGGTCGACATGAACCTGGCCGTGCGCTCGAACGTGCGCATCTACGCGGCGCGCGGCGAGGGCGGCATGAGCTGCGGCCGCTCGCTCGAGCTGATGAGCCAGGGCAAGATCCTGGCCGATCCGATCATTACGCACCACTTCGCGCTCGACCGGATCCACGACGCGTTCCACACCTACACCGAGCGGATCGGGAACGCCCTCAAGGTCGTGATCCACGTCTAGCCCTCGCGCGGAATCTCTTCCGTAGTTCGGCCCGTCCCTCATATCATCGTGGAGGGACCGCCATGCGGATCTACAACGTCGTCGGTTACACGCTGCTGATCCTGCACGCGCTGGTCTCGGCGTTCCTGGCGCCGCCCCACCTGGGTCCCGGCGGCGGCCTCGTCGTCGGCGTGCTGTACCTCCTGTTCATCTGGCTCGTCGCGGGCCTCTATCTCCCGGAGATCCTGCACATGGGCATCGCCCACCGGGCGCTCGAGTTCAAGGGCTGGTTCGTCAAGTCGACCACGCTGCTCTGCAACGCGGTCGCGATCTACGTCAACCCCCGGTCGTGGGTGAATCGCCACCGCCATCACCACGCCTTCTCCGACCACGACGGCGACCCCAACAAGCTCGGCGCCGACGGCTTCTGGAAGACGCTCTCCTTGTGCCTGTTCCCCTACAAGTGCCAGTTCGATCTCGCCCGAGATTCGATCTTCGAGACCTGGCCGATGCGTCTGGCCTCGAGCCCAGGCTTCGCCGTCGCGGCCCAGGCGAGCAGCTACGCGTTCGTGTGGGCGCTCGTGTCGGACTGGGTGTACGCGCTAGCCCTGTGGTTCAGTGTCCGGCTCGTCGGTCTGTGGACGAACATGATGCAGAATTACTGGACGCACGATCGGCGATTCGGCGCCCGGCGCTACGACGACGACGACAACGCCATGAACATCGGCGACTGGCTACCGGTGACGGCCACGTTCAGCGCCTGCCTGCAGAACAACCATCACCACTATCCGCAGTTCCTGCGGCTGAGCCACGCGGCAGACGAATACGACTTCGGGTTCCAGGTGGCGCGGCTCATGAAGAGCCTGGGGCTGGTGAGGGCGTCGAACACCGGCGGGCGTCTCCCGGCGGGTCTCGATCTGAAGGAACTCGGCTTCTAGGCCGCCGTGAGGGTCGTCGCCACCTCGCCATTCCATGGTCGATCGTCAATCTGGTCCGTTCCGAGCGGGACAGACCGGACTCGGACACGATCGAGCAACCCGAGAAGCGCCAGTGAGAGACAGACGACCCGTCAGATCGCCAGCGTCGACTCCCAGAACATTTCCTCGACCGTGAGCCGGCGCGGCGCCAGGCCCTGCCGGTAGGTATAGCCCGCGAGAGTCTCCAGCGTCTTCCGGTTCCTCGCGACGCCGTACGGAAACGGATCGTCTCCCATCAGCGCGCGCGTTTCCTCGGCCTCCGCGACGAGCCAGGGCAGGCTCGCCGGCAAGGCCGCCGTGAACTGCAGGCGCTCGTACGCCAGGCGCTTGGCCTCGACGAAGGCATCGTAGAGGCTCCGCGGCAGCCACGGATGCCGACGCGCCAGCTCTTCTCTGAGGACCAGGGTGTGCATGATCGGGAAGATTCCGGTCTTCTCGAAGTAGGCGCGCTCGACGCGGCGGAAGTCCGGAAAGAGGCGCGTCACGCGCTCGCCGTAGGCCGCGGGCCGGCGGGCGCCCATGTAGGCGTCGAGCTCGCCGGCCGCGACCATGTCCCCGAGATTGCGTCCGGCTGGAACCCACTGGTGCGGCACGTCGGGCGGCAAGGTCACGTCGACTTCCTTGACCTTCGACCCCTCGCCGCCCTCGAACCAGCGCATGTCCTTCGGCGCGACGCCGTACTCCTCCTCGAGCATCCCGCGGATCCACACCGCCGCCGTCATGTGGTACTTGGGCACGCCCATCCGCTTGCCGACCAGTTCGCGCGGCTCCTTGATCCCGGCGTGCGTGCCGACGAAGACCGACGCGTGGCGAAAGCTGAACGACGGAAACACCGGAATCGCCACGAGCGGCTCGCCGCGGCCGCGGAGCACCGTGTAGGTCGACAGCGACAGCTCGGAGACGTCGAACTCGCGGAACCGCGCCATCCGATAGAACATCTCCTCCGGCGCGAGCGTGATCACGTTCAGCTCGACGCCGTCGGGCTTGACCTCGCCGGTCCTGATCGCGCGCGTGCGGTCGTAGTCGCCGCACGCCAGAGTGAGCGCGAGTCTGGACAACGTGGGCTACCGCGCCTCGGCCGTCGCGGCCTCGACGACGGCCGAGGTGTAGCCGCTGTAGCGCCGATAGCAGCGCACCGCGTTCTCCCAGAGGAGCTTGCGCCGGGCGCTCTCGGGGATCGTCGTCCACTTGAGGACGGCGTCCACCGATTTCGGGAACCAGCTCTCTGAGTGCGGATAGTCCGTCGCGAACATCAGCGTGTTCTCGCCGATCGCCTCGATGGCCTGGCGAAGGGACAGCTCGCCCTCGTGCAGCTGGATGCTCTGGTAGTACTGCGGCCCGCGGATGTAGTCGCTCGGCTTGCGCTTGAGGCGGGGCAGCGCGTGCTGGCTCATCTCGGCCTGCTCGTCCAGGCGCGAGGCCCAGAAGGCGAGCCAGCCGTGGCCGCACTCTAGCGAGGTCAGGCGCAGGCTCGAATAGCGATCGAGCACGCCCGAGCCGATGAGCGCCGCCATGTTGCGCTGAGCATTCCACACGTGGCTGGCCGAGCGGACCAGGAACATGTTGTCCCAGTTGTCCCACATGCCCGGCGGGTACGGGATCGACATCGTGAAGGAGTGGATGACGACCGTCAGGTCGTGCTCCTGCGCCGCCGCCCAGATCGGCTCCCAGTCGGGATCGTCGAGCGTCATGCCCGGCGGGCAGACCGGGAAGATGCCGACCGGCCACCGCTCCTTGCCGCAGCGGCGGATCTCAGCGACCGACCCCGGCACGTCGCGGACCGTCACGTGCATCACGCTCGTGAGGCGATCGGGGTACGGCGCGCAGTAGTCCTTGAGGAAGCGATGATACGCCTGGTACATCGCCATCTCGACCGCCACGTCGTCAAGACCCGCGAACGCCGCCAAGCCGCCCGACGGCAGGACCATGTTAACGTCCACGCCCTCGATGTCCATGTCCTTGATGCGCGCGCGCGAGTCGAAGTTGACGCGGTCGTCCGGGAAGGGCGGCCCCTGCCAGCGCACGTCCCAGGGCGTGCCGCCGTCCTTCAGCCCGCGCGTGATCGCGTCGGCGGGCGGCACGCGCTCGCGCGAGCCGAGCATCCGGTTGAGGTCCGGGCGCTTGCCGACGCGGTAGCGCGACATGCCCCCCTTGCCCTGAGCCCGCCCGACGAGGGACCCGAGCGCGGCCAGCCGGGCTCGGTCGGGGGCCGAGAGGTACGCCTCGATGGGCTCGGCGGGCTCGATGACGTGGGTGTCGGCGTCGAAGATGCGATATCCGGCGCGTGCCATAGGGGACCTCCTCGGGCGTCCGTTGACACCTTCCCGGCGGAGAACTTAGCATGACCCGCCCGATGCGTGCGCGGGCACGAGTGGCCTGGCGAAGCTCAAGGAGCTGCTTCGCTGAGCGGCCGCAACTCGCGGCGACCGTTACCGGTTCAGTCGGCGGGCTCCATCCGATAGAGGCGCAGGAGCTTGAGCAGCGGCACGTCCTGCGCGGTGAAGAGCACGGCCGGCTCGGCGCCCCCGTTTGCGTGGGCGTGCCGCGCCCGCGGCGGAATCACGAAGAAGTCTCCCGGCTCCCACTCGAACGTCTGATCGTCCACGGTGGTCGTCCCCCGCCCGCGCACCACGCGATAGACGGCGGTGCTCGTCTCGCGGTGGGCGTGCGTGCGGATGCCCGGGCGCAGCAGCTGCAGATAGCACGCGACGGTCGGGCGAAGCGAGGTGCCGCTGGCCGGATCGACGTACTCGAGCAAGACGTCGTCGAAGGGGTCGGGCGCCTGCTCGGCCCGCTTCAGCAGCGCCGCGTAGGCGTCGGTCCACGGGAAGTAGATGTCGCGGCCCGGGCTCCGGAGCGCCGGCTGCTGCTCGTCGGGATACGGCTCGAAGGTCAGGTTCTCCAGGAACCGGACGATCTGCCAGTCGAGGATGTCCATCCAGTAGACGGGCTTGCCGCCTTCGTTGCCGTGGTCGTGCCACGCCATCCCTGGCGTCAGCACGAGGTCGCCGGGCTTCATCGCGCACTTCTGACCGTCGACGGTCGTGAAGGCCCCTTCGCCGTGGAGCATGAACCTGATCGCGGTCGGCGAGTGGCGGTGGGCCGGCGCGACTTCGCCGGGCAGCAGGTACTGGATCGCCAGCACGAGGCTATGCGCCACGGTCCGCTCCGGGACTCCCGGATTGTGCAGGCGCAGCACCCGGCGCTCGGCGCCGCGGTGGGGGCTCAGGTATTCGCTGCTCTCGAACAGGAGCGGCTCGATGTTGCGCCAGCGCCAGTGGCGGGCCTGGGTGGCCGTCGGCTTCGGCGGAATGAGCGGCCCCGGCCGGGACCACGGAGCGTCGAGCCCCGCCGCCCTCAATCGCGCACAGTACGCCTGGAGCTCCTCGACCGTCCGCGTCGTCTGGACCGCCATGGCCGTCTCCTCCGCCTGCCAATTACAGTTTCGGCTACTCTACCATTGAGCTACACCGGCCCGGAGTCTCCAGCTGTACCACTTCGCACGAAGGGCGGCGCCCACTCGTATCACACTGCTCGGGAGGGTTCCGACGAGACCGCGGTGCAGCCCCAGCTTCAGGCATACCGCGCCCCGGAGTGTCAGGGGAACATGGTATTTCGGCACCAGTACTTCTACAAATCCGTTGCGGTCCTTGAAGTCGATCAGGGAGCTGTTGTCCTTGTTGCCGTAGCGGTACCGGCCGTACGTCACGTACGAGATTCCCCGCTGTGCGCAGCGCTCGACCGCGGTCGTGATCAGCACGTTCGCGGGCCGCTTGTCGTAATGACGGCTCTTGGTCAAGAGCTGCATGATGGCCGCGACTTTCCCGCAGTAGACGAGCTTCATGAGGCCGATCAGCTCGTCCCCGAGATATGCGCAAATGAAGTCGCTGCGGTCCCTGAACGACGAGTAGTCCTTCCGCACCTCCTCGACCGTCTTCCCGAAATGGGCGAACGGCACACCCTGGCGCATCGGTGAGTCGTTGTTCAGCGCGACCAGTCCGCCGATCAGCGCGTCATCGAGCTCGCGGAACTTGACGACCACGCCTCGTTTGGCGGCTCGTCTCGTGTTCTTTCGAGTATCCTTCGGGAGCTTCTCCCACCAGTCGGCAAAGGTGGTGAGCCGGATCGCCGCGATGCTGTTCCATTCCATCCGATACGAATACTTGGGTGTTTCGGCCGGCAGCTTCTGAGCGAACGTGAAGACGTCCGCTTTCGCGCCGTTCGAACGACACGCCTTCAAACGCCGGATGCACGACTCCGGGTCGTCGAGCTCGTCCTCCAGCCAGTCCTCGTCGTGAACGGTCGCGACTCTCAGCCGTCTCCCGGTCACCACGATGCTTCGACCGCCGATCTCCACGGCGGGCACCGTCACCCATTGTCCTTTGATGCTGATCTCGATGTGCGCGTTGGTCATAGCCCGTCTGAGGGTCTCAGTTGCTCTTCGAGAACCTGTGCGCCGTCGCCAGGAGCTCGGTTCCGAAGACAGCGAAGGCGAGGTCGGCCTCGATGCGGTCCTCGTAGAGGCGTCGTTCGGCCGCCTCGGGGAGTCGGACACCGAACGGATAAGAAAAGGGGAGGAACCGGCGCAGGCATGTCACAGGCTGCCCAGAGGGCGTCGACGAGCTCTTCCTTCGACTCCATGGGCCAGCTCGCGCGCTCGGCGCCGCGTGGGATGCCCGGCCGGCCGATCTTTGCCATGAGACGATTGTAGTACGTCAGGTAGATGCGCTCTTCGCGTAGGGCGCGAATCGCCGCGAGCTTGTTCCGCCACATCAGGTTGACATTGTTGATCATCCCGGTCAGGACGAAGCTCGTCTGCTTGATACGAATTCTAGCCGAACACGCTGCTCTTGCGGCCGTCGAAGCGAATGCCCACCCGCTGGCCCACCTCGGGCGTCTGGCCGGGATCGACCTGGATGCGCAGGCGCGTGCCGTCGTCGAGCGTCACGTGGCAGTCGACGAGGTTCCCGAGGAACGTCACCTCCACGACCCGGCCCGGCACCGAGCCCGCGCCGTCAGCGGCCGACGCCGGCACCAGCCGGAGATTTTCGGGGCGGATCGCCACCTGCACCGTCTGGCCCGACACGGCGCCCGGCGGCACGGGCGCGCCGATCGGATGCTCGCCGCCGACCGCGACGACTCCGTCGTCCGCGCCGGCGCGGACGACGCGGCCCGAGATCAGGTTCACGAGCCCCATGAAATCGGCGACGACCTTGTTGACCGGCCGCGCGTAGACCGCGCGCGGCGCGCCGACCTGCATGATCGCCCCCGCGTGCATCACCGCGATCCGGTCGGAGAGCGCCATCGCCTCGGACTGATCGTGGGTGACGTAGACGAACGTGATGCCCGTGCGGCGTTGCAGCTCCTTCAGCTCCCAGCGCATGCGCTCGCGGAGCTTGGCGTCGAGGTTCGAGAGCGGCTCGTCGAGGAGCAGGATGCCCGGCTCGACCACGAGGCTCCGGGCCAGCGCGACGCGTTGCTGCTGCCCGCCGCTCAGCTGGCTCGGATAGCGGCGCTCGAGCCCGGCCAGGTTGACCTGCTCGAGCACGCGTGCGACGCGCGTCTGGGTCTCCGCCCGGCCGACCCGGCGCACCTCGAGGCCAAAGGCGACGTTCTGGTACACCGTCTTGTGCGGCCACACCGCGTAGTTCTGGAACACCATGCCCATGCCGCGTCGCTCGGGCGGCACGACGCCGCTCGGGGTGGAGAGCGCCGTCGAGCCGACGCGGATCACGCCCGCGTCGGGCGCCATGAAGCCGGCGATCAGACGCAGGAGCGTGGTCTTGCCGCAGCCGCTCGGCCCGAGCAAGGTCACGAACTCCCGGTCACCGATCTCGAGACTCAGATCGCTCACGGCGGTGACGCCACCGAAGCGCTTCGTCACGTGCTCGATGCCGATCCCCGCCATCACTCGATCCGCAAGAGCCGCATGTACTCGGCCACGGCCGTGCGGTCCACGTCGATCTCGAGCGCGCCCGGCTCGTCGAGCGGGATCCAGAGGAGCGCCTCGGCCTCCTGGTTCAGGATGTCGCCGCGCCATCTCTCGACCGCGAAGTAGTGGAGCTTCCTCCACTCCTCCGCTCGATGAAGCAGCGTGCACACGTACGCCGTCCGCTCGGCCACGACCCCCAGCTCTTCCTGGAGCTCGCGCTGCAGCGCGTCCTCGAGCGCCTCGCCCGGGTCGACGTGACCGCCGGGCAGCGCGACGGCGCCGGGAGCCAGCCGGCGGGTTGGTTTCCGCCTCTCGGCGAGGACGTGGCCGTTCCTGACGAGCATGAACGTGACGCACTCGAGGGGCGGAGCGCCGTCGCTGGACGCTCCGGTCCGTCTGCTCGCGGCCGTCACTGCGCGACCTCCGCTCGCTCGGCGCTCGGGACCGCCACGCCGCGGCCCAGTCGTGTGGCGAGCACGATCGCCCCGGTGATGATGAGCATGGTCACGATCGCCAGCGCCGCGACCGGCCCGAGCGCGCCGGTCTCGTAGAGGTTGTAGACGGCGACCGCCAGGGTGATCGAGCCCGAGCTGAACAGCAGGACCGAGGCCGAGAGCTCCTGGAGCGCCGGAACGAACACGAGGAGCCAGCCGGCGAAGAGTCCAGGACGGGCGAGCGGCAGGGTGACGCTCCGGAAGGTGCGGAGCCAGCCCGCGCCGGTCACGCGCGCGGTCTCCTCGAGCGACGGGTCGATCTGACGGAAGGCTGCGTTCGCCGAGCGCACTCCAAGCGGGATGAACCGCCCGGTATACGCGAGCAGGATGATGAGGAGGGTTCCGTAGATCGGCAGCGGGACCCGCAGCCAGAACTGGATCAGGGCGACGGCCACGACGATTCCCGGCAGCCCCAGGGGAACGAGCGAGGCATAGTCGAGGAGCTTCCTTCCCCTGAGCGCGGTCCGCAGATCCAGCCAGCCGACGAGGCTTCCGATCAGGACGGCCAGGGTGGCCGTCCCGCTCGCGAGGATCAAGCTGTTCACGATCGCACGACGGGTAACGTCGTATTCGAGCAGCACGAATCGATAGTGCTGGAGCGTCAGGTTCTGCCAGAACCCAAGCCCCCACGAACGGGAGACGGAGACGGCCAGCAAGGTCAGGTACGGCGCTGCCACGGCGACGACGAAGACCGCCACGCAGAACGCGAGGACGCCCCAGCGGGCCGAGCCGAGCTCGACGAGCCGCGGCCGGCTCCCCTTGCCGCCGAGGGTCACGTACGAGCGGCGCGCGAGGTACCGGCGCTGCAGATAGAGTGCGGCGACCGTCAGCGCCACGAAGATCAAGGACAGCGCCGAGGCCAGGCCGTACTGCGGCGGATAGTCGAACAGCGCGTAGATGCGGGTGGGCAAGGTGAAGACGCGCCCGGGCAGGCCCACGATCGCCTGCGAGCCGAAGAGGGCGATCGCGTTCACGAAGGCCACGAGCGCCCCCGACAGGACGGCCGGCGCCACCAGAGGTCCGGTGACCGCCAGGGCGGTCCGCCACCGGCCGGCGCCGAGGATCTGCGCCGACTCCTCCATCGATGCATCGACCGACTCCAGCGCGCTGGCGGCGAGGAGGTAGACGAACGGAAACGTGTGCGGCACGGTGACGAGAATCAGCCCGGCCATCGAGAAGACGTCGAAGGTCAGCGCCGGCATCCCGAGCACGTCGCGGACGAATCGATTCACCAGCCCGGCCCGCGGACTGAACAGGTTCACGAACGCGATCGCGGTCAGAAACGGCGGCGTCAGGTACGAGACGACCGCGGTCAGGTGGATGAAGCGCTTCGCAGGAACGTCGGTGCGGCTCACCGCCCAGGCGAGCGGAAGCCCGACGGTCACGCTCAGCACGGCCGTCGCCGCGCCGAGCACGAGCGAGTTCCGCAGCGCCTGCACGTGGAGCCGGCTCGTCACCGCGTCGCGGAAGTGAGCGAGCGTGAGGCCGTCGTCGCCGGTCAGGCTGCCGCCGACCAGGAACGCCAGCGGGAGCGCGACGAGCACCACCAGCGCGAGGGCCGCGCCGGCCATGACGACGTGCTCCGCCCCCACGAGCCTCGACGGGGCCGGGAACGCCTGAAGTGGCGTCGACATGGGCGCCGATTCTATCCCATTCGATTCGGATATTCGGGCGGACGCGCTATCCTCGCTCTGGGACCTGCATGACTGCGACCGAAGCCGCGCTGCGCGAAGCCTCGTCGCGAAACGACGAGTTGATCGACGCCGACCTGATCCGCCAGTGGCTGGCCTGGGGCCTCGGCTGGCTGCTGCTCTTCCCTACCATCGGGGCGTTCATCTCCACCAAGTTCAATTATCCGACTCTCCTGGGCGACCTGCCGTGGTTCACCTTCGGGCGGCTGCGCCCGATGCACGTGAACGGCGTGATCTGGGGCGCCTTCTCGACGCTCTTCATCGGGCTCTGCTACTACATTGTGCCCCGCCTGAGCGGCGTGCGCGTCTGGGGCGAGCGCTGGAGCCGCGGGCTTCTGTGGGTCTGGAACCTCAATCTGGCCGCGGCCGTGGTGCTGCTGGGGCTCGGCTGGAACCGGGGCTGGGAGGCGGGCGAGTTCCCGCTGATCAACGTCATCGTGACGTTCCTGGTGATCGTGCTCCTGACCGTCCAGTTCCTGATGACGATCAAGCAGCGGCGCGAGCGGCCGCTCTACGTCTCGCTCTGGTATCTGATCGCCGCCTTCGTCTGGACCGACGTGAATCTCGTGCTCTTGATGCTCGGCCCCTACCACATCCCCGGCATCAACAACGCGGCGTGGCACGGGCTCTTCATGCACTACGTGGTCGGACTCTGGATCACGCCGGCCGGCTACGTGCTGATCTACTACTTCCTGCCGGCCAGCGTGAAGAACCCGATCTACAGCCACCGGCTCTCGCTGATCGGCTTCTGGTCGCTCGCATTTTTCTATCCGTTCGTCGGCATCCATCACTACCTCTACTCGCCGATCGCCGACTGGGCCGAGACGATCGCGATCGTCTCGTCGATGATGCTGATCATTCCGGTGTGGACCGTGCTCCAGAACTTCTTCGGCACGATGATCGGGCGCTGGCCGGAGCTCTCGCGCAACCTGCCGGCGAAGTTCCTGATCGTCGGCTCGCTCATGTACCTGGTCGGCTGCTTCCAGGGCTCGCTGGCAGCGCTCCGCTCGCTCCAGCAGCCGACGCACTTCACCGACTTCGTCATCTCCCACTCACACCTCACGGTCTTCGGCACGTTCGTGGTGTGGGCGATCGCCGGCACCATGTACGTCTGGCCGCGGCTCGCCCACGACGCGCCGCTGTGGAGCTTCCGCGTCGGGAACTGGGGATTCTGGCTCGTCACCCTGGGCATCTCCGCGATGGGGCTCGTGCTGACGGCGCAGGGGCTCCAGCAGGGCTTCATGCTGATGGCCGGCACCGAATGGGTGCACTCGGTGAACGCGATCCGCCCCTACTGGTGGGTGCGGACCCTCACCGGCATCTCCATGGACGTCGGCATGTCCCTCGTCGTCTACACCCTCATGAAGACCTCGCTCGCCGCCGTCGACGCGACGCGGCCCGGAGCGCGATGAAATCGATCGGCTCGCTGGCGGTCGGCGCCGGCTTCTTCTTCGTGACCCTGGCGATGTTCGTACAAGGATTTCTCCCGGCGATGATCCCGGAGTCGCGGTCGCGGCAAGTGAGCCGCGCCGTGCGGACGGACGTGGGCGACGTGAAGTGGGTGCGCTACGACGCCTCCGACTACACGCCGCTCGAGCGGGTCGGCCGCGCCGTGTACATCCGCGAAGGCTGCTGGTACTGCCACAGTCAGTACGTGCGGCCGGTGGCCGGCGAGGACCTCCGCTGGGGGCCGGTCTCCGAGGCCGGCGAGTACGCCTTCGATCTCCCGCACCTCCTCTCGACGCGCCGGATCGGCCCGGACCTCACGCGCGTCGGGCTGAAGTTCGGCGACGACTGGCACTACGCGCATCATTGGGACCCGCGCCTGGTCGTGCCGGACTCGATCATGCCGAGCTTCAAGTGGCTCTACCGGCGCCTGCGCGTCCCTCTGCAAAAGACCGAGGCGGGCCCGGCGCTCGCGCCGTCCGCCGAGCTCACGACGTACTTCACGATGAAGGCCGACGTCGCGATTCCGCTCTACCCGAACGCCGAGGGGCTCACGTTCGTCGCGCCTGCCGCGAACGGTGAGTGGCCGCTCGACGGCACGCCCGTCATCGACCTCAAGGGTTTCGGCGACCGGCCGCCCGCGCTCGAGCGGGTCACCCTGGTGTTTCCCACGCGGGAGCTGGTCGGACTGGTCCGCTACATCCAGAAGCTCGGGACCAATCGTGGCGCCTGGCGCGAAGTGTTCGAGCCGCAGACGGTCGGGGTCTCGGTCATGAACATCCCGAGCAGCCCGGATCTCTTGACCTTGGGGCGCGAGGTCTATCACTCGCGGTGCGTCGGCTGCCACGCCAAGAGCGGGGACGGCAACGGTCTGGCCGCGACGTTCCTCTCGCCGCGCCCGCGGAACTTCACCCTCGGGGTGTTCAAGTTCCGCACGACGCCCTCGGGATCGCTGCCGACCGACGGCGATCTCTACCGCACGGTGACGCGCGGCGTGCGCTGGACCGCGATGCCCACGTGGCATGAGCTGCCCGACAAGGAGCGGCTCGCCGTCGTCACCTTCATCAAGACCTTCTCGCGCCGCTGGAAGGACGAGCAGCCCGAGCCGCCGGCCACGATCGGTGAGCCGCCGAAGGCGACGGCGGAGCTTGTGGCGCGCGGCAAGGATCTCTATCAGAAGGCCAAGTGCTTCCAGTGCCACGGCGCCGAGGGCAAGGGCGACGGCGAGTCGGCGGCGGATCTGACCGACGATCTCAAGTTTCCGATCCGCCCGGCCGACTTCACCCGCGGCCAGTTCAAGGGCGGCTCGACCGTGCGTGATATCTTCCGCACGATGACCCTCGGCCTCGACGGCTCGCCGATGCCCTCGTTCGCCGACTCGATGAGCGAGGACGAGCGCTGGGCCATCTCGTATTACGTCCTCTCGCTCTCGGCCTGGAAGGATCCGCTGACGGGCGAGACCCTCGAGCTGCCGGCCGAGGCGCGCGCCGCGCTCAACGCGCCGGAGGTCGTCGCCGACCATCCGCGCTACGCCCTCGATCCAGCCCGGCCCGAGCGGATCGCGGGCGACAAGGCCAGGCCGCGGACCCTGTATCCGGGAATTCGCGAATGATCGAGCACCTGACGCTCGGCGCGTTCGCGGTGGCGCTCCTGATGAGCCTGGCGGCCGTGTGCGCCTTCGTCTGGGGCGCCGCGACCGGCGCGTTCCGTGGCCTCGAGAGGATCAAGCATCAGGTCCTCCGGGCGGAGGGGGTCGATGAGCGAACGGACGCCTGAGCATCACCCGAAATACGGTGAGGTCGAGCGCTACGCGCAGGGCGAGATCCGCGCCTATCACGGGATCGTCAACAAATGGCTCCTCGTCGTCTACGCGATCCTCGCCGTCTGGGGCATCTACTATCTCTTCAAGTACTGGGGCGGGCTCGGACCCGGCCTCGGCGCCGGTCAGTAGGAGCCTGGCGTGCGGGCCGAACGCATCCTCATCACGCTGGCGCTGCTGAACCTGCTCGCGCTGAGCCTCGGGATCCTGTTCAACATCCTGGCCAACTACCTGCCCATCGCGTACTAGGCCGATGAGCACGGTCGAGAAGCTCGCGTTCGGCTTGTTCCTGGTGGGCACGGTCGTCGTCTTCGTCTGGGTCGCGGTACTGGCCATCCGCAAGTAGGACGAGGCGCCGCCATGGCCCACGGAGCCGCTGAAGCGATCGGCGCCCCGCCGGCGGGCGATCTCTGGTCTGTGGCGATGTCGGCGCCGGACGGCTGGATCGTTCGACCCGAGGTCGCCACGCCTGTCCTGATCGTGGCGAGCGCCTACGCGGTCGGCTGGTGGCAGCTGCGCCGGCGCGGCGGAGCCGTCTCGGGCTGGCGCGTCGCCGCATCGGCGGGCGGATTGCTGAGCGTTCTCGTTGCGCTGTCGAGCCCGTTCGATCGGCTGGCTCACGCGAGCTTCGCGGCTCACATGACGCAGCACCTGCTGCTGATCGTCGGCGCCGCGCCGCTGCTACTCCTGGCCGATCCCTTCGCGGCGCTCTGCTGGGCGCTGCCCCGGGCGATTCGCGCGCGCGCCGGGCGGCTGCTACGACCGGGGACGCCGCTGCGAGCGATCTGGCGCGGACTCACCACGGTCTCGGTGGCGTGGGTCGCTCACGTCGCCGCGGTCTGGCTCTGGCACTTGCCGAGCGCGTACGACGCGGCCGTCGCCGATCGTGTCGTCCACGACGTGGAGCACCTCGTCTTCTTCGGCACCGCCATCCTGTTCTGGTGGCCGATCATCAACCCGCCGCCCCGGTTGCGAGCGGCGGCGGGCTATGGCATCCGCGTGGTCTACCTGGTGCTCGCCGCCTTGCAGAGCGCGTTCCTCGGCCTCCTGATCGCGATGAGTCGCGAGACCTGGTACCACGCCTATGCGAGCGTCGAGGATCAGTCCCTCGGCGGCCTCGTGATGTGGGGAGTCGGCGGCGCCGTGGATATGCTGGCCGTGCTGATCCTGGTCGGCTGCTATCTCGGCTCGCAAGATGGAGAAGTGCCGCCGATGCGAGCCTGGTGACATCGAGTGTGAAGCGATCGTGCGCAGAGGGCGGCGTTAGGAATGGGTCGAACGTGAGCCTCTCCCACTCCAACGCAGTCATTCGTCGACATCGACCGCGTTCATCCGAGCTCAAGAACCTCAGCCTCCGCTCGGCACCCTAGCCTGGCCGGTCCCCGTAAACCGCCGCACGATGCGTGTCCGGCAGGAAGGCGTACACGGTGTTGCGGACGGCGTCGAAGCCGATCGTGTGCGCGCCGCGTTCCGTCGGGACGCTTTCGAGGCGGCGCATCGTACGGGTATCGAAGACGTCGATGACTCCAGGATCGCCGATCGCGACATAGAGATGCTTGAAAGTGGCGTTGAGGAAGACGACGTCCGGCACGCCACTGATCGCATGCTCACTCTGTACGGCGCCCGACCGCGAGTCGACCACGAGCAGCACCTTGCCGTCGCACGCGCAGAAGAGACGCCGCGTCGTCGGATCGAGGTCCAGCCCATGAGGACCCATCGCCGGCATCGGAAACGAGTCGGCGACCCGCGTAGGGTCGGCGCTGTCGACAACGGCAATCTGCGGCGGATCGGCGATGTTGACGTAGAACCGTCCGCGCTCGTCGTCGACAACGGTCCACCGCGTTCGGCCCGGAACGGGAATGTTGGCGATCACGGCTCGGGTGCTGACATCCACGAGCGAGACGGTGAAAGACCCTCGTCGCGACGGATCGCCGACGTTCGCCGCAAGCAGCAGTCGATGATTGGCAGCATAGGCGAGACCGTTCGGCCCGACCCCGACCTTCACTTTTGCCACGGACTTCTCTTGCGCCGGCGAGAAGATCCCGACGGTGTCCTCTCCGCGATTGGAGGTGAAGACCAGGTCGTCGGTCTCGGAGACCAGCGCTCCGGCGACCTGCGGCAGGTGCGGAATGGAACGAAGATACGTATTGGTCGTGCAGTCGATCACGTCGACGGCGTCGTTCGCGGTGTGGGCCACGTAGAGCAGTCCCCTACCGCTGTGGACAGCGGCGTGATCGAACCCGCCCGGCGCCGCGTGCGGCGGAAGGGCGATGTAGCCGATGTGCTCCAGGGCCATGCGTCGCTCCTCGGGCTTCTCGTCGTTCCTAGCCGTGTCGAGAGCCGCCGACGTTCGCGCGGCAGTACGCGTACAACGCGTCGTACGCGTGGAACTGCCGACTCATGTTGTCGTGGTCGTCCTTGGCGATGGCCTGGAAGCCTGTGGCCAGCGCGTAGAGACCCGCCGACTCCGGCGTCAGCTGACGCGCGTCGGTGTCCGCGCCGCGCACGATGAGGGCCAGCATGCGGAGCGCCGGATCCTCGAGCTTGTGTTTCCCCAGGAAGGCATCGAAGGAGCAATGGTCGCCGACGTGTCCGAGCTCCACCCCTGGAACGTCGTAGGGGATGGCCCCTTCACGCTCGGCAACCGCCATAACCTGGTTTGCCGGCACGAAGAGGAACGTCGGGTTCTTGTCGATGAACCGCGTGATCAGCCACGGACAGGCGATGCGGTCGACACGCGCCCTTTCACGAGTCACCCATTTCATCGCGATCTCCTTTCCTACTTTGCTTTCCAGTCGGGGTCGGCGGCGGCCGCCACGATCGGCACGGCGACGACCATGATGAGACCGAGCAGGACGATCACGCGGTTCATTGGCCGCCCCCTTTCGAGCCGCGAATGGCGAGGTCGTCAAACGCGGTCACCGAATCGGCTTTGGTCCACAGCCCCACGCGCCCGGACTTGAACCGCGGGTCGCGATGGTCCAGGTACAGCTTGCCGTCGAGCCACGCCTGGATCTGGTCGCCGACGGCCACGAGGCGAACGGTGTGCCACTGGCCGAGCGCGGGAGCCTTCACGGCGGCCGTCGCGAGCTGCCGTCGGCCTCGGTCGTAGGCGTAGAGTCGGAAATTGTCCTCGAGCGCGTTCGCGCGCACGACGTAGTACTTGCCATCGGTGAAGCGAAAGACGATGCCGCCCGATGCGTCCTCGCGGCCCGCGACCGGCTTGAACTTCATCGAGATATCGACGTCGCTGTACGGCCCGGCCGGCGCCACGATGACGTTGAACTGGTTCTTCGTCGCTCGCTGCACCAGCACCTTCTTGCCGCTGGGCGCACCCGCCATCTCCTCCACCGCCCATTGACCGTCGACCGTCGTCCAGCCCTCGATCCCCTGAGTGTCGAAGTCAAATTTTTCTTCTGGAACGTTGTCAGGCACCTTGATCTCCGTCACGCCCGCGAGGGCGGGCGCTCCACGCGTCACGCCATATGTACCGAGCGCGGCCAGCGCAGCCTTGAACAGGCCGCGTCGTGACATCGTCAGACTCTGCATTGCTGCCACCTACCTCCGGCCCGCGCGGCTACGTCTTCTTCTGCTTCAAGACCGAGTGGAGACCGTCGAAGATCGCCATGCCGCGCTCGAGCAAGTCGTCATCGTCCGGCGTGGCCTCGGCGAGCGCGCGGATGGCGAGATCCACGCCCGTCGACTCGTTCCGTGTGAACTTGCCGTCGTGCAGGTCCGCCTCGTGGACGATCTCCGCGATGAGCTTGACCCACCGGTCCTTGAGCCCGAACCGCTTGACCAGGGTCTCGAACGTGCAGTCCTCGCCGTGATGCCCGAAATCCGCGCCGAGCACATCGAATGGGATGCCCTTCCGGGCGGCATCAGCCGCGTCAGCGAACGCGAACTTCGCGTCTGGATCGCAGAAGCGCTTGATGAGCCAGGCCGACGCGATGCGGTCGATGTGCGGGCGGGGCCGCGTCACCCAGGTGCTGCCACGCGCGGGCAGCGACGCGCGATGGCGCCCGCCGGGCGCTCGCGGTCGCGTCTCCACGGCCCGCAGACGCTTGGCCGTGGTCTCCCAGAGGGCGCGGGCGCGCTGGCCCGCCGGCGCTTCGAGGTAATCAATGGACTGTATCCGGTCGAGCTCGCGCTTGAGGCCATCGAGCTTGGTGCGGACCGCCGCGACCGAGCCGCGGTGGCTGCTCCGGTAGCGATCGATCTGCGCGAGGATCTCTCGACAGCCGTGCACAACCGCCTGGTATTCCACGCCGCGGACTTTGTGGAACAGTGCGGCGATCTCGTCATCGGTCATCGGCTCGACGCGGTCGACCCGAAGTAGGGTCGCCTCGCCGCGGAACGACTGGATCTCCTGGACAAGCCACTGGAACAGCTCGGTCGTCTCGGGAGTCTCCGGCAGGATCCAGCCGGCGCCCCGCAGTCTGACAGCGCCCATGCGCTGGAGCTTCCGCCAGACCCCGACGCGGTGCCGGGTCGGCTTGGGCGGCAGGGCCGTGAGGAGCGTCAGCCAGCGCATCGAGCTGACAGTAACGCTTGCTACATTCCGAGTCAAGCGTTACACTCCCGGAATCCCAAACTGCGACGGGGAGGGTCAGGGAATGGCGGCGGAACAGACCAGCCACCGCGTGCCGATCGGCGAAATCGTCCGGTACTACCTGCGCCTCGGCCTCCTCGGGTTCGGCGGCCCCGTCGCGCTCGTCGGCCAGATGGAGCGTGAACTGGTCGGCGAAAAGAAGTGGGTCACGAAAGAAGAGATGCGGGAAGGCATCGCCGTCTGCCAATCGCTGCCCGGGCCCCTCGCGATCCAGGTCGGTATCTGGATCTCGTACATCCGGGGCGGCTTCTGGGGAGCGTGGGCTGGCGGGTGGGCGTTCATCCTGCCGAACTTCATCATCGTGGCAACGCTCGGGGCCCTCTACGTGCACTTTGGAGGGCTCCCCTGGGTGACCGCGATCTTCTACGGTGTGAGCCCGGCGGTCATCGCGCTGATCCTGCACTCCTGCTATCGGCTGACAAAGCTCGGGATGAAGGACTGGTTGGAATGGGCGCTCGCCGCAGTCGCCTTCGCTATCACCGTTGCCGTACGAGCCGAAGTCGCGCTCGTCTTCATCGCGTGCGGCGTTGTTGGCCTCCTGTATTACGGCTCACTCTTCCGCGCGCGCAAGACTGCGTCGACGACGACGTCGCTCATGCTCGGCATGCCACTCGTCGCCGCCGGTGCCTCGCCGGACACTCTGGGCGCGATTCTGGGCCAGCTCCTCACCTTCTTCTTGAAAGCCGGCTCGCTCACGTTCGGCAGTGGCCTCGTCATCGTACCGTTCCTCGAGAAAGGCCTCGTCCAGCAGACGGGCTGGCTCAGCGAGCGCGAATTCCTCGTCGCGGTGGCCATGGGGATGATCAGTCCCGGCCCCGTCGTCATCACCGCAACCTTCGTGGGCTATCTGGTCGCGGCACGACTGGGCGGCTCCCTGGTCGACGGCTTCTGGGGTTCACTGGTGTCGACGCTCGGCATCTTCCTGCCGTCCTTTCTGCTCGTCTTGATCGTCGCGCCGATCCTCGTGCGCTACCGGACGAACCCGAACGTGCAGGGGTTCATCAAGGGGGCCTACGCCGCGGCCATCGGCACGATCCTGGGCGCCTGCGTGCTCCTCGGCCGGATCGCGATCGGTGACTGGCTCACGGCGCTCGTCGCGCTCGCGAGCCTGGTGGTCTTGTTCCGCTGGAAGGTCAGCAATCCTTTGCTCGTGGCCGCCACGGCGATCATCGGGCTGATCGCGTTCCCGCTGCTCCAACCGACGTGGGTCTTCGTGAAGTAGGAGCCCAACATGAGCGCTCGCAAGATCGTCGAGAACTGGAAGGACACCGCAGCTCAGCTCCTGAAGATCGGGGCCACCGCCTACGGTGGCCCCGCCATCATGGGCATCATGCAGGCCGAGCTCCAGGAAAAGCGCCAGTGGGTTTCCAAGGAGCGATTCGTCGAAGGGCTCTCGCTCGTCAACATGCTGCCGGGCGCGACCGCAGCGCAGCTCAGCATCTTCCTCGGCTACGCGCGCGGCGGATGGTGGGGCGGGCTGCTCGGTGGGCTCTGCTTCGTGCTACCAGGGTTCTTCGTCCTGCTCGTGCTGACGATGGGCTACGCTGTCCTGGGCGTCACGCCCGTTCTGCGTGGGGCACTCTACGGGCTGGGGCCGGTGGTCATGGGCATCTATCTCGTCGCCGTCTATCGCCTGGGCAAAGCCGCCATGAACACCCGCTCGCAAGTGTCGATCGCCATCGCTGCCGCGGTCGCCGCCCTCGCCAGTCCTGTCGGCGTGGCAGGCATCCTGCTTCTCGCGGGCGGTGTCGGACTCTGGCTCTTTCACTCGAGGAAGCTCGGCGCGACGGTCCTCGTGTCGCTCGCGGCGTGTCTTGCCGTCTTGCACATCATCGCGCGCTCGGCGTCCGTTCCCGGCGTCTTGACCGCTCCCGGCGACCCGCCCGCCGCGGGCCTCTTGCCACTCGCCGCGTTCCTTCTCAAGGTAGGAGCCCTGACGTTCGGTGGTGGCCTCACGATGATCGCGTTCATGCAAGAGCAGCTGGTGAGTCAGTTCCACTGGCTCACGCCTCAAGAGTTCATCGACGGGCTGGCCCTCGGCCAGTTCACGCCCGGACCGATTCTGATGGTCGCCGCGTACGTCGGATACAAGGTCGCAGGGGTTACCGGCGCCGTGATCGGGGGCGCGGCCGCGTTCCTGCCGTCGTTCGTGATGATGCTGGCGATTCTGCCGGCGCTCGATCGCGTTCGGAAGCTGGTGTGGACGCGAGCGGCGCTGAGAGGCATCGCGCCGGCCGTGATCGGGATACTCGCCGTCTCGCTCGTGCGGTTGGCCCCGTACGCCCTGCCCGACCTCTTTGCCATCGCCACCCTGGTGGCGACGGTGGTCGTCCTGATGCTCTGGCGGGAGGCGACGCTCAAAATCATGCTCCTGGGGGCCGTCCTCGGGATCGCGCGGAGCCGGCTCTTCTCGCTTTCAGGGGCGAAGGCACTGCTTTATACCGTCACGCGCGCGTGAACGGTGCGGAGGAGACCATGGCCACCCAAGGGAAAGTTCTCTTTGTCTGCTTGCACGGCTCGGCCAAGAGCGTCATCGCCGCCGAGTACTTCAACCGCCTCGCTGCCGCGCGCGGTCTCGCCGCGAGGGCGACGTCCGCCGGGACCGAGCCTGACGACGCGATTCCGCCCCGCGTCACCCAGGGACTGCGGGCGGACGGCATCGACGTCGAGGGCCGCCGACCTCGACGCCCCGCCCCGGCCGACGTCGAGAGCGCGGCGGCCGTCGTAACGTTCGGCTGCGACCTCGGCGAGCTGGCGTCGCGCGCCTCACGGATCGAGCGCTGGGACGACGTGCCGGCCGTCAGCGAGGACTTCCAGCGTGCCCGGGATGTGATCGTCGCGCGGGTTGCCGGGCTTCTCGAAGACCCCGCGTTGGGACGATGACGCCCGCGACCCTGCTGCTCGCGCTCGGCGACGTTCAGAAGCTGCTGACCCTCGACGACTGCATCGCCGCCGTCGGCCGTGCCTTCGCCCGGCAGGCCGCGCGCGAGGACCCACCGGCGGCGCTGCTCGGCGTCCACGTCGGCCGCGGACGGGCCGGCCGACCATCCAGGGCCTCGTGGCGCTGTTCGACACGAGCGATGGACGCCTCCTGGCCCTCATGGATTCGATCGAGATCACCCTTCTACGCACCGGGGCGGCCACTGCCCTGGCGGCACGCTATCTCGCGCGCGAGGACTCCGCGACGGCGACGATCTGCGGCTGCGGCACGCAGGGTCGCATCCAGCTGGAGGCCATCGTGAAGACACGGCCGATCCGGCGCGTGTTCGCCTATGATTCGGATCATGCGGTCACCTCGCGCTTCGCGCAGGAACGCTCGGGCACGCTCGGCGTCGATGTCCGGCCGGCGGACGATCTGGTCGCGGCCGTCCGTCAGAGCGACATCTGCGTCACCTGCACGCCGGCGCGTCGCGCCGTGATCGGGCCGGCCGACGTCCGCCCCGGCACGTTCATCGCCGCCGTCGGCGCCGACAGCGAAGACAAGCAGGAGCTCGCCCCCGAGCTCCTCTGCGCGGCACGGGTCGTCGTCGACAACCTCGAGCAGTGTGCGACGATCGGTGAGCTACACCACGCGCTCACGCTCGGGCTCGTCACCAGGGAGTCGGTCCACGCCGAGCTCGGCGAGCTGATCGCGGGCACCGCGACCGGTCGGAGGTCACGCGACGAGATCACGATCTTCGACAGCACCGGGACCGCCGTGCAAGACGTTGCCCCGGCGGCTCTCGTGTACGAGCGCGCACGCGCGCACGGCAGCGTGCCCAGTCTGGATCTTGCTTCGTAGCTCGTGCGTCGGTCGGCGCGGTTCTTGATGCCCGAGCACTCACGTATGTTTGGCTTCCTCTGGGAGATGCGGCGCTACTACCGGCAGGTCGCGGGCCAGCTCGTGCTGGGCTCCGTCGCCGGCATCATCATGAATACCGCCGTCGTCCTGCCGGCGATCCTGCTCGGCCGCGCGATCGACCGCGCACTCGCGTGGGAGCGTGGGAGCGCCACTGCCACGGACGTCGGCTGGGCCGCCCTCGCTTTCATCGGCGGCACCTTGCTCACCGAGGTGCCGCGCATCGCCAAGCGCTGGTGGCTCATGACGGCCAACGGGCGGATCCGCGCGAACGTCCGGGCGGACGCGTTCCGCGGCGTGCTGGCGTGGCCGATGGCGCAGGTGCAGCGAACGCCCGTGGGCGATCTGATGGCTCGCATCGTCGGCGACGTCGAAGTGCTCGGCGTGGGCGTGCGCGAGTTCACGATCGAGATCTGGGACACCGTGCTGTTCTCGCTCTCGTTCGTCGTGGCGATGCTCGTCTTCGACCCGGGGCTCACGCTCCTGGCGCTGCTCCCGGCGCCCTTCGCGATGGTCCTCGCCCACGCCACCGGCCGTTGGGTCGCGCGGCGAACGACGAAGGCGCGCGAAGCGAACGCCGATCTCACGGCGGCGATCCAGGAATACCTGGCGGGAGTCCGCGTGCTCCGCCTGTTCGGTCGCGTCGCCGCGTCGGGCGACCGCATCGCCGGCCTTTCCACCGAAGTGGCCGCTCGGAACTTGAGCCTCGCCCGCCTCAAGGGCGGGCTCCAGCCGATCTACACGACCCTGATGATCGCGGGCGTCATCCTGATCGTCTGGAAGGGAAGCGAGCGCGTCGTGGTCGGGGCCATGACAGTCGGAGCGTTCGTCGCCTATCTCGAGCTGTTTCTCCGCTTCGTCAACCGGGGTCACCGCATCCCGCAGCTCGTGAACTCGATACAGAGTGGAGCCGCCGCCTACGCTCGCCTGCGACCGCTGCTCGCGCCGGCGCTGACGGTCGAGGGCGAGCCCCGTCTCGCGTCGTTCCGCCCGGGACACATCGCCGGAATCGCCCGGAGCCGCGGCAGAGCCTTGGTCCGCACTCCCGGCCCAGTCTCGGTGGCGTTACGTGACCTGACGTTTCGCTACCCCGGCGCCGAGGCTCCCGCGCTGCGACGTCTGGACCTCGAGGTCCCCGCCGGCTCTCTGGTCGGGGTCACCGGGCCTGTGGGCTCTGGCAAGAGTGCGCTCGCGCGGGCGATCCTCGGACTGCACCCCATCGAGTCTGGCGCCGTGCTCATCGACGGCCGGGTGCCGTCAGAGCTCACGCCGGACGAACGCGCGGGGCTCGTCGGATATCTGCCCCAGGACGCGCTGCTGTTCTCGGGATCGCTCAGAGAGAATCTCTCGTTGACTGCCGAGGGTGAGGCTCACCACGACCGGCTTCTCATGAGAGCCGTCCGCTTGGCAGACCTGGAAGAGGACGTGCTCGGCTTCCCGAATGGGCTCGGCGCCGAGGTCGGCGAGCTCGGAGTTCGCGTCTCCGGTGGGCAGCGCCAGCGAATCGCTCTGGCCCGAGCCATCGCCGCCGCCGCGCCCGGCTTGCCGGGACTTCTCGTGCTCGACGATCCGTTCTCGGCCGTCGACGTCGGCACTGAAGCGCGCATCGTCGCGTCGCTGAAAGCGGCGTTCGGCACGGAGGCGCCCGAGCGTGACCGCGTCACCGTCATCGTGTGCTCCCACCGGCTGGCGGCATTCCCGCACGCGGATCTCGTCGTGGTGCTGCAGGACGGACGGATCGCCGCATCGGGAACGCACGCCGAGCTGCTGGCCCGGTCCGCGCTCTATGCGCGCATCTTCCAGGCGCAGCTGAACGCCGAGGTCGCGCTGGCAAACGGGGCGCGCCAATGAGCAGCAACACGCTGATCGTCAGAGGTCGAGCCGCGACGAGTCGGTCGCTCGCCGGGAATCTGGCGAGCCTCCTGGAGCCGTGGCGGAGTCGCGTCGTCGCCGTCGTCCTGCTCGTGCTCGCCGCCGGCTGTTTCGAGCTGGCGCCCCCGTTCATCGTCCGCACGATCGTCGACGACCATCTGGTCGTCGGCCGCTCGGCGGGCCTTCTCTTTCTCGCGGCCCTCTACCTCGGCGCCAGCGCCGCTGTCCAGGCGATGACGTTCCTGTACGGCTATCTCGCCGCGACGGTCGCCCAGGGTGTGCTCAGTCGGCTTCGCGTTCGTCTGTATGCGCACGTTCAGGAGCTCCCGGTGAGCGCGATCGACCGGATGTCGATCGGCGACCTCGTCAGTCGCTGCACCTCGGACGTCGAGGCGCTCGAGACGGTGTTCTCGTCGGGGATCGCGGTCCTCGTGGCCAACCTCGTGCGACTGCTGACCCTGACCGTCGGCATGGCGGTCCTCAGTCCCCCGCTCACCCTCGTGGCCGCTCTGGTCGCGCCGCCGCTGGTGGTCACGCTCCGGTTTTTGCAGGTTCGCGTCCGCCAATCCGAGCGGGCGACGCGCGTCGCGGTCGGGGCGCTCACCGCGCGCCTCCAGGAGAGTCTCCGGGGTATCGAGGTCATTCGCGCCTTCGCCCGGGAGGCGGAAGCCGTCGGCGGATTCCGGCGCGTGCTCGGCGGCGCGCTGGCGGCGTCGAATCGCGCGACCCGCTATTCCGCCCTCTACACGCCGGTCACCGCGATTCTGTCCGCGTTGGCGGTCGCCGCGCTTCTGTGGGCCGGAACGCGAGAAACCTTCGCCGCATTCGGCATCTCTCTCGGCACGCTGGCCGCGTTCCTCATTCTCCTTCAGCGCGTCTTCCAGCCCATCACTGCACTGGGTGAAGAATGGCAAACCGTCCAGGGCGCCATGGCCGGCGCCGAGCGAATCTTCGCGGCGCTCGCCACGACGCCGGAAAGCGCTCCACCCGGCGCACGCGAAGAGTCGACCGGACGCGAACGGCCGACGA
>QHTE01000028.1 GCA_003220685.1 Candidatus Rokuibacteriota bacterium
TCCGCGCCGGCCGGTCGTCGGACGAGTTTGAGCTGATGATCCGCCGCCAGTTCGACACGCTCTACCGCGAGGGGGCGCAGTCAGGACGCGTCATGGCGATCTGCCTGCATCCGTTCGTCATCGGCGTGCCGCACCGGATCGGCGCGCTCGACGCGGCGCTCGCCTACATCCTGCGCCACGAGGGCGTGTGGCGTGCGACCGGGAGCGAGATCATCGAGCATTACCTCGCCTCCGGGGCGACGTTTTAGACGGCAGTACGGAGGTTCGAACATGCTCAAGATCGACGGCGTCACCCACTGGTCCATCCCGGTCAACGATCTGGCAGAGAGTGAGCGCTTCTACCGCGACCTGCTCGGTCTGGAATATCGCGGCCGGCTGGGCAACTCCCACATGGCGTGCTTCCACGTGGGCGGCCACGACGTCCTGCTCTGCGAGCGCAAGGAGAAGCTCCATCGGACCCCGCAGCAGGACAACCGCCTGCATCACTCCTTCACGCTCTCGCCGCAGGAATGGGAGAAAGCGGTCCGACTCTTCCACGAGCGGGGGGTGAAGATCGAAGAGCTCACGTACCGCGCGCACGGCTTCTTCACGGGCCGGGAGCTCTACTTTCTCGATCCATCGGGCAACCTGCTCGAGGTCCGCGATCCGACCTGGACGGCGGGGATGCCCACCCCGTCGCTCGCGGACATCGTCGGAGAAGGTAGCCGGCCTCAAAGGTGAGGGCGCCAGGCCGCCCTTGACGTCCGGTGGCTGCTTCTGCTAAGCAGGTGGGAACTTGGGCCCCACGGGACGAAGCTAGGGAGGAATCGCCATGGGAAAACGGGTAGATCACGTTGTCACACGGCCCGGTAGACGGCTCGGCGACCCTGACGTGCAGGTCCCGGTGGCGGAGGATCTCACAACCGTCCCGGGCATCCCGCTGCGCGACACCGACCTGAGCTTTTACGCCCGCACATATCCCCAGGAGACGCAGAACATCGAGAAAGCTGCCGATCGGCAGTGGGTCTGGACCGTCTACAGCCCGGAGATGAGCGAATACCGCAAGGCTCACAACGACATCAGCGAGCCGCTCATCGACGCCGCGGCGGTCTCGGGGGACCTCGAGCCCACCGGCACCCCGACGGGCGAGGACATGACCCAGGCTATTCGCCGCAAGGCGCGTGAGCTGGGCTTCGGCGAAGTTGGTTTCACCAAGTATGACAGGCGCTATACGTACACCAGCAAGAGGCACTGGACGAAATACGAGCACGCCATCTGCCTGGCGCTCGAACAGGACTACGTGCAGACGCAGTCTCTCCCCAGCATGGACGCCGAGCGGGCCCACTTCGGGACCTACGAGATCGAAGGCGCCCTGTTACTCGACCTCGCCGACCATATCCGGGAGCTCGGGTATCGCGCCCAGGTGCACAGCCCCAATGACAACAGCGCCCCGTACATTCCCATGTTCGTGGCTGCGGGCTTGGGACAATTGGGCGCCAACGGTCAGTTGCTCTCGCCGCATTTTGGCTCCAGAGCCAGACTGGCGATCATTACCACCGACGCGCCGGTGACCTACGACCAACCCGTCGACTACGGTATCCATCAGTTCTGTCAGGTCTGTCAGGTCTGTGTGAACCGTTGCCCCGGTCGTGCCCTCGTCAAGGACAAGGTGTGGTGGCGTGGCGTCGAGAAGAACAAGCTCATCTACGAGCGCTGCCGACCGGTCATGGCGCGCTACGATGGATGCGCCGTCTGTATGAAGACCTGCCCGATCCAACGCTTTGGGATGCCGGCGGTCATGGAGCACTACGTCGCCACGGGCCAGGTGCTCGGCAAAGGCACACACCTCCTCGAAGGCTACACGTTCATGGAGAAGGGCTACTTCGGGCCTGGCGAGCTTCCGATGTTCGACAGAAACTTCTTCGAGATTCCGCACGGCCGTAACGAGGAATGGCTCTTCCAGCAGTTCAAGGAAAGACTCGTGAAGGAAGGCATTCCCTCCCAGGCAGAGCTGGTAGGCTTCGCTCGCGAGGTGAAGAAGATCGTCGACAAGGGGAACTCGACGCTCGGAGACGAGTAAGCTTCGTTCTCGGACGCGCACGTAGTCGATGGCAGAGAAGGCGGGGCCCGCCAGCAGCAGGTTGGCCCCGCTGTGCGTTGTGCTCACGGAGCAGAGGCCAAGAGATGTTTGAGAAGGCCCATATCGACGCGCTGTTCTCTGAGCTGGAGCGGCAGTGGCGGGGGAGCCCTGAATTCGACAGGCTCGCTCGAGACGCACACCTGGGGATCGCCCTGTGCGATGCCGGACGGCCGTTGAAGGATCGGATCGATCCCAAAATCGTGGCGCTCATCGAGAAGCACAGGCCCAAGGCATAAGGCATAAGGCGGGAATACCGGTCATGACAGCGAGTGAATCGGTCGAAGCCCTCATTCGAGCCCTAGAGCGGAGCGTCGAGGCCGGTCTGAGGTACTTCCAGGGGCCGGGAGGCCAGGCCCGGATCAAGGGCGAAAAATGGGGACCGCGCGAGGTCCTGTGCCACCTGGTGTGGTGGCATCAGGCAACAGTCGAAGGCATGGAGTCTGTCCTGTCCGGGGGCAAACCGTATCGCTTCTACGCCTCGATCGACGAGATGAACGCCAGGGCCGTCGGTCGCCTGGCCGGCCAAGACATCGCCCAGCTAGCCGAACTCGTGCGCCAGTTGCAGGCGCGGCTCGTCAGGGCCGTGCGCGCCCTCCCCGATCCGAACGCCACGGTCCTGATCACTGACGATGGTAGTGGGCGCTCCGTCCTGCAGCGTCTGGAGACGATCGCGCGTCATTGGAGCGAGCACGTTCATGCCCTCCAGGCGCCGAGCGCAGCCTGAGCGAAGGAGCGCGCAGGTGTAAAGGGAGGTAGCACATGGAAGAGACAGCGCTCCTCACGGAGTTGGGAGAAGCCATTGACACGCTCAAGACACTCGCCCTGGTCACCCTCGACGTGGAGAACACGCATCCTCTGGCATTGCCAGAGCCGCCGACCCAGGACAAAGTCGCCGCCTACGAACGGCACATGAACGCCCTGTGTCGGCAGGTGGCTCCGCGACTCCGGCCTTTGCCGGCCGCATCGCTGCGCGACTATCGGGCAGGTTTTCCCGACCGCGCAGGGAGCTACCTGCTCGAGCTGGTGAACCAGCTGCTGCGAGAGCCGGAGTCTGCCGGCGCCTTGTCCCCCGCCGCCCGCAAGCGCCTGCAGGGATGTGTGATGGACTTACGAGAACTCTGAGGCTGCTGGGCTCAGCACGGCCTCGGCGTCGCCCAGTGGGTGCTTTGCCCGGCAGTCGATCGCAATGCCCTATGTGATTACCGAACCGTGTATCGACGTACGGGATCAGGCGTGCGTCACCGTCTGCCCTGTGGCCTGCATTCATTTCGAAGCAGGGAAGGACCGGAAACTCTACATCGACCCGAATGAATGCATCGACTGTGGCGCGTGTGAGCCGATGTGTCCGGTCCGGGCGATCTATAGCGAATACGATCTGCCCTACAAGTGGGAGCGGTTCACCACAATCGATGCGCTCTGGTATCGCGACAGAGATGCAGCACGGGCCATGGTGGATGCTACTTCGAAGGGCCGATAGTCCGTGCAAGAGAAGGAAGGTCGCAGCATGGCTACTCTAGACGAGCGGTTCCAGAAGGGCCTGGAGATGCGGGGGCGCCTGGCGGGGGGCCAGGGCAGGATATACAAGGGGGCCGTTCCCGCCGCCTATGACCTGGCCCCGGATATGTACAGGATCAGTACCGAGAGTCTGTACGGTTCCATCTGGAATCGTCCGGGGCTTGAGGTCAGGCATCGTGCCATAGCGACCCTGACGGTCGCCGCCATCCAGCTCACCACGCAGGTCCGATCACATATACGCAATGCTCTGAATGTCGGTATCACGCCTGAGGAGATCATCGAGATACTGATGATGGTTGCGTTCTACGGCGGCATACCGGCTGCCTACAATGCCCTGGCTGTGACCAAGGAGGTTTTAGAAGAGCGGGGTATGAACGTTACCTTGCCCGAAACATTCGATCCCTCGCTAGACCCTAAGACCTTGTACGAGCGGGGAGTCGCGAAACACAAGGAGCTGGTCTCCGACGTCTTCGGCTACCATCCGGCCGAGCCAACGCCGGTGGAACGCGCACTGGACGTTCTGATGCACGAGTACCTCTGGGGGGCCGTCTGGACACGGCCGGGGCTGGATATGAAGAGCCGGATCGTTTGCGCCCTCGCGGCCCTGGTCGTAAGGGGACAGTACGACGTGTCCGTCCGTCGGATGATCGAAGGGGCACTGCGTTTCGGCCTCACCAGAACGGAAATCATGGAAATCGGCATGCAGCTGGCCTTCTACGTGGGAGTGCTGCCGGCGAGAGCCTTCATGCACATCGCCAACACGGTGTTCAGGTCGCCGGAATTTGCTCAAGCAGAACCGCGGAGGCCGTAAGGACGCCACGAATGGCGCTTGCCAAGACTCGGGCGGCGGCATAGCATCCGCGCGACGTGACACGCTCCCGCATCCATCCGGCCTGGCTCGTTCTCTCGGCCGTCGCGCTCGCCATGATGACCGCTTCCGGTATCCGCACCGCGTTCGGCGTCTACGTCAAACCGATGGAGGCAGAGTTCGGGTGGTCGCGTGCGGCGCTCTCGGAGGTTGCCGCGCTGTCGCTGCTCCTGCTCGGCGCGGTGAGTCCGCTGGCGGGACGCCTCGCCGATCGCTGGGGACCGCGTCGGGTGATCGCACTCTCGATCGTGCTCCTCGGCGTCGGGACGATCGGCACGGCGTTCGTCCGCGAACTCTGGCACGTGTACATGACAGCAGGGATCCTGATGGCGCTGGGCTCCGGCGGCGCTGGCCTCACGACGGGTTCAACCGTGATCGCGCGCTGGTTCGAGGCCCGTCGCGGTCTGGCCATCGGCGTCTCCAGCGCTGCCATTTCTGTCGGTCAGCTCGGCATCATTCCACTCGCTGCCGTGCTGACCCTCAATCAGGGCTGGCGGACAAGCTATCTGGTGCTCGGCCTCGGGTTGCTCGTGTTCGTGTTCCCACTCGTCGCCGGGTTCCTTCGGAACGAACCGGAAGAGCGGGGGCTCCAGCCGTACGGAGCCACCGGTCCACTCCGGACATCGATCGAGGCCGCCGCGCTCCAGCGCGCCGGACGCGTGTCGCTCGTGGACGCCGCTCGAGTTCCGCAGCTCTGGCTCTTGATGGCCACGCAGTTCGTCTGTGGATGCACCTCCATCGGGATGATCCTCACCCACTTCATGCCGCACGCGCTCGAGCACGGCTTCACCGAGATCCAGGCCTCGATGGCGCTCGGGGTGATGGGTGCGATGAACGTCGTCGGGACGATTGCCTCCGGCTGGATCTGCGATCGATTCGGTCGCTGTGGACCGCTGGCGACGTTCTATCTGTTGCGAGGGATGTCGCTGCTCTTGTTGCCCTACGTGTGGAGTGCCCCCTCGCTTCTGGTCTGGGCGGCGATCTTCGGGCTGAACTACTTTTCGACGGTGCCGCCCACCACGACACTCACCGTGAACATCTTCGGCCGATACTCGGTCGGCGAGCTGTCAGGTTGGATCTTCTTCGCGCACCAGGTCGGCGCCGCGCTCGGTGCCGCGATCGCCGGATGGGTCTTCGAGTGGAGCGGCACCTACACCAGCGCGTTCGTCTCCGCCGCCGTGCTGGCCTTTCTCGGTAGCGCGCTGACGCTCCTCATCCGCGAGGAACCGATCAGCTCTCGGCCGATGGCCGTTTCTGCCGCGGCGTAGCAACAGCGGCGCGGCCAATTCGCGGTCACGGTGTGACGCACCCCGCCGCAGCTCGACAGGTCCGTATTACGCGCGGCCCGCCGATTCACGCGAGCCAGCGAACCAGCCGGGCGACGCGACTGCCGCCGTCGGCCGCCCGATCCGGGCGCGGTGCTACGAAAGCGTCCACCCCGAAGCTTCGGCCGGCGTCGGTCAGCAGGAAGATGACGGGCAGCATGATCAGCATCACGTACGTCCAGCCCCATTCGTGCGGCACGCTGAGGATTCCGATTGTAATGTTGGCCGCCATACCGATCGCGGCCAGCGAGCCCAGCCGCGTGAACAAGCCGAGGATCAGCGTGACCGCAATGAACTTCTCGGTGATGACCGTCATCCAGCCGAAGAAGGTCCAGTGCGGGATCATCACGTTGACGAGGAAGTCGCGGTACGCCGTGACGGTGGGGTGCTGGATCTCCTGCTGTACCCAATACCAGAGGCCACCGCCCGACTTGCGACCGAAGTCGTCCGACGGGACCTTCCAGGCCGATTGCTGCCACCAGAGATATCCGTAGAGAAGCCGGGCCAGGGCAACAGGCCACAGCGGCGCAACGGCGCTCAGCCAACCCTCAGCGCGATGGATGGGCGCGGTCCGCGCACTCGGCGCAGCGTCCAGGGCAGTACGGGCGTCTCGATCCGCTGTCATCACGCTCAGATCGGCGCCCCGTTCCGGGCTGCGGGCCTTTGGACACCCCCGACCGCCACGGGATTCGCCCACGAGGTGCCGTTGTCGAGCACCGCGCCGCGGCCGGGTTGCCGACCGATCGGCGTGAGCGTAATTTAACATCGCCGTGACACCGTCCGCCGACCAGTGTGATAGTTCGGGGCGGTCAGGAGGGCGGGCATGACGACAGCGTTCTCGGTCGGGATCGGGCTGACCAACGAGTGCAATCTCCGTTGTGCGCACTGCTACCGTGCGGACATGGTGGTGGAGCGGCTCACCCGGGCGGACGTGCGCCGCGTGTGCGACGCCGTGCACGCCGGGTCGATGAATCTCGGAGTCGGTGAGAATGGCTTGCACTCGGAATATCAAGGAATCCTCGACGACCTGGCGGTGCGCGGCATCAAGACCAGTATCACGTCCAACGGTCTCAGCATCGAGCGGCTCGGCGACGCACAGCTCGCGCGCTTTCACAGTGTGGAACTGTCGCTGGACTTTCCCGCCGAGGCGGAACACGACGCGTTTCGTGGGCAGGGTAACTGGCGGACGGTGGTCGCGGCGCTGGAGCGCTGTGCAGGCCTCAAGGTGCCGGTCACCGTGACGGCGGTGATGATGACGATCAACTACCGGCGCTTGCCGGCGCTGGCTCACGTGGCCGCCGGCTTCGGCGCCAATCTTCGCGTCAACGTCTACCAGCCTTCGAGAACCGATCGCTTCACCCTCGCCTACGAGCAGCTGTGGGACGGCTTCCGTGGCCTCGCCGCCACTACCCGCCTGGTGGCGACCACCGAGCCCGTGCTCGCCGCCGTGCTCGGGCTTCACGGCTTCCCAGGATCGGGCTGCGGCCGTTCGACCGTCCGTATCGCCCCCGACGGCCGCGTGCTGCCGTGCACGTACTGGCCCGGCAGCCGCCTGACGATCGCCGATCTCGAGCGCGCCGGTGGAGCCATCGTCGAGGCCGACGAATTCGTCGCCGCGCGGCGCCTGCCCCGGGCGTGCGCCGATTGTCCCTGTCGCGGGGGCTGCGCAGGTCGCCGCGCGCTGACCGGTCGCCCCGACGCTGCGGATCCCTACTGCCCGTTCGCGCGCGGCCAGCGGATCGTCCTCGACTGGGAGCGCGCCGGCAGTCGAGATCTTCCGAAGGTCGGCAGCGCGTGTACCACAGTCGTCTCGGCGCTCTGACATGGCACCAGCCTGCCGCCCTGCCATCGTCGCAGCGCTACCCCGCTCGCTGTATCTGGAGACGACCAACCGGTGCGACTCGAAGTGTCAGACCTGTATCCGCACGTTCGACACGCTGGAGCCGCCGGCCGATCTCACTCTCGAGCGCGTGCAGGCCATCGTCGCGCAGTTTCCCGTCCTCGATCGCGTCGTGCTGCACGGCATCGGCGAGCCCTTGCTCAATCCGCAGATCTTCGACATCGTGGCGTACCTCAAGACGCGGGTCGCCTCGGTGCTCTTCAACTCCGACGCCATTTCGCTGACGTCGGTTCGGGCCGGTCGGCTCGTGGAGAGCGGACTGGACGAGTATCGCGTGTCGATGGACGCGGCGACTGCCCCGACCTATCGCCGGCTCCGCGGGGTCGATCGCTTCGAGCGCGTGACGGCCAACGTCGCGGGGCTGATCGGTCTGCAGCGCCGGCTCGGTCGGACGACCCCGCGCGTATCACTCTGGTTCACAGCCACGCGCGCGAATCTCGACGAGCTACCCGGCTTCGTAGAGCTCGCCGCCGACCTCGGCGTCGGCGAGGTCTACGTACAGCGCCTCGTCTTCAACGGCCTGGGCCTCGCGACCGAGGCCAACGCGCTGCACGGCAGGTTGAGAGCGCACGAGCTCGAGCGACTCGCCGAGGCGGAAACGCTGGCGACACGCCACGGCATCGCGATGCGAGCCTCCGGGCTGACCAACCCCCTCGCCAGTCTGCAGGCGAGTGACGACACGCGCCCGTGGTCGGGCTGCCAGCGCCCGTGGACTCTGGCCTACGTCACCGCCAACGGCAACGTGCTGCCATGCTGCGTCTCGCCGTGGGTGGCGCGGGACTACGCCGGGCTGATCCTCGGTAACGCCTTCAGCGAGCGGTTCGAAGAGATCTGGAACGGCACGCGGTACCAGCAGTTCCGCACCGACTTCGAGACCACCACGGCGCCCGACCCATGCCGCGGGTGCGGACGCCTCTGGAGCATCTAGCCCGTGGCGCCGCGAGGTCGACCGCAGCGCACGCCGACGGCCGCGCCCATTCCCGCATCGTTGAACACGATCGCGGTCGCGATCATGGCCAAGGCGCCGCGGCCCGGCGAGGTGAAGACACGGCTGTGCCCTCCGCTGCTCGCGGCGGAAGCCGCCGCCCTCTATCGATGCTTCTTGCTCGACAAGATCGCCGCTGTGCGAGCGCTTCTCGGTGCGCAGCCGGTTCTTGCGTATACCCCTGATGAAGCGCAAGCCGAGTTCGCCGTGCTCGCACCCGACTTCACACTGGTTCCTCAGCGCGGGCCCGATCTTGGCGCCCGGTTGCATGCGACTCTCGCGGGCCTGCTGGCCGCCGGTCACCCCGGCGCTATCGCAGTGGATAGCGACACGCCGACCCTGCCGCGAGAGTTCTTGCAGCAAGCGATCGACTGCCTGGCCCAGCCAGGGACGGATGTGGTTCTGGGACCGACGGAAGACGGCGGCTACTACCTCATCGGTGTGCGAGCCGCGCATCGCGCGTTGTTCGACGCCGTCCCGTGGAGCACCTCCGCGGTGCTCGAGATCACGCTGCGCCGGGCGTCCGCCGCCGGTTTGCACGCCGTCTGCATGCCGGCGTGGTTCGATGTCGATACGCCCGACGATCTCCGGCGGCTTCAGACCATGCTGGACGGCGGCCCGTCGGCCGCCGAGGCTGATCAGACCGGCCGTTTCCTCGCGAGCATGCGGCGGTGACTCGCATCTTCTTCCTGGCGGCTTGGGTCGCGGCGTCAGGGAGCCTCTGCGATGTGGGCGCGCAGGCGGCGAGGTTTCCGCCGGCCGATCGGCCGGTCGCACCGATCACCACGCCGGCATATTCGACCGAGGCGGCGCGGGACGCTCACGGTGAGGCGGAGCGCGTGCTGAACCGCCTGAGCGTCAAGCCCGGAATGCGCGTCGCCGACGTCGGGGCCGGCGACGGCTACTACACGGTGCGACTGTCGAAGCGTCTGGGACCGGGCGCAACGATCTACGCCGAGGATGTCAAGCAGCCCCACCTCGACCGCCTCGCCGCACGGCTCACGCGCGAGCGCATCACTGGCGTGACGCTGGTGCACGGCACGCCGTCCGACCCTCGACTGCCCGCGCAATCCATCGACCTCGCGCTCCTGGCGCACATGTATCACGAGATCGAGCAGCCGTATGAGTTCGTGTACCAGCTCCACGGGGCTCTGGCGCTCGGCGGGCGAGTTGCGGTCATCGACAACGACAAGCCCACGGAGAACCACGGGACACCACCGGCGCTGCTCCGCTGCGAGCTCGCCGCCGTTGGCTATCGTGAGGTCGACTTCTTGCTTCTCGCACCGGCGGACGGATACCTCGCGGTCTTCGCGCCGCCCGAGGCGTTGCCCCGACCGGAAGACATACGGCCGTGCCGCCGCTGACGCGCCCGGCGCGGTCCCGCCAGGACCCCGACGAGCGCTGCTCGGCCACCTTGCCCTCGAAGTTGCCGAACATACGCGAGTAGTGCTCTGCCAGCAGCGCGTCGTAGTGTTCGCGGGCCGTCGTCATGCCGCTCAGTTGAGCTCGACGGACATCGGCTCGCCCTTCACGTGGATGCGGATCAACAGAAACTTGAACGCGGCGGTCCGACTCGCGTTGCGCCCGGCGTGTATGCGCCCGGGCGCCACGTGCGCGACCATGCCGGGCTGCAGGCGTTGCGCCGGAGCGCCCTCGACCTCGAGCGTGCCGTCGCCCTCGAGCACGTACACGAGCTCGTGGCCCGCGTGATAGTGTCGCCCATGCGACCAACCGGGACTCGTCGTCAATCGGGAGACGATCAGCTCGTGCCTGTCGATCCCGGTCAGGTCGGCGCGATAGAGTGGGGTCTCGATGAACGACGGTGGCGCTGGGAGAAGCTGGTGGCCCGTCGCGCCGAGGGCGACGCCACCGAGCAGTGTCCCTACGATCGTCGACCAGCGGATCAGTCGGCCTGCTGAGCGCATCGCGTGCTCCCCGTCGCGTTGAGTGCGGCCGGGTTCGGGCTCATCGCCGCCTGTTGGGGACTGGCGCGGCTGCCGAACCTCGTCCTCGCGCCCGGCGCGTTCCTGGTGCTCTTCAGCCTGGCATTCCTGGCCTACGGCTGCGGCGCTCTCGCCGCGTACCAGCTCCGCAGCCGCCTGGGCGTGGCGACGATCATCGCGGTCGGCCTCGTCGCCCGGGCGATTCTGCTCCCGACATCGCCTTCCCTCTCGACCGATGCGTATCGGTACGTCTGGGACGCGCGCGTGGCCATGGCCGGGATCGATCCCTACGCGTATCCGCCGGCCGCGCCGGAAGTGGCCGGGCTTCGCGATTCCAGCATCTACCCGAAGCTGAACCATCCGACGTGGCAGACGGTGTATCCGCCGCCGGCGCAGGCCTTCTTTCGCGCAGTGTACCGGATCGCGCCGAACAGCGTGACCGCCATGAAGTTGGCCCTCGGCATCGCTGAGTTGCTCGCGCTGGCCTCGCTCGTCCTGCTCTTGCTGACGCTCGACCTCCCGCCCGGTCGGCTCGCGATCTACGCGTGGAATCCGCTGCTGCTCGTGGAGATCTGGGGCAGTGGTCATCTCGACGCGGTGGTGCTGGCGACGGTCACCGTCGCGGCGCTGGCGTCGGCGCGGCGGCGTGACGGCCTCGCGGCCGCCCTGCTCGGTCTCGGCACCCTGTTGAAGCTCTACCCCGCGATACTGCTCCCGCTACTGCCTGGGCGCGTCCGCGCTTCCGTCGTCGCGCCATTCGCAACCGTTGTCGGCGCGGGCGTCCTCACGACCGGAGGCCTCCACCACTGGCCATTGGAGCCGATCGGGCGCTACGTCCGCGACGAGTACTTTAATCCAGGGCTGATGCGCTCGCTCGTGAACGAGCCTGCGCTCGCGCTGGCGGTGACCGCTGCCTGGGTGATCGCCTTCGCGTGGCGCGGCGGCGGCGCGCACTTGGCCGCGCGCGCCGTGCCTCTTGTGGCAGGCTTCATCGTGTTCGCCCCGAGCGTCTTCCCGTGGTACGCGGTCTGGCTCATCCCCCTGCTGGCGGTCACGCCGTCCGTTCCGCTGATCGTGTTCACGGGCAGCGTCGCCTTCGCGTATACGTTCTTCCTTTCCGAGCCATGGGCCATCCCGTGGTGGGCCCGGCTGGTCGAAGTGGCGCCGTTGGGCTTCGCGGTGGCTCGGAAGCTCCGCCCGTTGTCGGTGGGGGACCGCCGCGAGCGTGCCGGCGTCGAAGCTGAATGAAGATCGTCTTGATCGTACCGGCGCTCAACGAGGCCGCGGCGGTCGGCGACCTCGTTCGGCGCGTGCCTCGCGACATCGTCGACGAAGTGATCGTCGTCGACAACGCCTCCACCGACAGGACGGCCGCCGTCGCGCGGGAGGCGGGAGCCCGTGTCGTGAGCGAGCCCCGGCGCGGTTACGGCGCTGCCTGCTTCGCGGGCGTTACCGCCATCTCGGCGGATGCCGGCATCGCCGTGTTCATCGACGCGGACGGCAGCCAGCGCCCGGAGGAGATCCCACAGGTGGTCGCACCCATCGTGGCCGGCCGAGCGGACCTCGTGCTCGGTGCCCGCGCCCTGGACGAGCACCATCCCGTGCACGCGGCCGCCGGCACTCGCCTGGTCGCGCGGTTCGTCGCCTGGCGCTGGCGCGTATCAATCACCGACTTCGGCCCATTGCGCGCCATCCGTGCCGACTTGCTGCGCCGCCTCCGGATGCGCGATCGCGCGTCCGGTTGGCCCGTAGAGATGGTCATCAAGGCCGCGGTACTCGGGGCGAGGATCGTCGAAGTGCCCGTTTCGCATTCGCCGCGGATCGCGGGGCGCTCGAAGGTCTCGGGAACGCTCCGCGGTACTGTTCGCGCCGGGTACGGTTTCCTCTCCGCCGTACTGCGCGCGTCGCGCGACGTTTCGTGAGCGCAGGCTGCTCAGGCTTCGTCTCCTTCCCGAAGCGCGATCGTCTGGTTGCCGATGCGAACCGTGGCGTCCCAGGTGATCGCGATCGCGTCTTTCACGCTCTGGTGTGCCGGACAGCCCTCGGGATGGAGGCGGAGCGCCCGTTCGGTGGCTTCTCGCGCTTCGACGGGCACCGCCAGATCGTAGTGCACGTGAATCGACTTGATGCGGATCGTGTTGCCGATCCCGGAAATACGCCCCGCGACCGTCGCCTTGAAGCCATCGCGATCGAACGCGATCTTGCGCCCTGCCAGGGCGCCACGCAGTGTGCCGTACATTCAGCCGGCGACGGCGGCGACGATATGATCCAGTGTCGAGGCGATCGGCGGCCCTTCTTTGGCGCCGTAGTACTCGCGCAGCGCCCCCTGAACACCGTAAATGACGGGTTCAGCAACATCCCCGAGATAGGCGTGTCGGTAAGCGCCCTGGTACTCGAGACGGGCTCGCGAGACGTACTCAAAGTCATCAGGCATCGGCTAGTCCCCCATCCGGGTGTGAGAGCGGCCGGTTCTTGCGCGCCGGCCAGCTACGGGTTGCGCACCGCTATACTCGCTCCTCACCGATCGAGCCAGAGACGGGCCAGGGTCGAGCTCCCGTATCCGAAGTTCCCGCGCAGGTCCAGCTGACCGACGTTCCGCATGTGGGGATGCCAGAGCGCAAACCCCGCGTCGTAGGGCATCCACATCCGTAGTACCTGGTCGTGCTCCCGGGCGACGATCTTCCTGGTGATGGCGCGCTGCTCGGCACGATCCCGGGTTTGCCGCAGCTTGCTGGCGAGCTCGTCGATGACGGGATCGGCGACGCGGAAGTAGTTCTTCGGCGATTTCGAGTGGATGTACTGATACGTCCGCTCGTCGAGGCTCACGGCGTATCCGGTCTGGAACCCCCAGGCCGTGCCCTCCCATTTACCTTCGGCATAGCGGCCAAAGTAGGTCGTGTAATCGTTCTTGGTGATGGCCACCTCGACGTTGAGGTTCCGCTTCAGATCCTGCTGGACCAGCTGGATCTGGGACGTCATCTGGGGGAAGTACTCGTAGTAGAAGAGCGTCGTCTTGAACCCGTTCGGATAGCCCGCCTCCGCAAGGAGCTTCTTCGCTTCCGCCGGACGATACTGCCAGTACGGGCCGAGGTCGGCGGCGGTGGGAAGGTCGTCCTGGAAATAGAAATACGGAATCCCCCAGCCGAGAATGGCATGTCCTTCGTAGAGCGTGTCCACGTGCTTTTGCCGGTCGATGGCCATCGAGATGGCCCGGCGCACCCGGACGTCGTTGAAGGGCGGCTTGTCCTGAGCCAGGGTCAAGCCGAACGGCGAGAGGACCGTGGTCACCTCCTGGACGATCGCCGTCGGATTCGTCTTGAGCACGGCTTTCACGTCGGCGAGGCTCTGGAGCCCCAGGATATCGCTCTGCCCAGTCCGGAAGGCCGCCCGGCGCGTGGCCGCATCGGGGGTCGAGAGGATGCGGTACTCGTTGAGGTATGGATAGCCCTTGTCAAAATAGTCCGGGTTGCGGACGAGGACCACTTTGACCTTGCGGTCGTGCTCCTTCAGGATGAAGGGCCCCGTGCCGATCATGCGCTTCTTGAGATCGCCGTCTTCTTCCAGCACCTCACGCGGGAAGATGACGGTCACGGCCTCCGCCACGTTCTGCGGGAACATGGAATTCGGCGTCTTGAGATGCATGCGAATGGTGTACCGGTCGGGGACCGTCATGCCCTCGATTTCCTGGAACGTGAACGACTGCACCCCCTCCTTCGCATAGGCCTCGTAGCAGTACTTGATGTCGTCGGCGACAAGCTCCCGCCCGTTGAGCGGAGGCACGTTGTGCCATCTCACGCCCTGGCGCAGCCTGAAGGTCCACGTCCTGGCATCCGCGCTCCCCTCCCATGTCTCCGCGAGGTCGCCCTTGAGCGTGAGGTCGGCGTTGTTCCTGGCTTCGTCGGCCAACGGATAGCGGAGCAGGCGGTTGTAGGTGAGCGTCGCGATCTGGAAGAGACCCACCGAGTTCGTCAGGCGTGGATCGAGCACGGGCGGATCCCACGCCGAGGCGCGCGTCACGCCGCCGCCGCGCTTGGGCGGTTTATCGCTGGCGGGAAGCCACGAGGCATAGGGCGAGGGCGGATGGGCCAAGGCGCGAGAGCGACTGATCCCGACGAGCCCGGCGCCGGCGACACTGGCCCACCCGGTCTGTTTGAGAAAATCCCGCCGTCCGATGGACGGCCGAGGAGTCCCGTGGACGCGATTATTGGTAGCCATTCTCGATCTCCTTCACGGTGGTGAGCGTTGCAGGCCCAAGGGCTGTTCACCTCGGCCGCCGGCACGTCGCGCCTCCGACAGATCGCTCGGAGGCCCCCCAATCCCGAACGCGCTATCGCGTCGAGCCGCGCTCGTCGTCGACGCAGATGAAGTTCTTCGCGTCGGTCGTATCGGCGCCGGGCCGTCCCAGCACGGCGACTTGGGGATACGGGCACAGCGGCCGTGTGAGGGCGATGCCGCTCGCCGGGTTGTCGTTCACGAATTTCGTAGCGATGATGCGCTCCGGTGCAACGCCCTGCTCGACCCACTGCTCGAGCGCCTTCACGACGTCGTGATCGGCGTCGGCCAGCGATGCCCCCTGGCCGAAGTTATTGGGGCCGGGACCACCGCCGCAGTGCAGCATCCCGGGGACCATGAAGAGGCGGTAGAAATCCTGCGTCCGGCGGAGCCCCACCTTGTCCTCGCCCTTGCCGTGGCCCTTGCCAGGCCGCTGCGCCGTCGCGACGCTTTCGTAATAGTTGATGCTGTTGCGCGCCCCGATTGCCGGATCGTTCCAGCCGTGATAGTGGATCAGCTTGCCGCCACGCTTCTGGAACGCGCTGAGATCGGGATTGGTGGAGTTGAGCACCGAGGACAGCGGTTGGCCGTTCACGAGCTTGCCGTCCGTGAAGGCGACGTCACCGTCGAAGTTCAGGGTGAGGATGTCGAAGCTCGCGTCGTCGAAGACCATGAAGCGGAAGAAATTCACCGCGAATTGATTCAACAACGAGCCGCCGATGCCCACGAGGGAGGGACCCGTTTCCCACAGGGGAAACGACGCGGGCGGGGCTTCGGCGCCAGGCTCGTGGCCCGGATGTATGAGCGCGCCGGTGCGCGGACTGTGCGGGCCGGCGTAGATCTTCTTCAGCGCGGTGACCTGCGGCCCAGTCAGGCAAGCGGTGGTCTCGACGCCGGTGCACTGCAGGACCGTCGAGTCGAAGGTGCAGTCGCGCGGGTCGGCGACGATGCCATCCTGGATGTTGTCCTCGACGAGATCGCACGCAGCGAGCGCCGCCGCCTGGACCGCCGGAAGCTTGGCGGGCCCAATGTAGCTCCCCGGTGCGAGCAGAGCCTGCTGCGTCCACGCCGCGTCGAACAGGAGATGCGTCCAGAAGTTCGCCGGCGCCCCCGCGACGATGCCGTCGAAATCATCTGGGAAGCGCTGTGCCTCCATCAGGGCCTCGCGGCCGCCGTCGGAGCAGCCGAAGAAATAGGAGTGCGCGGGACTGGTCGACTTCAGCGCCGCGAGGATCGCCTTCGCGTTGTTCGTCGTCTCCTTGAGCGCGCGGTAGCCGAAGTCGACGATCTTTTCGGGATGTCCGAGCGCCCAGGCCGCGTTCGTGCCGCCGGCGACGTGACCGTTGTCTGTGCCGGCGGTCGCATAGCCGCGCCGGAGCGCGTTGCCGAGCGCGCTATACGGGATGGATCCGGCGAAGCCGCCGTTGCCGACCTGGAGGTACTTGCCGTTCCACGCGGCGCCTGCGGGGATCCACACCTCGAAGCCGATGTTCGAGTCGGCGGTCGGGTGAGCGGCGCCGACCACGCGACAGAAGGCTGGAAGCCCGGTCAGCGGCGGGCCGACCGGCGGAGCAAAGGTTCCGGCCGGCTCGGACTGAGCGAAGGCGATCGTGGTGTGTGGCAGTGAGAGCGTTTGGAGGTCTTCGCAGGTGTCGGCGAGAGCTGGTTCGGCCGCGACGCCGATGATGAGGGCGAGAAGCGCGACGGGCACCAGCACGCCGAGCGTGCGCCGACTGGTTGCAACCGCGGCATTCTGAGACATGTTCCCCTCCAGGGCATCGAAGACCGAGGCACGACTCGTTCACGAATTGGGACGAGCGGATAGTTGAGTTGACGGCTTATAGGTCCTACTGCTGCCGCTTGGTGCGGCCTCGAATGGTCGACCCGGCCGTCGTCGACGTGAAAAATGCCTCCTTCTTCCTCTCCACGATCACGAAGTCGAAGGTCTCCACGCTGTTCGGAAAGCCCTCCGTGATGACGGTGCACCTCGCGCTGCCGGTCCCGTCGGGATTCACCGTGTACGAGCAAGTAAAGGTTTGGCGGATGGCCGCACCGCCGGCGACGAGCGTGCGGACGCCATCGGTGATGCTTCCATCCCCGTCGGCGACGAAGCGGCCCATGGCCGCGGCGGGAACCGTCGTGGGGGTGCCTCCGAGGAGCACCGTCACGAAGCCGTCGAAGTCGAAGGCCGTCGGCCCATCGACGTCTTTGGCGCTGAACCCGGGGGCGGCGTCGACGACCGGTGCGACGAGGCACACGATGGCGAGGATCGATGCGACAGCGCAGAGCGTTCGGTACATGACGACCTCCCCTGGTAATTGGAACATGGTCACGACTGCCGTGATTTTCTCTCGGGAGACCTTTGCTCCAGGTGGCGTTCGTCAGCGCGTCCCTCGGTAGCCTTGTCCTTACTCCCCGAATCGGCGGTCCTCGCAGACAGCAAGGACCGCGGTAAACGGCGCGCGCGTCTCTCGCGGTCCTTCAGGTCTTGCAGCATGCGCGCCATGGACTCGCGCAGGCCGGACGGGATCGTTCTCTCCCGCCTGCTCCAGCGCAACCTCTTGATTTCCTGCCCGCGCTTACGTGCCCCGTCGAGCGCCCATTCCTCGCGGATAAAGAACTCTTGCGACACCAGCACGAGCTGATTCACGATTTCGCCTGCCCGGTGAGCGACCAGTCCACCCCGACGTCTTCCTCGCGAACGTGGCGTCGTTCCGCGAACTGTAGCGAGTCGGATCAAGGCCTGCAACATTCTCGGACCACAGGTCGTCGACTGCTACGGCGATCGGCGTCTGCTGCAGATTCAGCGGCTGGTTCTTGAGGCCTGCGTATTTCGACACGAGGTGACCTCAGTAGCGTCTCTAAGGGCCCGGGATGACAACCGGCACAATCGACTCACTGGCGACGGCTCCCCCAGTAGGTCGGTAGTTCTCCCAAAGGCGGAGGAACTATCGGTCATCGACAAGAAGTTGTCAAGATGATCCTTTCAGCTTCACAAAGCTACTGAGTGGCGTCCCCGGGAGTCTGACTATTTGAGCCGTTCGTATTGGGCCCTGCCAGTCCGATAGTTGGGGTCCTCAGGCATCACCGTGAGCACGGTCTTGCCCTTGTCTTCGGAAACGCTCGCCGTCCCTGTCGTTCGCGACGAGCGATATCGCAGCTTGCCGTTTTGAAGATAGAAGGTACCCACGGTCGTCGAACCGCTGATGGTCGAAGCTTTGTAGCTTCCGTCTGGTGAGACGATCATCGTGGCGCGTTCGTCTCCCTGCTCTCCGGTGACCCAGCCCCGCCAATTCCCTGCGAGTTCCTTGACGCTAACGATCTGCTTCTCTCCGGCGACTCCATCGAGCGGAGACAGTGCGAAGACGGCTGCAAGAAGTAGAGCGAGATGCATCCCCATCGGTGATCTCCTTCTCTCGCACGGGTGAAGGGCGCACGAGTCCAGCCGGCAGCGTTCTTCGGGGTTCGTCCCGTAGCTCATCAATCCGCCCGCGTCGGCGAATCTGCGACTGCGTTCCATCGTGGGAAGTCGAATCTTGAGAGCCAACTCCGCGATCCGAATCTGAGCCATTCCCGCGCCGATGACCGGGTCGGGCAGAATGAGAAGAGCCTGTGCCTGCGAGGTGATTGCCGCGAACGCCCTGGGCCAGTTGACCTGGATCAGCAACGTCGATGAACTCCAGCGTGAGACCCAGGGGAACGGCGGCAGCCGTGGTTTCCCTGCGGAATCCGCGGGCCTGGGGATTCGTCGGGTTCACGAAGACCGCCACGTGGGTCAGGTTCGGCACCGCCTCCCTGAGGAGCTCCAGCCGTTTCCCACTGAGCTCGACGTTGCTGGTGGTGAAGCCGGTGATATTGCCGCCTGGACGGGCGAGCCTCGGCACCAACCCCACGCCGATGGGGTCGGCCACGCCGCTGAAGACGATTGGCACACTGCCGGACTCTCGCAGTCCTTGTCGGAACGCGTCCACATCCGGCCTGTTCGTCGTAGTGCTCGTCGTCGGGCTCCCGATGGAGAGATAACCGATCCTGTACACCTTCCCCGTCGGCTGCGCATCGATACCGGGCGGCGCAAGAAACAGACTGACCGCGAGAATGACTGCGAGCCCGATCCGGCGCATGGGCACCTCAGTTGCGATGGCTGGCCGGAGTGTAGCAGACGACACTTTGCGCCGTGCGGAACGGCTACGCCGCGCGGTGAGCCCAGCGAGACCGAGAAGGAACGAGAAGCCCGGCGCCGGCTCTAGCAACGCGAGGGCGCCGCGGTCGAGGGCCGCGTCATCGCGCCGCGCGTGGACAAGATCACCGTGGCCGCGGTCGGCGGCCATGAAGATGGTCGGCCACAAGACCGAGAGCGTTTATCGGCGCTACGCGATCGTGGAGCGTGCCCTCAAGATCTCGGACGCCAGACAACGGAGCTTCCGCGCATTGCTGCTGCAGCTCCATGGCGAGATGGCGGCGCGCCGCGATCCCCAAGAGGCCGAACGAGCCGAAGACTCCTACCGTGAGGCCCTCGCACTGGCCACGGAGCTCGGCATGCGCCCGCTCCAGGCCCACTGCCACCTCGGCTTCGGCGAGCTCTGCGCGCAAAAGCGGCCGGCAGGAGCAGGCCCGTGGCCACCTATCGGCTGCCGTCGACCTTTACCGCTATGGAGATGACCTTCTGGCTGCCTCGCCTCGAGTCGGCAATGGCGTATACGCGATAAGAGTAGAGGAATTACTAAAGACCCTCACCTCTACACTTCTCTGGCGGCACGCTTCACGTGCGTGCAAAGTCTTGCCAATCGCGGGTAAATCGGTTTTACTGGCGCCCCGCAGCGGACCAGTATCGACAGAGGGGGGCGCCATGAGGATTCTGAGTTTGCTCCTATCGGTGTGCTTGCTGACAACGCTCGTCGTGACGGATGCCGAGCCAACTCCCCTCAACTTCGAGATCGTCACGCTATCGAACCGCGCCGATCTCATCAGCGGCGGGGACGCCTTCGTCGAGGTGCGGGTACCCAAGAACGTGCCGCTGAAGAAGGTCACGCTGTGGCTCAACGGACACGAGGTGACCGCGGCGTTTCAGACCAACGAAGCGGCCCGCACGATGCGCGGCGTGCTGACGGGATTGGTGGTCGGCGAGAACGAGTTCCTCGCCGACTCGAACGGCAACGGCAACGGCCGGCCGAGGGCGACGCTCCGGATCCTCAACCACCCGATCGGCGGCCCGGTGCTGCTGGGCTCGCAGACCACGCCGTGGATCTGCGCCACGCCCACGCCGGTGCCCGAATCCGGGAACACGCCGGCATCGAACGCGAGCGGGCTGACGACCTTCGCCGTCGACGCGCAGTGCAACATCGCCATCGAGTACAAGCTGTTCTATCGCACGACCACACCGGGTTGCTCGAACGCGCTGCCAGACCCGAGCCCGCCGCCGACGAACAACTGCTTCAAGCCATACAATCCCGCCAGTCCGCTGCCGGCCGATCTGGCAATGACCACCACGACCACCGGGCTGACGGTTCCGTACATCGTGCGCGTCGAGCGCGGAACGATCAATCGCGGGATCTATGACATCGCGGTGCTGTTCGATCCGGCCAAGCCCTGGTCCCCCCTGGCGCCGCAGCCGCAGTGGAACGGCAAGGTGGTCTACACCTTCGGCGCGTCCACCGGGCAGCCGCGGCTGCAGTTCCGCAGTGAGCAGAACTGGGCCGACGACGCGGCGCTTTCGCGCGGCTTCATGGTCGTGGACAACAGCCTCACGGACTCGCTGTTCAACTCGAATCGTGTTCTCAACGCCGAAACCCTGATGATGATGAAGGAGCACATCGTCGACACCTACGGCGAGATCCTCTACACGGTGGGCAACGGGTGCTCGGGCGGCTCGATCCAGCAGAACACGGCCGCGTCGATCTTCCCGGGTCTGCTCGACGGCATACAGCCGAGCTGCGATTACCCGGATTCGATCACGACCGGCCTCGAGGTGATCGATTGCGTGCTGTTGGTGAACTTCTACGCCGGGCCGGAGTGGACGGCCTTGACGGGCGGGCTGACCCAGGCGCAGATCAACGCGAAGAAGACAGCCATTAATGGGCACCTCGATCACCGGGGTTGCCAGTCGTGGAACAATTCGTTCGGCTTCAACAACAAGCCCGGCAACTACGTGCCGACCCTGGTGATCAACCAGGACACGGGGGCCATCGTGCCGGTGGGCGCGCCCCGCAACAATTGTCGGCTGCCTGCCGCTCTCGTCTACGACCCGGTGACCAACCCGAACGCCACGCGCTGCGGCGACCCCGACCTCGCCACAGCGGTGTGGGGCACGACCGCGGGCATCGCTCCCGGCAGCACGCGAGCCTTGCAGACGGGCGACAACGGTGGCATCCAGTACGGTCTGAAGGCGCTCCTTCGAGACTCAGCTTGACTCCTGAGGGACCCCTTAACGCTTGCCCTATTGGTTGCCGGGACGTAAGGATCACTCGCGCTTCGGTGGGTGCGGAGCGCCTGGATGCGATTGCGGGAAAGCGCCCACAGCCTTGTCCACATGTCCACCGTCATCCACAAGCACTGAATTCGACGGCTGGATGCGGTCCCGCGGTTAGAGTCCGCAAAACGCGACGGTCCGTCGCGCGTCCGCGAGCACAGGCGTGAAAGTTCCTCTATTCGACTGGGGCGCGCGCACCGAGAAGGGGCGAACCCGCGTGTAATCTGAGCGAACGAAGGCTTGACATTTTCCCGTCGCACCGTTGTCATACCCGCCTGCCGGTGCAGTGATGTGTTGGGGCGAGTAGGCGGGAGCGTAGCGTAGCGATGAAGAGATCACCGCGATCCCCCCGCTCGCCAACTGGCAACCGAGGCGCTCGACCACCCGCGCCAGCCTCCCCAGTCAACAAAGCGATCCG
>QHTE01000063.1:0-95149 GCA_003220685.1 Candidatus Rokuibacteriota bacterium
AGTACCTCGACGTCGAAGCCGTCCAGGCGCCCGACCCCTACACGGTGGTCTTCCGGCTCAAGTGGCCGTCGGGCTCCTTCCTCATGTCGCTGGCCTCGCCGTGGAACTGGATCTACAAGGCCGACATCCTGGCGAAGGACGTGCGCTGGTACGAAACCCACGTGATGGGGACCGGACCCTTCGTCTTCGTCGAGCACGTCCGGGGCTCGCACTGGGTCGGCAAGAAGAACCCGAACTACTGGGACAAGGGGAAACCTTATCTGGACGGATACCGGGCGGTCTTCATCAAGGACTCCGCGGCGCAGGTCGCGGCGGTTCGGGGTGAGCGGGCCCACATCCAGTTCCGGGGCTTCTCGCCGGCCGAGCGCGATAGCCTGGTCCAGGCCCTTGGCTCGAAGATCACGGTGCAGGAAAGCCCCTGGGACTGCGCTCTGCTCGTGGCCATGAACCACGAGAGGAAGCCGTTCGACGACAAGCGGATCAGGCGCGCCCTCACCCTGGCGCTCGATCGCCACCAGGGCTCGCAGGCGCTGTCGAAGATCGCCATCGTCAAGGAGGTCGCCGGCGTCCAGGTGCCGGGAACTCCGTTCGCGACACCGCCGGCGGAGCTCGAGAAGCTCGCCGGCTACGGACGCGACATCGCGAAGTCCCGCGCCGAGGCCAAGCGGCTCCTGAAAGAGGCGGGGGTTCCGGACGGCTTCGCGTTCACATTCAAGAATCGCGGTATCCCCATGCCCTACGAGCCCGTCGGCGTCTGGCTGATCGATCAGTGGCGACAGGTCGGCTTGAACGTGAAGCAAGAGGTGATCGAGGCGGCCAAGTACTACGCGGAGCTGCGCGGTGGCAATTTTGACGTCGCGATGGACTTCCAGTGCGGCTACATCGTCGAGCCCGACCTCGACCTCTACAAGTTCCAGTCGAAGGACAAGAGCCCGGCGAACTACAGCCGCTATACCGACCCGGTGCTCGACGAGCTCTACGAGAAGCAGGGCAAGGCGGTGGACGCCGAGGAGCGCAAGAAGTATATCCGCGAGCTCGAGCGCCGACTCGTGGACGAGGAGGCGCACTACCTCTACACGCTTCAGTGGAATCGGATCATTCCCCACAGCTCGAAGGTGAAGGGCTGGACGATCACCCCGAGCCACTACCTGAACCAGCAGCTCGACACTGTCTGGCTCGCGGAGTGACCTCGATGACCTTGTCCCGCCGGCTCGGCGCCGCCGTGGCGCCGCGCCGTCTCCTCGTGCTTGCCGCCATACCACTGGCGGTGTTGCTCGCCGGCCGCGGCGCCGACGCCCAGGACCGCCCGCGCTACGGCGGCGAGCTCGTGTACGTCGTCCCGACGGAGCCCGCGTCCTACGACGGCCACCGTGAGGGGACGTTTGCGCTCATCCACCCGCTCGCGCCGGTCTACAGCACCTTGCTCCGGTTCGATCCGACCGACCGCACGGGCACCCACGTGATCGGCGACCTCGCCGAATCGTGGACGATCGCCAAGGACGGCCGGACCTACACGTTCAAGATTCGTCGCGGCGTGAAATTCCACGACGGCAGCGATCTGACGTCGAAGGACGTGAAGGCGTCGTACGACAAGATCGTCAACCCGCCCGCGGACGTGATCTCGTTCCGCAAGGGCCAGTACACGGCGATCGAGGCGATCGAGGCGCCCGATCCGACCACGATCGTCTTGCGTCTCAAGTGGCCGGCGGCCTCGCTCATCACCGCGCTGGCCTCGCCGTTCAACTGGATCTACAAGGCGGACATCCTCGCCAAGGACATGCACTGGTACGAGACCCACGTCATGGGCAGCGGCGCCTTCATCTTCGTCGAGCACGTGAAGGGCGCCTACTGGGCCGGCAAGAAGAACCCCAACTACTGGGACAAGGGCAAGCCGTACCTCGACGGCTATCGCGCGCTGGTGGTCAAGGACGGCAGCGCCGAGGTGGCGGCGGTCCGCGGCGAGCGGGCCCACGTCCAGTTCCGCGGCTTCACGCCTGCGGAGCGCGACAGCATCGTGCAGGCGCTCGGCCCGAAGGTGACGGTGCAGGAGAGCCCGTGGGATTGCGTGCTCCTGGTCGGCATGAATCACGAGAGGAAGCCGTGGGGTGACCGGCGCGCGCGCCGGGCCCTCACCCTGGCCCTCGACCGGTACCAGGGCTCGCAGGCGCTCTCCAAGATCGCGATCGTGAAGAGCGTCGGCGGCGTCCAGCTCCCGGGCACGCCCTACGCGACGCCGCCGGCAGAGCTCGAGAAGCTCGCCGGCTACTCGCCGGACATCGCGAAGTCGCGGGCCGAGGCGCGCCGTCTCCTGAAGGAAGCCGGCGTCCCCGAGGGCTTCTCGTTCAGCCTGAAGAACCGGAACGTCCCCATGCCCTACGAGGCGGTTGCCATCTGGCTCGTGGATCAATGGCGGCAGGTCGGACTGCAGGCGCGGCACGACTTCATCGAGTCGCAGAAGTGGCAGGCCGACCTGCGCGAGGGCAACTACGAGGTCGCCGTCGACACGCAGTGCAGCTACGCGGTCGATCCCGACCTCGACCTCTACAAGTTCCAGTCGATGGACATCAGCGGCAACAACTACGGCCGCTACGTCGACCGAACCCTGGACGATCTCTATCAGAAGCAGAGCCGCGCGCTCGACTACGAGGAGCGGAAGAAGTGGGTCCGCGAGTTCGAGCGCCGGCTGCTGGACGAAGAAGCCCACTACGCGTACACGCTGCAGTGGCACCGGATCATCCCGCACAGCGTCAGGCTCCGCGGCTGGACCATCACGCCCAGCCACTTCGTCAACAACCAGCTCGACGGCGTGTGGCTGAGCGAGTAGGGGGCGCGGCGGCGTGACCAAGTACATCGTCAAGCGGCTGCTCCTGATGATCCCGACCCTGTTCGGCGTCGCCGTGATCATCTTCTTCCTGATGCGGATCGTGCCCGGCGACATCGTCGAGCTACGCTTCGCCGGGGAGAGCGCCTACGCGCAGAAGGAGAACCTCGACACGGAGCGCGCCCGGCTCGGCCTGGACAAGCCGATCGGGCAGCAGTTCCTCACCTGGATCGGCGGGCTCCTGCGGCTCGATTTCGGGACGTCCATGTGGACGGGCGCGCCGATCACGGAGGAGATCCGGCTGCGCTTCGCGCTCTCGCTCCAGCTCGCGATCATGGCGACGATCGTCGCGATCCTCCTGGCCATCCCGCTCGGGGTGATCGCGGCCCTTCGCCAGGACACGTGGATCGACTACACCGTGCGCGTCATGTCGATCGCCGGGCTGGCGACGCCGTCGTTCTGGCTCGGCATCGTGTTCATCCTGGGACTCCTGATCGTCTTCAAATGGCTGCCGCCGATGGTCTACACGCCGTTCTGGGTCAACCCGGTCCAGAACCTCGCGCAGCTGATCTGGCCGGCGCTCGCGGTCGGCTACCGCTACTCGGCGGTGGCGACGCGCATGACGCGCTCGGCGATGCTCGAGGTGCTGCGCGAGGATTACATCCGCACCGCCCGCGCCAAGGGGCTCTGGGAGAAGCTCATCCTGTCGCGCCACGCGCTGAAGAACGCCATGCTCCCGGTGCTCACGGTGATCGCCCTCGAGTTCGCCTTCCTCATCGGCGGGCTCGTCGTCACCGAGCAGGTATTCAACCTGAACGGCCTCGGCATGCTCTTCGTGGAAGCGGTCGGCCACCGTGACTACACGCTCACGCAGGCGCTCGTCATGCTGGTGGCGTTCGTCTTCATCTTCGTCAACTTCCTGGTCGACCTGGCGTACGCGTGGCTCGACCCGCGAATCAGGTTCCGCTAAATGGCGATCGGTCGTCCCGTCGATGTCGCCGCCGAGATCCCCGAGGCCACCCGGCGCCGCCGTTGGCTCGCGGCGGTCGGGGAGTTCTGCCGTCAGCGCCCCCTGGGCGCGATCGGTGCCATTGTCGTCGTCGTCAACATCGTGGTCGGCGTCAGCGCGAACGTGATCGCGCCGTACGACCCGCTGGCCACCGACTACGGCGCGATGCTGGCGCGGCCGTCGGCGGCGCACTGGCTCGGCACCGACGCGTTCGGCCGCGACGTGCTCTCGCGCATCATCTATGGCTCGCGCACGGCCATGCTCGTGGGCTTCGCGTGCGCGCTCCTGGGCGCGACGATCGGCGCCGTGATCGGCGTCGCCAGCGCGTACTTCGCCGGTAAGGTCGATCTGCTCGTCCAGCGGGTGATGGACATCTTCCTCGCGTTCCCGCTGATCATCCTGGCGCTCGCCGTCGTCTCGATCCTCGGCACCGGCATCGTCAACGTCATCGTGGCGATCGCGATTCCGATGATCCCGCGCGCGGCGCTGGTGTCGCGCTCGAGCGCCCTGGCGATCCGCGAGATGCCGTACGTCGACGCGGCACGCGCAGCCGGGTTTCGCCATCGGCGGATCATCCTGCGCCACATGCTGCCGAACGTCATGGCGCCGTACTTGATCATGCTCACGGCGTATCTGGGCCAGGCGATCCTGGCGGAGGCGTCGCTCACGTTTCTCGGCCTCGGGGTCTCCGAGCCGACGCCGGCGTGGGGGTTGATGCTGCGCGGCGCCGCCGTGCAGTTCGCCGAGTCGGCGCCGTGGATGGCGGTGTTCCCCGGGCTCGCGATCAGCCTCGCCGTGTTCGCCTTCAATCTGTTCGGCGACTCGTTGCGCGACGCGCTAGATCCTCGTCTCCGGGCCCAGTGAGAAGGCGCGGCGCGCGCCGCAAGCGCCGCCAACTCAGCGGAATGCTTGACACATTGTGCGGATTCGGGTACAAAGGCCGGTGGCTTCGCGGGAAATTCAGCGCCGCGAATAGCGCTCGCTAGCGGGAGGACTTGATGCCGTACATCATCGCCGAGCCGTGCATCAACGTGAAGGACAAGGCCTGCGTCGAGGTGTGTCCGGTGGATTGCATCTACGAAGGCGAGACGATGCTCTACATCCACCCGGACGAGTGCATCGACTGCGGCGCTTGTGAGCCTGTGTGCCCGGTCAAGGCGATCTTCGCGGAAGACGAGACGCCCGATCAGTGGAAGAGCTACATCGAGCTCAACAAGAAGTTCTTCAAGGACAATCCCGGAGTCAAGCCGGCCACCAAGGCCTAGCTGCACACGTCCAACAGCAGCGCGCCAGGCCCGCAGGGCATTCCGCGGAGTGCGGCGGGCCTGATTCTTCTGCAAAACCGCTCGTTCGTGACTGGCACGCCGGTTGCCGGTCTGTCATGCCATGAACTCCATGCCTGGACCGACTCCGACAGCTTCGTCCTCGACGATCGGCTATCACGGCGCGGTGTCCGACTTCAAACGGCGGCTGATCGAAGCGACGCTTCATCAGGCGCGCGGCAACCGCACGCACGCGGCGCGCGCGCTGGGGCTGCAGCGGACGTACTTGCTGCGCCTCATCCGCGACCTCGGCGTCGCGGCGCCGCCGCCGCCTCCCCGGCGGAGGAGACCGGCCGCGTAGAAGTTGACCTTTGGCGACCCGCCCGGCAATCTGTGGGCCGCCATGCGTGACGTGTGGATCGCCGGCGCCGACATGACCCGCGTCGGCCGGCTTCAGGACCCGTTGCAGGATCTGATGGCCGTCGCCACGCACGGGGCGCTCCAGAGCGCCGATCGCGAGCTACCCGACTCGATCGTCGTCGCGACCATGAACCCCGAGGAGTTCCTGGGCGACGGCAACTTCGCCTCCAACGTCGCCACCCACATGGGCTTCGCGAACGTCCCCGTCGTGCGCGTCGAGACGGCGACGTCGTCGGGCGCGGCGGCGTTCTACGCCGGCTTCGCGCAGATCGCCTCGGGACTGGCCGACACGGTCGTCGTGGTCGGCGGCGAGAAGATGACGCATCTGCCGACGCCGAAGGTGTCCGAGCTGATCGGGCGCTCGCTCGATCCCTACGAGCGCTCGTACGGCACGACGATGCCGGCGTTCGCGGCGCTCGTCACCCGCGCCCTGATGGCGCGGGGGGTCACCGAGCGCGAGATCGCGCAGGTCGCCGTGAAGAACCACGCGAACGGCGCCCGCAATCCGCTGGCCCACTTCCGCGAAGAGATCACGCCCGAGATGGTCCTCGGCAGCCGGATGGTCGCCGACCCGTTGCGGCTCTTCCACTGCTGTCCGATCTCCGATGGCGCGGCCGCGATCGTGCTGACGGCGGAGCGCACGACCGTGCGCGTGGCGGGCGTCGGGCAGGGGACCGACGCGCTCGCCCTCCGGCACCGCGAAAGCCTCACGAGCTTCAGGGCCACCCAGGCGGCGGCGAGCGCGGCGTTCGCCATGGCCGGCTTCGGCCCCGAGCGCGTCGACGTCGCCGAGATCCACGACGCGTTCGCCCCGTTCGAGCTCATCTCGCTCGAGGACATCGGGCTCTTTCCTCCCGGGAAAGCCGGATCGGCCACGCTTGATGGTGAGACCGCGCTGGGTGGGCGGCTGCCCATCAACCCGTCGGGAGGGCTCAAGGCGCGGGGCCATCCACTCGCGGCGACGGGACTGGCGCAGATGGTCGAATGCTTCTGGCAGCTGACCGGATCTGTACCCAGGCGTCAGGTGCAGTGTAGCGTCGCGCTGGCGCAATCGATCGGCGGCCCGGGCACCAACAACTGGGTCACGATTTTGGAGTCCCGATGAGCCCAACGGGAGCGACCAGCAAAACGGCCAGCAAAACGACCATCAAAACGACGAGGGTTGGTCGGGGGTGCGGAGCCACGCCGCTTCTATCTCAGGCCACCCTCGGTCCAAGCCGGCCTCACGGACCCCGCTACACATGATCGAGCATCTCGCCGCCTCCCGCTGTCCGCAGTGCCGGCTCGTTGCGGCGCCGCCCTCGCGCTGGTGTCCGCGCCATCCCGTCGAGATGACGCCGACCTCGGTGATGGGCGGCGGCGAGGTCGTCTCGTTCACCACCTTGCTGTCGCCGCCCGAGGGATTTCGCTCGCCGCTTCACATCGCGCTGGTCGACCTGGTCGGGGGCGCGCGGCTCGTCTGCCACGGCGACAAGACGCAGGGACTCAAGATCGGCTCGTGGGTGGCCATCGAGGCGGTCGGCAACATCTACTACTTCTCGCACCTCGGCGCGCTCGACCGCGCGCGGCTCTTCTGGCGCCGCGCCGGCCGCGCCGGCGAGCGCATGAGCGCGATCGCGCAGAGCCTGGCGAAGCGCGCCTGGAAAGGACGACTCCGTGGCGAAAGCTAAGGGACCGCTGGCCGGCGTTCGCGTGCTCGACCTCACCCGCGTCCTCGCGGGCCCCTTCTGCGCGATGATGCTCGGCGACATGGGCGCCGAGGTGATCAAGGTCGAGGAGCCCGGCAAGGGCGACGACACACGCAGCTGGCCGCCGTTCGTCGGGGGCGAGTCGACGTACTTCATGTCGGTGAACCGCAGCAAGAAGAGCATCACGCTGAATCTGAAATCGCCGGCCGGATGCGAGATTCTCCGCAAGCTAGTGAAGAAGACCGACGTCCTGCTCGAGAACTTCCGTCCCAGCACCATGGACAAGCTCGGCTTCGGGTACCGGGCGCTCGCCCGCCTGAACCCGCGCCTGGTGTATTGCTCGGTCTCGGGGTTCGGCGAGTCCGGCCCCGAGGCCCACCGCGCGGGGTACGACCTCGTGATCCAGGCCGAGTCGGGCGTCATGGACCTCACCGGCTTCGCCGACGGCCCGCCGGTCAAGGTGGGCAACTCGATCGCCGATCTGGTCGCCGGCATGTCGGCGGCCCACGGCGTTGTCCTGGCGCTGCTCGCGCGAACCCGGACCCGTCGCGGCCAGAAGGTCGAGATCTCGATGCTCGACGTGATGGCCGCGCTCCTCACCTATCAGGCCGGCATCTACTTCGGCACCGGCGCGCGCCCGACCCGTCGCGGCAACGCCCACCCCTCGATCGTGCCCTACGAGGTGTTCCGCGCCGCCGACGCGTTCCTCGTGCTGGGCGTCGCGAACAACTCGCTGTGGACCAAGTGCTGCGCCGCGCTCGGGCGTCCCGAGCTCGCCACCGACCCGCGCTACGACGCCGAGGCCAAGCGGGTCCAGAACCGCGACACGCTCGTGCCGCTGCTGAACGAGATCCTCGGCACGCGAGGCGCCGCGGAATGGATCAAGCAGTTCGAAGGCGCCGGCATCCCGGCCGGCCTCATCAAGTCCGTCGCCGAGGTGTGCGAGAGCGAGCACCTCAAGGCCCGCGGCATGATCGTGTCGCTGCCGCATCCCCGGGCCAAGAAGGTGACCGTGATGGGCGTGCCGGTGCGCTTGCACGGGACACCGGGCGCGGCCGTCGCGCCGCCGCCCCTCATCGGCCAGCACACGGACGCGATCCTTCGAAGCCTGGTCGGGCTCAAAAAGCCCGCGATCGATCGCCTGCGCGCCCAGGGCGCGGTCTGACAGCCTCCCGAGTGTTGACACCGCGTCCACCCGAGGCGCATGATCGAAGTCCGCCATGCGCCGCCTGATCAAGATCTACGACACCACGCTCCGCGACGGCACCCAGGGCGAAGGCGTGTCGTTCTCGATGGAAGACAAGGTCCGCCTCGCGACCCGGCTCGACGCGCTGGGCATCCACTACATCGAGGGCGGGTGGCCGGGCTCGAACCCGAAAGACCTTCGATTCTTCCGTCGGATGCAGGACGTCACGCTCAAGCACGCCAGGCTCGCCGCCTTCAGCATGACCCGCCGCGCCGGGACCACGCCGGAGGCGGACGCGAACATGCAGGCGCTGCTCGACGCCGGGACGCCGGTGGCGACGATCGTCGGCAAGTCGTGGGACTTCCACGTGACCGAGGCGCTCGGCACGACCCTCGCCGAGAATCTCGCGATGATCGGCGACACGATCGCGTTCCTCCGGCCGCGGATGGACGAGGTGCTCTTCGACGCCGAGCATTTCTTCGACGGCTTCCGCGCCAACCGCGACTACGCGCTGGCCACCCTGCGCGCGGCGGAGGCCGCCGGCGCCCACTGGCTCGTCCTCTGCGACACCAACGGTGGGACCTTGCCGGGCGAGCTGGTGGCGATGATCGCCGAGGTGAAGAAGCAGGTGCGGGTGCCGCTCGGGATCCACGTGCACAACGACGCCGAGTGCGCCGTCGCGAACTCGCTCGCCGCCGTCGCCGAGGGCGTCGGCCAGGTGCAGGGGACGCTCAACGGCTTCGGCGAGCGCTGCGGCAACGCGAACCTCGTGTCGATCATCCCGAGCCTGATCTTGAAGATGGGGCTCGACTGCATTCCCGAGCCCAACCTGCGCGAGCTCCGCGACGTCTCGCGCTTCGCGTCGGAGCTGGCCAACCGCAAGTCCTGGTCCTCGCAGCCTTATGTGGGCGACTCGGCCTTCGCGCACAAGGGCGGCATGCACGTGTCGGCGGTCCAGAAGCACCCGGAGACCTACGAGCACATCAACCCCGCGGCGGTGGGCAACCGGCGGCGCGTGCTGGTCTCGGAGCTGGCGGGCAAGGCGAACATTCTCTGGAAGGCGCGCGAGTACGGCATCGACCTCGATCACGACACCCCGGACTCCCGCCGGATCCTCGACCGGCTCAAGGCGCTCGAAGACCAGGGATTCCAGTTCGAGGGCGCCGAGGCCTCGTTCGAACTCTTGATGGAGCGGGCGCTCGGCCGTCACCGGCCGTATTTCGTGCTCGAGGCATATCGGGTCATCGTCGAGGAACAGAACACGGATCAGGAGCCCGTCGCGGAGGCGACGGTGCGGGTGCGCGTGAAGGGCATGCTCGAGCACACCGCGGCGTCGGGCAACGGTCCCGTCGATGCGCTCGACCACGCGCTCCGCAAGGCCCTCGAGGAGTTCTATCCGAACCTCAAGACCATGAAGCTCCTCGACTACAAAGTACGCATCCTGGACGAGTCGAAGGGGACCGCGGCCAAGACCCGCGTGTTGATCACCTCGGGCGACGGCGACGAGACGTGGGGCACCGTCGGCGTGGCCGACAACATTATTGAAGCGTCGTGGCAGGCGCTCGTGGACTCGGTCGAGTACAAGCTGCGCCGCGACGGTTCGGCTCGAACTTAGACGCCGGTCACGAACTGATCGATTCGCCGATCTACTCCGATCACGGAATATCTGGATCGAGAGTGATCCATGTGGTCAATTCCATACCAGGGCCCAATCCGGCCCAATACCCTAAGTAGCTTGAAAATCTAGTAAAACGGCCAGGCATGTCACTCGGTATCGGATTTGCTGTTTCCGGTACGGCAGGAGGATTCAGACATGTCGGTCAATGGAACGGCGGTCAATGAGTCGGTCAACGGCAGCCCTTCTCGCACGTGGCAACAGCCGCGTGGCGTAGGCCGCCCATCGACGGTGGCTCCGTTCGCACCTCAGATCGAGGAATGGCTGCGTGAGGCGCCGACGCTGTCTGGGGCCGAAGTGCTCCGGCGCGCACGCGCGGTCGGCTACCGTGGCGGCAAGAGCGCGCTGTACGAGCTGGTGCGGCGACTTCGAATTCCTGTCACCGCGAGTCCGACGATCGTCCAGTCCAACGCAAGCCGCTAGGGCTTCGAACGGTCCGAGCCGCACCCGAGAATTTCGGCCGGCGGCGCTCCGCCGGCCCGCGGTCTGAAGTTTCAGGAAGGCCGCGTCGTTTTAACGGGATTCCCCGCGGGAATCCCCCTGATAGCCCCGGTTCTCAGCCCAGGGCTCGCCCACTTCTGCCGCTCCGCCCTCCTTTCGCGAATTTTCCGTCGACCTCGAGGAGTGCCGCCTGCACGACGACGGCCGCAGCGTGCGTGAACAGTCCGAGCCAGGCGCCGGTCGACGCGAGCTCAGTACGTGCCCGGGCGGATCTGCTTGTAGAGCTGCTTCAGGGCGTCCGCGGTGAAGTTCGGGGATTGGCAGACCGAGATGATCTTGCGCTCGTCCGCCTCGACCTTCGTGACCGCCTCTGGGATCTTGCCCCCGATGTCGGCCGGGATCGTGACGGCGCCGTGCTGGTCGGCGTGAACGAGATCGCCGGGCTTCACCCAGAGCCCGCCGACCTTGATCGGTAAGCCGAAGTCCACCATGTGCACGTACGCGTGGGAGACCGAGACGTGCGCCGCGGCGAACTGGAAGCCGAGCGCCCTCACCTCGTCGAGGTCGCGCACGGAGCCGTCCGTGATGACGCCGGCGCAGCCGAGCGCCCGATGGATGTTGGCCTGGACCTCGCCCCACTGGGCGCCCTGGCCTCGCGGCTCGTCGAGGTCGTGCACGACGATCACGCGCGGCGCCGGGATCGAGAGCACGTAGTCCCACCAGCCGAACGTCGAGGCGCGGTGCCCCTCCAGCGGCTGAGGCTCCGCGCGGATCACCGCCGTGACCGCGTACCCGACGAGCGGCCCGAGTTCGGGGAACAAGGTGCGGATCTCGGACGACATGTTGCCTTGATTGCGCGGGCGGACGTTGAACGTCTCGATCGCGTTGGCCACGCTCGGGCTGGAGATCTTCTTGAGGGCGTCGATCATCAGATGGTATCCTTTCGGCGCTGGATCAGCAGGGTTTTGAGGATCTCGATCGTCTGTCGGGTCGACTCGAGATTGGGATTCACGCGGAGCGCCTGCTCGAAGTACTCGAGCGCGGTCGCCGGCTGGTCGAGCTGTATGTAGATCATCCCGTAGCCGCTGAGCGCGCCGAAGTGATACGGGTTGCGCTTCACCACCTCGTCGCAGTCGGCGAGCGACTTCTTGTACTCGCCCAGCAGATAGTAGACCGTCGCCCGCTTGTTCCACCCTTCCGCGAAATCCGGCCGGCGCCGGATGATCTCGCTGAACGTCTCGACGGCCTCCTCGCCCTGGCGAGCCTGCATCTGCTCCAGGCCGGTCGCGAAGAGCCGGTCGATGGTCGCGTCGCCCGATCGGCTCCACACCTGCCACATCGCGTTCTCCGCGAGCTCCCGGACGAGCGGGTCGGCATCGCGGAGCACCGCGGCGAGCTTCGGCAGGTCGGCCATGAGACCGGTCTCGCCGAGCGCCCGAGCGCCCTGACGGCGGCTGTCCACGTTGGCCGTGTCGAGCGCTCGGAGCGCCTCGTCGCGCGTCGGGCCCGCGAGGAGCGGCGCCGGCCACAGGGCGAGTGCGGCGAGGACGAGTGACGCGAGCCGGCGGGCGCTCACGGCACGTACGCCTCGTTCACGTTGGTGCTCGCGTAGCCCGGCTGCATGCCGCCGCCCGGCACGTAGATCCGGTTGCCGACCGCCGCCGCGCCGATACCGTGCCGCGGCGTACGCATCGGATCCTTGCCGAGCCACCGATTGCCGGCGACCTCCCACATCTCGTTGGCGCTGAAGATGCGAAGCGGCGCTTCGCCGCCGAAGACGTAGACGCGGTCGCCGAGCACGGCGGCGGCGAGCCCGCCGCGAGCGGTCGGCAGCGGTGTGCCGGTCGACCAGCGATTGGCGGCGGGATCGAAGATCTCGACGGTCGCGAACTGGGTGCCGACGAACGACGTGCGCCCGCCCATCGCCCAGAGCTTCCCCTGGAACGCGACCGCCGCGAGGTGATCGCGCGCGGTCGGCATCGGCGGCGCATCGGTCCACCGGTCGGGAATGGGCTCGTACACCTCGTGCGCCGCGCTCGCGCTATCGCCGCTGCCTCCGACCGCGTGCAGGCGGCCTCCGAGCGCGACCACCGCGAGCCCGCCGCGCGCCTGCCGGAGCGGCGCTCGAGTCGCCCACGAGCTGCGCGCCTCGTCGTACTCGTAGACGGTGCGCAGCGGGGTCCAGCTCACGCGCCCACCGCTGTAGCCGCCGACCACGTAGAGCCGGCCCTCGATGACGGCGGCGGCCGCGTGGTGCGTCGGGGCGGGGAGGGGGGTCCGCGTCTCCCAGCGGTCGGACGCGGGATCGTAGACCTCGACCGTGCCAACGGCCTCGTTGTCTGGACCGAAGCCACCGATGACGAACACGCGGCCGTTGAGCGTCGCGACCGCGACCTCCTGACGCGCCGTCGGCATCGGGGCGAGCGGAACCCACTTGCCCGGACTCAGGATGTCGAGCGGCGCGGTCGAGTCGGTCGTCTTCCCGAGACAGCCCGCCACGATCAGGGTGGCGAGGGCCAGCGCGACTCGCGCGCCGCGGCGTCTCATAGGCGAACCAGCTCGAGCAATCCGGCTTCGTCGAGCACCGTCACCCCCAGGCGGCGGGCGTCGTCCGCCTTGCTGCCGGGCGCCTCGCCGACGACGACGTAGTGAGTCTTCTTCGAGACCGAGGAGGCGACGCGGCCGCCGTGCCGCTCGATCAGCTCGCGGGCGGCCTCGCGCGAGAGCGTCGGCAACGAGCCGGTCAGGACGAGGGTCTTGCCGGCCAGCGGCTTGGGGCCCTCCGGTGCGACCGGCGCGCTCGTGACGACGCCGGCCCGCGCCAGCCGCTCGATCAGTCGCCGGTTCGTCGGATCCCGGAAGAACGCCGCGATCGAGTGCGCGATCTCATCACCGATGCCGTGCACGTCGGCCAGCTCGGCCTCGGAGGCGGCGGCGATGCGCTCGAGGCTGCCGAAACGAGCCGCCAGCACCTGAGCGACGCGCTCGCCGACCAGCCGGATCCCGAGCGCGTTGAGCAGGCGCGCAGGGCCGCGCGTACGGGACGCCGCGATCGCCGCGACGAGGTTCTCGGCCGATTTCTCGGCGAACCGGTCGAGCTCGGCGACCTCGTTCGACGTCAAGGTGTAGAGGTCGGCGAAGTCCTTCACGCGTCCGGTGTCGACCAGCTGCTCGATCGTGCTGTCGCCGAGGTGCTCGATGTCCATCGCGCGCCGCGATCCGAAGTGGCGCAGCCGCTCTTTGAGCTGAGCCGGGCAGGCGCTGTTGAGGCAGCGCCAGTACGCCTCGCCCTCGGCGCGGGCGGTGGCGCCCCCGCAGGCCGGACACGCCGACGGAAACGTGAACGGCTGGCTCTGCTCCGGCCGTTTGGCGAGCACGACCTGCACGACGTAGGGGATCACGTCGCCCGCGCGCTCGATCAGGACCGTGTCGCCCACGCGGATATCCTTGCGGCGGATCTCGTCCTCGTTGTGCAGGCTCACGTTGCGGATCGTCACGCCCGCCAGCTCTACGGGCGTGAGCTTGGCGGTGGGCGTGAGGGCGCCGGTCTTGCCCACGTTGACCTCGATCGCCTCGATCACGGTCGTCGCCTGGCGCGCCGCGAACTTGAACGCGATGGCCCAGCGCGGGTGGTGGGTCGTCGAGCCGAGGCGCCGCTGTTGATCGAGTGATTCGACCTTGACCACCGCGCCGTCGGCGTCGTACCCGAGCGCATCGCGATCCCGCTCGAGCTTCTCGCAGGCCGCAATGACCGCGCCGAGATCCGCGCAGCGCTCGGCCCGCGGGTTGGTCTTGAACCCGGCGGCCCGTAGCGCCTCGAGGACATCCCAGTGGGAGGCGAAGCCGAGCGAGTTGGCGCGGCTCAGGTGATAGAGGAAGATGTCGAGGGGCCGGCGCGCGGTGACCGAAGGGTCCTTCTGGCGCACCGCGCCCGCCGCGGCGTTCCGCGGATTCGCGAACGTCGGCGTTCCCGCTTCCTCCAGGCTCCGGTTGAGCCGGGCGAACTCTTCGCGCGGCATGAACACCTCGCCGCGCACCTCGATGACCGGGGCGGCCGCCAGCGCGCCCCGCAGCACCATCGGAATCGACCGGATCGTTCGAAGGTTCGGCGTGATGTCCTCGCCCACGCGCCCGTCGCCCCGCGTCGCGCCCCGGACGAAGCGGCCGTGCTCGTAGAGCAGCGCGATCCCCAGGCCGTCGATCTTCGGCTCGCACACGTACGTGAACGCGGCGCCCGGCAGCGCGCGGCCGATCCGGGCCTCGAACTCGCGCAGGTCGTCCGGCGAGGTCGCGTTGTCGAGCGAGAGCATGGCGTCGTGGTGCTCGACCGGCTTGAAGATATCGGTCGGCGCCCCGCCGATGCGCTGGGTGGGGCTGTCCGCGGTGACGAGGTCGGGAAAGCTCGCCTCGAGCTCCCGGAGCTCGCGCATGAGAGCGTCGTACTCGGCGTCCGAGACCTCGGGCCGTGCCTCGACGTAGTACAGATAGTCGTGGTGGTGGATCTGCTCGCGCAGCTCGGTGATGCGCTGCGCGGCGTCGGCCCGCGTCATGTCCCGAAGCATAACACCGCCGGCTCGGGGTGTTGGGGCTGCCTTGCTGCCCGAGTCAGAGTGACGTTATACTGCCGGGCGACCGGTCGAGAGCTCGCGCGAGAGACTCAAACATGCCACGATCCTCGGTCCTGAAAGTCGCGGTCGAGACCCGAGCCACGACGGCTTCGGTCCAGGACTATCTCGCGGCGATCTACGATCTGGGGAGCAGCGGCAAGCCGGTGATCGGGGCTCGGCTCGCCAAGCACATGGGAATCTCCGCTCCGGCGGTGACCGAGGCGATCCACCGCATCGCGCGCGGCGGCTACGTGAAGATCGGGCGCGGCAAACAGCTCGTGCTCTCCAGCAAGGGGCGACAGATCGCCGAGGTCATGGCGCGCCGTCATCGTCTCCTCGAGCGCTGGCTCACCGACACGCTCGGGCTCAACTGGACCGACGCCCACGAGGAGGCACATCGCCTCGAGCACGCGCTCTCGCCCCGGGTCGAGGACCGCCTCGCGGAGCTTCTCGGCATGCCGAGCACGTGCCCGCACGGCAACCCGATCCCCGGGATGGCCAAGCCGCCCCGCGTCGAGCCGTTTCCGCTCGCCCAGGCGAAGGAAGGGACGACCGTCGTGGTCGAGCGCATCACGGAAGAGGCCGAAGCCGACAAGAAGCTCCTCGAGCACCTCTGGAAGAACGACGTCCGCCCGGGCCGGCGCTTGAAGATCACCGAGGTCGCACCCTGGGCCGGGACGATCACGGCGTCCGGCGACGGCCAGATCATCGCGCTCGGCTTGCCGGCCGCGGCCAAGATCTGGGTCTATCTTCCCAGTGCCGCCGGATGAAGGCCCTCTTCTGGATTTTGGTCGCGATCGGCTGTGTCTACGTGTTCTACACCGGTGCGATGGCCGTGTGGTCCTATCTCGAGGTCACCAGCGTGGTCGAGGAGGTCGTCAACGAGCGCGCGTCGCGCACTGACCGGCAAGACCGCGCCGGTCGCGTGAAGGACGACATCGCCAGGAAGGTGGCGGCGAGCGGCATCGCCGTCGACGAGCGCGCGATCTCGGTGAGCGACGAGGGCAGGACGCTCGAGGTCAGGGTGCGGTGGAACTGGCCGTTGATCGTCTACCAGCAGCGCGAGTATCTGGCGGTTCCGTTGAAGCACGACCGCACCTTCGCGGTTCCCGAGGGGCGCTGAGTCACTTCCCGGCCTGAGCGTCGCGGATCATCTTCGCGACCCGGTCCCGATCCTCGCCCGGCGGCACCAGCGCGACGAATTTCTCCCAGGACCGGACGGCCCCGGCGACGTCGTGCTTGGCCTCGTAGAGCACCTGGCCGCGATACAGGAGCGCTGGCAGGTAGCTCGGATCGATCGCCAGCGCGCGATCGAAGATCTCGAGCGCGCGGTCGGCGTGCTCGGGCCCCCCGCCGACCGCGAGGATCAGCCCCAGGTGCGTGGTCGCGTCCACGTTGTTCGGATCGCGCTTGAGAACGGCCTGATACGCAGCGATCGCCTCGCTGTAGCGTCCCTGCGCCAGGCTCGAGCGCGCGGCCTGCAGCATCCCGCGAAGCATCTCGGGCGGGATAGGCCGGCCGGGCGCAATCGCGGGCGCGTTGCTCGCGCCGGGCGCGGCGTCGCCGCCGGGCGCCTCGCGCGGGAGCTCGGCGAGCGGACGCGAGCCCGGAGAAGGCCGGCCGGCCATCGGGTCGGGCTCGGTGTACCGCACGATGCCGGCGCCCACGGCGATGCCGAAGGCGACCAGCAGCACCGCGGCGGCCGCGAGGGCCGCTGGATGCCGCCATGCCGAGCGGCGCGGCTCCGGCGGCGGCGGCGCGGCGGGACCCAGCCGGTCGAGCTCGGTGAGGATCGCCGCGGCCTCGCCCTCGTAGCGGGCGCGGAGCTCGGCGAAGTCGGCGTCCGACACGTGCCCGGCCGCGTGCTCGAACTCGAGCTCGCGGATGGCGGCGAGGGCGACGCGCTTTTCCTCGGAGAGCTCCTGCCGCCGGTCAGGCGGCAACGGAAGGAATGTGCGCCCGCGCCGGTCCTGACCCAGGAGCGGCCAGAGCACGAACACGAGGGCGGGCACGCCGACGACGAGAGCCACGACGGCGACCCCGGCGCCGATCACGACCCGCTCTCCAGCTCGCGGCGGATCCGCTCGCTCATCGCCGCGTCGACCGTCACCGGCGGCGGGCGAACCCCCCGACGTCGGCGGGTCCAACGCCACACCAGAGCGCCCGCGGTGGCGAGCCCCACGACGACGGCCGCGAGCGGCAGGAGCCAGACGAGAAGGTTGAATCCCCGACGCGGCGGCGAGAGGAGGATCCATTCGCCATAGCGGTCCACGAAGTAGCGCTGGACCTCGGTCGGGCTCTCGCCCGCCGCCAGCCGCTCGCGGATGATCGCGCGCATCTGGCTCGCCATCTCCGAGGGCGAGTCGGCCACCGACAGGTTCTGGCAGACGACGCAGCGGAGCTGCAACGCGATGTCGTGCACGGCGTCCTCGCTCACCGGCGTGGCCGTCTGCGCGGCGATAGGAGACGCGACCGAGCCGATCAGAGCCAGCGCCGCCAGGACCGCGATCCTCACGCGGCTCATGGGGAGGCCGCCTCCGCCAGGAGGCGATCGACCGTCGTCCGGAAGACGTCGTCGGTGACGGCGCCGACGTGCTTGACGCGGATGCGGCCCTGACGGTCGAGGAAGAAGGTCTCGGGCACGCCGTACACGCCGTAGTCCACGGAGACCGTGCCCTTCAGGTCCTGGGCGACCGGGAAGGTGAGGCCGAAGTCGCCGACGAACTTCAGCGCGGCCTCGCGCTTGTCCTGGACGTCGACGCCGACCACCACCACGCCGCGCTCGCGATAGCCCCGCCAGTTCCGCTCGAGCACCGGCGCCTCCTCGTAGCACGCGGGATAGCACCACGAGGCCCAGAAGTTCAGGACGACGACCTTGCCCCGGTGCGTCGCGAGCTCAAGCGGCGCGCCCTCGAGCGTGGCGAGCGCGAAGCCGGGCGCCGGCCGTCCGACGAGCGGCGACGGGATGTCGCGCGGGCTCAGCCGGAACCCGTAGGCGAGCAGCACCAGCACGGGGACGGCGGCGAGCGGGATCAGCCAGCGCCAGAGCCGCTTCACACGCTCTTGTGTCGCTCCGGCAGGATCGCCAGCAGCGCGCCCAGGGTGAGCACGACTCCGCCGATCCAGATCCAGCTCACGAGGCGGTTGACCTGGAGCTTGATGGTCGCCTGCGAGCCGTCGCGGGCGAAGTCGCCGAGCACGAGGTAGAGGTCCTCCCGCAGGCCCAGCCGATAGTCGACGTAGGCGATGGGCGCCTGCTCCTGAGGATAGAACTTCTTGGCGGGCCGCAGCACGCCGAGGACGCGCCCGTTCGAGACGGTGAACGCGCCGACGACCTTGAAGTGATTCGACTCCTCGACCGCGGTGAGGCCGTCGAAGCGGAAGCGATAGCCGGCGAGCTCGGCGGTCTCGCCGCGGTGCAACGTGGTCTCGGTCTGCACCGACCAGGCGTGCGAGCCCATCACGCCCAGCGCGATGATCAGGATGCCCAGGTGCACGACGAAGCCCCTGTAGCGCCGGTTGTGTCGCAGCATGAGCCCGCCCATGGCCGGCAGGAGCGACTCGCCCACGCGCAGGCGCGCGCGCGTGGCGCGCGTGAAGTCGACCGCGATCGTCGCCGCGACGAAGACCGTCGTCGCGCACGTGAGCGCGGCCAGCAGCGAGCGCACACCCAGGGCGAACGCCGCCGCGGCGGCGGCGATCCCGAGAGCGACCGGCCACAGGAAGTTCCGCTTGAGATTGTCGAGCGACGCCCTCCGCCAGGCGATCAGCGGTCCGACGCCCATCAGGAAGACCAGCGACAGGAAGAGCGGAATGTTCACCTGATTGAAGAAGGGCGCGCCGACGCTGACCTTCACGCCGCGCACGGCTTCCGAGAGCAGCGGAAACACCGTGCCGAAGAAGACAGTGAACGCGGCGGCAACGAGCAGGACGTTGTTGAGGAGGAAGGCCGACTCGCGCGAGACGACCGAATCGAGCTCACCCTCGGACCGGAAGGTCTCCCAGCGCCACGCGACCAGCCCGAGCGCGGTCAGCAGCACGAGCGCCAGGAAGCCGAGGAACAGGATGCCGATCGAGCCCTGCGTGAAGGCGTGGACCGAGGCGATGACGCCGGAGCGGGTGAGGAACGTGCCGAAGAGCGTCAGACCGAACGTCAGGATCACCAACGAGATGTTCCAGAGGCGGAGCATGCGCCGGCGCTCCTGGATCATCACCGAGTGGAGGAACGCGGTGCCGGTGAGCCACGGCATGAAGGCGGCGTTCTCGACGGGATCCCACGCCCAGTATCCACCCCACCCGAGGACGTGGTAGCTCCACCAGCCGCCGATCAGGAGACCGAGGGACAGGAAGTACCAGGCGACGATCGTCCACCGCCGGGTCAGCACGAGCCAGGTGTCGCCGATGCGGCCCGTGATCAGCGCGGCCATCGCGAAGGCGAAGGGCACGGTGAAGCCGGTGAAGCCGAGGTAGAGGGCGACGGGGTGCGTGATCATCCCCGTGTCCTCGAGCAGTGGGTTCAGGCCGCGACCGTCGGCTGGCACGGGCGCCTGGCGCTGGAACGGCGGCGCGGCGACCGTCATCACCAGCAGGAAGAACGCGAGGATCCCGAGCATGGTCGCGAGCGCCCACGGGTAGAGCTCGCGCGCGCCGACCCGGTGGCGGACGATCAGGATGATCGTGTAGAGCGCGAGCATCCAGGACCAGAGGATGATCGAGCCCTCGAGGGCGCCCCACACGCCGGTGATCCGGTAGTAGAACGGCGTGCCGAGGTTCGTGTTGGTCGCGACGTATCGGACCGAGAAGTCGAACGTCAGGAACGCGTAGGTCAGGAGCGCGAAGCAGGAGGTGACGAGGACGAACACCCCGAGCGCCGCGTGCTGCGCGGACTCGATCAGCGCCAGGCGGCCCGTTCGGGCCCCGGCCCCGGCGGCGACGCCGCCGTACACCGCGAGGCCCAGGGCGATCAGGGTCATGCCGTAGCCGAGGTCCGCGGTCATCGCCCTTCACCCCGGAGCGTCTTGAGCAGCTCCCGGTAGCCGGCCTCGCTCTGGTCGTGGGGCGCCTTGTACTCCTCGGAGTGCTTCGCCATGATCAAGGTCGCCTTGAAGTAGCCGTCCGCCGTCCAGCTTCCCTCGAGGACAGCGCCGCGGCCCTCGCCGAACAAATCGGGCGGCGTGCCCTTGTGACGGACCGGAACCGTGGCGGTCCCGTCGGACAGGGTGAACGAGAGATCGAGCGAGCGCGGCTCCCACTTGAGCGAGCCGGGCACCACCATGCCGCCCAGCCGATACGCCTTGCCCGGCACCGGGGCGGCGCGGAGCTCGGCAGGCGTGACGAAGTACACGGCCGACTGGGTGACCCCCGCGTAGATCATGTACGTGAGCGCTCCCGCGATGACGATACCGCCGACGATGAGCTTGCGCTTCTGGTTCATTGTAGCGGGGACCGCGAGGCCGGCTTGGACCCGGGGTGGGCTGAGACAGACGCGGCGAAGCTCCGCACGCCCGATCTCTCGCAATGCTTGGTTCGGCTCTGGTTCACGGTAACGGGCTCCTCGAGCCCGGCTCGGTCTGGGCGTGGCCGGACACGCCCGGTGCTTGCCTCAGCTGCTGGCGTACCACGCCCGCATCGTCGAGCTCCCTTTCGCGGCGGACAAGGAAGCGCCAGTACATCGCGAGCACGACGACCGCGAGACCGTACGCGGCGATGACGAAGCTCCAGTTGTCGGCCATCACGCTTCGGCCTCGGCTTCCAGGCCAAGCACGACGGTGCGCCGGGTGACGAAGTAAACGTAGAGCAAGGTGAACGCCGCGAAGTTCACCAGCAGCGCCGCGACGATGATGCCCGGCATCGCCCCGGGCCCGGGCTTCATCAGAGACGGCGGCTGGTGGAGGGTGCGCCACCAGATGACCGAGAAGTGCACCAGCGGGATGTTGAACGCGGCGACGATGCCGAGCACCGCGGCGAACCGGGCGCCGCGCTCGCGGTCCTCGACCATCCCGCGGAGCAGGAGATAGCCGAGGTACATGACGAACAGGATCGAGACGCTCGTGAGCCGCGCGTCCCACGTCCACCAGGTGCCCCACGTGGGCTTGCCCCAGATGGAGCCCGTGGCGATCGTGAGTCCGGTGAAGAGCACACCCACTTCCGCCGACGCGTGCGCGAGCCGGTCGGCGCGGTCGTCCCGCCGGACGAGATAGACGACCGACGCGACGAGGACGACCCCGAACGCGAGGTACGCCACCCAGACGCTCGGCACGTGCAGGTACATGATGCGCTGCACGTTGCCCTGGGTCGCCTCGCGCGGCGCGATCCCGAAGGCCATGACGAGCCCCGCGACGAGCCCCGCGAGCGTCGCGCCGCCGAGAAGCCGTCTCACGCGCGCCCTCAGGCCTCCAGCACGAAGTCGAACGTGAGCACGCCGACGGCGACGTATACCACGTCCGCGGCCGCGAGGAGCTTGAGCCAGTGGGCGACGCTGCCGAGCGGCTCGCCGAGCAGCACGGCCTCGGTCGCCTTGACGGTGGCGAGCAGCACCGGCGCCTGGACCGGGAGCAGGAGCACCGGGAACAGGAGCTCACGGGCGCGCACCTGCGCGGTCATCGCGGCGAACAGCGTGCCGACGGCGGCGAGCGCGACGGTGCCGAGCGCGATCACGACGGCGAGGGCCGGCAGGATGCCGGCGAGGTCGAGGTTGAAGAAGAAGCCGAAGAGCACCAGCAGGACCGTCTCGATGACCACCATCAGCAGCAGGTTGCCGGCGAGCTTGCCGACGTAGATCGCCGACTTGTCGCCCGGGGCCAGGAGGAGCCCCTCCCAGCAGTCGTTCTCGCGCTCGACGACGAACGTACGGCCCAGGCCGAGGAGTCCGCTCAGCATGAAGCCGAGCCAGAGCAGGCCGGGGAGCGTGCCGGCGAGCCGCTCGCGGTCGGGACCTAGAGCGAACTGGAAGACGAACAGGAGCAAGAGCGCGAAGAAGAAGAGCGAGTTCAGGGTCTCCTTCGACCGGCGCTCGACGAGAAAGTCCTTCCAGACCACGACCAGCGCCCGCCGCGCGAACGTCAGGACGCATCCTCCGCATGCAGGGCGTAGAGCCGGTGCACGTCGGCGGCGGACAGGGCGCCGCGCGGCGTGTCGAGCGCGATGGCACCGCCGGCCAGGATCGCGATCCGGTCGGCGACGGCGAGCTCGCGGCCGAAGCTGTGGCTGGTCATGACGATCGCGCCGCCACCCGCCTTGAACGACGCCAGATGCTCCTCGAGCCACTTCTTCGCGCGCTGGTCGAGCCCGGTGAAGGGCTCGTCGAGCAGCAGGACCCGCGGCCGCGCCAGGACGAAGCGCGCGAGCGATAGGCGGCGCTTCATGCCCGCCGAGAACGTGCGGACGCGCTCGCCGGCGGCCCGCTCGAGCTCGACCGTCGCGAGCGCGCCGGTCCGCTCCGCGGCGGACGGCCGGAGGCCGGCGAGCGTCGCCCAGAACGTCAGGTTCTCGGCGGCGGTCAGGTCCTCGTACACGTAGGGGCTGTGAGCGACGAGCCCGATCTCGCGGCGGACGAGCTCCGGGTCCTTCGCGCAGTCGTGGCCGGCGACGGTCGCGGTGCCGCGCGTCGGACGCGTCAGGGTCGCCAGCACCTTGAGCAAGGTCGTCTTGCCGGCGCCGTTGGCCCCCAGCACCGCCACCGCCTCGCCGGCGCGGACGTCGAGATCGAGCCCGTCCAGCACGCGATGGTTGCCGAAGGTCTTACGGAGACCGGTCACTCGGATGAGTGGCTCGGAGACCATGGCTGAAACCGCCCAATTCTCGCCCAGCCGCCTGAAACGGTCAAGGAAGCGGGAACTTGACTCGGTCGGCCGACCTTGTGCCAAATAGGAGCGGTCGAGCCGACCGTGCGACCGCCGGAGGATCTGGTTGTTCCAATTCGCGCTGGCCCGGGTGCTGTGGTTGGTGCCGACACTGCTGGCGATGGCGCTCGTGACGTTTCTGGTGATGCACGCCACGCCCGGAAGCCCGCTCGATCCGGTCGCGGAGGGCGCCAACCCGCTGTCGCCGGAGGCGCAGAAGAACCTGGCGGCTCACTACGGCCTCGATCGGCCCCTCTACGAGCAGTTCGCCATCTTCATCACGAAGGCCGTACAGGGTGACTTCGGCAACTCGTTCGTTTACAAGACGCGAACGGTGAGCGAGATCATCGTGCAGACGTTCCCGATCTCGCTCCTGCTCGGCTCGATGGCGCTGGCGCTCGCCATCGTCGTCGGCCTGACGCTCGGCATCCTCGCCGCGATCTATCAGAACCGCGCCTGGGACTACGTGTCGGTGAGCCTGGCGACGGTCGGCGTCGCCGTACCGAACTTCGTCCTGGCGGTCTTCCTGATCATCCTGTTCTCGTTCGGGGTGCCGCTCTTCCCGACCGGTGGCTGGGAGTCGCCGCGCAACTGGGTGCTGCCGACCGTCGCGCTGGCGCTCGCGCCGATGGGGATCATCGCGCGCTTCACGCGCGCCAGCATGCTCGAGGTCATCCGGGCCGACTACACGCTCACCGCGCGGGCCAAGGGGCTGGGCGAGCTGCCCGTCATCTTCAAGCACGCGCTCAAGAACGCCTTCATCCCCGTGGTGACCCTGCTGGGCCCGATGTTCGCCGCGGTCGGGACCGGGTCGTTCTTCGTCGAGTCGATCTTTCGTGTGCCCGGCATGGGCCGCTTCTTCGTCCTGTCGATGACCGGCCGCGACTACCCGATGATCATGGCGGTCGTCATGACCTACGGCGCGTTCCTCGCCGTCATGAACCTGGTGGTCGACCTGCTCTACGGGGTCCTCGACCCACGGATCCGGTACTGAGGTGAGCCGTGTCGCGGTCGCCGTGGCCGCTCCGGTCGAAGAGCCGCGCGTCCGCTCCTCCAGCCTCTGGCGCGACGGGGTCCGCCGCCTCCGGCGCAATAAGCTCGCGGTGGCGGGCGGGATCGTGATCGCGCTCCTGTGCGTCGTCGCGATCTTCGCCGACTTCCTCGCCCCGCTCCCGTACACGAAATCGAACTTCGGCCGCCTCAACGAAGCGCCGTCGCGCGACTTTCCGCTGGGCACCGATCTGCTCGGCCGGGACCTCCTGTCGCGGATGATCTACGGGGCGCGGGTGTCGATGCTCGTGGGGCTGGGCGCCCAGGTGATCGTGGTGCTGATCGGCGTGCCGATCGGCGCGCTCTCGGGCTACATCGGCGGCCGGACGGACATGTTCCTCACACGGTTCATCGACGTCATGTACGCGTTTCCGCGTCTCCTGTTCGTGATTCTCCTGATGTCGATGCTCGGCGCCGGGCTCACGAACATTTTCATCGCGATCGGGCTGACGGGATGGGTCGGCATCGCACGGCAGACGCGCGCGCAGGTGCTGGCGATCAAGGAGAAGGAGTTCATCGACGGCGCCCGGGCGCTCGGCGCCGGATTCCGACGCCTGCTCATGCGCCATATCCTGCCGAACGCGCTGACGCCGATCGTCGTCGCGGTCACCTTCGGGATCCCCGAGGCCATCTTCACGGAGGCGGCGCTCTCGTTCATCGGCGTCGGCATCAACCCGCCGACGCCGTCCTGGGGCCAGATGGTGGGGGAGGGGCAGCAGTACATCCGGTCATACTGGCACCTTTGCGTTTTCCCGTCGATCGCGATCGCAGTTACCATGCTCTCGTTCACGTTCTTCGGTGACGGCGTGAGGGACGCGCTGGACCCAAAACTGAAATAGCAAGGAGACCGCTCATGCGAGTTCCTCGTATCTCCGACAGCCAGATGGAGCTCTTGGCCACGCGCCTCGCCGCCATCGGCGTCGGCCGGCGCGACTTCCTGAGGGTCGCTGCGGGCCTGGCCACGATGGGCGCCGCCGGCTTCAACGCGCGGCCCGTCTCGGGGGCGCCCAAGCTCGCGCCCGGCGAGAAGCTGGCGAGGGAGCAGCACCTCCGCTTCGGCGGCGGCAGTTGGTACGAGCAGGATCCGTCGAGCCACGACTTCAACAAGGACCTCTACTGCAGCGGAACCCCACAGCTCTGGGCCGGGCTCATGAAATTCAACGTGAACTTCGAGGCGGTGCCCTACGTCGCCGAGAAGGTCACACCCAACAAGGACGGCTCGGTCTGGACGTTCGCGATCCGCAAGGACTCGAAGTGGTCCGATGGCTCGCCGTGCACGGCGCGTGACTTCGAATACTCGTGGAAGCGCCAGCTCGATCCGGCGAGCGCGGCGCCCTACGCGTCATTTCTCTACGACATCAAGAACGGCGAGGCGTTCAACAAGAAACAGCTCACCGACGCGAGAGAGGTCGGCGTCCGCGCGAAGGACGACTGGACGCTCGAGGTGACGCTCGAGGGCCCGCGCGGCTATTTCCCGGTTCTGTCGGCCTATCTGGCCGCATTGCCCGGCCACAAGGGCTCGATCGAGAAGCACGGCGACAAGTGGACGGAGGCTGCGAATATCGTCTCCAATGGGTCCTTCGTCCTCGACACGTGGGAGCACAACAAGGTCATCGTCCTGAGAAAGAACAAGCACTTCTTCGGCGCCAAGGACATCACCCTGGAGAAAGTGACGATCCCGATCATCCCAATCGCGTCCGGCGTGCTTCCGTACGAGAACAACGAGATCGACCTCACGCGACTGGCCCCCGCCGACCTCAAGCGGCTCCAATCCGATCCGAAGACCGCGAAAGAGGTCTTCCGGTTCCCGTACCCAGGGACCTGGTATCTCCTGCCGCAGGTCACCAAGCCGCCCTTCGACAATCTAAAGGTGCGTAAGGCGGTCGCTCACGCGATCGATCGCGAGAACATCGTCAAGGTCAGCCAGGGGTTCGCGGTCCCGGCCCACGCCATGATCCCGCCGGGCTTTCCCGGCGCGCTCGACGACAAGAAGACGCGCGACCTGCAGCGGTTCGACCCCAAGCTCGCGATGTCGATGCTCAAGGGGACCCCGTTCGAGGGCGGGAAGAACTGGCCGAAGATCAGCCTCACGATGCGCGACGAGGCGCTCGGCAGCAAGCAGCTCGCCGAGGCGGTCCAGGCGGTCCTGCTCGAGAACTTGAATATGAAGACCGAGCTCGAGGTTCTCGAGCAGCGCGTCTTCCGCGAGCGGCTCTGGAAGCAAGACCTCCAGTTCGTGTGGATCCGCTGGTTCATGGACTACCCGGATCCGCACAACGAGTACTTCGACACCTTCTACGGTAAGAAGACGACCGGCAAGCGCCAGGCGTGGGTCAACGACGCCTTCGACAAGGAGCTCGAGGCCGGCCGGGACACCAGCGATCCCAAGAAGCGCCTCGTGCACTACGCGAAGGCCGAGGAGATCATGCAGAACGATGTCGGCTACGTCCCGGTGGCGTGGGTCGTGCGGTACGCGACGGCCAAGCCGACGGTTCGGGGCATCGAGAAGAACCGCCAGGGCGAGGTCGTTGTGGACGGCAACATCTACACCGACATGCTCATGCACATCTACATGGTCGACAAAGCCTGAAAACGACCGCGCGCCGGGGGCGAACCCCGGCGCGCCTTCGACTCTCGCGTCGTCGGGCGGGTTAGACCCGCATCGCCCGCAGGCGGGCGATCCGCTCCTCGAGGGGCGGGTGAGTCGAGAACAGCCGCATCAAGGTCTCGCCGCTCAGCGGGTTGACGATGAACAGATGCGCGGTTGCCGGCGTGGCGTCCGCCATCGGCATTTGCTGGTTCGCCATCTGGAGCTTCTCGAGCGCCTTCATGAGCCCCCAGGACTTTCCGGCCACCTTGGCGCCGGTGGCGTCGGCCTGGAACTCGCGCGAGCGCGAGACCGCCATCTGGACGAGCAGGGCGGCGATCGGCGCTAGGATGGCCAGGAGAATCATCGCGAGCGGATTCGAGCCGCCTTCCTCGTCGTCGCGGCTGCGCCCGCCGAACATCGCGGCCCACTGCGCCATGTGCGCCAGATAGGTGATGGCGCCGGCTAAGGTCGCGGCGATGGTCGAGATCAGCACGTCGCGGTTCTTCACGTGGGAGAGCTCGTGGGCCAGCACGCCCTCGAGCTCTTCCTCGTCGAGGATCCGCATGATCCCCTCGGTCACCGCCACGACGGCGTGCTCGGGGTTGCGGCCCGTCGCGAACGCATTCGGCGTCTCGCTCGGAATCAGGTAGATGCGCGGCATCGGGATCCCGGCGCGGGTGGTCAGACGGTGCACGATCGCGTAGAGTCGGGGCGCAGACGCCTCCTCGATTGGCTGGGCCCCATAGGCGGCGAGCACCATCTTGTCCGAGAACCAATAGCTGACGAAATTCATGATGACGGCCACAAAAAAGGCGATCAGCATGCCTTGACGGCCGCCGACCGCGCCGCCGATCAAAACGAGCATCACTGTCAGGACGGCCAACAGTAGCCCGGTCTTGAACACGTTTGACATGGTCGAAGCCTAGCAGACGGTCCCGGACCGGTCAAATCGCACCCTATAGCGGTCAAATGCCTTGACTTCTCGGTATATCGGCCGATATACTGGCCCGATCTAAGTAAAAAATCGTTTGTTGACGAAGATTTAGCAGTCATGATCGTTAGAGTTCCAGATATAACGGCCGATGGGCTGAGCGTCACGGACGCGACCGCTCTCGGGTCGGTCTATCGAGATCCGGCCTGGCGGCTCCTGGACGTGAACCTCCGCATCGAGCGCGATGGATCGGACGTCTTCGTGACCGGCGAGCTTCGCGCGGCGGTATCGCAGGCCTGCAGTCGTTGCCTCGAGCCCTCGCCTGGCGAGGTGACGGCTCCGGTCGAGGTGCGGCTCGTGCCGCGCCCGGCCACTGCGGACAACGTCGAGCTGGCCGCCGACGATCTCGACGTGGACTTCTACGACCGGGACGAGATCGATATCCGCGCCCTGATCGAGGCCGAGACGACCTTGGCACTACCCATGAAGCCGCTGTGCCGCGAAGGCTGTCTCGGGCTCTGCCGGGCGTGCGGCGGGAACCGCAACGTGGTCAAGTGCGAGTGCCCCGATCGCCCGCCGGACCCACGGATGGCGGTCCTCAAGGACCTGGCTGCGCGGCTTTCGCACTAGGAGAATCCGATGCCTCTGCCGAAACGACGTCACTCGAAAACGCGCGGACGCAAGCGCCGCACGCACTACAAGCTCGCCGCGCCCACGCGCTCGGTGTGCCCGCAATGCCGCGAGACCAAGCTGCCGCATCGGGTGTGCCCGCACTGCGGGTACTACAAGGGGCGGGAGATCGTCGCCGTCGAAGGGACGTAGCCGGCTCTTCACGCCGCCGACCACATGCCGATGACCAACGGAGACGGCGCGCCGTCCCGCTTGAAAGTCGCCGTGGATGCAATGGGAGGCGACTACGGTCCCCGCGTCGTGGTCGAGGGCGCGGTGGCAGCCGTCCGCGAGTTCGGGGCCGCCGTCATCCTCGTAGGTGACCGCTCGGCGATCAACCGCGAGGTCGTCCGGCTGGACGCGCAGAACCTCGACCTCGAAGTCCGGCACGCCTCGCAGGTCGTCGGGATGGCCGAGAGCCCGTCGCAGGCGCTCCGGCGAAAGCGCGACTCGTCCCTGCGGGTCGCCGCCGAGCTGGTCAAGGACGGAAGGGCGTCGGCCTTCATCTCGGCCGGCAACACCGGTGCGGCGATGGCGATCGCGATGTTCGTGATCGGCGTGCTGCCCGGCGTGGACCGGCCGGCGATCGCAGCGGTCCTGCCGAACCTGAGACGGTTCACGATCCTGCTCGACGCCGGCGCGAACGTCGATCCGAAGGCCGAGCACCTCCTCCAGTTCGCGGTCATGGGCCACGTGTACGCGCGCGACATCCTCGGGCTCGACAGCCCGCGGGTGGGGCTCCTCTCGGTCGGCGAGGAGGAGGGCAAGGGCAACGAGCTCACGAAGGAGACGTACGAGCAGCTGCGCGAGTCGTCGCTGAATTTCGTCGGCAACGTGGAAGGCCGCGACATCTACAACGGCCGGTGCGACGTCGTCGTCACCGACGGCTTCACCGGCAACGTCGCCCTCAAGATCTCCGAGAGCCTCGCCGAGATGATCGGCGCCATGATCAAGGAAGAGCTGTTGCGCGACGCGCGGTCGAAGATCGGCGCGAAGCTTGCGATGCCGGCCTTCGAACGATTCCGTCGCCGCATCGACTACACCGAGATGGGCGGCGCGCCGCTCCTCGGCATTGACGGCGCCGCCATCATCTGTCACGGTGCATCACCGGTGAAGGCCATCAAGAACGCGGTGCGCGTGGCCCAGGAGTGGGCGAGCGCCGGACTGAACGAGCACATCAAGGCCGCTCTCGAGGCCGAGGTGGCGCGCGGTGGCCGCGAAGGGGGACGCGAATGACGCGAGCGAGGATCACCGGGGTCGGCGCGTACGCGCCCAAGCGGATCCTGACGAACGCCGATCTCGAGAAAATGGTCGAGACGAACGACGAGTGGATCGTCCAGCGGAGCGGCATCCGCGAACGCCACATCGCCGACGAGAGCGAGGCGACGTCCGACCTGGCGGTCCGCGCCGCGCAGCAGGCGCTCGAGCGGGCGAACCTCCTGCCCGAGGACGTGGAGTTCATCGCGGTCGGCACGACCACGCCGGACATGATCTTCCCGACCACCGGCAACATCGTCCAGCACCGGCTCGGCTGCCGGCGGGCGGGCTCGATCGACATGCTCGCGGCGTGCGCCGGCTCGATCTACAGCCTGTCGATCGGCGCCCAGTTCATCCAGACCGGGAAGTACAAGCGCGTGCTCTGCATCGGCGCCGAGACCCTATCGAAGATCACCGACTTCACCGACCGCGGCACGTGCGTCCTCCTCGCCGACGCGGCGGGAGCCGCGGTGCTCGAGCCGTCCGTGGACGAGCGGGGGATCATCGACTTCGATCTCTACTCCGACGGCCAGTACTGGGAGCTGCTCTACATGCCCGGCGGCGGCTCGCGCCATCCGACGACCCGCGAGACGGTCGACGCCCGGATGCACTTCGCCAAGATGAAGGGCAACGAGGTCTTCAAGGTCGCGGTGCGCCTGTTCGTCGACTGCGCCGAGCGCATCCTCGCGCGCAACGGGTTCACCGCGGACGACGTGAGCCTCTTCATCCCCCACCAGGCGAATCTGCGGATCATCGAGGCCGCGGCCAAGCGCGTCAACCTGCCGATGGAGCGCGTGTTCGTCAACGTCGATCGCTACGGCAATACCGGCGCCGCGTCGGTCTACGTCGCGCTCGAGGAGGCGATCGCCGTCGGCCGGCTCAAGCGCGGCGACCTGGTGCTCATCGTCGCGTTCGGGGGCGGCTTCGCCTGGGGCGCCGCCTTGATGCGCTGGTGAAGAAGAAAGAGCGCAGCGCGAGATCGGGCGTGGGTGTGTCGGAGCCACAAGCTTCTATCTCAGCCCACCCTCGGTCCAAGCCGGCCTCACGGTCTCCGCTACAATGGTGAAAGCCGGCCTCATGGCCCCCGCGACAACAGTCATCGCGTTTCTCTTCCCCGGACAGGGCTCGCAGGCGGTCGGCATGGGCAAGGGCTTCTACGACACGTCCGCCGGCGCCAAGGCCGTCTTCGAGGAGGCCAACGACGCACTCGGGTTCGACCTCACGCGGCTCGCCTTCGAGGGGCCCGAGGCCGAGCTCGGCCTCACGGCGAACACGCAGCCCGCGGTGCTGACCGCGTCGGTGGCCGCCGCGACCGCGTGCGCCGAGCGCGGACTGCGTCCGGCGCTGGCGGCCGGCCACAGCCTCGGCGAGTACACCGCCCTGGTGGTCGCGGGCGTGCTGCGCTTCGCCGATGCCGTCCGCATCGTACGCAAGCGCGGCCAGTTCATGCAAGAGGCCGTGCCCGTGGGGACCGGTGCGATGGCCGCGATCATGGGCGTCGAGCTGCCGGTCGTCGAGAGGGTCTGCGCGGACGCCGCGCAGGGCGAGGTCGTGGAGATCGCGAACGTGAACTCGGCGCTCCAGATCGTGATCGCCGGCCATCGGGCGGCCGTCGAGCGCGCCGTGGCACTCGCGACCGAGCGGGGCGGCAAGATGAGCGTCATGCTCCCGGTGAGCGCGCCGTTCCACTGCTCGCTCATGACGCCGGCCAGCGCCCGGCTCGCGCCCGAACTCGACGCGGCGCCCGTGGACGACCCGCGTGTGCCGGTCGTTCGCAACGTCGACGCGGGCGTCACGCGCCGCGCCGAGGATGTGCGGCCCTTCCTCCTGCGCCAGGTCGCCAGCCCTGTCCGGTGGACGGACTGCGTGCAGCGGCTCGCCTCGGAGGGCGCGACCGCCTTCGTCGAGGTGGGCCCGGGCCGCGTGCTCTCGGGATTGCTCCGGCGTATTGTCAACGGCGCGCGCGGGCAGTCGGTCGAGGATCCGGCCGGGCTCGAGAAGGCGCTGACGGCCGTCGCCGGCGCCGCCGCCGAGTCGCGCTCGTGAAGGGCCCGCTCGACGGCAAGGTCGCGATCGTCACCGGCGGAAGCCGCGGGATCGGCGCCGAGGTCGGCGCGCGGCTGGCCGAGGACGGCGCGGCCGTGGTAGTCTCGGGACGCGACGGCGAGCGGCTGCAACAGACCGTTCGCGAATGGGAAACGCAGGGCCGGGCGGTGCTCGGCATCGTCGCCGACGCGGCGAGCCGCGAGGATTGCGAGCGGCTCGTGAGCACGGCGAAACAGCATTTCGGGCGCATCGACGTCCTCGTCAACAACGCCGGCATGACGCATGACCAGTTGCTGGTGCGGATGACGGACGAGGACTGGGATCGAGTGATAGAGGTCAACCTCCGCAGCGCGTTCCTGATGACGCGGGCGGTGAGCAAGGCGCTGGTCAGACAGAAAAGCGGCGGACGCGTCATCAACATCACGTCCACCGCCGGCGCGATGGGCAACGCCGGCCAGGTGAACTACTCCGCGGCGAAGGCCGGGCTCATCGGCTTCACGAAGGCGGCGGCCCGCGAGCTCGCCCACTGGTCGATCCTCGTGAACGCGGTGGCCCCCGGCCTCATCGAGACCGACATGACCAAAGATCTGTCGGCGGCCGCGCGGGAAGCCCTGCTCGCCCAGGTGCCGCTCAAGCGCAGCGGAACCGCTCGCGAGGTGGCCGAGATGGTACGATTCCTCGCCGGAGACGGGGCGACCTACGTCACGGGTCAGGTCTTCCACGTCAACGGCGGACTTTACATGTAACTCATCCTTTCCGTGGAGGTGGCGGGTTCATGGCGAAGTCAGTCGACGAAAAGGTGAAGGAGATCATCGTCGAGCAGCTCGGGGTGGAGGAGGACGACGTCACTCCGTCGGCAAAGTTCATCGAGGACCTGGGCGCCGATTCCCTCGATACGGTCGAGCTGGTGATGGCCCTCGAGGAGCACTTCGACATCCAGATCCCTGACGAGGACGCCGAGAAGATCGTGACCGTCGGCGACGCGGTCCAGTACATCAAGGACAACTCGTAGACGGTGAGCACGCGCAGGGTCGTCGTCACCGGGCTCGGCACCCTCTCGCCCGTCGGCAACACCGCCGACGAGTTCTGGTCCTCGCTCGTCCAGGGGCGCTCGGGAGTGGGAATGATCACGAAGTTCGACACCACCGGCTATCCGACCCGCATCGCCGGCGAGGTGCGAGACTTCGATCCGCTGAACTTCGTCGACAAGAAGGAAGCGCGGCGGCTCGACCCGTATCTCCAGTACGCGGTGGCGTCCTCGGTCCTGGCCGTCCAGGACGCCGCGCTCGACACCGGCAAGGTCGACGGCACCCGGTTCGGCGTCCTCATCGGCTCCGGGATCGGCGGCATCTCGACGCTCCTCGAGTCCCACCGAAATCTCCTCGAGAAGGGGCCCGACCGGGTCTCGCCCTTCTTCATCCCGATGCTCATCGCGAACATGGCCTCGGGGCTCGTGTCGATGCGCTTCGGCGCCAAGGGACCGAACTCCGCCGTGGTGACCGCCTGCGCCACCGGCAACCACGCCATCGGCGACTCCTTCAAGATCATCCAGCGCGACGCCGCCGACGTGATGATCGCCGGTGGCTCCGAGGCCATCATCGTCCCGCTGACGATCGCCGGGTTCTGCTCGATGAAGGCCATGTCCACGCGCAACGACGAGCCGGCGAAGGCGATGCGGCCGTTCGACGCGAGCCGCGACGGCTTCGTGGCCGGCGAGGGCGCCGGCATCCTGATCCTGGAATCGCTCGATCACGCGCTCGCGCGGGATGCGCGCATCTACGCCGAGATCGTGGGCTACGGAATGACCGGCGACGCCCATCACATGACGGCGCCCGACCCCGAGGGCGACGGCGCGGCGCGGGCGATGGCCGCGGCGGTCCACGACGCCGGACTGGACGTCTCCGCGGTCGGCTACATCAACGCCCACGGGACGTCCACGCCGTACAACGACAAGTTCGAGACGACGGCGATCAAGCGCGTCTTCGGCGACCACGCGCGGCGGCTGGCCGTCTCCTCGACGAAGTCGATGACCGGCCACCTGCTCGGCGCCGCCGGCGGCATCGAGGCGATCGCGACGGTGCTGGCGCTCCACCACGGGGTGCTGCCGCCGACGATCAACTACGAGACGCCCGATCCCGACTGCGACCTCGACTACGTGCCCAACCAGGCGCGCAAGCAGAACGTCGAGGTGGCGCTCTCGAACGCGTTCGGCTTCGGCGGCACGAACGCCACGCTGGCTTTCCGCGCCTACACCGGATAGGTGGATCCGCTCCGCGTCGCCGAGCTGGAGCGACGGCTCGGCTACCGGTTCCGCGATCCGCTCCTGCTCGAGCGGGCGCTCACGCACGCCTCCTACGCCAACGAGCACCCGCCGGCCGCGGATCACGAGCGCCTCGCCTTCCTCGGCGACGCCGCGCTGGCCCTCGTCGTCGCCGACCGCCTGATCGCCGACGACCCGGCCGCCTCGGTCGGGGCGCTCACGTCACAGCGCGCCGAGCTGGTGACCGGGGTGCGGCTGGCGCGCTGGGCCGTCGAGCTCGATCTCGGACCGCTCTTGCGCCTGGGCCGGGGTGAAGACCAGTCGGGCGGGCGCGCGCGCGAATCGATCCTGGCCTCGGCCCTCGAGGCCGTGCTCGGCGCGATTTACGCCGAGGGCGGGCTCGAGGCGCTGCGGTCCGCCGTCGGCCGTCTGGCCGCGTGGTAGCCTGAAGCCATGCGCTGGAGGCCGAGCCGCGCGCGCCGTCTTCCGCCGCCGCCCCCGCCGGACGAGATGCTCGTCACCGAGGATCGGCTGCGCCGGAACGTCGAGGACGTCCTGGCCGTGCGCGACCGACAGGTTCGCGGGGCGATCGTCGTGTTCCGCGGGGAGCTGACGACCGAGCCCGCCCGGGCACTCGACCTGCTGATCGACCGGTTCCGGCCCCTCGGCTACATGCCCTGCCTGCGAGCCGAAGAGGCCGGCGTGGTGGCCGTGCAGGCGTGTCCGTTCACCGAGCCCGTCGCGCCCCAGCGCATCCGCACGAACGTGCTCTTGTTCGTCGCCACGTGCGTCTCGACGCTCGTCGCGGGTTTCGGGCTGCCGTTCATCGGACTGGGCTTCGTCGGCTCGCCGACGTTCGACGCGCTCCGCGCCTCCTCGTCGCTGCTCCGCTTCCTGGCCGGCGCGCCCTTCGCCTTCACCTTGATGGCGATTCTGGTCGTGCACGAGCTCGGTCACTACTTCACGGCCCGTCACTACCGCGCGGCGGTGAGCCTGCCGTACTTCATTCCGTTTCCCCTCGGGTTCGGGACGCTCGGCGCGATCATCCTCATGCGCTCGTCGGCGCGCAACCGCAACTCGCTGTTCGACATCGCCGCGGCGGGCCCGCTGGCGGGCCTGGCTGTCGCGATCCCGGCGATCGTCCTCGGTCTCGCGTGGTCGACCGTGGTGCCGGAGCCGCCGGGCGGGCACTTCGCGTTCGGCGACTCGATGCTCACCCGCGCGCTCACGTATCTGCGGTTCGGGTCGATCCCGCCGGGCCACATGGTCTTCACGCACCCTGTCGCCGACGCCGCGTGGGCCGGCCTGTTCGTCACTGCGCTGAACCTCTTCCCGATCGGGCAGCTCGACGGCGGCCGGATCGCCTACGCCCTGTTCGGCGCCCGCCACCGCGCGATCGGCAAGGCGACTGTCGCGGCCCTCGTCGCGCTGGGCGCGATCTCGTTCGCGCGCGGCCTCCACCTGAGCGGCGGCGACGTGGTGTTCGCCGTGTTCTTCTCGCTGAACTGGTTCCTGGTCGCAGCGCTCGTCTCGCTGCTCGTGGGACTGCACCACAGCCCGCCGCTGGACGACGTGTCGCCCATCTCGGCCGGACGCCGAGTCGTCGGCGTGGTCTGCCTGGCGCTGCTCGTCCTGATGATCCCGCCCTTCATCCACTAGTCTGCGGGCACTCGTCGGCGGGCCCACGGCGTGACACGGGCCGGGCCGGTACGCTACTATCCGCGTCATGTCGGGGCGGCTCGATCGCAGGCGACTCGCGCAGCTCATCGCGAAGGGTGACGTCGACACCGTCCTGACCGTGTTTCCCGACGCGCTCGGCCGGCTGATGGGCAAGCGCGTCGTCGGACGCTACTTCCTGGATCACGTCGTGGACGACGGCGCGCACGCCTGCATCTATCTCTTCACCGTCGACATGGAGATGGAGCCGCTGCCGGGCTTCAAGCTCACCTCGTGGGAGCGCGGGTACGGCGACATGAAGATGGTCCCGGACCTGAGCACCGCGCGGCTCATCCCGTGGCTCCCGAAGACGGCGCTCGTCTTCTGCGACGTCTTCACCGAGGAGGGCGAGCCGATCGAGGAAGCGCCGCGGTGGATTCTCAAGCGGCAGATCGAGCGGGCGTCGGCGCTGGCCTACGTCGTCAAGACCGCGGCCGAGCTCGAGCTCTACTGCTTCAAGGAGTCCTTCGACGAGGCGCGCCGCAAGCGCCATCACGACCTCACGCCGGTCTCGAGCTACCTCGAGGACTACCACATCCTGCAGACCTCGAAAGAGGAGCCGCTGATCCGCGCGATCCGCAACGGCATGGAGGCCGCGGACGTCCCGGTCGAGACCTCGAAGGGCGAGTGGGGGCGGGGACAGGAAGAGATCAACCTCCGCTACGCGGAGGCGCTCGAGATGGCCGACCGCACCGCGCTCTACAAGCACGGCGCGAAGGAGATCGCCCACCAGCACGGCTCGGCCATCACGTTCATGGCCAAGTACGACATGACCGCGGCCGGCTCGTCGTTCCACCTGCATTCCTCGCTCTGGGACAAGACCGGACGCAAGCCGTTGTTCGCGGCCGCGGGCCGAGGGAGCAAGACGACGAGCACGCCGCTCTTCGGCCAGTGGCTGGCCGGGCAGATGGCGATGGCGCGGGAGCTCGCGTACTTCTACGCGCCGAGCGTGAACTCGTACAAGCGTTACCAGTCCGGCTCGTTCGCGCCGACGCGGATCGTCGCCGGCTGGGACAACCGCACCTGCGGGTTCCGGCTCTGCGGCGAGGGCGGCGCGTTCCGCGTGGAGAACCGCATCCCCGGCGCCGACGCCAATCCCTATCTCGCCTTCGCGGCGACGATCGCGGCCGGGCTGCACGGCATCGCGAGCCGCCTGAAGCCGCCCCGGCCCTACGAGGGCAACGCCTACGAGGACGCGACCTTGCCGCAGGTGCCCAAGACGCTCCGCGAGGCGATCGCCGAGCTCGAGCGCTCGAAGGTCGCGCGCGCGGCGTTCGGCGACCGCGTGGTCGACCACTACCTGCACACCGCGCGGCTGGAGCAGCAGGCGTTCGACCAGGTCGTGACCGACTGGGAGCTCGCGCGTAACTTCGAAAGGATCTAGCGGCCGTGAGCGATCGAGCGTGGATCCGGGCCTTCGCGGCCCGCTTCGCGGGGCTTCGCCGGACCGGGGCCGGGCGATGAGCGGGCGGCTCGCCGGCAAGGTGGCCCTCATCACCGGCGCCGGGATGGGGATGGGCCGCGAGACGGCGACGCTCTTCGCCGAGGAAGGCGCCCGGATCGTCGTGGCCGACATCGACCCGGAGGCGGCGAAGGGGACGGTCGCGCGGGTCGAGAAAGCGGGCGGCCAGGCGGTCGCGGTCACCGGCGACGTCGCGGTCGAAGCGGACGTGCAGCGGATGGTCGAGGAAGGGGTACGCCGCTTCGGCGCGCTCCACGTCCTGCACAACAACGCCGGCGTCCTGTGGAAGGACCGTGACCGCTCCGTGCTCGAGACCGACGACCGCTGGTGGGATCGCGTCATGGCGATCAATCTGAAGTCGGTCTTCTGGGTGACCAAGTACGGGATCCCGCACCTGCAGCGCGCCGGCGGCGGCTCGATCATCAACATGGGCTCGGTCTCGGCGCTGGCCGGCTTCACCCGGGCGCAGGACGCCTACACCGCGGCGAAGGGCGGACTGATCTCACTGACCAAGTCGCTGGCGATCCAGTTCGCCCGCGACAAGATCCGCTGCAACGTGATCCACCCGGGCATCGTCGACACGCCGCTCCAGGCGCCCTACCTCACCGACGCCATCCGCAAGGAGTTCGAGACCGGCATCCCGCTCGGCCGGATCGCGCAGCCGCGCGAGATCGCCTACGTCGCCCTGTTCCTGGCGAGCGACGAGTCCTCGTTCATGACGGGCGCGGAGCTGGTCGTCGACGGTGGCTTCACCGCCGGGTAGCGAGCCGCCCGCCATCGATCCCGCCCGCGTCGTCATCATCGGCGGCGGCGTCGCCGGCTGCAGCATCGCGTACCACCTGGCGGTCGCCGGCTGCCGGGACGTGCTCGTGCTGGACCGCGGCGAGCTGACGGGTGGATCGACGTTTCACTCCGCCGGCCTCGTCGGCCAGCTGCGCTCGACCATCGCGCTCACCCGGATCAACATGGCGAGCGTCGAGCTCTATCGCCGGCTGCGCGACGACACCGGCGTCGATCCAGGCTGGCGTCAGGTGGGCAGTCTGCGACTGGCCTCGTCGAGGCAGCGGCTGCTCGAGCTCCGGCGTCAGGTCGGGTGGGCGCGCACCTTCGGGTTGCCGCTCAGCCTGATCTCGGCCCGGGACGCGCGCGACCTGTTTCCGCTGATGAGCATCGACAGCGTCGAAGGGGCCGCCTACCTGGCGACCGACGGCCGCATCGACCCGGCCTCGCTCGCCACCGCGCTGGCCGCCGGCGCTCGCCAGCGCGGCGTCGCGATCCGGACCGGCGTGAACGTGCGCGGCATCACGGTGGACCGTCACCGAGTCGCGAGCGTCGAGACCGACGAGGGCTCGGTGCCCTGCGAGGTCGTCGTCAATGCCGGCGGCATCTGGTCGCACGAGATCGGCCGAATGGTCGGTCTCACCGTGCCGGTGATCCCGATGGCCCACCAGTATCTCGTCACCAGGCCCATCGACGGGGTGACCCGCGACATTCCGACCATGCGCGACCCCGACCGCCTCGTCTACTTTCGTGAAGAGGTCGGGGGACTCCTCATGGGCGGCTACGAGCGCACGCCCGCGCCGTGGGGGCTCGACGGGATCCCGCCAGACTTCACCCACAAGCTGCTGGCGCCGGACTGGGAGCGATTCGGTGACCTGATGGAGCAGGCGATCTCGCGCGTGCCGGCCATCGGCCGCGCCGAGGTCATCACGTTGATCAACGGCCCCGAGGCGTTCACGCCGGACGGCGAGTTCATCCTGGGCGAGGCGCCGGACGTGCGCGGCTTCTTCGTCGCCGCCGGATTCTGCGCTCACGGAATCGCGGGCGCAGGCGGCGTCGGCCGTGTCATGGCTGAGTGGATCCTCGAGGGGCGCCCCTCGATCGACGTCTGGCGCATGGATCTGCGTCGCTTCGGCAAGCACTACGGCGATCGCGGCTACGCGCGTGTTCAGGCGGTCGAGACGTACTCCACGTACTACGACATCCACTATCCGGGTGAGGAGCGGCGCGCGGGGCGCGGGCTCAAGCGCTCCCCCGCCCACGTGCGGGTCGACGCGCTCGGCGCGGCCTTCGGCGAGAAGGCGGGCTGGGAGCGGCCGAACTGGCTCGAGGCGAATGCGAGGCACTCGCCGCACACCTGGATGCCGCGCGGCTGGTCGGCGCGCCACTGGTCGACGGCGATCGAGGCCGAGCATCGCGCCGCTCGCGAGGGCGCCGCGCTCTTCGACGAGACCTCGTTCAGCAAGCTCGAAGTATCGGGCGCCGGGGCGTTGAGCGTGCTCCAGCGCCTGGCCGACAACGACGTCGACAAGCCCGTGGGCTCGGTCACCTACACACAGCTCCTCAATGACCGCGGCGGTATCGAGTGCGACCTGACCGTCACGCGGCTGGGCCTGGACCGCTTCATGCTCGTGACCGGCAGCGCCTTCGGGCTGCACGACCTGGCGTGGATCCGGTCGCACGCGGTGGACGACCCCGCGGTCAAGGTCGGCGACCTGACCGAGCTCTATGCGTGCTTCGGTCTCTTTGGCCCGAGGGCGCGTGAGGTGCTCGCGCGCGCGACGCGCGACGACGTCAGCGACCGCGCGTTCCCGTACATGACCGCGCGGGGTCTCACGGTCGGCAAGGCGAACGTCCTCGCGCTGCGCGTGACCTACGTCGGGGAGCTCGGCTGGGAGCTCTACACGCCGATGGCCGACGGGCTCAGCGTGTGGGACACGCTCTGGGCCGCCGGAAGCCCTGTCGGCATGCTCGCCGCGGGATACCGGGCGATCGACTCGCTCCGGCTCGAGAAGGGCTACCGGTACTGGAGCGCCGACGTGACCCCCGAGCACACTCCGTGGGAGGCGGGGCTGGGATTCTGCGTGAAGCTCGACAAGGGCGACTTCATCGGGCGCGAGGCGCTCGTGAAGCAGAAGACCGACGGCGTCGCGACCAGACTCGTCTGCCTGACCCTGGCCGATCCGGCCTCGGTCGTCACCGGTGGAGAGCCGATCCTGGCCGACGGGCGCACGGTCGGCCGCGTCACGAGCGGCGGCTACGGCTACACGGTGGGCGCGTCGATCGCGTACGGCTACGTCCCCGTGGCCTCGTCGGCGGTGGACACGCCGCTCGCGATCGAGCTGTTCGGCGCGCCGGTCGGCGCGGTCGTGAGCCGGGAGCCGCTGTACGATCCCAGGGGTCAGAAGATCAGGGGAGGTGTCTGAGATGCGGATCGAAACGGTCGCGGTCCACGCCGGCACGCGCGTCGACCCCGGCACCGGCGCGGTCACACCGGCCATCCACGCGTCGACGACCTTCGAGCGCGATCCGGACGGCTCGTACCCACGCGGCTTCCTCTACGCGCGCAACAACAATCCCAATCGCGAGGCGCTCGAGGAGTGCCTGGCCGCGCTCGAGGGCGGCGCGGCGGCGGCCGCGTTCGCCTCGGCGTCCGCGGCGACGTCCGCGATCCTCCTGGCGCTCGAGCCAGGCGACCACGTCGTCGCCCCGATGGACGCGTACCACGGAACTTCGCGGCTCCTGCGCGAGACCTTCGCGCGCTGGAAGCTCGACACCACGTTCGTCGACATGACCGACCTCGCCGCGGTGCGCGCCGCGATGCGGCCGAGCACGCGGCTCGTCTGGGTGGAGACGCCGTCGAACCCGCTGTGGAAGATCACCGACATCGCGGCGGTCGGCGAGATCACGAGGCGCGCCGGCGCCCGCTACGTCTGCGACAACACGACGGCGACGCCGGTGCTCCAGTCGCCGCTCGCGCTGGGCGCCGACCTAGTCGTTCACGCGACGACGAAATACCTCGGCGGCCACGGCGATGTCCTCGGCGGCGCCGTGGTGTCGAAGGCCCCCGACGAGCTCTTCGAGCGCATCCGCGCGGTGCAGGCCTCCGCGGGCGCGGTGCCCTCGCCGTTCGACTGCTGGCTCGTGCGCCGCGGGATAAGGACGCTCCCGTACCGCGTGCGCGGCCACTCGGAGAACGCGCTCCGGGTCGCCACGTTCCTGCACGACCATCCGAAGGTGGAGGCCGTGCACTATCCTGGGCTGCCGACCCACGCGGCGCACGACGTCGCCCGACGTCAGATGACGGCGTTCGGCGGGATGGTGTCGGTCCAGGTACGCGGGGATCGGGCTCGCGCGATGGACGTCGCCGCGAAGCTCCGCGTGTTCACCCGCGCCACCAGCTTCGGCGGGACGGAGAGTCTCGTCGAGCACCGCGCGTCGATCGAGGGCGCCGGCACCCGCACACCGGAGAATCTCCTCAGGCTCTCGATCGGTCTCGAGCACCCGGAGGACCTGATGGAGGACCTCGAGCAGGCGCTGTCGTGAGCACGGCACTGCGCGCTGCAGGCCGTCGCGGGGCTGGGGCCCCGCCGGCCGAGGCGCGCCTATGAACAAACCAGGGGAGGGGCCGATGAGCCTGAGTGGGCGGGTCGCGCTGGTCACCGGAGGCGCGCGCGGGATCGGGCTGGCCATCGCGCAGCGGCTGGCCGCCGACGGCGCGCGCGTCGCGCTCGTCGACCTGGACAAGTCGGCGGTCGAGGCGGCGGCCGGCGAGGTCGGCGCCGCGGCGCTGGCGCTCGTGGCGGACGTGACGCGCACCGACGACGTGGAGCGGGCTGTCGGCGCGACCCACGCGCGCTGGGGGCGGCTCGACATCGTCGTGAACAACGCCGGAATCACCGGCGGCTCGAAGCTCACCTGGGAGCTGACCGACGAGGACTGGAACCAGGTCATCGCTTGCGATCTCACCAGCGTGTTCCTGGTCTCGCGCGCGGCGGTGCGCCTCATGCTGCCGCGGCGGAGCGGACGCATCGTCAACATCGCGTCGATCGCCGGCAAGGAGGGCAACCCGACGCTCGTGCCCTATTCGACGGCGAAGGCCGGCGTGATCGGATTCACGAAGGCGCTCGCGAAGGAAGTCGCCGGCCACGGGATCTTCGTGCACGCGGTGGCGCCCGCCGTCATCGGGACCGACATGGTGAAGCAGATGTCGAAGGAGACCGTCGACTACCTGGTCGCGAAGATTCCCATGGGCCGGGTCGGACGTCCCGAGGAAGTGGCGGCGCTCGTCGCCTGGCTCGTCTCCGACGAATGCTCGTTCTCGACCGGCGCCGTCTACGATCTCTCGGGCGGCCGGGCGACGTACTGAAGCAGGGTCAGCTTCGAGACCGACTCCGTGATGTCGCCTTCGATCGCCATGCGGATGGCCTCCTCGAGTGACACCACCCGCCGCTCGATGCACTCGTCCTCGTCGGCGGGCAGGGGATCGTGAGTCAGCCCATAGGCGGCGTAGCAGTGCGCGATCTCGTCCAGGTAGGCGTTCGACGGGTAAAAGGTCGTCAAGAACTCGAGCCGCTCGGCGCGGTAACCGGCCTCCTCGCGCAGCTCGCGCTGCGCGGCGGCCCGGGGATCCTCCCCGGGCTGGGCGCCGCCGCCCGGTAGCTCCCACGAGATCTTGCCGACGAGGTGGCGATACTGACCGACGAGCAGGACCCGACTCGGCTCCACGAACGGGAGCACGCCGACCGTCACGCCGACGGCCAGGACGGGATAGACGATCTCCTGGCCGTCCGGCAGCCGCCAGGCGTCTTCCCGGAGCGTGAGCTTGCCCCGAGTGTAGAGCGCCGCCGACGACAGGCGGGTCCAGGCCGCGTTCACCGCCCTATGATATCGTAGGGAACGCGATGGCCCGTGACCGACAGGTCGACGCGCTGCTGAAGAAGCTCTTACAGACGATCGAAGCCTCGCTCGCGGCCGCCGACGCGGCCCGCGACGCCGTCCAGGAGATCCTCCGCCGAGGCGCCGACACCGGCATCTTCTTCGCCGGTAGCAAGAAGGGCGTCACGGTCTCGTCCGAGCTGACGACCCAGGACAAAGAGTTCCTCCGGGCGGTGTCGATCAAGCCCGACCGCTGAGTGGTATGCGGCTTCTTCCGATTCTTCTGCTCCTGGTCGTGGCCGTCGTGTTGCTGCTTCCGCTGCTGAGTCGCATCCGGCTGTCGGCGCCCCGCGCCCGGCGCACCCTGCCCGACGAGCTCGTGAAGGACCCGGTCTGCCAGACCTACGTCGTGAAGTCGCGCGCCGTCCGGCGCACGGATGCCGGCCAGGTCCGATACTTCTGCAGCGAGCAGTGCGCCCGGCTCGACACCGGCGCCTGACGCGCCTGGCGTGAGCCCGCGCGAATCCCAGAGAGCGGCGGCCGCCGGCCGCCGCCCGCGCGGGCCGGACCCGCATCCGGACCCCTGGCGCGATGCGGACGGCCAGACCAACGTCGACGAGATGGCGCGGAGCCTGGAAGCGCGCGGCCGGACACCCGCCCACATGCGGTTGCGCCGGCGCTTCCTGCGATTCGTGCCCATCGGTCCCGGCGAGCGCGTGCTCGAGGTGGGGTGCGGCACCGGCGTGGTCGTCCGCGACCTCGCCGCGCTGGTCGGGCGCCGCGGCCAGGTGGTGGGAGTCGACGCGAGCCGCCGTCTGCTCGAGCGGGCTCGCGTGCTGTGTCGCGAGCGCGCACGCAGCGCGCGCATCACACTCCGCGTCGCCGACGGCGCGAGCCTTCCGTTCGCCGCGAGCCGCTTCGACGCCGCGCTGGCGGTGACCGTCATCCTGCACGTCGCCGATCCGCTGCGGGTCGCGCGCGAGATGGCGCGGGTCACGCGGCCGGGGGGTCGCGTCGGCTTGCAGGACCAAGATTTCGGCGTGATCGCCGTCACCCATCCGGATCGCGCGCTCACCGAGCGCCTCATGCGCGGGGTGGCCGAGCGCGTCTACGCGGAGCCTCACAGCGGCCGGCGGCTCCCGGGCCTGCTGCGCGCCGCCGGTCTGGTGGACGTCCGCCTGCTGACCGACGTCTACCAGGACACGACGCTCGAGCCGTGGACGAAGACCTTTCTCGAGCGGCGCGCCGAGCGGGCCGTCGGCTTCGGCATCGTGGACGTCGCGACCGCCGAGCGATGGCTGGAAGGCTTCGGCGAGGTCGTGGCGGCCGACGCGTTCGTGCTGACGTTGAACTACTACGGCGCCGTCGGGGTGAAGCCGCGATGAGCCGGTTGCGGATCGCTCTGCCGCTCGCCGCCATCGTGCTGACCTGGCTCCTGCCGCTGGGCGCGCAGGAGATGCGTTTGGCCCCGGTGTTCGACGGCGGGGCCGCGCTGCGGCACATCGAGCGGCTCGTCACCATCGGCCCGCGGCCGGCAGGATCGCCCGGCGCGGTGCGGGCACGCACGTACATCGTCGGAGAGCTGCGCCGCGCCGGCGTTTCCGTCCGGGTCGAGTCGTTCGACGCGGCGACCCCGCACGGTCGGCTCCCGATGGCCAACATCGTCGCGACCGTTACGGGGCGCCGCAAGGACGTGATCCTGATCGGCGGCCATTACGACACCAAGTGGTTCCGCGAGATCGAGTTCGTCGGCGCGAACGACGGCGGCTCGAGCGCGGGGCTCCTCATCGAGCTCGCGCGCCGTCTGCACGCGCGGCCCCACGAGTACACGTACTGGATCGTCTGGTTCGACGGCGAGGAGGCCAGGGAATCGTGGACCGCGACCGACAGCCTCTACGGCTCGCGGCGGATGGCCGCCGAGCTCGACAAGGCGCGGCAGCTGCCGAGCGCGGTGATCGTCGCCGACATGATCGGCGACCGCAATCTCGGCATCCAGCGTGAGGCGGCGTCGACGCCGTGGATGAACGACGTCATCTGGGCGAGCGCCGCCCGGCTCGGGTACACCGCGCACTTCCTGCCGGACTCGCTCGCCGTCGAGGACGACCACGCGCCCTTCATGCGCCTGGGGATTCCCGCCGCGCTGCTGATCGACTTCGACTTTCCGCCCTGGCACACCGCCGCCGACACGCTCGACAAGGTGTCCGCGCAGAGCCTCGAGATCGTGGGCAAGGTGCTCCTCGATGCCTTGCCGGGGATCGAGGAGGGCTTGAGCCGCTCGCGCGGAGGGCGCCCGTAGCGCGCCCGAAGGTATAATCGGGCCGTGCCGCGCGTGAGAGAGATCGACGATCCTGGAGGCGATCCGCTCCTGACGGAAGCGTTCGCGAAGGAGACCGACACCTTTGGCTTCGTCCTCAACACGACGAAGATCCAGGCGCACACGCCGGGGATCATGAAGGCCGCCAAGCAGCTCTCGGCGGCCGTCGAGCACTCCGGCCTCCTGCCGCCGCAGCTCCTGTCGCTGGTCTACCTGCGCGTCGCCCTGATCAACGGGTGCCCGTTCTGAATCGACATCAACGCATCCAGGGGGATGCGAGCGGGCGCGACGGAGGCGAAGATCGCCGAGGTCGCCACGGCGCCGACCAGCGAGCTCTTCGACGAAAGCGAGAAGGCGGCGCTCGAGTACGCCGAGGCGATGACGTTCACTGACCGGAAGGTCGGCGAAGATCTGTTTGCGCGCGTGCGCGCGCATTTCGCCGAGGCGCAGATCGTCGAGCTGACCGCCGCCGTGGCGCTCGAGAACTTCCGCTCCAAGTTCAACGTCGCCCTCGGCATCGAGGCGCAGGGGTTCTGCCTCATCAAGTAGTGGCGTGTGCATTCCGCCCCGTCGTAGCCGGCGACGCTGAAGAGCGCCGGCGTGCCGGGTTTTCCCCTCCCCAGTATCAGGTTTTTCCCCAGTGTGCAGCCGATTCGATGATCGCTAGCCTACTGGTGGCAGTCCGCCCAAAGTAAGAAGCGCACCGGCCATAAGGCCGAGCTTGTGACGGCGTGCGGTGTCGGGCGCGATCGGATTCGACCGGACGGTGGCGAGACGGAGCGGATTGCCTCGAGTGGCTTGCCTTCAGCCCTCCTTCGTCTTCAAAACCTCGTGGCCCAAGGGAGCAGCCAGAGTCGTCGGATCGCTGACTCAGCCGAGAAGAGCCGCAGGGCGCTCATCCGGAGCCACGTCCTTGTCACGATGAGTCTTCAGAGACTCCGGTCAAGCGATGGCGCCTCGAAGGAGGGAGGGACGATGTCGTGGATCAACCCAACTCGTTATCCGTTCACGCAGAGATCCGTCGTCGTGAACGCGCCGATGCAATCGGGCGTCTACGCGCTCCACAATGGGATCAGATGGATCTACGTTGGTGAGACCTCGGACATTCTCGCCCAACTGGTCCAGCTTCTGAACGGGGACAATGCGTTCCTCACGGTGTTCAGGGACTTGACGTTCAGTTACGAGCTTCTTCCCGAGGTGACACGGGCGTGGCGGCGGGCTGAACTGGTCCGGGAGTTTCGGCCGATCTGCAATGCTCAGCTGGTCTAAAGCTGGCGAGCAGGCAACCGAGCCCTTCACCTGAGCGAGCTGACCGCCGATCTTCTCAGAGGCGTACGCACCTCTGCCGTCGCTGTCGTGATCTCACTCCGCGCGGTCGCACTCACCTCCTAGGGTTGCGCGGTATTGCCAGCGGAGGCGCGACGCTGGGCGGAGGCGCTACCAGAGGGAGCGGCGCAAGGCGCACCGTCCAGCGGACGATGCGTCCGGCCTTCGCGCTCGGAAACGCTCAGAATTTCTTCGGCGCCTCCTCGGGTGGGGCCGGGGCTGGCACGCGCTGGCCCAGGGAGAGCCGAGTCAGAATCTTGTCTCCGTTCTCTTCCCGGTACATCGCAACCACGAGCATACCCTCGCCGAGGACTCCGGGCCGCAGGCGTGACCCCGGCGGCGTCAGCAACGTCGTGCCGTCCTTGAGCGTGAGCTGCGTCCCCGATTCGTCGACGCTCTGCACCTGACCGACCAGCACTTTCTCCTCCGCTTGCTCCCGTTCCGGCGCACCTGCGCCGCCGGTCGTCTGACCGATCGCGAACGCCGGGGCGAAACCAATGGTGAGGACCAGCCCCGCGAGAATCAGTTTCTTCACTAGACCCTCCTGTGCCGCGGGCACGCTGCGGCGATCGTTGATGCCTCGATCGTTCACGACTATTGATGCCCCCCATTCGACGTGTGAATCCAGAGGGGCAATCCTGCAACGCGGGATCGGGGCTTTCCTCTCCCCCGGCAGGCGGTCTAGCGGACTCACGCGAGCCGCCTGGCCGCTTTCGCTGAGTTGCGTCCGCTCCGACGATCTGCCACGATCTGCACACGTGCGCTCGACCGGGCCTCAGCTCCTTCCCGTCCCGATGTTCTTCGGCTCGTTCGCCTGGTCGTTCGTGTTCGTGAGCCTGCCCTTCCACATCCAGCGCGTCAGCACCCTGGAGCCTGCGGCCACCTTGCGGTGGACGGGCTGGATCGTCGCCCCCGTGTTCCCCCTGATCGTCTCTCGAGTCGTCCAGCACGCGGGCGGCTCGGCGATCGGAGTGATCAACGCGGCGCGCATTGGCGCGGGCTTCCTCGGGCCGGTGGCCGCGACCACCTTGCTCGCCTGGACCTCGCCCGCCGTCGTCTACTTCCTGCTGGCGTCGGTCGGTCTGGCGTGTGTGCCCCTCGTCCGGATGCGCGAGGCCGGAGCGCGGGCGTGAGCCCGAGCGAACGGCCGCTCGTAGACATTCGCCTCGACGAGCTCGATACGCGCGGGGGCGTCCCGCCAGGCGTCTCGGGAGTCACGCAGCACGTCCGCTACGGCGAGTTCTTCACTTTCCTCGGCCCGCCCAAATCGGGCAAGTCCGACGTGCTGCGCGCGATCGCCGGGTTCCTGCCGGTCACGCGCGGTCGCGTGCTCGTCGACGGCCGTGACATCTCGGCCGTGCCGCCGCGCCTGCGCGGCGTCGGCTACGTCTTCCAGGACGGCGCGCTCTGGCCGCACATGCGGGTGGGGGAGCACGTCGCGTTCGGACTGCGCCAGCAGGGGCTCCCCGCCGACGAGATCGCGCGCCGGGTGGCGACCGTGCTCGGTCGGCTCGGGCTCGCGAGCGTCGAGGCGCGGAAGCCCCCCGAGCTCACGCTCGAGCAGCGCCGTCGTCTCGCGCTGGCGCGGGCGCTCGCCGTCGAGCCGCAAGTTCTGCTCCTCGACGAGCCGCTCGCGAATCTCGACCCGACGGCGCGCAAGACGCTCAGGCTCGAGCTGACGAAGCTACATCGCGATCTGGCGGTGACGACGGTGCAAGCCACGCGCAACGCGGCAGACGCACTGGCCCTCTCGGACCGGCTCGCGGTCATCGACGGCGGCCGTGTCCTTCAGGTGGGCGATCCGGCGGATCTCTATCAACGACCCCGGAACCGGGCAGTCGCCGAGGCCCTCGGTCCCGCCAATTTCCTTCCGGTCCGGGTCGTCGAACATCGCGACCTCGGGGTCGTCGTGGAGACGGCGCGCGGCGACCGTGTGCCGGTCGCCGGCATGGGGATGCACCGCGTCGGCGATCGCGGGCTCCTGGTGCTGAGACCCGAGACCCTGTCGATGACGGAGGCCGCGATGGCGCGGGGCCCGAGCATTCCCGGCCGAATCGCCCTGCGCGTCTTCGAGGGCTCGCGCCACCTCTACGAGATCGAGATCGGCGCGGGCAACCCGGTGCAGGTCGAGCTTCCCGCCGCCGGTGAGACCCGCATCTTCCGCCTCGGCGACCAGGTCCGCGTCGAAATCTCCACCGAAACCGTCGTCCTGATCCCCGACCCCTAGAACAGGCTCGACGTACCTCGCGGGCCTCTGATGTGGGCGGTGGTGAGCCGGGCGGCGGCGAGGGGGCAGGGGGTGCCCGCCGCGACCTGTGTAGTCAGGGTTGTCCCGAGATGGCCCCTTCTAAGAAAAGTCCGCCCCGCGCAGCAGCTACCAGGTCGCGGCGGGCACCCCCTGCCCCCTCGCCGCCAGCCCGCCCCGCCGCGCGCGCAAGCGAGAGGCTAGACGATGTAAATACGATCCTGCTCGAGGATCGAAATCCGCCGAGGGTCGATGCGCGCGAGCTCTTCGCCAACTTCTTCGTGGAACTGCGGCTTCACGTGGAAGATCCAGACCGGCAGGTCCGGCGGCAGCTTGTCGAGCTCGCGGCGAATCAGGGCCGGCGTCATGTGCTTGGCGACCTGGGCGAGCGGACCGAGGCGATTCGGGAAGGCGCACTCGAGAATGATCGCGCGCAGACCGCGCAGGCTCCGCGCGGTCTGCCACAGAGCCTCGGTCGGCCCGGTATCGCCCGAGTAGATCAGACCGCTGGAGCCGTCGTGGATGACGAATCCGGAGGCCGGGACCGAATGGCTCACCGCCACGGGCGTCACCCAGAGGTCCGAGACGCGCTGCTCGACGTCTTCGATCAGGGTCCGGAACTTCACCACCGGGACGTCCGGGTGGGGAATCTTGCTGAAGTCGGGCCAGAGCACGTTGTTGAAGACGCTCCCTCGGAGCGTGGTGATCACCGGATCGATGCTGCTGATCGTGACCGCCGCGCCGACCTCGCAGAACGCGAGCGTCTCGGTGAGATAGGCCAGTCCCGCGACGTGGTCCAGATGCGCGTGGGAGATGATCGCGTGCTCGATCGCGAGCTGCTGCGGAACCGTGAGAGCGCCGGTGACCGAGCCGCCGTCGATGAGAGTCTTGTCGTTGATGAGGAAGCAGGATGGGCGATGTCCGAGCCCTTCGCCTCCGAAGGCGCCGAGCACACGAATTTTCATCGCCTCGATGATACTAACACACGGGAATCGTTGTAAGATGACGCGTAACCGATGGGCGACGAAACGTTCGACTATCCGACTATGGCGCGCGCGTTGATCCTGGGCGACAAGGACACGGTGGCCCGTAAGACGCGCGAGGGTCTCGACCTCTCGCTCGACCCCAAGGCGCTCATCTTCAAGGGGCTCATCCCCGGCATGGACGTCGTCGGCGAGAAGTTCCGCCGCAACGAGTACTACGTGCCCCAAGTGTTGCTCTCGGCGCGGGCGATGTACGCGGGGCTCGATCTGCTGAAGCCGCTGATCACGGCCTCGGCCCGCGGCGGCGACTACCTCGGCATCGTCGTGATCGGCACCGCGCAGGGCGACCTGCACGACATCGGCAAGAACCTCGTGGCGATGATGCTGGAGGGCGCCGGGTTCAAGGTGGTGAACCTCGGCCGCGACGTGGCGCCGGAGGCGTTCGTGTCGGCCGTCGGCGAGCACGGCGCCAACCTGGTCGGCATCTCGGCGCTGATGACCACGACCATGCCCGCGATGAAGCGCACGATCGACGCGCTGATCAAGGCCGGGCTCCGCGAGCGCGTGAAGGTCATGGTGGGGGGCGCGCCGGTGAGCCAGGCCTTCGCCGACGAGATCGGCGCCGACGGCTACGCCAAGGACTCCACCCTGGCCGTCGTCAAGGCCAAGGCCCTCGTCGCTGCGGCGGCGGAGGTCGCGTCGTGAAGGCGCGGGGCTGGGAGGTCGTCGAGCGGGTGCGCGCGGGCGAGTCGCTCGTGTTCGACGGCGGCTACGGGACCATGCTGTTCGCGGCGGGGCTCGCGAACGGCGCGTGCCCGGAGCTCTGGAACGATACCCGCGCCGCGGTGGTGCAGGGGATCCACGCCGGATACTTCGGTGCCGGCAGCCAGATCGTCGAGACGAACACGTTCGGCGGCACGCGCCTGAAGCTGAACGAATACAAGCTCGGCGACCGGACGCGCGAGCTGAACGAGAGGGGCGCGCGCCTGGCACGGGCGGCCGCGCCCGCGGAGGGCTACATCGCCGGGTCGATCGGACCCACGAGCCGTCTGCCGGTCGACTACGCGCTCGACGAAGGCGTCACCGACGAGCAATACGTCGAGACGTTCCGCGAGCAGGCCGAGGCCCTCGCCGAGGGCGGCATCGATCTCTTCGCGGTGGAGACCATGATGTTCCCGCAGGAGGCCACGGCGGCGATCCGCGCGTGCAAGGCGGCGGCCGACCTGCCGGTCATGGCCACCATGTTCTTCCAGTACGAGGAGATTCACGACCGCGACCGGACCATGTGGGGCGAGAGCCCCGCCGAGGTCGCGAAGAACCTGCTCGCGGCGGGCGCCGACGTCATCGGGATGAACTGCGGCCGGGGCCCGGACCGGGCGATCGTGATCATCCGCGAGATGCGGCGGGTCACCGACGCGCCGCTCGTGGCCTATCCCAACGCCGGCCTGCCGATCACGACGGGCGACACCGTGACCTACGAGCTCGGCCCCGAGGAGATGGCGCGCGAGTACCCGGCGCTCCTGGACGCCGGCTGCAACATCGTGGGCGCTTGCTGCGGCTCCAATCCCGATCACATCCGCCGCATCGCCGCGGTCGTGCGAGCCGCAGGGCGTCGGCGGGCTGGGCCCCGCCCGCCCGAGGCGAGCCTGTGAAGGTCGTGCGAGCCGCAGGGCGTCGGCGGGCTGGGCCCCGCCCGCCCAAGGCGAGCCTGTGAAAATCGTGCGCGCTCGAGGACGCCAGAAGCACCCGTAGTGGCTCAGCCGTTTTCCACCCGCCTCAGAGTTCTCACCGCCCTCCCGCTCGAGATCGATCCCGACGAGGTTCTGCGCTTCCAGGGGTACAAAAAGGCAGTCGACCGGCCCGGTCCCGAGGTGCTGGCGCTCCTCGACGAGGCGCTCGCCCTCGGTCGTGCGCTGATCGCCCCGCGCGCGGTCGTCCGCTGGCTCGGCGTGTCGCGCCTCGGCGCCGGCACCATCGAGACCGGGGGCGTCGTGCTGACGATTCCGAGCGTCGATCGCCTGTGGGGACCGATCGAGTGGCTGGCGGCCGCCGTGTGCACTATCGGCGACGAGCTGGAGCGGCGCGTCGCCGAGCTGTGGGAGGCCCGCGAGCTGCCGCTGGCCGCCATGCTCGACAGCGTCGGCTCGGGCGCCGTCGAGAGCCTGGCCGAGTACGTCAACGATCTCTTCTGTCAGGAGGCGATCCCGCTCGGGCTGCCGGTCACGAACCGGGTGAGCCCAGGCTACGGGAGCTGGGACGTGAGGCAGCAGACGGCGTTGTTCGCTATCTGTCCGGGCGACCCGATCGGCGTCGGCCTCAACGAGGCCTGCTTCATGACGCCGGTGAAGTCCATCTCGCTGCTGGCCGCCGCGGGAGCGCGCGCGAAGGTCGACCACTACTTCAGCCAGTGCGCCCGTTGCTGGATGCGCGATTGCGCCTACCGCCGCACCCCGGCCCGCAAGAGCGTCCACCGCAAACCCAGCTCGCCGCCAAGCCGAGAGTGATTTGATACGATGCGGGGATGCGGCGGGATAACGTGATTCTCGTGGGATTCATGGGCGCGGGGAAATCGGTGTGCGGGCGCCTGCTCGCGCGCCGGCTTGGGCGCTGCTTCGTCGAGACCGACGACATCATCGTGGCCAGCGAGGGCCGCTCGATCCCCGAGATCTTCCGCGAGGCGGGCGAGGCTCGCTTCCGCCAGCTCGAGGGCGACGTCGTCGAGGCCCTCAAGCTGAAGTCCGGTGAAGTCATCGCGACCGGCGGCGGCATGCCGTGCCGCGACGGCCGCATGGAGCTCTTGCGCGAGCTGGGGACCGTGGTGTGGCTCGACGGCGACCTGGGCGAGCTGTACGCGCGCGCCAGCCGCGTCGGCCACCGCCCCATGCTCGAGGGCCGCTCGATGGCCGAGATCGAGGAGCTCTACCGGTCGCGACAGCTGTCCTACCGGCGGGCGCACATCACGATCGACACGACCGGGATCGGTGCCGACCAGGTCGTCGCGCGCATTCTGAGCGCGCTCCGGGAGGCGCATGACATACGAGCTTAGCCGCAGGCTCGCCGCGGGTCCGCTCCTGTGCGACGGCGCGATGGGTACCCTGCTCTACGCGCGCGGGATCTCGCTCGACGCGTGCTTCGACGTCCTCAACCTGAACAACCCCCGGGTCGTCCAGTCGATCCACGCCGACTACATCGCCGCCGGCGCCGACTGCATCGAGACCAACACCTTCGGCGCGAACCGGTTCAAGCTGGCGATCCACGGCCTGGACAAGCAGGTGCGCGAGATCAACCGGCGCGGGGTCGCGCTCGCGCGCGATGTGCGCGAGAGCTCCGGCCGCGACGTCTTCGTGCTTGGCTCCATCGGGCCGCTCGGCAAGTACCTGGCGCCGCTCGGCACCGTCACGCCCGACGAGGCGCGCTCGGCGTTTCACGAGCAGGCCGAAGCTCTCCTCGAGGGGGGGGTCGACGCCTTCGTGGTCGAAACGTTCTCCGACCTGGACGAGGTCGCGCTCGCCGTGGCCGCGATCCGCGCAATCACCGACGTGCCGATCATCGCCCAGATGGCGTTCACCGACGACGGCACCACGTTCACGGGCCGCCCGGCCGCCGACGTCGCACGCGCGCTGCGCGCGCTGCCGGTCGATGCGCTCGGGGCGAACTGCTCCGTCGGCTCGAGCACGCTCTACGAGGTACTCGAGCAGATGCGCCCCGAGGCGGGAAGCTTGCCGCTCTGCATCCAGCCCAACGCCGGCCTGCCGAGCCGGATCGGTGAGCGTCTGATCTATCTCTCGTCGCCCGCCTACATGGCCGAGTACGCCGAGCGAATGGTGGGCGCCGGCGCCCGCCTGGTCGGCGGCTGCTGCGGCACGACGCCCCAGCACGTCGCCGCGATGCGTGAAGTCCTCGACCGCCGACGCCCGGCCCGGCCGGAAGCTCGCACCACGGCGGTCACGGTCAGTCCGGTGGCCACCGGTGTTTCGCCCGGTCTCCACGTCGCCCGGCCGCCGACGTTACTCGGCCGCAAGCTCGCGGCCGGCGAGTTCGTCGTCACCGTCGAGCTCGATCCCCCGCGCGGCCACAGCGTGGAGAAGCTCGTGCAGGGCGCCAAGCTCTTGCGCGAGCGGGGCGTCGACATCGTCGACATCAACGACGGCTCACTCGGGCGGGTCAGGATGGCGGTGCTGCCGACCGCCTTGCTGGTGCGCGAGGCGACGGGCCTCGACATCAACATGCATTTCACCTGTCGCGACCGGAACCTGATGGGTATCCAGGGCGACCTTCTCGGCGCGCACGCCCTCGACGTGCGCAACATCCTGGCGATGACCGGCGATCCTCCCCGCGCGGGCGACTATGCCAACGCGACCGCCGTCTTCGACGTCGACGGGGTCGGGCTCATCGAGATCTTGCGCCGGATGAACGAGGGGCAGGACGCCACCGGCAGCAGCATCGGCGAGCCGACGTCGTTCTACGTGGGCGCCGCGCTGAACCCGGCGGCCGAGGACGCCGCGCGGGAGATCGATCGCTTTGACCGAAAGGTCCGCGCCGGGGCGCGCTGGATCCAGACGCAGCCCGTGTACGACCTGGCCGAGCTCGATCGCTTCCTGGAGCGGGCCGGCGGCTCGCCGGTGCCCGTCCTGGTCGGCATCCTGCCGCTCCACAGCGCCCGCCACGCCGAGTTCCTCCACAACGAGGTGCCGGGGATCATGATTCCCGAGGACGTGCGCCGCCGCCTTCGCGAGGCGGGCGACGGCGCGCTCCGCGTCGGCATCGAGATGGCGCAGGAGCTCGTCCGCGCCGTGCGACGTCGCTACGCCGGCGCGTATCTGATGCCCTCGTTCGGCCGCTTCGAGGTGGTTGCGGAGGTGCTCGATGCGATCCGCTGAGCCCACCCGGCTCGACGCGCGCGAGGCGGCGGACGCGATTCGCACCGGCGCGGTGAGCCCGGTCGAGCTGGTCGAGGCCTGCCTGGCGCGGATCCGCGCCCTGGACGGCGCGCTCGAGGCGTGGGCCCACGTCGATGCCGACGGCGCCCTCGCGGTCGCGCGCGAGCGCGAAGCGGAGGCACGCGCCGGGCGGCTTTGCGGCCCGCTGCACGGCGTTCCGGTCGGCGTGAAGGATATCTTCGACGTCGCCGGGATGCCGACGACTGGGGGGGCTCGGCCCTTCGCGCACACCCGGCCGAGCGCGGACGCGGCCGCGGTGGCGCGCATCCGCGCGGCCGGCGCGATCGTGCTCGGCAAGACAGTGACGACGGAGTTCGCGTATCGCGACCCCGCCCCCACGCGAAACCCGTGGAACCGCGCTCACACCCCCGGGGGCTCGTCGGCGGGCTCGGCGGCGGCCGTCGCCGCACGGATGGCGCCGCTCGCGCTAGGCTCGCAAACGGTTGGCTCGGTGCTGCGGCCCGCCGCCTACTGCGGCGTCGTCGGGTTCAAGGGCACGCACGGTCTAGTGCCGGTGGCGGGCGTCATCCCCCTCGCCTGGTCGCTCGATCACGTGGGTGTGCTCACGCGCTCCGTTGCCGACGCCGCCCTGGCGATGTCGGTGCTCGCCGGACGCGACCTGACGCCGCTGCTGGTGAGCGCGCCGCGGCTGGCCCTGGCACCCGAGCTCCTGAGCCGGGCCTCCCGCGAGGTCGCGGCGCACACCGAGGCGGTGGCCGACGCCTTCGCTCGCGCCGGCGCCACGGTATCGAAGATCGAGCTGCCGCCCTCGTTTCGCGATCTCCCGGCCGCGGGATTGACGGTGCTCGAGGCGGAGGCCGCGGCCTACCACGAGCCGTGGTTCGTCAAGCATGCCGACGAGTACAGTCCCGAGATGCGGAGCCTCATCGAAGCCGGCCGCGGCGTGTCGGCGACCGCCTACGTCGGCGCCAACCGGCGGCGTCTGTCCTTTCGCGACGACGTCATGCCGCTGCTGGCCGCGCACGACGCGCTCCTCGCTCCCACGGCGCCCGCGCCCGCGCCGTCCGGGCTCGGCTCGACCGGCGATGGCTCGCTCTGCGCGCCCTGGAGCAACGCGGGCGTTCCGGCCATCAGCCTGCCGAGCGGTATCGCCGCCTCGGGGCTCCCACACGCTATCCAGCTGGTCCAGGCGGCCGGGGCGTCGAGCCGTCTCCTCGGCGTCGCGGCCTGGTGTGAACGGGTGCTCGGGTTCACGCAGGCCCCGGGGGTCTAGCCCACCGCCGTGCTGGATCTAAAAATCGAGGGTGCCCAGGTTTTCGACGGCACCGAACGTCCGGGCAGCCGCGCGGACGTCGGGATCAAGGACGACAAGATCGCCGCGATTGGTGATCTGCATCGCGAGCCCGCGGGGCGAAACCTGCACGCGGCGGGCAAGGTCGTGGCGCCCGGCTTCATCGACATGCACTCGCACTCGGACTGGCGTCTCTGGGACAACCGCCGCGCCGAGTCGAAGGTGCGGCAGGGTGTGACGACCGAGGTGGTCGGCAATTGCGGCTTCTCGCCGGCCCCGGTGTCCTCGGAGTTCCTCGAGGAACTTCGAGGCTTCGCCCTTCATGTCCCCGCCGGGATGGACTTTCGCTGGCGCTCGGTCGGCGACTACCTGCGCGCCTTCGACTCGAGCGGCACGGCGCTCAACGTGATCCAGCTGATCGGCCACGGCACCCTCAGGATCGCGGCGATGGGCTTCGCGCGCCGCGCCCCGACGGCGGCCGAGCTCGCCCGGATGCAGCGGTACATCGCCGACGGGATCGAGGACGGGGCGTGGGGCCTCTCGACCGGGCTCATCTACGCGCCCGGCTCCTATGCGACGACCGACGAGGTGGTCGCGCTCGCCGCCACCGCCTCACGCCATCGGGGCTTCTACGCGAGCCACATCCGGGGCGAAGGCGCCACGCTCCTGGACGCGGTCCGCGAGGCGATCCACGTGGGGCGCGAGGGTGACTTGCCGGTCCAGATCAGCCACGTGAAGGCGGCTGGCCGCCCCAACTGGGGCAAGGTCGCCGAGGCCCTGGAGCTTATCGACGCGGCGCGGGCCGAGGGGCTCGACGTGATGGCCGACGTCTATCCGTACACTGCCTCGAGCACGAGCCTCCGGACGCTCTTGCCCGACTGGGTGCTCGAAGGCGGGATCGATGCCATGCTCAAGCGCCTCGCCGATCCCGAGGATCGCGCGCGGATCCGGCGCGACGTCGAGGCGCCGGCGGCCGGCCAGAGCCTGCTCGATCGCATCGGGTGGGAGAACGTCATGGTCGCCTCGTGTACCCGGCGCAAGGACGCCGAGGGCCAGCGCATCTCCGAGATCGCGGCCAGACGCGGCATGGACCCGGTCGACGCCTCGCTCGAGCTGATTGTCGACGAGGGCGGCAAGGGGTATATGATTCTCTTCCAGCTCGACGAGCGCGATCTGCGTTGCGCGCTGGCCCATCCGGCCGTGATGATCGGCTCGGACGGCTCGGCCCTCGCGCCATACGGCGAGCTGGCGGCGGGCAAGCCACATCCCAGGAGCTATGGCACGTTCCCACGCGTTCTGGGCGAGTACGCACGCGAGCAGCGCGTGCTGACCTTGCCGCAGGCGATCCACAAGATGACGCAGCTGCCGGCGCGCCGCCTCGGGCTGAAGGATCGCGGCGTCGTCGCCGTGGGCGCCCGGGCCGACCTCGTCGTATTCGACGCGCGCCGTGTCGCCGATCGCGCCACCTACCAGGAGCCGCACCAGTATCCGACGGGCATCGAGCATGTGCTGGTGAACGGCACCTTCGTCATCAAGGACGGACAGCACACCGGCAGCCTCCCCGGCCGATTGCTGACGCCGCCGTGACCGCGTGAAGAACGGGCGCGAGCTGCGCGATCTGGTGACGCCGATTCTCTCGGCTCCCACGGTAGCCGAGGGGCTCGCCGCGGCCCTGCGCCGGTGCCTGGAGATGACGGGGGCGACGGCCGGGGCGCTCGCGTTCCGGCCGCGGAGCCAGGAGCCCATCATCGTCACCGCCGGCGCCCGGCGCTCGCCGGCTGGGCTCAGGGACTGGCTCATGACCGTGGCCGAAACGCCGACGCCTCGTCCGCGCCTCGCGCGAATCGTTCCGCCGGGCGCGGCGTCGGGCGACGCCGCCGCGCTCCTGAGAACACCGCTCGGCGCCGCGAGCCGGCGGGTCGGAGAGCTGGTCTTGCTCGGCCGGGTCGGAGCCCTCAGCGCCGACGCGTTGCCGGCGGAGCTGTCGCTCGAGCTGGCGGCGGCCCTCGAGCAGGTCGGCGAGCGGGAGCAGCGGGCGCGCCGCGAGGCGGCGCTCGCCGCGATCACCCGGGTGCTCACGGCGCGGCATACGATCGACGAGCTGTGCGGCACCTTCGCCGCGAGCGCCTCGAAGCTCGTGAGATTCGATCTGCTCACCGTTGCGCTGCTCGACGCCGAGCGTCGTGAGTTCGAGCGCGTCAGCGTGACGCCGCACAGCCCGGCGACGCCGCGGCCGCGCGAGCGGTGGATGCCGGTGGAGGGAACCCTGCTTGCGCGAGTCGTGGCCGAGGGTGCTCCGATTCGGATCGACGACGTCGAGCGCGAACAGGTTCCCGAGGCGAGCCGTCGGATTCTCGATGCCGGCGGCTTCCGCGCGGTGGCGCTCGTCCCGCTGGTGTCGCGCGGTCAGGTCCTCGGCGCCGTCGTGCTCGCCGCGACCCGCCCGCGCGCCTTCGGCGATGTCGACGTCGAGGCAGTCGCCGAGCTCGCGCGCCCGCTAGCCCTGGGAATCGAGCAGTGGCGTCTGACCGAGGAGAGCCGACGGCGGGCCGACGAGCTGGCTGCGCTCCACGCGACCAGCCAGCTCATCACCGCCCGCCTCGACGTGGCGTCGGTCCTCGACCGGATCAGCCTCTCCGCGCCGGCGCTGATCGGCGCCACCGGATGCGGCATCGGGCTCCTCAACAGTGAGAGGACGCACGTGATCCAGGCGGCCGCGCACGGCTTCCAGAGCGAGGAGTGGCGGACCTTGTCGGTCCCGGTCGACGAGGGAATCATCGGGCGAGTGGCCGCCGAGGGTGTCGCGATCCGGGTCGGCGACGTGCAGGCCGACCCGCGCTCGGCGCAGCGCGAGGTGGACGAGCGCGAAGGGATCCGGGCGATGCTGTGTGTGCCCTTGAAGGTCGTAGGCGCGGTCATCGGCGTGATCTCCGCCTTCTCGACTCGGCCGCGGAGCTTCACGGCGCACCACCAGAAGGTACTGGAGGCCTTCGCCGAGCACGCGGGAATCGCCATCCACGGCGCCAGGCTCTTCGACGAGAGCGTCCGGGGCGCTCGCGAGACCCGCGCGCTCCTCGAGGCGGGCCGGGCCGTCACGGCGAGCCTCGACGTCGGTCGAACGATGCGGATGATCCTGGAGGAGGCACGCGGGGTCCTGGGCGTCGACTCGTGCAGCGTGTCGACATTCGATCCGGCGACCGACGATCTGGTCATGGTCGCAAGCCTCGACGTCCCCCAGAACCTGGTGTCGACGGTCCGGCTGCCTCTCGGTGTCGGGTTGACGGGGCGTGCGGTGCTGGAGAGGCGGCCGGTGCAGAGCAGCGACCTCTGGTCGGAGGCGCACGGCCAGTATCGCCACCTGGCACAAGGCGCCGGCTTTCGCTCGATGCTGGTGGTCCCGCTCTGCGTCGGCGAGCGGGCCATCGGGGCGATCAGCGTCTTGAGGCGCGACACCCACGAGTTCTCGGCGCACGAGGAGGAGCTGCTCGTGGCGCTGGCCGACCAGGCGGCGATCGCTCTGGACCACGCGCGTCTCTACACCGAGCTCGAGGCCATGGTCGCAGACCGCACGCGCGAGCTCGACACGCAGAAGCGGTTCGTCGAGGTGGTCCTGGAGACGCTGCCGCTCGGTGTTTTCGTGCTCGACGCCGACCTGAACGTGGTCCGCGTCAATTCGGCCGGCGGCCGCGCCCTGACGTGCGACGCCAGTGTCCGCGGTCCGCTGGTCCGCCTGCTCCCCGCCCACAAGGCCGCGCCGGTCCAGCTGTTGCTGCGGGACGCGTTCCGGACCCGGCGGGTGGGCTCGATCGACGAAGAGATGGTGATTGCCGGCGAGGCGAAGATCTTCCGGTTGACCGCGGCGCCGGTGGAGGCCGCCAGCGACCGCGGCACGCACGCCGTGCTCCTGGTGGAGGACGTCACGCTCGCGAAGCGGCTTGAGCGCCAGATGCTCCTGACCGAGCGGCTCACGACGGCCGGACGCCTCGCCGCCGGGGTCGCGCACGAGCTGAACAACCCGCTCGCGACGATCGCCGGGTGCGCCGAATCGCTCCGCGGGCGGCTGGATGAGGGCGATCCTGCGGGGCTGTCCGAGCCAGCGGACTTCCGGCAGTACCTGCGCCTGATCGAGGAAGAGGCGTATCGCTGCAAGGACATCACCGGGAGCCTCTTACAGTTCGTGCGCGATCCCGGCAGCCAGCGGACCGCGACCGATCTGAACGGCGTCGTCCTGAAGGCCGCGGAGCTCCTGTCCCACCAGTCCCGCTTCGCGCGAAGCCGGGTGGTGACCGAGCTCGACCCCGAGCTCCCGACGGTGGCAGTGAACGAGGGCCAGCTCCGCCAGGTGTGCCTCGGGCTGGCCTCGAACGCTCTCGAGGCGATGGAGGGGCGCGGCACCTTGATCATCCGATCGCGTCACGCGCGCGGCGAACTCCAGATCGAGCTGGAGGACGACGGGCCGGGCATTCCGGCCGAGAATCTCAGCCGGATCTTCGATCCATTCTTCACGACCAAGCCGCCCGGGCAGGGGACGGGGCTCGGACTCGCCATCGCCCAGGGTATCGTGAACGATCACGGCGGTCGCATCGAGGTCAGCTCGGTGGTCGGCAAGGGCAGCGTCTTCCGCGTGGTGCTGCCGCTGTGAGCCGTCAGATCCGCGTGTTGGTGGCCGACGACGAGCGCAACCTGCGCGAGCTCATCGTCCGCGAGCTCGCGCGGCGCGGCCACGAGGTCGACGGCGCGGAGGACGGCGTGGCCGCGCTCGAGCGCATCCGCGAGGCGCCCTTCGACGTCGTCGTCCTCGACATGCGGATGCCGAAGAAGGAGGGGCTCGACGTCCTGCGCGAGCTGTCGATGTTCCCCGAGGCGCCTCAGGTGATCATGCTGACGGGCTTCCAGGAGGTCTCCACCGCCGTCGAGGCCATGAAGCTCGGGGCCTACGACTACCTGACCAAGCCGACCAAGATCGAAGAGCTCGACGTCGTCGTGCGCAAGGCCGCGGAGAAGGCTCAGCTGCTCCGCGAGAACGTGGCGCTGCGCGCGCACGCGCCCGGCGCGGCCCCGTTCGGCGGCCTGCTCACGGGCAGTGCGCGGATGCACGACGTGCTGCGGATCATCGAGCGGGTGGCCCCGACCGACTCGGCGGTGCTGGTGCTGGGTGAGAGCGGCACCGGCAAGGAGCTCGTCGCGCGGGCGATCCACGAGGGCTCGCCGCGGGCGGCGCGGGCGTTCGTGCCGATCCACTGCGGCGCGCTGCCGCGTGAGGTCTTCGAGTCCGAGCTCTTCGGTCACGAGAAGGGCGCGTTCACGGGCGCGGTCGGGACCAAGCCGGGCCTCGTCGAGCTCGCCGACGGCGGCACCTTGTTCCTCGACGAGATCGGCGAGATGGCCTCCGACAGCCAGGTGAAGCTCCTGCGCGCGATCGAGACGGGGACGTTCTTCCGCATCGGGGGCACGCGGCCGCGGCGCGTCGACGTGCGGCTCGTGGCCGCGACCAACCGCGATCTCGCCGAGGCGATGAAGGCGGGCGAGTTCCGCCAGGACCTGTATTACCGCATCAACACGATCACGGTGCATCTGCCCCCGCTGCGCGAGCGCCCGGACGACGTGTCGCTCCTGGCCAAGTACTTCGTCGAGTCGAACGCGACCTACGGGCTGAAGCGACTCTCCGCCGCCGCGATGGCCGCCCTCGAGGGGTACGCGTGGCCGGGCAACGTCCGCGAGCTGCTCCACGCCATCGAGCGCGCCGTCATCCTGAGCAAGGGCGACGAGATCTTTCCCGGCGATCTGCCGCCGGAGGTCCTCGGCTCGAACGCGCCGCCCGTGGCCTCGGCCAGCGACAGCCTCGAGTCGATGGAGCGACAGCACATCGTCGCAGTGCTCCGTCAGGTGAACGGCCATCGCGGCAAGGCGGCCGCGCTGCTCGCGATCGATCCCAAGACGCTCTACCGCAAGATCAACTCGTACGGCATCGGCGGCGCGGAGTTTCGCTGACCGTCGGCGGTGACGCGGAGCGGCAAACCGCGTCACCCAGTTGCGCCTTGCCACGGCCTGTGTACACTGAGAGCGTCCGTCGCTTTGGGCGGACCTCGCCTCCGATGAAAGAGGCCTTCCGCGTTCGCGGGGCGTGCAAGAGAGCGGGAGACAGTCCCAGGGGGTTCCGATGGCATCTAAACTCTACGTAGGCGGTCTTGCGTACTCCACGACCAGCGAAGGGCTTCGGGAGTTCTTCTCGCAGTGTGGGAACGTCCTGTCCGCGACCGTGATCACCGATCGCTTCTCAGGGCAGTCACGGGGTTTCGGATTCGTCGAGATGAACACGGCGGAGGAGGCCCAGGCCTCCATCTCCCAGCTGAACGGCCGCGAGCTCGACGGCCGCAGAATCACGGTGGAGATCTCCAATCCGCAGGCCGCGCGCACGGGTGGTGGCGGCGGGGGCCGGCCGGGCGGCGGGGGCCGGCCGGGCGGCGGCGGACGCGGACCCGGCGGCGGGGGCGGGCGCGACAGCGGCTACGCGCATCGGCCGTCCAAGCCCGTGAAGTGGTAGCAGAGCAGGCGACGACTCGAACTGCCGAGATCGCAGGCACCGCGGGGGTCAGCCATCCCGGCTGACCCCCGTGCCGTTCTTACTTACCTACTCCCGACCGGCTCCACCCCGTCGAAGATCCGCTCGTAGCGCCCGTACTCGCGCGCCGCGTCCATGAACCACTGCACGATCTGGGCGTCGGAGCGCGGCGGAATCTCGCAGGACGTGGACAGGATGAAGGCGGAGTGCTTCGCGGCCGCGTCGATACAGCGCCGCACGTCGGCGACCATCGCCTCTTTCGTCGACCGCTCGAACGTCGTCGCGTCCACGTTCCCGATCGCCACGGCCCGGCCCTTCGAGACCTCCATGAACCGCGCGAGCTGATCCACGTAGAGCTTCGGGTCCGCCTGCTGGTCGAGGTCGAAGGAGATGGTCGTGAAGCCGCAGCGGAGCAGGTCCTCGTAGATCGGATAGGTCGTCCCGCAGATGTGCGTGGTCACGCCGACCTTCTTGGCCTTGAAGTGATCGACCAGCTCCTTGTGATAGGGCGCGACGAACTCGCGATAGTTATCGGGCGAGATCAGGCTGATGGAGGCGGTGGGCTCGGAGAACGAGAGCCCGATCCCCGTCTTCGCGATCGCGTCGCCCCAGAGCTTGCAGAAGTCGGTCGTCACGCGCATCAGGTCGTGGATGAACTGCGGGTCCTCGAAGGTGTCGAGCAGCATCGTCTCGGGATTGCGCAGCAGCATCGCGATCGTCCACGGGCCGACCGCGACCGCGCCGATGGCCGCCGGCGGCTTCGCCTTCACCAGCGCCTCGCACTGCTCGAGAAAGCCCGGGAGCCGCGCCGTCCGGTAGGGGTCGGGCATCGCGAGCTTCGCCAGCTTCGCCTTGTCGTCCTGCAGCACATGCTGGTCGATCGACGGCACGACGTAGTCCGAATACTTCACGCGGGAGCCGAAGGCTTCCGCTTCCTTCGCGAGGTCGTTGTAGGCCAGGACCACGTCGGGCTGATACCGTTCGTAGTAGTTCAGCATCGCCGTGATCGCCTTCGGCACGGCCGTGCAGTACTCCTCGATCGACAGGCCGTCGAGGGTGCCGGCGAACGAGGCGACGATCGGATAGACCGGCACGCGGTCGGCGAACGAGCGGCGGTAGGCGGCGACGACCCGATCGCGGTTCGTGAACGTCGAGCGGCCGTGCTCGACCTCCCAGATCCGGCTCGCCTCCATGTACTTGGGCGGGAGCTTCGCCTCGTACTCCAGGAACTGCGTGATCGGGTAGCGGATCCCGCCGGCGTGGGTGCCCTTGAGACCCTCGATGACCTCTTCTATCTGGCTCCACGGGATCGTGAAGGCCATCTCGTGGTCCTGGGTCTGGCCGAAGATCCGGTCGCCCGAGCACGGCAGGATCACCTGGGGCTGGTCGGTCCGCATCGTCGTCACGATGATCTCGGAGCAGTCGATGCGGCCCCCGAACGAGGACGTCAGCTTGCCGCCGCGCTTCCAGAGCGCGGCCTGCGTCAGGCGCATCACCTGCGCGGGGTTGGCGTAGATGCAGACCAGATGCGGCTCGAACGTGGCGCGGTCGAGCGGCGCCACCAGCAAGGTCGAGTACTCGCCCGGGGCGAACTTGTCGACAGCAGCCTCGGAGCGCTGGCCCGCCGCCTTCGTCTCGGTGTACATGCCCTCGCACAAGGTGCCCGAGCTGTGCAGGTGCGTCGGCTTCTCGAAGCCGAGCGCCGCGATGCCGAGCGAGCAGATGTGGTCCTCGCGCGTGAGGGCGATCATCCAGCCGTAGCGCCGGGCCATGTCGATGACCTGGCAATTCATGCTGAGCTTCTTGAAATCGCGCGCCGGCCGGCGGGCCTTCTCGGGGATTTCCTCGCCCGGTCGCAGCATCCGGATCGCCACCGGGAACGTCTGCGGGCGAATGTAGAGCTGGAGCTCCCGGTCAGCCGTCTTGACGTCGATCATGAGCACCGCCTCCCGCTGCAGCGTACTACATTTTCTCGGCGCGCCTCGGCTCGCGCACGATTTGGCTAAATCCTCGACAACAGGGGTAAGATACACGCGCTCCAGCGGGGGAGTGCCCGCCGCCGCGGCGTCCCGGAGTCTGGCTACACCGGCCCGGGGGCGTGCGCCGACCACTATCAGGGGAGGGTCCACATGCAGTCGCCCAGCGCCAGTTACAGCCTCACGGTTCGGCTGGAGATCACGAACAAGCCCGGGATGCTCGGGCAGGTCACCTCGGCCATCGGCAAGGCCGGCGGCGATATCGGCGCGATCGACCTGGTCCAGGTGGGCAAGACGACGATCACGCGCGACCTGACGTTCAAGGCGCGGGACGAGGGGCACGGCCAGCAGATCGTCGACGGGATCCGCCGCGTCCGCGCCGTGAAAGTCGTGAACGTCTCGGACCGGACCTTCCTGATGCACCTCGGCGGCAAGATCGAGGTGAAGGGCAAGATGTCGGTCAAGACGCGCGACGACCTCTCGATGGCGTACACCCCGGGCGTCGCGCGCGTCTGCATGGCGATCCATCACGATCCGCAGAAAGCCTACGCGCTCACGATCAAGCAGAACTGCGTCGCGGTGGTGACCGACGGCACGGCCGTCCTGGGGCTCGGCGACATCGGGCCGGCCGGCGCGGCGCCGGTGATGGAAGGCAAGGCGCTCATCTTCAAGGAGTTCGCCGGCGTCGACGCGTTCCCGATCTGTCTGGCGACGAAGGACGTCGACGAGATCGTCTCGATCGTCAAGGCGATCTCGCCGATCTTCGGCGGCATCAACCTCGAGGACATCTCCGCTCCCCGGTGCTTCGACATCGAGACGCGGCTGCAGCGCGATCTGGAGATCCCCGTGTTCCACGACGACCAGCACGGGACGGCCGTGGTCGTCCTGGCGGCGATGATCAATGCCCTGAAGATCGTCAAGAAGCGGCTGCAGGACGTGCGGATCGTGTTCATCGGCGCGGGTGCGTCCGGGATCGCGACCGCGAAGCTCCTCATGAAGGCCGGCGCTAAGCACATCATCGCCTGCGACCGGGCCGGCGCCCTCTACCGCGGCCGCACGGACAACATGAACTCCATGAAGGAGTGGTTCGCGAAGCACACCAACGAGAAGCGGCTGAAGGGCACCGCGGCCGACGCGCTGAAGGGCGCCGACGTGTTCATCGGCCTGTCGGGGCCGGGCGTGGTCTCGCTCAAGGACATCAAGGCGATGAACCGCGATCCGATCGTGTTCGCGATGGCCAATCCGATCCCGGAGATTCTGCCCGAAGAGGCGGGTCCGTACGTCCGGGTCATGGCCACTGGCCGCTCGGATTATCCGAACCAGATCAACAACTCCTGCTGCTTCCCCGGGTTCTTCCGGGGCATGCTCGACGTGCGCGCCCAGCGCGTCAACGACGAGATGAAGCTCGCCGCCGCGCAGGCCCTGGCGGCGATCGTGACCAAGGAAGAGCTCGGCGAGGAGTACATCACGCCGTCGATGTTCGACAGCCGGGTCGTGCCGGCCGTCGCGGCGGCCGTCTCGGAGGCGGCCATCAAGACCGGCGTCGCGCGGCGCAAATCGCGCGCCGCGGCCACGGGGGCGTCGCGATAGCCGCCACGCCGGTCGTCCGGACGTCGACTCACATGCATACCAGCACACGAGGGGAGCTATGGCTCAGCCGAAGGTGAAGGCGGATCTTCCGATCGAGGCGCTCCTCAAGGAGAAGCGCAAGTTTCCCCCGCCCAAGGCGTTCGTGACGAACGGAGTGATGAACAAGAAGGCGATCTACGCCGAGGCGGCGCGCAACCCCGTAAAGTTCTGGGAGGCGCGCGCGCGCGAGCTCCACTGGTTCAAGCCCTGGAAGAAGGCGCTCGAGTGGAAGGCGCCGTACGCCAAGTGGTTCGTCGGCGGCAAGCTGAACGTGGCTTACAACTGCCTGGACCGCCACGTGGAGGGGCCGCGCCGGACGAAGGCCGCGCTGATCTGGGAAGGCGAGCCCGGCGATTCGCGGGTCCTCACTTACTGGGACCTCTACCGCGAGGTGAACCTGTTCGCCTCCGCGCTCAGGCGCCACGGCGTCCGCAAGGGCGACCGCGTGACGATCTACATGCCGATGGTGCCCGAGCTCCCGATCGCGATGCTGGCCTGCGCCCGAATCGGGGCGGCCCACAGCGTGATCTTCGGCGGCTTCTCGCCCGAGGCGGTACGCGAGCGGATCCACGACGCCGAGTCGACCCTGGTGATCACGGCCGACGGCGGCTACCGGCGCGGCGCGACGGTGCCGCTCAAGAAGAACACGGACGAGGCGCTGCGGGGCGCGCCGGGCGTGCAGACCGTCATCGTGCTCAAGCGCACGGGTCAGCCGGTCGAGATGCAGAGCGGCCGCGACATCTGGTGGGACGACTTCGTCAAGGGCGCGGCGGCGCGCTGCCCGGCCGAGCCGATGGATTCCGAGGACCTCCTGTATTTGCTCTACACGTCGGGGTCCACGGGCAAGCCGAAAGGCATCATCCACACGACCGGCGGTTATCTGACGGGTGTCACGGCGACCCACCGGTGGATCTTCGATCTCCACGACGAGGACGTGTACTGGTGTACCGCCGACATCGGCTGGGTGACCGGGCACTCGTACATCGTCTACGGACCGCTGGCCAACGGCGCCACGACGGTGATGTACGAGGGGACGCCCGACTATCCCGACAAGGACCGGTTCTGGCGCATCGTCGAGAAGTACGGGATCACGATCTGCTACACGGCGCCCACCGCGATCCGAACGTTCATGAAGTGGGGCGAGGAGTACCCGAAGCGGTGTGATCTCTCGAGCCTGCGGCTGCTCGGCTCCGTCGGCGAGCCGATCAACCCTGAAGCGTGGGTCTGGTACTGGAAGGTCATCGGCGGCGGGCGCTGCCCCGTGGTGGACACGTGGTGGCAGACCGAGACGGGCCACATCCTCATCACGCCGTTGCCGGCTCTCACGGTCCTCAAGCCGGGCTCGGCGACCCTTCCGTTTCCGGGCATCGATGCCGAGGTGCTCGACGAGAAGGGCAAGCCCGCGCAGGCGGGCTATCTCGTGCTGCGCAAGCCGTGGCCCGGGATGCTGCGCGGCATCTGGGGAGACCCCGACCGGTTTGTGAAGCAGTACTGGTCAAAGTACGACAACATCTACTTCACCGGCGACGGCGCCAAGCGCGACGAGGACGGCTACTTCTGGCTGCTCGGCCGCGTCGACGACGTCATGAACGTCTCCGGGCACCGCGTCTCCACGATGGAGGTGGAGTCGGCGCTCGTCGACCACAAGTCGGTCGCCGAGGCCGCGGTCATCGGCAAGATGCACGACATCAAGGGGCAGGCGATCGCTGCCTTCGTCACCGTGAAGAGCGGCGTCGAGGGCTCGCCCCAGCTCATGGACGAGCTCAAGGCGCACGTCGCCAAGAAGATCGGCTCGCTCGCCCGTCCGGACGACGTGATCTTCTCCGCCGAGCTTCCCAAGACGCGAAGCGGCAAGATCATGCGCCGACTCCTGCGGGACATCGCGGAGGGGCGCGCGCTCGGCGATACCACGACCCTGGCCGATCCGGCCGTCGTCGCCCAGCTCAAGTCGAAGTACGAGGAGCAGGAGGCCTAGAGCGAATCACGCAAGCAAATTGCTTATTCGGCGGGCACTTTCGGTATGATAGGCCCGCCAACAAGCAAGTCGATCCACGAACATAAAGGAGGCCTATGCGGGCGTCTAAAGTTCCACTCAACGAGCTGCGCCGTGTGGTCGTCGCCGCGTCCGTCGGTAACATCATCGAGTGGTACGACTTCTATATCTTCGGGAGCCTGGCCTCGATCCTGGCCGTCAAGTTCTTCGAGAAGGGTCACCCGGTGGCGGCCTTCCTCAGCACCGTGGCGATCTTCTCGGTCGGGTTCCTGATCCGCCCGCTGGGGGCGTTCTTCTTCGGCTGGCTCGGTGACAAGGTCGGCCGGAAGTACACCTTCATCGTCACGCTCACCGGCATGGGCTTGGCGACGGCCCTCATCGGCTTCGTCCCGAGCTACCAGGCGATCGGCCTCGCCGCGGCCTTCATTCTCTTCGCGCTACGCCTGATCCAGGGGCTCTGCCTCGGCGGCGAGTACGGCGGTGCCATCACGTACGTCGCCGAGCACATCGAGGACGAGCATCGCGGGTACTACACCGGCTGGTTGCAGACGTCGCCCACGCTCGGACGCGTTCAACGAGTGGGGTTGGCGGCTGCCGTTCATCCTCTCGCTCCTGCTGGTCGCGATCGCGATCTGGATCCGGCTCTCGCTCGGTGAGACGCCGATCTTCCAGGACATCAAGGCGCGGGGCCGCACCACGACCAATCCGTGGCGTGAGGCGTTCCTCAGCAACAACTTAAAGTATGTGCTGATCGCCAGCGTGGTCGTGCTGGGGCAGGGCTGCGTCTGGTACAGCGGTCAGTTCTGGGCGCTCTACTTCTTACAAACAGTCAAGAAGCTCGACGTGCTCACCTCCAGCACCATCGTGGGCGTCGCGCTCTTGATCGCGACGCCCACGTTGATCTTCTGGGGCTGGCTCTCCGACAAGATCGGTCGTAAGCCGATCATTTTGGGCGGTATGGCCCTGGCGTCGCTCACGTACTATCCGCTCTACACGGCGCTGGGCAACTTCGCCGATCCCACGAACGTCAACTACGCGATGTCGATTCTCATCGTCGTGATCCTGGTCAACTACGTCGGGATGACCTACGGGCCGATCGGAGCGTTCTTGGCCGAGTTCTTTCCGAGCCGCATCCGCTACACGTCGGTGTCGGTGCCGTACCACATCGGAAATGGCTGGGGCGGTGGTCTGGTGCCCATCGTCACGACCGCGGCCTACCTGAACACGGGGAGCTTGGGATGGGCGCTCGCTTATCCCATCGTGGTGCCGGCGGTCATGTTCCTGATCGCGATCTTTCTGATGCCGGAGACACGTAAGCACAGCATCTGGGAAGAAGGGGCAATCGAAGCCGCGCGCACTCGCGCCTAGGGCCCGCAACTACTCGCACCTTGCGCTCTGGCTCAGCGGGCCCCGTCCGGGATGGAAGTCGGCCTCGGGCGGGGCCCGATTTGGTTGTACCGGCGAGAATTTCCGGAAGCCCGGCGAGACAACTGACGTAGGTGGGCAAAATGTGCCCATCTTGCCGCCAAAAATGACAGGCCAAAAGGGCATCGCGCCCGGGTTCCCGCCTCCTCGTGAGCTCCAAGCTCAGATTATTGTTGGTGAAGCAATCCCGCGGCGCCTCCGTCTCATCTCAGGCATAGGGGTTGCACCCGTGTCTGGCCCAGTTAGACGGGTTAGGGTGCCAGGGAGGCCCACACCATGGAAACGATTCGAGAGCGCTTGGAAGAGGATCTTAGAACGGCCGTGGGCCGGCTTCGCACGATCGGCGGGGCGGTAGCGGTCGAGGAGTCAGCGGGCGCGATCGGCGACAACTCACCGTACGCCGACGAGGTCGACGAGATCCTGGAGAACGAGCGTCGCGAGATCGGCTTCGCCACGCGCGAGCTTCTGGTGGGCCGCGTCAATCGGCTCACGGCAGCGCTCGAGCGCCTGAAGAACGGCGACTACGGGACCTGTGTCGAATGCGAGGAACTCATCTCGCCCGCGAGGCTTCAGGCGCTGCCTGAAGTCACGACGTGCGTTCGATGCCAGGACCGGATCGAGCGCCTCGGGCGCCAGTTCGTACCGAGCGAGGACGAGCTCGAGACGGCCGACGACGACTAGTAGACGTCGACCACCTGCCGGCGGGGCCGGAGCGATCCGGCCCCGCTTTTTTTGTGTAGTCTAAGGGCGGTGCGGACGCCGCTCCTCGATCTCGCGCGCCCCGGATTCCACCGCCTCTGTCGCGCCTACTTCGGTCTCGAGCTCTCAGGCGTCGACCACATCCCTACGAGCGGTCCGCTGATCGTCACCCCGAACCATCAGACCTACGCCGACCCGGCGCTGGTCACGATTCCGGTCCGAAGGCGCGTCTACTACATGGCGTGGAGCCAGCTGTTCGAGATCCCGGTCTTCAGCTGGATGATCCGGCGACTCCGGGCCTTTCCCGTGCGGATCGATTCCACGAACCCATCGTCCATCCGCGAGGCCGTCCGGCTCCTCACGGCCGGCCACGTCCTCATGATTTTCCCCGAAGGCGAGCGCACGGTGACGGGCAAGGTCGAGCGCTTCAAGCTCGGCGCGTTTCGCCTGGCTGCGACCCTGCGCGTACCGGTGCTGCCGGTCACGATCGCGGGCGGGCACGAGGCGTGGCCGCCCGGGCAGGTCTGGCCGCGGCGCAGGCGGATCTCGATCACGTATCATCCGCCGCTCGAGTCCGATCCGGCGCTCGAGCCGCGTGAGGCCGCCGCAGCCCTCGCCCAGCGCGCGCGCGCGATCATCGCGGGCTCGCTCGGGCCGCCGGCGCCGGCGCCGGGCGCCTGACGTCAGGCGCGGCGCTCTTCGACGCGGTATCCCGACTCGATCAGGCGCCGCTTGACGATCTCGATCTGCTCGCGCCCGGAGGTCTCGAGCGTCAGCTCGACCCGGCTCTCGCCGATCGCGGCCCTGGAGAATGCGCGCTCGTGCTCGATGTGCAGGATGTTCGCCCGCGCCTCGCCGACGAGCGCCGCCAGCCGCGCGAGCGCTCCCGGCTGATCGCGCAGGATGACGCTCAGCCGGACGAGGCGCGCGTCCTTGACCAGCCCGCGCTCGATGATGCGCGAGATCATCGTGACGTCGATGTTGCCACCGGAGAGCACCAACACGACGGTGCGCCCCTCGAGCCCGAGCTGCCGGTTCAGGAGGGCGGCGAGCGGAGCGGCCCCGGCGCCCTCGACCACGGTCTTCTCGATCTCGAGCAGGAGCAGGATCGCGTTGGCCAGCTCCTCTTCGGTCACGGCCACGACGTCGTCGACGTAGTGCATGGCCAGGGCCAGAGTGATCTCGCCGACCTGGCGGACCGCGATGCCGTCGGCGATCGTTGCCGCCGGCGGCAGAGTCGTCCGCGTGCCCGTCGCGAGCGCCTGCTTCATGGCGTCCAACGCTTCGGCCTGGACGCCGATCACGCGCACCCCGGGACGCACGGCCTTGATCGCGAGCGCGACGCCGCCGACGAGCCCGCCGCCGCCGACCGGAACCACGACCGCGTCCATGTCCGGGCATTGCTCGAGGAGCTCGAGCCCGAGGGTGCCCTGACCGGCGACGACCCGCTCGTCGTCGAAGGGGTGCACGAAGGCGAGCCCGCGCTCGGTCGCGATCTGGCGGGCGAGACCGTACGCCTCGTCGTAGTTGGCGCCGGAGAGGATCACCTCGGCGCCGTACCGCCGCGCCGACGTCACCTTGATCAACGGCGCCCACTCCGGCATCACGATCACGGCGCCGATTCCCAGGCGCGCCGCGTGGAAGGCGACGGCCAGGCCGTGGTTGCCGGCGCTCGCCGCGGCGACGCCGCGCGACACCCCGTCGGGATCGAGCTGCAGCAACAGATTCGCGGCGCCCCGCTCCTTGAACGAGCCGGTCATCTGGAGGTTCTCGAGCTTGACGAAGCAGCGAACGCCGCTCAGCTCCGAGAGCGTCTGGGAAAAGGCGCAGGGCGTCTGATAGATCGCGCCTTCGAGCCGTTTGCGCGCGGCCGCGATGTCAGCCGGCTCGAGCATCGGTCTCAGAACGGCACCCGCGGATCGTCCAGGGCGGGGGACATGACCGCGACCGGCATCAGCCGCGTCGAGGTCGCGAATCCCGGCCGGCCCCGCCAGTCGATCAGGATGAGCCCGCCCTGACCGCCGCCCTCCTCGACGAGAAGGTCGACGGCCACCTTGGCCGTGTAGTCCGGGTCGGCGTCCTTCAGAAAGCGGAGCGCGCGGTGGCCGAGGACGACGCGGATGATCGCCTCGCCGTCGCCGGTGCACGAGACGCCGCCGAGCGAGCTGTCGGCGTAGGTGCCGCAGCCGATCAATGCGCTGTCGCCGACACGCCCCGGGAGCTTGCCGGCAGTGCCGCCGGTCGACGTGGCGGCGGCGATCGTGCCGGCGCGATCGAGCGCGACGGCGCCCACCGTACCGCCGCCGGTCGGGGTCTGTTTTCGCGCGAGCTCGGCGTGGCGCTTTCGCTGGCGATCGGTGACGAGCGACTCCGGATCGCACTCCGCGACGCCGACCGAGCGGGAGAAGGCGAGCGCCCCGTCGCCCACGAGCAGCACGTGACGTCGCGACTCGAGGACCTTGCGCGCGACGGTGATCGGGTTCGCCACGACACCGGGGAGAGCGGCAACGGCCCCGCACTGCAGGCGGTCTCCCTCCATGATCGAGGCGTCCGTCTCGATCGTGCCGTCGCGCGTGAGGACCGAGCCGCGGCCCGCGTTGAAGCGTGGATCGTCCTCGAGGGCGCGCACGGCGGCCTCGACCGCGTCGAGCGCGGCGCCGCCGGCCGCCAGCACCCGCCATCCCGCCAGCGCGGCCGCGCGAACGCCCTGGCGAAACTCGGGCGCCTCGGACGGATCCGCGCCGGCGCCGCCATGGACGATGATCGCGGGAACCCTGGTCGGCACTGCCTTCACCGTGTCACAATCCCTTCGGATTGCAAAATCCCCGCTCGATCCCGCAGCTGAACGCTCGCATCGTCGCCTGCCGCCGGTGTCCCCGGCTCGTGAAGCACCGCGAGGCGGTCGCGACGGCTCCCCCGCGGCGCTATCTCGGCCAGCGCTACTGGGCGCGCCCGCTCCCGGGCTTCGGCGACCCGCGCGCCCGGCTCTTGCTGGTGGGGCTGGCGCCGGCGGCTCACGGTGGCAACCGCACGGGCCGGATGTTCACCGGGGACCGCAGCGGCGACTGGCTCTTCGACGCGCTCCACCACGCGGGCTTCGCCAACCGCCCGACGTCGGAGCAGCGCGGGGACGGCCTGCGTCTGATCGACGCGTACGTTACGGCCGCGGTTCGATGCGCGCCGCCCTTCAACAAGCCGACGCTCGACGAGATCGGCCGCTGCGAGCCGTATCTGCTCGCGGAGCTGCGGCTGCTCACCCGCGTACGGGTCGTCGTGGGGCTCGGGCGCATCGGCTGGCAGGCGTACCTGAGAGGCCGCCGGGCGCTCGGGGCCCCGCGGGAGCGGCCCGCGCCGAAATTCGGTCATGGCGCGGTGACCCGATTCGCCGACGGTACGACCTTGATCGCCACCTATCATCCGAGCCAGCAGAACACCTTCACCGGCAAGCTGACGCGCCCGATGCTTCGCGGGATCTTCGACACGGCCCGCCGTCTCCTGGAACGAGACGAGAGTCGTTAGCAGAGGCTAGCCGGGCGCTAGTCCGTCAGGTCGGCGGGGAGGCGGGGGCGCTCGCCGACCGTCAGCGAGAGCTCGCGGCGCTGGCCGTCACGCATGATCGTGATACGCGTGCGCTGGCCCGGCCTGAGCGTCTTCACTTTGGCCAGGTAGTCTTGGTGTGTCCGGACCAGCGTGCTCTCGATCGCGGTCAGGATGTCGCCGCCGAGCAGGTACTCCTCGCCCTGCACGACCAGCGAGAGGCTGCCGCCGCGCACGCCGGCCTTCTCGGCCGGGCTCCCGTCGTAGACGATCTCGACCAGGTAGCCCGGCGACAGAGGCATGCGGAGGAGCGACGACACCTGGGCGTCGATCTCGCGGCCCTGCAGGCCGAGCCACGGACGGATCACGCGGCCCGTCTCGCGGAGGTCGCGCAGGATCGCTTTGCCGGCGTTGATCGGCAGGGCGAAGCCGATGGAGTTCGCCTCCTCCGAGATGAACGTGTTGATGCCGACGACAGCCCCGCACCGATCGACGAGCGGGCCGCCCGAGTTCCCCGGGTTGATCGGGGCGTCGGTCTGGATCATCGACTGCTCGGCGAGGCCGGGCAGGATCCGGTTGAGGCCGCTCACGATGCCGCGGGTCATCGTCTGCTCGAGGCCCATGGGATTGCCGATCGCCACGACCTCGTCGCCGACTCGCAGCGCCGAGGAATCGCCCAGGCGCGCGACCGGCAGGGGCGACGGCGTCTCGATCCGGAGGAGCGCCAGGTCGGTCACCGTGTCCATGCCGAGCACGCGCGCCGGCGTGCGCGCCCCCGAGTCGAGCGTGACCGAGAGCGAGGCGGCGCCGTCGACCACGTGGGCGTTGGTCAGCACCTGCCCGTCGCGCTCGATGAGGACGCCCGAGCCGACGACGGTCTCGAACCGCCGCTGCGGCTTGGCCTTGTTGATCTTGGTGACCTGGATCGAGACGACGCTCGGGGAGACCCGTTCGAAGAGCGCCGTCAGCGGCTCGGTGCACGGCTGCTGCGCGAACGCCGTGTGGGGGATCGCGATCAGCAGGAAGAGCACGAGCGCGCGCATCAGGGAGGATGATACACCGGTCGCAAACATCGCGGCGGTATAATCGGGACAGTGCGCATCGCAATTCTCCTTCCGCTGATCGTCTCGCTGCTCGCTTCCTCGTCGGCGCGCGCCGCCGACCGCGTCGTGGCCGCGACGCTCGACAACGGGCTGCGCGTTCTCTTGCTCGAGGACCAGCGCAGTCCCATCGTGTCCTTCCAGGTGTGGTACCGGGTCGGCTCGCGCAACGAGCAGCGGGGCTCGACCGGCATCGCCCATTTCCTCGAGCACATGATGTTCAAGGGCACGCCGAGCCACGGCCCCAAGCAGTTCGCGCGGCTGGTCGAGGAGAACGGCGGCCAGGACAACGCATTCACGTCGCAGGACGTCACCTCGTACTACGTGGACATCGCGGCGGACAAGCTCGACCTGGTGATCGATCTCGAGGCCGATCGCATGCAGAACTTGCTGCTCGATCCCAAGGAGATCGCCTCCGAGCGCGAGGTCGTCATCGAGGAGCGGCGCACGCGCACCGAGGACGATCCGAGCGGCTTCCTCGGCGAGGAGGTCAGCTCCATCGCCTTCAAGGCGCACGCGTACGGGGCGCCGATCATCGGCTGGATGGACGACATCAAGCGGGTGACGCCGGAGGAGATTCGCGCCTTCTACAAGACGTACTACGTCCCGAACAACGCAGTCGTCGTGGCGGTCGGCGCCTTCCGGGCCGCGGACACGCTCGAGAAGATCAAGAAGCGCTTCGGGCGCATCCCGCGCGGCAAGGTCCCGCCGCCGATGCTCGCGGTCGAGCCCGCGCAGAACGGCGAGCGGCGCGTGGTGGTCCGAAAGCAGGCCGAGCTGCCGATCGTCTACATGGCCTGGCACGTGCCCAACCACCGGTCGGACGACGCGGTGGCCCTCGAGGTGCTCTCGACCATCCTCTCGGGCGGGCGCGCGTCACGGCTCTATCGCGACCTCGTCTATCAGCGTCAGCTCGCGCTCGAAGCCGGCGGCGACAACGCCTACTTCTCGATCGATCCCAACCTGTTCTGGTTCTGGGCGACGCCGATGCCGGGCCAGACCCCCGAGAAGCTCGAGACCGAGCTCAGCGCGCACATGGAGCGGCTCAAGACCGAGCCCGTGACCGACGAGGAGCTGGCGCGCGCGAAGAATCAGCTCGAGGCCGCCTTCGTCTATCAGGAGGATTCGGTCCACCAGCGCGCCTCGCTGCTGGCGCGCTTCGAGCTGATCGGCGCCTTCGCGCTCAAGGACTCCTTCCTGGCGAAGGTCCGCGCGATCACCGCCGCCGACCTCACGCGCGTGGCGCGCACCTGGTTCGCGCCGGAGAGGAAGAGCGTGGGCGTGCTCTTGCCGAAATCGTGATGGGAACCCGAGTCGAGCTCCGAGCCCGGCGGCGCGGCGGCGCGTGCCGCGCGCTGGGGCTGGCGTGCGGCGCGGCCCTGGCGAGCGTCACCGCGTGCGGGTCGGCCGACGCCGCACCGCTCGCCCACCGGGAAGTCCTGCCCAACGGCATCGTCTTGCTCGTCGCCGAGCGGCCGGCCGTGCCCATCGTGGCCGTGCGCGTCCTGACCCGGGCCGGCGCCGTCTATGATCCGGCCGATCGCGCCGGGCTGGCCAATCTGACGGGTGCGGTGCTGACGCGGGGGACCGCGAAGCGCACCGGGCCCGAGCTCGATTCGGCCATCGAGTTCGTGGGTGGCAGCGTCGAGGCCGGGGCCAACCGCGACAGCATCACCGTCTCGATGACGGCTCAGAAGAAGGACTTGGCCCTGGGGCTCGACCTCGTCTCCGAGGTCGTCCTGACGCCGACCTTCCCCGAGGCCGAGGTGGCCCGCAAGGTGTCGGAGATCCAGGCCGCCATCAAGCGCTCCGAGGAAGATCCCGGCACCGTGGCGGCGCGTGCCCTCTCGCGGCTGGTCTTCGACGGGCATGCCTACGGCCGTCCGGTCGAGGGAACCCGCGAGTCGGTGGGACGCCTCACCCGCGACGACGTCGTCAAGTTCTACCGGGAGCGCTCGCGACCCGGCACCACCGTCGTCGCTGTCGTCGGCGCGGTCACTGTCGACGAGGCGCGCCGCGAGATCATGGCGCGGTTCGGATCGTGGTCGCGCCCCGCCGATCCGCTCGCGGCCGTCCCGGCGGCGACCGCGCCGGCAGCGGCGCGCGAAGAGACGGTCACGCGCGAGCTGACGCAGACGACGATCATGTTCGGCCGGCAGGCGATCTTGCAGACCGATCCCGACTACTTCCCGATGGCCGTCGCCTCCTACGTGCTCGGCGGCGGCTCGGCCTCCCGCCTCTACACTCGCGTGCGGGAAGAATCAGGCCTCGCGTACTCGGTGTACAGCTGGGTCGCGCCGTGGCGCTACGGTGCGTCCTTCGCCGTGTCCGCCCAGACCCGGACGGCGGAGGTGCCCAGGGTGGTCACGATGATCCGTGAGGAGCTGGCGCGGATGGGCCGTGAGCCCGTCGCCGAGCGCGAGCTCACGCTGGCCAAGCAGTATCTCATCGGGAGCTTCCCGCTCCGACTCGACACGTCCGGCAAGGTCGCCGACTTCCTGGTGGCCGTCGAGGACCGGGGACTCGGCCTGGACTACGCCGATCGGTACAAGGAGCGGATCGGGCGGGTTACCGCCGCGGACGTCCAGCGGGTGGCCGCGAAGTATCTCACGCCGGCCGCCTTCAGCCTCGTCATCGTCGGCGACACCAAGTGAACGCGCCCGCGGTCTCGGTGCTCGTGCTGTTCCTGGCTGGACCGCCGGTGGCCGGCGCCGCGTCGTTCAGCCTGGAGCCCGAGCAGCGGAGCGACGCGCTGCGCATGGGCGCGCAGTCGATCACCCAAGACTCCTTCGACACCGAGTGGCGCGTGGCGAACCAGGCGGGGGACACCCTCTCCGTGATCACACCCTTCCATCGACTCGTCCTGGCGGCCCGGAACGCCGCGTTCAAGAACGAGCGCATGAAGGACCGCGAGCCCGAGAAGCTCTTGCGCGAGCAGCAGGACCGGCTCGTCATCTGGGCGAATCTGCGCGGGCCCCGCGAGGACTTCGCGCGGTTCTTCGCCCCGCGTCTGCTGGTGGGCGACCGCGAGATCGAGCCCACCTTCGTCCAGAACGAGCGCACGGCGGCGCGAGCCGAGGACGGCGGCTATCGCGCGCGTTGCGTCTACGGGTTCCCCGTCAAGGAGATCACGCCGAAGTCTCGCGTGATCCTGGTCGTCCGCGACCCGGATGGCCGGAACGTCAGCCGCTTCACGATCGACCTGGCGTCGATGCGTTGAGCGCCGCCTCGCGGCGCGGCTGACGTGCGCGGGTACGGCTGGGCAGGACTCGGCGTCATCGTCGGCGCCGAGGCGCTACTGCTCACGGGCGCGCCGACGGTAGCCCGGTGGTTCACGCCGATCGTGTGGACCGGCTACGTCCTGGTCATCGATGCCGTCACGGCGCGCCTCATCGGCCGCTCGTATCTCACGACGGACCGGGTCGAGGGCCTCCTGGTGGCGCTGGCGTCCGTCGCCTGCTGGTGGCTCTTCGAGCTCTACAACGCGCCGCGCTTCTGGCGGGGCGGCGTCGACGCCGAGGGGCTCTGGTGGCGCTACCACGGGCTCGAGCCGAACCTCTTCCTGCGACGAGTCGGCTACGACTGGGCGTTCGCGACGATCTTCCCGGCGATGTTCCTCACGGCCGCCACCCTGCGCGCGACGATCTTCCATCGGGCTCGCGTGCGCCCCTGGCGGCCGGCGCCGACTGTCCTGGCCATCGCGGTCGCCGCGGGAGCGATCGGCGTCGTCTTGCCGCTGGTCGTCGTCTCGACCTGGCTCGTCCCCCTGGTCTGGATCGGCTGGTTCCTGCTGCTCGAGCCCCTGAACTTCCGGCGAGGCCGGCCGTCGTGGCTGGCTGACCTCGCCTCCGGGGACGCCTCGCGCATGTTCGGACTGCTGGCGAGCGGCGTGATCTGCGGCGCCCTGTGGGAGCTCTGGAACTACTGGGCCGCTGCCCGGTGGACCTACTCGGTGCCGTATCTCGGCGAGGTCAAGATTTTCGAAATGCCCGTGCTCGGTTATCTCGGCTTTCCTCCGTTCGCCCTCGAAGCCTACGCGATGTACCACTGGCTTCGAGGCCTTCTCGACCGGGGCCCGCTGAACCCGGTGCTATAATCCCGGCCGCATCGAGCCGAAAATCCCCTGGAGGAGTCTTCGATGAAAGCCATTCGAGTCAACGCGCCCGGCGGTCCCGAAGTGCTGCGCTACGAAGATGTGGCTGATCCCACGCCGAAGGCCGGCGAGGCCACGGTGAAGGTGGACGCGGCCGGCATCAACTACATCGACGTCTACCAGCGCTCGGGCCAGTACAAGCTCACACTGCCGATGACGCTCGGCCTGGAAGCCGGCGGGACGGTGACCGCGGTCGGTCCGAACGTGACCGAAGTGAAAGTCGGCGACAAGGTTGCCTACACGGGCGTTCCAGGCGCGTACGCGCAGTACGCCGTCGTCCCGTCCGCGCGTCTGGTGACCCTCCCGGCTGGCCTCACCACGCGCCAGGGGGCCGCGGCCATGCTTCAAGGGCTGACCGCCCATTACCTCGCGTGCTCGACCTATCCGCTCAAGCCGGGTGATAGCTGCCTCGTCCACGCGGCGGCCGGTGGCGTGGGGCTGCTGCTGTGCCAGATCGCGAAGATGCGCGGCGCGCGCGTCATCGGCACCGTCTCCACCGAGGACAAAGCGAAGCTCGTACGCGAGGCTGGAGCCTCGGACGTCATTCTCTACACGAAGCAAGATTTCGAGGCCGAGGTGAAGCGGCTCACGGACGGCAAGGGGCTGCAGGTCGTCTACGACTCGGTCGGTCAGACGACGTTCGACAAGGGCTTCAACTGCCTGGCGCCTCGCGGGATGATGGCGCTCTACGGCCAGTCGAGCGGCCCGATCGGTCCCTTCGATCCGCAGACCCTCAACGCGAAGGGCTCGCTGTTCCTGACCCGCCCGAGCCTCAACCATCACATCATCACGCGCGCCGAGCTGCTCGAGCGCTCGAAGGAGCTGCTCGGCTGGATCCGCGACGGCAAGCTCAGGCTCCGCACCGAGTTCGAGTTCCCCCTCAAGGACGCGGCCGACGCGCATCGGGCGCTGGAAGGGCGGAAGACGACGGGCAAGGTGCTCCTGATTCCCTAGTCAGCCGGGCTAGAATGAAGGAGGAGGCGACCATGCGAACAAGAGCGTTTGTGCTCATATTCGGTCTGTCACTCGTCTCGGTGCTCCTGCTCGACACGGCATCGGTTTGGGCCCGCGCCACGAGCGGCGGAAGCCGCGGCTCCCGCTCGTACTCGTCGCCGGCCTCGCCGTCGACGACTCCGTCGAGCCCCTCGCGGACGACGACTCCCGCGCCCGCCTCGCCCGCCTCGCCCGCGCCGGTGCAGCAGCCTGCGCAGCGGCCGGGGATGTTCGGCGGGCTGATGGGCGGCCTCGCCGGCTTCGCGCTCGGCGGACTTCTGGGCTCCATGCTGTTCGGCGGCATGGGCGGTGGCTTCGGCGGCGGTATCGGGCTCCTCGAGCTCTTGCTGATCGGCGGCGCGATCTTCCTCGTGTTCAGGATGCTGCGCGGGCGCGCGGACGCACGACCCGAGCCCGCGTATGCCGGCGCCAGCGCGTACGGCTCGGCGGATTCCAGCCGGTCGACCAGCGGTGGCAGCGCCGTGATGGAGGCTCCACCGGGTCAATCGGATCTCGATCGCGGGATCGGACACATCCGCGGGATAGACGCGACCTTCGATCCGGTCGGGTTCACCGAGTGGGCGAAGGGGACCTTCGCCGACGTCCAGGCCGGGATCGTCAAACGCGATCTGAGCACGGTGCAGGACCGGCTGACCCCGCAGGAGTTCGGTCGCCTGCAGGCACAGTGCGATGAGCTTCGCGGCGCTCGGCGGACGAACCGCATCGAGCGGGTTCAGATCGGGCGGGCCGAGGTCACCGAGGCCTGGCAGGAGAGCGGCCAAGATTGGGTGACGGTGTACTTCGCCGTGTCGCTCGTCGACTACACGGTCGACGACTCGACCGGCGCGGTCGTGGAGGGGGCGACCACGCCCGTGGACATCCAGGAGTACTGGACCTTCACGCGCCCGGTCGGCCCGAAGCCCTGGCGGCTCTCGGCAATCCAGACCGCGTAGCGCCCGCGGGGGGTGCGCGTTGAAGCGCGCCTTGAAGTGGCTCGGCATCGTCGGCGGCGTCGTCGTGCTGCTGACGATCGCCGCTGCGCTCGCGCTGCCCCGGCTGATCGACACCCCCCGCGTCCAGGCGATGATCGCCACCAGCGCGGCGCAAGCCGTCGGGCGGCCCGTCAAGTTCGCGTCGCTGTCCGTCAGCCTGTTCCCGCTGCCGTCGATCGAGCTCCACAAGCTCGAGGTCGCCGAGGATCCGCAGTTCGGCACGACGGCCTTTCTGACGCTCGAGACGGGCCGGGTCTATCTCAAGCTGCGCCCGCTCCTGTCCGGTCGCGTGGAGTTCGGCGACATCACCCTGCAGCGGCCACGCATCGCGCTCATCCAGAACGCCGAAGGCCGGCTCAACGTGGCGAGCCTCGCCCCGCCCGCCGAATCCAAGACGGCAGCGCGCCCTGGCCGATCGAGCGGCGGGGCGACGGGCGGCGCGGCTGCGGCGATCGTCTCGCGCGTGAAGATCGACAAGGGCGTGATCACGTACGTGGCGCACGGGAAGGGCCCCGCTCAGACTCCGTATCGGGCGGAAGACCTGGACGTCACCGTGGCCGGTCAAGGCAGCCAGCTCACCTTCAAGGGCGCGCTCGTGGTGCGGCCCGGCGATCTCACGGTCAAGCTCGCCGACGGGATCGTCACCGCGAACGGCGCCAAGACCTTGCTCGAGGCGCCCGTCCGCGCCAAGATCGGCATCGAGGGCAAGGACGTCGAGAAGCTCGTCGCCGCCGCGGCCGGTCCGACTCCCACGATCGCGGGTCCGATCAAGGGCGATTTCTCGCTCGGCGGCACGCTGGGCGCCCCGCGGATCTCCGGCACCGTCGAGCTCGCGAGCGTCCGGGTGACGCAAACGAATCAGGCCTGCCCGGAGCCGAAGCAGCGGACCCTCGCGCTGGGCCCGTTGAAAGCAAGCGGCGCCTCGTGGGACGGCGCGCGGTTTCAGAGCCGGCCCGTGACGACCTCCCTCGGCGGCGGCGCCATCAGCACCAACCTGACCATGACCTTCGATCACGGCGCCCGCGTGCAGCTGAGCGACCTGGCCATCAAATCGGTGCCGGCCGAGAAGGTGCTGGTGGACTTCCTCTGCGAGGGCTACGCCGTGTCCGGTCCGCTCGACCTCACCGGCGCGCTCTCGACGAATACGTCGGACCTCCTGAACACGCTCGCAGGCTCGGGCCACCTTCGGATCGGTCCGGGCCGGGTGGTCGGCCCGCAGGCGCTGGCGCTCATCGGCGTGGTCACGCGCCTGGCCGGCGCGGCGTCGTCGGTGCTCGCCGCCGACGTGCCGCGATCGCTGACGTCGAATCCGGTCGACTTCGAGTCGATCACTGGCAGCTACCAGATCACGAACGGCGTCCTCACCACGAAGGATCTCCTGTACACGGCCAAGGCGGTAAAGGTGGGGGTCGCCGGAGACTACGGGCTGCCGACCGGCCGCATGAATCTCGATCTGCGCGTCGATCACGGGCGGGGCGAGGTGCGGGCGAAGGTCAGCGGGAACGCGGCGTCACCGTCGGTTCGCATCGATCCGTCCTCGCTCGCCGGGCAGGTCGACCGGGAGAAGGTCGAGGGCGGCCTGCAAGACCTTCTGAAGCGCTTCCGCCGCTGATCCGTCCGAGCGCGGTCTACGATCATCGGGTAGCGGTGAAGCGTCCGCCACCGAGCTTGCCCGTTTCGATCAGCCTCACGAAGAACGCGTGGAGCTGGTCGTACTCCGCGTAATGCCGGCGGCCGAATCGCGCCTCGCCTTGCGGCCGAAGGGCCCGGTGCAGCTCGAGCCGTCGGCGCACGATCGCGCGCCATTCGCCGGATAGATCCTCGGTCTCGATCGCCGTGAAGCCCGCGCGCCCGAGCAGGCGGCGATAGCCCTCGAGCGTTTGAAGAGTCGTGGCCGCCATCCATTCCCAGAGCCGCTGGCGCTCGCGGTCGGCGAGGCTCGGAAAGGCGATCCAGTCTGTGAAGGCCAGCCGGCCTCCGCTGACGAGCACGCGATGGCATTCTCCCAGGACCGCGGGCTTGTCCGCGACGTGCAGCAGCGCCTCCTGACTCAGGCACGCGTCGAAGGCGCCTTCGGCGAAGGGAAGCGCGGCCGCGTCAGCGCGGACGACCGTCACCCGGGTCTGCTTGACCAGCCGGTTGAGCCGGGCGGCGCCCGCCGCGCGGCCCGCGTGGAGCTCGAGCGCGACGACGGACGAGCCCCGACGGCTCGCCAGGAAGCGGGCGGGCCCGCCGAGTCCCGCGCACACGTCCAGGACGCGGCTCGCCGCGCCGATGCCGGCCCGCCGCGCGAGGCCGTCGACGGCGGAGAGCCCGCCGTAATGGTCCTGGTCGAACGCGAACAGGTCGTCGGCGGTCGGGGAGTCGGCCTGCCCCTGGCCGGCGAGGGCCGCGAGCACGTGCGCCTCGCTGATCGGATGCTCGTCGTAGTACTCCCGCACGCGTCCGGGGGTGCCTTGAAGCATTTCCGGGGGTATGGTAAAAGCAAACCGGTTTCATCACACCTTTCGGCGAGGGCAGACCATGGGCACCGGAGTCCGGGGCGGTCTCGAAGACATCGTCGTATCGACGTCGGACATCTGTTTCATCGACGGCAAGGAAGGCCGCCTCGTCTATCGCGGCTACGACGTCAATGACCTGGTCGAGCACTCGTCCTTCGAGGAAGTCATCTTCCTCTTGTGGCACGGCGGGCTTCCGAGCAAGAAGGAGCTGGAGGCGCACACCAAGGCGCTCAGCGCCACCGCGAACCGCAAGCTGCCGCCGGGCATCGTGTCGCTCCTGAAGGCGCTGCCGAAGAAGACCACGCCGATGGAAGTCCTGCGCACCGGCGTGTCGGCGCTCTCGGCGTACGATCCTGACGCGGGGGACAACTCCAAGGACGCCACGGCCCGCAAGGCGCTGCGGCTGACGGCGCAGATGCCGACCCTGGTCGCCGCGTGGGACCGCATCCGCAAGGGCAAGGCGCCGGTCGCGCCGAATCCGAAGCTGAACCTGGCCGCGAACTTCCTCTATATGCTGAGCGGCAAGAAGGCGAGCCCGCTGGCGGTGAAGACGTTCGACGTGGCGCTGATCCTCCACGCCGACCACGAGTTCAACGCCTCGACCTTCGCGGCCCGCGTGACCGCCGCGACGATGTCGGACCTGCACTCCGCGATCGTCTCGGCGATCGGCGCGCTCAAGGGGCCGCTCCACGGCGGCGCCAACGAGCAGGTGATGCTGATGGTGCAGAAGATCAAAACACCCGCGAACGCCGAGGCCTGGATCCGCAAGACCCTCGCCGACCACGGGCGCGTCATGGGCTTCGGCCACCGCGTCTATCGCGTCGAGGATCCGCGGGCCAAGCACCTGCACCGCCTGGCACAAGAGCTCGGCAAGCAGGCCGGCGACACCAGCGCCGTCCAGATCCTCGACACGGTCGTGCGGGTCGTCGGCGAGCAGAAGCGCATCTTCCCGAACGTCGACCTCTATTCGGGCGCGGCCTATTCGTCGATGGGCATCGCCACCGATCAGTTCACGCCGATCTTCGCGATGAGCCGGGTCGTCGGCTGGGCGGCGCACGTCATGGAACAGCACGCCAACAACCGGCTGATCCGGCCGCGCGCGGAGTACACGGGCCCGACACACGCCACATACGTCCCGATCGACCGCCGCTAGCGAGGCTGTGCGCGCAGCGCCGCGCGTCAGCCTCGTGATGGCCGTGTTCAATGGGCTCGCGCACACGCGGGCCTGCCTCGAGAGCCTGCGCACCACCACCGAGCCCTTTCGCCTGGTCGTCGCCGACAACGGCTCGAGCGACGGCACGCGGGAGCTTCTCGATCGTTTCCCGTACCCGTACCCGCTGACCGCGGTCCGGAGCGAGAGCAACGGCAACGTGATCGCGGCCCTCAATCGCGCCTGGCGGCTGACCGACACCGAGTTCGTCTGCCTGATCCACAACGACACCGAGATGGTCGAGCCGGCGTGGCTCTCGCGGCTTCTGGCCGCGCTTGCCGAGCCCGGCGCCGGCCTCGCCGGACTCTACGGCGCCAAGCGCTTGCGGGCCAGCGGTCGGCTGGTGGGGCGGACGATCGTCCACAGCCTGCTCCCGAGGCCGACCGTCAAGGCGCCCTGGGAGGACGTGGCCTTCGTCGATGCGGTGTGTCTCGGCATCTCGCGCCGTCTCCTCGAGTCGGTCGGCGGCCTGGACGAAGACTACGGCTTCTATCACGGGATCGACCGCGATCTGTCGCTGGCCGTCGCCGATCGGGACCGGAGACGCCTGGTCGTCCACGCTCCGTTCTGGCACCACGGCGGCAAGACCCGCGCGCGCGGATTCGCCGAGGATCCCGGTCTCGAGCGCGCCGATCTCGCGCGCCGCGACACGGCGCTCGCGCGGTTCGCCGAGAAGTATCGCCACCGCCTTCCGCTGGACGTTCGCGGGCCGCGCGAGCGCGTGCGCGACTGGGTCAGGACGCGTCTGGCGTGAGCGCCTTGCGGATCGGCATCGTCGGGGCGCGGTTCGCGGCCGAGCTGCACGCGACGAACTACCGGCCGCTTCGCGGCGCGCGCGTCGAGCTGGCGGCGGTCTGCTCCCGGACGCGGGGGCAGGCCGAGGCGTTCGCCCGGCGTCACGCGATCCCGCGCGTCTTCACCGACTACCAGGCGCTCGTCGCGTCGCCCGAGGTGGACGTGGTCGACATCTGCGCCACGACGGACAGCCACCACGAGATCGCGATCGCGGCGGCGCGCGCCGGCAAGCACGTGATCGTCGAGAAGCCGCTGACCGGCGCCTTCTGCGCGGCCACCGAGCCCCGGGACGCGATGCTCGCCGCCGCGCTCGCGAACGCCGACGCGGTGCTCGAGGCCGTCGCGAAGGCCGGCGTGACCCTCTGCTATGCCGAGGACTTCGTCTACGCGCCGCCGGTGGCGAAGCTCCGGCGACTGCTCGACGCGAGCGGCGGCGCGATCCTCGAGCTCAGGGCCGAGGAGAGCCACTCGGGCTCCCACGCGGCCTACGCGAGCCGCTGGCAGAGCGCGGGGGGCGGTGCCCTCTTGAGAATGGGCTCGCACCCGATCGGCGCCGTGCTCCACCTCAAGCACTGGGAGGGCCAGCGGCGGCGCGGCCGCCCGATCAGGACGCGCGCGGTCTTCGCCGAGGTCGCGAACCTCACGCGGCTCCCCGCGGTCTCGGGGCTCAAGCGCCACATGTCGACCCGCGCCGAGGACGTCGAGGACTGGTCGGTCGCCGTGCTCACGTTCGAGGACGGTACGATGGCGACGATTCACTCCAATGACATCACGCTCGGCGGCGTGCGCAACGTGGTCACCGCGTATCTGACGAACGCGGTGATCCAGGCCAACATCAACCCGAACAACACGCTGACCGTGTACGCCCCGGACGCCGCGGTCTGGGGCGACGAGTATCTCACCGAGAAGGTCGAGACCAAGGCGGGCTGGCAGTTTCCGAGCCCGGACGAGGACTGGATGCGCGGCTACCCCCAGGAGCTGGAAGATTTCGTCGACGCGATCAGCGAGCGGCGCGAGCCGCTGTCGGGCGGCCTCCTGGCCCGCGAGGTGGTGGAGGTCATCTACGCGGGCTATGTCTCGGCGGCGACCGGCCGCCGGGTCGAGCTGCCGCGGCCATGATCCCCTTCGCGAAGGGCCACGGGCTCGGCAACGACTACATCGTCATCGACGAGCAGGATCTCCGCGCCCCGCTTTCGGTCGAGGCGATCGCACGCATCTGCGACCGGAACTGGGGTGTCGGCTCGGACGGCATTCTCCTGCTCGTGCCCACGCCGCACGCCGATTTCGGGCTGCGCATCTTCAACCCCGACGGCAGCGAAGCGGAGAAGTCGGGCAACGGGCTCCGGATCTTCGCGAAGTACCTCTGGGACCACGGTCGCACCAAGAAGCCGACGTTCACGGTCGACACGAAGGGCGGCCTCGTGGAGTGCCACTGCCGGGTCGAAGGCGGCCGGATGGGCTTCGTGACCGTCGAGATGGGGCGCGCGACCTTCCGCGCGCCGGAGATCCCGATGAACGGCCCGGACCGCGACGTCGTCGGGGTCCCGCTCCAGCTCGGCGACGGCACCACCGTGTCGGTGACCGCGGTGTCGGTCGGGAATCCGCACTGCGTCACCTTCGTCGATCGGCTCGACGAGGCGGAATGCCGCCGGCTCGGCCCGCTGATCGAGAACCACCCGGCGTTTCCCAACCGCACCAACGTGCAGTTCGCGCGGGCGGTGGCGCGCGATCTGCTCGACATCCTCATCTGGGAGCGCGGCGCCGGCTACACCCTGGCGTCCGGAACCTCGTCGTGCGGCGCGGCGTCGGCGGCCGTCCGGAACGGGCTCTGCGCGCACGGTCGGGTCAAGGTCCGCATGCCCGGCGGCGAGCTCACGATCGAGGTGCGGCCGGACTGGTCGCTCCGTCTCGACGGCCCGGTCGAGGAGGTCTACCGGGGAACGCTCACCGCCGAGTTCGCCGCCTCGCTATGAAGCGGATCTGCGTTTTCTGCGGTGCCGCGGAGGGGGCGCGCCCGGCCTACGCCGACGCGGCGCGGCGGCTCGGCGCCGAGCTGGTCGCGAGAGGCCTCGGCCTGGTCTACGGCGGCTGCGCGATCGGGATGATGGGGATCCTCGCCGACGCGGTGCGGGCGCGCGGGGGCGAGGTGATCGGCGTCATCCCGCAGCGGCTGGTCTCGCGCGAGCTGGCCCACGCGGGACTGACGGAGCTGCGCGTCGTCGACTCGATGCACGAGCGCAAGGCGACGATGGCCTCGCTCGTCGACGGCTTCGCCGTCCTGCCGGGCGGGCTCGGGACCCTGGACGAGACGTTCGAGGCGTTGACCTAGTCCCAGCTCGGGATTCACGGCAAGCCGGTGGGCGCCCTCAACGTCGAGGGGTACTGGAACGGACTGCGGGGGTTGATCGAGCACGCCGTGCGCGAGGGCTTCGTGAGCCCGCAGTACGCCGACCTCTTGCTCTTCGCCGACTCGCCGGCCGAGCTGCTCGATCGGCTCGCGGACTGGCGCGCGCCCGAAATCCTCCGCGCCTGAGTCAGCCGCGCCGCCTCGGCGGGCGCGCGCGCGGCCGGGCGAGCCTGGCCAGCGCGGGCATCTCCGCCAGCTGCGCCGCGGAGAGCTCCTTCCAGATGATCGCGGCCGGCCTCCGGAAGCGGCGCCGAACGCGGATCACGCGCTCGGGCGTGACGACGACGTCGAGCGGGACGTCGTGGGCCGTCATCGGGATCGCTTCGCCGAGGACCTGCAGCTCGTGCACCGTGGTGACCACCGGCGTGTCGTCGTCGACGAGGCCGAGCGAGCGGGCCAGCGCGAACTCGAGGTCGCTGTAGCCGCCGCCCTTGCCCAGGCGCGCGCCGCTCTCGTCGACCGCGACGCTGCCGGCCACGACGAGATCGATCCGCCCGATCTGTCGGGCCAGGACCGGCACGCCGAACGTCGACGCGCCCTTGATCGTCGCCGCTTGCGCCAGCTTGCCGCGAAGGGCTCGCGGCTGCAGCCGCAGGAAACAGCGCTCGGTACGCAGGCGCGGCACCGCCATCACGACCGTCTTGCCCTGGCGCAGGGCGGCCAGCCGAACGGCCCGCTGCGGAGCGTCGGGATTACACTTGATGCGACGCGCCGCCTGCCACTCCGGCAGCTCGGTCAATCGGCGGGCGGCCTCTTCGGCGCCCGCGAAGTTCGGGATCCGGTCGTGCAGGGGCAGGGGAAACCGACCGACGCGGCGCCGGGTCAGGAGCGCCCAGACGTGGTCGCGGATCTCCGGCTTATCGCGCAGGCCTCTCGCCCTTCGCTGTCGCCGGCTCGAGCCGCGGCCGTTCGAGGGCAAGGCCCCGCGTCGCGCGCGCGAACGCCTCGGCGACCTTCACGGCGCACCAGCCCGCCCCGACCGCGCACGCGAGCGCGAGGACCAGCGCGAGCACGCTGTCGGCCGCCGACGGCAGCGCGTGGCTCAGGGCCGGCAATCGCCCGAGCGCAACCGCGGAGGTGGCGACCAGGGCCAGGCCGAAGACGGCCGCGGCGAGCCGCCCGCGGCGCAGCGGATCGGCGAGCGCCATGAGCGCCGCCGGCAGCAGCGGAATCCAGCGCAGGATCATCGAGCGCCCGGGCGCGATCCCGTTGCGCCGCGCCATCTCGTGAGCCACCGCGACGGGCGACGTCGGATCGGCCGCGATCGCCTCGTCGATCGTCGAGACCGGCTCGAGCACCGCGAAGCCGACGTCTCCGATCACGAGGATCGAGATCTGCACGAGCAGGGCGCCGGCGGCCAGCGCGAGCGGCAGGCCGCGGCTCATCGCCAGACGCGCGACCAGGACGAGCGCGAAGGTGAAGGCGAGCGCGCCGAGGATCGGGAACGTGTAGAAGAACACGGAGCCTCGATGGAACCCGGTCTGGACCGACTGGTCGACGAGGAGATAGAACGTGCCGAGCAGGAACACGCCGCTGATGGCGAGCGCCGCCCACCGTGGCCAGCCGGGACCGTGCACTTCGAGCGCGATCAGGAGGCCGCCGAGGTTCGAGACCTGGGAGCCCGCGAGGCCCAGCAGGTGGGGTGGGCTCCAGAGGGTCACGTCGAGCCCGAAGAGACGATGCCAGAGGTCGTCGACCGGCGCGGCCAGGATGACGATCGCCATGCCCCACCAGGTCAGGTGAAAGCCGCGGGTGCCGCGGAGGCCGGCGACCGTGACGGTGCCGGGCGCGGCACCCCGCGCGCCCCACGTCTCGGCCACGAGGACGCCGAGCGAGATCGCGCACGCGGCGACGACGGACGCATAGGTCATGACGTGCGGGGCGATCCAGAACGAGTCGCGGCCGATGACGAGATGCCAGCGGATGTCCCAGCCCACGCCCCAGCCTCCGACGAGCTTCGCGGCCAGCAGCGCCCAGAGCGCGCGGCGCCGAACGATCATCCGCACGACGCCATGATACACTGCGCGCCGCAGTGATTGCCTCGTGGTGCTGGGACCTCGTCGAGCCGTATCTCAAGCGCAACCTGATCAATCGGGGCATCCCGCGCCCGAGCCGCCGGGAGATCCTCGAGGAGTTCGCGCGCGTGTGGCCCGATTTCACCGCGACGATCGGCGTGCAAGAGCCCTGGGCCGGCACCATCCGCTTCAAATGGCTCGTTCGCTTGCCGTCGGACGAGATGGACGCGTTCCTGAACGATCCGACGGGCTGGATCGCCGGCCGCTATGGCGGCGGCAAGTTCAAGATGAATCTCCATCACCGCCTGCACTTCGTGAACACGCGCAACTTCAAGCCCGTGGGCGAGCCGCAGTGGATAGACTCGCCGGCCCTCGACGTCGACGCGTGAGCCGCGGGCGGCGGCCGGTCTGATGGCGGCGCGGGTGGACGCGTCCGGTGTGGCCGTGGACCTGGCCCGTCCGCCTCGCCGCATCGTCTCGCTCGTGCCGAGCATCACCGAGACGCTCTGCGCGCTGGGGCTCGCCGACGCGCTGGTGGGCATCACCGTCTACTGCGTCGAGCCGCGCGAGATCGTCGGCAGCAAGACGCGCATCGGCGGCGAGAAGAATCCCGACCTCGAGAGGATCCGCGGACTCGATCCCGACCTGGTCATCGCGAACATCGAGGAGAACCTGCGCGAGCATGTCGCGACGCTCAGGTCGTGGTCGATCCCGGTCTGGGTCACCTATCCGCGCACGGTCGCCGAGGGCATCCAGCTGATCGCGGAGCTGGGCGCGGTGACCGGCACCGAAGCGCGCGCGTCCGAGCTGATCGAAGAGATCGAGCCGCTCTACGCGCGCGTCCTCGGCGTGGCCGCCCGGCGGCCGCCGGTGGCCGTGTTCTACCCGATCTGGCGCGCACCCTACATGACGATCAACTGCGACACCTACATCCACGACATGCTGAGAGTGTGCGGGGCCCACAACGTGTTCGCCGATCGGCCGGAACGGTACCCGACCGTGACCCTGGACGAGGTGGCCGCGCGACGCCCGGCGGTGATCCTGCTCCCCGACGAGCCGTTCCGGTTCAGACGCGCGCACCTCGCCGATTTCACGGGCTACGCCGAGGTGCCCGCGGTGCGCGACGGGCGGATTCACCTCGTGGACGGCAAGCCCTTCTCCTGGCACGGACCGCGGATCGCGGAGGCCCTGCGGATGCTGCCGGCGCTGATCGATCCGGCGGCTACGACTTGTCCTTGAGCGGCAGCAGCCAGTCGAGCCACGGTGCCGCGGCGACCATGAACAGTCCGGGGATCGCCACGCCGGCGACGAGGCCGACGATCGCCAGGAACACGAGCGAGATCAGCATCATGCAAAGATCGAGGAGGAGCGCCATGGCCTCACTCTACCTCGAGGACCATCTCGATCTCGACGGGAATGTTGACGGGAAGGCCGCCCATGCCGACGGCTGAGCGCGCGTGCTTGCCGATGGCCTCGCCGAACACCTCCACCATCAGGTCCGAGAAGCCGTTGATGACCTTGGGCTGGTCGCCGAAGCCCTCGGCCGAGTTCACCATGCCGAGCACCTTGACGACGCGACGGACCTTGTCGAGGCTGCCCAGGTTCGCGCGCACCGTGGCCAGGAGCGCGAGCCCGACCTCGCGCGCGACCTGATAGCCCTGCTCGACCGTGAGGTCCTTGCCGACCTTGCCCTGAGAGGTCGCCTTGCCGTCGCGAACCGGACCGTGGCCCGAGACGAAGAGGAGATTGCCCGTTCGCACGGCGCCGACGTAGTTCGCCATCGGGCTGGGCGGCTTCGGCAACGTGATGTTCTTTTCTTTGAGTCGTGCTTCGGCGCTCATGGCGATCAGTCCTCCGCGAAGTGCATGACAGCGGCAGGTCATCGTGTCACACTGCCTCGTGTCCGTCAAACCTGTGCCGGTGACGCCGGTCCCGGCCGCCACGCTCGTGCTCCTCCGGAATCGCTCAGCGGGCGCGTTCGAGGTTCTGTTGATTCGCCGGCACACCGAAAGCAAGTTCGCGGCCGGGGACTTCGTGTTCCCCGGCGGCAAGATCGAGGCGAGCGACAGCCCCGACGATGCCGCCGCCTGGTGTCGCAGCGTCGACGCGGGGCAGGCCGCGCGGCGGCTCGGACTAGCCTCGCCACCGTCGGCCGCTCTCGGCCACTGGGTGGGCGTGATCCGTGAGACGTTCGAAGAGGTGGGGATCCTGCTCGCCTACGCGCCCGACGGCGGGCCCGTGCGCCTCGCCGGCGCGCGCTACGCGGACTACCGTCGCGCGTGTCAGGCCGATCACCGCGCGTTCTGGGAGATGCTGCGCGCCGAGCGACTCACGCTGGCGACCGACGCGCTCGTCTATTTCGCCCACTGGATCACGCCGGAGGTCCAGCCACTTCGATTCGACACGCGCTTCTTCGCCGCTCCGATGCCCGAGGGTCAGGAGGCCGTCGCCGACGAGCGCGAGATCACCGAGGTGCGCTGGCTCGCCCCGCGCGAAGCGATGGATTTGAACGCGCGCGGTCAGCTCTCGCTGCGCAATCCGACGGTGAGGAACCTGGAGCTCTTCGACGGCGCGCCGACGTCGGCCGCCGCGCTCGAGCAAATGAACGGGCGCGAGGTGCGGCCCATCCTCCCCCGCGTGATCGTCGAGGGCGACAGGCGCCGCGTGCTGCTCCCGGGCGACCCCGGCTATTTCTAGAAGATGGGGGGCCGCGACGGGCCCCCCCAAGCCCCCCGGCGCTCGGAGACGCCCCGGCGAAGCCGTGGCGCTGCTCGACCGGGCAGATCGGTTTGGGCGTCCTTCGCTCAGAAATACGCGAGCAGCCGGCCGCAGGCGATCACGCCCGTCCACAAGGCCAACGACAGGCAGGCGGCCAGACGCGCGGGCAGCGGGGCGGAAGCGCCGTGGTCCCATCCGGCGACTTGCCGGAACGGGCGCAGGTGAAAGACCGCCGCGTTCAGTCCGGCCAGCCCGAGCAAGAAGAGCTTGAGCCTGAACGCCGGATTGCCGGCGAACTCTGCGGCGTGAGCGATGAACATGAGCCCGCCGGTCGGTACGATCAGGAGCAGGCTCGCGCGCGCCCAGGGCAGAAGGTGACGCTCCATGCCCGTCACCGGAAGCTGCCGCGAGAGGCCGAGCAGCCTCAGATCGAACATCGCCGCGCTGCCGACGAGGATGACGAAGCCGATGATATGCAGGATCTCGACGATCGGATAGAGCCAGAGCGACTGCCGCATCGCGGTCGCCGCGGCGGTCGCCTCGAGCCAGCCGGTCCAACCGATTGCCCCGGTCTGCGTCACCGGAGCTCCACCGTCGCCCCGTCGATCGTGATGCGCTCGGCACGCATCTCCTCGGCATTGCTCCGGTGGGGATAGCCGACGACCGTGGCCTTGGTCCCGACACGGAGCTTGGCGGCCGGCAGCCCGCGGCTCTCCATCCGCGTCGGCGGCGCCAGCACCACGAGCCAGACCTTGCCCGGCACGTCGAGACGCACGTGGCCGTGGGGGTGCTCGTAGCCGGCTTCGGTAATCGTGCCGGTGAGCGTGAGCTCCTTAGTCGCGTCGTAGCCGCTCCAGCCGTGGTGCGCTCGAGCCGGAGCGACGGAGGCGGCGAGCAGCAAGAGACCGATGGCGGCGACGGTCCGCATCACTGCTCCCTCGTCGCGCCCTGGCCCGGCTGACGCGCGTTCACCAGCACCCCCATGTTGCCGTACGCGTGCTTGTTCTCGAGCATGAGCTGGTGGCACTCGGGGATGTCGTCGTACGCATAGGTGTGGCTGAGGCACGGATCGACGTTGCCTTTGGCAACGAGTTGGGAGATTGCCAGGGCCTGGAGGTCGTTGGAGAGGTGGCTGCCCTGGAAGCGCTTCTGGCGCATCCAGTGATAGCGCAGGTCCATCGTCGCGGTGTAGCCGGTGGTGCCGGCGCAGATGACGACCATGCCGCCCGTCGAGCAGACGAAGACCGACGTCGGCAGGGTCGACTCGCCCGGGTGCTCGAAGACGATCCGCGGGCTCACGCGCTCCCCGAGCCCGTCCCAGATCGCCTTGCCGAACGCCCGCGCGCCCTTCGCCCACTCGCCGTAGGCCTTGCCATCGGCGGTGTTGGGCATGGCGCCCCAGTGCGCGAACTGGCCGCGGTTGATGACGGCCGCCGCGCCGTGCTCCTGACAGAACTTCCGCTTCGCGTCGTCGGAGACGACCGCTACTGCGCGACCGCCGACCGCGCGCGTGATCTCGAGCGCCATGCTGCCGAGACCGCCCGCCGCGCCCCACACCAGGACGACGTCGCCGGGCTCGACGACGTGGGGCGGCCACCCCATGAGCATCCGATACGCCGTCGAGCCGCAAAGCAGGAAGCACCCGGCTTCTTCCCAGGTGAGCCGCTTCGGCTTCGGGACGCACTGATGAGCCTGGCAGCGCGCGAACTGGCAGAAGCTCCCGTAGTTGGTCTGGTAGCCCCAGATGCGCGTGCTCTCGGCGAGCATCGGATCCTTACCGGAGCGAACCCACGGATCGTCCGGACGCCACCATCCGCTGTGCACGATCACCTCGTCGCCGACCTTGACGTTCTTCACGTCGCGCCCGACGGACCAGACGATCCCGGAGCAGTCGCTGCCGCCGGCGTGGAAATCCTCGGGCTCGCCGGCACGCTGGCGCTCGGCGATGACGTCGAGCGGCGTGCCGAGCGCGGCCCACACGTTGTTGTAGTTGATGCCCGAGGCCATGACGTAGACGAGCACCTCGTCGGGCCCGGGGGTCGGCGTCGGGATGACCTCGCGACGCCAGGCGTCGCGGGGCTGCCCGAAGCGGTTCTGGCGGACGACATACGCGTGCATGCGCTTGGGGACTTCGCCGAGAGGCGGCCGCTCGCCGAGCTCGCAGAGATCGATCATGCGTTGAATTCCTTGATGAACCGCGGGAGTCGGGGATCGTCGAGCCCCGGCTGATAGGGTTGATAGAGCGCCGTGCTGTCGAGGAGCCCGGCGTAGCGCTGCTTGAGCCTCGCGCCGACCGTGTCGTAGCCGCCGGTGACCGCGAAGGTGTCGAGCATCTCGTCGGTGATCAGGTCGGCCATGCCGGGCCAGTCGCCCTCGACGGATTTGCGGTGGAGCGCCGGCGTGAGATCCTGCCAGCCGTGGGCCGCGAGCACGGGCTCGTAGGTCCGCGTCGAGGCGTAGAAGGCGATCTGTTGCTTCACGGCGCGGCGGTTCTTGGCGAGCTCCTCCTCGGTGTCACCGACGACGACGAAGCTCGCCGTGGTGTAGGTGAAGTCGGCCCGCTTGCGGCCCGAGGCGGAGAGCCCTTCCTCGACGGCCGGATGGACGTACTCGCGCAGGTACTTCGGGCTGTTGAACGGATGCACGTGCAGACCGTCGCAGACCTCGCCGGCGATCCGGCACATGTACCGGTTCACGCCCGCGATGTAGATCGGCACCTTCGGATGGGCGATCGGCCCGGGATTGAAGAACGGCGTCATCAGGTCGAAGCGGTAGAACTGCCCCTTGAACGCGAG
>QHTE01000063.1:95197-153637 GCA_003220685.1 Candidatus Rokuibacteriota bacterium
CGCATCTTCGGTCCGGGCGACTCGAACTTCACCGAGAAGCGCCGCTCGTTGTGCCCCTTCACCTGCGTGCCGAGCCCGAGGATGAACCGCCCGTCCGAAGCTTTCTGCAAATCCCAGGCAATATTGGCGAGGATCATGGGGCTTCGCGGGAACGCCACCGCGATGGCCGTGCCCAGGCGGATGTTGGAGGTGACGCCGGCGGCGACGGCGAGCGGCAGAAACGGGTCGTGCTGGGTCTCGGACGACCAGAGGCACTCGTAGCCGAGCGCTTCGACCTTGCGCGCGTACGCGGGAATCGATTTCAGATCGTGGGTGAGCATGCCGACGTCGAGCTTCACGGGCCTCTCCTGGCGATAGCCTGGGATCTGGAAGGCCATTGTAGCGGACTGCGTGGGACGGCGACAGGCGGCGGTCCCGGCGCGCGAGGTGCATCTTCTGGATGAGATCGAGCATTCGCGGCATGGAGGTCACTGTCGCCCGGCTTCCCAGGCGCCCAATCGGATCGCTCCGGCCAGGGTGAAGCCGAAGAGGACGAGCGCAAGCGCCATGACGGCGAAGAGGGCCGTGAGCTCGCCTGGCAGCTGATGGAGGATCAGCCAGCCTCCCGCCGCCGCGCTGACGAGACGCAGGCTGCCGGCGAGGAGCGGCCACAGGAGCCGGCCGGCACCCTGGGACGCGAAATAGAGCGCGAGCCCCAGGCCGAAGAAGCCGTAGGCGGGGCCGACGACGCGCAGGTAGGCGGCGCCGGCCGCGAGCACCGCGGGCTCATTCGTGAACAGGCCAAGCCACGCGTGCGGGAAGAACGCCGCCGCCAGCCCGATCGCCTCCGTCGCTCCGGCCGCCATCGCCGCGCCGGTCCAGGCCACCCGCCCGGCGCGAGCGCGCTGGCCGGCGCCGAAATTCGTGCCGACCATGGTGACGAGCGCCGAGCCGAAGCCGAAGACCAGAGGGATCAGCAGATACTCGAGGCGCACGCCCATGCCATAGCCGGCGAGCGCAAAGGTGCCGAAGGGGCCGACGAGCGCCGTCAGCAAGACGACGGTGAGATTCGTCATGACGTTGTTGACGAGGCTCGGCGCGCCCACGCGCAGGATCTGCGCGAAGAGGCTCCGATCGAAGTGCAGAGCGGGCGAGAGGCGCACGAGGCTCCGCCCCGACGCGAGGTAGACGAAGAGGACCAGCGTCCCGGCCGCGTAGTAGGCCACCACCGCGAGGGCGGCGCCGGTCACGCCGAGGCGCGGGAAGGGGCCCCAGCCGAAGATGAGCGCCGGGGACACGCTCACGAGGAACGGGCTGCCACCGATCACGATGCCCGCCGGCAGCAGCATGTTGCCGGTGCCGCGTACCACGCTGGCGAGCGTGTTGAAGAGCCAGACCGCGGCGGCACCGGCGAAGATCACGTTCGAGTAGGCGAGGGCGGCGTCCAGCGCCCCGTCGCGCGCGCCCATCGCCTGGTAGATCGGGCGCCCGCCGCCGAGCAGGACCACGGTGAACGCGGCGGCCATCCCGAGCGCGATCACGATCGCGTGCGCGACCAGACGGCTCGCGTCGGCCCGCCGCCCGGCCCCGAGCGCCCGGGCCACGGCGGAGGCGACCCCGCCGCCCATCCCGCCGGCCGACATCGTCTGCATGAGCATGACCAGCGGGAAGGTGACCGAGACGCCGGCCAGCGCGTCGACGCCGAGCCAGCCGACATAGTACGCCTCCAGGACGGAGATCGCGACCTGCGCCACGAGCATGACGACGTTGGGCGCCGCCAGCCGGAGCAGCGTCGGCGCGATCGGGCCCTCGAGGAGCCGCCGGGTCGCCGGGTCCATGTGACTTGTTATTTTATAGTGACTAGCTTTTCTGTCAAGAGCTGCGGTAGACTCACGGTATGCCCAAGCGCTACGGCCAGGCCTGTCCGGTCGCGAAGTCGCTCGAGCTGGTCGGCGACCGCTGGACCCTGCTGCTCGTGCGCGACCTGCTGCGGGGCGCACGGCGGTTCCAGGACTTCCAGCAGAGCCTCGCGGGGATCCCGCCCAACATCCTGTCCGACCGACTCAAGCTGATGGAGGAGCACGGGCTCGTGACGCGGCGGCTCTACTCCGACCACCCGCCGCGCGCGGAATACGCGCTGACCGACAAGGGACGCGAGCTCGGTGTGGTCGTCGGCGCGCTGGCCGCCTGGGGCTCGCGTCACGTCCACCGCCAGACGGCGCTGGTGCACGCCGAGTGCGGCCATCCGGTGGAGCTCAAGTATTTCTGCCGGCGGTGCGCGGGCCGCGTGCGCGGCGCCACCGTCGAGCTTCGCCGGCGGCGCGCGACGGGGAAGACGGCGAAGCGGTCCTAGGCCTGTCGGACGCGCCGGGGCAGCGCGTCCAGCACGGCGCGGGCTTCGCGGATCACGGCTTTCACCACCTCGCCCGCGCCCGGCAGATCCCGAATGAGCCCGACGCTCTGCCCCGCCATCATCGGGTAATAGTCCGGATCGCCCTGCTTGAGCGCCGCGACGAAGACGTCGTTGGCGGCGGCGCGCTGGACGAGCGGCGGCAGGACCGGCGCGTCGGAGGCCGAGTACTCGCGCGTGAAGCGGTTGGCGAGCGCGCGCGCCCAGAGGCCGCTGAGCGTGTCGGTCACGGTGGTGTCGCCGCTCTCGCTCTCCAGCAGACGTTTCTTGTAGAGCTCGGGGGCCATCGACTCCCGCGTGGCCACGAAGCGCGTGCCGAGCAGCACGCCGCTGGCGCCGAGGGCGAGAGCCGCCACGAGTCCGCGGCCGTCGGCGATCCCGCCTGCGGCGACGACCGGCACGCGCACGGCGTCGACCACTTGAGGAAGCAGGGCCATCAGGCCCACGCTGGTCGCGTCGGGCGACGCGGGCTTGCCGTCGATCGAGCGGTGACCACCCGCCTCGCCCCCCTGGGCCACGACGACGTCGGCGCCGCCGGCGGCGGCGGTGCGCGCGTCCTCAACGGTCGAGACCATCGCCATGGTCTTGATGCCGCGCCGTCGGTACTCTTCGGCCAACCCCGGCTCGAGCCAGCCGAGCGCCGCAGAGAAGACCGGCGGACGCTCGTCGAGGACCACCCTGATCGTGGCCTCCACGAGGTCGGGAGCGCGGCCGGGTCGGGCCATCGTCGTCGGGATCCCGAGGTTTCGGCGGAATCGATTGAGCATGCCCTGAGCGCCGCCCAGCACCTCGTCGCTGATCTCGCCGGGATCGAGCGGCGGCCGGAGCGCCCGATGCAGCCAGAGATTCACGCCGAACGGACGATCGGTCAGCTCGCGGACGCGGCGGATCATCGCGCGGAGGTCATCGGGGGGCACATTGAGGCCGGCCAGGACCCCGAGGCCTCCGGCGCGGCACACCTCGGCGACGAGCTCGGGACCGGCGATCGCGCCCATGCCCGACTGGACGATCGGGCAATCGATCCCGAGCAGATCGCACAGCGCCGTGCGGAACGTCATCGCGCGCCCTCCGATCACCGGCGCTCTACTCGAGCCGGTAGAGCTTCACCGCGTTGCGATGGCCGACCCGCTCGGCGACGTCCGGTCTGAGCTCGCCGAGGACCCGGCGCGTCCACGCGAAGAGCCGATCGAGCATCGCCGGCTCGAAGAGCCGGGCGGCCCAGACGTCCACGCCGATCATGAAGCGATCCGGCATCTTCTCGATCAGCGCCTTCCATCCCGGGTCCATCGGACCCGTCTCGGACGCCAGCGCGGGCGTTCGCTGGAAGTGCATGCCGGAGAGATCGACGAACAGGTTCGGGTTGCGCAGCAGGAGCCGGTCGAGGCGGCCGGGTGGCCCTTCGCCGCCGTGCGCGAGGACGATCGTGCTCTTGCGGTGCGCCGCGAGCGCGCGATCGAGCGCGGTCTCCGCCTGGTCGGTCAGCTCGTAGTGGATCACGATCGGGACCTCGAACTTCGCCGCCGTGTCGAGGATCTTGCCGAACATGGGCCCGTTCGGGTCGCGGTCGATCAGGCGCCGGCCGACCTGCCGCATGTGGACCTCGCCGATCACGCGTGGCTTGCCGCGCTCGAGCTGGAGCGCCAGCTGGCTCGGCGCGCTCTCGGACGTCGGGTCGGGCAGGGGCAGGGCCGCCACGACGCGGTCGAGATACTTCCGGCTCGCCGCCGTCAGCCAGGCGGTGTCCTCCTTCTGCAGGCCGCCGACGCCCAGCAGCACGACCTTGAGGACGTTGTGGCGCTTCATCGCCGCCACGTAGGCGTCGATCGCGGTGGCGTTGGGCACATGCGAATGAGCGTCGATCAGCGGGCCGCCGTAGTCGGCGGCACCGACCGGCCCGCCGGACACCAGCGCGCCGACCAGGAGTCCAGCGAGCACGCTCGGCACGGTCCGTCGTCGCATCAGATGATCCCGTCGCGCCTCAGCGCGTGGAGCTCGGCCTCGTCGAGGCCGAGTGACGTGAAGACCTCGCGGTTGTGCGCCCCGAGCGCGGGCCCGGTCGAGCCGATCGTCGCGGGCGTGTCCCCGAGGCGCGGCGTGGGCGCCGTCATCCGCACGCTCCCCAGCGCGGGATCCGGCACGTCGACGAGGACGCCGCGCGCGACCACGTGCGGGTCCTTCGTGATGTCGGCGATGTCGTAGACCGGCGAGGCCGTCAGGTCGTCCGTCTCGAACAGGCGCGTCATCTCGTCGAGCGTGCGCGAGCCGATCGCGCCAGCCAGGGCGGCGTCCACGAGGTCGTTGTGCGCGACCCGCGCGTCGTTGGTCGCGAATCGCGAATCTTTCATGAGGTGGCCGAGGCCCAGGCCCTCGAAGAGGGCGGCCGCCGACGCGGGCGTCGAGGCCGATAGCGCCACCCACTTGCCGTCGCAGGTCTGATAGGTCCCGCGCGGGCTCGCGTTGTCGGACTGGTTGCCGTGGCGGGCCCTCACGGTGCGATCCAGCGCGTACTCGGCGGCCGCCGGCCCGAGCACGGCCAGCAGCGGCTCGTAGAGGGAGATGTCGATCACCTGGCCGCGCCCCGAGACCTGGTCGCGATGGCGGAGCGCGGCCAGCACGGCGGCCGCGCCGGAGAGCGCCGCGACCATGTCGGCCATGGGAAACGAGGGCAACGTCGGCGGCCGGTCGGCGGGGCCCGTCGCCGCGGCGAAGCCGCTCATCGCTTCGACCATCGTGCCGAATCCGGGCCGGTCGCGATACGGGCCGTCCTGGCCCCAGCCGGAGACGCGGGCGAAGACCAGCCGCGGATTGTCCGCGGAGAGGACGCTCCAGCCGAGGCCCCACTTCTCGAAGGTCCCCGGCCGGAAGTTCTCGATCAAGACGTCGGCCTCACGGCAGAGCCGTCGGAGCAGCACCTGCCCGCGCGCATGCGTCAGGTTCAACGTGACCGAGCGCTTGCCGCGCGCGTAGACCTTCCACCAGAGCTCGCCGCGGTCGCGGAGCCAGGTTCGCAGCGGATCCCCGCCGCGCGGGTTCTCGACCTTGATGACGTCCGCGCCGTGGTCGCCCAGGATGGTGGCGAGAACGCCGCCCGCGATCAGGCGCGAGCAGTCGATGACGCGGAGGCCGGCGAGCGCGCCGCTCACTTCTGGGACGACGTCTTGAAGTGTCGCGCCAGCGCTTCCATCATCCGGGCGAGCGCCTCGTTCTCGGTGTGGCCGGTGGCTTGAACGTTCCAGGCAACGGCGACGGCGACCCACTCGCCGAGCTCGTTCCGATGCACCTCGACCTCGAATTGCATGACCGCCACTTTACCTCAGAAGGAGGAGTTGCCGAGTCCCTGTCTAGTGGCTCCTGGGCAGGGTGGGGTGGCCCGCGGCCTCGTCCGCAATCGTGTGGTCGTTGTCGGCGGGAACGGCACCGCTGACGCCGACGGCCCCGACGATCCGGCCGTCCTCGACGAGCGGGACCGCGCCGCGGCCGAAGACGAACTGGTAGTCGCCCAGGGTCGCGACGTTGTCGGCGAAGAGCTGGCGCTTGGTGAATCGCTCCTCGAGATCGAGCGTGGTGGCGTGAAACGCCGCGGCCGCGTTGGCCTTGGCGCGGGCGATCTCGGGGGTCACCCAGAGCGCTCCGTCCATGCGATCGCAGAGGACCAGGTGCCCCGCGTCGTCCACGACGGCGATCGCGACCCTGAACCCGAGCGCCTGCGCCTTGGCGAAGCCGCGCTCGACGCTCTCCCGCGCTCGGGCCCGCGTGAGCGCCACGTCAGGGAACCTCGATCCAGACCTCGCCGGCCTCGATCGTCACCGGATAGGTCACGACCGGACCGCCGCGCGAGGGCATGAGACACGTCCCGGACTTGAGGTCGTACATCCAGCCGTGCCACGGACAGGTCAACCGGGTCCCCGCGAGCCGCCCCTCACTGAGCGGACCGCCCTGATGGGCGCACTCGTCGCTGCACGCGAAGACGTCGTCGTTGACGCGCGATAGCACGACCCGCGCGCCCTCGGTCTCGACCAGGGTCGGCTGACCCGCCGGGAGATCCTCCAGACGCGCGACTCGACGCCGGCTCACATCTCCTCCTTGGAGACGAAGGCGCGGTGGAGGCCCGTCATGTACTGCCAGCGCATCTCCGTCGCCTGGCGGACTGCCTCGATCGCCTCCGCCTGACGCTCGGGCGTCGTGCAGTGCCGCTCGACGATCTGGTAGCCGCGCTCGCCGTGGACCTCGTCCGCCTCGATGTGGATCGCGAAGAACTCGACCTCGTGGTCCGTGAAGCGGTAGTGCGTCTTGAGCGGCGGCAGGTTGCGCTGGTAGATGCCGGGCACCTGGGACTCGAGCCCCACGAGAAGGCCGGCGGCCGCGACGTGGAACGGCTGGTGGGACATCTCGAAGCACCACGCGGTGAGCCCGCGGGTCGTGGGCAGCTGCGGCTTCGATTCGACCTCGGCGCGGGAGACGCCGCACGCTTCGGCGAAGCGGATCAGCAGGTCGACGTGCTTGGTGCCGGACTCTTCCTCGATGATGTTCTCGAGCAAGAAATCCCGGGCATCGGGATCCGGACATTGCCCGTACACGGTGGCGCACCAGCGCGGGAACTGCGAGACGTACTGATAGTGCTGGGCCGCCCACGCGCCGAGCTGGGCGCGGCTCAGCTCACCCTTGACCCACTTCTCGGTGAATGGATTCAGGCGGCTGTGGCGGGCGATCACGGCGGCTTCGAGGCGCGCGCGGAACGGGCTCTTGCTCATGGATGCCTCCTCGTCGATGCGGAACCTAATGACACACGGTCCCGACTCAAGTCAAGCCGTGGCCGGGGGCGGGACGGACGAGGGGCTAGAGCGCGGTGACGCGGTCGCGGCCCAGACGCTTGGCGTCGCTCAGGGCGCGCTCGGCGGCGGCGACCAGGTCCTCCGCCGACGCCGCGTCGGCCGGAAGCCCGGCCACACCGAAGCTCGCGGTGAGCGACCCGTGCGCGAACGGATGCGCCGTCATGACCCCGCGGATCCGCTGGGAGTAGGTGACGGCCCCCGCCTTCGGCGTGTTCGCGAGCAGGGCCGCGAAGCTGTCGCCGTCGAGCCGGGCGATGATCGTGAAGCTCCGGGAGTGCTTGACGAGCAGCCGCGCGACCTCGCGCAAGACCTCGTCGCCGGTGGCCCGGCCGTGGTTCGCGTTGAGCTGCGTGAAGTGGTCGATGTTCAGGACGACGAGCGAGAGCGGATGGCCGAACCGCGTGTGACGCTTGACCTCTTCGTCGATCCGCAGCGCGAAGTAGCGGCGGTTGTAGAGCTCGGTCGAGACGTCCTTGAACGAGAGGTCTTCGAGGCGCGCGCTGCGGATCGCGACGGCCGCCTGGGAGGCGAGCGCCCGGATCACCTTCTCGTCCTCGGGATCGAACGGCACGATCGTGCCCGAGTCGTCGAGGGCGTTCAGCAGCTCCAGCACGCCGAGGTTGCGGCCGGTCAGGTCGCGCATCGGGACCGCCAGCACCGAGCGCGTCGAGTATTCGGTGGCGGCGTCGAGGCGCCGGTTGATCGCCCGCGTCTCGTGGACGCCGGTGGCGTGAGCGTCCGGAACGTTCACGATCTCGCCGGTCTGGGCGACGTGGCCGGCGAGGCTCGGCTCGGTCAGGCGGAGCGGCTCGGACTGCAGCCGCTGCTGCATCGCGACCGGGCCCAGCTTGCGCCGAAGGAAGTCGTTCTGGACGACGGCGAACCGGAGGTGATCGCCTTCGCGCAGGAACAGCGTCCCGGCTTCGGCGCGGGTGACCCGGCGCGCTGCGTCGAGAATTCGCTCGAGCAGGGAGTACAGGTCGCGCTCGCCGGTGAGGGCGATCCCGATCTCGAGGAGCTCCTCGAGGAGCTGATCGCGATCGGCCATCGTCTGCGGGCTCACTGGACGGCGACTCGATTCCGGCCCAGATGCTTGGCGTCGTAGAGCGCCTGGTCGGCCGCGACGATGAGGTCGTCGACGGTGGTGGCGTCCTCCGGGAGGCTGGCGATGCCGAGGCTGACGGTGACCGGACCGTGGGCGAACGGGTGCTGCTCGACGACGGCGCGGATGCGCTCGGCGTAGGTGAGGCCGCCCGCCTTCGCGGTGTTCACGAGGATGATCGCGAACTCGTCGCCGCCGTACCGCGTCACGATGCTGAAGCTCCGCGAGTGCTTCACCAAGAGCTGGGCGATGTCCCGCAGGGCCTGGTCGCCGGCGCGGTGACCGAACCGGTCGTTGACCTCCTTGAAGTGGTCGAGATCCATGAGGGCCAGGGAGAGCGGCTCGCCGAAGCGGCAGTGGCGCTTGAACTCTTCCTCCATCCGGATCGCGAAGTAACGGCGGTTGTACACGTCCGTCAGTGCGTCCTTGAAGGACAGATCTTCCAGCCGCGCGTTGCGGAGGGCGACGGCGGCCTGCGACGCCAGGGAGCGGACGAGGCCCTCGTACTGGGAGTCGAAGGGCACGACCCGTCCCCGCTCGAGCGCGTTGATGAGCTCGAGCACGCCGAGGATGTTGTTCGCCGGGTCCTGGAGCGGGACGACCAGAATGGACTGGGTGCGGTAGTTCAACCGGGCGTCCATGCGCGGATCATGCGAGTAGGGCCGATCCGGCGGGATCATGTACGTGTCGTGCAGGTTGAGGATGTCCCCCGTGAGCGCGACGTGGCCGGCGAGGCTGAGCTCGCGAAGGCTCAGCGGCTCGACCTGAAGGCGGCGCCGCATCTCCTCCTGACCGAGCTCGCGGGCGAGCTTGTCGTTCTGAACGACCGAGAAGCGGAGCTGGTCGCCTTCGCGGAGGAAGAGAGTTCCGGCTTCGGCGCGTGTGAACCGGCGGGCCTCGGTGAGGATACGCTCGAGGAGGGTTCCGAGGTCTTGCTCGCTGGTCAGGGTGATCCCGATCTGCACCAGCTCTCTGAACGCCTGGGTCATGTTCAACGTCGATCGCTCCGGTTGCGGCAGGGCTCTGCGCCCGCCACCGTGTCCGCCGTGCCCAGCGGCTCCCCTCGGAACTTCGCTAGCCGCACGAGTACGCTGGAAAGTACAGCAATAGCGGTGCCATCAGCTCCACATCCCGGTGATTTAAGGAAATGGCTGAGAAATCCTGGACATCTAGGATCCAGAATATAGGGTGTGACGGGGTGATGGCAACTCCCTGACCAAGGGAATTCTCATCGTTGACAAATTATTTGTCGAGGCAACGCATGGTCGTGACAGCTAGGCGGTACGATCGTGTCACGCTGGCCAGTCGAGCCGTTCGGGCGACCCCCAATGTCTCGTTTTCGTTGGTAGCGCGCCCCGTTCCGCACTGGCACAGCCGTTGCTCGATCGGTCGGGGATGCTCCGATGAAGCTGACATTCAAGCGCCGCGAAGTCTCGGACCTGCAACACCTCAGAACACTGGTCTCGGACAACGTCGACGCGATGGAGCCTGGCCTCAAGATCCTCGCGTCGAACCTGAATCTCGGTCGCACGAACGTCGAGCTCGCCGCGCTCGACGGCCAGAACTGCCCGGTCCTCTTCGTGCTCGGTCTCACCGCCGACGACGCCATGCTCGTCAGAGCGCTCGAGGCGTATGCGTGGTGCCTCGAGTATCCAGAATCGGTGCAGCGGCTCGAGCCCGCGAACGTGCGACTCGGATGGCCGCCGCGCATCGTCTTCGTCGCCGAGCGACTGCTCGAGGCGTTCGTGCGCAAGATGCGCCTGCTGAATTTCTCCGCGGTCGATTGTTTCGAGTTCCGCTATGTCGAGGCCAACGGTAACACCGGCTTCTATCTCGATCGAGTCGATTGGGCGCCGCCCGAGCCGGCCGCGACGCGGCCCGAGCGCGTCGAGCGGTCGACCCTCGAGGAGCCGATCGCCCCGCCGGACGAGCCGAGAGTGGCGCCGCGTGAGGAGCCGAACCTCGTCCTGCTGCGGGAGGAGCTTCGCGACGACGACCACGATCGGCCGGAAGAGGTGGTCCAGGAGCCGAAGGTCGTCCCGCTCGTCCCGGTCGAAGAGCCTCGCATCGTGATGCTCCACGAAACCAAGCCGACTCCGCGGGTCGAGCCCAAGCCGGTCCCGAGGATCGTCGAGCCGGCCGCGACGAACGGAGCCCCCAGCGGCGACTCGAACCAGCGAACGGAGCGACCGCCCGCGGTGCTCAAGGGCCTGCGCCCGCCCGTCGACGCTCCGCCCCGGCGGCGGTCGAGGGAAGTGCCAGACCTCCTGCGGCCTTCCGCGGAGCAGCGGCCGCCGAGCCCCCGCGAGGTCGCCAAGCCGCCGGCGCCGGCCGTGCCAGCCGCCTCGCGCGCATCCCAGGTCGAGCCCAAGGCGCCGCCGAAGAACGGATCGAAGAGCGATCTCGTGCGAAACGACCCTCCCAAGGACGATCTCGCGCCGACCTGGCGCAAATTCCTTGATCGGCTGACGAGCACGTTCGACACGCGGACGGGCCCGCCGCCGGCCGGCCCGACGCCGGCGCCCCCGCGCGCCGCCGCCCCGCCGCCGGCCGAACCGGCGCCGCGCCCGCTGCTGATCCAGCCCTTCGCCGCGGACATCGAGGTCAGCGCCCACGATGTGGCTCCCGACGAGGTGGTCGACGGCTCCCACGAGACGATCGGCGATCTGAACGAGAAGCAGCGCAAGATCATGCAAGGGCTCACGCTTCCGGACAACGGCGAGCTCGCCCCGCAGTGGAAGAAGTTCCTCGACCATCCGACGCTCGACGAGACGAAGATCGCAGTCGTTCGCGGGTACCTGCAGCGCGAGTTCCCGCTGTGCACGGTCTACGACTTCTTCGATTTCCAGCGGAACGCCCAGGTGTTCCAGCTCCAGGACAATCACGGGAAGGTGACGCAGCTGATCACGATGACCGCGGAGTTCTTCGACGCCCATCGGGATCTCGAGATCAGGGCCTGGATCGAGAAGCACCGGCTCGGCCAGGCGATGCGGCAGGCCGGCCAGGCTGGCGTGCTCGTCTCGCAGGCCGGCCTGCAGATCGAGAAGCGGTAGTCTCCCGTCTGCGGCTTACCCCTCCCACCTCCAGTGCAGGGTTCGTTCCGGTGAGATGCGGATGACCGTGGCGGTCTCTCGGTCGAGCCCCATCGTCCGATACTGCGCGTACTTGGCCAGTAGAAGATCGACGGCGTCCGCGCGCTCGGGGCCATCGGTGAGGATGTCGGCCCGTCCCTGCACGATCACCCAGCAGAGCCGCGACCACTCCTCATCGTAGCGGTCGACGGTGAGCGAGACCCGCGGGTTCTCCGCGATGTTGCGGACGCGCCGGAGCCGAGAGGCCGCGAGGCGTTTGGGCTTGGCGTCGAGCGCCGAGAAGCACGCCCGGCCGTCGAAGACGTAGCACACCGGCACGACGAGCGGCTGCCCCGCCCGATCCGCCGTGCCCAGCCGCGCGACGCGGCTCTGGTAGAGCAGTTCGGCGGCGAAGGCGGGCAGCGCGTTCACCGAATCAGCTTGGCGTACTGGTCCAGGAGCGGCAACACCGCATCGCGGCCCTCCGACGGCAATCTCAGGATGGCGCGCGTGATCCCGGCCGACGCGTAGCTGTCGAGCGTCGCGCGCTCCGCCTTGGCGCCGAACACCGACACCGAGATCTTCGAGGCGTCGCGGCCGGCCCGCGCCGCGCGCGCCTTGAGGTCGGCCAAGCCGGGCAGGATCGCGTCGGCGTGACGTCCCCGCGGGAACCATCCGTCGCAGAAATCCACGACCCGCTGGAGCGTGTGGCCGCTCTCGCCGCCCAGCAGCACCGGCGGATGCGGGTTCTGTGCCGGCTTGGGATACGACCAGAGCGGGTCGAAGTCGACGAACTCGCCGTGGTATTGCGCTTCGTCCTTCGTCCAGATCTCCTTCATCGCGAGGATCCGCTCGCGCAGGAGCCGGAAGCGCGTCTTGAACTCGGTGCCGTGGTTCTCCATCTCTTCCGCATTCCACCCCCCGCCGATCCCGAACAGGAAGCGTCCGTTCGAGAGCTGATCGAGGCTCGCGATCGTCTTGGCCAGGACGATCGGATCGTGCTCGACGACCAGGCAGATCCCGGTCCCGACCTTCAGCGTCTTCGTCGCGGCCGCCGCGGCCATGAGCCCGATGAACGGGTCGAGCGTGTGCGAATACTCCTTGGGCAGTGGACCGCCGCCCGCGAACGGCGACCGCCGGCTCGTCGGAATGTGCGTGTGCTCGGTCACGAACAGCGACTCGAACCCCCGCTCCTCAGCAGCCCGTGCCAGCTCGTCGATTCGAATCGAGTAGTCGGTCGGGAAGATGAAGACGCCGTAGTGCATGATTGCTCCTCGTGGGTCGCGCGAGGCCGGGCTCACGCGAAGACGGTTTCGGGGAGAAACGCCGACACGATCCAGTTGGGCACGTCGACGATCTCGCTGATCTTCAGATCGACCGCGACGCTGCAGAGGATGTAGGCCTCCTCGCGGCTGAGCCCGCGCTCCTCGACGAGATGCTCGATCATGTAGCGGATCGCCTGCTGGGCGTCGGCCAGGAGATCGGGGCCGGCGGCCGTGGTCACGTAGCAGGGGCCGCGCTCGAGGGCGGAGGCGACCGGCCCGCGCGTCCTGAACCGAGGCTCGTGGAATCCACGGCCGGCCTCGAGCCCGAAGCGCAGCGTGACCTGCGCCATCATCTCGATCGCGGTGACGCACACCTCACCGTCGCCCTGGGCCGCGTGGGCGTCGCCGACGCTGAACAGCGCGCCGTTCACCCACACCGGCAGGAGCAGGGTCGTGCCGGCGACCAGCTGCTTGATGTCCATGTTGCCGCCGTTCTTCCGCGGCGGCATCGTGCTGTGAGCGCCGGGCTCGTCGAGGGCCACGCCCATCACGCCCGGGAACGGCGCGATCGGGACGCGGACGCGGCTGTCGCGGCCCATGCGCGCGTGGGTCCCTTCGGTCAGGTCCCAGATGTTCAGGAACGGCTTCGGGAACTCGGCTTCCGGCATCAAGCCTCGCCCGGGACGGATGGCGGTCCAGCCGAACGCGGCCGCGGGCTTCACGTCGATGATCTCGACCGTGAGGACGTCGCCGGTCCGGGCGCCCCTGATCGCCACGGGCCCGGTGAGCGGATGGCCGCGAAACGGTCCCCGCGCGAGGACGTCGGAGTGCGTCGACTTCGGCGAGTAGTAGCCGTCGGCGGCGTCACGGGTGTCGAACACCACCGTGTCGCCCGGATCGATCGTGAGCCGCGGGGCGAGCGAGTTGTTCCACTCTCGGTGAACGGTGTCGCGGTCGAGCTGATGCGTGGTCGCCATCGGCTCACACTCCTCCCGTCATCGCGCCATGTCGTTCCAGACGACCATGCCGGTCCCCGACCGCCACGCCACCGCCGGCATGTAGGCGAGGACGTCGGCGGGCCCGCGCGTGAAGGCCATCACCAGGACCCAGGCGAGCAGCTCGGCGGTCCCGCCGGAGCCGGCCTCCTCCATTCGCTCCAGCGTGCACTCGCGGAGCAGCGCCGCGTGGTCGCCCCGCTTGAGCAGATCGAGGAACCAGCGATCGAACTCCTCGTCGACCCAGAAGTAGCGGGGTCCGCCCGGCTCGTGCGACAGGCCGCCGGTCGCGACGACCGCGACGCGCTCGCGGCCGGGGTAGGCCCACAGCATCTCGCGCATCAGCGTCCCGACCCGGTACGCTCGCTCCGGAGTGGGAATCGGCGGCACGGTACAATTCATCGTGACCGGCACCAGACGGAACCGCGCGTCGGGGTTCAGATAGTGCGTCGGCACGGAGATCCCATCGTCGTACTGCATCTCGCGCAGGTAGGCGAGCGCCAGCCCACGTCGCGCCCCCTCGTTGACGAGCCACCGCGCGATGCCGGAGTGACCGGGCACGCGGTACTTCTCCATGGCGAGCCACTCGTCGAACCAGTCGGCCGGCCCGAGGTGCTCCTCGGCGATGCCCACGGTGTACTCGGGCACGTTGTTGATCGGCCAGTTGAGCAAGTGGTCGTTGCTGAACATCACGATCACGTCCGGGCGGGCGGCCACCAGCCGGCGCCGCATCTCGGCGGTCGCCTGGAGTGCCTGCTGCTGTTGTTCCTGGGGAGCCCGCGAGAACCAGCCGGTGAGGCCGGGCGAATGCGTCATGGCCATCGCGGCGACGATCTCGGCCATTACCGGCCTCCCTCGAGCCGGGCCTGGAGCGCCATCGCCTTCGCGGTTTCCTCCGGGAAGGCGCGCTGGTAGCACTCGAGGGCGGCGCTCGCGTTGCTGTTGTGGGCGGCGCCGAAGAAGAGCCGCAGAATCTGCGGCACGTAGTACTGATGGACGCCCAGGTCCATCATCCGCCGCGGGTCTCGGTCGCGCACCGCCTCGTACTCGGCGCGGCTCAGGCCGAACTCGCGAGCGAGCCCCTCGAGATCGGTCAGAAACCGCGCCCGCAGGGCCGCAGTCCGACGGACGTGATAGATCATCTCGTTGGTCGGCAAGGTCTTGTCGCAGCGCTCGACGTTTCCCATGGACCCTCCCGGGCTACCGTCCGGCGCCCTCGCCGCCGGCCTTGAGCACCTTCGGATTGAGCTTGAGGAACATGATCACGCAGCGCTCGCGGCCGAGGTTGCGGACGTCGTGCGGCACGTTGGCGGGAAACTTCACGATCGCGCCGGCGGGCACGACGACCTCGTCGCCGTCGATGCTCATGCTCGCGGTGCCCTCGAAGACGTAGATGGCCTCTTCCTCGCGCGGATGACTGTGCATGACTGTCGACTGGCCCGGCTCGTAGCAGGCGATCTCGGCCCAGAGCTGATCGGTCTTGAACAGCATCTTGCGCACGCGCTTGTCGGGGGCGAAGGCCTTCAGGGCGTTGAGATCGAAGACCTGGGCGACGCCCGTCGTCGCGGCAACCGCGGTCTCGTCCATCGGCATCCTCCTCGAAGACTGGTGGGCGACAGTTTACCTCGGATCGGGCGAGGTACTCTTGACTTGGCCCGAGTTTGGACCGACATTGCCTCGTCGACGCGACCAACACACGAGAGACATGGAGATCAGGCCCTTTCGCGGCTATCGTTACGCCGGCAGCGCGACGCGAGAGATCTCGCCGGTCGTGGCGCCTCCCTACGACCAGATCGGTCCCGAGACGCAGGACCGCCTCTACACGATGAGCCCGCACAACATCGTCCGCGTGAGCTATCCCAAGGACGCGGCCGACAAGTATCGTGACGCACGCGATGTGCTCGACGGCTGGCTGGCCGACGGTGTCTGGGCTCCCGAGGAGCGGCCCGCGATCTATCCCTATCACCAGACGTCTACCGTGGGGGGCCGCTCGGCGACGCGCATGGGCTTCGTCGCGCTCGGCGAGGTGAGCGACTACGCGCGCGGCGTGGTGCTCCCACACGAGCGGACGCACGCCGAACCCAAACGAGATCGGATGCAGCTCCTCGAGGCGACCGCCGCCGACATCGGCCTCTTGTTCATGCTGACGGCCGATCCGGGCGGCGAGCTACGGCGCGCCACGACACCCATCGGCGATCCGATCGCCGAGGCGCGCGATCTCAACGGGGAGCACCATCGCCTGTGGCGCCTCACCGAGGACGCGGCGGTGAATCGCGTTCGGGAGCTGATGGCGCCGCGCCAGGCGATCATCGCCGACGGCCACCACCGATACGAGACGGCGGTCGCCTACGCCGAGCGCCATCCGGACGCCCGCTACAAGCTCATGGCGTTCTTCGCGCTGGAGGCCCCCGGACTGACGATCCTGGCGAATCATCGTCTGGTGCACGGCGTCCAGGGCTTCGACTTCGACGACTTCGTCCAGGTGGCGTCCCGGTGGTTCGAGGTCTCACCGCTGGCCGATCCGCTGGCCGTGGAGCTCGAGAACCGCGCGATCGCCGTCGTGAGCGGGACCGACGCGGCTCTGCTCGGACTCAAACCGGGGGCGCGTCAGCACATCGCGTGGCCCGAGCAGAGGTCGGCGGCCTGGCGAGGGCTCGCCGTTGCGATCCTCCACGAAGGGTTGCTTCGCCCGTTGCTCGGGATCACCGACGCGAAGCTCGACGCGAAGACGCACGTGGACTACACCGCCGACCGCGCCGAGGCGATCCGGCTCGCCCGCGCCGGCAAGTACCAGGCGGCGTTCCTGATCGCCGCCACGACGGCCGACGAGCTCCAGGCGGTCGTGCGCGGCGGTGAGCTCCTGCCCCAGAAGTCCACGCACTTCTACCCGAAGCTCCTGGACGGCCTCGTGTTCTCCCGGCTGAGCGAATGAGCGCGGGCGAATCGCCGCCGCGGCGCTACACCGGCGCGCGCATCAAGCGGCTCGAGGACCCGCGGCTCCTGACCGGCCGCGGGCGCTATCTGGACGACCTCGGGCTGCCGCGCATGCTGTTCGCGAGCTTCGTCCGCAGCCCGCACGCGCACGCGCGCATCGTGCGCATCGATACGGCGGCGGCGCGCGCGTGGCCCGGAGTCGCCGCCGTCGTCACCGCCGACGATCTGCGCGGCGTGACCAGGCCGCTCTCGCCGCGGCTCGACGGTCCGGGCTACACGCCCACGGCGTGGCCCGCGCTGGCCGACGGCGTCGTCAGCTTTTGCGGCGAGGCGGTGGCGGCCGTCGTGGCCGTCAGCCCGTACGTCGCGGCCGACGCCCGGGAGCTGGTCGCCGTCGAGTGGGAGGCCAGGCCGGCCGTCGTGACCATCGATCAGGCGCTCGCGTCCAACCGCATCCTGTTCCACCGTCGCCACCGGCAGGGCGACGTCGACGGCGCTTTCGCGCGCGCGCCGGTCATCGTCCGCGAGACCTTCGAGCACGGCCGCTGCGCGCCCTCGCCGCTCGAGCTCCGCGGTCTCCTCGCCGACTGGGACGGCGAAGCCCTCACGGTCTGGTCGCCCCACCAGGCTCCCTCGCTGCTGCGCACGGCGCTCGCGGACGCGCTCGACCTGCCGCACGCGCGGATCAGGATCATCAGCCCCGACGTGGGCGGCGGCTTTGGACTCAAGATGCAGGTCTTTCCCGAGGACGTCGCGGTGGCCGCGCTCTCGCGGTGGCTCGGACGTCCCGTGAAATGGCTCGAGGAGCGCCGCGAGAACCTCGCGGCGGCGTCCCAGGCGCGCGGGCAGCGGACGACGGTCGAGGCCGCGGCCGCGGCCGACGGCACCGTGCTCGCGCTGCGGTCGAGAGTCATGTCGGACAATGGCGCCTATCATGCTTACCCGGCCACCGGTGTCCTCGAGCCGCTCGGCACGGCGAGCATCATCCCGGGCCCCTATCGGATCTCGGCGTACGAGTTCGAGGCGCTGGCGCTGGCGACCCACAAGCCGCCGCTCGGCGCCTATCGCGGCGTCGGCATGACAATGGGGGCGTTCGTAGCCGAGCGCATGTTCGATCTCCTCGCCGAGCGGCTCCACCTGGACCCGGCCGAGATCCGGCGGCGCAATCTCATCCCGCGAGAGGCCTATCCGTTCACGTCGGCCACCGGCTACACCTACGACAGCGGCGATTTCCCGAAGGCGCTGGAAGAGGCGCTGGCCGCGGTCGAGTACGACGAGCTCCGCCGCGAGCAACGCGCCGCGCGCGCCGCCGGCCGGCTCGTCGGCATCGGGATCGCGTGCTACACCGAGTACACGGGGATGGGATCCGCGGGCTTCCGCCGTCGCGGAGCGGTGGAGGTCCCCGGCATCGAGGGCGCCTCCGTCACGATGGACGCCGACGCGACGGCCCGATGCGCGGTGAGCTTCCCGACCCAGGGCCAGGGCCACGCCACCACGATCGCTCAGATCGTGGCCGATCGGCTCGGGCTCGCGCTCGCGGACGTCCGCCTGCAGCCCGTCGACACCGCCGAGTCGCCGCGCGGCAGCGGCACCTTCGCGAGCCGCGGCACGGTCGCGATGCTCGGCACCGCGGCCGTCGCGGCCGATCGCGTCGGTGACAAGCTCAAAGCCCTCGCGGCGCATCGGCTGGAGGCGGCCGCCGCCGACGTGGAGCTGGCCGGCGGGCGCGCCTTCGTGCGCGGCCTGCCCGATCGCTCGATCCCCCTGGCCGAGATCGCGCGGGCAGCGTATTCGCCGCCGCACGGCGGTCTCCCCGGTGGCCTCGCCCCCGGTCTCCAGGCGACCGTGTATTGCGACCTCCCGGGCCCGACCTTCTCGGGCGCGGTCCACGTCGCGGTCGTCGAGGTCGATCCGGCCACGGGGCGCGTCGCCGTGCGCCGCTATGCGCTCGTGGAAGACTGCGGGCGCGTCATCAACCCGGTCATCGTCGAGGGCCAGATCCACGGTGCGGTCGCCCAGGGCATCGGCGAGGCCCTGCTCGAGGCCGTCGTGCACGACGACGGCGGCCAGCTGCTCACCGCGACGCTCATGGACTACGCGCTTCCCAGGGCCGACGACTTGCCCTCGCTCGAGATCGGTCATCTCGAGACGCCCTCGCCGGTGACCCACGGCGGCGTCAAAGGGATGGGCGAGGGTGGAACCATCGGCGCGCCGGCGACGATCGCGAACGCGGTCGCCGACGCCGTGCGCCATCTCGGCGTGCAGATCACCACGCTCCCGATTCGTCCGGAGTCGCTCCTCGGGGGCTCAAGATGAGGACCTCGTAATGGGAAAACAGGACATCGAAATCGCCCGCGCCGTGAAGCTCCAGCCGATCCTGGCGATCGGCGAGTCGCTTGGATTGAACGGCGGTGACCTCGAGCCCTACGGGAGCTACAAGGCGAAGATCCGCTGGGACGTCATCGAGCGGGCGAGCGGCCGGCCAGACGGGGCGCTCGTGCTCGTGACCGCGATGACGCCGACGCCGGCCGGCGAAGGCAAGTCCACCACCACGATCGGTCTGGCCGACGGGCTGCGTCGTCTCGGCAAGCGCTCCATCGTGGCGATCCGCGAGCCGTCGCTCGGGCCGGTCTTCGGCGTGAAGGGCGGCGGGACCGGCGGCGGGCACACCCAGATCGCGCCGATGGAGGAGATCAACCTGCACTTCACGGGCGACATGCACGCGATCACCGCCGCGCACAATCTGCTCGCCGCCATGCTCGATAATCATCTGGCGCAGGGCAACACGCTCGAGCTCGACGTCCGGCGGATCCTCTGGAAGCGCGTGCTCGACATGAACGACCGCGCGCTGCGCCGTCTCGTCATCGGCCTGGGCGGACCCGCCCACGGCGTGCCGCGCGAGAGCGGCTTCGACATCACCGTGGCCTCCGAGGTCATGGCGATCCTCTGTCTGGCGCGCGACCTGCAGGATTTCAAGGCGCGCGTGGAGCGCATCGTGGTCGCCGAGAAGGGCGAGGGCACGCTCGTCACCGCGCGCGACCTTCGCGCCGCGGGCGCGATGGCGGTCCTCATCAAGGACGCGATCAAGCCGAACCTCGTCCAGACGCTCGAGGGAACGCCGGCGCTGGTGCACGGGGGACCCTTCGGCAACATCGCCCACGGCTGCAACAGCCTCATCGCCACGCGCCTGGGGCTCAAGCTCGGCGAGGTCCTGGTCACCGAGGCCGGCTTCGCGAGCGATCTCGGCGCCGAGAAGTTCGTGGACATCAAGTGCCGCACCGGCGGCCTCGTGCCGTCGACGGCGGTCATCGTCGTCACGACGCGGGCCCTGGCGGTGCACGGCGAGGAGAACCTGGCCAAGCACGTCGAGAACGTGCGCCTCTTCGGGCTGGCCCCGGTCGTCGCCCTGAATCGCTTCACGGACGACACCGACGCGGCCGTGAGCGCGGTGAAGGCCAGCTGCAAGACCCTGGGCGTGCCCTGCGGCGAGTCGCGCGGCTGGGAGCTGGGCGGCGCCGGTGTGACCGAGCTGGCGGCCCTGGTGCTCGACGCCATCCGCGCCAGCGACCGTTCGAGCTTCCGCTTCCTCTACCCTGACGAGCTCCCGCTCACCGGCAAGCTCGAGACCCTGGCGAAGAAGGTCTACGGCGCCGACGGGGTGATGTTCATGCCGGCGGCTGCGGCGAAGCTCAAGCGCTACGAGTCGCTCGGCTACGGAAGCCTGCCGGTCTGCGTGGCGAAGACGCAGAACTCGCTCAGCGACGACCCCAAGCGCCCGGGCCGGCCGCGCGGATTCACGATCACGATCCGAGACGCCGCGCTGTCGGCCGGCGCCGGCTTCGTCGTTGCCTACGCGGGTGACATCCTGACGATGCCCGGGCTGCCGAAAGTGCCCGGCGCCGAAGGCATCGACATCGACGCGAACGGCAACGTTGTCGGGCTCTTCTGAACAGGCCGGGGCCGCCGCGCGGGACATGCTAGTATCCGAAGCTAGATGCGCGCGGTTCTGCTCGGCACGGGAAGTCCACCGCCCAACCCGACGCGACGGGGCCCCGCGACGCTCCTCTCGCTCGGCGACGAGCGATTTCTCGTCGACGCCGGCGCGGGCGTCGGCGCCCAGCTGGTCCAGGCCGGGGTGCGCGCGTGGGATTGGCCGCCCGTCTTCATCACGCATCACCACTCCGATCACACGATCGATCTTGGCCATCTGCTCATCTCGCGGTGGATCGCCGGCCAGAACGCGGCGTTCGAGATCTGGGGCCCAGCCGGGACGCAGCGACAGGTCGACAAGCTCCTCGACTACCTGAGCTGGGACATCGAGGTGCGCCGTTCGCACATGCACGAGCGGCGGCCACCGGCGGTGCGCGTCACCGAGATCGAGGAGGGAAAGATCCTCGACACCGGCACGGTGCGGGTGAGCGCATTCCTGGTCGAGCACGATCCGGTGAAGCCGGCCTTCGGCTTGCGGTTCGACGGCGGCGGCCGGTCGGTCGTCGTCTCGGGCGATACGCGCCCGTGCGAGAACCTCGTGCGCTGGAGCCACGGCGTCGACTGTCTGATCCACGAGTGCTGCGAGATGTCCAAGACGTCCTGGTATCCGGGGTGCGGCTGGCCGTCGCTCGAGGCGAAGGTCAAGGACCTGTCGTCCTATCACACGCAGCCCGCCGACATCGGCCGTGTGGCGCGCGCCACCGGCGCGAAGAAGCTCGTGATCACACACCTGATGCCGGGATCGGTGCCCGCCGAGCTCGCGGCCGCGGCCGGGCGAGACTTCGCCGGGGCGGTCGCCATCGGCGAGGACCTGGCGGAGGTGTGAGGTCGTGGATCACGCCGCCGGGCGCCCCGTCGATCTCGCGGTGGCCATGCGCTGGCTCGGCGGCGATCGCCGTCTCCTGCGCGAGCTCGTCACGATCTTCGTGGACGACGGCCCCCAGCGTATGCAGGCGATCCGCGCGGCGTTGACCGCGGCCGACGCGCGACAGGTCGAGCACGTGGCCCACAGCCTGAAGGGCTCCGCCGCGATTCTGGGCGCGACCGCGCTTCAGACGGCGGCGCTCGCGCTCGAGGACGCCGCTCACGACGGCCACACCGAAAAGGGCTCCGATCTCGTCGCGCAGATCGCGCAGGAGCTCGACCGGGTCATCGCGTTCTTCGCCGATCCGGCCTGGGCCGACCGCCTCGATCTCGGGGCGGCGACGTGAGAGTGCTCATCGTCGACGACGAGCCGATCGTGCGCCGCCTGCACGAGGCGTCGCTGGCTGGCTGGGGCTACGAGGTCGCAACCGCCTCGGGCGGCGAGCAGGCGTGGGAGATCTTCCAGAGCGACGACCCGCCGGAGCTCGCGATCCTCGACTGGACGATGCCCGGCATGGACGGCCTCGAGCTGTGCACGCGGATCCGCGCGCTCGGCCGCGAGCCGAAGCCGTACCTCATCTTCGTCACCGCGAAGGCGCGCACCCAGGACATCGTGACGGGCCTTGGCGCCGGCGCCGACGACTACATCGTGAAGCCGTTCGAGCGGGAAGAGCTGCGCGCGCGGATGCAGGTGGGCTTCCGGATGCTGGCGCTGCAGGCCGCGCTCGCCGATCGGGTGCACGAGCTCGAAGAGGCGCTGACGCGGGTCAAGCAGCTGCAGGGGCTCCTGCCGATCTGCTCCTACTGCAAGAAGGTCCGCGACGACCGCAACTACTGGCAGCAGGTCGAGACCTACATCGAGGGGCACTCCGACGCCCAGTTCACGCACGGGATCTGTCCGGACTGCCGTGAGAAGTACGTCGAGCCCGAGCTGGAGCGATTGCGCCGGATCCGCGAAGCCGGCCAGTCGGGGATGCAGCCGTGATCACGCGCCGCGCCGCCGCCGAGCGCGGGCACTTCGATTTCGGCTGGCTGGACACGTCGCACACGTTCTCGTTCGGCGAGTACTACGACCCCCGCAACATGGGCTTCCGCACCCTGCGCGTGATCAACGAGGACCGCGTGCAGCCCGGCCGCGGCTTTCCGACGCACGGCCACCGCGACATGGAGATCATCAGCTACGTGCTCGAGGGTGCATCGCAGCACCGCGACAGCCTGGGCACCGGCTCGGTGATCCGGCCCGGCGAGATCCAGCGGATGAGCGCCGGCACCGGCGTCACGCACAGCGAGTTCAATCCGTCCCCGACCGAGCGGGTTCACTTCCTCCAGGTCTGGATCGTTCCGGACCGCCGCGGACACGAGCCGAGCTACGAGCAGAAGACGATCGCCGACCCGGACAAGCGGGGCGTGCTGCGGCTGATCGCGGGGCCGCGGGACGGCGGCTCGGCCATCACGATCCATCAGGACGTGCGCGTGTACTCGGGCCTGGTCGAGCGCGACCAGGAAGTGGTGTACGAGCTCCACGAAGAGCGGCACGCCTGGGTCCAGGTCGCGCGCGGCTCCCTCACCCTAAACGGCCAGCCCCTGTGGCAGGGCGACGGCGCGGCGGTCAGCGCCGAGCCGGCGCTGCGGTTGATCGGACTGGAGTCGACGGAAGTCCTGGTCTTCGACCTGGGCTAGGCGCCGCGGTCAGCGCGGAGTCAGGATCGTCTGGGGGGACGGCGGATTCGGCCTGAGCCAGCTCCGCGCCCGCACCCGGCCGGCGCCCAGGGCGTGCTGGGCGAGGATGCTCGCGCAGCGCGTGAGGCTCAGTGGCCGGCTGACCACGCTGATCTGTCCCGCCTTGATGGCCGAGACCACCGCTTCGACGCTCGCCGCGGACTCGATCAGCGAGAACGTGGTCCCGAACTGCGCGTCGATGTGGCTGTCCGAGGTCCCGATCAACGGAAGCCCCACGGCGCGGGCCAGCTTGACCGCCGCTCGATTGAAGTCCACGCGCGGCGTGTAGAAGTGGCTGAACTCGACCGCGTCGAACAGTTCGATCTGCTGCCAGAGCTTCTCGCGCAGGCAGTAGGGGGCCGGGAAGAACGGGTGGGGCGCCACCACGAGCCACTCGGGCGTCCTGTAGCGCTTGAGGCCCGCGAACGTCCTGAGCTTGTCGACCGCCACGTCCGCGTTGTAGACGAGCACGTGCCGCCCCTCGACGGTGACCTCGACCCCCGGGATCAGGACGATGCCGTGGTCGCGCGCGAAGGCGGCGAGATCCTGGTCGAAGGTGACTGTATCGTGGTTGCTGATGCTGAGCACGCGGTAGCCGTCTTTGGCCGCTCGCGCGATCACCTGGCGTGCGTCGTACGTGATGAAGGGCTCCGCCTCCCGAGTGTGGATGTGGAGGTCGGCCCGGAGCCCGACGTTCATGTCTTTTTTCGGAGCAAGGCGGATACCAAAGGCTGGGGACATACGTAAGTCGGCGCCATTCCTCATCTCGGTCTCTCGCTCGTCCCGTCGGCTGCTATGCAAGCGAGAATTTTCTTCCTTATCGGTGGGTTGGACTTGACCACCAGTGGATAGTGGATCGACCAGGTGACAAAGAACTTGCCGCTTTGGCTGGCGCTCGTGAAGAGATCGGGTGGGTCGATCGTCAGTGAAATTAGCAGTTTCCGGATACGGGAGGCCCTGGCAAGTCGATTGCTGACAAGGTTGCTACAATTGAGGCGTACATGAACATTCTCAAGCGTGTGGTCGGGCGCTGGCGGTCGCGACGGCCGCGCTACGCGCTGGCCCTGGCGGGCGGTGGAGTCATTGGCGGCATGTACGAAGTGGGAGTCATCGCCGCCATCGAGGAGCGGCTCAACGGCGCGGGCGACTTCGATATTTACGTGGGCTGCAGCGCCGGCTCCGTGGTGGCGAGCCTGCTCGCCAACGGCGTCCGCGCCGCCGAGGTCTATCGCATCATCGACCAGGATCTCGAGCACCCGCTGAACTTCAGACGTGGCGCCGTCTACGCCTCGAACTCCTTCCGGCACGCCGCGGGGCGGTTCGGCCGGCTTCTCTGGGCGGTCGGCAAGAACGCGATGACCGCGGTGCGCGGCTCGGTCCCCGACATGCTGGCCGCAGCCGAGCGCGACCTGCCCGCCGGGTTCTTCTCGCTGGTGGCCCTCGAGCGCTACATGCGTGAGACCTTCGCGGCCGTCGGGCTCCAGAACTCCTTCACCGCGCTCGAGCGCGTGCTCCTGATCCCGGCGATCGACCTCGACCGGGCGCAGCGCGTGGTGTTCGGACGCGACGGACTTCGCGACGTTCCGATCAGCGAGGCGGTGGCGGCCTCATCGGCGATTCCCGGGTTCTTCGAGCCGTACACCCTGCGCGGGCGCGACTACGTCGACGGCGGGGTCGGCTTCAGCGGCCACGCCGATCTGGCGGCCGACGCGGGCGCCAACGTCGTGATCGTGGTCAACCCGCTCGTGCCCAACCCGGACGACGGCGGCGTGCCGCTGCGCAATCGCGGTCTCTACACGATCATGGAGCAGGCCGGGCGCATCTACAGCCAGAACCTGCTCCAGCTCGGCCTCTCGACCCTCCGGATCAAGCATCCGCGCACCGAGTTCCACCTGATCCAGCCCACGCGCGAGGAGACGCCGCTCTTCGGCCCATCGATGGGCTTCGAGGCCAGCCGCGCCGCGCTCCGCTTCGGCTACGAATCGACGAAGGAGTGGCTCACCGAGCAGGGGCTCCCGCTCCTGCGCCGGCTCCAGACGAGTCCGCAGACCATTTAACGTCGACCGCCTGCGAGCTTCATCGATTCGGGTACCGCGCGGAGGCGGCCCATCGCGAGCACGCCGAGCGCCGGCCCGATCGTCAAGCTCGCGAACGCCCATTGCCAGCCGGCGCGCGCGGCCAGCGGCGGGACGAGCCAGATCGAGATCATGGTCAACGCGAAGCCGACGCACGTCTGGGTCGTGAGCGCGGTACCCACGTAGGCGGGCGGCGACAGCTCGGTGATCGCGGTCGAGAACTGAGCGGAGTCGGCGATGATCGCGATCCCCCAGACGATCGCGACCAGCAGGGTCACGAGCGGTGGGCCGCCGAAGGTCAGGCCGATCGTCGCCGCGCAGGCTCCGGACAGCGCCATCGCGACCATCGTCGAGGTCGTCCGACCCCAGCGATCCGACGCGAGGCCGCCCGCCCAGCATCCGAGCGCGCCGAGCGCGATCACGACGAACGTGGCGGCGCTGGCATTGAGCCCCGCGTAGCTGCCGCCGCCCCGCGCCTCGAGGCTGGCCCCGAGAAAGACGGCGATCCACGCCCACATCGCGTAGAGCTCCCACATGTGGCCGAGATAGCCCAAGCACGCCAGCCGCGGTCCGCGCTCGCCGAAGACGGCCGCCGCCATCCGGATGTCGAACCGCGCCGATGGAAACCGATGCGGGCCATCGGTCACCCAGAGCTGGACGACGACGGCGCCGGCCACGGCGAGGGCGGAGGCGATCAGCAGGGTCTCGCGCCACGGCAAGGCGGTCACGCCCGATACGAGGTGGGGCGTCGCAGAGCCGACCGTGAGGGCGCCCACCAGAATGCCGATCGCCAGGCCGCGGCCCTCGCGAAACCAGGTCGACATGATTTTCATCGCCGGCGGATAGGCCCCCGCCAGGCACACCCCCGTCGCAAAGCGGAGGAGCAGCGCAGGCCAGAGGCTCGAGACCCAGAGCGCGAGCGCGGCGTTGGTCGCGGCGCCGAGCACGATGCCGGCCTTCATGACCGCGCGGGCCGAGAAGACGTCGGGCAGGTTGGTGAGCGCGCTCAGGAGCGTGCCGACGATGAACCCGGCTTGCACCGCGATCGTGAGGCCGGCGGCGCCGGCGGCAGTGAGGCCCCACTCGCGCGCGAGGGCCGGCAGGACGGCCGACGCGCTGAACCAGAGCGAGAGGGCGAGCAGCTCGGCGAGGGAGAGCAGCGTGAGCTGGCGCCAGGCTCGCCTCACGCGATGGCTACTCGACGACTCCCTTCCGTCTGAGGTCCGCGATCTCGGCGGCCGTCATCCCGAGGTCCTTCAGCACGTCCTCGGTGTGCTCGTTGGGCATCGGCGCGGCGCTCCGGATCGCTCCGGGCGTCTCCGACAGCTTGATGGCGACGCCGATCTGCCGGACGCGCCCCTGGGTCGGGTGCTCGACGTCCACGATCATGCGGCGGTGGTTGATCTGCGGGTCCGTGACCATCTCGGGGATGTCGTAGACCTTGCCGACGCAGACGTCTGCTTTTACCAGGAGCTCGTACCACTCGTCGCGGTCGCGCGTCCGGATCAGCGCCTCGATCTCCCGCCGCGCGGCCTCTTCCTCGGCGTTGGCGGCGCGCACGAGCTGATCGGAGGTCCGCGCGAAGCGCTTGAAGTCGAGCCGCCCGATCGCGTTGCAGAAGTTCTCCCAGAGCCACGGCTCGGTGCACCCGATCGTCAGGAGCTTGTCGTCGCGCGTCTGGTAGATCGCGTAGTACGGGTACGAGCCGCCGAGGAAGCCCTCGCCGCGGCGCGGAGCGATGCCGTCGCTGAAGAAGAAGCGCATGTTCGGGGTGGCCGCCAGCAGCGACACCGTCGTGTCGAGGTACGACACGTCGACGTGCTGGCCACGGCCGGTCCGCTCGCGGGCGTAGAGCGCCAGCACGATCCCGAGCGCGCCGTGCAGGCTCGCGCCGGCGTAGTCGGCGACCAGGTTGAGCGGAATCGCCGGCTTTCTGTCTTTCTCGCCGATCAGGTTCAGGACGCCGGCGAGCGAGAGATAGTTCATGTCGTGGGCCGGGCGGTCGCGGTACGGCCCGTCCTGGCCGAAGCCCGAGAGCGAGCAGTAGACGAGGCGCGGGTTGAGCGCGCGCAGGGTCTCGTAGTCGGCGCCCAGGCGCTTCATCACGCCCGGCCGGAAGCCCTCGACGATCACGTCGGCCGTCGCGGCGAGCTTGCGGAAGATCTTCTGACCCTCGGCGGACTTCATGTGCAGGGTCATCGAGCGCTTGTTGCGATTGACGAAGGTGTGGATCGTCCGGCGGACCCACTCCTCGCTCGTGTCGCGGCCGGGCTCGGGCGTCTCGATCTTGAGAACCTCGGCGCCCATGTCGGCCAGCATCATCGCCGGCAGCTCGGCCGGCGCCACGCGCGCCAGCTCGAGAATCCTGATCCCGTCGAGTACGCCCATTGTGCGGCTCCTAGTCTAGATTGCCTTCGAGGCGCGAGGTCAGCGCCCGGATGTCCGGGATGTCCTCGAGGTGGCCGATCTGCTCGGCCACGCCCTCGGCTTCGTCCGATGACAGAACGGTTCGCGCGCAGGCGAGGAATTTCTCGCGCAGCGCGGCATCGGACAGCGGCGCATCGGGATGCCCCCGCGCGCCACGCGCCGCGGTCGACAAGGTGCGTCCGTCGCGCAGGCGCACCGTCACGCGGCTCCACGCGTGCTGCTCGGCGCCCTGGGGAAGCCCCGGGTCGACCACCATCGCGACGCGCTCCATCAGCGCGCGCGTCTCGCGGTTGACGACCTCGCCGTCGGTGAACGAGCCGAAATCGACCCGGCCCTCGGCGAGCGCGGCGGCGGCGCAATACTGCATCGAGAACTTGCGCTCGAGCGCCGTCGTCGGCCGCGAGTGGGCGAGCACGTCGGGGACCACGCGGTTCACGCCGACCTGCACGCCGGCGACGTTGCCGGCGCTCAGACGGTGCTCCGTCCTGAGGTCGATCAGGGCGTCGATCGCCGAGTGCGTGAGGGCGCACGAGGGATAGGGCTTCACCGCGATCCCCGAGCTCAGCAGATGCCAGGTCCGGCCGAGGCTCTCCAGCGCCTGATCGAGACCGTGCGCCCCGCCGAAGGCCGCGGCGTAGCCCTGCTTGCCCTCGAGCGCGGTCGCGGACGCCGTCATGCCTTCGCGCGCGAGCTGAGCGGCCAGGAGCCCGTTCCGCGCGGCGTGTCCGGCGTGATAGGGCTTCGTCATCGAGCCGAAGTTCTCCTTGAGCCCGGAGGCGTGGGAGGCCGCGATGGCGAGCGCGTGGCGCGTCTGGACGAGGTCGAGCCCCATGATGCGCGCAGCCGCGGCGGCGCAGCCGAGCGTCCCGATAGACGAGGTGGCGTGCCAGCCCCGCGTATAGTGATCCGGGTTCAGCGCGGTGCCGAGGGCCACGTCGATCTCGAAGCCGATGATGTAGCCGAGCACGAGCGCCCGGCCCGCGGCCATCTCGGCCTCCGCGGCGGCGAGGGCCGTCGACAAGAGCGGCACGCTCGGGTGCCCGAGCAGCGCGAAGTTCGTGTCGTCGAAATCGTGCGCGTGGCCGGCGGCGCCGTTGGCCAGCGCGGCCCAGCCCGGCGCCGTCTTGAGCGTGGTCCCCACGACGGTCGCGAGCGGGATACCGCCCTCGGCGCGCACGACCTTCCGCACGATGCCCGCGACGGGCTCGGCGGCTCCGGCGAGCGTGACGCCGAGCGTGTCGAGCGCGGCGCGCCGAACGCGCGCCACCGCTTCGGGCGGGCATTCCTCGAGCGAGGTCTTGACGACGAACTCGGCGAGCCGGGCCGCGGCACTCATGGACGGCACGATATCATGACCGCGGGGAGGAGATCTCCGTGAAGGTCCGATTCCTCGGATGCGGCGACGCGTTCGGCAGCGGCGGCCGGTTCCAGACCTGCATCCATCTCGAAGCGGGCGCGGGCCAGCTCCTCCTCGACTGCGGTGCCTCGTCGCTGATCGCGATGCGCCGCTTCGGCGTCGATCCGCAGGCGATCGACGCCGTGATCCTCTCCCACCTGCACGGCGACCACTTCGGCGGCGTGCCGTTCCTGATCCTCGACGGCCAGTTCAAGCGCCGGACGCGGCCCCTGCTGGTGGCCGGTCCGCCTGGAGTGGAGCAGCGGGTGCGCGAGGCCATGGAGGTGTTCTTCCCCGGGTCGACCCGGGTCGAGCGGAGGTTCGAGACCCGCTTCGTCGAGCTGGCCGATCGCGCGGCCGTCGCGGTCGGGCCGGTGAGCGTGACCGGATTCGAGGTCTCTCACGCCAGCGGCGCTCCACCGTTCGCCCTGCGGGTCGCCGGCGAGGGCCGAGTCGTCGCCTACTCGGGCGACACCGAATGGACGGAGAGCTTGATCGACGCCGCGCGCGGCGCGGATCTGTTCATCGCCGAAGCGCTCTTCTACGACAAGCGGGTCAAGTACCACCTCGACCTGGCGACCTTGCTCCAGCACCGCTCGCGGCTCGAATGCCGGCGGCTCGTGCTGACCCACATGGGCGAGGACATGCTGGCGCGTCTCGACGGTCTCGGGGTCGAGGCCGCGGAGGACGGCAAGCAGCTTCTCGTCTGATTCGCGGGCCGGGGTGTCATAATTCCTGGCGCATGCAAGCGCTCCGGTGGGCGGTGCTCCTCCTCGCGGTCGTCTCCGCGCTCGCCTTCCTCGTGCTCGCGGTGCTCGCCTTCAACCAGCAGTTTTTCGACTTCGATCACGCCGCGCACGATCTGATCCGTTCGGGGCCTTACCCGCAGCTCAGGCCGCTGATGCAGACGCTGAGCCGCATCGGCTCGGGGTACGTCCTGATTCCGCTGACCGTCGTCGCGTACGTGCTGCTGAAGCGGCGCGGTCATCGCGCGGCTCGATACATCCCCGCGATGCTCGTCGGAGCGTTCGCGGTCCTGGCGTTGACCAAGTGGATCGTCGCGCGGCCCCGGCCCAAGCTCTCGCCCTACGGCTTTCCGAGCGCCCACACCTTCGGCGCGTTCGTCTTCTTCGGCGGCGCCATCTACGTGCTGTGGACGGTGGAGCTGCGCCCGCTCTGGCGATGGGTGGGGACGGCGGCACTGCTGCTCCTCATGCTGGGGGTCGCGGCGAGCCGGCTGTACCTGCGCTCGCACTGGCTCAGCGACGTGCTCGGAGGCGTGACCGGCGGGACCGCGTACCTCCTGATCTTCCTGCTGGCGGTCGACCCGCAGCTTCGTCCCTCGCGATGACGCGAGCCGGGGGCTCGCAAGCCCCCGGCTCGGCCCGACCGGCTAGCGCCGCGCGGCGATCTTCGCAGCGGCGGCGTCCGCTTTCTTGAAGTGCTCCGCGGTGAAGCCGTAGAGGTGCGCGCCGCCCGCGAGGATCTGCGCGGCGATCTCGCGCGGCACGTTCTTCAGGAGATTCGTCGATACGTGCGGGAAGTTCGAGTCGAAGTGGGGATAGTCCGTCGAGACGCACATCCGGTCGGCGCCGATCAGTCCCGCGGTCGGCTCGATCTCGGGCTCGCTCCCCTCGACGGCCGCCCAGCAGTTGCGCCGGAAGTACTCGCGCGGCGTCAGCGACAGATAGGGCGCGTGCGAGTCGCGATACTGCGGATAGTCCCACTCGATCCGCGAGAGCAGGCCGGGCACCCAGGAGTTCTGCGCCTCCAGGTAGCCGACCCGGAGCTTGGGATGGAACTCGAACACGCCGCCGATGATCATCGCGATCAGCGCCTGCTGCATCTCGATCCAGTGGCTGGCGACGTGGCGATAGAACCGGTTCTCGCCGTAGAGGGGGATCATGCGCGAGTAGATCGCGCTCACGCCCTCGTGGAAGCCCCAGGTCACGTCGAGCTCTTCGTGGACGGAGTAGAGGGGATCCCAGTAGTTGGAGTGCCAGTAGTGGCCGTTCACCAGATTCGGCCGGATGAACGAACCCACGGCGCCGAGCTCGCGCACGCATCGGATCAGCTCGCGGCAGGCCAGGTGGACGTCGTGCACCGGCAGCATCGCGACCCACTTGAGCTGGTCGGGGCTGTAGCTGCAGAACTCGTGGATCCAGTTGTTGTAGGCCTGGCAGATGGCCAGCGAGAGCTGCGGATCCATGTTGTCGCGCCCGAGCAGGGCGAGGCCGGCGGTGGGATAGTTCACCGCGATGTCGACGCCCTCCATCTCCATGCCCATCACCTGGGCGACCGCGTCGTAGTCGCGCGCGACGGCGAAGTCGAGCCGGCCGGTGTCGAAGAGCCGCGAGCCCGACAGAGGCTGCGTGCTCTGGGGCCCGCTGTTGCGGACGCGCTTTCGGTACTGCTGCAGGTCCATGTCGGACGTCGGCAGGCCGTCGATGGTGGTGAGGCCGGCCGCGCCGCGCTTGGGCCGGCCGTCGGCGCCGACCGGCACGCTGATCCGGTCCTTGAACCTCGGATCCAGATAGCGGTCGAAGAGATCCGGCGGCTCCATGATGTGCATGTCGCTGTCCACGAACCTGAGCCCGTCCTTCATCACACTCTCCTGTTTATAAGCTCGCCTCGGCCGGCGGGGCCCCAGCCCCGCGACGTCCTGCGGCTCGCACGACCATTGCGCTCAGCGGTAAGCGTCCGGCGCCTGTTTCACGGTCTCCCAGAAGATCGGGTCGTGACCCGGAAAGATCCGACCGCGCACGAGCCGCACGATCGTCTTGAGCTTCCTGAGGGAGTGCAGCGCCAGGGTCGGATTCCAGACGACGCCGGGCACGCGCTCCTTGTCGGCGTGCTCGTGCCAGTAGCAGGCGTCGCCGGTGAGTATGACCGGCCCCGTCTCGGGCAGCTCGACCAGCAGCGACTGGTGGCCCGGCGTGTGCCCGTCGGATCTCAGAATCGTCACGCCGGGCAGGAGCTCGGTGTCGCCGTCGAGCAACCGCCAGCGATAGCCCGGCAGGTCGAAGTTCTTGCGGTAGTAGAACGACTCGAAGAACGCGGCCGGGTAGTGAGCGTACGCGTACTCGTCCTTCTGGACGATCAGCTCGGACTTGGGGAAGAGCGCCGCGCCGCCGGCGTGGTCGTAGTGGAGGTGAGACAGCACCACCAGGTCCACGTTGTCGGGCTCGAGGCCGACCAGGTCGAGTCGGTGCACGAGCAAGTCCTCTTCCGTGAAGCGAGCCAGCGGATCGTTGCGCACGAGGCCCGGCACCGCGCGCGGCGAGAGCCCGGTGTCGAAGAGGATCATGGCGTCGGAGGTCCGCACGAGCCAGCACGCGATCGGGATCTGAACGCGATCGCCCGAGAACTCGCCGTAGAAGAGCCCGGACCGCTCGAATCCGATGAAGCCATTCTGCAGCGCGTAGAGCCCCAGCACCGCCATTCCGCGCATCATAGCACCGCCCTGACCGCCGGCCGGGGTTAGGCTACAATCCGCGGCATGGACTTCCAGCTGACCGAGCAGCAAGAGCTGATCCGGAAAGAAGTTGCCGCGCTCGCGCGCTCGTTCTCGCTCGATTACTGGCTCGAGAAGGACCGCAAGGCGGAGTATCCGACGGACTTCATCCGCGCCTTCGCCCAGGCGGGCTGGCTCGGCATGATCATCCCGGAGGCGTACGGCGGCTCGGGCCTGGGCGTGACCGAAGCCGCGCTGATGCTCCACGAGATCTGCGCCGCCGGCGCCGGGACCACGGGCGCTTCGCCGATCCACTTCTACATGTTTCCGCCGATGCCGGTGATCAAGCACGGGTCGGAAGAGCTCAAGCGGCGCTATCTTCCACAAATTTCCACCGGGGAGATCGTCATGTCGTTCGGCGTGACCGAGCCGAACGCGGGCACCGATACGTCGCGCATCCACACGCGGGCGGAGCGCCACGGCGACCGGTTCGTGGTGAACGGCCGCAAGGTCTGGAACACCAACGCCCAGCACGCGACGCACATGCTGCTCCTGGCGCGCACGTCGCCGCGCGAGGCGGCGGCGCCGTTTTCCGGAATGACGCTCTTCTTCACACCGTTCGACCGCGCGAAGATCACGGTGCGCGAGATCGAGAAGCTCGGCCGGGCCGCGGTGGACTCCAACGAGATCTTCATCGACGGGCTCGAGGTCCCGGCGACGGACGTCGTGGGCGAGGTGGGCCGCGGCTTCTACCACCTCCTGGACTCGCTGAACCCGGAGCGCGTCTTCACCGGGATCGAGGCGGTCGGGATCGGCCGTGCGGCCCTCGAACGCGGCGTGCAGTACGCGAAGGAGCGCGTCGTGTTCGACCGGCCGATCGGCCAGAACCAGGCGATCGCGCACCCGCTGGCGATGGCCTGGGCGAAGCTCGAGTCGGCCGAGCTGATGTGCCTGAAGGCGGCGTGGCTCTTCGACAACGGCCGGCCATGCGGCGCCGAGTCGAACACCGCCAAGCTGATGGCCGCCGAGGCGGGCTTCGAGGCCTGCGACGTCGCGCTGCAGACCCACGGCGGCTACGGCTACGCGAAGGAATTCTACGTCGAGCGGCTCTGGCGCGAGGTGCGGCTCTACAAGATCGCGCCGGTCTCGCAGCAGATGGTTCTCAACTACCTGTCCGAGCACGTGCTGGGCCTGCCCAAGAGCTACTGAGCCCCAAGGCGCTACTGAGTCGAAGAGGAGGCGCGAGATGGCGGTCAAGGTCCGTCGTCGTGAGTTCCTGGCCGGCGCCGCGGGCGCGGCGGTCACCGCATCCCTGGCGTTCCCGGCGATCGCCCAGCCCAAGCCGGTTCGCATCGGCCTGCTCACGGTCAAGACGGGCCCGCTCGCCGCGGGCGGCATCCAGATGGAGCAGGGGACCATCCGGTTCCTGAAGGATCGGAACCACAACCTCGCCGGCCGCAAGGTGGAGCTCGTCGTGGCGGACACCGGCGGTAACCCCGCCGGCACCAAGACCAAGACCCAGGAGCTGGTCGAGCGGGACAACGTCGACATGATCTTCGGCCCGCTCGCCGCGTTCGAGCTGCTCGCGATCACCGACTATACGGCGCAGGCCAAGATGCCGGTGCTGAGCCTCGCCGCCGCCGAGGACATGACGCAGCGGAGACCGAACCCGTACTTCGTGCGGGCCTCCGGCACCTCCGCGCAGTACATGCATCCGCTCGCCGACTACGCGGCGAAGGAGCTGAAGTTCAAGCGGGTCATCACGATCGCAGACGACTTCGCGTTCGGCCACGAGCAGATGGCTGGCTTCCAGCGCGTCTTCGAGGACGCGGGCGGTCGGGTCGTGAAGAAGCTCTGGCCGCCGCTGGTCACGCCCGACTACACGCCGTACATCGCCCAGATCGGCGGCGTCGACGCGGTCGTGCAAGGCTTCGCGGGCTCGAATCCGCTGAAGTTCATGAAGCAGTACCAGGACCAGGGCCTCAAGCTGCCCGTGCTCGGCGGCGGACCCGCCGGCGACGAGGCGCTTCTCAAAAGCTATGGCGACGAGGCCGTCGGCATGATCTCCGTCTCCGCCTACACGGGCGATCTCGACACGCCGAGCAACAAGCGGCTCATCGACGGGATGGTGAAGGACTACGGCAACATTCCCGGCCTCTATTCCGCGGGCCTCTACATCAACGGCATGGTCGCGGAGGCGGCGCTGGAAAAGACCGGCGGCAAGACGGACGACCGCGAGGCGTTCAACCGGGCGCTGCGCAGCGTCTCGCTGGTCGACACGCCCCGAGGGCCGTTCACGTTCGATCACTTCGGTAACGTGGTCGGGACCTTCTACATCCGGCGGACCGAGCGGAAGGGCGACAAGCTCGTCAACACGACGATCAAGACCTATCCGAAAGTCAGCCAGTTCTGGACCTACGACGAGAAGTGGTTCCTGGCTCAGCCGGTCTACTCGCGGGACTATCCGCCTCTCAAATCGTGAGGGGGCCTCGGCGACCCCCTCCCGACCTCCCCCAGGACATCGATTCCGGCGGCAAAGCCGCCGCTCGTACCGGACGATCATGAACTTGTGGGTCGTTCTTGCGGTCAACAGCATCACTCTCGGGGGGCTCTTGTTTCTCCTGTCGGCCGGGTTCTCGCTGATCTTCGGGCTCATGAAGATCCCCAACCTCACGCACGGCTCGTTCTTCATGCTCGGCGCGTATCTCGCGACGAGCTTGATCGCGCACGGCTTCGACTTCTGGACCGCCGCGATCCTCGGCGGGCTCCTGGTGGCGGCGCTCGGCGGCATCGTCGAGCGCCTGATCTTGCGGCGCCTCGTCGGGGCCGAGCTCGCGCAGGTGCTGGTCACCCTCGGGCTCTCCTTCATGATCGCCGACGTGTGCCTGCTCGTCTGGACGGGCGACCCGATCAGGATCGCGACGCCGGCCGCGCTTCGCGGCGCCACCTCGGTCATGGGCCTCGGCTTTCCCACCTATCGGCTGGCCATCAGCCTCATCGCGGTGGTCTTCGCGGTCCTGCTCTGGATGCTGCTCGACCGCACGCGCCTGGGCGCGATGATCCGCGCCGGCGTCGACGATCCGGCCATGGCGCGGGTCGTCGGCATCCGCGTCTCGCGGCTCTTCACGATCGTGTTCTGCCTGGGCGCGTGGCTCGCGGGCTTCGCGGGCGTGATCGGCGGGCCGATCCTCTCGGTCTATCCGGGGCTCGACCAGGAGATGCTGCCGCTCGCGCTGGTCGTCGTGATCCTCGGCGGCAGCGGCAGCCTGGTCGGCTCCCTGGTGGGAAGCTTCGTCGTGGGCTTCCTCTACAACTTCGGTCAGGCGATGTTTCCCGAGCTCGCCTACGTCGTGCTGTTCCTGCCGATGCTCGTCGTGCTGGTCGTCAGACCGCAGGGCCTGTTCGGACGGCAAGCCGTTTGAGGCGGCTCGCGCTCGCGGCCGCGCTGGCGATCCTGGGCACCGTACCCTGGTGGATCGGCGGGACCTACTACATCAATATCGCGAGCCAGATCCTCTTCTACGCCATCTTCGCGCTCGGCGTGAACGTGCTGGCCGGCTACGCCGGGCTGGTCAGCCTCGGCCACGCCGGCCTCTTCGGCATCGCCGCCTATGCGGGTGCGCGGATAATGAACGACGGCCACGGCCAGCTCGTCGTCGCCGCGGGGGCCCTCGGCGTGACCTTGCTGGTCTCGGCGGCCTTCGCCGTGCTGGCGCTGCGCGGCACCGGGCTCGGCTTCGTCATGATCACGGTGGCCCTCGGCCAGATCGTGTGGGGCGTCGCCTACCGCTGGATCAGCATCACCAACGGTGACAACGGCATCGCGATCCGCGGCCGGCCGAGCCCGCTCGGGCTCTCGCTGACGACGCCGGCCAGCTTCTACTGGGCGACATTCGTCGTCTTCCTGCTGGCCGTCGGCTCGATGGCGGTCTTCGTCGCCTCGCCGTTCGGCGCCAGCGTGCGAGGCACGCGCGATCAGCCCCTCCGCATGAACGCGCTCGGCTACCACGTGTGGATGATCCGCTTTCTCGCGTTCCTGTTCTCGGGCTTCTGGAGCGGCGTGGCCGGACTGCTCTACCTCTACTACAACCAGTTCGTGAGCCCGCAGGCGGTGGCGCTGACCGCCTCGGCCGAGGCGCTCCTGATGGTGATCGCCGGCGGCACCGCGACCCTGCTCGGGCCGATCGCCGGCGCGGCGCTGGTGGTCGTCGTGAAGAACGTGGCGAGCGCCTACATCGAGCGCTGGAACTTCGTCCTGGGCGCGATCTTCGTCGTGATCGTGGTCTTCATGCCCGAGGGGCTGGTGCCGGGTACGGTTCGGCGCTGGCGCCGCGCGCTAGCCGCGCTGCGGCCGCGCCCTACCGCGGCGGGGTGACCGGGCGGCGCGGGGCGAGAGGAGCCGCGCGCAGGCTCTCGAGGTCGAGCTTGGGCATGTCGAGGCTCAACGAGCGCAGGACCGCGTTGGCGAGCTCGCTGTAGCGGGCGAAGTAGCGGCGCATCCGGCCGCGCCACGCCGGGACGCCGCCGTTGGCGTGGAGCTCGAACGCGGACTCGCGGCCGTCGAGCGCCGAGCCGTACCAGGCGACGTACTCGTCGACGGTCGTGCGAGTGGACGGGTGCACGGTGACGTCCTCGACCAGACCTTCGCCGAGGACCCACACCCGCCTTCCGTCGCGCAGCGCCTCGCGGTATTCCGCGCCCGTTCTTACGATGTTCCTCGCGTGCCCGCCGAATTATAATCCCGCCGGAGGTACCGACCATTGGCCACCATTCCCAAGATTCTCCACGAGCACATCAACACCGCGTTCCCGGCCAACGTGTGTCTGGTCGGGACAGTGCTGCCCAACGGCTTCACCCAGATCACGCCGCGCGGGAGCACGATGGTCTACGACGACGAGCACCTGGCGCTCTGGGAGCGCGGCAAGGGCTCGACGAACGCGAACCTCCGGGACAAGACGAAGGTCACGGTGTTCCTGCGCAAGCCCCAGCTTCGCGAGGCCGGTGTGCTGCCGAAGGGCGGCATCGCGCGCTTCTACGGCACCGCGGAGATCCACAAGTCGGGCCCCGCGTACGAGGAAGTCTGGCGCCGTCTCGTGCAGCCCGAGAAGGAGCGCGATCCGGACAAGAAGGGCTTCGCCGTGCTGATCAAGGTGGAGCGGGCCGAGGACCTCGACGGCCAGCCCCTGGCGCTCCCGTGAGCGACCTCGACGGCGTCCTGACGGGAGTGCGCGTCCTCGACTTCGGGCGCTACATCGCCGGCCCCTACTGCGCGGCGCTCCTGGCCGACCTCGGCGCCGACGTGATCCGCATCGAGCGCGCCGGCGGCGGCGAGGACCGCTGGGTGGCTCCCGTGACCGACGACGGCGTGGGCGCGATGTACGTCGTCATGAACCGTAACAAGCGCGCGATGACCCTGGACCCCGCGTGCCCCGAGGGCCGCGAGATCGTGCGAAAGCTCGTCGCCACCGCCGACGTCGTCGTGGCGAACCTGCCGCCGGAAGTGCTGCGCTCGCTGGCCCTCGACCTCGAGAGCCTGCGCCGCGTGAAGCCCGACATCATCCTGACGACCGTGACGGCGTACGGGGCCGGCGGGCCGTGGAGCGCCAAGCACGGGTTCGACGGCATCGGCCAGGTGATGTGCGGCTCGGCGTACCTCACGGGCACGCCGGAGCAGCCGCTGCGCGCGGCCGTCGCGTGGGTCGATTGCGGCACCGCGTCGCTGGCCGCCTTCGGCACCCTGGCGGCGCTCCTCTCGCGTCGCCAGACCGGGCGCGGCCAGAAGGTCGAGGGGGCCTTGCTGCGGACCGCGATCGCCTTCAACAACCCGACCCTGGTGGAGCAGCAGGCCATCCAGGTCGACCGCGTGGCGACGGTGAACCGCGGCCAGACCTCGGCGCCCTCGGACCTGTTCCGCACGAAGGACGGCTGGATCCTGGCGCTCGCAATCGGCGATCCGATGTTCCGGCGGTGGGCCAAGCTCATGGGCGAGGATCACTGGCTCACCGATCCGCGCTTCAGGGACGACAGCGCCCGCGGCGACAACGGCGAGATCATCTCCAAGCGGATGGCCGAGTGGTCCGCGTCGCGCACGACCGCCGAGGCGCTCGCGGAGCTCGAGGCCGCGCGAATTCCCTCGGCGCCGCTCTACTCGCCCCAGCAGGCGCTCGCCGACGCGCACATCCGCACCGCCGGCCTGCTCCGCGACACGGAATTCCCGGGTGTGGCGCGCGGCGTGCCGCTCGCGCCCACGCCGGTCGACCTCTCGGAGACGCCGGGACGGTTCAAGCGGCGCGCGCCCATCCTGGGCGAGCACACCGACGAGATCCTGGCCGAGCTCGGCTATCAGAAGGCGCAGATCGCCGAGCTGCGAGCGCGGAACGTGATCTGAGCGCGCTGGCCGTCCGCAATCTCACGAAGTCGTTCGGCGGGCTGCGCGTCACCTCCGGCGTCGACCTGACGGTCGAGGCCGGTGAGCGCCGTCTCATCATCGGCCCCAACGGGGCCGGAAAGACCACGCTCTTCAACCTGATCACCGGCGAGCTTCGCCCCGACCGCGGCTCGGTCACCCTGTTCGACCGGGACATCACGCGCGTGCCGAGCCGCCGGCGCTTTCACCTGGGAATCGCGCGGACCTATCAGATCATCACGCTCTTTCCCGGCGAGACCCTGCTACGCAACGTGACCCTGGCGCTCCTCGGGAAGTCGCGCCGTCGCTGGAACCCGTTCGTCAGGCTCAGCCGGCAGGCGTCGCTGGCGGCGCAGGCTCGCGAGATCCTGGCGCGGGTCGCCCTCGATCACATGGCCGACCGCCCGCTCGGCCAGACCTCGTACGGTGAGCGCCGCCGCGTCGAGGTCGCGATGGCCCTCGCCCAGAACCCGCGGGTCCTGCTGCTCGACGAGCCGTTCGCCGGGCTGTCGGTCGACGAGCGGCGCGACGTGCTCCGGCTGGTCACGAGCATCCCGCGCGACGTGACCATCGTGATGATCGAGCACGACATGGACGTGGCGCTCGACTTCGCCGAGCGGATCACGGTGCTGCACTTCGGCGAGGTCGTGGTCGAGGGCACGCGCGGCGAGGTCGTCGCCCACCCGCGGACGCGCGAGCTCTATCTGGGCGAGTGACGCGCGGCTGCGCGCTCCTCGGCCTGCTCGATCAGCCTCTGCAGGTGGAGCTTGAGGTCGTAGTACTCGCCCATGAGGCCGGGCGGCGGGGGCGGGATCTCCGCGAGTCTCGTCTGCACGCCTCGGAGCCGCTCGGCGGCCGCGCGGGCCTCCTCGGGCGTGGCGTGCGCGAGCGTCTGGTCGATCGCGTGCACCTCTCGGTACCAGCGCGTGACCCGCTTGCGCATCTGCGAGTTGTAGAGCGTGGGCAGGATGCGAACCAGCGGCAGGAGGATCCCGACGGCCGGCAGGATCAGGAGCGCCCACCGCTCCACCGTGACCGCGATCCAGAAGGGTAGATAGCGCTCCAGGAACGGCGGTCCCTTCCGGAGGTAGCGCCGGGCGACCTCGTGCAGCGGCAGGTCGACGAGCGTGTCGGAGGGAAACGCGTTCGGCGCCTCGAACAGGCCCGGGCGGCTGTGGACGATCTCCGCGGTCTTGAGCAGGAGCCGCACGATCACGGGATGGACGTCCTCGCGCACCACCAGCGTGGCCGTCGCCGCCAGCAAGAGCACGTCGTGATCGGGCACGTTCGCGACCAGATCCACCACGCCCTCGCCGAGCGTCACGGTCGACAGGAACCGATAGCGGGCCGTGTAGGCGATCGTGCGCCGCACGCTCCAGAGGCCCACGCTCGGGCTCAGCAGGAGCCGCCGCACCAGCGGCACGGTCGGCGCCATGATGAAGAACGCGGCGTCGATCCGGCCGGCCTCGAGCGCCGTCGCCGCCCCCTCGCTCGTGAGGGCCATCAGATGCGAGTTCTGCGCGGTGATCCCGCTGTCGCGCAGCACGCGTATCGCCAGCGGTCGGATGCCACTGCCTTCCTCGCCGACCTGGATGCTGAGCCCTCTGAGATCGTTGAGCCCGCGCAGCGGCCGGTTTCGCCGGTGGAAGAGCCAGATCGGCTCGTAGTAGAGGCTTCCCAGCGAGAGCAGCCCCTCCGTCGGCGCCGCCTCGGCGGTGCCCCCCTGAACGAATCCGGCCATGGCCTGGCCGGCGGCGAGCCGCTTGAGCGTCTCGACCGTTCCCGCGCCGGTCATGATCTCGACCGTGAAGCCGTCGGCCTTGGCGAGCTTCGCGTACTCCTTCGCGAACAGGTAGTACGCGCCGTTCTCGCGGCCCGTGCTGAGGGTGATGCGGCGCGGCGGCAGCGGCTCGACCAGCCGGTTCAGGACGGCGAACACGATCAGCACGACGAGCAGGGCCGGCGCCAGCACCCAGGCGAGCTTTTTCCAGTCCATCCCGGCACAGTCTAAGCGGCCATCCTCCTGTCGCCAGAGGATTTTGGGCTTGCCGTGGGCATCGGCTGATGGTTCGATTACCGACCACAGTCGATGGGTACTGTTTGGGCGTCCGGCCTCGTCAAGACGTTCGGCACCGTGGTCGCGGTGAACGACTTGAGCTTCGAAGCCAAAGCCGGGGAGTTCCTGACTTTGCTCGGGCCGAGCGGCTGCGGCAAGACCACCACCCTACGCCTCGTCGCCGGGCTCGAGCGCCCCGATCGAGGCGAGATCCAGGTCGGGGGCCGTCCGCTCTCGTCCACTGAGTCCGGGCTCTTCGTGCCGCCGGAGCGGCGCGGCATGGGGATGGTCTTCCAGAGCTACGCGATCTGGCCCCACATGACCGTCTACGAGAACGTGGCGTTCCCGCTGCAGGAGCTCCGTGTGCCGCGCGCGGAGACCCGCGAGCGGGTGATGGCGATGCTCGGGACCGTCGGCCTCGGCGACCTGCACGCGCGCCCGGCGCCCATGCTATCCGGCGGCCAGCAGCAGCGGGTCGCGCTGGCGCGGGCGCTCGTGTCGAATCCTCAGGTGCTGCTGCTCGACGAGCCGCTGTCGAACCTCGACGCGCGGCTGCGGGAAGAGATGCGGTTCGAGCTGCGCGAGATGCAGGCAAAGCTCGGGATCACCAGCATCTTCGTGACGCACGATCAGGCCGAGGCGATGACGCTCTCCGACCGCATCGTCGTCATGAACGCCGGGCGCATCGAGCAGGAGGGCAGCCCCGAGGAGGTGTACCAGCGGCCGAGCACGCGATTCGTCATGGACTTCCTCGGCCGCGCCAACCATCTGCCGGCGCGCATCGCGAAGGGCGAGGACGGGAGCCTGGTGGCCGAGATCGAGGAGAGCGGCTGCAGCGTGCCCGTCGCCGCCGGCGGCAGCTGGAGCGTCGGTCAGGCAGTGCTGCTGGCCTTCCGCCCGGAGGCCGTCGAGGCGCGGGCGGCCGAGCGTGAGGGCGCCTGGGTCGGCGTGGTGCGCTCGTCGGTCTACGTGAGCGGCCGCGTCGAGTACGTGGTGGAGATGGGGAATTTCACCGTGAGAGCGACCGGGCCCGAGGACGCACGCCTCCCGCACGACGCGCGCGCGAAGCTCTGCGTGTCGCCGCGTGCGGTCAGGCTGTGGCCGCGGGAGCCAGACGCGAACGGAGGGACGGTGGGATGACGAGGCGGCGATGGGCAGCGATGGTGTCCGGGCTTCTCGCGGCGGTCGTCGTCGCCGGCGGGCTCGCCCCGGACGCCCTCCGAGCGCAGAGCAAGCCGCCGGCCCCGGCCGCCCCGCCGGCGCCGGCCGATACGACGGCGACTCCCGCGAAGTATCAGGCCGCGATGGCCGAGTGGAAGAGCAAGATCGTTCCGGCCGCAAAGAAGGAAGGCGAGGTCATCTGGTACAGCTGCGCCCAGGCGACGGAAGCCGAGGGTACGATCGCCGCCTTCAACAAGACCTATCCGGACATCCAGGTGAGCCAGGTTCTGTCGCCCGGCTTTCAGCTGGTCGAGAAGATCAGCACCGAGGCCTCGGCCGGCCGCGTCCAGGCCGATGTCTACCAGTGCGGCGGGCAGAGCGGGCGGACACTCTCGTGGCGCGGGCTCGCCGAAGACTTCGTCCCGCCGACGGCGCTCGACCCGAGCGTGAAGTGGCGCTGGCCGATCATCAACAAGGAGACTCATCTGGCCGGCGTCTTCGCCAGCGTGAGCGGGCTGAACGTGAACACCAAGCTGGTCCCGCCCGAGAAATATCCCAAGAGCTACTGGGACCTCGTGCGCGACCCGTACTGGGTCGACCTGATCAAGCGCAAGCGCGTGGCGTTCACCGACCCGCGCATCGCCAACATCGGCGTCTATCACATGTACGGGCTGAAGGAAGTAAACGGCAAGGAGTACGGCGAGGCGTTCATCCGCGAGTTCGCCGGGCTCAAGCCCAAGCTCCTGGGCTTCAACGAGTCCGGCGAGGTGGCGCGGGGCGAGCTGCACGCGATGCTCGGCGGCCCGTGGCGCGTGGAGTACGGCATGGGCACGGTCCCGATCACCAAGGTCTGTCTCGAGCCCGGCTGCGTCAGCACTCAATCGCCGCTCTTCGCGGTCGTCAAGAACGCGCCGCACCCCAACGCCGCGAAGGTCTTCGTCGACTTCATGCTGAGCCGCGAGTACGCCGAGTGGCGCGTGCAGGCGCTCGGCAACACGCCGGCCCGGGCCGACGTGGCGCCGCGCCCGCTCGACGACCCGGCCAAGCACAAGCTCCAGTTCGCGGGCGACGACAAGGCAGAGCGCCAGATCACCGAGGTTCTCAAGTGGGTGATCGCGTCCAAACTCTTTGATTACTGAACTAGACGGGGCCGGGAGGCGTTGACATGGCGGTCCTGACCGCGCGGGCGCGGGGCATCGCGTGGCCGCGCGTCTGGGCGTGGGCGTGGCTGCCGACCCTGCTGCTGATCGTGGTGGCCGTGCTCACGGTGACTCCGGTCGTCACCGCGCTGGTCGCCGGCTTCCGGGACGCGCCGCCCGGCCGTCCCGGCGCCATCACCTGGGAGTCGATCCGCGCCTCGCTCCGCGTGATGGCCGAGCCGGACGTCTGGCGGATTCTCTGGACCACCGTGTGGCTCTCGACCGTGCGCGCGGTGCTGGCGCTCGCGCTGGCGGTCGTGCTGGCGTGGATCATCGCCCGCACGGACTGTCCGTTTCGCAATCGCCTGGAGTTCCTGCTGATCCTCTCGTTCTTCTTCCCGCTCCTGGGCAAGGTGCTCGGCTGGGCGCTCTTGCTGAGCCCGCAGAAGGGATACCTCAACCAGCTCCTGCGCCTGCTGCCGATGTTCGCGGGCGACACGGGGCCGCTCGACATCTTCTCGTACGGCGGGCTGATCTTCGTCAGCGTCACCGGCTGGGCGACGCTCCTGGCGATCTTCCTGATCCCGGCCTTCCGGAACATGGACGCGGCGCTCGAGGAGTCGGCGCGCATGTGCGGCGCCTCGCCGCGGCGCACCGTCACGCGCATCCTGGTGCCGCTCCTGCGCCCGGCCATCCTCGCCGCCTTCATCCTGTCGCTCACGCGGCTGCTCTCGTCCTTCGAGACGGAGGTGTTCCTCGGCACCAGCTCCGGCATCTACGTGCTCACGAACAAGATCTACGAGCGCATGGTGCAGATCTTCCCGCCCGACTTCCGCACCGGCATGACGATGGCGGTCATGCTGCTGGTGATCACGTTCGGGCTCGTGCTGGTGAACTCGCGGTTCCTGGGCAAGCGCGATTACACGACCGTGACCGGGCGCGGCTACTCCGCGCGCCCGATGGCGCTCGGCCGGCTGCGCTGGGTCGCCTTCGGCTTCGTGCTGCTGTTTTTCATCGTGACGGTGGTCCTGCCCGCGGTGATGCTGATCCAGGTGAGCTTCATCCGGTTCATCGGGCTCAACGTCTTCGATCCGGCCAGCTACACCCTCGACAACTGGCGCCGGATGCTCACGTTGCGAATCAATCGCCTGGCGCTGACCAACAGCCTGGTGATGAGCATCGTCGCCACGACCGTCGGCATGATCATCTACTCGCTCGTCTCCTACGTGGTGACCAGGAGCCGCTACAAGGGCCGCCGGCTCCTCGACCTGGCGGCGTGGGTGCCCTGGGCGGTGCCGTCGCTGGTGCTCGGCCTCGGGATCCTCTGGGCCGTGCTCCTGTCGCCGCTCGCCATCCTCTACGGGACGTTGACGGTGCTGATCCTGGCCCACATCGTGCGCGGCTTTCCGTTCGGCACGCAGATCATGGGCTCGAGCATGATCCAGATCAGCCGCGAGCTGGAGGAGGCCGCCCGCATCCACAAGGCCTCGTGGCCCTCGACCTTCCGGCGCATCTGGCTGCCCCTGGTGATGAACGGGTTCCTGGCGGGCTGGGTGATCCAGTTCACGGTGTCGTTCAGCGACCTGGCGACGGTGGCGTTCCTCTACGGGGCGAAGTCGACGGTGCTGCCGACGCTCTTCCTGAGCCAGTGGTCGAACGGACGCCTGGAGGAAGCCGCCGTCGCGGCCCTGATGATGACGGCGGTCGTACTCGCGGTGGTCGTGCTGGTCCGTCGTCTCGTCCACGCCAGCGTGCGGACCACGACCGTGGCATAGTAGGCACGCAGGCCAGTCCAGGACAGGAGGCAAGGCGATGCTTTCCAGAGAGGACAACGAGCTGCTCTGCCGGGTCGGGCGAGGCACGCCCACGGGCGATCTGCTGCGCCAGTACTGGATCCCCGCCCTCATGACGAGCGAGCTCCCGGAGCGGGACGGCGCGCCCGTCCGCGTCCGGCTCCTCGGCGAGAACCTCATCGCCTTCCGGGTGACGTCCGGCAAGATCGGGCTCATCCAGAACCACTGCCCGCACCGCGGCGCGTCCCTCTTCTTCGGCCGTAACGAGGAAGAAGGCCTGCGCTGCGTGTACCACGGCTGGAAGTACAGCTGCGAGGGGCACTGCGTCGACATGCCCAACGAGCCGGAAGAGAGCAACTTCAAGTCGAAGATCCACGCCACCGCGTACCCGTGCGTGGAGCGCAACGACATCATCTGGACCTACATGGGGCCGCGCCGCACGCCGCCGCCCTTGCCGGACATCGAGCCGAACATGCTGCCGCAGGGCGAGTACCAGATCCAGAAGGTGATGCGCGAGTGCAACTGGTTCCAGGGGCTCGAGGGCGACATCGACACGAGCCACCTCGGCTTCCTGCACCTCGGGGCCCTCAAGCCCGAGCAGACGAAGCCCGGGACGTTCGACTACTACAACGTCACCGATCGCGCCCCGAAGTACGAGGTGGTCGACACCGAGTTCGGCACGTCGTACGGTGCCTACCGTCCCGCCGAGTCCGACACCTACTACTGGCGCATCGCCCACTTCCTGTTCCCGTTCTTCACGATGATCCCGACGGGCATTCTCGGCATGCAGGTGCTGGTGCGCGCCTGGGTGCCCGTTGACGACAACCACATCATGTTCTGGAGCATCGCCGCGCCGCGCTCGCGCGTGGGCACCGGTGCGGCGGGCGGCGCGTCGGGCCTCAGTGCGGGTGGACGCCCAGTCGCGGCGGCCGGCGCGCGGCCCGGGGGCTTCGAGTTCCTGCCGGACACGTCGGACTGGCTCGGCAAGTTCCGCCTCACCCAGAACAAGGACAACGACTATCTGATCGACCGCGAGTCGCAGCGCACCGAGAGCTTCACCGGCATCGCCGGCATCCACCAGCAAGACCAGGCAGTGACCGAGAGCATGGGGCCCACCTACGACCGCACCCAGGAGCACCTCGGGACCTCGGACGCGATGGTCATCCGCACCCGCCGCCGCGTGATCAACGCCGCGCGGGCGCTCCGTGACGACGCCACGGTGCCGCCGGGAGTCGACGATCCCACGGTCTATCGTCACCGCTCCGGCGGGGTGATCCTGCCGCGCGACGCCGATTGGCTCGAGGCCACCAAGGGGCTCAGGCGGGCGTTCGGCGAGGCGCCGTCCGAGAAGATCGCGCGATGAGCGCGGCGCCGGGAACGACCGTTCTCAAGACCGCGGTCGCGACCTACGCGCACACGAAGGCGCTGAAGGACGGGAGCGTGACGGCGCCAGGCGTGCGCCTCGAGCAGGTCGAGGTGAGCCCCATCGTCGCCGCGTTCCGGCGCATGGTGCGCACGCTCGAGTTCGACGTGTCCGAGATGGCGATCACGACGTACCTGACGGCGAAGGCCCACGGCAAGGCGTTCACCGCGCTGCCGGTGTTCGTCATGCGCCAGTTCCACCACGCGCCGATCGTCTACAACGTGAAGTCCGGCGTGAAGTCTCCGAAAGACCTCGAGGGCAAGAAGGTCGGCGTCCGAGCCTACACGGTCACGACCGGCGTGTGGGCGCGCGGCATCCTGGCGACCGAGTACGGCGTGGACCTCGGCAAGGTCACGTGGGTGGTGGTCGACGAGGAGCACGTGCAGGAATACCAGAAGCCGGCCAACGTCGAGGAGCGCCCGGGCGCCAACCTCGGCGAGCTGCTGATGAAGGGCGAGCTGGCGGCGGCGATCGGTGTCGGCGCCGTCGACTCGCCCGACGTGAAGCCATTGATCGCGAGCCCGCGCGAGGCCGAGGCGGCGTGGTACCGCAAGACCGGGATCTATCCCGTCAACCACACCGTGGTCGTGAAGGATTCGTTGCTCCAATCGGATCCGACGCTCGCGCCGCGTCTGTTCGGGGCCTTCAAGGACGCGAAGGCCGTGTTCCTGGAGCAGCTGAGCTCGGGCGCGACCCTGCCGGCCGACGCTCAGGCCATCGCCCAGCGCCGCAGTGTCGTCGGCGACGACCCGCTCCCGTACGGCGTCGCGAAGAACCGCAAGGCGCTGGAGGCCATCATCCAGTTCGCTCGCGACCAGAAGATCCTCCCGCGCGTGGTGACTCCGGAGGACATGTTCCCGCGCCGCACGCTCGATCTCGAGTAGCGTGCGCTTCGAGCGGGTCGTTCCCTGAGCGCGGGCAACCTTCGCGATCTGATCCCATCCGAGGTCGCCGGCCACATCGACGACGTCTCCCGAAGGCTCCGGGTGGCGGCCGGCGACGAGCCGGCGCTCGCGACGCAGCTGCGACTTGCGGTACTTGTTCACGAGGAGCCGCCCGAGGGCGCGCCCGCTTCCTGGATGCGACGAATCGCCGCGCGCGCCGGCTTCGAGCGCCGCTTCGAGACGTGGGTCGAGCGTCTCGAGCGCGACGCAGTCTCACCGGCAGGCCGCGAGACTTCGTGAGGGCTGGCCTACTGGAAGGAGACAGGCCAGGCCGCGATGCTCGCGGACTATCAGGGTCGGTTCGGTCGTTGGCTGCCGGCGTCGCCTTGACGATGAGAGCGGCCGCGGACTAGGATGCTCGCCTATTCTGGGGTACCACGTCGGAGGGCTTCATGATCATCGATTGTCACGGCCACTACACGACGGCACCGAAGGAGCTCGAGGCCTATCGGCAGAAGCAGATCGCGGAGCTGAAGGAGCCCTCGAGCGCCCGCTCGAAGGGCACCATCAGCATCAGCGATGATCAGATCCGGGAGTCGATCGACAAGGCCCAGCTCAAGCTCCAGCGCGAGCGCGGGACCGACGTGACGATCTTCTCGCCGCGGGCCGCCGGCATGGGGCACCACATCGGCGACGCGACCACGAGCCTGCACTGGTCGCAGGTGTGCAACGACCTGATCCATCGCGTGTGCACGCTCTTTCCCCAGAACTTCGTCGGCGTGTGCCAGCTCCCGCAGACGCCGGGGGTGCCGCCGGCCAACTGCATTCCCGAGCTCGAGCGCTGCATCAAGGAGCTCGGCTTCATCGGCTGCAACCTGAATCCCGATCCGTCGGGGGGCTACTGGAAGGACCCGCCGCTGACCGACAAGTGGTGGTATCCGTTCTACGAGAAGATGGTCGAGCTCGACGTGCCGGCGATGATCCACGTCAGCATGTCCTGCAACCCGAACTTCCACACGACCGGCGGTCATTACATCAATGGCGACACGACCGCGTTCATGCAGCTGATCACCGCCGATCTCTTCAAGGACTTTCCGAGCCTGAAGTTCATCATTCCCCACGGCGGCGGCGCGATCCCGTACCACTGGGGCCGCTACCGCGGCATCGCCCAGGATCTCAAGAAGCCGCTGCTGAAGGACCACCTGCTGAACAACGTGTTCTTCGACACGTGCGTCTATCACCAGCCCGGCATCGACCTCCTGTTCAAGGTGCTCCCCGCCGACAACATTCTCTTCGCCTCGGAGATGGTCGGCGCCGTGCGCGGCATCGACCCGGAGACCGGCAACTACTACGACGACACCAAGCGCTACGTCGACGCGGTCCGCATCAGCGACGAGGACCGCCGCAAGGTCTACGAGGGCAACGCGCGCCGCATCTACAGCCGCTTGAAGAACAAGATCCCCGCTTCGCGCTAAGGAGAGAGCCATGGCTGAGATCCCGCGACTGAACAGCGTCATCCGGGCGCTCGAGCAGGGCAAGACGGCCTTCGTCGGCTTCGGCTCGGTCGACATCGAGACCGCCGCCGCGCTGGCCGCCTCGAACCTGGACGGTGTGGCCTTCGAGATGGAGCACGCGCCGATGAGCGCGCCGGCGCTGCGCGACGCGCTCCAGTACATGCTCGACCGGCGTCAGATTCTCGACTCCGGCACCCTGGCGCCGAAGGTGACGCCCATGGTACGGATCCCGCCGAACGGCGGCGAGATGAACCAGTGGATCGCCAAGCAGGTGCTCGACATCGGCGTGTTCGGCATCATCTTCCCGCACGTCAGCACGGTCGAAGAAGCGCGCAACGCGGTCAGCGCCTGCCGCTATCCGCGCCTGCCGCAGGCACCCCGCTACAATCCGCCCGGCATCCGCGGCGACGCGCCGGCGCGCGCCGCGCGCTACTGGGGCCTCTCGCAGCAGGAGTACTACGCGCGGGCCGACGTGTGGCCGCTGGCGCCGCAGGGCGAGATCCTCGCGATCATCCAGTGCGAGGACACGAAGGCGATCGAGAACCTTCCGCGGATGCTCCAGGAAGTGCCGGGCATCGGCGTCGTGCTGATTGGGGAGGGGGATCTGAGCCAGGAGCTCGGCCATCCGCGCGAGTACGAGCACCCCGTCGTGGCCGAGGCGATCGATCGCATCTTGAAGATCTGCAAGGACCACAACGTGCCGTGCGGCCACCCGCATCCGGACGCGAAGAACATCGAGCGCCTGATCGCGAGCGGCTACCGCTTCCTGATGCCGAGCACGCCGCGGTCGTTCGGAGTGCTCGAGCAGGGGCGCAAGCTCGCCGGCCGCACCTGAGTGGCCGGGGACCCCAGCGTCCGGGACCTGCCCCCAGGACTGGGCGAGGTCTGCTCGGCGATCGCCCGCGCGATCGCTGATTCGCTCGAGGCCGGAGAGGTCATCGGCCGGGTCGCCGCCGCGGCGCGCCTCGTCGTCCCGTTCGACGCCGACGTGCGGGTGATCGCCGCAACCAATCGCGATCCCCGGGTGGCGATGGAGCGCGGCACCCTGCGCGAGGATCTCTGTGCGAGGGCGGGCTGATCACCGGCGAGCACCTCCCGATCGCCCTGACGGGCGCGCCGAAGCCCAGGTCCGGCGCGGCTCGGGCCGGGGCACCCGGTGCCGCCGCGCCGGCCGAGACGCCGCGAGCCATCCCGCCCGAGGGGGTGAATCTCGAGGCGATCGAGCGGGATCTCATCCAGAAAGCGATGGCTCAGGCCCAGAACAACAAGTCGGTGGCGCCCAGCTTCTCAGCCCTCCCGCGGTCAGCTTTATTCACGCCGCAAGCGACACGGGCTCGATCGAGACGATCATCGGCAAGCTGGAGACCGACGAAGGCTTCCGGCGGCGGTTCCTCGAGGATCCGGTTCGCGGAAGCGCTCGACCGGCGTCTGCAAAAGGTGGACTTACGCTCGCATCTAAACGGGAGGGGTGACTGACATGGACAGCACGATCGGCGTGCTGGTGCGCTACGGCTATCTCGTCGTCTTCGGCTCCGTCCTGGCCGAGCAGATCGGCATCCCGATCCCGGCGATCCCGTTTCTCCTGGCCGCCGGCGCGGCAGCGGGCAGCGGGAAGCTCAGCCTTGGGCTGCTTCTAGTGCTGTCCGGCGTCGCCTCGCTCATGGCCGACATGGTCTGGTACGTCGTCGGCCGGCTCGGCGGCGCGAAGGTGCTCGGGTGGCTCTGCCGCATCTCGCTCGAGCCCGACTCGTGCGTCAGGCGCACCGAGAACATCTTCTCCAAGCACGGCTCGCGCTCGCTGATGGTCGCCAAGTTCATCCCCGGCTTCAGCACGATCGCCCCGCCGCTGGCGGGCATCGTCCGGATGCCGCTGGGCCAGTTCGTGCTCTACAGCGCGCTCGGCGGCCTCTTCTGGGCCGGCGCGTTCATCGCGCTCGGCTGGGTGTTCAGCTACCAGCTCGAGATCGTCGCCGAGTACGCCGTGCGGTTCGGAAGCTGGACGCTCATCCTGATCGGCGTCGCGCTCGCCGCCTGGGTCGCCTGGAAGTTCATCTCGCGCCAGCGGTTCTTGAGGAAGATCCGGATCGCCCGGATCTCGCCCGAGGAGCTCAAGGCCAAGCTCGACGGCGGCGAGCAGATCCTGATCGTCGACGTCCGCGACCGGATCGACTTCGAGGCCGAGCCCACGATCATCCCCGGCGCGCTCCACCTGACGATCGAGGACATGGACAGCCGCCACCAGGAGATCCCGCGCGAGCGCGAGATCGTCCTGTACTGCACCTGACCCAACGAAGCCTCGAGCGCCCGTGTGGCGCTGATCCTTAGACGCCGCGGCATCGAGCGCGTGCGGCCTCTGGCGGGCGGATTCCGGGCCTGGCGCGACCTCGGCTACCCGATGAGCGGGCTGACGCCTCAGACGAGCCTGGTACATTGAGCGCATGGGGGCGCCTCGCAACACCCGCGTGAGTGCCTGCATCGTGGGCGGGGGACCGGCCGGGCTCATGCTCGGCCTGCTCCTGGCCAAGCGGGGCGTCGACGTCCTGGTGCTCGAGGGCCACGAGGACTTCGAGCGGGAGTTCCGCGGCGAGGTCCTGCAGCCGAGCACGTCGCACCTGCTGGACGAGCTCGGGTTGCTCGAGTACGTGCTGGCCCAGCCCCATTCGCTGCTCGAGGTCGGGAAGATTCGCCTGAACGGCCGCGAGGTCGGCCAGTTCGAGTTCAAGCGGATCGTCCCGCGCTACCCCTACGCCATCTGGATGCCCCAGCCGATCTTCCTCGAGGCGCTTCGCCGCAAGGCCGCGGCCTTCCCATCCTTCCAGTGCTGGATGGGCGCCAAGGCCACGAAGCTGATCGAGGAGCACGGCAAGGTAGTCGGCCTGAGCGGGCTTCGCCACGGCCAGGAGCCCTTCGAGGTCCGCGCCGAGGTGGTGGTGGCGGCCGACGGGCGCTACTCGGCCCTGACGCGTCTGGGCGGGTTCGAGGCCGAGTACGAGCACCACGACTTCGACGTCATCTGGTTCACGATCGAGCAGCCGCCGGGCTGGGCGAGCACCTTCTACGTATCGCTCGGCGACGTCCGGGGGCTCATGCTGCCGAAGTACCCGCACCACATCCAGGCGGGTCTCGTGCTCCCGACGGGTGAATGGAAGCGCTGGCGCGACGAGGGCGTGGCCACGGTCGCCGACCGGGTGAGGCGCTTCGACCCGATCTTCAGCGAGTTCGCCGGTTCCCTGCGCGACTTCAAGCCTTTCTTTCCGCTCGAGGGGATCATCCGGCTGATCCGGGAATGGTCGCGCGACGGGATGCTGCTGATCGGCGACGCCGCGCACACGATGAGCCCGGCCGGCGCCATCGGCGTCAACGTGGCCCTTGCGACCGCGGTGGTCGCCGCCCAGGTGCTCTACCCGCACTTCGGCCACGGCCCGATCGGGCGAGAGGTGCTCCAGGAAGTGCAGCGCCTGCGCGAGGCCGACGTGCGGACGCTCCACCGGCTCCAGCTCGGCGCCCAGCGCGTGCTGCTGGGCCAGGGCAGCCGCAATCCGCTCAAGAAGTGGCTCGTGCAGACGGCGATCCCGCTGCTCCTCAGGTCGCCGCTCGTGCCGGCCGTGCAGCGCCGCATCTTCTTCGGCGCTCCGCTTCCGCCGATCGATCCCGCGTTCAGCTTCAAGGAGCCCGCCGGAGTCGCCGCCGGGCGGTAGGCCCGGCCGGCGCCCTCGCGCGGTAGCTCGCCCGCTCGGAGGGAGTCCACTGTCTCGGCTCGTTGTCTGGTCTTTCAACCTGCTCGGCCGCGAGCGCGCTCGGGCTCAGCCGCATGCGGTTCTACACGCTGCTTCGGCGCTACGGCCTGGACTGACGGCGAAGTCGCGCTGACTGGCGCCAGAGCTGACTGCGAACCGGCCTGGCCAGCGACTGGCACCAGGCCGGGCTCGTCAGCTCGGCAGCTCGTCAGCTCAGGATGCGCTTGCGGAAGAGGATCTCTCGCACCCCGGACTTCAGGAGCACGGTCTCGCAGATCTCGAGGCCGGCGAACATGATGTTGATGTCGCGGTTCTGCAGGACCCACCGCCGGGTGCACGGGGAGGGGTAGAAGCGGTAGCGAAGGTGCATCTCGTCCTCGATGATGAACTTCGTGTAGCGTGGATCGTCCGACGCGCGCGCGCCGAAGAACCCGAGAAACACCCCGCCCGGTCGCAGTATCCGCATCAGCTCTCCAGCCAATGCGGTTGCGGCCATGGGGGCGAGGTAGTCGAAGATGTCCCAGCCGAGCACGGCGTCGATGCTCGAGGGGCGCACGGTCAGCCGCCCGGTCAGGAACTCCGGAAGCTGGTCGAGCTTGTCGTGCAGGACGTGCCGATCGATGTCGGCGTAGAGGTCCTCGACGTGGATCTTGCAGCCGACCCTCTCGCCCAGGAACGTGATGTTCGAGCCGATCACGGGCCCGAGATCCATGACCACGGCGTCGTTCGGCCGAGCGAACACGCGATCGAGGAAGCGCGCGAGGGTCTTGCTCGCGTACACGGTCTCGGCGGACACGGCAGCGACCGTACGCGGCTCGACGGCCACACGCGAAGGCTCAGCGACGCGTGAAGGCTCGTCGTCGGATCGAGAATTCTGCCGGCCCAAGCGGGAGACGAAACCCGAGAGCCCGCCGGTCTTCTGAACGATGCTCAATGCCGGCTCAGACGCGGACGAATTCGCCGTTCACGGGAGAGGTCTCCGGCTTCGGCGAGGTCTCCGACTTCGACGAGGTCTCCGACTTCGACGTCTTGGATTCGGGCTTGCTGAAGATGCCCTTCTCCGGCTGATCCTTCTTCTGCATGTCGATGCTGCCCTTGAAGTGCGAGCCGTCGGCGATCGCGATGCGGGGCGCGACGACGTCGCCTTCGACCGATCCGGTCTCCTTGATGTCGACCTTCTCGGTGGCGTTCAGGTTGCCCGTCACCTGGCCGAGGATGACGATCGCCTTGGCGCTGATCTGCGCCTTGATGCGACCGTTCGAGCCGATCGTGATGACGTGGTCGCGCAGCTCGATCTTGCCGTCGACGCGGCCCTCGATCGTCAGATCCTCGCTGCCGCTCAGCTCACCGTTGATGACAATGGACTTCCCAATGCTTGCCTTCTCCTCGTGCATAGGCCATGTCTCCTTCTGCGTCTGATCTCCACCAGACGACGTCGATGAATGGGACGGTGTCTGCGCCTGCGCCGAATAGGGCGGGGGCTGCACCGGGACTGACGGTGCCTGCGCCGGACTAGCCGGGACGCTCGTGGGCCGTGGCGGCTCCTCGCGCTGCTTCCACATCTCTCCCTCACCTCCGTGTGCGCCCGGTCTCGTTTGATGGAGAAAACTCACAGCCTGCCGGGACAGCCTGTAGTGAGAGGCCGAGTATAACGCTGTCCGTCGCGAATCAAGAACGTTTCGCCACATTTTTTTGCGTTTGGGCCCTGTCTCTCTCAGCCAGTGGCCCGTCCGGCGGGCTTGCCGAGAGCCGGTCGAGGCGCCCACCTCACGCGCCTGTCCCGACTGGGCGCAAGCGGATCGAAGGCGCCGACCGGACTCGAAGAGCCGCGCCGGCGGCCACGCGAATCGAAATGGAAGTGTTAGAAACCGCGGAGTTTCGAGCTACTTTCTCAAAAGCGAGAATGACGCGGGGCCGAGCGGGTGCCCTTGCGCTCGTACCTCGGGTGGGGTATTCGCATAAACACGTACAGCGCTCCCGCCCGCGGGTTTGGTGGGGCTAGGCAAGGAGGCGGGTCATGGCGGGCACGAAGCAATTCATCAAGGCGTCGGTGGGCGTGGGAGGGAAGAATCAGTTCGGTGACATCGCCGCGCTTCAACAGCTGCTGATCGCGGCCGGCGAGGCCGTGCAGGGCGGAGCCGACGGCGGATGGGGCGGCCACACCAAGGACGCGCTACAGAGCTTTCTGCGCGCCCAGACGCCGGCCGTCGATAAGACCTACATCGACAACGCGCTCGTCCAGCCGGGCGACGCCGTTCTCCTGAAGCTCGCGGAGAAGGCGAAGATCCTGATCCCCTTGCCCGGCGTCAAGGGCATCGCGGGCATCGACGCCGTGCAGAAGTGGTTCGCCGACAACAACATCGCCTACCAGAAGGGCGCCGAGGACGGCGGCGGCAACCGCTGCGTTTACGGGGTGGAGGGACAGACCGACTACGCCGTGCAGACCGAGTCAACGCAGTTTCGCAAGGGACCGGTCCAGATGGACTGCACCACCTACGCGAACCTGATGCTGTCCGTGTATCTCTTCGGCAACGCCCACAATACCGCGTACGACGGCGATTGCGCGCGGGTCGGCGGCATCAGCAGCTTTCACTGCGCCCGCGACCGCTACGGCTTTCAGATCGTGACCCGACCGGACAGGGACAAGAAAGGCAAGGCCACGACCGTGTCCGACTTCCGCACCGCCGAGCAGATCGTCGCCGCCACGAAGGAGAAAGGCGCAGGGCTCTACGCCCTCGAGCCCGCTCTTCTGGGGTCGGGCTCAGTGAAGCACTTGGCTCTGCTCTGGGGCACGACGGTCTACGAGTGCACGAGCGCGTTGCTGCCCAACTGCAACAAGCACCCCCTCGACGAGTTCATGGATCGCTGCAAGCGGAACGGCCGCTTCTGCTACCTCTTCGGGCCGAAGGTGGTCTGACCCGCCCGCTGTGGGAACGCCTTGGACAGCTCTGGATCGAGAACGACGACGTTCGTCGCCTCGGCGACGAGTTGAGCGTACTTCCCGCGTGCCAGGCGGCCAAAGTCCGAGCGTTTGTATTCCGGTCGCAGCTCGTCAGTCGGCTTTCGGCTAGCCTTCTTCATAGATCTTTCTCTCGGCCGGTGTCGCCGGCCTGGCAGTGATGATCCTGATTGTATCGTCCCGGTCGGCGTGCGCGACGACCAAAGCCGGCCTCTCATCGATACATCCGGTCGCACGGGCCGGGCTGGCGCGTGGAAGTTCCGGGGCCAGATGAGCTAGTCTTTCTCCGTCGCCAATACGAGGAGGGGAAAGATATGGCGTTGCATCGTCGAAACGTCATCAAGCTGGGCGCCGCGCTCGTCGTCGCGCTCTCTCTGGCACTATCAGCCCCGCTGCTCCCGGCCCAGTCCGGGAAGGTCGAGGTGCACTGGCTCGGCCAGGCGACGTTCAGGATCACCACGCCGGGCGGCAAGGTGATCGTGATCGATCCTTTCGTGACCGGCAACCCCAAGACGCCCGCCGAGTACAAGGACCTCGCCAAGCTCGGCAAGGTCGACCTGATCCTGGTCACCCACGGCCACGGCGACCACGTGGGGACGGCGGGCCGCAACGACGGCGGGAGCGACCTCGTGGATCTCGCCAAGCGCAGCGGCGCGAAGGTGTTCGGGCCGGCCGGGCTCATCCAGAGCTTCATCGACCTCGGCTGGCTCACGGCCGAGCAGGGCGTGCGCTTCGGCAAGGGCGGCAAGGTGCAGCCGCTCGGGCCGCAGATCACGATCACGCAGGTGCGCGCCGAGCACTCGTCCGAGCTGACGGTGACGGATCAGGCGACGAAGAAGACGACGACGCACGTGGGCGGCGAGCCGGCCGGCTTCATCGTGCAGATGGAGAACGGGTTCAAGATCTACCACATGGGCGACACGGGGCTCTTCGGCGACATGAAGCTGATCGGCGACTACTACAAGCCCGATCTCGTCCTGATCCCGATCGGCGGTCACTTCGTGATGGATCCGCAGGACGCGGCCTACGCCACGAAGGAGCTGCTCAAGCCGAAGTTCGCCATCCCGATTCACTACGGAACGTTCCCGGTGCTGAAGGGCACGCCGCAGGAGTACATCGCGGCGCTCGGGCAGACGCCGACGAAGGTGTTCCCGATCAATCCGGGCGATCGGCTGGAGTTCTAGGGCGGGGGACCGTCCGTGACGAAAGCCCAGGCGCAAGCCGTCGCCCAGGAATGGATCGAGGCGTTCAACGCTCACGATCTCGAGCGGATTCTTTCGCATTACGCCGACTCGGTCGAGCTCAAGTCGCTGCTGGTGACGAAGCTGCGCGGCGATCCGGCAGGCACGGTTCGAGGCAAGCCCGCGCTCCGGTCGTACTTCGCCAAGGGCCTCGCAGCCATGCCCGATCTGAAATTCGAATTACTCGACGTCTTCGCCGGCGTCAGCTCGGTGGCCGTGTACCTTCGGAGCAGCGTGCGCGGGCTCCAGCTCGAGGTGATGGAGCTCGACGCCGATGGGCGGATCGCGAGAGTGCTCGTCCATCACCGGGACCCTTAGCAGATGAGCTAGTCTTTGCCCTGCTCACCCAAAGGGCTATTCGCGAAACGAGCCACGCAGTGTGGCACTATCAAGACCTTGCAACTGAGAGTCGGAATCCTCAAAACGATGATCGTCGGCCTCCTGCTACTGCTCTTCTTGCCCGCGCTTGCGCTCGCGGACGAGACCGTGGCGCCGAAGACCGTGCTGGTGCTGTTCGAGGAAACCCGGGGTCTGGCCGCGGTGGCCGAGACGGACGACGCGATCCGCTCGACGCTCCAGGCGGGCTCCACCTTGCCGATCCGGCTCTACACGGAATACCTCGGCCTGTCGTGGTTCCCGGAGGAGGCACGCGAGCTCGCACTTCGCGACCTTCTGCAGAAGACCTATGCGGTCAGACGACCGGATGTCGTCATCGTCTGGGGCACCGGCGGCCTCCGCTTCGTGCTCAAGCATCGTGCCGCGATGTTCGAGGGGGTGCCGATCGTCTTCTGCGCGGTCGATCCGGCCCTGCTGCCCCAGCTCGACGCGAGCTCGGCCGTCACGGGTGTCAGCCGGCGCATCGATTGGACGTCGTCGCTCGACCTGATCCGGCGCTTGCACCCCGGGACCAGCGAAGTCGCCATCGTCACAGGCAGCGGCGCTCTCGACTTGAGGTGGGAGGCCGAGGCGCGTCGGGCCCTCGCCGGCTACCCGGGCGGGGCGACGGTGACGTATCTGGCGCGCCAGCCGATGCCCCAGCTCCTGAAGGCCGTCGAATCGCTCTCTCCTAGCACGGTCATCCTGTATGGCGCCGTCCTCCGGGACGGCGCTGGCCGACCGTACCTGCCGCACGAGGCGCTCGTGCTGCTGTCGAACGTCTCCCGCGTACCGATCTACGCGGTGACGCCGAACATGCTCGGTCGCGGCGCCGTCGGCGGCCACGTCCTCGACTTCGCTTCGCAGGGCGTCACGACGGCGCAGCTGGCGCTGCGGATCCTCAATGGTGAGCGGCTGGGGCCCGCCGACATCGTGCGGGCGGACAATCCGTACTTATTCGACTGGCGTCAGCTGCGTCGGTGGGGCATCGACGAGAGCCGGCTGCCCGCCGGCAGCGTCGTCCGGTTCCGCGAAGCGTCGGTCTGGGATCTCTACAAGAGCCACATCATCGCGGCGGTGGTGGTGATCGTGACGCAGAGCGGGCTCATCGCCATGCTTCTGGTGCAGCGGGCGCGGGGCCAGCGCGCGGAGGATCAGGCTCGCGTGCGCCGCGAGGAGCTCGCGCACGCGCAGCGCGTCGCGACCATTGGCGAGCTCTCGGCGTCGCTCGCCCACGAG
>QHTE01000092.1 GCA_003220685.1 Candidatus Rokuibacteriota bacterium
CGGGACGGCCGAACGGTTGAATCCCCGCTATACCTTCGACACCTTCGTCGTCGGATCGTCCAACCAATTCGCCCAAGCGGCCTGTCAGGCCGTCGCGGAACTTCCGTCGCGCGCATACAACCCCCTGTTCATCTATGGCGGCTCCGGCCTCGGCAAGACGCACTTGCTCCACGCGATCGGTCACCGGACCGGTCATCTGTTTCCCGGCGCGGTGGTCATTTATCTCTCGTCTGAGCACTTCACCAATGAGCTTATCAATGCGATCCGCTACGACCACACGGCCGCCTTCCGGGCGCGCTACCGGACGATCGACCTCCTGCTGATCGATGACATCCAGTTCATCGCTGGAAAGGAGCGGACCCAGGAGGAATTCTTCCATACCTTCAACGATCTTTACGAATCGCGAAAACAGATCGTTCTCTCCAGCGACTCGCCGCCGAAGAGTATTCCCGAGATCGAGGAGCGCTTGCGGTCGCGCTTCGAGTGGGGCCTCATCGCCGACGTCCAGCGCCCAGACTTCGAGACCAGGGTCGCCATCCTCAAGAAGAAGGCGGCCCTCGAGCGCACCCTTCTGCCCGACGAGGTCGCCTACCTGATGGCGGGTCGCGTCAAATCAAACATCCGCCAGCTCGAGGGCTCATTGACCCGGATGATCGCGGTCGGTGCGATGACGGGTCGCGAGATGACTGTGGACCTCGCTCAGGAGGTCCTCTCGGACCTCTGGGGCGACGAAAAGGCGAGCATCCCGATCGAGCTGATCCAGCGCAACGTTTCCGAATCTTTCGGGCTCAAGCTCTCCGAGCTGAAGGCCAAGGATCGGACGAAAGCGGTGGCCTTCCCTCGTCAGATCGCCATGTATCTGGCGCGCCAGCTCACCCACACCTCGCTCGCCGAGGTCGGCCGCGCCTTCGGCGGCAAGGATCACACCACGGTCCTGCACGCGGTCGGCAAGATCCAGGCCCTGCTTCGCGAAGATCCCGCGCTCCGCAAGACCATCGACGGGCTCATCCAAAGGCTCAGCCTGTGATTGATTAGGAGCGTGAAGGGCTCCGCTCCATCCGCGGTGATGGCGTGCCTTCCACTTATTCGTCCTATCGGCCCGGCTCGATTCGACGTGAATGCCTGGACCACGTCGTCGTGATCGGCGAACGGCATCTTCGAGAGATCCTGTCGAAGTACGTCGACTACTACAATGGGACGCGGACACATTTATCGCTGTCGCCATAGACTTGTCTCGGTCCCGAATCAGATACCGGGGCCCCTCCTCCAGCGCGCACGCCTCGAGCAGCTGGCGCGCCGTCCATTCGGCAGTCGGATGCTCCGTGACATTAAAATGCAGCAGCCGACGCCGGCTGTGGGTCAGCACAACGAGCACGAACAGGACTCGAAAGGTCGCGGTAGCTACCGTGAAGAAATCCAACGCGATTAGATCCGGGGCGTGGTTCTTCAACCTGCTCCCCGAAAACTGGTCCATGCGGCATGAGAGTCGGCTCGGCTAGGATGCCCGCGCGGGAGCGAAGAGCATCGACCTCTGCCGGCGTCACGCCATCAGCGAGCAGACCTTCTACCGCTGGAAAGCGAAGTACGCGGGACTCGAGGTGAATGAGGCGCGGCGCCTGCGCACGCTCGAGCATGAAAACAGCCGGCTCAAGCGCCTGGTCGCCGATCTCACGCTCGATAACCAGGCCCTGAAGGCGCTCGTCGAAAAAAGGTCTGACGCCCGTGGCGCAGCGGACCGCGGTGCGGGCGATCCAGACGAAGTTCAAGCTGAGTGAGCGACGCGCCTGCGCGCTCGTCGGACTCGGCCGCTCGACGCTCGGCGCGCCGACTCGTATCAATGAACGCTGGTCGCTCGACTTCGTTCTCGATGTGCTCGACGACGGCCGGCGCTTTCGCCTCCTCACCGTCGTCGACGATTTCACCCGGGCATGCCTGGCGATTGACGTCGATACCTCGATCGGTGGGCGGCGGGTCGCCGAGGTGCTGCAACGCTTGATCGACGCGCGCGGGAAGCCGGCGATGCTGATCACCGACAACGGCCCGGAGTTCATCAGCCGCGCGCTCGACGCCTGGGCCTACGCTCACGGGATCGACCTGCATTTCATCGAGCCGGGCAAGCCGAACCAGAACGCCTACGTCGAGAGCTTCAACGGCCGCCTGCGCGATGAGTGTCTCAACGAACACTGGTTCATGAGTCTCGGCCAGGCGCGCGAGACGATCGAGACGTGGCGGTTGGACTACAATGCCGTCCGACCCCACAGCGCCCTGGGGGACTTCGCGCCCCAGGAGTTCGAGCAGCTCACCCTTAATCGGGCAACTGCCCCGATCCTCTCATCCTGAGTGGAGCAAAGTCGGGGAGCAGGTCGCCCTGGGCAACGGCCTTGACCGCACGTACAGCGAGCTGATGCTGGGCCGGCTGCGGGATCCGGTGCTGAAATGGACCTGGCACGCCAGCCAGGCGATCGACCGCGACGGCTCGTGTCTGCGACGGCCTCTATTTCCGGTTCTACAGACCTAACGCTTGCTTAGCAGCTTCATACGAGCCAGCGTTGGGGATCTCGGCCATGTCAATCGCTTGAGTCATGTCGACGCCCGCAGCCTCGGAGAACAAGCGTTTTCGCCAGTCCCCTTACGGTTGTCCCTTCTAAAAACTCGTCTGTCGCAACGATTTTGCGTTGTGCGGAGTAATCGGCTATTTGGCCGGTCATGGTCAGATGGCTTGGGATCCTTCTTCGGACATTCCGCTCCGCGGTTCGCACGCGCCGCGAGCCGTGTGGAAAGCGCGTCAGCCACGGCCGCGGCTGACGGAGATGGACCGGATCTTCTGGATCGTGTTGTCGAGACTCTGGAAGAATTGGCGGAGTTCCTTGCAGGTGGTGCGGCCCGAGACGCTCCGCTCTATGAGCCGAGCATCGACAGGCTGTGGGACTCACTAGGCATGGCTAATGTGTCAGCGCACAGACGCGGCGGTTCATTAACGTATTGCATACCAAATCGCCTTGGCGTTCCTATGCCGCCGCCGGCACAAAGTTCTCGATCTTTAAGATCGAGGCTGCCGGCACCAATGATCACCCTTTGGTTGGTGAGCCTTGAGGAATTCTTCGGCCCGGGCGGTAGGCAGGCGACTGGCCGTCAAATGGCCGGAGAGGCGAGCGAGGCGCTGACACGGGCGCCCCCCGATTTGCTTGGGGACACGTCGGTCCCTGGGGACCGTACGCACCCCTGGAAGGGGGTGAGCGTGCCGCCGTTGCGGCCCGGGATGGTCTCCGGCGACACCGCGCTCACACCCATTTCACACCAAGGACCTGAGCTATGGCCGTCCATTCCTCAGCCATCTCACTTCCCCTTCCCCTCGCGCGGGTCCACGGTGTCGGGCCAACACTGAAAGTCCACGAAGAAGGAATCGGGGTCGCCAACTTTGGTGAAATCTACTCTATTCGCGTCACCGCGCGTCACGGTCCAGCCGTAGCGTCTCGCTTGAAGCGTTCGGCGCTGAATGGCGACCTCAGCACGCTGCTTACATGCTTCGTTGGTCGCCTCAGCGTCGATCTTGTCGTAGGTCCGATCAGGATTCTTCGTGGTTGGCGAACTGATCTCCCACAGCACCCACGCGCACTCGGCGCAGGCCGTCATGGCCGAGGCGAGCAAGCACAACGCGATGGTCGCTGAAGCTCGACGCAGTCGCATCATCGCTTGCCCTCCTCCGCTCGCCGAATCACGCTAATCTTCTCGTACGCGCCCCACATCCTCGTCTCGGTGACGCCAGGCTGGCTCACGCGCTGGACCCGTACGTGGGCATTCTTGCCCCCGTTGGTTGTGTAGGGCCGCCCGATTACCTCCCACTCGCCAGTGGAATCAGTCATCCGATCGCCGATCTGGAGTTGCATGGGGAGGAGGCGAGTGGTCCCGGGCGGTAGGGGTGACGGCATACCGGGGAGCTGAGGCTGTACAGCCCTGGCCTTCGCCTTCTTCCCGGGCCGTGGCCTAGCCATCCATGATCACCCGCCGAGTCTAGCGCAGTCGCGCACATCCACGATCCGTGGTACGGTGCGAGGCCTCTAAGTTCAGCGGTGAGCGCCACATATTCGTGAGCGGCAACACCCGCTGAATTCGCCTGCCGGCCCCGGATCGGCGGCCGAAAACATAGAGGCGCTTGCCGTACAGGGAGGAAGGGATGAAAAAAATAGATCGACGCTCGGCATTGGCGTTTGGATTGGCCGCCGCTTCGGCCGCCGTGATCAAGCCTGCAGCTGCGCAAACCGCCGCTGCAATCGGCTGGAAGGACACCAACCCCTACCCGGGCGTCACCGTGCGCAATTATGGCGACTCGGCGACCGCGTCGCTCATTCCCGGATTCAAGACGGTGTCGATGCGCGACGTGATCATGCAACCCGGCTCGAAGACCGCCGGCCCACCGATGATGAATCCAATGGTCTGCCACATCCTCGAAGGGGAGATGCGGATCGAGCAGGACGGAAAGAGCTGGTCGGCGAAGAAGAATTACGTGTGGACCTGCAACAAGGACACGAAAGAGCAGGCCTACAATGAGAGCAATGCCATCGCAATTATGAGGATAACGGACCTGAAGGCCTGAAGACGGCTCGTGGCGGGCGAGCTTCCTTCCTTCAACGGCTCAAACGCCGCCCGCTGCGTCACGTGCATCAACTGACGTTAGTGTTCTGCGCCGCTACGACCGTCCATTTGCCATCCCGCTTCATGAGCACCTGCATCATGACGCCGTGACGAGGCTGTCGTGGGGTGCCATCGGGGTCTTTGTCCCCTCTCATCCCCCATTTGACATGAGCAACGGCGATATCGGGCGTGAGGAACTTGATGCCCGTCCCTGTAACGGTTCTCACGCTTTCCTTAAACTGCATGGCATGTGTTCTCGCTTGCAGCGCCTCGAACTCGCCGCGGCCCGTCAGTACTATTCCAGCCACGTTGACGAACCGGACGTCGTCTGCGACGAGGGCCGCCAAGGCTTTGACGTCATGCCGATTCCAGGCGTCGTCCCAGCGCGTCTGTATTTCCCGTATGGCCTGTTCGTCGGAGGCCTGGGTCGCTGAGAGGAGACTTACTGCTAGCAGCGGAATGATCAACGCCAGGACAATCCGCATCGTCAGTCCTCTGCTTTCTTGAGCGCTTCCCACGCCGCCCACTGGACGGCATGCCACGGCATCGTTCCCACGCGAGCCGGTCAGGAAGAACAAGTGCGCCGTGCGAGTCGCATCATCGGTCGCCCACCTCGGCCTCAAGAGCGCGTAGCACAAGACGGTCAAGTTCGCCGAGGATGACCGGCTTGGGGAGAAGGGCGAACGCGCCGTTGGCCAGAGCCTCTTCCTTTGCCCGCGGCGACATCAGTGCCAATGCCGAGACGACGATTACGCGGGGTGGGCTAGGAAGGGCCCGCATTTGCTTGAGGAACAAGATCGCGGACGCGCTGCCGATGCGGCGTGCCGGAGACCTCAAGCTGGGCCACGTCCTCCAGGGAGTGTTGAAACTGAGAACCAGAACCAGGTCAAACGGCTGACGCTGGAGCATCGCCAGAGCATCGTCGCAGTAGTCGAATGACTCAACCTCGTAGCTATCGCCGCGACGTAAGTGCTCGCTGAGGACCGCTGTCACTTGAGGATCGCCACCGACCAACAAAACTCGCCGTCTAGCCATCCCCGCTGCTCCATCCCGGTGGTGTATCACGCGCTGGGAGCGCGCGATGCCCTTTCAGGCTGAGCCACGCGTCGACGGCGCTTCGGAAACCGTACCACCCAGTGCCGTCGTAATGGGCGATGCGGTCAATATCGACCATCAGACGCCACACTGCTTCCATCGCCTCGCGCGTGAGCGGCTGCGTCCACATCAGCGCGACAACCTCATTGGCAACGGTCGCCTCTGGAATGAACAGCGCTTCATGCTCGGAATGCCCCTCAAAATATTCGACAAAACTCTCGGCATATTCTAGGCTGCCGACCTCTCCCATCTCTTGTCCTTGTCCGCCGACCCGAGATACGCCGACCTGATCTTGGCCGCGTTCCGTCGGATATTTCTGACGGGCACGCAGCGCGCGTTCGGCAGCGGTCAGCAGTTCGTCCACGTTGAGGGGCATCCTGATGTAGGCGTCGGCGCCGAGCTGGAGGCACTCGGTCGCCGTCTCCCGGTGGGGCGAGTCGCTCACGACGATAACGGCCACGTCCGGATCCTCCCGACGGACCTGCTTGAGCAGCTCGATACCACCAAAGACCCCAGAGGGCGGAAGACTATGCGGCAGATTCAGCTCGGTGATCACCAGCGGCGGTCGTGACTGCCTAAACGCCTCGAGCCCCGCCGACCCGTCGTTGGCGAGCAAGCACTTGTAGCCGGCGCCGAGGAAGATCTGGTGCAGGACTTCGCGGACCTGGCGCCCGTTGTGAGCGATCAAGAGGTGCCACTGTTCGGCCATGTCAGCCCTCGGTTGGCTTGGCTGGCGGAAGTGTAGCAGAGGGGGCGCAGGCTCTTCGTGGGCCCCGGGGTGCGCACGATCCCCAGGGACCGACGTGTCCCCAAGCAATCGGGGGGGCGTGCGTGTCAGCGCCTCGCTCGCCTCCGGCCATTTGACGGCCAGTCGTACCATCAAGTTCAATTGCGGCGCGAATCCCGTCACCGTCTCCCCAGGCCTGCCCCAAGAACCGCGCGGGCGATGTCCATGTCGCGCTCCCGCAGCTCGGGCACGTCTCCGCACCAATTCCGAAGCATTCGTCGCAATCCAGACACAAGGCGAGCTGTCGCAGCGGAAGATGCATACGTGGTGCAAGC
>QHTE01000093.1 GCA_003220685.1 Candidatus Rokuibacteriota bacterium
GACATCGTGAATCACACGATCGCCCGCGTGCTCGACCGGCTCAACCTCCCGCAGACGCTCGTCGCTGAGTGGCAGGGCACGGCCCGGCGCGTGTCGGCGGGGGAGCCGGGTGACTGACCTCTCGGTCGTCATCCCCGTCTACAACGAGGAAGCCAGCCTCACGCCGCTCTGGGCCGAGCTGCGCGAGGTCCTCGAACGGCTCGGGCCCGCCGTCGAGGTCGTGTTCGTGGACGACGGCAGTTGCGATCGAAGCGCCGAGATCATTCGCTCGTTCCGCGAGGCCGACCAGCGGGTGCGTCTGGTGCGTCTCAAGACGAACGGCGGCGAGACGGCAGCGACCGACGCCGGCTTCAAGGCCGCGCGCGGGCGGCGCGTCGTGGTGATGGACGCGGATCTTCAAAACGACCCGCGCGACATCCCGATGCTGCTCTCGCACCTGGATCACTGGGACGCGGTGACGGGCTGGCGCGTCGATCGGGCCGCCGGCGACAGTCTCGTGCGTCGCGTGTCGTCGCGCGTCGCGAACCGCATCAGGAACTGGGTGTCCCACGAGACGATCCGGGACAGCGGGTGCACGTTCCGCGCGTTTCGGCGCGAGTGTCTGCGCGGGCTCGTGCTCTACCGCGGCTTCCATCGATTCATCCCGACCCTGCTCAAGATGCGCGGCTATCGCGTGATCGAGGTGCCGGTGGCCCACCGGCCGCGGCGCTTCGGCCGGTCGAAGTACGGGGTCCTGAATCGCGCGGCGGTCGCCTTCGCCGATCTCCTGGTGATCCGCTGGATGAACGCCCGCCTCCTGCACTACGAGGTCGTCGAGGACGTGGGCGGTGATCTCGTCCGCGACTGAGCCGAGCGCGTGAACGTCCTGCTGGTCGGCCTCGGCCGCTGGGGCGAGAACCACCTGCGTGTGCTCGGCGAGCTGGGCGTCACCCTCTGGGTCGCCGACGTCTCGCCGGAGCGCCTCGCGTGGGCGATCCGCCGCGGTGTCGCGCCCGGCCGCGCCGTCGCCGACTACCGCGCCGCGCTGAGCGCGGTCGACGCGGTGGACATCGTGACGTCGGCCGGCAGCCACTGGGACATCGCCCGAACGTGCCTGGCCTCCGGCCGCCACTGCTTCATCGAAAAGCCCCTCGCGCGGACGGCCGTCGAGGCGCGCACGCTCGAGGCCGCGGCCGGCGCCGCGGGCCGCGTGGTGCAGGTCGGCCACATCTTCCGCTTTCATCCCGCGACGGCGACCTTGCGCGAGGCCCTCGGGGCCGGACGCATCGGCGCCGTGCGCTACGCCACCGGCCGCTTCGCGGGGTTCAAGCGGCCCCGGACGGACGTCGGCGTCACACAGACTGACGCGATCCACTACTTCGATCTCTTCGCGCATCTCTTCGGGCGCGAGGCGACGCGGGTCGGCGCGCTGCAGCGTGATTTCCTGGGCCGTGGGCTCGACGACCTGTCCGTGACGGTCGTCCACTACGGCGACGTGCCGGTGGTCGTCGAGGCGAGCTACTTCACCCCGGGCACCTGGCGCGAGTGCGTGATCGTCGGCGAGCGCGGCACGCTCGTGGCCGACTACGGGGCCTCGACCGTCACACTCCATCTGGGCGAGCACCGCAAGCGCGGCGACGCGTGGGAGGCCGTGGAGACGGGCAAGGAGGAGCTCCCGACGCGACGCGAGGAGCCTCTGCGGCTCGAGCTCCAGGCGTTCCTCGACGCGTGCGTCGGCCGCGCGCCCAATCCGGTTCCCGTCGCGGCGGGCGTGCGCGCCCTCGAGGTGGTGGAAGCGGCCGAGCGGTCGGCTCGGCTCGGCGCCGACGTCGCGCTCCCGCTCACGCCTTGACAGCCGCCCAGGCCCGCCCGCACAGTCCCCTCGGGTCGATCACGGGGGCGGCGGCCGCGACCAGAGTCGGCCGTCCGAGGAGATGGAGCGATGGCGATCCGACTCGTGGTAACGATCACGGCCGTGCCGGGCAAGGGGTCTCAGCTCGCGGAGGCGTACAAGAGCCGCTGCGCCCAGGTGATGAAGGAGCCGGGCTGCGAGCAGTTCGAGATCTTTCAAAGCGCGGTGAACCCCGACCGCTTGACCTTGCTTGAGCGCTGGGCCGATCAGGCGGCCCTCGACGCCCACGCCAAGCTCAACAGCACGCGCCCGCCGCTCTTGCCGGAGCTGCGCGTCGGCAACGGCGAGCGCGAAGACTACGAGTACCGCAGGACGCGCTGAGCCCGAGCCGTCCGGCGTTGGCGCGAAGCGACGATGAGGGACTCATGATGGGACGGACCGACCGTGTCGCACGACGCGAGTTTCTGTCGGGGATCGCGGCTCTTGGAGCGACCGCGCTCGTCTCTCGGCGCGAAGCGGAGGCGCAGATGGCGATAGTCAAACCCCATCGGATCGACGTCCACCACCATCACACGCCGCCGCCGTACCTCGCCGCCATCACGGCCAGGAACGTCACCGGCCCCGTGCGCGACTGGACGCCCGAGAAGTCGCTCGCCGACATGGACCGGGCCGGCGTGGCCACGGCGCTCACGTCGATCACGACGCCCGCGCTGCGCTTCCTGGACGACGCGGGCGCGCGGAAGCTCGCGCGCGAGTGCAACGACTACTCGGCCAAGCTGGTCGCCGATTCGAAGGGGCGCTTCGGCATGTTCGCGGTGATGCCGATGCCGTACGTCGAGGCCACCCTGCACGAGATCGGCTACGCGCTCGACTCGCTCAAGGCCGACGGCATCGCGCTGCTCACGAGCTACGGCGACAAGTGGCTCGGCGATCCGGTCTTCACGCCCGTGATGGAGGAGCTCAATCGCCGGCGCGCCGTCGTGTACACGCACCCCACCACCGCCAACTGCTGCGGCAACCTGATTCCCGACGTGCCGGAGTCGATCATCGAGTGGGGGACCGACACTACGCGCACGATCGCCAGCCTGGTGTTCGGCGGCGCCGCCGCGCGGTTCCGGGACGTTCAGATGATCTTCTCGCACGGGGGCGGAACCCTGCCGTTCCTGACCGAGCGATTCGTGCGCTTGCCGCTGATCAACAAGAACGTGGCGGCACGTGTGCCCAACGGGGTCGAGGCCGAGCTCAAGCGCTTCTACTACGACACCGCGCAGGCCGCCCATCCCTACGCGCTCGCGTCGCTGACGAAGCTGATCCCGGTCTCGCAGATCGTCTTCGGGACGGACTTTCCGTATCGCACCGCGATCGACCACGTGAAGGGGCTGACGGACTACGGCTTCGGCGCGAGCGACCTGCAGGCGATCGATCGCGACAACGCGCTCCGGATCATGCCGCGCCTGCGAACGCCGGCGTAAGCGAGACCCGCGCCTATTTCGGCGCGGCGCCAGGCGTCGATCGGTTCAGCGCGAGGCGCAGCGAGGCGGTGGAAAGCCCGCGCGCCGTCCACGCCGATCCTGCCATCAAAACCTGGCCATTGACTGGCTCAATCGTCGGATTTAGGTTCCTGCCCATGCGGTAGTGGGTGGCCCGATGCCGATCAGGAAATATCGAGGAGGGCATGATGAGCAATAAGTCTCTTTATGAGCGCCTTGGTGGTTACGACGCGATAAGTGCAGTAGCGAATGATCTGCTCCCGCGGCTTCGGAATGATCCGCAGCTCGGTCGCTTCTGGGCGCATCGTGGTGAAGACGGCATTCAGCGTGAGGAGCAGCTCCTCATCGACTACCTCTGCGCCAGCGCCGGCGGACCGACGTACTACCGCGGCCGGGATATGGCTCTCGCGCACCGGGGCATGCGCATCACTGAGAGCGATTGGAACGTGTTTCTTGGTCATGCCGCCGCAACCTTGGCGAAGTTCCGAGTGCCAGAGACGGAACAGAGCGAAGTGGTCAAGTTCGTGCAGGGTCTCAAGAAAGACATCGTCGAATAGCGGTCCTTCCCCGGGCATGGCGGCGGAGGCGATACTGTGATCACGTGCACGTTTGAAAATGGGAGTCGGGCCACTCTCCGGCACGTCGTGTTGCATGCGGTCGTCGAGAGGAGCGGGATGCTGCTGCTCGTGAAGCGCGCCCCCCATCTCTCCGAAGGTGGCAAATGGGGGCTGCCTGGCGGCTTTCTCGATCGGGACGAGACGCTGGCGGATGGGGTCCTTCGCGAGCTCTTCGAGGAGACCGGTTGGACAGGCCGGGTGGTGACTCTGCTGCGCGTGAACTCGCGACCCGATCGCCCGCATGAGGATCGGCAGAACGTCGCCTTCGATTTCGTGATCGAGCCACTCGAGAAGCGGGGCCAGCCAGATGCGGAATCGTCAGACGTGCAATGGATCACGATGGAGCACGCGCTATCACTCGATCTGGCGTTTGACCATTCGGAGACCGTTCAGTCGTACTTCGACTTGCGTCGCCGTCCTATCACAACGCCAACGGTGATCTGATCGAGCGCGGCCCGCGAGACGGTGTCCGTGCCGCACTTGAGCGCCGCGCGATGCGGAGCGGCGTGCGCGAGGTTGCCGACGACGGTGCCGAGCGCGGTCTCGCTCATCGGGTCACTCCCGCGCGCCAGTCTAAATCCTTGCCCCAGCGTCGACGCAGCGCCGTGCACTCGCGCTCACGAACGCCCGTGGTGAGGGCGAGATCGTAACCGGTCATCTGGCAGAAGGTCTCGATGGAGTAGGTGCCGAGATCGACTCGGCCGAGGGTGGCGTGCCGCGTCCCCAGGACAAGGCGCGCGATCCCCGCGAGCTTCATGGCGCCCGCGCACATCGGACAGGGCTCCATGGTGGAGTACACGGTGGCGCCGGTCAGAATCGCCGCGCCGTGCTCGCGCGACGCTCGCCGCATGGCCTCGAACTCCGCGTGCCAGGTCACGTCGCGCTCGGTGTTCTGTCGGTTCTGGCCCGTCGCCAGCACGACGCCATCGCGCACGAGGACCGAGCCCACGGGCCAGTCGCCTCGGGCATAGGCGTCTTCCGCCTCGCGGAGCGCTTGGTCCATAAAATCGGCGTCGGTCACGGTCGAGATTGTACTCGGGGATGGGAAGGGCGTGCCTGGGCCACGCTGACGCGCCGTCCTTGACACCTGCTGTGGTGGTTGCGACGATGCCGCGCATGCCGAGCCGAACACTGACTCGCCGGAGATTCCTTGTCGCTGGCGGTGCCGCGCTGAGCGCCTCGATGGTCAGGCCCGGTGTCGCTCGAGCACAAGGGCGGCGCGGCGAGATCATCGCCGGATTATCGGAGCGGATGCTCACGCTGGACCCCGCGAACCACTATTCGATCTCGGCGACATCGGTGCTTCGCCACGTGTACGATCCGCTGCTCGACGTCACCAACGACGACAAGTTCGCGCCCGCCCTCGCCGAGAGCTGGCGGGCTCTCAACAACACCACCTGGCGATTCACCTTGCGCAAGGGCGTCAGCTTTCATGACGGCAGCCCGTTCACGGCCGACAGCGTCGTGTTCACGCTCAAGCGCGTGCGCGACAACGGCAAGCTGATCAAGTCGTTCGTCTATCAGGACATCGAGGACGTCCAGAAGGACGGCGACCACGCGGTCACGGTGACGACGAAGCGGCCCTTCGGCTCGCTGCCGGCGCATCTGACGATGCTCGGCATGCTGCCGCCGAGCGCGGGCGAGGAAGCGTTCTTCCAGAAGCCGGTGGGTACGGGACCGTTCCGGTTCGTGAGCTGGACCCATGGCGATCGCGTCGAGCTCGCGGCCAACGCCAGATACTGGAAGCCGGGCGTTCCGCGGGTGGAGAAAGTCACGGTCCGCTTCATTCCGGAGCTCTCGACGCGCGCGGCCGCCCTGCGGGCCGGCGAGATCCACGTGATCGATCGCGTGTGGCCCGACATGGTCCAGACGCTCAAGGCGACTCCCGGCGTCAAGGTGCTCGACACACCGGCACTGGAGGCGCAGCGCTGGCACTTCCAGCTCGCCCGGGAGACGGTGAAGGACCCGCGCGTGCGCAAGGCCGTTTCCCTGGCGATCAACCGCGACGTCATCATCAAGGATCTGCTGCTGGGCTACGCGCGGCCTGTCGTGAGCCCGATCCCGCCCGGGCTCATCGGACACACGAATCTCGGTCAGAAGCCGTACGACCCCGAGAAGGCGCGCCAGCTCCTCAAGGAAGCCGGGCAGTCGAAGCTGACACTCGACTTCGTCCTGATGAAGGATCTCTATCCCAAGCAGCTGGAGATCGCCCAGGCCGTGGCCGCGATGCTGGGCGAAGTCGGGGTCAAGGTGAACATCCGGAACCTGGAAATCGCCACGGCTCGGGAGCAGCGCACGGCCGGGAACTACGATCTCTTCTACTCGGGCTGGGCCCACATGCCCCACGACCCCGACTGGTACTTCGGCCAGTGGTTCACGAAGGCCGGCGCCGAGAAGCTCACGCGCTTCTCCGACCCGCGGGTCGAGCAGCTCATCGCCGAGGGCCGCGTGCCCGATCCCAAGGTGCGCCAGCAGAAGTACGCGGAGATCGAGCGGATCCTGTGGGACGAGGAGCCGGAGATCTGGCCGTACTACAGCGTGGCGATCTACGCCATCAGCGACAAGCTCAGCAACTTCGAAGCGCGCCGCGACTACTACGTGCTCCTGCACGAGGTCGGCATCGCCTGAGCTCCCTGCCGACGGCGTAACGCGCCGGTGCGATCCTACCTGCTGCGGCGGCTCGGCCAGGCGGCGCTGACGCTCGCCGGCGTCTCCCTCCTGGTGTTCGTGATCCTGCGCGTCATCCCGGGCGATCCGGCCAAGATGCTCCTGCCCGAAGGCGCGCCCCAGTCGGCCGTGGACGCGCTCAACCGCGCGCTCGGCCTGCGCGAGCCGATCTGGGTCCAGTACGTCATCTTTCTG
>QHTE01000017.1 GCA_003220685.1 Candidatus Rokuibacteriota bacterium
GAGCTTGGCCTTGGTCTGCCCCTCGAACTGCGGCTCCGGCAGCCGCACCGAGACGACCGCCGTGAGCCCCTCCCGGACGTCGTCGCCGCTGATGCCACCCTTGAAGTTCTTGAGGAATCCGTTGGCCTGCGCGTAGTTCGAGAGCGTGCTGGTGAGCGCTGCGCGGAAGCCCGTGAGGTGCGTCCCTCCCTCACGCGTGTTGATGTTGTTCGCGAACGAGAAGACGCTCTCCTGGTAGCCGTCGTTGTACTGCAGGGCCACCTCGACCTCGATGTCGCCCTTCTTGCCCTCGAAGAACAGCACCTTCGGATGCAGCGGGGTCTTGTTCTGGTTCAGGTGCTTGATGAACTCGATGATCCCGCCCTTGTAGAGGAACGTGTGGCTGCGCGTGTCGCGCTCGTCCTCGATGACGATCTTGAGGCCGCGGTTCAGGAACGCCAGCTCGCGCAGCCGGTTGCTGAGCGTGTCGAACGAGAAGGTCGTGTCCTCGAAGATCGCCGCCGCCGGCTTGAAGCGGATGATCGTGCCGGTCTTCTTGGTCGTGCCGGTCGCGGTGAGCGAGCCCGTCGGGACGCCGAGCTCGTAGCGCTGGGTCCACTCCTTGCCGTCGCGCCGGATCTCGACCTCGAGCCACTCGCTGAGCGCGTTCACGACCGAGATGCCGACGCCGTGCAGACCGCCGGACACCTTGTAGGCCGAGTGCTCGAACTTGCCGCCGGCGTGCAGCACAGTCAGCACGACCTCCGCCGCCGACTTGCCGCTCTCCTTGTGGATGTCGACGGGGATGCCGCGGCCATTGTCGCCGACGGAGCACGAGCCGTCCGAGTGCAGGATGACCTTGATGCTGTCGCAATAGCCGGCGAGCGCCTCGTCCACGGAGTTGTCGACCGCCTCGTAAACGAGGTGGTGCAACCCGTACGCGCCCGTGTCGCCGACGTACATCGCGGGGCGCTTGCGGACGGCCTCGAGCCCCTCGAGGACCTTGATGTCGCTCGCCGTATAGTTGCCGCCGCTCATGCCGGAAAAAGACTCCCACCGTTGACGTGAAACATCGCGGCCCCGTCCACGACCGGGGCATCGGGCGTCGTCAAAAACACCTGCTCCGCGGATTGGATCTCGTGCAGGACGTGACCCCGTGCGGTCGGGTCGAGCTCCGAAAGCGCGTCGTCCAGCAGAAGGATCGGTGGGGTCCCCGCCGCGTCGGTCACCGGCAGGATCTCGGCGAGACGCAGCGCCAACGCGGTCAGGCGCTGCTGACCTCGAGAGCCGAATGCGCGCGCGTCGACGCCGTCGATCTCGATCGCCAGATCGTCCCGGTGCGGACCCGCCAGCGTCTGTCCTCGGCGAATTTCCTCACGCTGGCTCCGCTCGAGCGCCGCCAGCAGCGCGGCCGGCTCCGCCGCCTCGCCGAGCGCCGTCCGATAGCGGATCTCGATCTTGGAGCGCGCGCCCGACAGTGCCGCGTACACACGCGCGAGCTCGGTCTGCAGCACGGCGACCGCTTTCCGGCGCCGGCCGAGCAGCTCCATGCCCACCGTCGCGAATTGCTCGTTCCACGGGCCGAGCCGCGTCGCCAGAGCCGCGTCGACCGGCCGCTGCTGCAGGAGCCGGTTGCGGCGCGCGAGAATCTGACGGAAGCGAACGAGCGTTGGCGCGTGATTGGCATAGAGCCGCGCGGCGAACCCGTCGATGAAGCTACGGCGGGCCGACGGCCCACCGTTCACGATCTCGAGATCCTGCCACCCGAACGCGATCGCCCGCGCCCACTCCGGCGCCGACTCGCCCGTGGTTTGCCACGTTCCGTCTTCGAGCCGGGAGAGCGCCCGGCGAACGGTTCGGCGCGTCTCACCCCGGACAAGGTCTCCCGAAAGCGCCGCCGCCTCCGACCCCCAGTGGGCCAACTCAGAGGCCCGGGCGGTACGGAAAGACCTCCCGGTGACGATGAAACCGAGGGCCTCCAGGAGGTTGGTTTTGCCCTGGGCGTTAGGCCCAGCGAGGACGTTCAGATGGGGTGCTGGCGACCACGCTAGGGCGCGATAATTGCGAAATTCCAGTAACTGGACGCACCCTATCTGCAATGCGGTAAGCCTCTGTTTTTAAAGGATAAAACAACGTCTAAATCCGCATTGGCATTATAACACAGCAGTAACCTTCGCCCTCGACGCTTTTAATGAGACCCGGACTCTGCGCATCCTTAATTTCTAGCACCACCTGGTCCTTCTCCAGGGCCGCCATAGCCTCGAGCAGATAGCGCGAGTTGAAGCCGATCACCATCTCGTCGCCGGCGTAGTCGACGTCCAGAATTTCCTCGGCCTCGCCGAGCTCCTGGCTGGATGCGCTGACCTTCAAGGAGGCCGGACTGAGCGCCAGCTTCACCGGCTTGTTGCGCTCCTCGGCCATCACCGCGACACGGCGGAGCGCCGCAGAGAGCGCCGCGCGAGCCGTCGTGAGCCTCCCCGGGTGGGCCTTCGGGATCACGGCCTCGTAATTCGGGAACTGACCTTCGATGAGCCGTGCCGTCATCACGAAGTTCGGCATCTGCAGAACGAACTGATTCTCGGTGATCGCGATCTGAACCTCTTCGCCCGCGCCGATCACGCGCATGATCTCGGTCACCGCTTTGCGCGGAACGATGCCGGTCGCGCTCGCGACGCCCTGCCCGAGGCTCCGCATGGAGAGCGCCAGCCGATGACCGTCCGTCGCGACCATCCGGACGTCTTTTCCCTGGAATGCGAACAAGACGCCGTTGAGCGCATAGCGCGTCTCGTCGTGCGACACCGCGAAGCTCGTCTGCGTGAGCATCTCGCGCAGCACCTTGGCCTCGATGCCCACCCACGACTGCGGCGACGCAGGCACCACCGGCGGAAAATCGTCGGGCGCCAGGCCGACCATCCGATAGGTCGCGCCGCCGCACCGGAGGGTGACCGTCACGTTCTCCGAGACCTTGAGTGCGACCGCGGCGGCCGGCAGCTCCTTCACGATCTCGGAGAGCTTCCGCGCCGACACCGTGATCGAGCCCTTGGCGGCGACCTTCGCCGGCACCGACACCCGCGCGCCGACCTCCAGATCGGTCGCGGTCAGGCGCACGCCGTCGCCTGCCGCCTCGAGCAGCACGTTCGCGAGGATCGGCAGCGTCTGCCGCGGCTCGACGATGTTCTGAACCATCTGGAGGCCTTTGAGGAACGCGTCGCGGTCAATTACTACTTCCATGAGGTTCTCCAGTGTTGTCTTAAAGAAGAAAGAAACAACTTCGTAGTCGTAGTGATCGTCGAGCGGTGTGGACGGGGAGGATCGGCGAGAACCGCCCACACCGCCGTGAGTTCGGCGGCGGGCGAGGCGGGGATAAGCGTGTGGAGATCGCGGCGGGTGCGGTGGATCACAGGTTGACGCTCTGGACAAGCCCGTCGATCGTCTTGCGGAGTTTGGGATCTTCCTGCAAGAGCGTCTGGATCTTGTCCACCGCGTGCAACACCGTCGTGTGATCCTTGCCACCGAAGGCGCGGCCGATCTCGGAGAGGGACGAGTGCGTCATCTGACGCGAGACGTACATCGCGACCTGACGCGGGAAGGCGATCGCCTTGGTCCGGTTCTTGGCCTTGAGATCCGCCAGCTTGAGGCCGAAGAAGTCGCAGACCCGCCGCTGGATCTGGTCGATCGTGATGATCTTCTCGTCCTCGCCCCAGAGCTCACCCAGCACTTCTTGCGCCAGGTCGACGGTCATCTCGCGCGCGGTCAGCGCGCAGAAGGCGATCATCCGCGTCAGCGAGCCCTCGAGCTCGCGGATGTTCGACTTGATCCGGCTCGCGATCAGATAGGCGACGTCGTCCCCGAGCCGGACGCGCTCGAGGGCGGCCTTCTTCTTGATGATGGCCACGCGCGTCTCGAAGTCCGGCGGCTGGATGTCCGCGATCAGCCCCCACTCGAAGCGAGAGCGCAGACGCTCTTCGATCTCGGGAATGTCCTTCGGCGACGAGTCGCTCGAGACGATGATCTGCTTGCGCGACTCGTAGAGATCGTTGAACGTGTGGAAGAACTCCTCCTGGGTGCGCTCCTTGCCCGAGATGAACTGGATGTCGTCGATGAGGAGCAGGTCGATCGTGCGGTAGCGCGCGCGAAACTCGGCGGTTCGGTCGTAGCGGATCGCGTTGATCAGCTCGTTGGTGAACCGCTCCGACGAGAGATACGCCACCGACATGCGGGGGAAGAGGCGCACGGACTGGTGGCCGACGGCGTGCAGCAGATGCGTCTTGCCGAGGCCGACGCCGCCGTAGATGAAGAGCGGGTTGTACGCACGCGACGGCAGCTCGGCCACGGCCTGGCACGCCGCCTGCGCGAACTGATTAGAGGAGCCCACGACGAACGCATCGAACGTGTAGCGAGGGTTGAGCCCCTCGACGGTCCCGCCCGACGCGCGTTCCATCCGCGGGGGCGCCGCGGGCTCGAGCGGGACGGCTTCATCCAGGATCAGCGTGATGCGGGGATGCCCGCCCAGCACCTCACGCGCGGCCTGATGGAGGGCATCGAGATAATTCTGGGCCAGCCAGTCGCGCGAAAACTTGTTCGGCGCGCCAATTCGGAGATGGTCCCCCTCGACCGCGACGAGGCGGCACGGACGGATCCAGTTGTCGAGGATCGGCGCGGGGAGCGTCCGAGTCAGGAAGTCGATGAGTCGAGCCCAAAGCTCTTCCAACACGAGATTTGCCCTCACTTACGCACAGAGTTATCCACAAGTGTGGATAGCTCGGGGCATCTTGTACGACCGGAGTACTGCGCCGCCAGGCGCGCACATCAGGACAAAACTCCTCGCGCCGATCCGTCGCACGATGGATGGCGGACTCTAGCACGACGGTGAATCGCGTCGCAAGAGTCTTCGCAAGGCGACAGCGAGTTGACTCGCCTCGGGGCGCTGTCTACACTTGGTCGATTCGCGATCTTGGGGGGAATACGGTTCATGAAGCGGACGTTTCAGCCGAACGTGCGGCGACGGAAGAAAACGCACGGCTTTCGCGAGCGGATGAAGACCAAGGGCGGACGGAAAGTTCTCAAGCGTCGGCGCGCGAAGGGGCGGAAACGGCTGACCGTCTGACCGGCCGGTTTCCTCGACGCGAACGGTTGACCATCGGCGCTGAATTTCAAGCGCTCTTCCAGCGGGGCAAGCGAATTGACCGGCCGTCCATGATCGTACTCTGGCGTGCGACGGACGAGCCGCGCCGCGCCGGATTTGCCGTGAGCCGGCAGGTTCGGGGCGCCGTGCAACGCAACCGCGCCCGGCGCCGTCTCCGCGAGGCGTACCGCGCGATGCGCGAGGCCGCGCCGACCCACACGGCTCTCGTGATCATCGGGCGCCCCGCCGCGCTCCGGCGGCCGTTCGCGGCGCTGGCGGGCGAGCTCCACGACGCGCTGACGACGATTCCGGGTCCGCGAGCGTGAGCCGCGCCGCTCGAACCGCCCTGGGAATCCTGCGCGCCTACCAGCGGCTCGTCTCGCCGCTCCTGCCGAGCGCTTGCCGCTTCGCGCCGACGTGCTCGGAGTACGCCAGGCTGGCGATCGTCGAGCTCGGGCTCGTACACGGCGCCGCCCTTGCGGCCTGGCGTCTGGCGCGTTGCCATCCGTTCCATCCCGGCGGATATGATCCGCCGCCGGCTCGTGCGCGGCAGGCTTGACGATGGAGAAGCGGGCGATCCTCGCGGCGGTTCTGATGGCGGCGGTGTTCATCGTCTACCAGACGTTCTTCTTCCCGGAGCCTCCGCCACAGAAGCCGCCGGCGCAGAGCGCGACGCAGGCCCCGGTCGCGCCGACACCGGCCCCGGCTGCGCCTCCGACGAGTCCTGCTCCGGCGCCTCGGGCGTCTCAGGCCCCGCGGCCGCTGCAGCGCCTGGCCACGGTCGAGTCTCCGCTCTATCGCGCGGTGGTGAGCAGCGAGGGCGGAAAGCTCCAGGAGCTGGTGCTCCGGTATCGAGGCGAGAAGCCGATGGTGATCGTCGGCGACCTCGGCCCGGCTGGGCTCCAGCTGGCGCCTGGTGGTAACAGTCCCGGCGAAGTCGTCCCGATGAGCTTCGACAAGGACGCCCTATTCATCACGGACAAGCCCGGCGAACTGGTGCTGTCGGGCGAAGCCGCCGGCCTCAAGATCCGCCAGACGCTCAGATTCCATCCCGACGGGTACGCGATTGATGCGAACATTCGCGTCGAGAATCCGGGCGCAGCGCCGCGAACGACCGTGCTCAGCTTCCCGTGGTTCACGCGCCAGACGTGGCGTGCGACTCCCGAGAAGTTCCAGGGTCAGCATCCAACCGAGATCGTCGTGGCGACCCAAGGATCTGTCAATAGAATCGATGACTTAGTGGCTGCATACAACATCGTCGCGGACGGCGACTGGATCGCGCTGGATAGCGTGTGGTACCTCGCCGCCCTCGTCCCAAAGGCCCCCGGGTTCAAGGTCGTCGCCGCAACCGACGGTAAGCTGCCCGACGCGAAGACCGGCGATACAACACCCGCGGGGCGCGCGACCATCGCCGTCAGGGCCACGCCGACGATCGGGCCAGGCCAAGCGTGGGAAGGCAACGTCGTACTCTACGCCGGCCCCAAAGAGTACGACCGCCTGAAGGCGCTCGGCCTGCAGGACACGATCAACTTCGGCGGATTCCCCCTGCCCCGCAAGTGGGGCGGGCTGCCGATGGAGTGGCTCGGCGTCCCGATTCTGTTGCTGCTGAACTGGACCTTCAAGCACGTCGGCAACTACGGCGTCGCCATCATCCTCCTCACCGTCGTATCGAAGGTGCTGTTCTATCCCCTGACCGTGAAGAGCATGCGGTCGATGAAAGCAATGCAGGCGTTGCAGCCGCAGGTGAACACGCTCCGGAGCAAATATCAGAAAGACCCGCAGGCGCTCCAGCGCGAGACGCTCGCGCTCTACAAGAAGCACCGCGTGAATCCGATGGGCGGCTGCTTGCCGATGATCGCGCAGGTCCCGATCTTCTACGCGCTCTACCTGGCGCTGTCGGTGGCGGTCGAGCTGCAGGGGTCGCCGTTTTTGTGCTTCGGACATTTCATCTGGTTCGACCTCTGGATCTGCGATTTGGCGGCGCACGATCCGATCTACGTGCTGCCGGTGCTCATGGGCATCACGATGTTCGTGCAGCAGAAGATGACGCCGACGATGGGCGATCCGCGTCAGGCGAGAATGATGCTGTTCATGCCGATCATCTTCACCTTCATGTTCCTCAATCTGCCCTCGGGCCTCGTGCTCTACTGGACGGTGTCCAACATCCTGCAGATCCTGCAGCAGAAGCTCATGGATCGACCCGCGCGCACGCGCGCGACGCGCGAGGCCAAAGACGCCGGCCGGGCCTGAGCCCCCGCGCGCCGACGACACGATCGTCGCGATCGCGACGGCGATCGGCGAGAGCGCCGTCGGGGTGATTCGCGTGAGTGGGCCGGACGCGATCGCGATCGTGACCCCCCTGCTGCGCAGCGCGATCCCGCTGCCCGCGTTTCCCTCGCACGTGCTCCGCCGGGTCGGCATCGTCGACGGCAAGAGCGGCGAGCGCGCCGACGAGGCGCTTTGCGCCGTCATGCTCGCGCCGCGCTCGTATACCGGCGAGGACGTCGTCGAGCTCTCGTGTCACGGCTCGCCGGCGCTTCTGCGTATGGTGACCCGATGGATCGTCGCCGGCGGCGCGCGCCTGGCGACGCCAGGCGAGTTCACGCGGCGTGCGTTCCTCAACGGGCGGATCGATCTCGCTCAGGCCGAGGCCGTCGCGCTGATGATCGGCGCCCGGACCGATCGCGCCGTGGCGCTCGCGGCGCGCGCGCTGGCGGGCGGGCTCGCCGATCGCGTTCGCGCCCTGCGAGCCGCGCTCGTCGAGCTCATCGCCGGTCTCGAGGTCGAGCTCGACTTTCCCGAGGAGCGCATCGGCCACGATCTCGATCGGGCCCGCGCGGCGGTCGCGAGGCTCCGCACCGACGTCGACCGTTGGGCCGCGGCGGCTCGTCATGGCCGCGTCGTCCACGACGGCATCACCGTCGCGCTCGTCGGACCACCGAATGCGGGCAAGTCGAGCTTGCTGAATGCGCTGCTCGGACGCGACCGCGCGATCGTGTCGCCGGTTCCGGGCACCACACGCGACGTCGTGGAAGGAACGATCGCCCTCGCCGGCGTCCCCGTTCGCCTTCTCGATACTGCCGGTCTCGATGCGCCGCGAGACGAAATCGAGGCCGAAGGCATCCGGCGTAGTCGACTCGCGATGGACGAGAGCGATCTTCTCCTCGTCGTGCTGGACGGGAGCGTTTCCCCGGATCGACGCGTACTGAGCGAAACGGCCGGACGCGCGCGTGTCGTCGTGCGGGCGAAGAGCGATCTCCCCGCTCACGCCGAGGCTCGGGCGCTGCCCGACGCCGTGGATGTCTGCACTGTCGACCCCCGAGGGGTCGACGCGCTGCTCGAGCGCCTCGCTCAGGACGTCGAGCAGCGCGCGGCCGCGGCCGGCGACGAAGGCGGCATCGTCACTTCCCTCCGCCAACTCGAGCTGATCGAAGCGCTGGCTGGAGCGCTCGCGGCGAGCGCCGAAGCGCTACATGAGATGCCACTCGAAGCGGCACTCGTCGACTTGAGGCACGCGCTGCGACTTACCGGAGAAGTCCTGGGCGTCGACGTGGGCGACGCTGTGCTGGACCACATCTTCTCGACGTTCTGCCTCGGCAAGTGACCCCGCTCGAGGCCCTGGAGGACGGGGCCGCGACCATCCTTGGAAGGCCCCTGACGGCCGGCGAGAGCGATGACTTCGAAAGGTATCTAGGCTTATTGGTCAAGTGGCAGAAGGCCCATCGCCTTGTCGGCTCCGCCGACCCGTTGTGGATCGTGGAACATCTCTTCCTCGACAGTCTCCTCTTCCTAGGGCTCCTGCCCCCCGCCGTCAGGTCGCTGGCGGACGTGGGTTCGGGCGCCGGCCTGCCGGGGCTTCCGCTCAAGATCGTTCGGCGGGATCTCGAGCTCACACTGATCGAGTCGCGTCGGCGGCGCGCGATGTTCCTCACCAGCGCCATCCGGACGATCCAGCTCCCCGGCGTCCGTATTATCGAGGGTCGGGTCGAGAGCCTCGCACGAGAGCTCGGAGGCCAGTTCGATGCGGTCGTCATGCGCTGCGCCGGCGACGTCGAGGCGATGATCCCTGTGGCCACGACTCTGTTGTTGCCGGGTCGGGGCATTGTCGTCGCATCGGGCCCGCCGAAGCCAAGGGCCATTTCCGGTGCCGCATGGGTCACCGTTCCCGGGATCCGGAGAGGGACGACTCGCCGCTTTGCGGTGTACCGAAGAGACCAGGAGCCCCCCGCCAGGCATCCCACGAGAAGCAATTAACGGAAAATTTGACTCAACACCGAAGACTGTGGAAAGTGTTGCGCGTGGAACACGGCCCAAGTGGTAAACACGTGTTGATAATGCTGTGTGCGTCGTGGAACATTCGCGCCGATGGAGCGCTGTGCGTCGTGGAACATTCGAGTGGCTAGAACCCTTGCGATCGTGAACCAAAAAGGCGGCGTGGGCAAGACGACGACAGCCGTCAACCTCGCTGCAGGGCTCGCTCTCGCCGAACGCCCAACTCTTCTGGTCGACCTTGATCCGCAAGGCAACGCGACGACCGGGTTGGGCGTCCAGAAGAGCGGCCTCCATCCCACGGTCTATCACGCGCTACTGGGGGGAGAGGCGGCGGAGAAGGCGATCCGACCGACAGTCGTGCCGGGCCTGCGATTGCTGCCGGCGGACATCGATCTGGTCGGGGCCGAGATCGAGCTCGTCGGTGTCGAGCGACGCGAGCACAAACTGCGCGAGGTGCTCGAGCCGGTTTCGGCCGCGTACGACTACATCGTCGTCGATTGCCCGCCATCGCTCGGTCTGCTGACTATCAACGCGCTTGTCGCGGCGGATCGAGTCCTCGTCCCGCTGCAGTGCGAGTTCTACGCGCTTGAGGGGCTGGCTCATCTGCTCAAGAAGACCGTGAAGCTGGTCCGGGACAAACTGAATCCGGGCCTCGATCTCCTGGGAATCCTGCTCACGATGTTCGATGGCCGCACGAGCCTCGCGCTCCAGATCCGCGACGAGGTGAACCGATACTTCCCGGGGCAGGTATTCGACACCGTCATTCCGCGCAACGTCCGTCTCACGGAAGCGCCGAGCCACGGCCGACCGGTCATGCTCCACGATCTCAGGTCCAGTGGCTCCGTGGCCTATCTCGAACTGACGAGGGAGGTGCTGAACCATGATTACTAAGCGGGGGCTCGGTCGCGGCTTAGGAGCGCTCTTGGCCTCGGAGCCAACCGAGGTGGAGACCCTCGTCGACGTGCCGATCGACCAGATCGAGGTCAACCCGAATCAGCCCAGGAAGGTTTTTGACTTCACGGCGCTTGACGAGCTCGCCGCCTCGATCAAATCCTCCGGCGTGATCCAGCCGATCATCGTCCGTCGACTCGGGGGGTCGTACCAGCTTATCGCGGGCGAACGCCGCTGGCGGGCGGCCCGCCAGGCGGGGCTCGCTCGGATTCCCGCGATGGTGCGCGAGGCGACGGACGCGCAGAGCATCGAGCTCGCGCTCGTCGAGAACCTCCTGCGCGAGGACCTGAACCCGATCGAGGCGGCGCAGGCCTACCAGAAGCTGCTGGCGGAATTCGCGTGGACCCAGGAGGAGCTGGCGCAGCGCATCGGCAAGGACCGCACGTCGATTGCGAACTGTCTCCGATTGTTGAGGCTCCCGGAGGAGATTCAAGCCGATCTTCGAAGCGGGCGGTTGACGATGGGCCACGCGCGCGCACTGCTCGCGCTGTCGACGGTCTCGGAGCAACTCCGGCTGCGGGACGAGATCTTGGCGAACGATTGGTCCGTGCGCACGACCGAGGATTCCATCCGCGCGAAGGAGTCGGCCGCCGAAGCCCGCGGCGTGACGCCACGCAAGGGCCGGCGGCGGTCGGTCGAGCTCGCGGCCCTTGAGGAGGCGCTCCAGCGGGGGCTGATGACGCGCGTGCGGATCATCGGCAACGAGCGAAAGGGTAAGATCGAGGTCAGCTACGCGACGTCGGAGGAGCTCGAGCGTCTCTCCGAGCTGCTCGGCGCCCAGCACTAGGGCCGCGCAGAGGCGATTCGCCGCGCCCAGCAAGATCCCGCACCAGGAACGTGATGGCAGAACGTATCGTCGTCGGCATGAGCGGAGGCGTCGACTCGTCGGTCGCCGCGGCGCTGCTGGTCGAGCAGGGCTGCGACGTCGTCGGGGTCACCATGCGCGTCTGGCCGCGGCGGGAGACGGAGGAGCCGACGAAGCGGTTCGGGAGCTGCTGCGGCACCGAGGCGGTCGAGGACGCGCGCCAGGTCGCGCGCGCCCTCGGGATCCCGCACTACCTCCTGAGCATGGACGAAGAATTTAACCAAAAGGTGATAGGCGAGTTCGTCGAGTCATACGGGAGAGGCCGGACACCGATCCCGTGCCTGTCGTGTAATAGTAACCTAAAGTTCGGCTCACTGCTCGGCCGCGCGCGCGCATGGGACGCGGTGGCCGTCGCTACCGGGCACTACGCGCGGATCGGGCGCGATCGCGCGACGGGCCGCCATCTGCTCCTGCGGGCCCGCGACTCGCGGAAAGATCAGACCGATTTTCTCTGGCCGCTCACGCAGGAGCAGCTCGCCGCCGCGCGGTTCCCGGTGGGCGAGCTGACGAAGGACGAGGTGCGCGCTCGGGCGCGCCGCCTCGGGCTGGTCACGGCCGACAAGCCGGAGAGTCAGGACATCTGCTTCGTCCCCGACGACGACTACCGCGGCTTCCTCCGCCGGCGCGCGCCCGAGGTCTTTCGGCCCGGCGCGGTCGTCGATCGGCGCGGCAACACGCTCGGCGCCCACGCGGGCATCGCGGGCTTCACGGTCGGCCAGAAGCGCGGGCTCGGCCTGGCGACCGGTCGACCGCTCTACGTCGTCGACCTCGACCCCGAGCGCGATACGGTCACGGTCGGCGAGGCGGCCGACCTCGAGCGCGACCGCCTCGTGGCGACCGCGGTGAATTTCATCGCCTGCGCGCCGCCGATCGCTCCGCTGCGGGTCGCCGCCAAGATCCGCCACAGCCACCAGCCGGCCGCAGCCACCGTGCGCGCGCTGGACGGGAACCGGGCGGAAGTCGTCTTCGATGCCCCGCAGCGGGCCGTGAGTCCCGGCCAGTCGGTGGTCTTCTACGACGGCGACGTCGTCGTCGGGGGCGGGGTTATCGTGCGCTCGCGCGACTGAGCGCGGGCGATTGACACCGAGCGGAATTGCGTGATAGTTTTCACAAACCTTCGTCGGGCATTTCGAGATCGAGGAGACCTCCGAATGTATCAGCGTGAACGGCAACGGATCAGCACCGTCGCGCGTGTCGCCGTCCTGCTGGTGCTGCTGGCGCCGTGTGTCGCGTGGGCCGCCGCCGGGGGCGGGCACGAGAGCGGCGGCCTGATCAGCCTCGACAAGTCGCTGATCATCCAGTTCCTCAACTTCATCATCCTCTTGCTGATCCTCCAGCGGCTGCTCTACAAGCCGTTCCTCGCGAAGATGGCCGAGCGCACGCAGGCGATCCAGAAATCCCTCGACGAAGCGCAGGCGGCGCGCGCACAGGCCGCTCGCCAGCAAGAGGAGAACGAGGCGCGGCTCCGCGCGGCCCACGCCGAGGCAGCGGCCATCCGCGCGCAGGCGTTGAAGGATGCGGCCGACGAGCAGAAGCGCCTGGTCGACGCCGCGCGCGCCGAGTCGCAGCGCCTGGTCGAGACCGCGAAGGCGCAGATGGACGCGGACGTGCGCCGCGCGCGCGACGAGCTGCGCCGCGAAGTCGCCGACCTGGCGACGGCGGTCGCCGAGAAGCTCGTGCGCCGGAGCCTGCGCGACGAAGACCACCGGCGCATCGTCGCCGACGCGATTGCCAAGGTCGGCAGCTAGGTGAAGGCCTCGCCCGGCGTCGCCCGCTCCTACGGGAAGGCGCTCTTCGAGCTCGCCCGCGAGCGCAACCAGGTGGACACCATCGCCCGCGAGCTCGACGCCGTCGCGACGCAGTTCGCCAGCGAGCCCGGTCTCCGCGCGTTCTTCGCGCGCCCGTGGGTGACGTCGGCGGCCAAGCGCGGCGTCGCGGCCGAGGTGGCGCGCCGGCTCCAGGTCTCGAAGCTCACCCAGGATTTCCTCTCGCTGGTGGCCGCGCAGGGACGCGCCGACCATCTGGAGGCGATCGTCGCGGCGTTCCGTGAGCTCCACGACGAAGCCGAGAATCGCGCCCGCGCCCGGGTGCGCACCGCGGTACCCCTCAGCGACGCCGAGCGCACGGCCCTGACGGGCAAGCTGAGCCGTGCCCTGGGTGGCAAACAGGTCGTGCTCGAGGAGGTCGCCGACCGGGAGCTGCTCGGCGGCTTCGTGGCCGAGGTGGGCAGCCTGCTCGTCGACGGGAGCCTGGACGGACAGCTCGCGCGAATGCACCGACGCCTCGCGCAGGAGTAGGGGACAGGAGAGAGCGATGATCAGGGCCGGAGAGATCAGCGAAATCATCAAGCGCCAGCTGGCGGGCTACGAGGCGGAGATCGACCTGCAAGAGGTCGGGCGGGTCATCGAGGTCGGCGACGGTATCGCGCGCGTCCACGGGCTCGAGAAGGCGATGGCGGGCGAGCTGCTCACGTTCCCGGGCGACGTCGTCGGCATGGTGCTCAACCTCGAGCAGGACCAGGTCGGCGTCGTGCTCCTGGGCGACGACAAGGTCATCAAGGAAGGCGACATCGTCAAGCGCACCAACCGCATCGCGCAGGTGCCCGTCGGCGAGGCGCTGATCGGGCGCGTCGTGAACGCGCTGGGGCAGCCGGTCGACGGCAAGGGGGCGATCGCCGCCAAGGAGTTCCGCCCGATCGAGCGCTACGCGCCGGGCGTCGTCGATCGCCGGCCCGTGAAGGAGCCGCTGCAGACCGGGCTCAAGGCCATCGACGCGATGATCCCGATCGGGCGCGGCCAGCGCGAGCTCATCATCGGCGACCGGGGCACCGGCAAGACCGCCATCGGCATCGACACGATCATCAACCAGACGGGACAGGACGTCTTCTGCTTCTACGTCGCGATCGGGCAGAAGCTCTCGACGGTCGCGCAGGTCATGAAGGTGCTGGAAGGCTCGGGCGCTATGAAATACACGACGATCGTCGTGGCCTCGGCGTCCGAGCCGGCGCCGCTGCAGTACATCGCGCCGTACACCGGCGTCACGATGGGCGAGTACTTCCGCGACTCCCGGCGCCACGCGCTGTGCATCTACGACGACCTCTCGAAGCACGCTGCCGCGTATCGCCAGCTCTCGCTGCTGCTGCGGCGGCCGCCGGGTCGCGAGGCGTACCCCGGCGACGTGTTCTATCTCCACTCGCGGCTACTCGAGCGCGCGGCGAAGCTCAACGACGATCTGGGCAGCGGATCGCTGACGGCGCTGCCGATCATCGAGACGCAGCTCGGCGACGTGTCCGCGTACATCCCGACCAACGTCATCTCGATCACGGACGGGCAGATCTACTTGGAGTCCGACCTCTTCTACGGCGGCATCCGGCCGGCCGTCAACGTCGGCCTCTCGGTCTCGCGCGTCGGCGGCTCGGCGCAGGTGCGGGCCATGCGTCAGGTCGCCGGCAAGCTGCGGCTCGACCTCGCGCAGTACCGCGAGCTCGCCGCGTTCGCCCAGTTCGGCTCCGATCTCGACCGCGCCACGCAGGCGCAGCTGGCCCGCGGTCAGCGCATGGTCGAGCTCCTCAAGCAGGGTCAGTACCAGCCGGTGCCGGTCGAGAAGCAGGTCGTGATCATCTTTGCCGGCACGCAGGGCATGCTCGACGAGCTGCCGGTCGACGCCATTCGCGAGTTCGAGCCCTTCCTCTACAGCTATCTCGAGCGGCGCGCGCCGCAAATCCTCACGGACATCCGTGACAAGAAGGAGCTCTCGGACGCGCTGCGCGAGCAGCTCGCGAAGGCGGTCACCGACGCCAGGACCGAGTTCGTCGCCGCCAAGGGCATCAAGGCGGCCTAGCGTCCCGAGGCCATGGCGACCCTCCGCGACATCCAGCGGCGGATCCGATCCGTCCAGTCCACGCAGAAGATCACGCGCGCGATGAAACTCGTCGCGGCGGCGAAGCTGCGCCGCGCCCAGGAGCGCATCCTCGCGGCGCGACCCTACGCAGCCAAGATGGGCGAGCTGCTCGGCAACCTGGTCTCGGCCGCGTCGGGGAGCGACGGCGCCCCGCATCCGCTCCTCGAGCCGCGGGAAGGGCCGCGGCGCCAGATCGTGATCGTCACGGCCGACAAGGGCCTCGCGGGCGCGTTCAACTCCAACGTCATCCGGCGCGCGCTCGAGCTGGTCCGTCAGTCCAGCACCACCGAGGTCACGCTGGTGGTGGTGGGCCGCAAGGCGCGCGACTTCTATCGCCGCCGCCCGTGGACCATCAAGCGCGACATGATCGGCTTCTGGGATCGGCTGGCGTACTCGCACGCGGCCGAGCTGGCCGATTACTTCATGCAGCAGTACCTCGACGGTGAGGTGGACGAGGTGGTCCTCGTCTACAACGAATTTCGCTCGGTCGTCGTCCAGCGCCCGGTCCGCGAGCAGCTCCTGCCGATTCCGCGCAAGGCCGAGGGCGAGACGGACGGGACGGCGGTGGACTATCTCTACGAGCCGAATCCGAAGGCGATCCTCGACGAGCTGCTGCCCCGGCACGTGCGGACGCAGGTCTTCCGCGCGCTCATGGAGTCGCTGGCCGGGGAATACGGCGCGCGCATGACGGCGATGGAAGCCGCGACGAAGAACGCCAAAGAGATGATCGACGTCCTGACGATCCAATTCAACAAGGCGCGCCAGGAGAAGATCACCAAGGAGCTGCTCGACATCGTCGGCGGCGCCGAGGCCCTCAAGCAAGGAGCGGAGGCATGAGCACCGGGAAAATCGTCCAGGTCATCGGGCCGGTCGTCGACGTGGAATTCGAAGCCGGCCGTCTGCCGGCCATCTACAACGCGCTCCTGGTCGAGGGCGTCGAGAACAAGGACGTCTTCGCGTATTCGCAGAAGCTCACCCTCGAGGTCGCGCAGCACCTGGGCGAGAGTCAGGTGCGCACGGTGGCCATGGCCTCGACCGACGGGCTCCGGCGCGGGATGACGGTGAACGACACGGGCGCGCCGATCTCGATCCCGGTCGGGCCGGAGACGCTCGGGCGGATCCTCAACGTCGTCGGCGAGCCCGTCGACAAGGGCCCCGCCATCCACGCGAAGAAGACGTACCCGATCCATCGCCCGGCTCCGCCATTCGAGGACCAGTCGACGAAGGTCGAGATGTTCGAGACGGGCATCAAGGTCGTCGACCTGCTCGAGCCGTACACGAAGGGCGGCAAGACGGGGCTCTTCGGCGGCGCCGGCGTCGGCAAGACCATCCTCATCCAGGAGCTGATCAACAACATCGCCAAGCAGCACGGCGGCATTTCCGTGTTCGCCGGCGTCGGCGAGCGCACGCGCGAGGGCAACGACCTCTATCACGAGATGAAGGAATCGGGCGTCATCGAGAAGACCGCGCTGATCTTCGGCCAGATGACCGAGCCGCCCGGCGCGCGCCTGCGCGTGGGTCTGACCGGCCTCACCGCCGCCGAGTACTTTCGCGACGAGGAAGGCCGCGACGTGCTGCTGTTCATCGACAACATTTTTAGATTTACGCAGGCCGGCTCCGAAGTCTCGGCGTTGCTCGGCCGGATGCCGTCCGCGGTCGGCTACCAGCCGACCCTCGGCACCGAGATGGGCCAGCTGCAGGAGCGCATCACGTCGACCAAGAAGGGCTCGGTCACCTCGGTGCAGGCGATCTACGTGCCGGCCGACGACATCACCGACCCGGCGCCGGCCACGGCCTTCGCGCACCTCGACGCGACCACCGTGCTCTCGCGCCCGCTCACCGAGCTCGGGATCTATCCGGCCGTCGATCCGCTGTCCTCCACCTCGCGGATCCTCGATCCGAACATCCTCGGCGCCGAGCACTACCGCACGGCGCGCGACGTGCAGCTGATCCTCCAGCGCTACAAAGATCTCCAGGACATCATCGCGATCCTCGGGATGGAGGAGCTCTCGGACGACGACAAGCTGATCGTCGCGCGCGCGCGCAAGATCCAGCGGTTCCTGTCGCAGCCGTTCTTCGTCGCCGAGCAGTTCACCGGGCAGCCCGGTCGGTACGTCAAGCTCGCGGACACCGTGAAGAGCTTCCGCGAGGTGGTCGACGGCAAGCACGACGAGCTGCCCGAGCAGGCCTTCTACATGGTCGGCGACATCGGCGAGGCGATGGACAAGGCCAAGAAACTCGCGGCGAGCGGCTAGCAGTGGCCGACCGGCTCACGCTCGAGATCGCCACCCCGACGCGCCTGGTCGTGGCCGAGACGGTCGACGAGATCGTCATCCCCGGCAGCCAGGGCTACTTCGGCGTGCTGCCGGGTCACGCCGCCTTTCTGACCACCCTCGGGATCGGCGAGCTCATGTACCGGATCGGGCGCGACGAGAGCTCCCTGGCGGTGGCGAAAGGCTTCGCCGAGGTGAGGAACGACAAGGTGATCGTCCTCGCCGACACGGCCGAGCGCCAGGAGGAGATCGACCGGGTACGTGCCGAGCGCGCCCGTGACCGGGCCGAGCGACGGCTCTCCGGCCGCTCCGACGAAGAAGTCGACTACCTTCGGGCCCTCGAGGCGCTGGCGCGGGCGCTCGCGCGACTCCTGACCGCCGGCCGCGCGCGCTAGACATCCGTTCACCGACCTGCGACGTAAGACACCTGCGACGTAAGACAGTAGAATTCGGGCCGCCACCAACTCGACCCGCGCCCGACAGGAGGCCCTGTGAGCCATCGAGCATCCGTCGTCGTGGCCCTGATCGCACCGCTCCTCGCCTCGCCGCGGTTCCCGGCACGGCCGGCCCGGAGAAGATCGCCTTCCCGGCGAGATACAAGGACCACGTCCTCTACGCGACGGTCGACCGATACGACAACAAGCAGTATCGCGAGCTCTACGGCACCCCGGAGGCCGTCAAGGCGGCGCGAGAGGGCAAGCCGATCCCGAGCGGCACGGTCCTGACGTTGATCCAGTACAAGGCGCAGGTCGACGACGCCGGTAACCCGATCAGGGACGGCGACGGTCGATTCGTGAGGGGGGCTCGTCGGCTTCACCGTTATGGAAAAAGCGGACGGGCTGGGGCACGGAGTATCCGGACGACATCCGCAACGGCGAATGGGAGTACTCGGCCTTCACGGCGGATCAGAAACTCAACGACAAGGCGAACTACAAGGCGTGCTTCCAGTGCCACAAGCCTCACGCGAAGCAGGATTTCGTGATCTCGCTGGCCCGGCTGTCGGGGCAGGCGCCGGATGGGCCCGTGCCGATGAAGACCAGCCCGAATGACGTCGGCATCGCCGGGTTCGCGTTTGGCCCGAGCAAGCTGACCATCGCGCCCGGGCAATACGTGACGTGGACCAACGGCGACGACTCGCCGCACCAGATCACGATCGCGCAGAGCCAGGAGCGGTCCGCCGTGCTCCTCAAGGGTCAGAGCCGCACGCAGGCCTTCGCCACCGCGGGCGTCTACGAATACAGCTGTGGTCTCCAACCGAGCATGAAGGGCACCGTCGAGGTGAAGTAGCCCGCCGCGCGCACCGCGGTTGCCCAGCGGAGTGGGCGCGCCGCCCGCGTCGCTGGGCGGCGGCGGATGCGCGCGTCAGAGAAGTCCGCGTCGCCCCGAGGGCCGAGCGCTGGCATCGCGCTTGCGCTGGAAGAGCGGCATGCTGACGGTCCTGATCGCCGACGACGAGCCGCACGTGATCGACCTCATCCGCCTGACCCTCGAGGACGAGCGCATCGCCGTGATCGACGCCTTCGACGGCGAGACCGCGCTCGCGCACGCGGAAGCAGTGCGCCCCGGGCTGATCTTCCTCGACATCCGCCTGCCGGACATGAGCGGGCTCGAGGTCTGCGCGCGGCTGCGGAGCGATCCGAGATTCGCCGCGACGAAGATCGTGATGCTGACCGCGGCGGCGCAGGAATCGGACATCGCCCGCGGCCTCGCCGCCGGCGCGAATCACTATTTGACCAAGCCGTTCTCGCCGGTGCGCCTGCTCTCGCTCGTCGAGAGCGTGGTGCCGCACGCCGCCGTATGGCAACGCGAGTGAACGCCGCCCCCGGCGACGACCTCACCGTTGCCTATCGCCGGCTCAACGCCGCGTACCAGCAAACCTTGCGCTACGCCGAGGACGTGCGGCGCCTCTATCAGCAGGTGCAGCGCGCCATCTATCAGTCACTGCTCGGGCTGGCCAACGCGCTCGAGGCGAAGGACGCGTACACGCGGGGCCACTCCGAGCGGGTCGGCGCCTGGAGTCGCGGCGTCGCGGCGGCGCTCGGGCTGCCGCCGGGCGAGGTCGACATGATCGGCCAGGCGGGTCTGCTCCACGACATCGGCAAGATCGGCATTCCCGAGGGCGTGCTCCGAAAGCCCGGCGCGCTCGACCCCGAGGAATGGACGGTGATGCGCAACCATCCGCTGATCGGCGCGCAGATCGTCGCGCCGTTCGACTTCTTCACCGGGGGCGCCCTGATGATCCGTCACCACCACGAGCGCTGGGACGGCTCGGGCTACCCGGATGGGCTGGCCGGGGACGAGATTCTGCTCGGCGCGCGCATCATCGCCGTGGCGGACGTCTACGATGCGCTGACGTCGAATCGACCCTATCGCGCGGCGCTGTCCCACGCGACGGCGCTCGAGCACCTCACCTCCGCGGCGGGGCTCACCCTCGACGAGGACGCGGTCTCCGCCTTCGTCGGACTGATCGAAGCGCTCTCGACCGCGAAGCCCGATGTGGGCCCTCGATCAGCCCTACGCCCCTCGCGCTGAGCACCTCCTCGCCGACACGCCGCTGGCGCTGCTCGCCGCGCTGGCCGCCGGCGCCGCGACGGTTGCGGCCCTGGTCGAGCTCGCGGTGCTGCCGGCCCACGCGGCGCGCGTCGCCGGTGTGACGGCCGCGCACGGCGCGCTGCTCGCCACCGCGCTGGCCTGGGCGCGAGCCGGCGTCGCGTCGAGCAGTGTCGCGGTCTCGCTCATTGGGCTGGCCGCCGCCACCGCGCAAATCTCTCCGCTCGGCGCGCTCGCGTATCTCGGCCCCGGCCTCTGGGTCGGTTCGCTCGCGGCGCGCGGCCGGCTCACGAGCCTGGGCCTCGGCACCGCGGTGTCACCCGGGCGGGTGGCCGCCGGCGTCCTCGTGGGCGCGGGTCTCTCGAGCCACTTGCTCGTTTCGGCCTCCAGGACTCTCGGCCTTCACGTGCGCCTCGACCAGGCGCTCGAGGTGCTCGTCGCGATCGGGTACGACGTCGGCGCCAACGTGCTCGCCGGCGAGTGCTTCTTTCGCGGCGCGCTGTTCCGCCGAGCCGAGCGGCGATGGTCGTTCGCCGCCGCGTCGACCGTCGCGACGAGCGCGTACGTGCTCCGCTACCTGGTCGATCCGCTCCTGCCCAAGAGCGTCGAGCTGATGATCGGCGCTGTCTTCTACCTGGCACTGCTCGGCGCGATCAACTGCTGGCTCCTCTCTTCGCGGCCTACCGGACGCTCGGAGTCCGATGAGCCTCGTCGCGGCGGCCCTCGTGGCGGTGACCGCGCTGATCGCCCTCGACGAGAGCGGGCCCGCATCGCTCATCCGTCACGCCTATCTGGTGCCCGTCGTCGCGGCCGCCCTGCGGTTCGGTGCCGTCGGTGGGGGGCTGGCCGCCGCGACCGCCGCGCTGCTGAGCGCGCCGCTGCTCCTGCCGGAGATCGAACGGTCGGGTCTCACCGACGAAGCGGTCGAGGGATTGGTCACCTTCGCGGTCCTGGGTCTGGTGGGCGTGCTGAGCGGCGCGCTGCGAGGTCGCGCCGGCCGGCACCGCCGACGGTACGAGATCCTCGTGACGATCCAGCGAACCCTGGCCGGCGAGGCGCCGCTCGACCAGGCGCTGGCTCGGCTGCGGGCCGCGCTGGCCGACCGTCTACGCGTCGACGAGATCGCCCTCGTGGCCCGCGATGGGGAGCGGCTCGCCGTCGCCGGCGGAGAGTGCGTGGCCGCTCGCTCGCTGGTCGCGCGCGTGCTCGACACCGGCGAGCCCGCGTTCGTCAGCGACACGGGCCACGACGCACGCCCGCGCCGCGCCTTCGCCACGCCGCTGATATCGGGCGGATACCCGGTCGGTGTGCTGGCCGTCGAGCGAAACGGGGAGATCTCGGTCGGCGAGCGGGCCGCCCTGGAGACGATCGGCGCCCACGTGGGCGTCGCGCTCGAGAATGCGCGGCTCGCCTCCCGCCAGCGCCGGTTCGCCGCGGAGCTGGAGGAACGCGTCGCGGCGGTGCGGCGCGAGCTCGAGGAGCTGGATCGAGCGAAGTCGGCGTTCGTCGCGATCGCGTCGCACGAGCTCCGGACGCCGCTGACGGCGCTGCAGGGCTTCAGCGAGATCCTGGCGCTTCGGCGGCTTCCGCCCGAGGAAGTCACGCGGCTGGCAGAGGTCATGCGCCGGGAGGCGCGGCGGCTCGCGCGGATCGTCAGCGACTTGCTGGACCTCTCGCGGATCGAGCGGGGGCTCGAGCCGGCGCTTTGCCGCGTTCCCGTGAAGATCGAGCCGACCATCGAAGCGACGGTCGACCTCTTCCGCCAGTGGACCGCCACGCACCTGATCACGACGGAGTGCGAGCCGTCGCTGCCGGTGGTCGACGCCGATCCCGACGCCCTGGAGCGCGTCTTGACCAACCTGATCTCGAACGCGATCAAGTACTCGCCGGCCGGCAGCGCGGTGCGCGTGGGCGCCCGCGCGCTCGCCGGCGCGGTGGCGATCGAGGTCGCCGACGCCGGGCGCGGCATTCCGGCCGAGGTCGTGCATCGCGTCTTCGAGCCCTACTATCGCGTGCCCGATGCCGCGGGCGCGGCGCACGGCACCGGCATCGGCCTGGCCGTCGTGAAGGCGCTCGTCGAGGCTCACGGCGGAACGGTGCGCGTCGACAGCGCGCCGACGATCGGCACGCGCGTGACGGTCGTTCTCCCCGCGCCGAGCGGTCCGTTCCTTGACACTCCGCGTCGCTCGCGTGTAGGCTGACCGGGTTATGCCTCGCCACGCAGCGGTTGCCGATCGCATGGCGAGCGCGGTGGTCAAGCGACTGACGGTGCGGAAGGTCGCGGATATCAAGGACGAGAACACCGCGCGCGCCGCCATCCGCCACGTCGTACTCGAGAACCTGGCCGCCGAAGAGCAGCTCGACGCCGAAGCCCGCAAGCTCCTGCTGGACCACGCTAAGATGATCAAGGACTCCGCCGCCGACTACCGCCAGCTGCTCGGCAAGGTCAGGGAAAAGCTCGCGCGCGAGCGGGGGTTCATCATCTGATGATGCGGATGAGCCGCGAACGGTTGTTCCACCTCGCCGATCAAATCCTGAAGGAGCTTGGCACCACGCCGGGCGTGAGCTTCAAGGCCCCCGACGAAGTCCGGACCGAGGTCATCCGCGCGCTCACCGAGGAAGCCAAGCTTGCCGAATCGATCGACGGCGAGGTGCGCAAGATCCTCGGATCCTACTCGCGTCCGATGCCGGAGGGCAGCCGCGAGTGGGAGGTGCTGTACGAGAAGACGCGCGAGGAAGTGTTCCGCAAGAGGTTCCGCCTCTGAAGCGCCTCGTCATCGGGATCACGGGCGCCACCGGAGCGATCTACGGGATCCGTCTGCTCGAGATCCTGCGCGGGCAAGCCGACGTGCAAACGCATCTGGTCATCTCGGCGCCGGGCAAGCGGACGATCGTCGAGGAGACCGCGTATTCGGTGCGAGACGTCGAAGCGCTCGCCGCGCACCACTACGACATCCGCGATATCGGCGCGTCGATCGCCTCGGGCTCGTTCCGGACGGCCGGGATGGTGATCGCGCCGTGCTCGATCAAGACCGCGGGCGCCATCGCGTCGTGCCACACGGACTCACTGATCGCGCGCGCGGCGGACGTGACCTTGAAGGAAGGCCGCCCGCTCATCGTGCTCCTGCGCGAGACGCCGCTGCACATCGGACACCTCAAGTGCATGGTGGCTCTCGCCGAGATGGGCGCGGTGCTGCTGCCGCCGATGCCCGCCTTCTACAACCACCCGAAAGATCTGGACGACATCGTGAATCACACGATCGCCCGCGTGCTCGACCGGCTCAACCTCCCGCAGACGCTCGTCGCTGAGTGGCAGGGCACGGCCCGGCGCGTGTCGGCGGGGGAGCCGGGTGACTGACCTCTCGGTCGTCATCCCCGTCTACAACGAGGAAGCCAGCCTCACGCCGCTCTGG
>QHTE01000094.1 GCA_003220685.1 Candidatus Rokuibacteriota bacterium
TCCTTCGTGTCCTTCCACGGGAAGAAGGTCAGCTCGGACTTCGGGGCCAGCATCGCCGACTCGATGGCGGGCTCGTAGGGGTGCGATGGGGTCTCGTCCGGCATGACCAGCACGGGCGCCTGGCAGCCCTGGACGACGTCGCGCGGCACGCTGAACACGAAGTCAGCTTTCGTGACGTACATCCGGGTCAGGAACTTGTCGATCATGTCCATCGTGAGGTCAGGCCGCTGCTTGACCAGAGCCGGCCCCCAGGTCTGCATGCTGTTGTCGTACATGGGGTTCGATTCCTTGCGGAAGCCGACGGGCTGCGACACGACCGCGGCGACAATGCGCTCCGGCGCGCGCTGGACCAGCTTCCAGATGAACGGGCCACCAATGCAGTAGCCGATCACCATGAAGCGCCGGATGCCCAGGTGATCCATGAGGGCGAGGTGATCGTCGGCATAGGAGTCCCACGGCCGATCGATCTCGAGCGGCCCCCAGGACTGGCCGCTCGGCGCGTTGCGCAGGTCGGCCGTGATACAGCGGTACTCGTCCTTGAATTCCTCGGTCGCGTTGAACGGCGCCCGGTCCGACATGAAGCCGATGGTCGAGTTCTGGCCCCCGCCGGGGATGACGAACAGCGGGAAGCCGGAGCCGGCCTCCTGGTAATGAATGCGGACGTGGCCCTTCTCGTAAAACGCCATGGTGTTCCCCCTTTCGCGGCTGGCTGCGAGAATGCGTGCGATAGGCCGTGGACTCCACAACGGAGCATACAAGAAACGAGTCCTGATCGGGATATCGCACTGGCACACGCCGTTCTATTCCGACCCTGTGCTGGGGATGAAGAACGCGACGATCGTCGATGTGAGCGACCCGACGCCGAGCGCGCGGCGGTGCTCGCCGCCCAGGCGAAATGCCCCGTTTCTCTGGCGTGTTTGAATCTCGTCGGGTTTTCTTGAGTCCGTTGCAGTGGAAGGGACTCAAAAGCGTGACGAAAACGTGGCCATGACCAAACACGGGTTTCGAATCCCGTTGGGGCCACCCGTTGAATCACGCGGACCTGTCGGACGATTGTCCTACGCGAGCCGATCACGATGCCCGGAAACGATGCGACTCATGACCAAAGACCGCTGGTTCAAATCCAGCCCCCGCAATCACGAAGAGACGAGGGTTAGCGGCCGCCGCCGCTGACCCCTTCGTCGTCTCTGCTACCATTTTGCTACCTGCCCTTCGCCAAAACGGCGGACGCGCGGTGGCGCCTCGTCGGTAAGGACGGCAACGAGCTCGCCCTGAAGCGCTCCACTATCTTGACTGATAGGAAGATGTAGCGAAGAAGACCCATTGAAACCAAGGTGTCACATCGAATCAGGAGGCTGCGAGAGTGAGTAATTCAACCGTGGGTGACGCAGCAATCGCCGTAGTTCGCCGGAACACCGAGGAAGTACAAGGCAAAGGTAACTGGCGCGTGTTCGACGAACTGTTCGCCGATGATTTTGTCGACCACACGCCGCAGCCTGGCACGACACCCGACAAGGACGGGGTGAGAGCGCTGTACAAGCGCCTGCGTGCCGCGTTCCCCGACTTCCGTCCCGAGATCCACTGGCAGGCGGCCGCCGGCGACCTCGTGACCACCTACAAGACCTATCACGGCACCCACCAAGGAGAATTCCTCGGTATTCCGCCCACAGGGAAGAAGATCAGTTTCTACACCGTCGACGCCATGCGGGTCGTCGACGGCAAGATCACCGAGCATTGGGGCGTCGCGACGCTGCTCGACCTGATGCAGCAGCTCGGTGTCGTCCCTTCTCTAGGAGGTCAGCGATGACGACACCGCTTGGCCGCGTTGATCGGGCGGCTCGCCGAACCGGATCGGGAACCACACCGGGACCTCATAGAGTCGCACAGGGTCCGATGAGGGGATTCAAGCTGTCACCGACGACCCCGTACACGCGCGTGACTTTGGCTTGACGGAGGACCTGGACTAGTTGTTCACCCACCGTTCCCACGCGAGTCCCTTCCTTAGATCGCTACCGCAACGACTGGAGGAGCGCCTTCGCGGTGACGAGGTCAGCGGTGTCGAACCCTTCGGTGAAGCGGCGATAGATGGGCGCCAGTAGCTTCCGCGCCTGGGGTGTCTTGTGCTGTCGGTGCCAGAGCCGGGCCAGGCTCGTCGAGGTCCGCAGCTCCCAGGCGAGCGCACCCTGGCGGCGCGCCATTTCGAGAGACTGCTGGAAGTGGTCCTCGGCGACCGCGGCGGTGTTGGGCGAAGTCTGCAACAGGACGATCTCACCTTTGAGCCGTAACAGCTCGGGGAAGATCCAGCGCTCCTCGCTCTTGTCCGAGCGCGCCAGCGCTTCGTCGACGGCGGTGAGACCCCGGACGACCTGCCCGGCGCCCGCGAGGCCTTCCGCCAGTGCGGCGAGAAACGCGGTGTAGTACTGAACGAACCGCGCGCTCCGCAGCTCCTCGACCCCGGCGCCGAGGAGCGGCAAGCCGACGTCGAGACCGTCGCGCTTGATGAGCAGCATGCCTTTGAAGCATCGACCGTACGTCTGCCACACGTCCGCGCCATGCCGCGCCGTGTAGTGGACGAGCATCGTCGCGTAGCGATCCGCCGCCGACAGATCGCCCGTGGCGATCGCCAGCGGACACGCCGCCTGGGCCAGCGCGTTGCACAGCGACAGCGTGTGCTGGATCGCGAGCGCATCGTCGATGGCGCCGCCGACCGTTCGCAAGGCCTGGTCGGCGAAGCCCTGTAGCCAGAGCACGCGCGACAGCGTGATGCGTGCGGTCACCCGCTGGTCGAATTGAAAGCGCACGACGTCCGATCGATTTACCGGGGCCACGTAGCGCTCCAGCATGCGCTCGATGTAGCCGCGCGCGCTAGTCTGCTCTCCGAGGAAGTGGAGCGCCGCGCCGTGCATGCGATCGCCGACGAGCGGGTCGGAGGGATCGCTCGCCTTGGTGGCCAGGGCGCCGAATCGCTCGGCCAGCCGCAGCGCCTGCCGAAACTCCCCATTGTTGATGTGGCTGGCCCAGAGTCCCCACAACGCGCGCAGCTGATAGTCGGTGTCCTGGAGTCCCTCCGCCAGCGAGAGCACGGTGGCCCAGGCAGCGCCGGTCGCACGCGCAGGCCCCGTCGTGTACATCAGCGACCAGCCGAGCGCCGCCTGAAGCTGCAGCTCGCGGCGGGCGTCGCGATCCGGGGTCGCCGCCAAGGTCGACAGCGCGAGCTCGACACGCGCGCGACACTCGCCCAGCAGCGATAGCTGGAACCAGAGCGGCACCGCGGCCGTCGTCAGCGACACCCCGAGGGCCGCGTCGCCTCCGGGCGCGAATGCCCAGTCGAGCGCCGCGCGCAGGTTGTCGAGCTCGCGCCCGTAGGCGGCCAGCCACTCTGCGGTGGGCTGGGTCTCCCATTCGGCCTGCGCGCGCTCCAAGAGCTGCCGCTGATACTCGGCGTGGCGTCGCCCGAAGCGCTCGACCTCGCCGCTCTCGACGAGCTTCTCGCGGGCGTACGCGCGCGTCGTCTCGAGCAGCCGATACGACGTGACGGCGACGCCGAGGTCGGCCGAGACGAGCGACTTGGCGACGAGGTTCGCCACGCACTCGACGGCGTCCGCGGCCGCGATCTCTGGGCTCGCCGCGATTGCGGCGGCAGCGTCGAGCGTGAAGCTTCCCACGAAGACCGAGAGGCGCCGCAAGACGACGCGCTCCGGCTCGGAGAGCAGCTCGTGGCTCCAGTCCAGAGTCGCCCGCAGCGTTTGCTGCCGTGGGAGGGCGGTACGGCTACCCCCGGTGAGGAGCCGGAAGCGATCGTCGAGTCGCGCCGCGACGCCTTCGACTCCGAACGCGGCGATGCGCGCGGCGGCGAGCTCGATGGCGAGCGGCATCCCGTCGAGATGGCGGCAGATGGCCACCGTGGGCACTGCGAGTCGGCGGTCGAGCACGTAGCGCGGCTCCGCGGCCTGCGCGCGCGCGACGAACAGCTTGACGGCGCCGTGTCCCAGCACGTCATCCACGTCGAGGTTGTCTTCGTCCGGCACGTCGAGCGGCGGCACGCGGTAGACGTACTCCACCGGCGCTCGCAGCGCCTCACGGCTGGTGGCGATGACGCAGACGAGCGCGCTGGCGCGCAGTAGCGCCTCCGCCATGCGGGCCGCCGCGTCGATCAGATGCTCGCAGTTGTCCAGCAGCAGGAGCACGTGTCGCCCGCCGAGGGCCGTCGCGACCCGCTCGACGGAGGCGGTGCCGCTGAGGGGCGTGAGACTGAGGGCCGCCGCGACGGTAATCGGGACGAGCTGCGGATTGGTGAGCGGTCCGAGCTCGGCCAGCCCGACGCCGTCGGCGAACCTCGGCAGCAGCTGACGCGCGACCTCCAGACCCAGGCGCGTCTTGCCGATCCCGCCGGCTCCGGTCAGGGTCACCAGCCGTTGCCTTCCGACCGTGACCAGCTCCATGATCTCGCGTAGCGATGCGTCACGGCCGATCAGCTCAGATACCGGCTGGGGCAGGTTCGACGAAGGCGCTGGTGGCGACGGACCGGCGGCCGCGTGGATCTGACCGATGAATTGATAGCCGCGCCCCGCGACCGTTCGGATGAGATCACGGTCGGTCCCCAATGCCTTGCGCAGTGCGGAGATCTGGGCCTGAAGGTTGTTTTCCTCGACGATCCGATCGGGCCAGACCAGACGCAGCAACCGGTCCTTGTCGATGACGGACCCACCCGCGTCGATGAGGGCGAGCAGCGTGTCGAAGGCCCGACCGCCCAGCGCGACCGGCCGGCCGTCCACGAGGAATTCTCTGCGGTACGGCACGAGCTGGAACCGGCCGAACTCCAGGACAGCTAAAGGGTCGTACGCGCCGGCCACGCGGAGGATTGTACAGGCGCCTTTCAGGGATTTTCAGAATGATTCAGGACAGCCGGCTGTCCATTGTTACGATTCCGTGACGACGATCTGGCTCACCAACGGCGCCAGCATTCAGAACGATTCAGGCCGCCGCAAGGACTTCTCAGCCGCGACTGCGTACTCTCCCGTCAAGAACGATCGAGGCCTCGACGAGGAGGAGTCGAAGTTGACGAACCCTAGAGCGGGAAGCGATGGCGTCGAGCGGAACATCCAGAAATTTCTCGAGGCGCTCGCGGCGGCCGGTGGCAAGCCGATGGAGCAGTTGTCTCCGACCGAGGCGCGCGGTGTCCTCGTCGCGGCGCAATCGAGCGTGCCGGTCGAACTGCCCAAGGCCGACGTCAGCGTCCGCACGATCACCAGCGACGGCCAGACGGTCAAGCTGGTGATCGTCCGGCCGCTCGGCGTGGGCGGCACGCTCCCCGGCTTCATGTTCTTTCACGGCGGCGGCTGGGTGCTCGGCGACTTTCCGACGCACGAGCGCTTCGTGCGTGACCTCGTCGCCGAATCGGGCGCGACCGCCGTCTTCGTCGAGTACGACCGATCGCCCGAGGCGCGCTATCCCACCGCCATCTACCAGGGGTACGCGGCAACGAAGTGGGTCGCGACGCACGGCGCGGAAATCGGCATTGACGGCCGGCGCCTCGCCGTCGTCGGCAACAGCGTGGGCGGCAACATGGCCGCCAGCGTCAGCCTGATGGCCAAGGATCGTGGCACGCCGAACATCGTGTTCCAGCTTCTGTTCTGGCCGGTGACGGATGCACGCTTCGACACGCCGTCGTACGAGCAATTCGCCGAAGGCCACTTCCTCACGCGGAACATGATGCGGTGGTTTTGGGACAACTACACGACCGACCAGCGAGAGCGCGAGAACGTGTACGCCTCGCCGCTCCAGGCCTCGCTCGAGCGGCTCAAGGGGGTGGCACCGGCGCTGATCCAGACGGCGGAAATGGACGTGCTGCGTGACGAGGGCGAGGCGTTCGCCCGCAAGCTCGATCGGGCCGGCGTCGACGTCACCGCGACCCGCCACAACGGCCTGATTCACGACTACGGCCTGCTCAACCCCATCAGTCAAGTCCCTGGCGTTCGCTCGGCGCTGCTGCACGCCGCTGCCGAGCTGAAGAAGAGGTTGCACTGATGCTGCTGACAATGGACCGCCCCGCTATCGACCGTGACGCGGAACTCCTCGAAGCCTTGCGTCGGCGAGAAGCGAGCGCCGCCGAGCGTCTCGTCTCCACGTTCGGCGACCGGGCCTATCGCCGGGCGCTCGGCATCACCGGCAACCAGCAGGACGCCGAGGAAGCCGTCCAGGACGCGTTCGGGAGCGTGGTCCGGAGCATCGACACGTTCCGGGGGGATGCGGCGCTGGGATCATGGATCTATCGGATCGCGGCGAACGCCGCCTACCAGAGGCGCCGCCGCGGCGCGCATCGGCGTGACGAGATCTCGCTCGACGACGTGCTCCCGTCCTTCCACGAGGACGGGCGTCATGCGGATTCGGTCGTCGACTGGTCGACAGAGCTCGACGACCCGGCCGTGCAGACCGAGCTTCGGAGCGTCTTGACTTCGGCGCTCGAGGAGCTGCCGGACCACTACCGTGCCGTGACCATCCTGCACGACGTCGAGGGCCTGTCGATGGCCGAAGTCGCGGAATGTCTGGACATCTCGGTGCCGACGGCAAAGTCTCGTGCTCACCGATCCCGCCTGCTTCTGCGGCAGCGTCTCGCCGTGTTCATGTCCGACGCAACCTCTAGGGTCGAACGTGACTCTTAAGGCTGATGGACTCGACGTCAAGCTTTCGTCGCCCGGCGGCCCGGAGGCTGGCACGAACCTCAGGCTCTCGTGGACGTCGCGCATCAGGTGTGCCCATACTCCCATGCCACATCGACTTCACGATCAACGTGGTCTGAGCCGAAGATGAAGAGAGGAGAGTGGCGGTGAAGAGCAAAAGGATCCCGGCGGTTGTGAGCGTTGTGGTCTCGCTCGCTGTCTCGGTGCTCGCCGTCTTGGGCGGCAGGGCCGTTTCCGCGCAGGACACTGGCCAGGCCAAGTACACCGTGCGAGTGCCGAATGGGCTCGCGTTCTCTGAGTTCAGGGGATACGAAGGCTGGCAGACGGTTGCCATCAGTCACAACGAAAAGGTGATGGCTGTGATCCTCGCCGATCCCGTGATGATCAAGGCCTACCAGTCCGGCATTCCGGGCAACGGCAAGCCTTTCCCCGACGGCTCCAAGATGGCGAAGATCCACTGGAACCCGAAGAAGCTCGAGGCGCTCCCCACTG
>QHTE01000099.1 GCA_003220685.1 Candidatus Rokuibacteriota bacterium
CTCGATCAGCAGGACGCCAAGACACTGGGCTATCAGTTCCGGATCATCATCAACTGGGAGCGGGATCTCTTCTGATCCCGTGCATCCATACGAGGAGGTTTCTCTGATGAGCACGACATCGACCGAGCGGGTCCTCGGTCTGAACGAGTTCTTTGCCGCCTCGGAGGCTCGAGTCGACCGCTGGCGCACCCTGAACCGCGTCGCAAGAGCAATGGGAACCGGCCCGGGTCCGGTGGGCGGATTGCGTCGTGATCCTAAGGAGCTGCTCGCCGAGCTCGCCCCGCTGGAAGGTTTCTGCGCGTATCCCGGCCCGGGATTGATGGCCCAGGTGCACGAGCGCTTGCAGACCGGAGACCGGACCGGCTTCGCGCGCTTGGTGCAGCGGATCAGCAGCGCGCTCCTCAGCAACAGCTATCGAGACGACGTCGAGCCCTGGAAGGCCGACGAGGAGAGCGATTCCCGCGTGCCCGACGTCCTGCCGCCGTCGGTCGGGCGCGGCCAGGCGCGGCGACCGTACTTCGAGGTCCTGTGCGTGTCGCCCGCCGACCGGGTCATGTGGCCCGATCTCCGCGAGACGTTCCGCCGGCTCCGGCGCGTCGAGGACGAATTCGTCTACGAGCCCGTGGTGGTCGGCAATTTCGAGGATGCGGTGCTCGCCGTCGTCTTCAACCCCAATTTCCAGGCGGTCGTGATCAGCGACGGCTTCGGGTACGCCTCGCTGTACACGGTGCCGGTGCTGCGCGAGATCCTCACGCGCCAGGTCCAGGTCGTCGACGGCGCGCGGAGCGGGGATCTCGGAACCCTCCTGGCCACGCTGTTGCGCCGCTGGCGGCCGGAGCTCGACGTGTACCTCACGACCGACCGCGACGTCGCCCAGCTCGCCGGCTCCGCCGAGGCGGCGCCGATCAGGCGGATCTTCTACGGCGTCGAGGAGCCGATGGAGATCCACCTGGCGGTCCTCGACGGCGTGAAGGATCGCTACGAGACGCCGTACTTCGACAACCTCAAGCGCTATGCCCAGCGTCCGATCGGCACCTTTCACGCCCTGCCGGTGGCGCGCGGCAAGTCGATCTTCAAGTCGAACTGGATCCGCGACATGGGCGAGTTCTACGGCGCGAACCTCTTCCTCGCGGAGTCGTCGGCCACCACCGGCGGCCTCGACAGCCTGCTCGAGCCGACCGGCAACATCAAGGTCGCGCAGGACAAGGCGGCCCGCGCGCTCGGCGGCGACCGGAGCTTCTTCGTCACCAACGGCACGTCGACCTCGAACAAGATCGTCCACCAGGCGCTGCTGAAGCCCGGCGACATCGTCCTGATCGACCGCGACTGCCACAAGTCGCACCATTACGGGCTCGTGCTCGCCGGCGCCCAGCCGCTCTACATCGATGCGTTTCCGCTCACGCAGTACTCGATGTACGGCAGCCTCGCCATCAAGCCGATCAAGAAGGCGCTCCTGCAGCTCAAGGCCGAGGGCAAGCTGGACCGCGCGAAGCTGGTGGTGCTGACCAACTGCACCTTCGACGGCCACGTCGCCAACGTCAAGCGGACCATGCTCGAGTGCCTCGCGATCAAGCCGGACCTCATCTTCCTGTGGGACGAGGCGTGGTTCGGGTTCGCGCGCTTCTCGCCGTTCTTGCGCAGGCGCACGGGGCTGGGCGCCGCGGCAGCCATCCGCGAGCTCATGCCGGACCCGGAGTACAAGAAGCGCTACGAGACGTTCAAGGCGAGCGTCGGCAAGATGGATCCGAGCGACCCCAAGCTGATCGACATGGAGCTCTTGCCCGACCCGGACACGGTGCGGGTGCGCGTCTATGAGACCGACTCGGTGCACAAGTCGATGTCGTCGCTCCGCCAGGGGTCGATCATCGTCGTCGCCGACCAGGACTTCCACACGGTCGAGGCGTCGTTCAAGGAGGCGTTCTTCACGCATACCTCGACCTCGCCGAATCTGCAGATCATCGCCTCGCTCGACGTGGCACGCCGCCAGATGGAGCTCGAAGGCTACGAGCTGGTCGGACGGGCGATCCAGCTCGCGATCGAAGCCCGGCGCCAGATCAACGGCCACCCGCTGATCTCGAAGTACTTCCGCGTGGCCACGCCGGCCGAGATGATTCCGGCGGAGTACCGGAAGTCCGGCTTCACGGACTGGGGCGCGGCGGGCTGGACGATGGCCGACACGATCGCGGCGCTGGACAACGACGAGTTCTACCTCGATCCGACACGGATCACCCTGCTGTGCGGCGCCGCCGGCTACGACGGCACGCAGTTCAAGGGCGTCCTCGCCAGCGAGCACGATATCCAGATCAACAAGACCTCGCGCAACAGCGTGCTCGTCCAGATCAACATCAACAACACGCGCAGCGACCTCGCGCACCTGATCAAGGCGCTGGCCGACATGGCGCGGGCGATCGACACGCGCCTCGCCCAGGGCGGCGAGGAGGAGAGGGCGGCGTTCAGGGCTCGGGTGAAGTCGCTGGTCGAGGACGTGCCCGACCTGCCGGACTTCCAGCGCTTCCACGACGCCTTCCGCGACGACCCGAAGAGCGCCACGCAGGAAGGTCACATGCGCGAGGCGTACTACATGGCCTACGACGCCGCGAACTGTGAATACGTGAAGCTCGACAGCAAGACCGTCGACGACCGGCTGGCCAAGGGCCCGGAGCTCGTGTCGGCAAAGTTCGTGATCCCGTACCCGCCGGGCTTTCCGATCATGGTGCCCGGCCAGGTCGTTACGAAGGAAATCATCACGTTCATGCGCAAGCTCGACGTGAAGGAGATCCACGGCTACGACGCGAGGAAGGGCCTGGAGCTGCTGAAGCCAGACGCGCTCACCAAGCACAAGAGCAAGTAGGGAGGACGGCATGATTGAGTGGCTCTTCGCGAGTTTGCGCCAATACCCGGAGATCGCGATCTTTCTCGCGCTCGGCATCGGCTACTACGTCGGCGGCTTCACCTTCAAGGGCATCGGGCTGGGCTCGGTCACCGCGACCCTGCTCGCCGCCGTCATCATCGGTCAGATCGGGATCACGATCTCCACGCCCCTCAAGGCCACGGTCTTCCTGATGTTCCTGTTCGCGGTCGGCTACGGCGTCGGCCCGCAGTTCGTCCGCGGCGTGGCCAAGGACGGCCTGCCGCAAGCGATCTTCTCGGTGGTCCAGTGCGTGTTCTGCCTGGCGGTTCCCATCGTCATCGCCAAGATGGCGGGCTACGACCTCGGCTATGCCGCCGGCCTCTTCGCCGGATCACAGACCATCTCCGCCTCGATGGGTCTCGCCACCGACGCGATCAACCGGCTGGGCTTGCCCGCCGAGCAGACGAAGGCCTATCTCGATTCGATGCCGATCGCGTACGCCGTGAGCTACATCTTCGGTACCGTCGGCTCCGCGATCGTGATCGCCCTGGTCGGCCCGGCGTTGCTCCGGATCAATCTCGTCAAGGCGTGCAAGGACTACGAGGAGAAGCAGGGGGGTACCAAGGAGATGGGCGGCGCCGGCTCCGCCTGGCACCGCTGGGTGGTACGCGCGTTCCGCGTGCAGCCCGGTGGGAAGGCCGTCGGCCTTCGCACCGCCGACGCCGAGGCGATGGTGCCCGACGCGCGCGTCTTCGTGCTGCGCTTGCGCCGCAACGGGAAGATCGAGGAAGCGACCGCCGACACCGTGCTGCGCGAAGGCGACGTCGTGGCCGTCTCGGGTACGCGAGAAGTGCTCGTGAGGATGATCGGTGAGGGGGCCAAGGAAGTCGATGACCCCGAGCTGCTGAACGTCCCCGTCGAGGGCGTCGACGTATACGTGACCAACAAGGAGGTCGACGGAAAGACGCTCGTCGAGCTGGCCCAGCGGCCCTCCGCCCGGGGCGTCTTCCTCAGAAGGATTACCCGCGGCGCGACGGCCACCGACATTCCAGTGCTGCCGAACACGACGGTCCAGCGCGGCGACATCCTGACCCTGGTCGGCCGCACCCAGGACACCGCGGCGGCGGCGAAGGATCTCGGCGTTGCCGATCGGCCGACCGACGTCGCCGATGTCGCGTTCATCGGCGGCGCCATCACGATCGGCGCGCTGGTCGGCGCGCTGGTCTGGAAGGTGGCGGGGATCCCTCTGACCTTGTCGACGGCCGGCGGCGCGTTGATCTCGGGGATCGTGTTCGGCTGGCTGCGCTCGACCCGGCCGTTCTTCGGGCGCATCCCGTCCTCGACCGTCTGGTTCATGAACTCGGTCGGCCTCAACATCTTCATCGCAGTCGTCGGCATCTCGGCCGGCCCGGGCTTCGTCAATGGCCTCAAGACGCAGGGCATCGGGCTGTTCCTCTGGGGTGCCGTGGCGACGACGGTTCCGCTGATCCTCGGCATGTTCGTCGGCAAGTTCATCTTCCGTTTCCACGACGCGCTCCTGTTCGGCATCATTTCCGGGGCGCGCACGACGACGGCGTCGCTCGGCCTGGTCTGCGATGCCGGCCGCAGCCAGGTGCCCGCCCTCGGCTACACCGTCACCTACGCCGTCGGGAACACGCTCCTCACGGTCTGGGGAATGATCGTCATCATGCTGCTCTCGTGACGAAGCACCCAGCGCGAGGACGACGACACGATCGACACGATCGGCACCGCATTCACGGCGGCCAGCGCGCGGCTGGCTGCGCGGCGCCGAATAGATAGAACCGAAGCAACGAGCCTACGGAGGCGATTGCCATGAGTGACCTCATGACCCTGAAGAAGTTCGAGACCCTGAGCCCGTTCGAGATCAAGGACGAGCTGATCAAGCTCGCGAAGAAGACGTCCCGCACCGCGCAGTCGGCGTTCCTCAACGCCGGGCGCGGCAACCCCAACTGGATCGCCACCACCCCGCGCGAGGGCTTCTTTCTGCTCGGCCAGTTCGCGATCACCGAGAGCAAGCGGGTGATGGAGCATCCGGCCGGCCTCGGCGGTATGCCTGCGGCGCAGGGCATCGCCAACCGGCTGGCGGCGTACCTCTCCAAGAACAAGGAGATGCCTGGCGCTGAGTTCCTGGCGTCGATGGTGCCGTTCGCCGTGAAGCTGTTCGGGTTCGAGCCCGACGCCTTCGTGCACGAGCTGGTCGATTCGATCATCGGCGACAACTATCCGGTGCCCGACCGCATGCTCGTGCACAACGAGCGCATCACCCATGAGTACTTGATGTGGGCGATGTGCGGGAACCCGCACCCGAAGGGCAAGTTCGATCTCTACGCGGTCGAGGGCGGCACCGCGGCGATGTGCTATCTCTTCAAGTCGCTGAAGGCCAATCGGCTCCTCAAGCAAGGCGACACCATCGCGCTCGCCACGCCGATCTTCACGCCCTACATCGAGATGACCCACCTGGAAGACTACGCGCTCAACGTGGTCAACATCGAGGCGAAGCGCGAGAACCTGTTCCAGTTCACGGATGCCGAGCTCAAGAAGCTCGAGGATCCGGGGATCAAGGCGTTCTTCGTCGTGAACCCGGCCAATCCGACGGGCGTGGCGCTCAGCAAGGAGACGATCGGCAAGATCGCCAATCTGGTCAAGGCCAAGCGCCCCGACCTGATGCTGCTGACCGACGACGTGTACGGGACATTCGTCCGCGGCTTCCGGTCCCTGCTCGGCGAGCTGCCGCACAACACGATCGGCGTCTACTCGTACTCGAAGTACTTCGGCTGCACCGGCTGGCGGCTCGGCGTGATCGCGGTCCACGAGGACAACCTCTACGACAAGATGATCGCGAAGCTCCCGGACGGAGAGCTGAAGGCGCTCGACAAGCGTTACTTGCCGATAACCCTCGAGCCGCGCAAGCTGAAGTTCATCGACCGCATCGTGGCCGACAGCCGCGACGTGGCGCTGAACCACACCGCCGGGCTCTCGCTGCCGCAACAAGTCATGATGAGCCTGTTCTCCCTCTACGAGCTGATGGATACCGCGAAGGCGTACCAGGCCGCCTGCATGGAGATCGTCCACCGGCGCGCCAAGGCCATGATCGAGGGGCTCGGCCTCGACGCGCCGACGAGCGAGCACTACGACGCCTACTACGGCCTGATCGACTTCGAGTTCTGGGCGCGCAAGAACATTGGCGAAGAGGCGGTCCAGTACTTGAAGAAGAATATCCATCCGCTCGACCTCGCGTTCCGCCTCGCCGAGCAGCACGGCATCGTCCTGCTCAACGGCGGTGGCTTCGACGCGCCCGACTGGTCGCTGCGAGTCTCGCTCGCGAATCTCGCCGACGACGTGTACGACGACATCGGACGCGGCGTCCGCTCGATCGCGCGGGGCTATCGAGACGCGTACGAGGCATCCAGGCGCGCCCCGAAGACGTGAGGGGCGCCGAGGTGACGGATCCATCTCGCGAGCCTCATCGCGGCGGCCATCCGGGATCGTCCGGGTCGCCGCGGTGAAGGCTCGCGGCGGAGCCGCGGCCGCGCTGGCTCTCTTCGCGCTTTCACTCGTCCAGACGCGTCCCGCTTCAGCCTGGGCGCAAGGAGCGTCCGCCGGCGACCAGATGCAGCACGGGTCCGGCTCCGATCTCACCCGGCACGGCAAGGACAGCGCGGCCGCCCGGGACATCTCCGAGGCGGACGTGGTGCGAGAACAGGCGCGACTTCGCCTCGATACGGAATATTTAGACGAGCGCGCTGCTCTCATACAGCTTCTCTTTCTTCGAGGCGCTCATCGCGATGGTCTCTAAGTGGCTTCCACTTGCCTTCCTCCTGGCGGCGGGGTGCTCCGGGCCGGCCGTCGTCCCCCCCGGACGACCGGCGCCCGGTGAGACGCGCACGTTCGAGGGAACATGGTCCGCGTCGGGCTCCCGACGCACGCTCGAGCTGGATCGCGGCCACAAGGCGTCGATCCTCAGCTTGACCGGATCTCTGTTGCTGACTGGCGAGCGGGGGCTCGGCGTCGGCTTTCAGGGCGAGGCCATCGGGTTCTCCGACAGCCTGACCGGCGGCACGGGCCAGTGCGTGTGGACGGACGAGCGCGGCGACAAGGTCTTCAGCCAGATTCGCGGTCAGCCCATCGGGACCGGCAGCCACGTCACCGGCACGATCACGGGGGGAACGGGGCGCTACGCCGGAGTGACCGGCGAGTACGAGCTTCGATGGCAGTACGTGATCGAGACCGACGAGGGTGCGATCAGCGGGCGCGCGGTCGGCCTCAGGGGACGCGTGACCTGGCCGGGCGCGGGAGCGCCCCGCTCGTGACCGCACCGGGCTCCAACCGCCGCGCGCTCCTCGGCCGCCCGGCGACATTCGCACTCGCACTTGGCCTCTGGTTCACGCCGATCCCGTCGGGGCTGACGAGTCAGGCCTGGCACCTGTTCGCCATCTTCGCGGCGGCGATCTTCTCTGTGATCGTGGCCGCGTTCCCGCTCCTGACCGCCGCGATGCTGGCGGCGGCCGCCGCCGTTCTCACCGGCACGATCGCGCCGGCCAAGGCCTTCGCGGGCTTCGCCAACGGCAGCGTGCTCCTCGTGGTGGTGGCCTTTCTCGTCGCCAGCAGCGTCGTGAAATCGGGGCTGGGGCGCCGCATCAGCTTCCTGGTGGTGAGCGCCTTCGGCCGGTCCACGCTCGGGCTGGCCTACAGCATCTTTCTCACGGACGCCGCGATCGCGCCGGCCTTGGCCTTCGCGGGCTTCGCCAACGGCAGCGTGCTCCTCGTGGTGGTGGCCTTTCTCGTCGCCAGCAGCGTCGTGAAATCGGGGCTGGGGCGCCGCATCAGCTTCCTGGTGGTGAGCGCCTTCGGCCGGTCCACGCTCGGGCTGGCCTACAGCATCTTTCTCACGGACGCCGCGATCGCGCCGGCCTTTCCGAGCAACACGGCGCGCAGCGGGGTGCTCTACCCGATCGTCCTGTCGCTCGCCGAGGGCGCGGGCTCGACGCCGCATGACGAGAAGAAGCGGCGGGTCGGCGGCTACCTCATGTTCTGCGGGATGGCGAGCCTCGCGGTTTCGTCGGCCTTGTGGCTGACGGCGACGTCGGTAAATCCGATCGGGGTCGAGATCGCGCGGCAGTTCGGCCTGAAGATCGACTTCGGCTCGTGGCTGCTCGCGGCGTCCGTTCCGGCGTTGGCGGCCGCGTTGCTCCTCCCCGTCGTCCTGTACTGGCTGTTTCCGCCGGGCGTCCGCGCGACACCCGATGCGCCGGCGGCGGCCCGCGCGGCGCTGCGGTCGATGGGACCATTGACCCGAGACGAGAAGGTGGTGGCCGTGGCATTTCTATTGATGGTCACCGGCTGGGTCACGGCGGGAACGCTGAAGCTCGATCTCACCGCGGTGGCCTTCGGCGGCCTGGGTGCGCTGCTGGCCACCAGCGTGCTCACGCTCGACGACATCGCTCAGGAAGGCGGAACGCTCGCGACCTATCTCTGGCTCGCGGTGCTCTTCGCCAT
>QHTE01000100.1 GCA_003220685.1 Candidatus Rokuibacteriota bacterium
GTGTCCGACGTCGCCGAGGCGGTGGGCAAGGAGCAAGGCGGCTGGTACGACGAGATCAAGGCCCTGTCCGTCGACAACGGCAAATGGAAGTCCGTGCCCCAGGCGAACATCGGCCAGTGCATGGTCTACCGGAAGGACTGGTTCGACGAAGCTGGGTTCAAGCATTTCCCCGAGACCTGGGACGAGTTCCTCGAAGCGGGCATCAAGCTCAAGGCCAAGGGCCATCCGTACGGCATGTCGATGGGCCATGGCTTCGCCGACAACTACTCCTGGCTCTACCCGCTGCTGTGGTCCTACGGCGTGACGGTCATGGACAAGGCCGGCAAGAAAGTCGCGCTCGACACCAACGAGACCGCGAAGGCCGTCGATTACGTCCGCAGACTATACAAGCAAGCCTGCATCGACGACTGCGTGGGCTGGCTCGACCCGCACAACAACAAGGCCTTCCTGACCAGCCAGATCTCGTGCACCAACAACGCCTACAGCATCATGGTGTCGGCCAAGCGCGACCTGCCCGAGATGGGCAAGGTGATCGACCACGCGCTGAATCCCAAGGGCCCCAACGGCCAGCGCTACCACTCGCTGGTGCCGGTCACGCACGGCGTGTTCGCCTACGGCCCCGACCCGCAGGCGGCCAAGGACTTCCTGCGCTGGACCATGGACCCCAAGCAGTTCCGCCCGTGGATCGCCTCCGGCGACATGTACTTCGCGCCGTACCTGCACGCGTACGACAAGATTCCCGAATGGGACATCGAGCCGCGCGTGAAGCCTTATCACCAGGTGCTCGAGACCGGGAAGCTCACGTCGTGGCCGGCGCCGGCCAACCGCGCCCACGGCACGGTCATCAATCGCTGGGTCGTGATCGACATGTTCTCGAAGGCCTGCCTGGGCGCGCCGACCAAGACCGTCATCGCGGAGGCGGTGGCGCAGCTCAAGTCGATCTACGGGTAGCGAATGAACCCGGTCGTCGAGGCCTCGCGCGCGACCGCGCTGGAGTCGCGCGCGTACCGGCCCGTGGGAGTGAGCCGGCTGCGCGAGTTCATCGAGCGCGAGTGGGTGTTCAGCTGGCTCATCCTCACGCCGCCCGTATTGTTCCTGCTGGCCTTCCTGGGCTATCCGTTCTTCTACGGCGTGTACCTGAGCTTCTTCCGCCGCGAGGTGGCCGGTCCTCCTACGTTCGTGGGTTTCGGCAACTTCGTCACGCTCGCGAACGATCCGATCTTCTGGCAGTCCGTTGGCAACACGGTCAAGTTCACGGGGGCCGCGACCGTGCTGAAGGCATTCGGTGGGCTCGGCATGGCCCTGGTGATGAACCAGAACTTCAAGTTCAAGGCCATCACCCGGGCGGTGCTGCTGCTGCCCTTCATCGTCCCCACCGTGCTCAGCACCGTCGCGTGGCAATGGATCTACGACCCGGGCCTGGGTCTCTTCAACCGCCTGCTGGTGGAGAGCGGGCTCGCGAAGACCGGGCCGTCGTGGCTCGGCACGCCGACGATGGCCATGATCTCGGTCATCATCGTCAACACGTGGCGCGGTCTGCCGTTCTTCGGCATCTCTATTCTCGCGGGGCTGCAGACCATTCCCGTCGATCAGCACGAGTCGGCGACCATCGACGGCGCGGGTACCTGGGATCGCTTCCGCCATGTCACGTTGCCCTCGCTGCTGCCCGTCATCCTCATCGTCACGACGTTCTCGATCATTCTCACGTTCTTCGACTTCCAGCTCGTCTACGTGCTTACCGGCGGCGGCCCGGCCAACTCCACGCACCTGATGGCCACGTACGCCTACAGTCTCAGCATGGGCGCGGGGCAGATGGGGCTCGGCTCCGCCGTGGCCCTCAGCATGGTGCCGGTGCTGGGGTTGCTGCTCGTGCTGCTCACCTACTACGTGCGGAAGGATTGACATGGTCGGCGAGCTGACGTGGCGCAAGCGGCTCCTGGGGCTGTGGGCGCCGCTCGCGCTGTTCAGCGTCGTCGCGCTGTTTCCATTCACGTGGATGGCGGCCACGTCGCTCAAGACCAACGCCGAGCTGTACGACCCCAAGGCCATGCCGCTGACGATCCGGCATCCGTCCCTGGTCCACTACATCAGCCTGCTCCAGGAGACGAACTTCTTGACCTGGATCGCCAACACGATGCTGGTGGCGGCCGTGGCCACCGGCATCTCGCTGCTGCTCGGCACCATGCTGGCCTATCCGCTGGCCCGCATGCGGTTTCGCGGCGCGCCGCTGCTCGCGATAACCGTGGCCGTGACCTATCTGGTTCCGCAGTCGCTCCTGTTCGTGCCGATGGCCGACCTCATCGGCCGGCTGAAGCTCGGCAACACGCTGAGCGCCGTGATGCTGACCTATCCCACCTTGCTCGTGCCGTTCATCGCATGGCTCTTGATGGGGTACTTCAAGACGGTGCCGAAGGAGCTGGAGGAGCAGGCCCTGATCGACGGCGCCAGCCGCTGGCGCGCGATGACCCGCGTGATCCTCCCGCTCTGCATGCCCGGCTTCATCTCCGCCGGCATCTTCGCCTTCACCCTGGCGCAGAACGAGTTCCTGTACGCGCTGCTCTTCCTCAGCCGCTCCGACGTGCGCACCGTGCCAATCGGCGTCGTGGGCGAGCTGATCCGCGGCGACGCCTTCTACTGGGGCCAGCTGATGGCCGGGGCGCTGCTGGGCTCCGTGCCGGTCGCGCTCATCTATTCGTTCTTCGTGAAGTACTACGTCGCCGGGCTCACCGCCGGCGCCGTCAAGGGCTAGGGCGGCGCCTCAGCGGCCTGTTCGGGCATCCAACAACGCTACTGGACCAACGCCCGATGGCGGCGCCTTGAAGCTTGAGGAACTCTAAGGAGCGCACGAGAGGTGCCCATTGAGCCACGAGCATGCCGACGCGCTGGTGTTTTTCGGAGCGACGGGCGATCTCGCCCACAAGAAGATCTTTCCCGCGCTGCAGGCGCTGGCCCGGCACGCCCACCTCGAGATCCCGGTGGTCGGTGTCGCGAAATCCGGCTGGACGCTCGATCAGCTGAAGGCTCGCGCGCGGGACAGCGTCGAGCGACACGGCGGCCTCGATCCCGCCGCATTCGCCCGCCTGAGCGGCCGCCTGCGCTACATCGACGGCGACTACAGCGATCCGGCGACGTTCAGCCGCCTACGCCGGGAGCTCGGCGACGCGCAGCACCCGACTCACTATCTGGCGATTCCGCCCAGCCTCTTCGAGAGCGTCGTTCGGCACCTCGGGGAGTCGGGCTGTGCCAAGGGCGGGCGCGTCGTCATCGAGAAGCCGTTCGGTCGGGACCTGGCGACCGCGCGGACGCTGAACGCGGTCGTGCACCAGAGCTTCAGCGAAGACAACGTCTTCCGCATCGACCACTATCTGGGCAAGAACACGGTCCAGAACCTGCTCTTTTTCCGTTTCGCCAACTCGTTTCTCGAGCCCGTGTGGAATCGGCAGTACGTCGAGAGCGTCCAGATCACGATGGCCGAAGATTTCGGCGTCGAGGGGCGGGGGACGTTCTACGACGAGACCGGCGCCCTGCGCGACGTCGTCCAGAACCATCTGCTGCAGGTGCTGACGAACATCGCGATGGAGCCTCCGCCCGGCCTGGACGCCGAGCTGCTGCGGGACGAAAAGGCGAAAGTGCTGAAGGGGATCCGTCCGCTGTCCCCGCGCGACGTCGTCCGCGGCCAGTTCCGCGGCTATCGCGCCGAGCCGGGCGTCAGGGCGACTTCGCCTGTCGAGACCTTCGTGGCGGTCAAACTCGAGATCAACTCGTGGCGATGGAAGGGCGTGCCCTTCTATATCCGCGCGGGCAAGTGCCTGCCCGCGACGGTCACCGAAGTCCTCGTCAAGCTGCGCCAGCCGCCGGCGGTCTTCTCGGCGCTTCCGCCTCCGGCCAACTACTTCCGTTTTCGCGTCACCCCCGAGCTGATGATCGCGGTGGGCGCTCTGGTCAAGAAAGCCGGCGAAGCGACCGAAGGGCAGCAGGTCGAGCTCGTGATCACCGAGGCATCCGACCCGGCCGAGATGGGCGCCTACGAGGAGCTTCTGGTCGACGCGCTACGCGGAAATTCCGGCCGCTTTGCTCGGCGCGACTACGTCGAAGAGGCGTGGCGAATCGTGGATCCCATCCTGCGCGGCGGTGATCGTGTGTACGAGTACGACCCGGGTACGTGGGGACCGCTCGAGGCGAACGCGCTGATCGCGTCCGACGGCGGGTGGTTCGATCCGACGACGAGGCCATAACCGGATGGACGGTGCGGCGACCGGAGGAGCCATGGACCACCCGAACACATCGCCACGCGGCTGGGACCTGACCCGAATCGTACTCGGCGTGATGACCATCGGCGGGTTGGCGATGGCCAGCTTCTGGGTGCTCAGACCGTTCTTGCTGGCCACGATCTGGGCCACGATGATCGTCGTGGCCACCTGGCCGACCTTGCGCGCGGTGCAGGCGCGCCTCTGGGGCAAGCGCGCGCTCGCGGTCGCCGTCATGACCGTCGTGATGCTGCTGCTCATTGCCCTCCCCCTGGCGACGGCCGTCATCGGCGTCGCCGAGCGGACGGACGAGATTGTCGCGTGGTCGAAATCGCTCGCGGAATACGTGCTGGCGGGACCGCCCGAGTGGGTCGCGCGGCTGCCGCTGGTGGGCGGAAAGCTGGCGCAACGGTGGCAGGCGGTCGCGTCCGCGTCGTCCGACGAGCTCCAGACTCAGGCGGCTCCCTACCTCAGGGACGTCGCCCACTGGATCCTCGGCCAGATCGGAACCGTCGGCACGCTGTTGGTCGAGCTTCTGCTGACCGTGATCATCTCGGTGATCCTCTACGCGAACGGAGAGTCGGCCGCGGCCGGCGTGCTGGCCTTCACCCGCCGGCTGAGCGGTCAGGCCGGCGAGCGCGCCGCGGTGCTCTCGGCCCGCGCGATTCGCGCCGTCGCGCTGGGTATCGTGGTCACCGCGCTGATGTTCCCTACGCGCTGCTCCTCACCTCGGTCATGTTCTTGCTCGGTGTCGCTCAGATCGGCCCCATTCCGGTGCTGCTCGGCGCGGTGGTGTGGGCGTTCTGGAACAGCGGGACGTTCTGGGGCTCGCTGATGCTCCTGTGGGCGATCGTGACGGGGAGCCTCGATAATGTCCTGCGGCCGATCCTGATCAAGCGAGGGGCTGATTTGCCGCTGCTCCTGATCTTCGCGGGCGTGCTCGGCGGTCTGTTGGCGTTCGGGATGATTGGTCTGTTCGTCGGGCCCGTCGTGCTCTCGGTCACTTATACCCTGATCGAGGAATGGGTGGCGCAGGGTCAGCCGCGGCCCGCAGAACGGGTTACCGCCGCAGCGCTAGCGGATCCTCCGGGTGCAGGCTCGGCGTCCACCTGAGCCCGATGCGCGAGAGATCGGGCGCGAGCACGTCTTCGCCGACCGGGCGTACGCCGCGCTCGATCCACGCGACGAGATCGTCGAACGCCTGCTCGCGCGTCTCGCCGTCGAAGCCGCAGTGACTGGGGGCGCGCATCACACGCTGCACCAGGAGCTGATCGGTCCCCGCCGCGATCGTGCGGCGCCGGTACGACTGCTCGAGGCTCAGCGGCACCCACGCATCGCCTGTCTCGTGTAGCGTGAGGAGCGGGGCCTTGATGCGGCCGGTGCGCTCCGCGTAGACGGGGTTCGCAATCGGCGAGCGGGCGTCTTTCGCCGGCTGCACGCGCCGCACCCGCGCGTTGAGCTCGTCCTCGGTGAGCCCGAGACCCGGATCGATCCGGTACCGGATGTGCACCGTGCTGGCCGCGCGCAGGCCGGGATTCGGCTCGTTCTCGAGGTCGCGGGGGCGATGCATCATGTTCGGGAGATAGCGCCGCCGGAGGCCCTGCAGGCGCATCGGCAGATCGTTGCCGGCCTGATCGGCGCCCATCAGATACTTCACGACGCTGTCGAACTGGCGGCCGCGCGCGGTGTATGCGCCGGGCATGCCGAGCGCCGGCACCACGCGCTCGTTGAGGATCCGTGCGAACGCCTCCTTGTCAGGCGCCTCGAGCATGGGCACGCCGGAGATCAGCTCGGCCGCGGCCGTATACGCCATCAGGTAGTCGGCGATGCCGATGCCGTCGACGAGACCGCACTCCGCGAGACCGCCCTGATAGAAGGCGGGGCGCAGCTCCAACGACGCCACGACGATGTGGCCGCCCATCGATTGACCGTAGATGATCGTCCAGCGCGGCTGGCCGACTTCCTTCAGGAAGAGCTCGCGGAGGGCGATGAGGTCCTCGATGAAGAGGTGGGGCTGATACTCGCGCGCGCGGTAGCCCGACGCGACCCAGGCGTGACCCTCGGCGAGAATGTGGCCCCCGATCGGCGGCGCGCCGACCGCGCCCGGCCCTGGCCCGCGCTGGATGCCGTGGGCGAACACGACCAGACCGCCTTCCCACTTTGCGGGCGCCTCGATGAGATAGCTCGCGCCGCCGAGCACGCCGCTCTTGCTGATCGCCGCGCGGTCCGCTGCGGCGCCCGCGCCGGACCACGGTGCGCGTACCACGACGAGGGCCAGGCTCAGCGCGAGGAGGGCGACGAAGGCGCGTCGCGGCGACACCCTCGGGCGCGTGTGGTGCGGGGTCGTCATCGTGGCGTCCTCCGGTGAGCGCCTAGCATAGCGCCATCGCGCGGCCTGAGGAGTCCGGGGCGACGAGCCCACTACGGGCCGGCGAACGCGCGGTTCTCCAATCGGCTCAGGAGCCGCACCGCCGGCCACAGCATCAGGAAGTAGATGATCGCCGCCACCACGATCGGCGTCGGGTTGTAGGTGAGGCTCTGCGCCTGACGCGCCTGGTAGAGGAGCTCGGGCACCGCGACCACGCTGCCGAGCGCGGTGAGCTTCACGACCTCGAGCGTGTTGGAGAGCAGATCGGGCAGCACGTTGCGCACGGCCTGGGGCAGCACGACGGACGTCATGGCCTGCAGGCGCGAGAGGCCGGTCGAGCGCGCGGCCTCGATCTGCCCACCCGGGACCGAATCGATCCCCGCCCTGAGAATCTCGCCGTAGTAGGCGCCGGTGTTGAGGAAGAAGGCGATGGCCACGCAGACGAAGCCGCCGAGCTCCAGCCCCGCGAACGGCAGTCCGGCGAACAGCAAGATCAGCAGCACCAGGGGCGGGAAGGCGCGGAAGAAATCGACCCAGGCCATCAGCGGCCAGCGCACCGCGGGATGCTTCACGCTCGCCAGCAGCGCCAGGATGAGCCCGCCGAAGAGGCCGAGCGGCACCACCAGGAGCGACAGCAGCACGGTATTCAGGAGCCCCGCCCGCACGATCGGCCACGAGGCGACGATGATCTCCGGGTTGAAGAAGCTCTGGATCATCGCTTCCAAGCCAGGCGCGTCTCGACCCAGCGGGCCACCACCACGACCGGGAAGAACAGCACGATGTAGGCGAGGGCGCCCATCAGCAGCGGCGAGGGATTGTAGGAGTTGGACATCGCCGAGCTCGCCTGCCCCAGGATCTCGGTGACCGCGACGACGGTGCCGAGTGCGGTGCCCTTCGTGATGGCGATGGTGCGGTTGGTGAGCGGCGGGATAGTCAGCCGAAAGGCCTGCGGTAGTACGACGCTCATCAGGGTCTGGCCGAACGAGAGCCCGGTCGAGCGCGCGGCCTCCCACTGGCCCCGGGCGACCGCGGTGATCCCGGCCCAGAAGATCTCCTCGGAGAACGCCATCAGCACGAACGCCAGCGACAGCCAGGTCGAGACGAAGCCGGACGGCGAGAGATCGACGCTGGGCAGGCCGAAGTAGATCAGCACGATGACGACCAGCGGCGGCAGCGAGCGGAACAGGTCGACGACGACGACGATCAGCCAGTTGAGCGGCCGGATGCCGAGGCTTCGCAGCAGCGCGAGCGCCAGGCCGGCGGCGATCCCCGTGACGACGACGAGCGCGGCCAGCTCGATCGTGACCACCACGCCGGACAGGATGTCCGGCAGGTACTTGAGCATGACCTTCGTGTTGAGGAACGTCTCGGCGAAGCGCTCCCAGCTCGACATCCCGCTCAGTGGCGCTGGATCTGGCTGATGAAGGCGCGCGTGCGCTCGTGGGTCGGTTTGGCGAAGATCGCGGCGGGCGGTCCCTCCTCGACGATGGCGCCTTCGTCCATGAACACCACCCGGTCGGCGGCGTTGCGGGCGAAGCCCATCTCGTGGCTGACGACGATCATCGTCATGCCGCTCTCGCGCAGCGAGCGCATGACCTCGAGCACCGAGCCCACCAGCTCGGGATCGAGCGCGCTGGTGGGCTCGTCGAACAGCATCACGCGCGGCTCGAGCGCGATCGCGCGCGCGATGGCCACCCGCTGCTGCTGGCCGCCCGAGAGCTGGCCGGGCGTGTGGCCGGCGCGGTCGCCGAGGCCGACCCGCTCCAGCGCGGCCCGGCCCAGCGCGTCGGCCTCGGCGCGCGACTTGCCGGCGACCTTGCGCAGCGCCAGGGTCACGTTGCCGAGCGCCGTCATGTGCGGATAGAGGTTGAAGGACTGGAACACCATGCCGATGCGCTGGCGGGCGTGGTTGATGTCGGTGCGCGGGTCGAGCATGTCGATGCCGTCCACCACCACGCGGCCGGCGGAGGGCTCCTCCAGCCGGTTGAGGCAGCGCAGCAAGGTCGATTTGCCCGAGCCCGACGGCCCGATCACGAACACCAGCTCCCGCTCGGCCACTTTGAGGTCGACGCCCCGCAGGACGTGCAGGGCGCCGAAGTGCTTGTGCAGGCCGCGCGCGTCGACGATCGGGCCGTTCATTCCCTCAGATCAGTTGCAATGGAGCTCGTGCGGCGTCGGATCGTAGCCCGGCATGCCGGGCGGGCCGTAGCCCGGCGTGATCACGACTTCGAGGTCGTCCGGCGCCGGCTTCTTGCCGAACCACTTCTCGGACAGCCTGGCGATCGTGCCGTCCTTCTTCATGCAGTCGATCGCATCCTGCAGCTCCGCGCGGAGCTTCGGCTTGTGCTTGGGCACCGGCGCCGCCCAGTGGGCGCGCGTGTCCTTCAGCTCGAGATCGGCGACGACCTGCGGGTTCTTCGACGCGGCATATCTGATGGTCGTGTTACCGCCGAGCGTCGCGTACGCGCGCCCCGAGAGCACGGCCTGGGTAGCGTCCGGCTGAGTGTCGTAGACCTGCACCGTGAAGCCGTGCTCGGCGCCCTTGGTCTTGGACAGGGTCTCGTAGGGCGTGCCCTTGTTGACGGAGACCGACTTGCCCTTGAGATCGGCCCAGTCCTTGATCGGCTCCGAGCCCTTCTTGATGCCGAACTGGTACGCGGTCCACAGATAGCCCGCGGTGAACAGCATGTTCTCCGCCCGTTCTTTCGTCACGGTCGTCGGCGCGGCGATGAAGTCGTAGCGGCCGGACTGCATGCCGGGGATCAAAGTCGAGAAGCTCACCGCGTCGATCGTGATCTCGCGCTTCATGCGGCGCGCGACCTCGGTGAAGAGATCGATCTGGAAGCCCTCGATGCCGCCGCCCAGCTTGGGCATGGCGTGCGGGGCGAAGGTGCCGTCGACGCCGGTCCGGAGCGGCGGCAGCTTGTCCTGGGCGAGCGCGGGCGCCGCGCAGAGCAGCGCGGCTCCCGCGATGGCGGCAAAGCGACGTCGTATCATGATGAGCCTCCCCGAGAGCTCGTGGTCTTCGTGCCTGTCGCGCCCCCGCGGAGGGGGCGGGCGTGGATGAGGGCGTGTGTGAATCGGTGAGTCAAGCTCGCGCCGATCCTGTCAGAGCGCGCGCGACAAGTCAACCGGCAGGACTACCACACGTGCGGCACGAGACGATGAGCCTTTGAGCCGGGCGCTTCTCCCCCGTCGGTCCGCCGCCCAGCCGGCGCTCGAGCAGCGCGCGATCGTGCTCGACGCGATAGCGCGTGGTGAGGGCCGAAGCGGCGAGCGCGAGCCAGGCTTTCGCACCGGGGTCTTTCATGGGCCGTCACTATAGTAGGATCTGGCTCAATCTCCCGTCGGAGGGCTGCCGATGCGTCTGGCTGGAAAGATCGGGATCGTGACCGCCGCCGCTTCAGGGATGGGACGTGCCGGCGCCCTGCGCTTCGCACGCGAGGGCGCGCAGGTCGCTGTCGTGGACGTCGACGCCGCCGGGGTGAAGCGCGTGGTCGGCGAGATCACGGCCGTGGGCGGGGTCGCTCACGGCATCGTCGCGGACCTGACGCGGGACGAGGATTCCCGCCGGATCGTGTGGGACACCGTGAGCCGATTCAAGGGCCTGGATTTCGTCTGGAACCACGTCGGCCATCCCGGGCCGGCCGCGGTCGAGGGCATCGACATGAGCGCCTTCAACCTGGCGGTCGACCTGAATCTCAGAACGGTACTGATCACGACCGAAGCCGCCATTCCCGAGATCCGCGCCCGGGGCGGCGGGAGCCTGCTCTTCACCGCGTCCACCTCCGGGCTCGTGGGGTCCGGCTTCAGCCCGGTTTACTCGATGTGCAAGTTCGGGGTCGTGGGCTTCGTCAAGAGCCTGGCGCTGCGACTCGCGCCCGAGAAGATTCGCGTGAACGCCGTCTGTCCCGGTCCGATCGACACGCCCATGCTGCGGGTGTTCGTCTCCCGGCCCGATCAGAAATCGACGGCCGGCATGGATCCGGAGGAGCTGGTGCGCAAGCGCGCCCACGGCTCCGTGCCGCTGGGCCGCACCGGCCGGCCCGACGAGATCGCCAACGCGGCGCTGTTCCTGCTCTCCGACGAAGCGTCGTTCGTCACGGGCGTCGCGCTGCCGGTCGACGGCGGTGTGACGGCGGCCTAGTCGTCCTCGAGATTGTCAGGGCCCTTCGTGGGCACCGCCTCGATCGCCCGCGAAAGGGCCTGCGGCGGAATTCCGAGATGCTCGAGCCACGCCTCGCCGTTGCCGACGACCGGGCCGAGCTCGACCTTGGGGGTGGCCGGCGGCGGCGCGCTCGATGCGCTCGCGCGGTCCGCGGGATCCTCGGTCGAGGACGCGCCGCCGATGAACAGGTGAATCACGTCGTCGCCGCGCCGCAGGAGGACGCGGTCGTCGCGAATCTCCTCGATCCGACTGTCGCCGACGAGATCTCGGCTCGCGTACCCGGCGAGGCTTCCGGTTTGCGCGTCCTCGAGGTACGCGCGCGACTCGCCGGTCGGCATCACGACGATCCCGCGCAAGATCGGGAGCGGGGTCTGGGCCGCGGTATGCGCTGCCGGCGACAGGAGGAACAGCGGCCCGGCGACGGCGAGTACCCACCACCTCACAACGCCCGCAGCGTAGGCCCGCCCCGAAATCCGGTCAAGCGCAAGATTCGCCTTGACATCGAACAGCCGGCCAGCGATCTTCCCGTCGGGGCCGTCATGCAGGTTGGGCGCTCAGCAGCCGCGACGATGATGTCCCGGGCCAGCGGTCTGGTGCAGCTCTGGATGACCCCCAGGACGATCCTCCTGGCCCTCCTGGTCATTGGTCTCATCGCCGTCCTCGCCTTCGCCACGACTCGTGAGATCAGTCGCACCACAACGCCGGTCGTCGACACGCCGCCCGCTCGTCCGGCGCGACCGGCGCTGAGCCCCGTCGAGGAAGCCTTCATTCAGTCTCTGTGGCCGATTCACGGCGAGGTCCAGCGAAGCCTGATGCGAACGAGCCTGGGTCAGATCCTCTACAAGACCAACGACGTGAGCCGGGCGGACCTCGAGATGCGGATGAAGCAGGCCCTGGCGACCTATGGCCGTGCCGAGACGAGCATTCGTGCGCTGGATCCGCCCGCGTCGCTGCGCCGCGATCACGAGATCTATCTGGATGCCGTCCGCCTCCTCCGCGAGTCCGCGGTCGAGGCGATGAAGATGTTCAAGGACGGGCGGGAGGACCATCTGGTCACCGCCTACCCGAAGAGCCAGGCGGCGAGCGACAAGATCAGGGAGGTCGGGGGCAAGTTCTGGCCGAACGAGTTCCCGCCGAACTGAGATAAGGAGGTGTCAAGCACCGCAGCTCGATCCGAACCGCGGTACGGCAGCAATAGGAAGGTTCGCGAG
>QHTE01000064.1 GCA_003220685.1 Candidatus Rokuibacteriota bacterium
TCCGCCCCCTCGTCCGACAACGAAAGGGTCGCAAGGATCGCGCGAATCGTATCAGGATCCTCAACGGTAGCTATCAAGCGCATTCGTCCGCGCCATACGAAGATCTCAAGCTCAAGAAATGACCGCGCTCGAGATGCGACCGCTGCATCCGTTCCTGGGCGTCGCCTTGCACCTGGCGATCTGGTGATGTGGGACAATCGCTGTGTATTGCGTCGCGGCCGGCCACGGAACGGGAGCCGCTCCCGTCGGGTCGTGCATCGCACGACCGTGGCCGGCGAGGGAGATAGGAGGACACGCTATGCGTCGACGGATCCATGTGAAGGGCCTGGCACTCGGGCTGTGCGCGCTCCTGATGGCGGCGGCGCCGGCCGCCGCGCAGACGTCGGGCAGCGCGGCTGACCAGAGCGCCGGCTACTCATACGAGAAGAAGCACGAGGCCGTCAGCTACGGCAAGAAGCTCATGAGCGACTTCGACGACAAGATGAAGGATATCGAGGCGCAGATCTCGCGCGACGCGAGTGCCGCCAAGGCCGACGCGCAGCGCCAGCTCAAGGACCTGAAGGCCCAGCGCGCGGAGACGGGCAAGAAGCTCGACGAGTTGGGGCACGCGAGCGCGGAGTCATGGGACGGCATGAAGAAAAGCTTCGTCAGCGCCTACAAGGATCTGCAGCACTCCTACGACAAGGCCGTGGCCAGCTTCAAGCAGTAGGAGGATAGCGATGCGAAACCTCGGGCACGTCGTCGTGTCGCTGGGGCTAGGCCTCGCGGTGCTCGCCGGCTGCGAGCAGAAGGGACCGATGGAAAAGGCCGGCAAAGAGATCCAGAAGGCGGGCGAAAAGGCGCCGGACAAGCTCCGGGACGCGACGAAGTAGCGCCTACGGGCTCTCGATCGGCCGCCCGTGACGGGCGATGAACTCGGGGAAGGCCGCCTCGGCCTTGGCGCCCCGGACCACGTTCGTCGTGTAGTCCCGCTCGTTCGACCACTGCTCCTCCAGGTTGCAGCCCATGTCGCGGAGCAGAAGCGCCTTCACGCCCAACACCGACTCGCGCTTGTTCCGGGCGATCGTCGTCGCGAGCCACATCGTCTTGGCGCGCAGCTCCGTGCACGGCACGAGGTGATTGAGGAGCCCGATCCGGTAGGCCTCCTCGGCCTCGACGACGCGCGCCGAGAATAGGAGCTCCTTGGCGATGGGCCAGCCGACCTGGTTCGGCAGGGTCCAGGTGCTGTTGATGCGGCCGTAGGCGGAGGCCAGGAAGCGGAAGCTCGCGTGCTCGCAGCCCACCCGCATGTCGAGCGACGAGGCCAGCACTGCGGCGCCGCCGTAAGCCAACCCGTTCATCATGCCGATGGTGGGCTTGGGGCAGGCACTGATCTCGTAGCTTCCGCGCATGCGCCCGGCGGTCCGCGCGTCGAGCTCGGCCTGCGTGTAGCGCCGGTCGTCCTCGCGCTGCTCGTGGATGTCGCCACCGGCGGAAAAGGCCCGTTTGCCCGCGCCGGTGATCACGATGCACCCGACCTCGTCGTCGGCGCTCATCCGCGCGACCGCCTGGCGCAGCTCGGCGTTCAGCTGCGCGTTCATCGCGTTGAGCTGCTCCGGGCGATTCAAGGTGAGAATCGCTACCCCTTCGGTCTTCTCGACGAGGACGACCTGGTCTGCCATGGACCCCTCCCGTCGTCGCCGCAGGCGACGACGGGAGAGAGTAGCACACACCGCCGTGGAGCATCCTCGGGCGAGGGTCAGTGCGCCGCGGCGGCGGTCTCCGCGGCCTTCTTCTGCAGCCGCTCGCGCAGCGAGCTGTAGGACTCCATGCGAATCACCCGGTCGAACTGCGTCCGGTAGCTCGCGATGAAGCTGACGCCCTGGACGACGACGTCGTAGATGCGCCATCGTCCGTCGAGGCGATGCACTCGGTAGTCGAGCGGGATCTCGGTGCCCTGTCGAGTCACCACCTTCGAGCGCACGATGGCCGAGCCGCCCCCCTCGCTCGACTCGCCGAGGAACACGATCTTCTCGGTCCCGACCGTCTCGACCTGCGCGAGGTAGGCCCGCTCCAGGAGATCCCGGAAGAGCGTGACGAACTCCGCTTGTTCCTCGCGCTGGAGCGTCTGCCAGTGCCGGGAGAGCGTCCGCCGGGAGATCTCGTCGAAGTCGAACATCTCGCGAACGATCTCGCGGATCTGACCCACGCGGTCGGCGGCGCCCACGGCGGTGTCGGAACGGCCGGTCTGAACGATCGTCATGAAACGGTCGACCGCCGACTCGACGGCGTCGCGCGGTCCCACGACCGACGCGGCCGGCGCAGCCTCGGCCATGAGCGAGCTCGCGAGTGCAAGAGCGATAGCGATCCAGGTCGTCATCGTCGCCTCCTATTCCACGCTACGGCGCGCCGGTCCGACGATGCCATCGGGGGAATCCGCAAGGACGGCCGCGAAAATCACGGACGGCGGGCTGGGGCAGGTCTGCGCCAGCACCGCGACGAGGGGGTGTAGCATACAGCGCTCGGAGGAGGCAGCGTGCTGACCCGTATCGACCACGTCATGATCTGCGTGCCGGACCTCGAGCGCGGCATCGAGGCCTACACGCGCATCGGGTTCGCCATCTATCCGGGCGGCGCCCACACCGGGCGCGCGACCCACAACGCGATCGCCTTCCAGCAGGACGACTATCTCGAGCTCTTGAGCCTGCGCGATCGCGACGCTCCGGTCGCGCCGGGGAGCCCCGACGCGCGGCTCGCGGACTTCCTGGCGCGCGGGGGCGGGTTTCGCTACGTCGCGCTGCAAAGCGACGACCTCGCGGCCGACGTGGCGGCGATGCGACGGCGCGGCGTCGACGTGAGCGATCCGGCGGCCGGCGCGCGGCGCGCGCCGAGCGGCCAGGAGCTTCGCTGGCTGGCCGCGAGCCTCGGCGCCGGCAATCCGCTACCCATCTTCTTCGTCCAGCACCTGACGCCGCTCGCGGAGAGGCGGCGGCAGGTGGGGCGGGCCGGCGATCATCCCAACGGCGCGCTGCGGCTCGACCGCGTCTACATCGCGGTGCCCGACGTCGGCGCGGCCGGGGAGATCTACGGGCGCGTGCTCGGCATGCCCGTGCCGAAGATCCAGCGCGGCGCGGTGATCAAGGCCGAGATGACGGTCTTCGATCTCGGACCGACGGGCCTGACCGTCGCGCAGCCGGCCGAGCCCGGTCCTGCCGCCGAGGCGCTCGCGCGGCGCGGCCCCGGGCCGTTCCAGGTGCTATACCGCACGCGCAGCATGGATGCCGCCGCGCGCTGGATGGAAGGTCACGGCCTGCCCCCTCCGGTGCGCGGCGTGCGCAACACGGGCGAGCAGGCGATGCTGGTCGGGCCGGAGCAGGCGTGCGGCGCCTACATCGGCTTCGTGGGCCCAGCATAGCCTCGTCCGAGCGGCCGCTAGGACAGCAGATCGGCGACGCGAATCGAGCTTCTGGGCGCGACGAGCGGCGTAACGATCTCAGGAGGTCGCGGTGTGGTCACGCTGCGGTAGCGCCAGCCGTAGGCCGCTTCGGCCGAGGTCTCGGGCTCGCGATGGACCTCGAGGACGTCACGGACCACGTCGACGATCCAGTAGTCGAGAACCCCGGCGCGAGCATACAGGCCCGCCTCGTATTCGCGGTCGGTGCGATAGGAGCTCTCCGCGATCTCGACGATCAGGACGGCGTGGAAAGGATGCGCGTTTGTATGCGCTCGGGTCCGGTCGCACCACGCTGACGTCCGGCTCCGGCTCCGAGTCATCGTCGAGCGCGATCGGCAGTTGCGAACCAATCTGCCAGGTGCCGCCGAGCGCGTCGCGAAGCGCGGCCGCCACGCGACGAATTGCGGCGGCGTGCCGACTACCCTGCGGCTCTCGAACGACCAGGTGACCGTCGAGCAATTCGAGTCGCTCGTCTGGCCCGAACACACCAAGCTCGATCAGACGATCGTACTCGACGCGCGTCCAGCGCCGGGTCTTGGGGAGCTGAGTGACCGGGAGCGCCAACAGACTCGCAGGGTAGCGAGCCCCCCGCGTCCCGTCAACGTGCGAGAACCAGCACGCCTGTCACTCGCCGGCGGCCGGGCGTAGAATTCCCGCACCCGGGTCCGCGGGAATCAAGGAGGATCGGAATGGACTACGGATTGTTCACGATGCCGTCGCACCCGCCCGAGCGCGACCTGTACGACGGTCACCGATGGGATCTGCAGCAGCTGCGCTGGGCGGACGAGCTCGGCTTCAGCGAGGCGTGGATCGGCGAGCACCACACGGCGCCCTGGGAGCCGCATCCGGCGCCCGACCTGCTCGTGGCCCAGGCTCTGATGGAAACGTCGCGCATGCGCATCGGGCCCGGCGGATTCCTCATGCCGTACCACCATCCGGCCGAGCTCGCCCATCGCGTGGCGATGCTCGATCACCTCGCGCAGGGGCGCCTCAACTTCGGCGTGGCGGCCAGCGGCTTGCCGAGCGACTGGGCGATGTTCAACGTCGACGGCAACTCCGGCCAGCACCGCGAGATGACGCGGGAGGCGCTCGACATCATCCTGCGTCTCTGGAGCGACGAGCCGGAGTTCGACCACAAGGGCAAGTACTGGCACGTCACCAAGACGGGGACGATGCTCGACACGCTCCGCCCGCACATCAAGCCGCTCCAGAAGCCGCACCCGCCGATCGGCGTGGCCGGCGTCAGCAAAGGCTCCGACACCTTGAAGCTCGCCGGCGAGCGCGGGTTCTGGCCGATGAGCCTGAACCTGAATCCGACCTACGTGGGCAGCCACTGGGAGGCCGTGGAGCAGGGGGCCGCGCGGACCGGCCGCACGCCGAAGCGCTCGGAGTGGCGGCTCGTGCGCGAGATCTTCATCGCCGACACGGACGCCGAGGCGCTGCGGCTCTCGGCCGGCGGCATGATGGGCCGCATGATGAAGGAGTATTTCCTGCCGCTGCTCGCGTCCTTTCAGTTCACCGAGTATCTCAAGCACAAGCCGGACGTGCCCGATTCCGACGTGACGCCCGAGTACTGCGCGCGTCACAACTGGCTGGTTGGCTCACCGGCCACGGTGGCCGAGAAGCTCCACGGCATCTACGAAGAAGTCGGCGGATTCGGCACTCTGCTGCTGTTCTGCTTCGACTACTCGGAGAACCCGCAGGCGTGGCGCCACTCGCTCGAGCTGCTGGCCAAGGAGGTCATGCCGCGGTTCAAGGGGCTGGTGCCCAGGTGACCGCGCGGTCTTGAGATTGACGACGAACTCGAATTCGCGCGGCTGCTCGACCGGGAGATCGGCCGGGCGAGCGCCCTTCAGAACTCGATCGACGAAATACGCCATACGACGAAACAGCGCATTCAGGCTGGCGCTGTAGGTCATCAAAGCCGAGGGGCGGAGGACAGCTCTCGGATCTGCTCGGGCGTGTAGCCCAGCAGCGCGCCGAGCACGGCGTCGTTGTCGGACCCGGGGCGGCGGGACCAGTCGCCGAGCCGCCCCGGCGTCCTGGACAGGACGGGCACGATTCCCTGCATGACGATCTCGCCCGCCTCGCCGTCGGAGCGCCGCACCAGATCGCCCCGGCTCCACAGGTGAGGCTCGCGGACCAGGTCGGCGACCGAGTTGACGACGCTCGCGGCAAGCCCGGCCTGGCGCAGGGCGCGTACCGCGTCGTCGGCGACGAGGCCGCCGATCAGCTTAACGGGGGAGATGCCCAGGCGCGCGACCGCCGTGGCGACATCCGCAGAGTCCGCGGCGGACACTGCGACGAAGCGGCCGTCGACGGCCTCGGTGGTGAAGCTCCACGGATACAGCGGCGCGTCGCCGGCGGCGCGCTCGCGCCGGATGCCGAGCGCGCTGCGCACCGCGAGGAGATCGCCGGTGAGGCGCAGCGCACACTCGTACATCGCGCTGTCGACGACCTGCCCCTGACCGTCGAGATCCCGGCGAAGGAGCGCCGCGACGGTGCCGAGCACGTTGAAGAGCGCGGTCGAATAGTCGCCGGCCGTGACGCCGTCGCGACAGGGCGGCCGGTCGGGAAAGCCGTTGAGATAGGTCATGCCGCCGAACGCGAGGCCGACCGGGTTGAACGCCGCGCGCGCCGCGTACGGTCCGCTCTGCCCGAAGCCCGACGACCTCAGCAGGACGAGTCGGGGATTGACCGCGTGCAGCTCCGCGGGGCCGAGGTTCCACCGCTCGAGCGTGCCCGGGCGGAAGTTCTCGACGATCACGTCGCTCACGCGGACCAGCTCCAGGAACACCTCACGGCCCCGCGGGGAGCGTACGTCGAGCGTGACGCTGCGTTTGTTCCGGTTCGTCACCGGGAACCCGACACCGCGACTCCCCGGCCCGTCCATCGGCGACGCGCCGGTCGCGGGCAGCTCGACCATGATCACCTCGGCGCCGAAGTCGCCGAGCAGCGTGGCGGCCGCCGGGCCCGCGAGCCACTGCGATAGATCCAGCACGCGCACCCCGGCCAGAGCTCCGCCGCCCCGGGCGCTCGCCGCACTTGCCTGCGGCTTCGGTCGTGCCGCGATGCGGTCGACGCTCGCCCGCACGATCGTGGTGTGCTCGCCGAGCCGCGGGGCGCTCTCGGCGTCGCGCGCGCTCGTTCGCGAGAACCGCGGTGTCGGCGCGGGGGCGAGGAAGTCGCGGCCGGAAGTCGACTTGAGATGCAGAGCGGACCGGCGCGTCTGCACGTGAGCGTCGCCGATGATCTCGTCGACCGAGCGAACGGCGGTGCCCGCGACACCCGCCTTCATGAACCGCGCCTCCACGTCGACCAGGTCGTGCCTGGCGACCCACGCGCGCACCAGCTCGTCGGCCGCGGCGCGGTTGGCCAGGCGCACCGCGCTGGTCGCGAACCGGGGATCCTTGACGGCCTCGGGCGCCCCGATCGCCTCACAGAGGCGGGCGAACGGCTGATCGCCGGCGCCCGAGAGCGCGATGAAGCCACCGTCGCGCGTCGGATAGACATTCGCGGGGACGACCGTCGCCGATTCCGTGCCCATCCGCGAGGCCACCGCCCCCGTCTTGTGGTGACGGATGACGACGTCCTCCTGCATGCGGAGCGCCGCCTGGTAGAGGCCGATGTCGACGACCTGGCCGTGGCCGCTGCGTCGGGCGTGAAAGATAGCCATCAGGAGAGCGCCGGCGCCCAGGATCGCCGACCACGCCTCGGCCAGCGGCACCGTCACGGGGATCGGCGGGCGGTCGGGGAATCCCGTCGCGAACTGCATCCCGGAGAACGCCTGGGCGATGCGGTCGTCGCCGCGCTCGCGGGCCAGCGGGCCCGTCTGACCGAACGGTGAGATGCGCAGAAGCGCCAGACACGCGTTGCTCGCGACGAGCGCGTCGGGAGCCCATCCGGCGGATTCGAGGCGGCCCGGCCCCAGATCCTCGACGAGCGCGTCGGCCGACGCGGCCAGCTTCGCGAGCCAGGGCTCATGCGTCAGGTCGTCCAGCTCGGCGACGACCGAGTACTTCCCGCGATTTTCCGACTGGAAGTAGAGCGAATCTTCGCCGGCGATGCCGGGCCCGCGTCGCCGGAGCGGCGATCCGTCGCGCGGCTCGATCTTGATGACCGCGGCGCCCAGGTCGGCCAGCAATCCGCCCGCGAGCTCGCCGGCCAGGGTCTGCGCCAGCTCGAGCACGACGACGCCCTCGAGCGCGCCGCCGCGGTCGGCGCCCGGCAGTCCGGACGGATCCGCCGTCACGATCGGCTCGTCAGGCCAGCCCGAACACGCGCGCGGCGTTCGTGTAGAGCCACTTCTCCTTCACGGTGTCCTTCAGCGGCAGGCTCAGGTACTCGTCGATCAGCATCTCGTACGGCTGGCCGACCAGCCCGGCCGAGAGCCCGACGAGGACCTTGTCCTGGATCAGCGTGTTGCCGAGCTGCATCAGCATCTCCCAGCCCGAGCCGGGCTGGCCGAGGTACTTCGCGCGATGCGCCGAGGTATCCATGTGAAGATTCGGATGCCGGCGCACGAGCGCGACCATCTCGTTGACCCATGGCCAGCCGCCGAGCCCGCCGATGATCCGGAGCTCCGGGAAATCCATCGCGACCTGATCGAGGTGGCGCGGATGGCCGAGGTCGTACGGCCGGTCGTTCGCGTAGTTCATCGACGAGTAGATCCGCACGGGGATGCCGAGCTCGGCCGCCTTCGTGTAGAGCGGGTAGTAGCGACGGTCGCTCGCGGGGATCATGTCGACCAGCGCCGAGACGCCGAGCGCCTTGAAGCCCTCCTCGCGCACCAGCCTCTCGAGCTCGCGCACACCGGTCATGCCCTTGAAGGCGTTGATGCTGATGCGGGCCAGCCCGATGAACCGATCGGGATAGCGGCGCAGGAGCGCCGTCTCTTCCTCGTTCGTGATGCCGAAGGGCACGGAGCGCACGATCCCGAGCTTGCCGAGCTTGTCGACGTAGGCGTCGAGACTCATGTCGGGGCGATGGTCGGCGCCCTCGCGGCGCGACTTGAAGATGCGGCTGTAGTTCGCCATGCCGTAGCCCGCCGGCTGCGCCGCGGTCGGCTCCTGGTCGTGGCCGGGCTCGGGCCGGCTCGCCTCGGTGCGCGGGATGCTGCATTCCATGTCGATGATCCGCACCATCATGGTCTCCTTCCGAGGTTCGGCGCACGCGTCGGCGACGCTCGGGATCGAGGACGCCAGGCACCCGTCCCCGGGAACATAGCAAGCGCGGCTGGATCTTGTCACCTCGACCGGCTCGCATGCTCCTTGACTCGGCGCGATCGACGGCGCAGCATCGCCAAACGAGTGACGGCGGGCCGAGAGGCAGGCGCGGACACCAGGGTCCGAGGCAGGGGGAGAAACGCGACGTGAGCGACTTCGACGCGGCGTTGGCTCGCTGCGGCGCCCTCGACGAGGACGTGTTGGGGCGCCCCTGGTCGTGGCACGGCGCTCAGCTGGACGTCCGCTACGCGCTCTACCGGACGCTCGAAAACGCGCAAGAGGCGCTCGTGCGGGTGGCGGCCGGCTCGCATCCCGAATCGCGGCGCATTCTCGCGCTGGCGCAGCGTGCGTTCGGCAGCCTGCGCGGGCTCCTGGCCGGGCTGCCCGGCGCGCTCCTCGACAAGGCGCCGCGCGCGGGCGAATGGCCGCTGCGGGAAACCCTCGGTCACACGCTGGCGGTCGAGCAACGGTACGCCCTGCAGACGCGGTACGCGGTCGATCGTGAGGATGTCGACCCGATGCGCATTCCCGACGACCGGCTCCCGCCGACGGCGCCGATGAGCGTCGGCGGCGAGATCGAGGCAGTCCTCGCGCGGCTCGCCGAGGCGCGAGCTGAAACGAGCCGCCTGCTGGGCGCCGTGGCGCCGGCGGCGATGACCCGTCCAACGGTATGGGTGGGCGCCGCCGTCGACGTGCGGTTTCGCCTGCACCGCTTCGCCGCCCACGTCGTGGAGCACACGATTCAATGCGAGAAGACGCTGCACGCGCTGGGATGGCGTCAGAGCGAGGGGCGGTTGATCGCGCGCCGGGTTGCCGCGGTCGTCGGCGAGATCGAAGGGCTCGGCGCCGAAAGGGACGCCCGCGAGATCGAGACGCGGCTGACCGAGCGCCTGGCATCGGTGGCGTCGTGAGCGCCGCGCGGGGAATGGTCCCGGAGGATCTGACGCGAATTCTGTTCGTGACGGATCCCCAGGTGTCGCCCGACGGCCGGCGCATCGCGTTCGTCGTCACGTCCCTGTCCGACGAGCGCGACGAGTATCTGTCCAACATCTGGATCGTCGACGCGGCCGGCGGCGCGCCCCGCCGCTTCACCGCGGGTCCGCGACGGGACATCGAGCCGCGGTGGTCGCCCGACGGCGCGCGGCTCGCGTTCCTGTCCGAGCGAGCGCCGAAGGACAAGCTCCAGCTCTACGTGATGCCGGCGGACGGCGGTGAGCCGACGAAGCTGACGGCGCTCGAGAACGGTGTCGGCAGCATCGCGTGGTCACCGGAGGGCTCACGCCTGGCCTTCGTGTCCGCGGTCGGCGGCCAGCGCGAGCCGGACAGCGAAGAGGAAAAGCGCAAGTCGCGGCCGGCGCGGGTCATCACCGCGGTGAAGTACCGCTTCAACGGCGAGGGGTTCGTCTACGATCGGCGCCCCCACGTCTTCATGGTGTCGACGGACGGCTCGGCGCCGGTTCAGCTCACTGACGGCGATTTCATCGACGCCGATCCGACCTGGTCGCCCGACGGCGACTCGATCGTCTTCGCCTCCGCCCGGCACGCCGAGCGCGACGACGACGACGCGAGCGATCTCTGGCGGGTTCCCGCCAAGGGCGGCACGCCCCAGCGGCTCACGGCGACGGCCGGCCCGGTCATGCTGCCGGCGTTTTCGTCCGACGGGCGCTCGATCGCCTATCTCGCGCGGCCGGGGAAGAACGCGTACGGACGTAACGTGCGGCTCTACGTCGTTCCGTCGGACGGCGGCGCCGCCGTCTGTCTGACCGACGGGCTCGACCGATCGTGCGGCGCGCTGCACGTGCGCCCCGCGTGGTCTCTGGACGGCCGCTCGATCGTCGTCGCGGCCGAGGACCGGGGGGACGTCGGACTCTGGCGGATATCGACGCCGGCGGGGGAACCGGCGGCGCGCATCGTGGCCGGCGAGCGGGCGCTCAACGGCTTCTCGGCGTCGGCGGACGGCCGCGTGCTCGCGTTCGCAGCGAACAGCCCGGTGACGCCGGCCGAGGTCTTCACGTGCCGCGCCGACGGCGCCGACGAGCGACGGCTGACCGATCTCAATCGCGCCTGGACGGACACCGTGGCGCTCTCGGCGCCCGAGCGTTACCGCTTCACGCGCGCCGGCTTCGAGCTGGACGTTTGGGTGATGCGCCCGGCCGGCTTCGTCGCGGGCCGGCGCTATCCCACCTTGCTCACCATCCACGGCGGCCCGCATGCGCAGTACGGCCACAATTTCTTCGACGAGTTCCAGGTGTACGCCGGCGCGGGCTACGCCGTCGTCTACACGAACCCACGCGGCAGCCAGGGATACGGCGAGGCGTTCGCGCAGGCGGTCATCGGCGACTGGGGCGGCGGCGACTACGCCGACGTGATGGCCGCGCTCGACGAGGCCCTCGCGCGCCATCCCTTCATCGATCCGGAGCGGCTCGGCGTGCTCGGCGGCAGCTACGGCGGGTTTCTCACGAGCTGGACCGTCGGCCACACGCGCCGCTTCAAGGCGGCGTGCTCCGAGCGGGCGGTGAACTGCCAGTACACGATGTTCGGCACGAGCGACATCGGCGCGAGCTTCAACGTGGCGGAGCTCGGGGGCCCGATGCCATGGGAGGACATGGCGCGCTACATCGAGCGCTCGCCCCTCACCTACGCGAAGGACATCGTGACGCCGCTGCTGATCATCCACTCCGAGGAGGACCTGCGCTGCCCGATCGAGCAGGGCGAGCAGCTCTTCGTCGCGCTCAAGAAGCTCCGGCGCCAGGTGCGCTTCATCCGCTTTCCCGGCGAAAACCACGAGATGTCGCGCTCGGGCAAGCCGCGCCACCGGCTCGAGCGCTTCCGGCACATCCTCGAGTGGTTGGGCGCCTACCTAGGGAAGACTTCGGCCTGAGGCGCTGTCGTCCCGACGGGCTATGCCAATCCCTCAGCCGACGTCGATCTCGATCCACGCGCGGCGCCGGATGCGTCCGGTGAGGCGCGAAAAGAAATCGGCCGTCCAGACCTGCCAGCCGTATTTTGCGTGGAGGGCGGCGTGCGCTCGCTCGATCACGCCGAGATCGGTCACGAGACGTGCCGTCGCGGGCTGCCACGCGCCCTGCACGCGCCCTCGCCCATTCGACGGCGCGACCCGCGCCTGGGGCGTGTGGCGCAGGCGCTTGACCTTCCCGGAATCGCTCATGGTGAACACGTAGAGTCTCGCGCCGAGCGCCGCGAACCAGACGGGCGTGGTCACCTCGGCGCCGCTGCGGCGGAAGGTGGCGAGGCTGATGTAGCGATGGCGGTCGAGGTCGCCGGCGGCGCTCACGATGGGCTGATGGTACCATCCGGTCCTCGACGAAGGGCCGCGTGGGCGGCCGGGAGGTGGCTCGCATGGGCAAGCTCGAAGGCAAGGTGGCCCTGGTGACGGGCTCGGGTCGCAACATCGGCCGCGCGACGGTCCTGAAGCTGGCCGCGGAAGGCGCGCACGTGGTCATCAACTCGCGAACCAACCGGGCCGAGGCCGAGGCGGTCGCGCAGGAAGCGCGGGCGCGCGGGGTCAAGGCGCTCGCCATCGTCGCCGACGTCGCCCGGAAGGACCAGGTCGACGCGATGGTCGCGAAGGCGATGTCGGAGTTCGGGCGCGTCGATATCCTGATCAACAACGCGGCGGTCCGTCCGCACAAGCCCTTCACCGAGCTGACGGTCCAGGACTGGGAGGCGGTGCGCGGCGTGGTGCTCGACGGCGCGATCTACTGCACGCGCGCGGTCATCGAGTCGATGGTCAAGAACAAGTACGGGCGAATCGTCTTCTTCACGGGCGAGGGCGCCTTCATGGGCGGCTCGGGCCGCGCGGCGGTGTCGGCCGCCAAGATGGGCCTGGTCGGTCTCGCGCGCGGCCTCGCCTCCGAGTTCGCCGCGCAGAACATCCGGGTGAACGTGGTCTCGCCCGGGAGCATCGACACCTCGCGCGCCAACCCCGAGTGGTACCAGGGGCGCCCGCCGAGCGCCTCCGGGATTCCGCTCGGGCGGCAGGGGACGGTCGACGAGATCGCGGCCACCTGCCTGTTCCTGGTGACCGAAGACGGCGGCTTCATCACCGGCCAGACCATTCACGCCAACGGCGGCGTCGCCTATTACTGATGCGAGGAGAGCGTCGATGAAGCGGAGCACGGATCGGATCCTGACCACGCACGTCGGTAGCCTCGCGCGGCCCGACGATCTGGTGCCGCTCCTTCGCGCGAAGGACCGGGGTCAACCGTACGACCGCGAGAGCTACGCGAAGCTCGTGCGCGGCGCGGTCGCGGACGTCGTCCGCCGGCAGACCGAGGCCGGCGTCGACATCGTCACCGACGGCGAGCAGGGCAAGGCGAGCTTCTTCGGCTACATCGTCGAGCGCTTCAACGGCTTCACCCGCAAGCCGGCGCCGACCGGGCAGGAGGGCAATCCCCGCGGCGCCAGCCGGGAATATCGCGCGTTTCCCGAGTACTACGCGTGGTCCGAGCGCATCGCCGAGTGGGCGGGCGGACGCGGCGGCGATCGCAACCGCTACGGGATCGACGTCTGCACGGGCCCGGTCAGCTACAAGGGGCACCCGGCGGTCCGCACCGAGATCGAGAACCTCGAGAGCGCGCTGAAGGGTCTCCGCCACGAGGAAGTCTTCGTCCCGGCGATCGCGCCCTCGTACATCTTCGCCACGCTGACGAACGAGTTCTACCGCACCGAAGAGGAATACGAGCACGCGCTGGCCGACGCTCTCCGCGAGGAGTACCGCGCGATCGTCGACGCGGGGTTCGTGCTCCAGATCGACGACCCGCGCCTGATCACCCAGTACATGATGACGCCGGACCTGAGCGTGGCCGACTGCCGGAAGTGGGCCGAGAAGCGCGTCGAGGCGATCAACTACTCGCTGCGCGGCATCCCACGCGACAAGGTACGGTTCCACACCTGCTACAGCATCGACGTCGGGCCGCGCGTCTACGACATGGAGTTGAAGGACATCGTCGACATCCTGCTGAAGATCAACGCCGGCGCGTACTCGTTCGAGGCCGCGAATCCGCGGCACGAGCACGAGTACCACGTGTTCGAGCAGGTCCGTCCGCCGGACGGCACGATCCTGATTCCGGGGGTCATCAGCCACACGACGAATCTCGTGGAGCACCCGGAGCTGATCGCCGAGCGGATCGTGCGCTACGCGAAGATCGTCGGCCGCGAGAACGTCATCGCCGGCGCCGACTGCGGCTTCGCCGCCTCCGGCATCCGGTTCAACGACGTCCATCCGAGCGTGGTGTGGCTGAAGCTCGCGGCCCTGGCGGAGGGCGCCAGGCTCGCCACCCGACAGCTCTGGGGGCGCGGCTGACGGCGGAGCAGCCCACGTTGTGGCCCTCGCTCGCGTGAACTGACGCCGCAACGAGCTCCAGAGAACGGGCCTTTTGCTTCGGAAGACGAAGCAGAGGGGCGTCCCCGGCCCCCCTGCTTCGCAGTCAGGCAACTTCGCGCCTATTCCCCTGCCTCAGGGGAGGGGCTGGGGCTCGCCGTAGATGAAGTCATCCATCACGACCAGGTCCCGGCCTCCCCGCTTACTTCCCCCCAGCTCGACCTCACCGCTGGTAATCCGAACGAGGAAGACTTCTTCGCCGTCGTCGAACGCGACCCCCAGGAACGAGAGGGTCTGGTTGCCCCTGGCGGCCGGCGCGAAGCCGCTGAACAAGAGGCGGCCGTTGACGTGCTCGGCCACGTCCTGCCGCTGTTCGTGCTCGCCGGCGCCGGCGCGCTGCTCGGTCAGGCGCTCCTATCGCCTCGGCGTCGCTGACGATCGAGGCACGGGACTAGTGCGCTGCCGGCGCTTTCCCAGCGCGCCAGGCGATCATGCCCTGGATGTTCAGCGCCAGGAACTCGTCGAAGCGTCGCCACGCGCCGTACTTCGGGTGCAGGATGCTCCTGACCAGGGTCGTCATCTCGGGTGCGCCCTCGGCCAGGCCGGCTGCCCGCGCCGTCGCGATCGCGTCCGTGAGGTCGCGGTAGTACCCGCGCTGCTCGGCGATGTCCTGCTTCGTGCCGCTCATCTGCGGCGTCGCGTGACCGGACACGATGACGTCGAAGTCCAGCTTGGCCTCGAGCCACGAGAGCCGCTCGACGATCCGCTCGGGGTGACCGAGCAGGGTCCGGAATGGCACGTTGCGCGGCTGGATCAGGTCCACGAACATCGCGACGCGGCCGGCCGGGTCGTGGACGACGACGTAGTCGTCCGTCGGCGAGAGATCGGCCGGATGGAGATCGATCTTGCGCCCGCCGAGCTCGAGACTCGTCGGCTTGTCGAAGACGATGTCCGGTACCGGCGTCGTCGGGTCCTTGGCGGCCCGGATCGGCTCGACAGCGTTCCGATGGCCGACGAAGCGCGCCGTGTCGGCGAAGATGGCGCCGCCCGTGCTGTGATCGAAGGCGGAGTGGCTGTAGACGAAGTATTTCACGGGCTGCGCCGTCACCGAGCGGATCGCCTCCTTGATGAGCGCGGGCGTGCGCGGATTCACCTGGCCGTTCGCATCCACCAGGAGAACGCCCGCGTCCGTGACGATGAACATCGCAACGTGGTTCACCCAGCGAAAGCCGTAGACGTCGGGAGCGAAGCGAACCAGCTCGGCGAGTGACTCGGTGGTCATGACGTACCTCTCTCTCCTCGTTGACTCGCGTAACCGCCCGGGCTAGTCGCGCACAGCCTGCGCCGCGAAGGTGGAGAGCGCCCGCGCCAGGCCGGCCGGATTGTCCATCTGCAGCGCGTAGTCGCCCTCGACGTCGATGACGACCGCGTTCTTCCAGCAGCCGGCGATCTCCTTGGCCTGCGCCGGGGTCAGCTCGGAGCTCACACTGCCGCGCAGGATCGCGACGGGGCACGTGGCTCGCGCCGCGTACTTGCGCAGCTCGTCGGCCATGTGGGCGAGGCCGAGCGCCACGCGCACCTTGTCGTACTTGACCGCGACGCCTGTGGCCGTCGCCACGAAGTTGTGCTCGAGGCGATGGCGGAGCGCCGATTCCTGGTCGCGCGGGCGGAGGGCGCGCAGATACGCGAGCGCCGCCTCGCGCGAGGCGAACTCGGTCTGCGACTCGAGCATGCGATGCGCGGCGTTCAGCACCTTGATCGTTTCCTCCCGCGTCGGGAAGAAGTTGCTGACGTGCGGCCCGCCGACCAGCCCGAGCCCCTGGATCTCGCCGGGATGGACCGCCGCGAAGACCTGTCCGACCCGGCCGCCGAGCGACTGGCCGGCGACGATCGCGCGGTCGATCCCGACCTGCCGGAAGAACAGGTGGAGATCGTCCGCGTATTCTTCTGCCGAGTAGTCGCCGTCCGGTCGGCCGCTGTCGCCGTGGCCCCGCTGGTCGAGCGCGTAGACGTGAAACGCGGAGCCGAGTGCGCGCGCCGTCTCCTCCCACATCCGCCCGTAGCCGGAAGACGGGTGCAGCAGCACGAGGTTCGGCCTCGGTCCCGGCCACTCGTAGTAGTGGAGCTTCAGGCCGTTCGCCAAGCTCACGGTCTTGTCCTGGAAGTCACGCGCGGATGCGCTCATGGCCTTGTCCCTCCCGACCGGGATTCTACGCTCAGAGGACTTCGCCGAACATGCCCATGTCGCTCCTCCTCATCGCGCGTGCTCAATCGAGGACGGCGATGCCTTCGATCTCGACCAGAAAGTGCGGCTCGGCGAGTCCGGCCACGACGAGGAGCGTGTTCGCGGGGTAGGGAGGCGCCGGGAACAGCTCGTCGCGCGCCGCGGCGACCAGGGGCCGATAGCCCCAGTGCGTGATGTACGTCGTGGTCTTGATCAGGTGGCGAAGGCTTCCGCCGTAGTGGGCGAGGATCGCCGCGAGGTTGGCGTAGCACTGCCGCGCCTGAGCCCGCGCGTCGCCGACGCCGACCACCGCGCCCGCGCGATCCATCGCGAGCTGGCCGGAGATGTAGAGCGTCGCGCCCGCGCGCGCCACGTGCGAGTAGTGGGCCTGGGGCGGGTGCACGCCGGGCGGGTTCTGGAGCTCGCGGTCCATGGCTAGCCGAGCAGGTCGTCCAGCTCGCGATAGTCGGGCAGCCGGCGCTCGATCGGCCGGCCGTTCCGGAGCACGACGCGGTCCGCCTGCGGACGCGACAGTAGCTCGCTCCACGTCCGTCCCGCGAACAGCACGAGATCCGCCGGCAGCCCCGGGCCGATGCGGCCGCCGGCGAGACCCATCAGGTCGGCGGGTGTCGTCGTGACCGCGCGGGGCCAGTCGCCGTAGGGACGATCCAGATGGCAGACGCGCGCGGCCTCGCGAAACACCTCGAGCATGTCGTGGTCGCCGAAGCCGTAGAACGCGTCGCGCGTGTTGTCGCTGGCCACGGCGACCGGTACGCGGCGCGCCGCGAGCTCGTGCAGGAGCGTCACGCCCCTCCAGCGCGGCGTTCGCCCGGGCACGCGGTCTTGCAGGTAGAGATTGCACATCGGCAGGCTCACCACGTTGATCCCCGCCTGGGCGACGAGGTCGAGCGTCTCGGCGACGACGTCGGGCGGCTGGATGGCGAGGCTACAGCAGTGGCCGCAGACCAGCCGTCCCTGGAAGCGCCGGCGCAGCGCCGCGCGCGCGATGCGGCCGAGCGCCCGCGCGCCGACGTCGCCGCTCTCGTCGCAGTGAAAATCGACGTCGAGCCCGCGCTCGGCGGCGCGCTCGAACAGCCGATCGAGCAGCGCGTCGATCTCCGGCGACATGTAGGCCACCGCGCCGAGAATCCCGCCGGCGGCCGCGACCCGATCCGCCAGCGCGTCGCCCTCCTCCGTTCCGAATGTCTGCAACGGGACCAGCGAGACCGCCTGCAGCTCGACGCGGCCGGCCCACTCCTTGCGGAGCGCCTCGAACACGGGCCAGGTGATCGCGGCCTGCGTCGCGAAGGAATCCAGGTGCGTCCGCACCGCCTTCGTGCCGTGCGCCCAGCTGCACCGGATGCCGAACTCCATGCGGCGGCGGACGTCGTCGGTCGACCAGCGCGCGGCGCGGTCCGCCGACACGGCGCGGATCGCGCCGTCGAACGTGCCGTCCCGGTTCTGGGCGCGCTCCCACGTGTGGCCCTTGTCGAGATGGGTGTGGACGTCGACCAGGCAGGGCCAGAGCTGGCCGTGCGCGAGATCGACGCTCGCCTCGGGGCCTTCCCCGGTTTCCGGCGGCACCACGGCGGCGATTCGCCCGTCGCGTACGACGACGTCGACGGTCGCCAGCCCGTCGGGCGAGACCGGCACGCCCGGCGGGAGCTCGCTCAGGAGCGGGCTCGCCACCGTCGCGTTGCGCAAGCGATAGACATTCCGCTCGGGCACGGCGAGGAAGCCCGGCGTCATCTCAGCCCTCTCGCCTGACGGCGCTCTCGTGCCACTTCCGGAGAACCAGGTGCGACAGCGCCGTCAGCGCCAGGAAGATGAAGATCCCCGAGCCGGTGATCAGCAGGAGCGCCGCGAACATCCTCGGGATCTGCATCGTGTACCCGGACTCGAGGATGCGGTAGGCGAGGCCCGACTGGGCGCCGCCCGTGCCGGCGACGAACTCCGCCACGACCGCGCCGATCAGCGCCAGACCGCCGCTGATGCGAAGCCCGCCCAGGAAGTACGGCATGGCGCTCGGCAGGCGCAGGTACCAGAAGACCTGCCGCCGCGAGGCCCCGTAGAGCTGCATGAGGTTCAGGAGATTGTGGTCGGCGCTGTTGAGCCCGAGCGTCGTGTTGGACACGATCGGAAAGAACGCGACGAGCCACGCGCAGATCAGGAGCGCCAGGGGGATGTTCCGCACCCAGATGATGACGAGCGGCGCGATCGCGACGATCGGCGTCACCTGGAGGATCACCGCGTAAGGAAAGAGGCTCAGCTCGACGAGCTTCGATTGCGTGAACAGGATCGAGATGAGCACGCCGGCGACGGTGGCGACGAGCAGCGCCGCTCCGGTGATCGCCAGGGTCACGAGGAGCGAAGGATAGAGCGTGCCCCAGTCCTGGACGAGGGTGCGCAAGACGAGCAGCGGGCCCGGCAGGATGTAGTAGGGGATCTGGTTCAGGCGCACCACCAGCTCCCACACGACGAGCCCGGCGGCGCCGATGACGACGGGCGGCACCACGCGGCGTACGGCCCAGCCGACGTCTGGCCGCCACCGCTGCCGCGCCGCCCGCGCCGCGCCGGTGTCGCGCACGTCCGCGTCTTGGGCGGCGCGCTCGGGCTCGACCGAGGGGATGCTGCTCACGAGCGGGTCGCCTCGGCCAGGCGCGCCGAGACCATGCGGCAGTAGTCGTTGTAGAGCGGCGAGGTCCGGAACGCCTCGTCGCGCGGCGTCGGGGCCTCGATCGCGACGTCGCTGGCCGTGCGACCGGGCCGCGCGGTCATCACGGCGATCCGCGTCGAGAGGTAGACCGACTCGTACACGCTGTGGGTCACGAACACGACGGTCCAACGCTGGCGCTCCCAGAGCGCCAGCAGGTCGTTGTCGAGCTTGAAGCGAGTGATCTCGTCAAGTGACGCGAACGGCTCGTCCAGCAGGAGGAGTCGGGGATGCGTCACCAGCGCCCGGGCGATCGACACGCGCATCTTCATACCGCCTGACAGCTCTCGCGGATACGCGCGCTCGAAGCCGTCGAGCCCGACCATCGCGATCGCCTCGCGCACGCGCGCGGCCGCCTCGTCGGGCGCCACGCCCCGTAGCTTCAGCGGGAGCAGGACGTTCTTGAACACGGTCGCCCACGGCATGAGCGTCGGCTCCTGGAACACGAAGCCGATGTCGCCTTGCGGCAGGCCCGCCCGGCCGTTGCCGCCGGCCCACTCGATGCGCCCGCTCGAGACCTCGCCGAGCCCGGCGACGAGCCGCAGCACGGTGGACTTGCCGCAGCCGGAGGGACCGAGCAGGCTCAGGAACTCGCCCTCGGCGAGGTCGAGGTCGAGGTGGCGGAGGGCGACGACGCCGTTGCCGTAGACCTTGTCGACGTCCTGCAGCTTGACGACGGCGCGGCTCACGACTTCCCGGTCTTGAGATTCATCCCGTGCTTCTTGTTGACGAACTGCAGGGTGTAGGCACGCTTGAGGTCGAGGTCGGCGGCGTAGAGGCCGGCCTCCCATCGTGGCGTGGAAGTCCTTCCAGCGAGCGTCCGACATCGCGCCGATCCCGAGCTTCTCGGCGTCCCCGGAGTCGACGATGCCGTACTTCTTCAAGGTCGCGCGGCTGTGCGCGATCTGGTCGTCGGTCATCTCGGGGTTGTCCTTCTTGATGAGCGCGTTGGCCGGCGCCGGGTCGCCGTAGAGGTAGGAATACCAGCCCTCGATCGTGCCGTTCACGAACCGCTGGACGAGGTCGGGCTTGTCGTCGACGAGCTTTCGCGACGTCTCGATCGTGGTCGCGTACGACGAGTAGCCGCCGTCCGCGAGCAGGTGGACGACCACCTTGGCGCCCGCGTTCTCGAGCTTGTAGGGCTCGCTCGTCACGAAGCCTTGCTGGATCGCCGACTTGTCGGCGAGGAACGGCGCCATGTTGAACGTGTAGGTCCGGATCTGGTCGTCGGTGTAGCCGTACTTCACGCGGAGGAACTGCCAGTACCCGGCGCGCGCCACCGGCGAGATCATGATCGGCTTGCCCTTCATGGCCGCCAGCGAGTCGTTGCCCTGGCCGGCGTGGGCGATGAGTACCTGGGGATCCTTCTGGAAGACGGTGCCGACACACACCATCGGGATGTTGTTCTTCACGTAGTTCAGGGCGCTGAAGCAGTTGCTGCCCATGTTGAAGTCGATCACGCCCGAGGCGAGGAGCTGCGGATGGTTGATCTGCGGCCCGCCCATCCGGATCGTCACGTCGAGGCCGAGCTTCCTGTAGATCCCGGTCGCCACGGCCTGGTAGTAGCCGCCGTGCTCGGCCTGCGCCTTCCAGTTGGTCCCGAACGTGAGCTTGTCCAGCGACTGCGCCCGCGCGGGACGGCGGGCCGCGAGCGAGCCGGCCGCGCCGAGGACCGAGGTCGCGAGGAACGAGCGGCGCGTGACGTTGGGCATGACGGTCCTCTCCTCAGGCGTCCTTCGGCGCCAGGTGGATTTCCCGCTTCGGGCTTCGATAGATCGCCTGGAGCAGCTCGGCCAGACGCGACGCCTTCGCCTCGAACATCTGACGGCCCTTCTCGGCCGACGAGCGGTGCGGGTTGCCGATCGCGCCGGTCTTGGAGAGATCGGACGCCACCCACGCCTCGATCACGTCGTGGCCCTTGAACGAGTAGCCGATCTCCGGCGTGGGCTCGAACACGTAGCCCTCGGCGCGATCCATGTGCACCAGGTCGGGGGCGATGTGGCGCACCAGCGAGGTCTCCGAGTCGCCGGAGTGCATCGCGATCGCCGCCTCGTCCGGCGCGACCAGGCCCGGCACGTTGCCGATGCCGCCGAGGAAGATCTTGAAGACCCTGAGATCGGTCTCCATCCGGAGGTCGCGGAAGTAGTCGTCGGTGGTGCCGACGTTGCCGCCGTGGCTGCCGAGCAGGACGAGCTTCGTGAAGCCGCTGCGCGCCACCGACTGCGCCAGGTCGCGCAGCACCATGCGCAGGGTGTCGCCGCTGAAGGTCAAGGTGCCCGGGAACGTGATGTGCTCGACGCTCTTGCCGAACGTGGTCGGCGGCAGCGCCAGCACCGTGACGTCCTGGGGCAGCCGCGCGAGCGCGGCGCCGAGCACCTCCATGCCGAGGAGCGTGTCGGTGATCAGCGGCAGGTGCGGACCGTGCTGCTCGACCGCGCCGACGTTGAGCACCGCCGTGGCGTTCCGGTCGCGTTTGGCGATCGCGTCGATCTCCTGCCAGGTGTAGTACGCCCAGTAGCGGTGAGGCGGGATCGAGCCGTGCAGACCGGTGGCCAGTGTCGCGGGCAGCTTCTTCAGCATTCCGTCCTCCGTCATACGCCGGCCGTCACCGGCTGACCCGGCACGCGCGCGGCGAGCGCCGGCCGCACGTCGGCCCAGAACCGTCCAAGCTGCTCGAGCGTCTCGGCGCGCCGCATCCCCGGCAGGTGGGGAAAGATCACGAGCGACTCGAAGCCGAGCTCGGCCTGCATCTCGAGCAGGGTGTCGCGCGCCTGCTCGGGCGTGCCGACGATCCAGGACCTGCCCGCCATGCGCTCCTCGAGCGTGAACGGCGGCCGGCCCGCGAGTGCCGTGTTGCGGCGGATGATGTTCGGCCAGAGCAGCTTGGTGAGCTCGTCGTGGCCGCGCCGCGCGGTGCGCATCGCCGCCTCCGCGGAGTCGGCGATGTGGAGCTGTACCTGCAGCACGCGATCCTCGCCGGGGCGCAGCCTGACGCCATGCGCTTCCTCGACGAGCGCGCCGTAGCGCCGCCACCACGGCACCATCCGCTCCCACGGATGATTGGCCAGCACGCCGATATGGCGCTGCCGGGCCGCGTAGACGAGCGTGTCCTCGCTGCTGATCGGCTGGTAGATGCGCACGGGCGTGTTGATCGGCCGCGGGACCAGCGGGAACTCGGTGACGAGCTCGCCGCGGAACGTCAGCCCCTCGGGCGGGATCGTGTAGTGCTTGCCGCGATAGGCGAAGCGCTCGCGGGACGTCGCAGCCTTGAAGATCTCCACCTGCTCCTCGAAGACGTCGCGATTGTGCACGTCGTCGGCGTTGTTGCCGTAGCCGACGTTGACGCCGAATACGTTCGACTCGCGCTCCTCGGTGCCGCGCCCGAGACCGCAGAGCAGCCGGCCGCCGGAGAGCACGTCGGCCAGCGCGTAGTCCTCCGCGAAGTGGATCGGATGCCAGGCGGTCAGGACGTGGATCAAGGCTCCGAGCTTGATGCGGCGGGTGCGCTGGGCCAGGACCGCGTTCAACAGGACCACGTTCGGGACGACCTCGAACCCATGGTTGTGGAAATGGTGCTCGGCGGTCCACATCGAGTCGTAGCCGAGCGTGTCGCAGGCTTCGGCGTAGGCCAGGAGGTCGGCGTAGGCACGGCGGTAGCTCTCCTGACCGTAGTTCCGCGTGTGCGCCGGCGGCCCGTCGACGCCCGCGTCGGGCATGTCCACGGTCCCGTAGAAGAACGCGCCGAAATGCATCTCGACCTCCCGGCCCGCGCGGTGCCCGAGACGACAGGTGCCCAGCACGCGAGCACGCCGATCTTGCGATGCCGTTCCCCGGGAATACACCATCTCGGCGGACCAATGCAACACGCCGCCACCCTGATGGAGCGTCGGGGCGGACGGGCGGGCCGCGCATTATACTGAGCGCTCGCGGCCGAGATTCGAGTCTTGACACTCCCGAGCCGGAGGAGGGCGTGATGGCGTCTTCCTGGGAGAGCGTGCGAGTCGACGGTGACACGATGAGGCTGTACGTGAGCCTGCCCGACGGCAAGGCACCATCGCCGGCGGTTGTGGTCATTCAGCACCAAGGAGGGGTCGATGAGTTCGTCGAGGAGATGACGGACCGTGTCAGCGCCGCGGGGTACGTCGGCGTCGCCCCCGATCTGTACCATCGCGACGGCCCTGATTGTCGCGACGATGGCCCCACGCGCCGCGCCCGACTCCGCGACGTCGCCGTCATCCAGGACGTGAACGCAACCGTCGACTTCCTCAGGCACCACCGCGCAGTGGACGGCACCCGACTGGGGATCGTGGGGTTCTGCATGGGGGGCCGCGTCGCTTACCTCATGGCGGCTGCTCAGCCCGCGTTCAGGACCGCGGTCGCTTACTACGGCGGCAACATCATGGCGTCCTGGGGCGGGGGCCCGGCGCCCTTCGAACGCACCGCGGAGATCCATTGCCCGCTGCTCGGGTTCTTCGGTGAGGAAGACGGCAACCCGTCGCCGGCCGACATGAAGAAGCTCGATGCCGAGCTCTCACGGTTCGGCAAGACGCACGAATTCTACGCGTACCCCGGAGCGAACCACGCATTCATGAATCGACGAAGCCCGAGGTACCACGCTCAGGCCGATCGTGATTCCTGGCCGAAGACCGTCGCGTTCTTCGAAAAGCATCTGGGCCGATAGCGGCGCGCCACGAGGACACGCGCTGGAGTCGCCGACCAGGACGATCGATGCTCGACTTGATGAAGCGCCTGGCGCGTTGGGCCGTGGCGCTTGCGCTGATCGTGCTGGGACTCGTGCTCTCGATTCCGGGGATCCCGGGACCCGGCCTCTTGATCGTCTTGATCGGCCTATTCGTGCTGCTGCCCGAGAGTCGTTGGCTCCGGAAGAAGTATGCGGCGCTTAAGCGGCGATACCCCAGAGTCTTTCACCCGATCGAGTCGCGCCGCGCGCGCGCTCGGCGCGAGCGACACCGCCGCCGACGGGACGGGCCATGACGGTTTCACCGACGCGCAAGGCGGGCTATCATCCGCGTTGCGGGTGGGCGAGACGCGCCCGTCAACCGACGCGAGGAGGCGAGACATGGCTCTTCAAGTACGGCGAGTGATCACCGGCCACGACACGACCGGTCGTGCGATCGTCAAGATCGACGAGGTGTGCAAGAACGTCTCATCGGGCCGTCCGGGCGCGACATCCGTCAACGTCTGGACGACCGAGGGCTTCCCGATCAATAACGACGGCGCCGCCGACGAGGGGCTGCGCAAGGTCGCCACAACTCTGAAAAATGGCACGATCTTCCGCATCATCGAGTTCGCGCCCGGGCTCGCCGCGCGCAATCATCGGACGGATTCGATCGACTACATCGTGATCGTCTCGGGCGAGATCGACATGGAGCTGGACGACATGCGCGTCCACCTCAAGGCGGGCGACGTCATGGTGCAGCGGGGTACCATCCACAACTGGGTCAACAACGGCACGGCCCCGTGCGTGCTCGCGGTGATCCTGGTCGACGCCAAGTCGGTCGAGGTGCCCGGCAAGGTCCTTCACGCGATCGGCTGAACGAAGGAGCTGAAGATGGCTCACCGCATCATCGGCAAGCCCATCGGCCGCGTCGACGGCACCGAGAAGGTGAGCGGCGCGGCGCGCTATTCGGGAGACGTGTCGGTCCCCGGACTGATCTGGGGCAAAGCTCTGCGCAGCCCGTTGCCCCACGCGCGCATCGCGCGGATCGACGTCACGCGGGCCAAGGCCCTCCCGGGCGTCCTGGCGGTCCTCACGGCCAAGGATCTTCCGGGCATTCTGGTGGGCCGGCGGATGTTCGACATGCCCCTGCTGGCCCGCGAGCGTGTCCGCTTCATCGGCGAGAAGGTCGCGGTGGTCGCCGCTGCCGACCCGGACGTCGCGGAAGAGGCGACGACGCTCATCGACGTCGAGTACGAGGATCTGCCGGCAGTCATCGATCCCGAAGCGGCGACCGTGGCCGGCGCGCCGGTCGTCCACGACGACCCCGGGGCCTACGAAGGGGCGCCGGCCGAGCGGCCTCACGCGAACGTCCAGTCAGTCCTCCGCTTCAAGCTCGGCGACGTGCAGGCGGGCTTTCGCGAAGCCGCCCGAACTTTCGAGCACACCTTCCGGACTCAGCTCGCCCACCAGGGCTATCTCGAGCCGCACGCCGGCGTCGTGGCCATCGACGAGGACGGCCGGGTCCAGGTGTGGGCTTCGAACAAGATGCCCTTCCGTCTCAAGGAGCTCCTGTCGCACGCGCTCCAGCTGCCCCAGGAGAAGATCCGCGTCAACCTGACGCCGATCGGCGGCGACTTCGGCGGCAAGGGCTCGCTGATGGATCTCCCGCTCGCCTACCATCTGGCGCGCGTGACCGGCCGTCCCGTCAAGATGGTCATGCGCTACGCCGAGGAGCTGATGGCGGGCAATCCGCGTCATCCGTCGGTCATCACGCTGCGCACCGGCGTGAGCCGGGACGGCCAGATCGTGGCCCGAAGCGTGAGAGCGCTGTTCAACAGCGGAGCCTACGCGGCCTTCAAGCCGGCGCCGAGCGTGAGCCTCGGGGGCGCCAGCATGGGAGCCGGCGTCTACCGGATCCCCAATCTCCTGATCGAATCGTTTTGTGTGTACACGAACAACATCCCCTGCGGCCATGCGCGGTCGCCCGGCGAGCCCCAGATGGTCTTCGCCGAGGAATCGCACATGGACATGATCGCCAGGGAGCTCGCGCTCGACCCCGCGGAGTTCCGCCGGCGGAATCTCCTGCGTGACGGGGACCATCTCGCCAATGGCCACCATCTCGAGCACGTCCGGGCCGGCGACACGCTCGAGGCCGCGCTCAAGGCCAGCGAGTATTCCGAGCCCAAGCCCGGCCCGTGGATCGGGCGCGGCATGGCGATGACGCATCGCCACATCGGCGTCGGATTCACCAATGCGGTCGTGCGTCTCGGTACCGACGGGCGCGTGACCCTGCGGATCGCACTCCCCGACACGGGCACCGGCGCCCACCTCGTCCTTCGTCAGGTCGTGGCCGAGGTCCTCGGCGTGGCCATGGACGACGTGGAGATCGAGCTGGCCACGACCGACGACTTCGCGACCGACTCCGGCGTGGGCGGCAGCCGCGTGACCCACACGGGCGGCCGCGCCGCCTATCACGCGGCGGAGAAGCTCAAGGCGCAGATCGAGGCCGAGGCGGCGAAGCTCGGCGTGCCCGCCGATTCGCTGGCCGCGATCGCTCGCGCGGCGGCGCGGGAGGGCCGAACCCTGGAGGCCTCGCATTTCTACGACGCGAAGGCCCATGGCGCGGTCACGTCCTTCACGGCCCAGGTGGCGGAGGTCGCGGTCGACCCGCAGACGGGCCAGGTGACCGTGCGCCGCTTCACGACGACGCACGACGTCGGCACGGTCATCAACCCGCTCGGCCATCAGGGTCAGATCGAGGGCGGGCTCATTCAGGGGCTCGGGTTCGCGCTGATGGAGGAGATCAAGACCGAAGAGGGCCGCATCTCGACCTTGAGCCTCGGCGACGTGAAGCTTCCGACCATCCAGGACATCCCGCCCCTCACCACGGTGATCCTCGAGGACCCGGTGGGGCCGGGGCCGTTCAACGCCAAGGCCATCGGCGAGGGCAGCATCAGCGCCGTCGCGCCCGCCATCGCGAACGCGGTCGCCGACGCGTGCGGCGCGCGCATCCTCGATCTGCCCATCACCGCCGAGAAGGTTTACTTCGCCCTCAAGGAGAAGGAGCGCCGCCCGTGAACCGCAAGATTCGTGTCACCGTCAACGGGACGGCGCGCGCGGTGGAGGTTCCGACCTACCGCACGCTCCTCGATTGCCTCCGGAACGATCTCGGGCTCACCGGCTCCAAGGAGGGCTGCGGCGTCGGCGTCTGCGGGGCGTGCACGGTGCTGCTCGACGGGAAGATGATCAGCTCGTGCATCGCGCTGGCGGTCAGCGCCGACGGCCACGAGGTCACCACGGTCGAGGGTCTCGCCGGGGACGAGCGGCTGCATCCGGTCCAGCAAGCGTTCATCGATGCGGGCGGCTTTCAGTGCGGCATCTGCACGCCGGGCCAGGTCGTGTCGGCCAAGGCGCTGCTCGATGCGAACCCGAACCCGAGCGACGCCGAGATCCGCGAGTGGATGCTCGGCAATCTCTGCCGGTGCACCGGCTACTACAAGATCATCGAGTCGATTCGGGCGGCGGCCCAGCGGAGTCGGGCATGAGGGCCTTCGAGTACGCGGCGCCGCGGACGCTCGACGAAGCCCTCGCCGTTCTGCGCGAGCACGGCGACGAGGCGCGGGTGATCGCGGGCGGCACCGCGCTGGTGACCATGATGCGACAGCGCCTGGTGAGCCCCGGGTACCTCGTAAGCCTGCGCGACATCCGCGGGCTCGACCGGATCGAGGCCGACAACGGCGGTATTCGCATCGGCGCGCTCGCCACCCACCGGGACGTGGAGACCTCACCCCTCGTTCGAGAGCGGCTGCCGGTCCTCGCCGAGACGTTCCGCCGCGTGGCGAGCGTCCGGATCCGCAACATGGCCACCGTCGGCGGCGCGCTCGCCCACGCCGACCCGAACCAGGATCCGCCCGTGACCTTGATCGCGCTCGGAGCCCGCGTGGAGATCTGCGGCACCGACGGGCGACGCGCGCTGCCGGTCGAAGAGTTCTTCCGCGACTATTACGAGAGCGCGCTCGAGCCCGGCGAGGTCGTCATCGGCGTCGTCGTCCCGCAGCTTGCCCCGGCGAGCGGCGCCGCCTACGTGAAGTTCCTTCCGCGTACCGCTGACGACTACGCGACCGTCGCCGTCGCGGCGACGGTGAGCGTGGACCCTGACGGCGAGCGCTGCCGCGCGGCGAGGATTGCGCTCGGCTCGGTTGGCGTGACGCCGATTCGGGCGCGGGGGGCCGAGGGGCTCCTGGCCGGCCAGCGGTTCGGCGCAGAGCTGCTGCGGGGCGCTGGTGAGGCGGTCAAGGGCGCCGTGGACCCGCTGAGCGATCACCGAGGGTCGGCGGCGTACAAGCGTGAGATGGCCGGGGTCATGGTCGGCCGGGCGCTCACGCGGGCGTGGGACGCGGCGCTTGTGTCGGCGCGCGGAACGCGGTGACCTTCACGCAGGAGTGCGTGATTGCCGTCGAGCGCGAGCGCCTGTGGGATTTCTTGATGGAGGTCCCGAGGGTCGCGAGCTGCGTCCCGGGGGTTGAAGGCGTCGAGGCCATCGACGCCAAGTCCTACCGAGGCAACTTGCGGGTCCAGATCGGCCCGATCCGCCTGTCGCTGCACGGCACGATGACGGTCGACGAGCAGGACCGCGCGGCGTGGCGGGCTCGGATGCGGGCCGAGGCCAACGACCGTCGCGTGGGCGGCGGAATTCGCGCGCGCATGAGTCTCACGCTGGCGCCGGGAGAGGGCGGGACGCGCCTGCGCATCGAGACCGACCTCGCCATCCTCGGCCGCATCGGCGAGTTCGGTCAGCCCGTGATCAAGAAGAAGGCAGACGCGCTGCTCGAGGAGTTCGCGCAGAATCTCGGCTCGAAGCTCGGGCAAGGAGGATGACGAGCACTCGCTAGAGCCGATGGAGCCGGCGAGCGACCTCCCGTGGAAGTGGGGCCCTCATCGCCCTGCATCCCAGCCGCATGCACACCAACGCCCCGGCCGGGACTGCACCGGGGCGTCGGGCGCCCCGTCAGGCTTAGCGTGTCTCAGATCACATCAAGCCGTAGAACTTCCCCGCATTCTCGCACGTCATCTTCCGCGTGACGTCGTCGGGCAGGTGCTTGAACTGCTCGGAGATGTACTTCGCCGACTCCGGCCAGACGCCGTCGGGATGCGGATAGTCCGAGCCCCACATCAACGTCTCCACGCCCATCTCGTCGATCAGCTTGGTGCCGACGCGGTCGTACTGGAAGGTCGCCTTGCACTGGCGGCGCCAGTACTCGCTCGGCTTGAGCTTGAGCGGCAGGTCCCTGTACTGGTCCTCGTACTCGAAATCCATGCGGTCGAGCACGTAGGGGATCCAGCCGATCCCGCTCTCGCCGAACGCGATGCGGAGGTTCGGATAGCGCTCGAAGACCGCGCGGCCCATCAGCGCGGTGAGGATATTGGCGAGCGTCATCTGGAACAGGCACAGGCCGCTGTACATCAGCGCGCGCTGGGTGAGGCCGGTGTACTTCTCCCGCAGCGCCGGCGACACCGACGGGAAGGTGTGGAAGTGCAGCGGGATCCCGACCTCGTTGATCGCCGCCCACAGCGGCTCCCACTGTGGATGCCACATGGGCTCCATGTCCCACGAGCACGACAGCTCGAGGCCCTTGAAGCCGAGCTTGGCGACACGATGAACCTCGGCGACGGCGGCCTCGATGTCGCCGTAGGGTAGGTTCGCGAGCCCGATGTGACGATTCGGATAGTGGCGGCAGAACTCGGCCATCCACGTGTTGTAGATGCGCAGCATCTCGTTGGAAGCCTCGATGTCCTTCAGCTTGGCCGCGGCGGCGAGGATCCCGTAGATGACCTCGGCGTCGACGCCGTCGCGGTCCATTTCCTTGACGCGCAGGTGCGGATCCCCGGGCCGGCGGATACCCTTCTTGCCGTCCTCGTACAGACCCGTCGACGCCATGACGTCGACCCGCAGCTGCTTGCCCGGGATGTACTTCGTGCCCGAAGCGCCGACGCCGCCCGCCAGGCCAAAGACGGCTCCGTTGTGGGCGACCCACCGCGGCCCGTCCGGGCCGTCCGCGACGTAGGGCATGCGCTCCTTCAGCTCGCGAGGGGCTTCCGAGACGAAGAGATCCGGCGGCAGCCAGATCAGATCGAGGTGACAGTCCGCCGAGATCCGGTTGTAGGGCATGGCTCGCCTCCCATTAGACTTGCTCTGCACTCCTGCGCTGCAATAGTCGCGCGCTAGCCACCGACCAGCGGCAAACCTTCCTGTTGCCGGACCTCGTTGATGACCTCGAGCACGCGTGTGTGCAGGCCCGGATATTCGATCCCAAACTCTTTGGCCAGGCGGCTCCAGTCAACCAGGTAGTTGCCTGATTCGTCGCGGCCGCCTTCCTTGGCGAACGTGATCTGCGCGTCCGGCAGGAACCCGCGCACGATATCCGCCAGCTCGCCGAGGCTCACCGGGATGCCGCCCGAGCTGTAGAGCGAGTGGCGGGGCGCGTCGGCCAGCAGGATGCGCGTGAAGACTTCTGCCATGTCCTCGACGTGGATCAGGAGCCGCATGAGTCCCTTCGCCGGCAGGTGCACGGGCCGGCCGCGCGCGGCGTCGACCATGATCTGCACGTGGTCGACCGAGCCGCGGACCTTGTCGGGCCCGGTGACGTTGGCCGGCCGTACGCCCGTGATCGACATGCCGTAGTTCTTGATGTACTTCTTCGCCTGGAACTCGTTGAAGATCTTGTGCATCGCGTACTGGCTCGTGCCGTACGTGGGATCGTCCTCGTTCACCAGCCGGTCGCCGAAGTTGCTCTGCTGGCCGCTCACCGCGATCGAGCTCGCGTAGACGACGCGCTTGACGCCGCCCAGGCGCGCGGCCTCGAAGCAGTTGTCCATCCCGAGGATGTCCAGGCGCATCACCTGGTGCGGGTTGCCCTCGCCGGCGCCGAGGCCGTAGGCGAGGTTGATGAGCCGGTCGGGCTTGACGTCGAGCACGGTGCGCATCACGTCCTCGAACTGCGTAACGTCGCCGCGGACGAGCGGCGCGCCGATCGGCAGGCCGCCGAACGTCGGCGCCCCGGGATTCAGATCCATGCCGACGACCTGCTCGCCGCGCGCCACGAGGCGCCGGATGAGCCGGGGGCCGATGAAGCCGGTCGCGCCGATCACGAGCACCGACATGCTGTGCCTAATCCTGGCGCGTCGACTGCCAGGCGATCATGCGCCAGTCCGCGCCCGCCTTGGCATAGACGGCCAGGTAGCGGACGGTGAAGCGGTTCTCCTTGCCGTCACGCTCGACGTGCATGTCCGACACGCCGTTGACGATGCCGACGCTCCCCACGACCCGCACGCGCCGGTCGCGTGGCGCGATTCCGCGGTAGTGGGGCTTGCCGCCGCGGAGGTTCGCGATGTGCTCGGCCTTCGACTCCTGGCGGGCGGTGGAGTGCACGTAGATCAGGTCGTCGGCCAGCGCGGCGTCGAGCGCGGCCCAGTCGCCCTTCTTCATCGCCTCGAAGCGGCGGTCGTCGGCGCGAAGAACCTCGGCCTCGACTCCAGTCGTCGTTGCGGTCGCCATGAGAGTCCCCCTCTAATCCCTACGCCCCGGCCGTGACGGACGCGCGTCTGGCGCTCGTCCGGCACGCGGGGATCACGTGTTTACCGAACATCTCGATGGATTGCATCGCGCGCTCGTGCGCAATCGTCTCGGTCTGCGTGATCAGGATGACCTGATCGACCCCGGCTTCCTCGTAGAGCTGCACGCCCTTGACGCAGCTCTCGGGGTCGCCGGCGATGATGATGCCGCGCTCGCACAGGGTGTCGGCGTCCATCTGGCCGAAGGCCGCGCGCGCGGCGCCGGGGCCGCTGTCGAGGGAGATTCCGACCTGGGCGGCCTGCTCCTTGTGCGCGGCGTCCGACTGGCGGAGCCACCGGCCGAAGTCGGCCTTCAGGTGATCGGGCACGCCGCCCCACGACTCGAGCAATTGCTCGTAGGCGTTGACGCGGTCGCGGATGTACGGCTTGTCCGGGCCGAAGAACGTCTTGAGCGACAGGGCGGCCAGATCGCGAGCCTCACGGTTGTTCGTCCCGCAGAACGCGTGGACGTTGTTGCCCCAGTAATCGTTGACGACGGCGCCGACCGGCGTGGACTGCTTGACCCGCGCCCGATAGCGCTTCACGTGCTCGGCCAGGATGTTCGTGGCGAAGGTGGCGGAGGACAGCACGCCGATGCCCTTGTCGGCGGCCACGTCGTAACTCTCGGTCTGCGTGCACGCCAGGTACATCGGCGGGTGCGGCTTCTGGTGGGGCTTGGGCAGCACGTGGCGCTTGGGCACTTTCCAGAAGGTTCCCTCCCAGGAGAACTCTTCCGACTGCCAGATCTGAGGGATCATCGTGATCGATTCTTCCCACATCGCGCGCGTGTTCCTGGGATCGATCCCCTGACCGATCTGCTCGTAGGCGTTGGACCGGCCCGTGCCGAACTCGAGCCGGCCGTCGGTCAGCTGGTCGAGCATGGCGGCGCGCTCGGCGGCGCGGATCGGATGGTGCGACGGCAGGATGCACACGCCGAAGCCGATCCGGATCCGCCGCGTCATCTGGCTGAGCGCCCCGAGCAGCACTTCCGGGCAGGGCGAGCCCGAGAACCCGGTGAGGAAATGGTGCTCGACGAACCAGAGGTTGTCGAAGCCGATCTTGTCGGCCAGCACGCACTGCTCGAGCGTTTCCTTGTAGAGGCGGTTCCAGTCGATGTCAGTGCCCTTGAACGGTCGCTGCGCCTCGTAGAGCAGGCCGAATCGCATCGGGGACTCTCCTCGGCTAAAAGTGCGGTCATGCTACCACGTCGGCGGGCCGTCTTGACGGGGCCGTCCGCGGCGGCATAGTGTCACGGGCACCATGAATGAGCGCCTCGTCGAGATCCCCACGCCCGCGGGCCTGATGGAGACGTTCGTGACCCATCCGGAGCAAGACGGGCCGTTTCCCCCGGTCATCATCTACATGGACATCTGGGGCGTGCGCGAAGAGCTGTTCGAGATCGCGCGCCGGGTCGGTACCGTCGGGTACTACTGCATGGTGCCGGACCTCTACTACCGCCAGGGCAAGGTGCGGCACGAGTTCCGCGACGCGCAGAACCGGATGATCTCGCTGCACGCGCTCGACGAGGGGCGCCGGCAGCGGGTGATCGCGCCGGGGCGTCGCCTCTCGAACCAGATGGTCGTCGACGACACGGGCGCGATCCTCGACTTTCTCGGCCGCGGCGAGCCCGTACGTCCGGGCGGGGTGGGCGCGATCGGCTACTGCATGGGAGGACGCCACGTGCTGTGCGTGGCCGGCCATTTCCCCGAGCGGGTGACCGCGTCGGCGAGCCTGCACGGCACGAGCCTCATCAGCGACGCGCCCGACTCGCCGCACCTCCTCGCCAAGGAGTTCCGGGGCGAGCTCTATTGCGGGTTCGCCGAGATGGATCCGTACGCGCCGCTGTCGATGGTGAAGGAGCTCGAGGCGCTCCTGCGTCCGTGCCCGGTCGACTATCGCTACGCGATCCACGAGGGCGCCCAGCACGGCTACGCGCTGCCCAACCGCGACATCTTCGACCCGCAGGGCGCGGCGCGCGACTGGGAGCAGATCTTCGCGATGCTCCACCGACAGATTCCGGCATACGCCGGGTGAGCCCAGCGGCTGGGGGGGAGGGCACGACCGATGGACTGGATCGAGGCGAACGGCGCGAGCCTCCGATACGACCTGAGCGGCAGCGGCTCCGCGACCGTCGTGGCGATCCACGAGGTCGGCGGCTGCATCGAGAGCTGGGACGATGCGATCGCCCCCTTTCAGCGCCGGTTCCGCGTCTTGCGCTACGACCAGCGCGGCTTCGGCATGTCGGAGAGGACGCGAACGATCACGATGGACGGCATCGTGGCCGACCTGGTCGCGCTGCTCGACGGCCTGCAGATCGTTGGACCGGTGCATCTGGTCGGCTGCGCGATGGGCGCCGCCATCGCGCTGGCGTTCGCGGGACGCCATCCCGGGCGTGTCGGCCGTATCGTGACCGCGAGCCCGGCGACGTGGGCCAACGCCGATCCCGCCGTGGCGCGCAAGCGCATCGACGAGATCGAGCGCGCCGGAGTTCGCGCGGTCGAGCAGGGGAGCCTCGCCGCCTCGTATCCCGAAGTCATGCGGGTCCTCGATCGTGCCCGCTTCGAGCGCTTCCGCCGGCGCTGGCTGGCGAATGACCCCGAGGCGATGGCAGCGATCTTGCGAATGTCGACGAATCCCTCGTTCGACCTGAGCGCGGATCTGGCGCGAATCGCGGCGCCGACTCTGGTGGTCGGCTGCACGCACGACCCAATCCGCACGCCCGCGATGGCTGGCAAGGTCGCGGCGCAGATCCCCGGCGCGAAATACGTCGAAGCGAGCTCGGGCCACTTCATGGCGATCGAGACGCCGGAGCTGTTCGCCGAGCTCGCGGTGCCGTTCCTGACGGCCGGCGCGGCGGGGGCGAAGTGATAGAGCCGCCCGCTCAGCCCATCGACTACAAACATTTGCGTCCTGGCCACCGATCGATGAGTATCATTCGACAGTAAGGAGACATGGCATGGCAGTGACGACCAGTACGCTCACCACGCTGACGGCCGACCAGGTCGTCGCTCAGCTTCGCGCGCTGCGCACGCGACAGCCCGTGAAGTACTGGGCGTTCTATTCGAGCCAGCTCGGCGGCGTCGTGACGGATCCGGCGCTCATGATCGTGCCGTTCGACGACCACCTGGTGCACCGCGGGCACGGCATCTTCGACACGGCGGCGATCGAGGCCGGCAAGATCTACGACCTCGAGGCGCATCTGGACCGGTTCATCCGCTCCGCGCACAACTCGAAGCTGAAGCTGCCGACGCGGGACGAGATGCGCGACATCATCGTGCGCACGGCGGCCGCGAGCGGCCGGCGCGAGGGCTCGATCCGCTACTGGGCCTCGGCGGGGCCGGGCAGCCTCGGCCTGGCGCCGGCCGCCGGCGCCGAGCCCGGGTTCTTCGTGATGATCTTCGCCGGCCTGTCATATCCCGAGACGTGGTACACGCAGGGGCTACGCGTGATGACCACGACGTACCCGATCAAGCCGCCGCTCTACGCCGTCACCAAGAGCGTCAACTATCTGCCCAACGTCCTCATGCAGATGGAGGCGCAGGAGCACGGCGTCGACAACGGCGTCTTCATCGACGAGGCCGGGAACGTCGGCGAGAGCTCCAACATGAATGTGGCGTTCGTGACGGCCGACGGCACGTTGAAGCACCCGAAGTTCGATCACATCCTCTCGGGCTGCACCTCGCTGCGCCTGCTCGAGCTGGCGGCCGCGCTGAAGACGCGGAATCTCCTCAAGGGCATCGAGGTCTGCGCCATCTCTGTCGCCGAGGCGCGCGCCGCGCGCGAGATGCTGCTGATCGGCAGCTCGGTCAAGGTGGCGCCGATCGTCGAGTGGGACGGCAAGCCGATCGGCGACGGCAAGCCCGGCCCGATCGCCCGCGCGCTGCGCGAGCTCCTGCAGGAGGACATGCGCGCGGCGCGCGACCGTCTGATCGAGGTGCCGTACTAGGCTTCGGCCTTACCGACGACGCCGGGCGTCGGCGGCCAGCAGGCCGACCGCGATCGCCACGACGACGACGGCGCTCAGGGTCAGCGAGAGCTCGACGCCGATCAGTGCGCCCACCACGCCGACCGTCAGGCCGCTGCCCGCCCGGAGTCCCATCATCGACGTGTTGAAGAGCCCCACGACGCGCCCGCGCAGGTTGGGGGGCGCCAGGATCTGGACCACCGCCTGCGCCATCGACGTGTAGGCGATGTTGAAGACGCCAGCCACCACGAGGAGCGTCACCGCCGCCGCGTAGCCGTGGGCGAACGGGAAGATCGCCATCACGACGCCCCAGATCGCCGCGCACACGATCGCCGCCCGCACGCCGCCCCGGAGGGCCGCGACGCTTTCCATGATGACCGCGCCGATCACGGCGCCGGCCGCGTTGGCGCTGAACAGCACCGTGTACCAGACGTCGGCCTCCTCCGAGCCGTGATGGTGCGCGTACTCGGGCATCTGGGCCTGGAACGCGGTGCCGACGAAGAACGACGTCGTGCCGGCGAGCACGATCATCCGGATGATGCGCGGCTCGGAGCGCACCTCGGCCAGGAGCCGTCGTGCCTGCGCGAGGCTCAAGCGCGGCGCCAGCCGCGGACCGGCGCCCACGTCTCCGTGTCCCGTGTACGGAAGAAAGAACAGATAGAGGGTGAGCGGTAGATAGAGGAGGACGTTGAGCAGCAGCGTCATACCGGGTCCGAGGGCGAGCATGAGGGCGCCGCCCACCGCGGGTCCGATCAGCATGGAGACATAGCGGCTGATCGCGTTGAGGCGGATCGCGCTCGCGAGATGCTCGGGCCCGACGATGTCGTGGACGATGAGCTGGATCGGCGGCGACACGATGACGCCCGCCATCCCGTGGACCATGAGGAGCGCGGCGGCGTGCCATCCCCTCAAGGTTCCGGTCATGAAGAGCAGCCCCCAGGTGAGCGACACGAGCATCAAGAGCCCCTGAGCTGCCTGGATCAGCCTGCGGCAGTCGAAGCGATCGGCGAGTGCGCCCGCGTAGACGGAGAACAGGAGAAACGGAACCCAGTGACTGATCACGGCGAAGCCGCCGAGCGTCGGCGAGTGGAAGGATTCGAAGATGACCCAGTAGCTGGCCACGTGCTCGATGCTCTCGGCCGTCATGCCGACGAGCGCCAGCAGGAAGTAGTTGCGGTAGTCGCGGTGGTGGAGGGCTCCGAACTTGGTGGTCGCGGAAAGCTCCGCGGCGACAGGCCGGCTCACGCCGGCGATCCTACCTCAGTTCGATGCCCCGGAGTTCTCGGCGCCGCCGGAGTCTTCAGCGCCGCCGCAGTCGCTCCGACGCGAGCCGCGCGCCCGCGACGAGCGCCTCGAACTTCGCCCACATCACCGAGGGGTGCTGGCGCTGGTACAGGGCGCCCTGCGCGAAGCCGCAGTCGACGCCCGCGATGACCCGCTCGCGGCCGACCAGCCGCGCGAAGTTGGCGATCCGCTCCGTCACCGTCTCCGGGTGCTCCACCACCGCGGTCGTGTGGGCGATGACGCCGGGGATGAGCAGCTTGCCGTCTGGGAGCTTCACGTCTTCCCACACGCGCCATTCGTAGGCGTGGCGGGGCGTCGCCGCCTCGATCGAGTAGGCCTGGGCTTTCACGCGCAGCACGAGATCGACGATGTCGCGCAGGCCGAGGTCGTGCACGTGCGGCCCCTGCCAGCTCCCCCAGCAGAGGTGATAGCGCACGCGCTCCTCGGGGATGCCGGCCAGCGCGTGGTTGAGCGCTTCGATGTTGCGGGCCTGCGTCCGCCGGTACTCCTGGAGCGGCGGCGCTGGGATCATCATGTCCCACGTCTCGCCGAGGCCGGGATCGTCGATCTGGAGGATGAACCCGGAGTCGACGATCGCTCTGTACTCGGTCTTGAGCGCCTCGGCGATCGCGAACACGTACTCTTCTTCGGTCTTGTAGAACTGGTTTTGCCCCCGGCCGACCATCGCCGGCGCGATCGCGGGCACGAACGCGTCCTCGACCGGGGCGCCGCGCAGAGCGTCCTTGAAGGTGTCGAGGTCTCTCCGGAGCAGCGCCTGGCCCTTGTACGCGATCGGCCCCTGGCATACGGTCGGCCGGGTCGAGGGCGGCATCGCGCGCGGCAGGTATTCTTCGTAGTACTCGCGGAACGCGCGCCACTCGCGCCGCGTGTCGATGCGGCGCGCCCATAGACCGCCCGCGTTGCTGGACGGGACGCCCGGATCGTCCGTCTTCACCGTGACGAACCCGGTGAGTCGCTCGTCGGTGTAGGCGAGGAAGCTCGTCTTGGACATCTCGCCGTCCGAGACGACGTCGATGCCGACCCGGGCTTGGCCGCGCACGGCCTCGGCGACGGCCTCTTGCACGCGCGCGGACAGCTCGGCGTCGTTCACGGGCTGGCCGGCCAGCCGGGCCCGGAGCAGCGCCTTGACGCTCTCCGGCCGCGGCATGCTGCCGACGTGCGTGGTCAGGATGCGATCTGCGCTGGTCTTCATCGTCGTCTCCTGCGGCTACCGCGCGCTCTCGTCCACCATCAGCACGATCTTCCCGGTCTGCGCGTCGCTCAGCATGTACTTGTGCGCGTCGGTGAGCCGCTCGAACGGGAACGTGCGGTCGAGCACGGGCTTGAGCGCGCCCTTCGCGACGGCGTCGAGCAGGTGCGCGGCGAAGCGCTCGCTGCACGCGAGCGACTCCTCGGGCGTGCGCGTGCGGAAGGTGACGCCGATGATCGACGCGCGCTTGCGGGCGATCTCGTCGAGGTCGCAGTCGCCGACCCGGCCGGCGTTACGACCGACGCTCACGAGCCGCGCCTTGAGCGCGAGCACCCGGATGTTGTCGGCCAGCATCGGCCCGCCGACGTGGTCGATGATGACATCGACGCCGCGGCCTCCCGTGGCGCGCATCACCGCGTCGACCCACTTGCCGGCGTCGCGCGTGTCCACGACCTCGTGCGCCCCCAGCGCGCGCAGCGCGTCGGCCTTCGCCGGCGTCCGCGTGGTCGCGATCACCGGGTTCGCGCCGATGTGTCGCGCGATCTGGATCGCCGCCGTGCCGACGCCCGAGGGCCCGGCGGTGACCATCACGGCCTCGCCCGGCCGCGCGGCGGCGTTCGTCACCAGGGCGTCGTGGGCGGTGACGAACACGTTGGGGATCGCCGCGGCCTCGGCCCACGACATGCCGGCGGGAATCTTCATGAGGGCGCGCTGATGGGCGACGACGGACTTCGCATAGCTGCCCACCGCGCGACCCATGACGCGATCGCCCGGCTGCCAGGCGCCCACGCCCTCGCCCACGGCGGCGATCTCGCCCGCGAACTCCGTGCCCGCGCGAGCCGGATTCGGGGGCGCGCTTCCCGCCTTCAGCGCCGCGCCGCGGATCAGCTCGCCGCGATTGGTGCCGGCGGCCCGCACGGCGACCGCCACCTGGCCGGGACCAGGCGCCGCCACCGGAGTCTCGCGTAGCTCGAAGACCGCGCCCTCGGGCCCGGGAACCGCGAACCATGCTCTCATCGTCTGTGCCATGGCTGGAACCTCCGTCGTCAGCGCGTCTTGAGCTTCAGGTCCTCGTACGGTGACAGGTCTGGGTGCCCGGTGATCGTCGGCTGTTCCGGTATCGAAAGCGTCGCTTGTTGGCGTGGTCCGGGCAGCACGCCGTGGAGCATACACCGGCGAGGCGTCTATAATCCGCCCATGAACACCGCCGCGATCCTCGCCGACGCCAAGAGCATCCTCGACGACACCATCCAGCTTCGACGGCGCATCCACCGACACCCGGAGGTGGGCCTGACCCTGCCGCGGACGCAGGCCACCGTGCTCGAGGCGCTCGAGGGCCTGGGGCTCGACGTCCGGACGGGCCAGCGCACCACGTCGGTCGTCGCCAGGCTCACCGGCGCCCGGCCCGGCCCCACGATCTTGTTGCGGGCGGATATGGACGCGCTACCGATGCCGGAGGAGACCGGGCTGCCGTTCGCCTCAGAAGTGGATGGCCGGATGCACGCCTGCGGCCACGACGCCCATGCCGCGATGCTCGTCGGCGCCGCGCGATTGCTCGCCCGCCGCCGCGACTCGCTGACCGGCTCCGTGCTGTTCATGCTGCAGCCGGGCGAGGAGGGCTACCACGGCGCGCGCGTGATGATCGAGGAGGGGTTGCTCGACGGAGCAGACGCGCCAAGCGGCGCCTTCGCGCTCCACGTGACCCACCGGATGACCGCCGGCTCCATCTCGGCCCGCGCGGGCGCGGCCATGGCCTCGGGCGACACCCTGCAGATCCAGGTGCGCGGCAAGGGCGGCCACGCCTCGGCGCCGCACGACTGCCTCGATCCGATCCCGATCGCGTGCGAGATCGTGCAGGCGTTCCAGACTCTCGTGACGCGGCGGGTCCACGTCTTCGATCCGGCCGTCGTGACCGTCGCCAAGATCGAAGCCGGCACGACGCGGAACGTGATCCCCGACACAGCGAACCTGCTCGGCACGATCCGTACCGTGTCGGAGCCGACGCGCGAGCGCGTGCTCGAAGGCGTGCGGCGGGCGGCCGAGGGTGTCGCGGCCGCGCACGGCGCCGAGGTGGACGTGCAGCTGATCCGCGGCTACCCCGTCACCGTGAACGACGCGGACTTCGCCGGCTTCGTGCTCGACACGGCGCGCGAGCTGCTCGGGCCGGAGGCCGTGCACGCGGCGAGCCATCCGATCATGGCGAGCGAGGACTTTTCGTACGTGCTCCAGCGCGTGCCGGGAACGATCGCGAACCTGAGCACCCGGCCGGACGCGGACCCGGCGTTCCCGAACCACTCGCCGCGCATGCTCGTGAACGAGTCGGCGCTGGCCAACGGCATCGCGATGCACGTCGCGGTCGCGCTTCGGTTTCTGGAGAAAGGGACGCCGGCACGCTAAGGTTGCGCGCGCGTCACGCGGTTGGGGGGTGGGGGGGGCCATTTCGGGGCCCCCCACAATATCAATTCATCAAGCCGTAGAACTTCCCCGCGTTCTCGCAGGTGATCTTGCGCACGACGTCGGCCGGCAGGTGGCCGAACTGCTCCTCGATGTACTTCGACGACTCGGGCCACACGCCGTCGGTGTGGGGATAGTCCGAGGCCCACATGATCGTCTCGGCGCCCATGTCCTCGATCAGCTTGGTGCCGATCCGGTCGAACTGGAACGTGGCCTTGCACTGGCGGCGCCAGTAGTCGCTCGGCTTCATCGTGAGGCCGAGATCGCGGAAGCGGTCTTCCCACTCGAAGTCCATGCGGTCGAGCGCGTACGGGATCCAGCCGATGCCGCTCTCGCCGAACGAGATCCGGAGACGCGGATGGCGCTCGAGGACGGCGGCGCCGACGATGGCGGCCAGGATATTGACCAGATTCATCTGGAACGCGGACACGCCGGTGAACATCGCGGCTCGGCGCGTGAGTCCGGTTGCCTTCTCGCGCACGCCCGGCGGCATCGACGGGAACGTGTGGAAGTGGAGCGGCAGGTTCACCTCGTCCACCGCCTGCCAGAGAGGCTCCCACACGGGATGCCACATCGGCTCCATGTCCCACGAGCACGAGAGCTCGAGGCCCTTCAGCCCCATCTTGGCGACGCGGTGGATCTCCTTCACCGCGGCGTCGATGTCGCCGTACGGCAAGCAGGCGAGGCCGATGTGACGGTCGGGATAGTGGCGGCAGAAGTCGACGAGCCAGTCGTTGTAGATGCGGAACATCTCCTTCGCGGCCTCGTGATCGTTGAGCCGCGTCGCGGCGCCGAGGATGCCGAAGATCACCTCCGCGTCGACGCCGTCGAGCTCGGCGTCCTTCACTCTGAGGTGGGGATCGATGACTCGCCGGATCCCGCGCTTGGCGTCTTCATAGAGGCCGGTCGCGGCCATCTTGTCGACGCGATAATTCTGGCCCGGGACCAGCTTGGCGCCGCCGGGCCCGACGCCGCAGACCAGGCCGAACGACGTGCCGTTCTTGCAGGTCCAGTGCGGCCCGTCCGGTCCGTCCGTCACGTACGGCATGCGCTCCTTCAGGGCAGCGGAGGCATTCGACCTGAAGAGGTCCGGGGGCATCCACGGCATGTCGATGTGGCAGTCGGCCGAGATCCGCGTGTAGCGCATTCGAGCCCTCCCTCGCGACGATGGCCCCGATGTTACGCTCTTGTCCCCTCGCGGTAAAGATCGACCGCCGGGGCGCCCGCCGGTCGGACCCCCCTGGGAGCTATGCAGGCGGGGACGAGACCGGGGTCAGCTGATAGAGCTGCATCCGGGCTTTGATCTGCTCGTCCCAGCCTCGGGCTCGCACGTCGATCATCACCCCGTCGGGGCCCTTGAATTTCCTGTTGACCTTGCTGCTGCCGGGGCATTCGGTGCAGCTGGCCGCTTCGAGCGAGGTCGAGGTCCCCTCGAGGTCGTCCACGTAAAAGCCGATGTGATGGATGCCCTTCACGGTGGACGGGCCTTCACCCAGGTTCGGCGTGTCGTCACCGCCGTACTTGAGGATCGCGAAGTAGATGTAACCGTCGCTCAGCCAGACACCGTGCGCGCCGGTCTCGGCGGGCTCGCGGCGCAGCTCCTTTAGCCCGAAGACGTTCTGGTAGAATTCGGCGGTCTTCACTGGATCGTCGGTCGACAACGCGATGTGTTTGATCCGTGCCATCGCTTGCTCCTTTTCTTGCTCACGTGCCGATCTGGCTGACATGCCTGTGTCCGTGGGCCATTACTGGGCCCAGGTTTTCGCACACGCCACGTCCATCGTCAAGCGCGCGTTCGAGCCCGCAACCGCGCTCGAGTCGCGATCTAGCTCTCCTTCGGCAACCGGCCTTGCGGCGAGCGAGGTACGCCCGGCGGCTGAACAGCATCGGATGGCGGCGAGGTTGGACCACGTGCTGGCGGTGGCTGAGATGCCGGCGGTCGAGGCTTTGAGGGATCATTCAGGTGGACTTCGACGCGGCCTTCTGGCCGAACGAGCACCACATGATCCGCGGTGATGAGCCCGACGGTCCCTCCGGCGAAGGCGTCCCCGGTGCGATAGCCCGCCACGCGTCTGGTCGCGGGATCCTCGAGGTAGGCGATCGGCGCGTCGTCGCTGAGCACCACACCGTAGAGGGTGGGCCTCGGCGCACCCGGAGCAGATGCCGTGGCTGCCGCCGTCGCTGCCCCGGTCTCTGTGCGCGTTGGGTTGAACAGGTTCCGGCTGACCACTATGTCGTAGTCGCCCGCCGGGAGCGACCGCTTCGCGGTGACGGCAGGTACCGCTACGGTAGGGCGACTCGCGGAACGTGAGCCTGCCCCGAGCGCTGCCGTCCTAGGTGTCAGCTCTCGGGCGATGTATCCGACCGATGCGAGCGAGACGGCGATCAGGAGTACGGTCAGGAGCACGAACCGAGACTGCAGCAGCGTTCTGATCTTCGTCGGCTGAATGTCGACGGTGAGAGTGCGTCGCCAGCGCCGCCACCACGCCGACGCAGTTGGAAGCGTGACAGTCGATGGCATCGATGAGCGCCAGAGCGTCAGCGCCCATCGATGCCTCTCGAGAATACTCTTCACGAGGCCGAACCGCGCCTCTTACCGATGGCAGATCCTTCCATCAATCACGGTCGTCGCGGTCGCGATCTCGATCGTGGTCTCTATTTTCATCCACATCATGCTGGTAGACCGCGACACAACCGCTTTGGCTGCCGCAAATCAGGGAGCCCACCGTCGCGCTCCCGGCCCCGGCTGTGGTGTTGGTGTCGAAGCCGATGGTTACATTGGTGGCCACTTGCGGAACGAAGATGCGGTTGCGCTTGGAGTCGGCGGCGACGGAATGCGAGCCGGATGACTGGGGGATGCTCTCGATCAGGACGCTGGTTCCGTCGACTACGCCGAGCACGGCACCGTTGCCGAGCGGAGAGCCAGCGGGTTTGATCGCCCTGCTGGCGCCGAGATAGTAGCGGCCATCGCCTGTGTTGAACCAGACTTCATCCGAGCCGGTGATGCCGTTGACGGTCGCCGTGTTCCTGGTTTGCGCGTTGATCACCAGCGTGGTCGTGTTGCTCGGGTTGTTGCCCGGCGTACAACCGAGCAACAGATTGTCATGCGGTCCGACCGTGGCGCCGTTCGGTCCGCAGGCGTGGAGCGGGATGACCCCGGTGTTCGTGACCGGATCGAACGCGCCTTGCACCGCGGTCGGGCTATTCGGATCGGTCACCAGGAGACCCCCGTCGCACGTGATGGCGCCGGGGAGCTGGCCGAAATTGCAACCGGGAGGGTTGTTGGCGATGATCGGAAGCGACGTGTAGAAGCGCCGGGTCGTGGGGTCCCAGGCCGGCTGCTCGATCGACAACCCGGCGCCGGGCGGCATGATCGTGGAGTTCACCGTGATCTTGATGATCTTGACGACGTTGCTGACCTGAGCATCGCCGTTCGCGGCGAACAACGTCGCAAACGGAGGATCCTCGGCGTTGTTGGCGGCGATCAGCAATTTGCCATCCGACGTCAAGGCCATTTCATCGACCCGCGTCGTACCGCCGGTACTGATCGTCTGCTTGAGGGCGCTGGCCGTCGGCGAGTCGAGATCGAACACCTTGAGCGTGCTGTCGCCGTCACCGGCATAGAGCCAGCGGCCATGGGTGACGACGCCATCCGGCCCAGAGTGATTGTTGTCGATGGCGGTGTGGGCGGCGTTGAACTTGATGCCGACAAAGCCGTCGAGTCTCCGCTTGAACGTGAGGGTACGGGTGTCGAGGATGTCGATGCCGGCGTTCGCGCGATCGGCCAAGTAGTATTCCGCGCGATGCGGGTTGACGAAACTGATGTCGAAGGACTGCAACGGATTGCCAGGGATCAGCACGGCCGTCACGCACTTGGTTTGTGTTGTCGTCGGTGCCCCTGGACCGGAGCATGCGGCCGAGGCCGTCGCCGCGCCGAGCGCCACGACGGGAACGATAACGGCGAGAAGCAGGACGAGCATGAGCGAGAGCTTCCGCACCATCGCGGACCTCCTGTTGTGAGCCGTTTCGGGGTAAGGCCACACATCCATTGCGGACTGTCCTCACACCACGTCGTGAAGCTCGTGGCTCGGGCCGGCGGCGGCCGAGGAGTCGGCGTTACGAGAACAGGGAGGGCGGAGCTCGGGTGGAAAGAGACTCGAGCGGGTGAGCCAGGGTTGACCGAGCTCGGCGCGGAGTGATCAGCCCAACACAGACAACGACCGGCCCGATCGGCTCCACGACACGCGAATCGACCGCGCCGACAGCGCCGATGATGAAGAGGATGACGTCGTCGTAGTCGTTATCGTCGTAGAAACCGGGAATCCAGACCGGATCCGTCGGGCTCGCATGGGCGAGCGCAGGCAGGGTCAGCAGGACGCCGAGGAGGATGAGAGACACTGACACCCGGCGACTCATGGGCCGCGACCATACCCCGCCGTGGCGGCGGGCGCAAGAGGCTCCGCGCGGGCGCCTGGAGCCCTCTTCAGGCGACTCCTTCGACGATCCGAATGTCGCGCTCGGCGGCGTTGCCGAGCTCCTTGAGCGCGGCCTGATAGCCCGCGCTGTCGTGAGCCGCGGTCGCCTGCGCGACGCTGTCGAACTCGATCACGACCACGCGCTGGCTCAGGCCGGCCTCGTAGGTCTTCGCCGGCATGCCGCGAACGAGAAAGCGCCCGCCCGCCGCCTGGATCGCGGGCGCTGCCAGCTTCGCGTACGCGGCCATTGCCTCGGGGTTCTTGATGGCGTGGTAGCACGCGATCCAGTACGCCTTGGCCATGACAGCCTCCATTCGTCGCCGCGCCTCGGTCGGCGCGAGCGGTCAGTTACTTCTTGAACGCTCCCTCGTGGTCGAGCTGCATCAGCGCTTGGACGCCCGTGCTCAAGGTCGGCCCGCCGCCCGGCACCGCCGCGGACTCGATCGCCTCGAGCAGCTCACGCTTGGTCGCGCCGTGCTGGATGGCCCGGCGCATGTGCGTCACGACGCCGTCCTCCCGTCCGCGGTACGCGAGAATTCCGATGATGACCATCTCGCGATACTTGATCGAGAGCTCCTTGCCCTCGCCGACCGACACGGCGCTCAGCGGCCCGCGAGCCCGGACGTAGTCGGGATCTTCCTTCGCCATCCAGTCCCAGAACGGATAGCCGTAGGGGCTGGCGGTCCTTCCATCGACCTTGTCGCTCATCGTGACCTCCACGTCGATTCCCGTCGCGCAGAAGGTATCACATTGCTGCCGCGCCGATTCCTGCATACCCTGGCATCGATGGCCTCCGCACCGCCCACTGCTGCGCCGCCGACCTCCACGTCGAGGATCCCGGGCCTCGCCCGGTCCTGGATCGATCGAAACTTTCTGGCGCTCGGGCGCGAGATGCGGCTGTCGTACCTGCCGCCGCTCATGGTCTACGTCGCGGCGGGGATCGCGGGCCTTACCTCGATCGTCGCGGTGTTCTACATCAAGGAGCGGCTGGGGCTGTCGGCGGAGTTCCTCGCCGGGCTGGGCTTCTGGGCGGGCCTGCCCTGGGCGCTGAAGGTGCCGCTCGGCCACCTCGTCGATCTGATCTGGCGCTGGAAGGGCGCGCTGGTCTTCGTGGGCGCGGCCATGATCGCCGCGAGCATCGGCATCATGATCGGCCTGCTGGGCTACACCGACTCGATGCGCGCGCTCGCGAGTGTCGAGGCGTGGTTCGTCTTCTCCACGCTGCTGGCACCGATCGGCTACGTCGTGCAGGACGTCGTCGCCGACGCGATGACCGTCGAGGCGGTGCCGCGCTTCGACGCCGAGGGCCGGCCGACCAGCATGGCCGAGCGCAAGTCGATGAACACGACGGTGCAGACGCTCGGCCGGGTCGCGATCATCGGAGGCAGCGTCCTGGTCTCGCTGGCGAACGTGTACCTGCTGCGCGGCGTGGGAGACCTGCCCGAGGCCGACAGGGCGCTCGCCTATCTGCGCGTCTATCATCTGGCGCTGGTCATCCCGCTCGTCTCGGTGCTCGGCGTCGTCCTGGCGAGGGTCCTCACGTGGCGCGATGCCCGGCGCCTCGCGGCGAAGGGCTTCGCCAGGAGCGAGGTGCTTCGGATGCTGAATCCGCACCCCGAGCGGCCGCCGGTCAACTGGTGGATCATCGGCGGCGGCCTGGCCTTCGCGGTCGTCTCGCTGGGCGTCGGCATCGGCGACGTCACCGGCGGGCAGGAGATCGTGTTCGGCGCCTCGATGGCGATCGTGCTCTTCCTGATGTGGCGGATCACGAGCGAGCTGGAGCCGGACGCGCGCCACGTGCTGGTCGGGACCGCGGTGCTGGTGTTCGTCTTCCGCGCGGTACCCGGGCCGGGCGCCGGCTCCACGTGGTGGATGATCGATCAGCTCGGCTTCGACCAGCAGTTCCTGGCCGAGCTGTCGCTGATCGGCAGCGTCCTCACCCTGGCGGGGCTCTTCGTGTTTCGCCGCTTCATGGCCGAGCGGTCGATCACCTACGTCGTCGGCACCCTGACGGTCGCGACCACGGTCATCGGCGCGCCGGTCGTCGGCATGTACTACGGCCTGCACCACTGGACCGCGGCGCACACGGCGGGCATCGTGGACGCGCGCATGATCGTCCTCATCGACACGGCGCTCGAGTCGCCGCTCGGACAAATCGCGATGGTGCCGATGCTGGCGTGGATCGCGAACTCGGCGCCCGACCGGTTGAAGGCGACGTTCTTCGCGGTCATGGCGTCGTTCACGAATCTGGCCCTGGCCGCCGCGCAGCTCGGGACGAAGTATCTCAACCAGGCATTCGTCGTCACGCGCGAGGTGCGGGACGCGTCCGGGGCGATCACGACGCCGGCCGACTACAGCCAGCTCGGCACGGTGCTGGTGCTGACGACGGTGATCGCGTTCGTCGTGCCGATGCTGGCGGTCGTCTTCGTGAAGACGACGCGTTTCCGCAGCGCGTGAGACGATGAAGGCCGCGCTTGCCGCCCGATGGACGCTCTCGCGGCGGCTCCTCCTGGCGATCTACGTCATCGTCCCGCTCGCCTGGCTGGCCGTCATCGGGGATCTTGTGTTGTTCGACGGTGGCCTCCGACGGGCTCTGCCGGAGTCGCCCGAAGAGCTCGCCTGGTTCACGGCCTTCTTCGTCCTGCCCCACATCCTGGCGAGCCAGTTCAGCTTCTATGACCGCGAGTACCTGGGCGCCTACCGCCTGCCGCTGTTGTGGGGCGTGCCGTTCGTCCTCGCCGGCGCCGGGCTCCTCTACGTGTTCGATGCGGGTACCGCGGGGCTGATCTACATCGCCGTCACGATGTGGCACGTGATCGCGCAGCAGGTCGGCATCGCCGGCGCGCTCGCCGGGCGGGGGAGCCGCGCGTTCGAATGGTGGAAGTGGCTGACCGTCGTCGTCTTCACGCTCGGCCTGACCGGTGTGGCAGGCACCTGGCTCGCGTGGATCGGCGCGCCCCTCATGGTCGCGACGACGGGACTGACCATCGGTGTCGCCCGGGTCGCCGCCCCGGGGATCGGGCGCCAGTACCTCTGGGCGACTCAAGCCATGTCGCTCTCGGCCGGTCTCTTCGCCGAGGCAGGCTATCTCTTCTTCGCGATCCTCGTGCCGCGCGTGGTTCACGACGTGACCGGGTGGGCCTTCTACCTGACGCACGACCACAACCGCAACCTGGACACGCCACGCAACGTGCTCTATCGCGCCTTCGCGTTTTCTCGGCTTCCCGTCCCGGTCGTCGTCCTGGTGCTGGCGATCGCCGTGAACGTCTCGATGGACCGGAGCCTGGGGCGCGCCTTCGAGCCCGTCATCCTGGCCGTGAGCCTCTTCCACTACTTCACGGAGAGCTTCATGTGGCGCCGAAGCTCGATTCATCGGCGCTACGTCGCCTTCAGCGCGTGAGGCGGCGGCGCGGCGCTAGCGCGGCGGGAGCACGATCTCCGCGGGACTCGTCTCGGCCACCTTGATGTTCAGGCGCCACGGGGGCGGGCCGATCAGGTCGAGGGCGAAGTAGAGCACCGTGTAGCCCGCCACGCGCGTGTCGCCGCCGATGGGAATGTTGACGCCGACGCCGGTACCGACGGCCGTGCCGCCGCCTCGACCGCCGCTCCAGCTCCCTCCGCCGAATCCAAACCCGACGCTCGATCCGCTGCTGTACGCCGCGGGCGGCTGCTCGATCGTCTGCGGACGGACGACGGCGTTGTCGGGCCGCACGATCTGCGCGTCCTCCAGCCGATAGCCGTAGGTGTCGACGTCCACGCGAAGTCGATCGGCGAGCAGCACGTAGTCCGCGGAGAGAAGGACGCCCGAGGGCTGGGACACCGGCTTGTAGGGAAGGGTCGTGCTCGAGCACCCGGTCAGCCCGATCGTCACCGCGAACACGCATGTCGTCAGCTTCATCGGATCCCCTCCTATCCGGAGTGTAGTTGACCCCCGGCCTGCTTGGCCACTACCTGGAGGATTCCGGCGCCGTACTTCGCGGCCTTGTACGGCCCCACTCCGTGGGCGCGCTCGAGCTCGGCCAGGTCGCGCGGGCGGAGCGCGGCGATGTCCCGCAGGGTGCGGTCGCTCGCGACGATGAATGGAGCCACCCCTTCCGCGCGCGCCACGGCGAGACGATAACGACGGAGCGCGTCGAAGAGATCCACCGCCGCCGCGTCGAGCTCGGCGGGCTCGTGACGGCCCGGGCGAGACGGCGGCCGCGCGGGCGACCGCTCGTCGCGCTGCGCGCCGACGCGCTCGGCGCTCTTCGGACGCGCTTCGGGGGGAAGGAGCAGACGCGCCGGACGCTCGCCTCGCATCACCGCCCGGCCCTCGTCGGTGAGGGTGACCACCGGCCGATCGACGCCGGCGAAGCTCACCCAGCCGGCCGACACGCACCGCCGCAGCAGCGCGACCAGCCACGGCGCCGCGTGCTCCTTGAGATTGCCGAAGGTCTTCACGCCCGTGAGCCCGGCGCGCTCGAGCCGCTCGTCCGGCTCGCCGCGGATCAGCCTGACGGCCAGCTGCAGACCGAAGCGTCCGGACACGCGCGCAACCCCCGAGAGTGCCTTGCGGACGATCAAGGTCACGCGCTCCGGATCGCCCGCCTCCGGATCCTCGCCGAGCGCCAGACACACGTCGCAGCGCCCGCAGCCCGCGAGCGTCTCCGCCTCGTCGCCGAAGTACCGAAGGATCGCGTCGTGCCGGCAGCTGCCGCCCTCGGCCCAGCGGATCAGCTCGAGGAACATGCTCCACTTGTGCTCGATCACCGCCGGATCCGCCGTCGCGTCACCGCCGCGCTCGAGCAGCGCCCGCCGCAGCGGGAGATCGCGCGTGCTGACGAGGAGGAGCCCGAGCGCGGGCGCTCCGTCACGGCCCGCCCGGCCGACCTCCTGGTAATACGCCTCGATCGATCCGGGCGGCCCGAGATGGATCACCGCCCGCACGTCCGGACGATCGATGCCCATGCCGAAGGCGTTGGTCGCGACGACGATGTCGAGCCGGCCCTCGGCGAACTCCCGCTGCACAAGGTCCCGCGTTTTCCCGTCGAGTCCGGCGTGGTACGAGCGCGCGCGCCAGCGGCGCGCGCTGAGACGCGTGCTCTCCGCGTCGGCCTGCTTGCGCGTGGGCGCGTACACGATCGCGGTCCCGCGCGCGCGACCCGGGCCGGCGAGAGCCTGCGCCAGGGCGTCGTCCACGAGCCGCTCGCGCTCGTGGCGTCCGCCGATCTCGGCGGCGCGCAGCGCCAGGTTGGGCCGCGCGAAGCCGCGCACGATCTGCGGCGTGTCCGGCGGCAGCCCGAGCCGCGCAAGGATCTCGTCGCGCACGATCGGCGTCGCGGTCGCCGTGCACGCGAGCACTCGCGCGCGCGGCAGGTCGCCGAGCACCGCGCCGATTTCGAGATATTCCGGACGGAAGTCGTGGCCCCACTCGCTGATGCAGTGGGCCTCGTCGATCGCGACCAGTGGGCAGTCGATCTCCTGGACGAGCGCGCGGAAGCCCGGGAACACGAGCCGCTCCGGCGCGACGTAAACGAGCGCCAGCTCGCGCCGCGCGATCCGTGCCATGCGGCGGCGCATCTCCGATGCCTCGAGCGTCGCCGCCAGATAGGTCGCCCGGACGCCGCGAGCCTCGAGCGCCTGGACCTGATCCGCCATCAGCGCGACGAGCGGCGACACGACCAGGGTCGTGCTGGGCAGGATCGTCGCCGGCAGCTGGTAGCTCAGGCTCTTGCCGCCGCCGGTCGGCGCCACCAGCAAGAGGCGCCCCCGAGCGAACAGGGTCTCCACGGCCTCGCGCTGGCCCGGACGGAACTCGGTGTAGCCCAGTCGCGCGAGGGCCAGGTCGAGGTCGCTCACTCCTCACCCGTCACGCTCTGTGGTATAGCAGAGCCGCTCGTGACCAACAACGCGTCCACGAAATTGGTCATCCGGTTCGGCGGCTACCAGGAGCCCGCGTCGATCCACAACCGCGCGGCGACTCGGTTCGGCGAATCGCTCCGGGAGCGTCTCGGCGAGGGCGTCGGCTTCGAGCTGATCGGCAGCGTCGTGAAGCTCGGCCGGCCGGCCGGGGACCTGGTCCCGATGGTCGAGCGCGGAGAGCTGTCGCTCTGCTACATGTCCACCGTGCGCTTCTCGCGCGCGGCGCCGGAGCTCCAGCTGCTCGAGCTGCCGTTCGTCGTCATGGACCGCGCCGTCGCGTTCAGGGCGCTCGACGGCGAATACGGCGAGCTGGCGCGCCGGCAGATCGACGCGAGGACGGGCTGCCGTCTCCTCGGGTACTGGGACAATGGCTTCCGTCACCTCTCGAACCGGGTGCGTCCGATCCGCAGGCCCGACGACTGCCGCGGCATCCGCATCCGCACGCAGACGAGCGAGCTGCACGGCGAGGTGTTCCGGGCGCTCGGCTTCGAGCCGATCGCCTCCGACATCAAGGAATTCGTCGAGCAGATCGGCGGCGACCGCTTCCAGGCGCAGGACAATCCGCTGACCAACATCTACAACTTCGGGGTCCACCGCCACCATCGCTATATCACGCTGAGCGGACATTTCTGGGGCGCGTCGGCCATCGTGTGCAACGCGGCGCACTACGCGGGCTGGCCCGCCGAGGTGCGGGCCGCGGTCGACGCGGCGGCCCGCGAGGCGACCGCGTATCAGCGTCGGCTGGCGGCTGCAGAGGACGCCGAGATCATGGCGAAGCTCGATCCCGCCGAGAACGACCTGATCCGACTGAGCGAGGCCGAGCGCGCCGCGTTCGTGCGCGCGGTCCAGCCCGTGCTGGACACGCATCGCCGACGTCTCGATCCGAAGCTGTTCGCGTACCTGGAAGGGTGAACGGCCGGCCGGGACGCGGTGCTGGGGCTAGCGCCTGTCGCCGTCGGCCCGGACGATGAAGTGCTTCTGGGCGGTCGGCATGTCGACCTCGATCGGTTTGGGATCGATCGACGCGCAACCGAAGAGCAGGAGGACGAGGCCGAGCGACGCGTAACGGAAAGCCACCACCATGTGTTCCTCCTGCCACGTGAGCGAGTGCGCGGCAGGATACGAGCGTCGCGGTTTTCTGTCAAGAGCGAGCGGGGTTCCGAAAAAGAAGGACGGCGCGGGAGGGCCCCGCGCCGTCGGGTTGGCTGCGTCGTGACGACGTGCGCGCTAGTTGCTGTCGCCGGGGGACTGGATCTCGTTGAGCCGGTCGGCCGAGTGCTTGAAGTTCAGATTCAGCTCCTGCCTCTGGTAGTACGCCCTGCCGTTCTCGAAGGTGACCTGGCTGGCCGGATATTGAGGCTGGGTCGCCACGCTCTGGCTCTGGATACCCGAAGCCTGACCAGCGACCTGCGCGCCGGCCTGCGCCGCCGGGCACGGGCCGAAGTTGGTGCCCTCGGCACCATAGGAACCGCCACACCAGGCGCCCGGCGCAGCCTGAGCGAAGACCATCGCCGGGATGGCCAGCGCCGCTATCGCAACCGCTACGACTCCCGTCCACCGCATGTCGCACTCTCCATCATGTTGAGATTCACTGCACCGACTTCCACCGTGTCCGCGCTGTTGCACGTGATTCCCGGTGAAGAGCAACGCCGGTGCCAAGCGGCGCGCGCGGCCGACGCTCGGTGCGATGTGGACTTAGCGGGCAGCGTCGGCGCGGGCCGCGGGGGCGAAGTTTGGGGTTGCCGGAAAATGTTCCCGATCGGTGCCGGGCTGACAACCGCTCCTCGCAGAAATTGCTTGACTCGGACGTCGCGGCGTCACCCGCGGACGCGCGAGAGACGGCGGCTTGACACGGGGCCGCGGCTGGAGCAGCCTCGCGTGAGGCACGAGGCCACATGGGAGACATCGAGATGACGACCCAGACGATCGAACCGCGGATGGAGCTGGAGCAGAACCTCCACATGTACCGCCAGATGGCGAAGATTCGCGCCTTCGAGGAGCAGGTGAGCGAGCTCTACAAGAGCGCGAAGATGCCGGGCCTGGCGCATCTCTACGTCGGCGAGGAAGCGGTGGCGGTCGGGGTGTGCGAGGCGCTGCGCCGCGACGACTTCATCACGAGCACGCACCGCGGCCACGGCCACTGCCTGGCCAAGGGCGCCTCGGTCAACCGGATGTTCGCCGAGCTCCTCGGCAAGGAGACGGGCTACTGCCGGGGCAAGGGCGGCTCCATGCACATCGCCGATCCCGAGACGGGTAACCTCGGCGCCAACGCCATCGTCGGCGGCTCCGCCGGCATCGCGACCGGCGCCGCGCTCTCGGCCAAGATGCGCGGCAGCCAGCAGGTCGCCGTGTGCTTCTTCGGCGACGGCGCGCTCGGCCAGGGCCTGCTCTACGAATCGATGAACATGGCTGCGCTCTGGAAGCTGCCGGTCATCTACGTCTGCGAGAACAACCTCTACGGCGAGTACACGCCGTGCGGCGAGACCATCGCCGGCGACATCGTGGCGCGCCCGAAGGCGCTGGGCGTCCACGCCGAGAGCGTCGACGGCCAGGACGTCCAGGCCGTCAACGCGGCGATGCGGCGACTGGTCGAGCGCGCGCGCCGCGGCGAAGGGCCGGCGTTCCTCGAGTGCAAGACCTATCGCTACTACGGCCACCACGTGGGCGATGTAAACCGCGAGTACCGCACGCGCGAAGAAGAAAAGGAGTGGATGACCAAGCACGACCCGCTGCAGACGCTCGCGGGGCGCCTCGAACGGCAGGGGCTGGCCGACACGAGCGTGTTCGAGCGCATCCAGACCGACGTGAAAGCCGAGATCGACAACGGCGTACAGTTCGCGCTGGCGGCGCCGTACCCGGACGCGAACCAGGTCGGCGAAGACGTCTACGCGTAGCGGCCATCGCAAAGGAGTCACGAGTGAGCCCGGCGGATCCCACGTGAGCCTGAGTCCCGAGGAGTTCCGCGAGCACCTGAAACTGTCGTCGGCCACCGCCGGGCTGACGCTTCCGGACCTGAGCCTCCCGGACGCCCATCACGTCATCCTGCGCGGGATGCGCTTCCACTATCTCGACTGGGGTACCCGCGGCCGGCCGCCCGTGCTGTTCCTGCACGGCGGCGGGCTTAACGTCCACACCTGGGACCTCCTCTGCGCCGTGCTGAAGACCGAGCGCCACTGTCTGGCCCTCGATCAGCGGGGCCACGGCGACAGCGAGTGGTCGCCGGTGATGGACTACGCGACCGAGAGCCACGCCGCCGATCTCGATGCATTCGTCGACCACCTCGGGCTCGAGCGCTTCGTCCTCGTCGGGATGTCGCTGGGCGGGGCCAACGCGCTGGCCTGGGCCGGCAGCCACAGCCGGCGGCTCGCGGCCCTCGTGCTCGTCGACGTCGGCCCGGAAACACGCCAGGCCGGCGTGCGGAAGATCGCCGCGTTCACCTCGGAGGCCACGCCGCTCGACTCGGTGGAGGACTTCGTGACGCGCGCGCTGGCGTTCAACCCGCGGCGCGACGCGACCCTGCTGCGCCGAAGCCTGCTCCACAACCTTCGGCGCATGCCGGACGGCAAGTGGATCTGGAAGTACGATCAGCGGCACCGCGGCCGCGCCCCCGATCCGGCGGCCGCCGATCGGCGGCGCCAGCTCCTGTGGGCGGCGGTCCCCAAGGTGTCGTGTCCCACGCTCGTCGTGCGCGGCGCCGAGAGCGACGTCTTCCACGACGAGGACGCGGAGCGGCTGGCCGCGGCGCTGCCCGACGGGCGCTGGGTGAAGGTCGCGAACGCCGGACACACGGTCCAGGGCGACAACCCCGCCGGACTGGTCGTGGCGCTGCGCGAGTTCCTGGGCGAGGTGGCCCCGAAGCGCTGACGCAGTACAATCGGATGTCGCGCGCGCTGCCGTGAATGGCGGGTGGGTGACCTCGTGATGTGGGACAACCGCCAGACGATGCACCGCGCGCGGCCCTTCCCGCCCCACGAGCCGCGCGACATGCGCCGCACGACGCTCAAGGGCGATGGCCCGACGATTGCCCAGGCCGCTTGACGAACACGGGGGCCCCCGTCATAACTTCAGGTGCGGGTCGAGCCAGTCGCGGAGCGCGTTGCCCATCAGGTTGATCACGAGCGTGGTGAGAAAGATCGCCAGACCGGGAAACGTGGCGATCCACCACGAGTTGAGCATGTAGACGCGGCCCTCGCCGAGCATGTTGCCCCAGGCCGGCGTCGGCGGCTGGATGCCCAGGCCCAGGAACGACAGGAACGATTCGAAGATGATGACCTGGGCCACCTGCAGGGTCGCGATCACCACGATCACCGAGACGAGGTTGGGCGCGATCTGCCTGAACACGATCCGCGCGTGGCTCATGCCCAGCGCGCGCCCGGCCAGCACGAACTCCCGCTCGCGGATCGCCATGGTCTCGGCACGGATGACCCGCGCGTAGATCGGCCAGCCGGCGACGCCGAGCACGAGGATCATGTTCGGCAGGCTCGGTCCGAGGACCGCGATGACGCTCAGCGCGAGCAGCACGAAGGGAAACGTCAGCATCACGTTGATCAAGGTCATGATCGTCCAGTCGGTGCGGCCCCCGAAGTAGCCAGCGCCGAGCCCGAGCAGGACCCCGATGGTCGCCGCGATCAGCACCGAGCCGGCTCCCACCACCAGAGACACGCGGCCGCCGTAGATGATGCGCGACAGGAGATCGCGCCCGACCTGGTCGGTCCCCAGGAGGTGCTGCGGGGCTCCGCCTTCCATCCAGGCCGGCGGGGCCAGTCGATGGCGGATGTTCACGGCGAGCGGGTCGCCGGGCGAAATCAGCGGGGCGAACACGGCGCTCGCGACGATGAGCACGAGGATCGCGGACGCCGCCAGACCCCAGCGCAGCCGGAGCAGGCGCCATCGGGTCGCGTGCCCGGTCTCGGACGCGTCCGCGCGCGGTGGGCCGAGCTCGGCCAGCTCCACCTTGGTCGGAGTGCTCGTCGCCGTCATGTCCCGGCACGGATGCGGGGATCGATCACCCCCACGACCAGGTCGACGAGCAGGTTCACGCCAACGATGAGCAGCGCTAACAAGATTACGGCGCACTGGACGACCGGGAAATCCTGGTTGCGGATCGAATCCACGGTGAGCGTGGCCACCCCCGGCCAGGCGAACACCGTCTCGGTGATGATGGCGCCGCCCAGCAGCTGACCGAACTGGAGCCCGAGCACCGTGATCACCGGAATGCACGCATTGCGGAACGCATGCTTGACCACGACCGCGGGCTCGGCGAGGCCCTTGGCGCGCGCTGTCTTGATGAACTCCATGTTCATCACTTCGATCACGCCGGAGCGCACGAGCCGCATCGTGATCGGGGCCAGGGTGGCGCCCAGGCAGAAGGCGGGCAGCAGGAAATTCTGCCAGGTGCCGTAGCCGGATGCGGGTAAGAGCTTGAGCCGCACCGCGAACACGATGATCAGCATGATGCCGAGCCAGAAGAGCGGCGTCGCCTGGCCGGCGACGGCCAGCCCGGTACAGAGCGTGTCGATCCACGAGTGGCGCTTGAGCGCCGCCAGGATGCCCAGGGGCAGCGAAATCAGGAGCGCGACCAGCAGACCGGCGAGCGTGAGATAGATCGTCGGCGGCATGCGCTCGAGCACGAGCTTGAACGCCGGGGTGTCGGCGTACCACGACTTGCCGAAGTCTCCGCGCACTGCGCCCGACACGAACTTCCAGTACTGCACGTAGAGCGGTCGGTCGAGGCCGAGGAGGTGGCGATAGCGCTCGAACTCCGCCTCGCCGGCGTTCTGCGGCAAGAGGAGGAGAACGGGGTCGCCGAGCACGTGCAGGATGCCGAAGGCGAGGAGCGAGATCCCAAAGACCACCACCACGAGCTGGACGAGCTGGCGAGCGAGGTAACGTCGCATCGGATGCGCGCGAGCCGTCGCCCCTCACCCGCTCTCTCGGGCGAGGGACGACGGCAGCGGCGCTACTTCTTTCTCGGAGTCACGACGAACATGCGATCGATCTCGTCCTTCGGCGCCTCGTAGTCGATCCGGTTGCTGACGCCCCACACCCCGCGCAGTCCCCACTTGTAGAGGTAGGCCGCGTCGTCGTGGATCAACTTCTGCGCCTTGGCGTAGATCTCCGCCCGCTTCTTGGTGTCGAGCGTGGAGCGGCCCTGGATGACCAGATCGTCCAGCGCCTTGTTGCAGTAGTAGCTGTACGGCTGGTCGCACGTCATGACGTCGTACAGGATGGCATCGGCATCGAAGACCGAGTAGTAGCCCCACGACCACGTGAACATCGGATCGGCCTTGTTGTCGCGCACGAGGTTCGTGAACGGGCCGACCTCGCCGACGAACCGCTGCTTGGTGCGGATGCCGGCCTTGGCGAGATCCGCGACGATCGCCTCGGTCGTTTGAATCAGCCCTGGCTCAACGGTCGGACCCGTGCTCATCAGCCCGACCTCCAGCCCGTTCGGGAAGCCCGCCTCGGTCAGGAGCTTCTTGGCCTGGGCGAGGTCCTGCTTGTACGGCTTGACGCTCGGGTCGAAGCCGAATGCCATCGGGTTGATCGTGGTCGCGGTGCGGTCGCCGAGGCCGTTGATCACGTGCTTGATGATCGAGTCCATGTCGACCGCCAGGTTGGCGGCGAGCCGCACGCGGCGGTCCTGGAAGGGGTTCTTGCCCGAGCGCCCGGCCTGATCGAGCTGGATGAACGCCGTGCGAAGGATCGGCGAGGTCGACGTGCGCGCCTGGCCCGACTTGTTGATCACGTCCATCTGGTCGGGCGGGACCGCCTTGATGATGTCGACGCCCCCGGAGATCAGCTCGGCGATCTGAGTCGCCTGCTCGGGGATGATCCGGATGCGGACGTACTTGAAGGCCGGCTTCGGCCCCCAGTAGTCGTCGTTGCGTACCAGGAGATGCTCCTGCTTCTTAGCCCACTTCACGAGCTTGTAGGGGCCGGTGCCGACAGGGTTCTCCTGCATCCACTCGTGGCCCTTCTCCCGGATCACCTTGTCGGACTGCATCACCTGCGCCGTGAGGCGCTCGACGAACAACGGGTAGGCTCCGTCCGTCTTGAAGCGGACGGTCAGATCGTCGACCACCTCGACGCTCTTGATCTTGGCGTGGTTGCCGCGCGCTGTGAGCTTGTTCTCGGGATTCAGCACCCGGTCGAAGGTGGCCTTGACGTCGCGCGCGGAGAACGGCGTGCCGTCGTGGAACTTCACGCCGCCGCGCAGCTTGACCTCCCAGGTGCTGTCGTCGAGGTTCTTCCACGACACCGCCAGGCTCGGGCCGACCTTGCCGGTCTTGAGGTCTCGCAAGGCAAGGTGATCGAAGACGTTGTAGCCGAGGATGATGCTCTCGCGGAGCACGGAGTTGGGCGGGTCCCAGTTCTGCACGTCGCTCTGGAGCCCGTAGACGATCGTGTCGTCCTTGGTCTGCGCCTCGAGGCTCGCGGGCGGGACCAGCATCAGGATCAGCAGGAGCATCGATCCCAAGGTTGCGGCGCGCGTCATGAGACCCCTCCTCTAACCACTTACCACCTGGGAGTGCCTGATTCGTGTTCAGCGGCGGCGATGAACGGCCCACAATCGTATCCGTAGCCCGATCCCGCGTCAAACACCGACCGGACGTCTATAATCTCAGCGAGGCCGATCGCGGCAGAGCCCGAGGAGAGGGGGTGAGCCCATGGCGAAAGGTACGAGCATGCGGAAGGAAAAGAAGAAGCCGAAGAAGAAGAAGAAGTGAGGTCGAATGCCTGGCTCGCTCCTGCTGAGCTGTGAGGGCGTCGGCAAGGCCTACGGGACCCGGTCGCTCTTCGACGGTTTGACTCTCGGGCTGTTCGAAGGCGACCAGGCCGGGCTCGTCGGGCCCAACGGCTCCGGCAAGTCCACCCTCCTGAAGATTCTGGCCGGCGACACGCCGCCCGACCGCGGCGCGCGCTCGCTGCGCAGCGGCGTCCGTGTCGGCTATGTCTCCCAAGACCCCGTGTTCCCCGCCGGACGAACCGTCGACGACGTCGTGATGGCCGCGTTGATCGGTGTAGAGGAGGAGGACCGGCCCGGGCGCCTCGCGCACGCGCTCGGCCGCGCCGGCTTCGCGGACGGGCGCGCGAGCGTCGACACCCTGTCGGGGGGCTGGAAGAAGCGGCTCGCGATCGCGTGCGAGCTGGCGGCCGCGCCCGATATCCTCCTGATGGACGAGCCCACCAATCATCTCGACGTGGACGGGATCCTGTGGCTCGAAGATCTCCTGACGGAGCGGGCCCGGGCCTTCCTGGTGGTGAGCCACGATCGCTACTTCCTCGAGCACGTCGCGACGCGCATGCTCGAGCTCAGCCGCGTCTATCCCGACGGTCTGTTCGAGGCCGAGGGGTGCTACAGCGAGTTCCTGGCGCGCCGGGACGAGTTCCTGCGCGGCCAGGCGGCCTATCAGGACGCGCTCGCCAACACCGTGCGGCGCGAGATCGCGTGGCTCCGCCGCGGCGCCAAGGCGCGCTCCACGAAAGCGAAGGGCCGCATCAAGCAGGCCGAGCGCCTCATCGACGAGCTGGAGGACGTTCGCGCGCGCGGCCCGGCGGCGACGGCCGGGATCGACTTCACCTCGTCGCAGCGCCGGACCCGCCGGCTCCTGGTCGCGCGCGGGCTCGGCGCTTCCCGTGGTGGCCGGCGGCTCGTCAGCGATCTCGACCTGGTCGTCACGCTCGGCACGCGTGTCGGGCTGATCGGCCCCAACGGCAGCGGCAAGACGACCCTGCTTGAGGTGCTCGCGGGTATCGTGTCGCCCGACGCGGGCGCGATCGAGCGGGCCGACGACCTGCGCATCGTGCGATTCGAGCAGGAGCGCGCCGGCCTCGATCCCGCGCAGAGCCTGCGCCGGGCGCTGGCGCCCGAGGGCGACGTCGTCACGTGGCGGGGCCGTAGCGTCCACGTCGCCGCGTGGGCCAAGCGCTTCCTGTTCCGCCCCGACCAGCTCGATGTGCCGGTCGGCCATCTGTCGGGCGGCGAGCAAGCCCGCATCCTGATCGCGCGGCTGATGCGCGAGCCGGCCGACCTGCTGATCCTCGACGAGCCCACCAACGACCTCGACATCCCGACGCTCGAGGTGCTCGAGGACAGCCTGGCGGAATTCGACGGCGCGCTCGTCCTGGTCACGCACGACCGCTTCATGCTCGAGCGCGTCTCGACGACCATCGTCGCCCTCGACGGTCGGGGCGGCGCGGCGACGTTCGCCGACTACGCGCAGTGGGAAGCGTCGCGCGCCGCCGCCGAGCCGACTCCGCGAACGCCGCTCGAGACGCGCGCCGCCGAGACACCGCGCCCGCGGGCCAAGCGGCTGGGTTATCGCGAGCAGCGCGAGTGGGAGGGCATGGAGCAGGCGATTCTCGACGCCGAGCGCGCCGTCGTGGCGGCCCAGCGCGACCTCGACGATCCGGCGATCGTGTCCGATCCCACGGCGCTGCAGCAGCGGTACGCCGCGCTCGAGGCCGCGCGCGCCGACGTCGACCGGCTGTACGCGCGCTGGGCGGAGCTGGACGCCAAGCAGGCTTGAGTCGGAATCCTCGTCGGGTTCCCTGGTAGCGTGACACATGGGACCGATCCGCGCCGGCTCATTGCGGTGGGCGGTCCTGGCCGGCGTGATCGCGCTGGCGTCTGCCGTGCCTCTCGCATTCGCGCAAGAGCCCGCCGGCTCTGGCTCCACGCGAGAGCCTGCGGGAGCTGCGCAAGAGCCCGCGCGCTCCGAGAAGCTCTACTGGGAGACCGGAACGTGGTTCCCGACGCGGACCCGATCTCGAACCTTAACGAGAACGCCGCGATTCGCGGCCTGCTCCTGGGCACGAGCTACGAGCTCGGGGACGACTATCGGGGGATCTGGGGCCTCTTCGGCATCTTCGACTACCGCTCGCCGCAGGTCTTCCGGATCTCGACGACGGCGCTCGGGCTCGGCACCGTCGGCCAGTGGTGGCTCACACGCCAGATCGCGCTGCAGGGCACCGTCCTCGGCGGCGTCGGATTCGGTGCCTCCGGCACCGTCGGCGACAAGGCGGAGCGTGACTACCACTACGGGGTCGTTCCCGAGGTACTGCTCGGCTTGCGCGCGATCTTCGACGAATGGGTCATGGTCGACGCGACGGGCCGCACGTACTTCGTGGCCGGCAAGGGCGCGGGCGGCGGGATCAGCACCAGCGACATCGGCAGCGAGATCATCAATCGCGTCAATCTCGGGCGCACCGTGCGCGTCTGGGGGCCTCACGGGATCGGCGTGCAGTATCTGGTCTCGACCCGCGACACGAGCGTGCAGGGCTTGGGGATCGTCACCAGCGGGTCGAGACCGTCAACCTCACCTACAACTTCCTGGGCCACACGCGGTTCGGCGCCGTCGAGTGGCGCCCCGAGGTGATCGCCAGCCGCTGAGCCGCCGGGCCGGTCACGCGACGCCTTCCTCCGCCACGCGCGAGGCGGCGCGCTCGGTCGCCGCCGCGGTGGCCGCCGTCGACGGCTCCATCCGGACGCGCCGCATGAGCGGAAGGAACAGGGGCACCGCGGCGAACATCACCGCGAGCAGCCAGAAGTCGTCCGCGAACGCCAGGAGCTGGGCCTGCGTCACCGTCTCGCGATAGAGCATCACGATCGCCTGGCGCTCGGCGGTGAAGGCGTCGCTGCCGCGGGTCACGAAGTGACTCGCCCACTGCGCCAGGCGCTCCCGCGTCGCCGGGTCCCATGCGGTGACGTGGCTCACGAGCGTGGTCTGGTGGATCTGGCTCCGCTGCGCCAGCAGGGTCGTGACGACCGCGATGCCGACGCTGCCGCCGACGTTGCGCGACATCCCGTAGACGGCGGTGGCGTTGACGAGCTTGTCGCGCCGGATGGTGGCGAGGGTCAAGGTCGAGAGCGGCACGAAGACGAAGCCGAGCGCGAAGCCCTGGATGAAGCGTGGCAGCGCGAGGGCCCAGTAGTCCATCCCCAGGGTCAGCGAGGTCATCATGTAGAGGCTGACCGCGTTCAGCAGGCAGCCGAAGCCCAGCATCATGCGCTGGTCGACGCGCGTCACGATCCCGGAGGCGAACAGCGAGAAAATGTTGCCGAGCCCGCCCGGCGCCAGCACGAGGCCCGATGTCCACGCGTCGTAGCCGAGCAGTTTCTGCGTGAAGACCGCCACCAGCAGCATGCCCGAGAAGGTTCCGAAGCCTACGATCATGCTCAGGATGGCGCCGGTCGCGAAGTTCCGGTCGGCGAACACGGTGAGGTCGAGGATCGGCTCGCGGGCCGTCAGCTCGCGGATCAGGAAACCGGCGAGCGCACCGATGGCGACGACGGTCAGCGCGACGATCGTTCGCGAGGCGAACCAGTCCTCGCGCTCGCCGCGGTCGAGGACGAGCTGCAGGCACCCGAAGCCGGCCACCATCAGCGCGAGCCCCCACCAGTCGATCCGCGCGTGGCGTCGCAGATACGGCGGGTCGAACAGGAAGACGCTCGCCAGGAAGAAGCCGAGGATGCCGACGGGCAGGTTGATGTAGAAGATCCAGCGCCACGACCACTCGTCGGCGAGATACCCGCCGACGGTCGGCCCCAGGATCGGGCCCAGAATGAAGCCGACCCCCCAGACCGCCATGGCGAGGCCGCGCTGGTGAAACGGGAAGATCTCCCAGAGGATCGCCTGCGAGAGCGGAATGATCGGCCCGCCGCCGAGGCCCTGGAAGATCCGCGCCACGATCAACGTGGTCAGGTCGGGGGCGGCGCCCGAGATGAACGAGCTGATCACGAACAGAGTCGCGCAGATCAGGAAGAATCGCCGGCGCCCGAAGAGGCCGGTCAGCCACCCGGTGGCCGGGATGATCACGGCGTTGGCCGCGAGGTAGGAGGTGATCACCCACGACACCTCGTCCAACCCCGCCGACAGCGATCCCTGCAGGTGCGGCAGGATGACGTTGGTCACGCTGGTGTCGAGTATCTGCATGAAGGCGACCACCATGACCGTCATGGTGATGGCCCACTTCTGGGCCGAGGAGATCGGGGGCGCTTCCGGTGCCGGGGACGTCATTGGCCTCCAGGCGCTTCGCTCGGCGCGCCGAGCGTGGATCAGGCTAGTCGATAGACCCGTCTCGCGGTGCCGCTGAAGAGCGCGAGCTTGTCGTCGGCCGAGGCACGCGCGGCGATGCGCTTGAACGCGTTCCAGAGCGCGGCGTACCCGATCCCCATCTTCTCCACAGGGAAATTGCTCTCGAACATGCACCGCGAGGGTCCGAAGCGCTCGATGCAGAATTCAATGTACGGCCGCCAGTGGTCGGCCAGGTCGCTCGACGAGGGCGGGGCCGGGCGCGCGCCGTAGTCGTACGCGGCCAGCCGCATCATCATGCCACCGAGCTTCATGACCACGTTCGGGCAGCGCGCCAGCTCGGTGATCCCCGCCTTCCACACGGCGAACACCTCGTCGCGCTCGCCGGTGTAGGGGCCGTAGCCCAGCGGCCCGCCGCAGTGCCCCACGATGATGTTGGCCGCCGGGAAGGCGCGCGCGAGGTCGATCGCGTCGGCGAGCTGTGGGTGGAACACCCACGCGTCGAGGGATAGGCCGAGCGCCGTCAGGCGCGCCAGGCCCGCACGGAAATCGGGCTGCTTCATCAGCTGCGGGCCCCCGGCGACGGCGCTGTTGCCGATCACGTCGCTCGCGTCCCAGGCCGCGGAGTGGCGGACGCCGCGGAACCGGCCGCCGCCGGCGCGGATCAACGCCTCGAGCACGGGCTCGACCCGGTCGCCCAAGGTGAGATCGGCGAAGCCGACGATGCCCGCGGCGACGCGGGTCGGGCCGTACTGGCCGCTCTCGCTCATGGCCGCGATGCCGGCGACGAACTCGGTCTCGCCCACGGGCCGCAACTCGACCGGGCCGGACGCGCGGTACATCGCGTGGCACTCCAGGAACACCGTCGCGACGACGTTGTGGCCGGTGCCGAGATCGGCGAGCAGCTCGTGCAGCAAGTAGCGGTGGTCGGGCCGCTCCCACAGGTGATGGTGCGTGTCGACGATTGGCAGCTCGGGCTCGAGGATCGGCTCGCGCGGCGCCCGGGCGAGCCACGCCGCGTCCGGCGGGCGGATCCTTCCAAAGCGCGTCGGCGATCCGGCGTGGCCCATGCTAGAACGTGTGGTGGCCGGTGCCCCGACCGTGCGCGTGACCGCGGCGCGAGAAGCCGCTCGACGGAGGCACCGAGAAACCGCAGGCGGTGGAGCGGACCGGATAGCGCACGTCGGGTCAGCCCCGACCGGCATCGCGCGCGACCCGGAGTGAATCCTCGAGCGCGTCGAGGTCCCTGACGGGGACCGCGGCGACGGTCACCGGCGTCCCGGCTTGGGTGGCGAGCGCGGCGGCGAGGTCGGCGCACGCCTGTCGCGCCGCCGTGGGCAGGTCGACGTCGGTCACGAGCACGAGCCGGCCGGCGATGCCCTCGTCGAGCGGCCGCTGATCGTCGGTCACCGCGCGCGATCATAGCATCTCCGTCGTTCCGGGGGCGCGCTCCGACGGCGCGGCGCGCTCGTGTACACTGTCCGGACGGAGGATTCCCACGTGGCGCTGGCCATCGAGCCGATCACGCGGCCGTTCGACGCCGTGATCGAGCTGCCGGGATCGAAGAGCTACTCGAACCGAGCACTGCTCGTCGCCGCGCTCGCGCGCGGACGCTCCGAGATCACGCGCGCGCTGTTCTCGGACGACACGCGCTACATGCACCGGGCGCTCGAAGCGCTCGGCGTGCGCGTGGAGGCCGACGAGCGCGCGGAGTCGTTCGCCGTCGACGGCGTCGACGGCCGGTTCCCGGCTTCGCACGCCGAGCTGGAGATCGGCAACGCCGGAACCGCCGCGCGCTTCCTGACGGCGGCGGTGGCGCTCGGCCGCGGCACGTTCGTGATCGACGGCTCGTCGGCGATGCGCAAGCGACCGATCCAGCCGCTGCTCGACGGCCTCAAGGCGCTCGGCGTCGATGCCGAGAGCCGCGAGGGCACCGGCTGCCCCCCGGTGGTCGTGCGCGCGCGCGGCATCGCGGGGGGCCGCGCGCGGGTGCGCGGGGACGTCTCGAGCCAGTTTCTGAGCGCCCTGCTGATGGCCGCGCCGTACGCCGCCCGCGACGTCGAAATCGAGATCGAGGGCGATCTGGTCTCGGCGCCGTACGTGACCATGACGCTGTCCACGATGGCCGAGTTCGGCGTGCGCGCCGAGCGCGACGGCGATCGGCGCTTCCGCGTGGCGGCCGGCCAGCACTACGCGGCGCGCCGCTACGCGGTCGAGCCCGACGCCTCCGGCGCGTCGTACTTCTTCGCCGCGGCCGCCGTCACCGGCAGCCACGTCGTCGTGCCGCGGCTCGGCGCCCGCTCGGCCCAGGGCGATCTCGGACTGCTCGACGTACTCGCGCGCATGGGCTGCGAGGTGACGATCGAGGCCGACGCGATCGCGGTGCAGGGGCCCGCGCGGCTGCGCGCGGTCGACGCCGACTTCACGCGCATGGGCGACGTCGCGACGACCTTGATGGCGATCGCGCCGTTCGCCGACGGTCCCGTGACGGTCGGCGGCATCGCGCAGACCCACTACGAGGAAAGCGACCGCCCCGTCGCCGCCGCCACGGAGCTCCGGCGCATGGGGCTCTCCGTCGAGAGCACGTGGGACTCGGTGACGGTCCACCCGGGTACGCCGCGGCCGTGCGAGGTGCAGACCCACGACGACCACCGGATCGCGATGAGCTTCGCGGTGACGGGCCTGCGCGCGCCCGGGATCGCCATCGCCAATCCCGAATGCGTGTCGAAGACGTTCCCGGAGTTCTTCGAGGCGCTGCGGGGCCTGACCAAGCCGAGGTGACCGTGATCAACGTCTACGCGCTCTGCACCGGCTACATCGAGCTCGACCGCGCCAGCATGGTGTCTGACCTCACGCCGGGCCAGCCCTGGACCGTGCCGGTGACGAGCTTCCTGGTGAGCCATCCGCGCGGCAAGCTCCTGTTCGACACCGGCGTGCATTGCCAGGCGCGCCTCGATCCGCTCGGGCGTCTCGGTCCCGAGCGGATCAAGCGCTTGACGGTCAAGTCACGGGAGGGTGACGACGCCGTGCCCCAGCTCGCCCGGCTCGGCCTCAAGCCCGACGACGTCCGCTTCGTGGCGAATTCACACTTGCATTTCGACCACTGCGGCGGCAACGAGTTCTTCCCGCGGTCGACCTTCCTGGTGCAGCGCGCCGAGCTCGAGGCGGCGCGCCGCCCAGGCTTCGTGCCGAGCTACAGCCCGAGCCCGATCGACTTCGACCACCCGCTCGACTACCGGATGCTCGACGGCGAGCACGACGTGTTCGGCGACGGCAGCGTGGTGCTGCTGCCGACGTACGGGCACACGCCCGGCCACCAGTCGCTGCTCGTGCGCGCCGGCAAACAGTCCCAGATCGTCTGCGCGTCCGACGCGTGCTACACGCGGGAGAACATGGACCGTGACGTGCTGCCGAAGATCCTCTGGAACCCGGCGGTCATGCTCGAGTCGCTGGCCGCGCTGCGCCGCCTCCGCGACCAGGCCGGCGCCACGATGTTCTACGGCCACGACCCCGCGCAGTGGGAGACGATTCCGCGGGCTCCGGCGCCGGTGATCTGAGGGCCGAGCGCGATGCGATTCGGGCTCTTCTATCAGGCCTCGGAAGCGGTCGGCCAGACGCACGCCGACCGCTACGCCGAGATGCTCGAGCTGATCGCGCTCGGCGACACGCTCGGCTTCGACGTGGCGTGGCTGGCGGAGCTCCACTTCGGCGGCGCGTTCTCGTTGCTGGCCAGCCCGCTCATGGTCGTGCCGGTGGTCGCGCAGCGCACCCGGCGGATCCGCATCGGGACCGCCGTCACCCTGCTGCCGCTCCACCATCCGCTGAGCTGCGCGGAGCAGGCGGCGACGGCCGACGTGCTGTCCGGCGGCCGGCTCGAATTCGGCGTGGGCCGGGGCTCGATCCCGAGCCAGTTCCACGGTTTTCGCGTGCCGGTGTCCGAGAACCGCGCGCGCTTCGACGAGACGCTCGAGATCATCCGCCTCGCGTGGACCCGCGAGCGGTTCGGCTACCGCGGCGCGTTCTACCAGGTCGAGGACGTCTCCGTGGTGCCGCGGCCGGTCCAGCGTCCGCACCCGCCGATCCGGGTCGCCGTGCACACGGCCGAGAGCTTCGCGCACATCGGTGATCTCGGTCTCGCCATCTATTCGGGGACGACCACGACGCCACTACCGCAGCTGCGCGAGTACATGGCGCTCTATCGCGCCCATCTGGCCGCGGCGGGCCACGCGTGGCAGAACGATCAGATGGCGTTGATGCTGCCGGTGCACGTCGGTACCACGTCCGGGGCCGCGCGGGAAGCGATGCGCCCGGGCGTGCTCAAGTACTACCGGAACCTCGAGGTGATCTTCTCGCAGCTCCCGGACTCGTACGCCGAGCACCTGCCGCGCCTGAAGACGATCAGGGACACCATCGCGAATCTCCCGTACGAGAAGTTCTGCCGAGATCAGGGCGTGTTCGGCGACGCCGCCGAGGTGGTGGATCGGCTGCAGGCTGCGCGGGACGAGTTCGGGCTCTCGCAGATCATCTGCTGGTTCGACCAGGGCGCGATGCTGCCACGCGCCGAGGTGGAGCGCGCGATGCGGCGCTTCACCGACGAGGTCATGCCGAAGCTCCGCTGAGTGGGTGCCGGTCCGCGAGCAAGGAGAACAGGGTTGGCCAAGAGCGTGGTGACGCCCGAGCGGTTCGCCCGAGGGATGACGTTCGATCAGTACGTGAAGTACACCGGGAGCCCCGAGAACCTCGCGCGCGAGGCGTTCGGGAGCTACTACCCCGACGGCGGGGCGATCGGCACCGCCCGGCGGGACAACAGCGCCGTGTTCCGCGAGCGCTACGCGCGGGTGCGCCTCACCGACCAGCAGGTCGCCGCCATCAAGTGGCTCGCCGCGCAGCCGGACGGGCCCGCGAATATTCTCGTCGTGTCGGAGGACTGGTCGTCCGACTGCCGGCGCGACGTCCCGATGCTGACGCGGCTGGCCGAGGCGGGCGGGCTCGAGCTCCGGATCTTCAACCGCGACGGCAAGAAGATTCTCGGCACGCGGCGTCCGGATCCCGCCGCCTATCCCGACAGCAACCACGACATCATGCTCGAGTTCCTCAACGCCAAGAACGGCGGCGAGTGGGCCTCGGTGCCGGTCGTGGTGGTCTACACGAAGGACTTCGGCGAGCTGCATCGGTACATCGAATACCCGGCCATCTATCACAAGGACCACATCCGCGGATACATGCAGTCGGCCCGCGCCGGCGAGAGCCAGGCGCAGACCCGGGAGCGCGGCCAGCGCGAGTTCGTCGCGCTGCAGGCGTCGCCGTTCTTCGACGTGTGGGCGTCGGCCGGGATCGACGAGATCCTCGCCGCGCTCTACGAGAAGCTGACGGTGAAGTCATAGCCCGTTGCCGCCAACGGCATGACCCAGGCGGCATCAGGCTCCAGGGACTACACCTTCCAGCAGAGCTGACTCGGCGCCGGCAGGTCTCAGCTCTGGCGCGCGGCCACGACCAGAAACCCGTCCACCGGCCGTTTGAGCTCCAGGCGAAGGTGGACCGGAGCGATCTGGCGCAGCTCGAGCCGAGCGCCCGCCAGGGCGCGACGCACGTAGGCTTCCGTGTGGCTGTAGCGGCCGTGCGGATTGATCCTGAAGCCCTGCGGTGCTTCGTCCTCGCCGGCGCGCTCGAGGGTGAACACCAGGTGGCCACCGGGACGTAGCCCCCGCTCTGCGGCCGCCATCGCCTCCGTCAGGTCGCCGAAGTAGACGAGGGTGTCGGCCGACACCACCAGATCCCAGGCCGCCGGTGCGGCTCCCACGAAGGCCGTCAGCTCACCGAGGATCAACTCGTCGTAGAGCTTTCGCATCCCGGCCCGTTTGAGCATCTCGAGCGAGAGGTCGACACCGACCAGGCGCCGGGCGAACGGCCTGAAGTGCTCCGCGCAGAGTCCGGTCCCGCAGCCCGCGTCGAGGATCGCAAGGCGGGCCTCGGGCGGTCCCATCACGTCGGCCGCGGCCTGCGCGACGAGCGCCGGTGCGCGATACTGCAGCTTCTCGAGGACCTGGTCGAAGCTGTCGGCGAAGCTCTCGAAGATCGTCCGCACGCACGCGTCCGAGGCGCGCGCGGGCACCTCGCGTCCCGTGCACGCCGCCAGCAGGTGCGCCGCGACGGGATTGTCGGGCTCGAGGGACAGCCACTTCCGGTAGACCTCCGCCGCTTCGGCGATGCGTCCCCACCCGTAGAGCGCCGATCCGAGGCGGCGATAGGAATCGAAGTGGAACGGCCGCAGCAGCACCGCCTGCCGGTACGCGGTGAGCGCTTCCGCCATGCGATCCAGCGCCTCGAGCGCCTTGCCGAGATTGAGGTGCGCGTCGGCCATGTCGGGGCGGAGCGCGATGGCCCGCTCGTAGAACGCCACCGCTTCCTCGGCGCGCATCTGGTGCTGGAGCACGTTGCCGAGGTTGTTGTGGGCGTCGGCGAGGTCGGGCGCGAGCTCGATCGCCCGCTCGTAGCATTTCGCGGCTTCCTCGGCGCGCTTCTGATGCTGGAGCACGTTCCCGAGGTTGTTGTAAGCGTCCGCGTAGTCGGGCGCGAGCGCGACCGCCCGGCGAATCAAGGTCTCCGCCTCCGCCGGCCGCCCGAGCCGGAACGCGACGACACCGCGGAAGTTCGACGCGTCGGGATAGTCGGGAGCCAGCGCCAGGATGCGGCGGTAGAGCTCGTCGGCGGCCTCCAGGCGATTGTCCTGCTCCAGCTCGCGGGCGTACGCCATGGCCTCGGGGAGCCCGAGCTCTTTCTTCGCCGGCGCGGCCCCGTCCTCATTCGTCGCCATGGCCGAGATTCTAGCGCGGCCACTTGACTCCGCGCCCCGATCGGGCGAGCCTCGCGTGGGGCCCGAGGCCATCGGGCGCCCACGGAGGGCGTCATGAGCGAGCGAGAGCTGACGTACGGCGAGGCGGTCAAAGAGGCGATCGCGGAGGAAATGCGGCGCGACCCGCGCGTGTTCCTCATCGGCGAAGACGTGGCGGAGGCGGGGCATCCCTTCAAGACGCTCACCGGGCTCGTGCAGGAGTTCGGCACCCAGCGGATCATCGACACGCCGATCTCGGAACCCGGCTACGCCGGCATCGGCGTCGGCGCGGCGATGACGGGCATGCGGCCGGTCGTCGACGTGATGTTCGGCGACTTCATCACCCTGACCATGGACCAGATGGTCAACCAGGCCGCCAAGGCGCACTACATGTCGGGCGGCAAGATCAAGGTGCCCATCGTCTTTCGCACGACGCTCGGGGCCACGCGCCGCTCGGCCGCCCAGCACTCGCAGTCGCTTCATGCCTGGGTCAGTCATATCCCCGGCCTCAAGGTCGCGCTGCCCTCCGGCCCCTACGAGGCCAAGGGCCTGATGAAGACGGCCATCCGCGACGACAGCCCGGTCGTCATCTTCGAGGACAAGATGATGTACCGGGTCAAGGGGCCGGTACCCGCCGAGGATTACACGATCCCGTTCGGCGTCGCCGAGGTGAAGCGCGTCGGGACGGACATCACGATCGTCGCCACCAGCAGCATGGTGGCGGTCGCCCTGGGCGCCGCCAAGCTCCTGGAGGAAGCCGGGATCAGCGCCGAGGTGATCGACCCGCGCACGACGTGGCCGCTCGACAAGAAGACCCTGATCGAGTCGGCGCAGAAGACGTCGCGCGCGATCGTGGTGGACGAGGGCTACGAGCGGTACGGCGTCACCGCCGAGATCGCCTCGGTGATCGCCGAGGGCGCCTTCTACCAGCTCGACGCGCCGGTCAAGCGGATCGGCGCCATGGACGTGCCGGTGCCGTTCTCGCCGGTGCTCGAGGATCTCACGGTGCCGACGGAGAAGTCGGTCGCCGACGCGGCGAAGGCGCTCTGCCGGAAGGCCTGATGAAGATCGACGTCGACCTCTTCAGCGATACCGTCACGCGCCCCACGGGGGAGATGCGCCGCTTCATGTGCGACGCCGAGGTGGGCGACGAGCAGAAGCTCGAGGATCCGACCGTCAACGTGCTCTGCGAGATGGTCGCCGAGCTGCTCGGCAAGGAAGCCGCGGTGTTCCTGCCCTCGGGCACGATGTGCAACGAGATCGCGCTGCGCGTGCACGCGCGGCCCGGCGAAGAGGTGATCGCCCACCACACCGCGCACCCGATCCACTTCGAGACCGGCGGACCGGCGGCGCTGGCCGGCGTCAACGTGCGTGCCGTCGACGGCCCGCGCGGTCAGTTCGACGCGGCGGCGGTCGAGGCCGCCGTGCGCCCGCCTTCACGCTACGCGCCCCGGAGCCGGCTCGTCTGGGTCGAGCAGACCAGCAACCTCGGCGGCGGCTCCGTGTGGCCCCTCGAGCGCATCGAGGCGGTCACCGCGGTCGCGCGCCGCCACGGCCTGGCGACGCACATGGACGGCGCGCGCCTGATGAACGCGGTCGTCGCGAGCGGCGTCGCAGCGCGAGACTACGCGGCCACGTTCGACTCGGCGTGGATCGACTTCACCAAGGGGCTCGGCGCTCCCGTGGGCGCCGCGCTGGCGGGCTCGCGGGCGTTCATCGACGAGGCGTGGCGGTGCAAGCAGCAGATGGGCGGCGCCATGCGTCAGGCCGGGATCATCGCCGCCGGCGGCATCTGGGCGCTGCGCCACCACGTGAAGCGTCTGGCCGAGGACCACGCGAACGCGCGGCGTCTGGCCGAGGGCCTGGCCCGCTTGCCGGGCGTGAGTCTCGATCCGGGGACGATCGACACGAACATCGTCTTCTTCGAGCTGACCGGCTCGCTGACCGCACCCGCCGCGTGCGAGCGCATGCTCGCGCGGGGCGTGCGCATGGGGGCGCTCGGGGCGCGCACGATTCGCGCCGTCACCCACCTGGACGTCGACGCCGACGCGATCGAGCGGACGCTCGCCGTCGCGCGCGACGTCTTCACCGGCTGAGCCGGAAGCGATGCCGGCCAACGTCATCATGCCCGCCCTCGAGCTGGCGCAGGAGACCGGCAAGGTCGTCCACTGGCTCAAGCGCCCGGGCGAGACGGTGCGCAAGGGCGAGCCCATCGTCGAGATCGAGACCGACAAGGTCACCGTCGAGATCGAGGCGCCGGCCTCCGGCGTACTGCGCGACGTGACCGCGAACGAGGGTGACGTGGTGCCGGTGGGGCGGACGATCGCGCTGATCGTCGCGCCCGGGGAGGTCGGGGACGCGGCCGCCGCGGCCCCGGTCATGCCGCCCGCCAGCGCCGCCGCGACCGGCGCCATCCCGGCCCCGCCGGCGGCCGGCGCCCCTCCGGCGGGCGCGGTGAAGGCGTCGCCCCTCGCTCGCCGGATCGCCGAGCAGCACGGCGTCGATCTCGGACGCATCCGGACGGCCAGCGGCCGGATCGAGAAGGCGGACGTGCTGGCCTACGTCGAGAGCCAGCGGTCGTCCGCGGTCGGCAACGGACAGGCCGGACGGCGCGTAGCGGCCTCGCCGAAGGCGCGCCGGCTCGCCGCCGAGCGCGGTCTCGACATCGCCGCGCTTCGCGGCTCGGGACCGGGCGGAGCCGTCCTGGCGGACGACGTTCCGGCGGCGGCCCGCCCGGCCGCGACCCCGCCGGCACTCTCCGCCTCGCCGCGCGCGGCCGCCCCAAGCATCGGCACCGTTTGGCGGATCATGGCCGAGCGCATGACGGCCAGCTGGACGACCGCGCCGCATTTCTATCTCGTACGCGAGGTCGACGTGAGTCGCCTGGCCTCGTGGCTCGACCAGGCGCGCAAGCAGACTGGCGCGCACGTCACCTACACGGACCTGCTGGTCAAGCTGGTCGCGGCGGCGCTTTCACGGCACCCGCGGGTGAACGCGTCCTGGCGGGACGGCGCGATCGCGCAGAACACCGACGTCAACATCGGGCTCGCGGTCGCCATCGACGACGGGCTCGTCGTGCCCGTCATCCATCGCGCCGATTCCCTGCGCCTGCCCGAGATCGCGGCCCGGCGCGCGGACGTGGTGAGCCGTGCCCAGGCCGGCAAGCTGCGCCCGGCCGACATCCAGGGCGGGGGATTCACGATCAGCAACCTCGGAATGTTCGGCGTGGACGCCTTCAACGCGATCGTCAATCCCCCTCAGGCGGCCATCCTCGCTGTCGGTCGGATCGCCGACCGGGTCGTCGCGCACGCCGGCCAGCCGGCCGTGCGGCCGACGATGGTGCTGACCCTGTCCTGCGACCATCGCGCACTCGACGGCGCGCGCGCCGCCCAGTTCCTCGGGACGCTCGCCGACCTGGTGGAGGAGCCTCTGGCACTGCTCGTTTGAGAGGTGAGTCGGCTATATACTTTTAGAGCGACTCATGCGTAGCGTCCGTCTCCTCGTCATCGCCGGTCTCGTCGGTCTGGCCGCGGCGGTTCTCGTCGCCGGTCACACGGTCGCCGCGGACGAGGCAAAGCTCACCCAGCAGGAGATCGAGAAGATCGTGCGCGACTATCTCCTGCGGGAGCCCGAGGTGCTCGCGGAAGCCTTCCGGCGCCTGCAGCAGCGCCAGTCGGCGTCGGCGGCGACGAGGTCCAAGCAGGCCATCCACGACCACCGGCAGGCGCTCTTTGCGGACCAGACCTCGCCCGTCGAGGGCAACGCGCAGGGGAAGGTCACCATCGTCGAGTTCTTCGATTACCGGTGCGTCCACTGCCGCCACGTCGCGCCCACGATCGATCAGATCGTGAGCTCGAATACGTCCGTGCGCGTCGTCTACAAGAACTTTCCGGTGCTCGGGGAGCCCTCGGTCCTCGCAGCCCGAGCCGCGGTCGCTGCCCAGCAGCAGGGCGGGTGGCAGAAGCTCCATCGGGCCATGCTCGCCTTCGACGGGGACTTCACCGTCGAGGCCCTCCTGGCCCTCGGCACGTCCGTCGGGCTCGACTCCGTGAAGCTCAAGACCGACATGATGTCGCTGGAGACCGACCGGGCCCTGCAGGCCAACCTCGCGCTGGCCGCCGCCCTCGGGCTCGACGCGACGCCGAGCTTCGTGATCGGCGATCGCGTCATCCGGGGCGCTCTGGCCCCGGAAGCGTTCCAGGCCCTGGTCGACGAGGAAGCTGGCAAGCGGTAGCCTCGGTCCACCCGGCGGGCCACCTTTAGTGGCTCGCGATGGGTCTCGGGGCCGCCCGCAATACCGCTTGACGGCGCGTCCCATAAACGCCTAACATTACGTTCGAAATAGCGGTCGGCAAGGGCGCCGCCCGTTATTTCGAGACATCGCGCTCGAAGAGATAGACTCTGGTTCCAAGGGAGAGCCGATGAGTCTAGATCCCGACCTGGAAGTTCCAAGGGGCGTCCCCGCCGTTCGTCGCCGCGTTGTCAAGGTGCGTGATCACCGCGCCTCCGAGTGCCTGGATCACCTGGCCGTGGAAGAGCCGCTCGAGATCCGGCTGGGCGGCATCAACCTCAGCGTCACGATGCGAACCCCGGGCGAGGACGAAGAGCTCGTCGCGGGTTTTCTCTTCTGCGAAGGCGTCATCACCGGCGCGGACGATCTCGACGTCATCGCCCGGTACCGCGGTCCCGACGGGGATCCCGACGACGGCAACGTGATGAACGTGCTGCTGAAGGGCGACGTGCGGGTCGCGAAGGACCGCCTGCGTCGCAACTTCGTGGCCTCCTCCTCCTGCGGTCTCTGCGGCAAGGCCACGATCGACGCGATTCGCGCGACGCTCCCCCCGATACAGTCCGACTTCGTGATCTCCGTCGATCGGCTCAACCGGCTCGCGGCGGCGATGCAGGAGGCGCAGTCGACGTTCGAGAAGACGGGTGGGCTGCACGCCGCCGGGCTCTTCGGCGCCGACGGCCAGCTACGCGTGCTGCGCGAAGACATCGGCCGCCACAACGCGGTGGACAAGGTCATCGGGCACATGGTACTGGCCCGCTCTGTGCCGCTCGACCGGCACGTGCTCATGGTCAGCGGGCGCGTGAGCTTCGAGATCATGCAGAAAACCCTGGCCGCGCGGATCCCGGTGATCGCCGCGGTCTCAGCACCGTCCAGCATGGCCGTCCAGATGGCGCTCACCGCCGACATGACCCTGATCGGGTTCGTGCGGAACGGCGGGTTCAATCTCTATTCGGGTGCTCATCGCGTGACGCCGAGCGTCACGGAACTTGTGTGACGTTGAAGACGTTCTCTATCGGCAATACCAACGCCGCAATCGCTTGGTAGAAGGAGCGCCAACATGTCCCAGCTGACTCGAAGGGATTTCGTCAAGCTCGGCGCCGTCGGTGCCGGCGCGCTGGGCTCCACCCCCCTGGGCTTCGACCTCGCCGAGGCCGTCCAGGTCAAGCAGGACCTCCGGATCGAGGGCGCGAAGGAAGTGCACTCGCTCTGCCCGTATTGCGCGGTCGGGTGCTCGCTCATCGCGTTCACCAAGGAGGACGGCAAGGGCCACACGCAGCTCCTGCAGATCGAGGGCGACCCCGACAGCCCGGTCAACGAGGGCCGGCTTTGCCCGAAGGGCGCCACGGCGATGCAGCTCGCCATCTCGAGCCGGCGCGTCGACAAGCCCCTCTACCGAGCGCCGGGCAGCGACAAATGGCAGGAGATCTCCTGGGACGAGATGCTGGACAAGCTCCGCGACGTTCGTCACGCAGGACGCCAAGGGCAACACCGTCAACCGTTGCGAAGGCATCGCGTTCGCCGGCGGCGCCACCTTCAGCAGCGAAGAAGGCTATTTCGCCGCCAAGCTCATGCGCACCCTGGGGGTGGTGCACATCGAGCAGCAGGCCCGAGTCTGACACGGCCCCACGGTCGTCAGTCTGGCGGCCACATTCGGAAGGGGCGCGATGACGAATCACTGGCGTGATATCCAGCACGCCGATGTGATCATGATCAACGGAGCGAATCCGGCCGAGGCTCATCCGGTCGGCTTCCAGTGGTTCCTGAAGGCGAAGCTCGATCCGCGACGCGGCATCGGCCGCGGCGGCGGCGCCAAGATGATCCACATGGATCCGCGGTTCACGCGGACCTCGGCGGTGTCGGACGTGTACGCGCGGATCCGGACCGGCACCGACACCGCCTTCTTCGGCGGTCTGATCAACTACGTCCTCGAGAAGAACCTGATCCATCACGAGTACGTGAAGCACTACACGAACGCGTCCTTCATCGTGAAGCAGGGGTTCGGCTTCAGCGAAGGGCTGTTCAACGGCTACGACCCAGTCAAGCGAACCTACGACACCGCGACGTGGGGCTACGAGGTGGACGCGCCGGCTCAGGCGGCGTTCGAGCGGGCCCAGAAGGAAGTCGTCGCCACGGGGCCTGTCCACGCCAGCGCCGGCGTGGCGCTCGCCAAGCGCGACACGCAGCTCGAGCACCCGCGCTCGGTCTTCCAGCTCCTGCGCAAGCACTATTCCCGCTACACGCCCGACATGGTCGCCTCGATTACCGGCATCCCGCAGGAGCAGTTCCTGGAGATCGCCAAAATCGTGGGCGAGACTGGCAAGCCCGACAAAGTGATGACGGTCGTCTACGCGGTGGGGCTCACGCAACACACCACCGGCGGCCAGCTCATTCGCACGGCTGCCGTGCTCCAGCTCCTGCTCGGCAACATGGGGCGCCCGGGCGGCGGCATGAACGCCGAGCGCGGTCACGCCAACATCCAGGGCAACACCGACAACGCGATCTCGTGGGAGATCCTGCCCGGCTATCTCCGCATCCCGGCGCCGGGCCAGAAGAACCTCGACGACTACGTCACCCAGAGCGCGCCCAAGAAGTTCGACGCGAACTCCTGGAACTTCTTCGGCACGAATTACCGGAAGTTCATGGTCAGCCTGCTCAAGACCTGGTACGGCGACGCGGCGACGGACAAGAACGAGTTCGCGTTCGAGTTCATCCCCAAGCCCGCCACCAACTCGTCGTGGATCTCGATCTACGACCAGGCGCTCAAGAAGAAGATGGAAGGCCTCATCCTGTCGGGCATGACGGCGACCAGCATCGGTCCCGACGCCAACCAGGTGATGCAGGCACTGGCCAACCTCAAGTGGCTGGCGGTGATGGACCCGTTGCCGACGACCAGCTCGGAGTTCTGGCGGCGGCCGGGCGCGGACCCCAAGACGATCCAGACCGAAGTCTTCATGATCCCCAGCACGCACTGGATCGAGAAGGACGGCTCGTTCGTGAACAGCGGCCGCTGGATGCAGTGGAAAGAGGCGGCGGTGCCGCCGGAGGGCGCGCGCCACGACCACTGGGTCCTGGCCGACGTGTTCCAGCGCGTGAAGAAGCTTTACGCGCAGCAGGGCGGCAAGTTCCCCGCGCCGCTGAACGCGCTGACGCTGACCTACAAGAACCCGATCAAGCCCGATCTCGACGAGATCTGCCAGGAGATCAACGGCTTCGATCTGACGACGGGGAAGCGGCTCGATACCTTCGGCAAGCTGAAGGACGACGGGACGACCACCGCGGGTAACTGGATCTACTGCGGCTCGTACCCGGAGGCCGGCAACCTCTCCAAGCGTCGTGCCGGCGTGCAGGATCCCAAGAAGAACGATCCCACCGGCATGGGTTTCTATCACGGCTGGGCATGGAGCTGGCCGCTCAACCGTCGCGTCATGTACAACCGCGCCTCCGCCGACCTCAACGGCAAGGCGTGGGATCCGACGCGGCCCGGCATCGAGTGGGACGCGGCGGACAAGAAGTGGAAGGGCGACGTGCCTGACTATCCGCCGACGATGGACCCGAAGGATCCCAAGCGCTGGGGCCCGTTCATCATGAACGGCGAGGGCGTCGGTCGGCTCTTCTCGAGCTCGATGCTCGACGGGCCGCTCCCCGAGCACTACGAGCCGGTCGAGTCGCCGGTCGAGAACCCGCTGCATCCCAAGCAGTCGGAGTCCCCGGTCGTGTTCCTCTACGACAAACAGGGCGGTCGTGAGAATCGGTTCGGCACCGCCAAGGACTACCCCTACATCGCGACCAGCTATCGGCTGACCGAGCACGAGCACTACGTCACGCAGCACGTGCCGGCGCTGGTGGGGCTCCAGCCCAAGCCGTTCGTCGAGGTGCCCGAGGAAGTCGCGAAGGAGAAGGGCATCAAGACCGGCGATCGAGTCCGCGTCACCTCCAAGCGCGGCAAGCTGGAGGTGCTCGCGGTCGTGACGAAACGTCTGGGTGGGCTCGAGGTGAACGGCAAGAGGGTCTATCACATCGGGATCCCCATCCACTGGGGCTACGTCGGAATCGCGGCCGACCGGGACCCGACCAAGGGCGCCAACTGGCTCGCGAACGCGTTGACACCGTTCGTGGGCGACGCCAACGCGCGGACGCCGGAGTTCAAGGCGTTCCTGGTGAACATCGAGAAGATCGGATGAACGAGGGCGCCGTCGCCACGCTCGGCACGGAGGCCTGGGCCCGGCGCCGACACCGGGCCCGGCAGCTCCTCGAGGGCCATGCGTTCGCCAGAGGTGTGCTGCAGCTCTACGAGGCGCTGCTGGACGTGCAGGAACCGGCGTTCGTGAAGGCGAGGGACGATCGACCCGAGCCGGCTCGCGTCGCCGTCTACGCGGCAGCGCGGGTCATGGGCGACGTCGGCGAGGCCACGATCGCGGCCGGTCCCCCCTCGCTGGCGGCGGCTGTACGCGACCGGCTTCGCGACGGCGACGGGGCCGGTCTCGTCGGGCGCTGGCTCGCGGGCGAGCGACAGGAGCCGGTCGACGAATATCTGGCGCGGGCCGCGGCCGCGCCCGTGCTCGAAGCGCTCGGGCCCGTGGCCGGCGACGCCTGCTCGGGGCGCCCGGCCGACGGCGGCTGCCCCCGCTGCGGCGGCCTGCCGCAGCTCTCGTACCTGACCGACGCGGGCGAGGCCCTGGTCAGCGGACCCCGAATGCTCCTGTGCTGCCGCTGCGGCGACAGCTGGGTCCATCAACGGATGACGTGCGCCGGCTGCGGCGAGCAGTCCACGAGCAAGCTGCCGATCTTCGCCGACGCCGCGCGCTTGCCGCATCTGCGCGCCGACGCGTGCGAGACGTGTCGGCGCTACCTGATCTCGATCGACCTTCGCAAGGACCCGCATGCGGTGCCGGTCGTCGACGAGCTCATCGCGCTCCCGCTCGATCTCTACGTCAAGGAGCGCGGCTACACCAAGATCGTGCCCAATCTGATGGCGATCGGATAGGAGAACCAACCATGGCGCGAACGGTCGGCTTCTTCACCGACACGACGCTCTGTATCGGCTGCAAGGCCTGCGAGGTGGCGTGCAAGGAGTGGAATCAGCTTCCCGGACACGCGCCCGAGTTCGGCGACGGCTACGACAACACGACCCAGCTCGACGAGCAGAACTGGCGCCACGTGCAGTTCCACGAGCGGACCACCGCCAAGGGCGGCGTCGCCTGGAGCATGATGAGCGACGTCTGCAAGCACTGCGCGCTGGCGAGCTGCATGGAGGTGTGCCCGACCAACGCCATCATCCGGACGGAGTTCGACACCGTCTACATCCAGCCGAACGTGTGCAACGGCTGCCGCGACTGCATCGCGGCCTGTCCGTACCACGTCATCGGCTTCGACGAGGCCAGCGGGCTGGCCCGCAAGTGCACCTTCTGCTACGACCGGCTGCAGGCCAACCTGACGCCCGCGTGCGCCAAGGCGTGCCCGACCGAGTCGATCAAGTTCGGCGATCTGACCACGATGAAGGAGGTCGCCGGCGCGCGCCTGAACCAGCTGCGCGGCCAGGGGATGTCGGAGGCGCGCCTGTACGGCGACACGGAGTACGGCGGGCTGCACGCGCTCTTTTTGCTGACCGACAAGCCGGAAGTCTACGGTCTGCCGCCGACCGAGAGCGCCGTGCTGCCGAGCCGGAACAACGCGCGCGGCTACCTCGGAACGCTGGTGACGGCGGCGCTGGGCCTGGTCGGCGCCGTCTTCGCGTTCCGCGAGCGGGGCGGGAAGGAGTAGCGCGATGATCGAGCACTTCGTCACGCCGCCGCAGTGGGAGTGGTACATCGTCTGGTATTTCTTCCTGGGCGGCATCGCGGGTGGCGTCTACGCGCTCGGCGCGATCCTGCGCCTGATGGGCGACGAGCGCGACGCGCCCGTCGCGCGGCTCGCCTTCTTGCTGAGTCTGCCGGTCCTGGCCGTCTGCCCGGTCTTGCTGACGCTCGATCTCGGCCGGCCGCTCCGGTTCTGGCACATGATGATCGACAGCCGCACCTTCGGCCTCAACTTCAAGTACTGGTCGCCGATGTCCGTCGGCGTCTGGGTGCTCCTGATCTTCAGCGTGTTCGCGTTCGTCTCCTTCCTCGAAGCGCTGGCGAGCCTCCGGAGCGGCCGGCCGCCGTTTCTCAGGGGCGGCCTCGCCCGTGCATTCGTGACCGTCGGCGCCGTCTTCGGGCTCTTCCTGGCGGGGTACACCGGAGTGCTGCTCAGCGTCAGCAACCAGCCGATCTGGAGCGATACGTGGGCGCTCGGGGCGCTGTTCCTGGCGTCGGGCCTCAGCGTGGCGGCCGCCACCTTGAGTCTCGTGACGCGTCTGGGTCGCCACGAGCAGAGCAGCGAAGCGAAGCTCACGCGCGCTGATCGCTACTTCATCATTCTCGAGCTGGCGCTCCTCGTCGTCTTCTTCGTGAGCCTCGGCGCCGCCGGCTCTCGGTTCCTGGCGCCCCGCTGGGTGGCTCTCTGGGTCGCCGTGCTGATCGGCACCCTGGTGCCGCTCGCGCTCCATTTGTCCACCCAGCGCCGCGTTCCCGCCATGCTCGCGGCCGTCCTGACCCTGGTGGGTGGGCTGGCCCTGCGCATGGTCGTGGTCTTCGGGGCGCAGATGTAGGTGGGCGCGTAGCGACCGCCGTCGCCATGCTGAAGATCGGTGTGCGGCTGCCCCGGCAGTTCGAGGACTCCGGGGACTACCTGGCGGACGCTCGAGCGATGGACGCGGCCGGCGCCGACTCGCTCTGGCTCGACGCCGAGGGCTACGACCCCTGGCTGCTCCTCGCGGGTATGGCGACCATCACCGGCCGCGTCCGCCTCGTCGTCCCGATCTCGAGCGCCGACGTGCGCGCGCCCCAGGACCTCGGGGGCCGCCTCGCGACCCTGAGCCGCCTGTCGCGCGGCCGCACGGCGCTGGCCGTCACCGGGCTCGCCGAAGCGCTCGCCGATCTCGACGCGGTCCTCGAGCTCGCACGGCGCGCGCGCTGCTGCGTGCTCCTCGATTTGCCGGCGCGCCTCGGCCGGCGGGGCCCCAGCCCCGCGCCGGCCTCGGCCGATCCTCGCGCGGGGCTGGCCGACGGTGTGGTCGGCGCCGGCGAGTCCCCTGAGCAGTTCCGCGCCGCCGTCGAGCCGGTCACCCGATACCGCGAGCGCGAGAAGCTCACCGGCCCGTTCGAGCTCTGGGCCGCGATCAAGATGCCGGACGCCCCCGAGACCTGGCGGCGACAGCGCCAGGAGTACGAGGCGGCGGGCGCCACCGGCCTCATCGTTCCCGCCGACCCACGCCTGCTCGATCTGCTCCGCAACGGCGACGAGGAGGCAGATCGATCCGACCTCCGCCTGGCGCAGGGCTGAGCCCGCATCAGGCGCGCACCAGGATTCGGACCAGGCCGCTCAGGTCGGACGTTCGCTCGAGTCCGTCGACCGCTTCGACGATCTTCTCGATCTGCCGCGCGTCGAGGATCGACGCCGCGTAGCGCCGAAATTTCTCGCCGGCCTCCTGCCACGTGAACGGATCGGCCGGTGAGCCCTTGTGGGGGCGCGTGCGCACGGTGTGACGCCGGCCGGCGCACTCGATGACGACCTCCGCCGGCCAGAAGCCAGGCGTGTCGTGGCCGGTTTCCTCGGCAACCAGCTCGATACGGCGCGCCAGGCCGCGCACGATCGGGTCGGCGACGGCCTCGAAATCGTAGACCAGCGGATTGGACATGTCGCGGGTCAGCGCCACCGCCGTCGTGAAGGGTAGGCTGTACTGGCCGCCCAGCACGTCTTCGGGCTCGCGCCCCGCGTGCCGCTCCTCCATGATTCGCGGCGCGCCAGTGATCACGACGCGCGTGATCGCTCGGGGATCGAGCGGGCGCTCGCGCTTGAGATCCTGGATGGCCTGGACGACCGCCTGCTGGGTGACGTGGGTCGCGTACGACTTGAGCGACGGCGGCTCGATGGCCCACGCAGTTCCCAGGCCGTCCACGAGCGCCTCCAGCCTGGGCGGAGTCGAGAACGCGTTGAAGTAGCCGGAGCGACCCTCGAGGACCGTCGCCGGGCCGCGCACGCCCTGACGGGCCAGGAGCGCGCTCTCGAGCCCGAGCTGGGCGGCGCGGCCGAGATGCAGCCGTTTGGTGTCGCCCCCACTCCACGCGAACTCGAGAAGCCCCGCGCTCGACGAGCCCGCGATGCCGAGCGCGTCGGTCAGCCGCTCCGCGTCGAACCGATAGAGCTTGCCGGCGGCGGCGGCCGCGCCGAACGGGCCCTGCGTGCCCGGGTTGTGAAAGCCGCGGACCGTCTCGAGCCCAACGGCCGTGCGCGCGATACGCGCCGAGACCTCGAAGCCCACGGCCAGCGCGGTGAGGAACGCGACGCCAGAGAGGCGCTCGTGTTCGCACACGGCGAGCGCCGCCGGCAGCACGGTGCCGCTCGCGTGCGAGCCGGTGAGCGCCTCGCACTCGAAGGCACCGATCAGCACGCCGTTGGCGAAAGCGGCGCGGGCGACGTCGGTACGCCAGCCCTGATGGATGACCGACGCCTCGGGCGCGCCGCCGAGCGCCCGGCCTACCGCCACGATGCGCTGAGCCCAGGGCTGCCGGGTGCCCACGAGCGCGGCGCCGAACGTATCGAGGACGGTGATCTTGAGGTTCTCGACCAGCCGGCCGGGCAAGTCGGCGAACCCGGTTTCCGCCACGAAGCGGGCGAGCGTCCGCGTCTCGTTCATGCGCAGATGATGCTAAGCTGCCTGCCCGATACGCAAGGCCGAACGGGTCGTGCGGAAAGGCCCCCATGAGCCACGATCTCTGTTTCTCCACCGCGGTCGAGCTGGCGCGGCGCATCCGCGCGCGCGAGGTCTCCGTCACCGAAGTCGTCCAGGCGCACCTGGCGCAGATCGAGCGCGTCAACCCGAAGGTGAACGCGATCGTCACCCTCACGGCCGCGCGCGCGCTCGCCGAGGCGCGCGAGAAGGACGCGGCGCTCGCGCGCGGCGAGGCCGCGGGCCCGCTCTTCGGGCTGCCGGTCGCGCACAAGGACCTCGTGCCCACGCGCGGCATCCGCACAACCTACGGGTCGCCGATCTACCGTGACCACGTGCCCGACCAGGATGCGCTCCTAGTCGAGCGGCTGCGGGCCGCCGGCGCCATCACCGTGGGCAAGACCAACACGCCGGAGTTCGGGGCGGGCTCGCAGACGTTCAACGAGGTCTTCGGCCGGACGCTCAACCCCTACGATCCGACCAAGACGTGCGGGGGCTCGAGCGGCGGCGCCGCCGTGGCGCTGGCGTGCGGGATGGTGCCGATCGCCGACGGCAGCGACACCGGCGGCTCGCTGCGCAACCCCGCGAGCTTCTGCAACGTGGTGGGGCTCCGAGGCGCGGTCGGCCGCGTGCCGCCGTGGCCGACCGACGCGCCGTGGGGGACCCTGCACGTGCCCGGGCCGATGGCGCGCACGGTGGCGGACGCGGCGCTGATGCTGAGCGTGATGGCCGGTCCCGACCGCCGCTCGCCGGTGGCGATCGCGGAGTCGGGCGAGCGCTTCCGCGGCGAGCTCGGCCGCGACTTCAAGGGCGTGCGCGTCGCCTGGAGCCGCGATCTCGGGGGGCTGCCGATCGACCGTCGCGTCACGACGGTGCTCGACGCGCAGCGCGCGACGCTCGAGGCGCTGGGCTGCCGGGTCGAGGACGGCGAGCCCGACTTCGCCGACGCGCGGCAGATCTTCCAGGTGCAGCGCGCGCTGAGCTTCGCGGCGCGCTACGGGCCGCTCCTCGCCCAGCATCGCCACCAGATGAAAGACACGGTCATCTGGAACACCGAGGAGGGGCTGAAGCTCACGGCGCGCGAGATCGGGGAGGCCGAGGTGCAGCGCGCGCACCTCTATCATCGCGTGCGCGAGTTCATGGAGCGCTACGAGTTCCTGCTGATCCCCGCCGCGCAGGTGCCGCCGTTCGACGTCACCACGCCGTACCCCACCGAGATCAGCGGCGTACGGCTGCCGACGTACATCGACTGGATGCGCGTCTGCTCGGATATCACGGTGACGGGCCTGCCGGCGATCTCGGTGCCCGCCGGCTTCACCGACGAGGGCCTGCCGGTGGGTCTGCAGATCGTCGGGCGTCACCAGGACGAGTTGGGGGTGCTCCAGCTCGCGCACGCCTTCGAGCACGCCACCGGATTCCACCGGCGGCGGCCCGCGCTCGCCGGCTGAGTCGCGCCGCGCCGGCGATCCCGGGCCCGGCCGCGTGGCCGGGCCCGGAGTCGAGCGACTAGCGCCGGGTGCTCTCGCGCACGCTGCTTTCCAGCGTCTCGCTGACGCGCCGGCCCGCGTCGATCGCCGCCGTCTGCAGGCGCTCGGCCGCCTGCGTGACGAGCCGGGCGGTCGATCCCATGGACGTGAGCGTACGCTGCATCGAGTCGAGGGCTTGCAAGTACCCTCGATGGTACAGGTCGTGCAGCGCCTCGAGCGCCACGATCTGAAGCTCGGCCGCGAGCCGCGTGTTCTCCTGAGCGGCGACCATCGACAGCTCTGTGAGCGGGCCGATCACGCGCTGGGTGACGCCGATCGAGAGCGCCGCGGCATCACCATTTGCTTTCGTCCTCTCTTCGAAGACTCGGGCCGTTCGTTCCTGGGTCGCGGTGTCCACGCTATCCTCCTTTGATCGTCCTTTGACCGCTCGTTCATCTGACCGCTCGTTCATCGATCCCGCCGTTCATCCAGTGCCGCCGTCGATGAGCTCGCCGTCGATGTCGATGAAGACGATCGACGCGGCGTCGGGAGCGCGCTGCACCCAGATCGCCGACGCCACCGCGCCCGTCTGGAGGTTGAGCCCCTGCCAGACGCCGCCGGTCGGCGGACGATCGCGCCGACTGCGCGTCACCGCCAGCTTGTATTCGGCGAACCCTTCGTGCGCGAACGCCTCGAGGACGTCGCGAGGCTGCGCCGCCCACGCGTGCTCGATCTCGGACCACTGCATCTTGCCGCTCTGCCGCAGCTCGTTCAGCCCCTGGAGTCCCCCCACGCGCACCTCCTTGATGGCCGCGCTCGGCGGCTCGTGTGTCCTACCCCTGTGATAGCTCGGGCGGCATTGCCCGGTTGTGACGAGTCGATGACCACGTCGCGAAATCAGACCGTCGAGGATTTCTCGCAAGGGGCTTGCCAGCCGGCTCGAAACCGTTTCGCGCCACGCATCACGCGAGCAAGTGCCCGCAAAGGCGAGCCTGTGGCTCCGACGCGCTGGACGCGGGCGCGAGGTTCGAGCCCCCCTGACCGCCGAAAGAACGGTCACACGGCCTCGCTCGGTGCTCGAACCGGACGCAGCGAGATCGGGACGTTAGCGCGTGTGGCCATCCCAGGTGCGAGTGGGCGCTTTCGCCACACGCGCCGCGACCGTGTCCTTGACATCGTTTCGGGCCGCCCATACGCTGACCTGGTAATTCATGCGACACGCGGGCCTCGCTGCATTCCGCCTCCCCGGTCGAGGCGTTTTCTGATCGTTTAGTCGGCTCCGTGCCGCGCGGCGGACCACTATCCCGCCGCGCGCCCGCTGGATCATCTCGCCGCCCTGGTTCACAGAGCGCGCCCGTCTGCGCGGGAATGCGGAGCACCCGATCGCAGATCGGTGAATCGAGCAGGAAACCCAGTCAACGAAGCTGAGAGACGAATGAGCCGACGTGAGGTGCGCGCACATCCGGGGTCGGCCGGCGAGCGCGCGGCGGTCCGCCCGGCCTGTCGCGCGCCGCGGATCGTCGGCGCGTCGCCACCGATGCATGCCGTGTTCGAGCTGATCGCGCGTGTCGCGGCCACGCGCAGCACTGTGCTCATACAGGGAGAGACTGGCACCGGCAAGGAGCTCATCGCCCGGGCCATTCACGCCGCGAGCCCGCGCGCCGACCGGCCGTTCGTGCCGGTGGACTGCAGCGCGCTCGCCGAGGGCGTGCTCGAGTCCGAGCTCTTCGGCCACGTGAAGGGCGCGTTCACCGGCGCGGTGATCGACAAGCGCGGCCTGTTCGAGACGGCGCACGCTGGGACGTGCTTTGTCGACGAGGTCGGCGAGGTCAGCCCGTGCGTCCAGGCGAAGCTCTTGAGGGTGCTCCAGGAGCACGAGATCAAGCGCGTGGGCGGCACCGACAGCTTCGGCGTGGACGTGCGCGTCATCGCGGCGACCAACCGGGATCTGGGCTCGCTGATCGCCGCCGGCCGCTTTCGCGAGGACCTCTTCTACCGCCTGAGCGTGGTCACGCTCCAGGTGCCGCCGCTTCGCGAGCGCCGCGAGGACATCCCGCTCCTCGCCGCTCACTTTCTGGGCATGTACGCCGCGGCCAACGCGAGGCCCGTGTCCGACATCACCCCCGAAGCGATGGCGCTGCTGGTCGCCTACGATTGGCCCGGGAACATCCGAGAGCTCGAGCACGCCGTCGAGCGCGCCGTCGCCCTGACGACGAGCTCGGTCGTCCGTCCCGAGGATCTGCCGCCGAAGTGTGTCGAGGCGGTCTCCGCGCCCGGCGCTCCCGGATCGGCGCTGAGCCTGCGCGGTGTCGTGACCCGCCACGTCCGCCGCGTGCTGCGCGAGGCGCGCTGGAACAAGAAGCTCGCCGCGCAGCTGCTCGGGATCCACCGGCGCACGCTCTATCGCCTGACCAAGCGGTACGGGATCAGCTTGAGCGAGCGCGAGCCCGACGGGCGCGACCGGCGCGCGCCGACGGAATAGAGGTCGTGCGCGCTGCAGGCCGTCGCGGGGCGGGGGCCCCGCCGGCCGAGGCGCGCTTGGAAAATAGATGAGATAATTCGCGCCCGCGGCCCGGACTTTCACCCGGGCGAGAAGGAGCGCGCATGAAGGCCTACTGGATCAGCCCGGGCCCCGCCGGCACCGGTGTCGAGCTCCGCGAGAGCCCCACACCCGAGCCCAAGGCCGGCGAGATCCTCGTGCGCGTGCGCGCCGCGTCGCTGAACCGCGGCGAGCTCCTGGGTGGCACGCACGGTGCCGCGCCGAAGCCCGGAGGCGGCGAATGCGCGGGCGAAGTGGTCGAGGTCGGCGCGGGGGTCACCGGAGTCCCAGTCGGCGCGCGCATGATGGGGCGCTGCGGTGGCGGCTTCGCGAGCTGGCGTTGATGGACGCGCGCGAAGCCCGGCGCGTGCCCGAGCCTCTCACGTGGGAAGAGGCGGCGGCGACGCCGCTCACGTTCATCGTCGTCTACGACATGCTGATCGCGCAGGGCCGCCTCTCGGCGGGCCCGTGGCTGCTCGTCACCGCCGTCTCGTCGGGGGTCGGCGTGGCCGCGCTGCAGACCGGCAAGGTACTGGGCGCGCGCGTCATCGGCACGTCGGGCTCCGCCGAGAAGCTGGCGCGGCTCGAGAAGCTCGGTCTCGACGTCGGTATCCGCACGCGCGCCGGCGACTTCCACGACGCGGTCATGAAGGCGACGGACGGCAAGGGCGTGAGCCTCGTCGTCAACAACGTCGGCGGCTCGGTGTTCGGCGAGTGCGTCCGGTCGCTGGCGTTCGAAGGGCGGCTGGCGATCGTGGGTCACCTCGACCGCGTCCTGTCCGCCACCCTCGACATCGAGGTGCTCCACCGAAAGCGGCTGACGGTCTTCGGGGTCAGCAACCGGCTGCGGACAGCCGCGCAGCGCGCCGAGACCGTGCGCGCGTTCGCGCGCGACGTCCTGCCGTACTTCGAGGACGGACGGCTGCGGCCGCTCGTCGACCGGGTCTTCGGCTTCGACGAGCTGCCGGCCGCCCTCAAATTCATGGAGTCGGACGCGCAGGTCGGCAAGATCGTCGTCCGCGTCTGAGCGGCCTCGCGGCGGCTCTCACTTCTGATCCCGCAACCCTCGCTCGATGCGCCCGCGGACGGTTCTGCAGCCGCGCCGGACGACAGCTCTGGCCCGAGCTTCGTCCGGACGCCGGCCGGTCTCACGCGTAGCCGGGCGGAGGCACGAAGGCCTGGAACTCGCGCTCGAGCTCTCTCGCCAACGCCAGGCACCTCAGGTCGCCGAACTGCGGCCCGACGATCTGGACGCCGACCGGAAGCCCGCCCGGCGTGAACCCGCACGGCGCGGCGGTCGACGGCAGGTAGAACGCGCCGCTGTAGCCGGCCCAGAACAGGTGGTCGGTGACGGGGACGCGCTTGCCGTTGACGGTCACGGTCCGCTGGTGGCGCTCGCCCTTGTGGTCGTGGGGGAGGGCGGCGGTCCCGGCGACGGGGCAGAGGAGCAGATCGTATGTCGTGAAGAACTCGGCCCACGCGCGCCGCATGCGGTGGCGCGTCTCGTTCGCGGCGAGCCAGTCGCGGTGCGAGAGGACGGCGGCGCGCGTCGCGCGCGCGTAGTAGCTCTGGTCACCGACCGCCAGCCCGCGCGCGATCGCCACGTTCTGCTCGAAATCGGCGTCGCTCTGGCGGTCCGAGGTGGCGGCGCGCAAGAGGCGCGTGTAGACGGCGAACGCTTCGCCCGGATCGACGGCCGGGCGCGCGCGGTCGTCGACCTTCGTCTTCCGTCGGCCGAGGAAGTCGCCCAGCGTCTGGAGCCGATCCTGCACCTCGCGATCCACTGCCGCGCCGGGCGCGTCCAGCATCAACGCCACCTTGAAGTCGCGCAGGCGCTTCTGCCGCGTCGGCGGCAGACGGAGCTGCCATCCCGCCGCCTCGATCGCCTCGGGCCCGGCCATCACGGACAGGGCGAGGGCCAGATCGTCCGTGCTCCGCGCGAGCGGGCCGACGACGTCGATGTCGACGGCGGCCGTTTGCCACGGCAGGGCCTGGCCGGTACGCGGCACGATGCCCCAGGTGGGCTTGTGGCCGTAGACGCCGCAGAAGTGAGCCGGGTTCCGGATCGACGAGCCGATGTCGCTCCCGGCCTCGAGCCCGGTGAGCCCGGCGGCCAGCGCCGCCGCGGAGCCGCCCGAGGACCCGCCGGGCGCGCGCGCGACGTCCCACGGGTTGTTCGTCGTCCCGTAGATCGCGTTATAGCTCTGCCAGTCGGCGAGGAAGAGCGGCACGTTGGTCTTGCCGAAGAGCACGACGCCGGCCCCGAGCAGGCGGTCGACCGCGACCGCGTTCTTCGTGGCGACGTTCCTGGTGTAGGCCGGCACGCCCCACGTGGTCGGCAGCCCCGCGATGTCGTAGGACTCCTTGATCGTCATGGGCACGCCGTGCAACGGCCCCCAGACCCGACGCCGCGCCAGCGCGCGGTCGGCGGCCCGGGCGCGGGTGCGCGCGCGGTCGAAGTCGCGGACGACGACCGCGTTCAAGGCGCCGTCGTATTTCTCGACGCGCGCCAGGTAGAGATCGAGCAGCTCGAGGCAGCCGATCTTCTTCTTCCGGACGTCGGCGGCGAGCTGCTTGGCGGAACGGAAGGGGGTATCGAGCATGGCCGGCCTCCTGCGCCGTCGAGCAGCCTCCGAAGCGCGATCGAAGTATACTGCGTGTCCTATGTGCCGCCCGGAGCGTCCGTGACCGAGTCGATTCCGCCCCATCCCGTCCTGGAGGAGTACTACCGGGTCAAAGCCGACCGGCAGTCGTTCGTCGACGAGCTGTTCGACGGCGCCGCCCGGTACTACAACCACATCGGCCGGATGCTGGACCTGGGCTCCGGGCCCATGTATCGACGCCAGGCCCTTCAGCGGGCCGGTCTCAAGCCGGGCATGAGGCTCCTGGACGTCGCGACCGGCACCGGCCTGGTCGCGCGCGGCGGGGCCGAGGTCCTCGGCGACCCCCGGCGGGTGATCGGCATCGATCCGAACAGCGGGATGCTGCGCGAGGCGCGGATGGCGCTCTCCGGCCCGCTCGTGCGAGGCAGGGCCGAGGTCCTCCCGTTCCGGTCCGACAGCTTCGACATGCTCAGCATGGGCTTCGCCCTGCGGCATGTGGAAGATCTCGAGATCGCCTTCGACGAGTACCGGCGCGTGCTCAAGCCGGGCGGACGCTTGCTCCTTCTCGAGGTCTCGCGCCCGACGTCGCGGATCATGCGGTGGGTGATCCGGACCCACTTCCAGCGCGTCTTGCCGTGGCTGACCCGCATCAGCACCGGCAACGATCCGGCCGGGCTCCTCATGAGGTACTACTGGGACACGATCGACCGGTGCGTCCCGCCCGAGACCATTCTCGACGTGCTGCGGCGCAACGGATTCGTCGACGTGACGCGGCGCGTGTACGTCGGCTTCCTCAGCGAGTACGTCGCGGCCAAGCCTCGGAGGTCGGTGTCAGCGGATGGCGAGATGCGCGGGATCGACGCCGCGTAATCCGTAGCGGCCCAGGAAACGCAGCAAACCCCGGCTGTAGCGCGACGTCGTCGCGGCGCCGCTGGCCAGGAGCCCCACGTGCCGCGCGATGTGGGTCGACATCGCCCGCTTGGCCAGCCCCGGATTCTCCGGCATCCACGACCGTCCGGCCTGGATCAGCGCTGCCAGCCTGCCGTCGTAGAGATAGGCGACCAGCTCGAGCCACGCGGTGAGCATCTCGCTCTGCCTCGCCGCGTACGAGGTCAGCACGGAATGGAGCTGGGCCGGCGACGGGACGGCGTGGCGGCGCAGCCACGGCGTGAGGGCGTCCGCGAGCTGCTCGGACGAGCGGAGCGCCAAGAACACGCCCGGGGACAGCATCGGATCGACGAAGCCGAAGGCGTCGCCGACCATCGCCCACCCGCGCCCGTAGCCACGCTCGGAGATCAGCTGGTAGTTGGCGTAGGTCCCGACGTCGGTGACTCGCCGGCCCTGGCCGACGATGGCGGTGAGTCCCGGATCGATCGCGATGGCGCGCTCGAGCCGCTCCTCCGGGGTGCGCCCGAGGCGAGCCGCGTCGTCCTGGCCCAGCACGATGCCGATCGAGAGCCGCTCCTGGAGCGGGATGCACCAGCTCCAGCCCGCGTCGCCGCGCGCGATCCGCACCTGTCCCGGCGCCTCGTCCCAGCTGAAGCCTTCGAAGTGCGCGAAGTGCGCGACGTCCTTGCGAGGCCCGAGGCGCGCCGGAATTCCGAGCGCGCGGGCGGCGTGCCGCGCGCGGCCGGTGGCGTCGACAATGAGATCGGGCTGCCGGCCTGACAGCCCCGGCGCCGCGGCGACCGTCTCGGGACCGAGCTGTAGCTCCGCGCTCGCTCCCGCCGAGGCGCTGAGCTGCGCGCGCGCTGTCACGTAGTCGACCCCGGAGGCGATCGCCCGGGCGAGCAGCGCGTCGTCGAAATGCGGTCGGGGGACGTTGTACGCGTACGGAAACACGGCGGGAGCGAAGCGGTTGAAGGTGACGCTCACGCGGTCGGTCGGAGACCAGACGAACGAGACGCCGGGCTTGACGCGGCTGAAGCTCGCTGTTTCCTTTTCGAGCTCGAGCCGCCGGAGGATCGGGACCACCGCCGGAACGAGCGACTCGCCGACGAGCAGCTCCGGACGGCGCCCGTCGTCGAAGAGCGTCACGGCGGCGCCCTCGCGGGCCAGCAGGATCGCCAGGGCCGCGCCGGAGGGTCCGGCGCCGACGATGGCGACCCGCAGACGGCGGGCCCGCCCGGCGCCTTCGCTCACGACGCCTCGGTCCATCCCATTCCCTCGCTGACGACGTCGATGATCCTCGCCGCCTCGCTCTCGGTCACGACTCCCTCGATCCACGACACGACCAGATTGTTCCTCCCGCGGCAGCGATTGAAGAATACGCCGATTCCCGGCCGCGGAGGAACGACCGGCACGTGATAGGCGTTCACGACCGTGCGTCCGAAGCACTCGGCCAGCGCGCTCGGCCAATCGGCAAGATCGGCACAGTTGAAGGAGAAGAGCTCGCCGCCGGCCGTCCACGGCAGCATCCGGAGCATCCGTGAGAACGGCTGATACTGCAGGAACTCGAGCGCGACTAGGTTGGCCTCGATCTGTCCGTCGCGAACGGCGTCGGCCATTTGACGACGCAGCGCCCGCGCCAGCGCGGGCACGTCGGCGGTCTCGGACGACCGGAAACGCGCGAAGTGGAACGCGAGGTGGTTGCCGAACGTCGCGCCGAGCTCGCCCTTGGGGCGCACGTCCACGGAGATCGGCAGCAGGCACGGTACGTCGGCGAGGCCCCGGCGGCGCCAGAGCTCGGTCATCGCCTTGCCGACCAGGGCGACCCGCCAGCAGATCTCGCGGGTGGTGCGCTGATCGGTCGAGTCCCGCGCGATGAAGCTCCGCTGCCGGAAGCACGCTCGACCAGGCGGCACCGGCTGATTGCCGGCCGAGACCGGCGGCACGGGCGCGAGCGTCCGCAGGTACTTGAGGCTGCCGCCGGCGATGCGGCTTCGCTGGACGAGCGAGCGCCGATCCCGCTCCGACACGAACGCGGGCGGCGTGTCGCCCCAGGGCGGCGCGCCCTCGTGGCGGTCGAGATGATTGAGGTGCGTCAGGAGATTCTCTCCGCCCCGAGCATCCATCAGGGGATGAAACCACGTCAGCACCAGGTCGCTCGACGGCGCCGGCCGCGCGGAGGCGTCGTCGACGATCAGCATGCGCAGGGGCGCCTCGCGCTGCGGCTCGACGGCGAGATTCAGCTCGATCGCGAGCTCGCGCTGGAGCTGCTCGCGGGCCGTGATGGCGACCCGGCGCACCGTCGGACGCGCGAGGCTCTCGCGTGCGCCCGCGGCCCAGTGCAGCTTGCCCCACGGGAACGGACGCCGGAGCCGGGCCGCGGGCCAGGGACACACGTCGAGAAACCGGTCCCACGCGCGCGCAATGCGGTCCGACTCGATCGGCCCGTCGCACTCCACGACGAGCAGGGTGTTGTGCCCGAGCCCGACGCCCTTCCATCGCGGATGGTGCGCCAGCAGCACGAGATCGGCCCCGCGCAGGGGCAGTCGGCGCACGTCTCGCTTCAGCGCGAGCAAGATGATTCTTTCAGCTGAAGTCTCCGATTCAGAAGCGCGCCTCGGCCGGCGGGCCCCGGCCCCGCGACGGCATGCAGCGCGCACTGCCGTCGCTCAGGACTCTGACCCGGCTCGCAAGTCCTGTCAAGGGAGCCGACCGGCGCTGGTACACTCAGCGGCCAGGCGCGCCTACGAAAACGAGGAGCGAGCGATGGGTGACGTGGGCCTCATGGGCATGCACGTGCCGGGCATGTCGTGGCGCGAGATGCGCGAGGCGGCGGTGCTGGCCGAGGAGCTCGGCTACAGCTGCATCACGATGGGGGAGTCGTGGGGCGAGGACGCGCTGACCTCGCTGGCGCAGCTCGCGGCCGTGACCTCGCGCATCCGCATCGGGACCAGCATCGTGCCGGTCTTCGCGCGCTCGCCCGCGAATCTGGCGATGTCGGCGCTGAACATGGACCGGATGAGCGGCGGGCGGTTCTTCCTGGGCCTCGGCAGCAGCGGCCGGCTCGTGATCGAGGACTTCCACGGGGAGAAGTTCGCCAAGCCCCTGACACGCATGCGCGAGTACATCGACATCGTCCGGAAGGCCGCGCGGGGCGAGCGGCTCGATCACGACGGCGAGTTCTTCCACACCAAGCGCTTCCAGCTCCGGTTCACGCCACACCGGCCGAGCCTGCCGATCTACATCGCCGCGCTCAGCCCGCCGAGCCTCAGGCTCACCGGCGAGCTTGCCGACGGCTGGCTCCCGATCTTTCTGGTCCCCTCGCGAATGGCGGCGGCGGTCGTCGAGCTCGAGGCGGGGGCCGTCGCCGCCGGGCGGACCCGGCGCGACATCGCGATCTCGCCGCAGGTGTCGATCTATGTGACCGACGACGTCGCGGCCGCGCGTGATCGCGAGCGGCCGCACATCGCCTTCTACATCGGTGGCATGGGCGTGTTCTATCACCAGTACATGCGCCGCATCGGCTTCGGGGCCGAGGCCGACCGCGTGCGCGAAGCCTTCCAGGCGCGCGAGCGCGACCGGGCGGCGAAGCTGGTGACCGACGAGATGGTCGACGCGATGACGATCGTCGGCCCGCCCCAGCGGTGCCGAGACCAGATCCAGCGGTTCTTCGACGCCGGCGTGCAGGAGGTCAGGCTGGTCTTCAACGAGCCGAACAGGGAGGCATACCTGAAGGCGCTGCAGGCGGTCGCGCCCCGCGGGTAGGACTCCGGGAATTCCCTGGCGCGCGCCTCGGGGTCTCACCGGGTGGCCGCCGCGCGGGATGTCGTTTAGCATTTTTCTGATGCTGGCTTCCGCGCGGAATGATGACTCGGCCTCATTGGGTCCGGCACCGCTCCACGACGAGGCCCGAGGTCCGGGCGACGTGGTATGCGGGCTTCCCCGACACGAGGCGATCCGCCCGATCGGCGAGCGTCTGCGCTACGCGCTCGAGCAAGGCGGGGTGCCACAGGTCCTGAGGCTCGGCTTGAACCACCTGGCCTCGCCGTGGGTCGAGTTCGGCAGCGTGACATTCTTCCGCCGCCGGCTCGACCGGCACCTGGAGGTCCCGCGGCCTCGTCCCGGGCTCTCGGTGCTTCAGGCTTCGCTCGACGACATCCCGCTGGTGCTCCAGGTCTCCGACCCGCGCCGGACCGACGAGATCGTGAGAGAGCGACTCGGCCGTGGCGATCTGTGCTTTCTCGCTCTCGATGCGGCGGGCCAGCCGATCCACTCGGGCTGGGCGACCATGCTGGGGGCGCACGTCCCGGAGCTCGCGCGCCACGTCGTCTTGAGAAGGCACGAAGCATACCTGTACGATGCCTTCACACCGCCCTCGCGACGCGGTCACGGAGCCTTCGGCTTCGTCCTCGATCACCTCTTCGCGAAGCTGCAGGCGCTCGGCGCGCGCGTCGTCTACTCGTACGTCCGCGGCGATGACCCGAAAGGCCAGCGGGCGGCCTGCGTGCGGCTGCGACCGGTCCGCACCCTGGCTCACGTCCGCCTGCGCGGCCGAGCGCCGCTGATCCTCGGCGGGTCGGCGAGGGGTCGGCCGACCCTGGTCACGCACCTGGTCGACGACGAGGGCCGCTCACTCCGGTGAACGTGTAGCGGAACGTCGCCGGCGCCGGCGCGTCGCTGCGTCCGAAACCCGGGTAGTCCGGCGCGATCAGGTGCGCCCGGTCTGCCAGGGGCGGGATGAGATCGCGGAACATGACCGACGACGACGGGAACCCATGCAGTAGCACGAGTGTCGGATTGCGCCGGTCACCGGCCTCCCGGTAAAAAATGCTCAGGCCGTCGACCATCGCGGTTCGGTGTCGAATGGCGGCGAGGTCGCCGGAGTCGGCGGACGCCGAAGCGTGTGTCATGGCTGGTCGAGCCTCCGCCGTTACGACGCTGGAGCGCGAACGCGAGATTCCCACGGCGCGCGCGCGTGATGCTACAGTGTGGCGCCCGTGTGGTGCGGGCCGTCGGGCTCCCCGCCGGCCGAGGCGCGCCCACAGGTCGAGGTGACTCATGAAATTCGGTCTCTATAGCTCGATCGCGAACCCACCGCGCGGCGAGCACCTCGATCGCTGCATCGACGAGACCATCGCCGAGGCGCAACTCGCCGAGGCGAGCGGCTTCGACTCGTGCTTCTTCGGCGAGCATCATCAGGATCACGACGGGTTCTTACCCTCGCCGCTGATCGTCGCCACCGCCGTCGCCGCGCGCACCCGGCGTCTTCGCGTCGGGACCTCGGTGATCCTGCTGCCGCTCCACCATCCGGTGCACGTGGCCGAGGACGCGATCACCCTGGACCTGGTGTCGAAGGGCCGCCTCATCATCGGCGTCGGCATCGGCTACCAGCCGGCCGACTTTCGCGCGTTCTCGGTGCCGATGGAGCACCGTACGGCCTTGTTCGAGGAGAGCGTCGAGATCCTGCGCCTCTGCTGGGCGGGCGAGCGGTTCTCCTACCGCGGCAAGCACTACACGCTCGAGGACGTGGAGATTCGGCCGCGGCCCTACCAGACCTCAGGGCCGCCGCTGTGGTTCGGCGCCAGCGTGGCGGCGGCCGCGCGCCGGGCCGGACGGCTCGCCGACGGGTTCGTGGGCACGCCCAGCACCAGCCTCGCGAACGCGACGGCGCTGGCCGATATCTACAAGGACGCCGCGCGCAAGGCCGGACGCGCCGCCGAAGTCGTGCAGATGCGCGACGCGTGGGTGGCTCGCACCCGCGCGGAGGCCGACCTGGTCTACGGCCCGCACGTCATGACCGCCTATCGTTACTACTGGGAAGCTCGGCTGGCGGAGTTCCAGAACATGCCGCCCGACACCAAGTTCACGCTGGAGAACCTGGCGCCCGACCGGCTGATCCTCGGCGATCCGGAGGCGTGCGTACGTGAGTTCCAGCGCTGGCACAAGGCCACCGGCGCCGGCACCTTCCTGCTCAGGCTCCGCCACGCCCACTCGGGCGGGCCCCCGCACGAAAAGATCATGGAGGCGATCAGGCTCTTCGGCGAGCGCGTAATGCCCTATTGTTAAGCACGTGCGCCCCGTTGTCGTTCGCAGTTGACGGTTATCCACGCGGTTTGCTAGTGTTTTTGCGTTGCGCCCATCCAGGCTCAGCGCACGACTTCCCCCGACTGGTGCACACATGATCTTTCCCCAGAACCCGAGCCCGCGGCGCGCCGCGGAGGTCCTGCACCGTATCTTCGACCGCGTGCCCGGCGGCTTCGCTTTCCGCCTCTGGGACGGATCGGTCGTGACCCTCGGCGGGGGGACGCCCGTGTGCACGGCGGTGGTGCACCAGCCGCAGACCTTCATCCGGCTCATTCGCGATCCGACGCCCCTCAACTTCGCCGAGGCCTACGTCGACGGCTCCATCGACCTCGAAGGCGATCTCTTCGAGGCCATGAGCGTCGCGAACTCGATCGAGGAGATCCGTGTGCCGTTCATGGAGCGGATGCGGGTCCTCCTGACTCTCTGGCGAGGCTGACGTGGCCCATCACGACGTCATCGTGGTCGGAGGCGGCCCAGGCGGAAGCACGGCGGCGTGGCGGCTCGCGTTGGCGGGCCTTCGGCCGCTCGTGCTCGACGCCGCGGTGTTTCCGCGCGTGAAGATCTGTGCCGGCTGGGTCACGCCCGAGGCGCTCGCCGACGCCCGGGTGGATCCTCAAAAATATCCGCTCACGATCCAGCCCTTCTCGGCGTGCCGGTTCGAGTTCGACGGCGCGCGCACGGAGACGCGCTGGCGGCGACCGGCCAGCTACGGCATCCTCCGCCGGGAATTCGACCACTATCTGCTCGACCGGGCTCGCGCGGCCGGCGCGGACGTTCGCGAGGGCGCGCGCGTGACCGCGGTGACACAGGACGCGGGCGGGATCCGCGTCGTGAGCCCGCACGGCACGTTCACGGCCTCCGTCGTCATCGGCGCCGGCGGCCATCGGTGTCCGGTGGCCGAGGCGCTCGGCGAGGTCTCCGGGCACGAAGAGGTCGTGATCGCGCAGGAGAGCGAGACGCGACTGTCGCCGGAGTGGGTCGAGGCGCTCGGCCGGTGGTGGGAGGCCCCGGAGCTCTATGTCGAGCCGGATCTCAAGGGCTACGGCTGGTACTTCCCCAAGGGCGACGTCCTCAACGTCGGCGTGGGCTGCGTCGCGGGGCCGGGCGCGGATCTGCCGCGGCGGCGAGACGCGCTCGTGCGCGCGCTGCGCGCCGCGGGACGCCTGCCGGCCGACCTTCCGATCGAGCCGTTTCGCGGCCACGCTTACGTCGTGCGACGTCGGGCGCCGCGCAAGCTCGCCGGCGATCGATTCTGCCTCGTCGGCGACGCGGCCGGGCTCGCGCGCGATCTCAGCGGCGAGGGGATTGGGCCGGCGATCAAGAGCGGGATGCTGGCCGCCGAGGCGGTCGAGGCGCGTCTCGCGCGGGGCGCCGGCCTCGAGGCCTACGCGGCCGCGATCGTGCGACGCTACGGATCGGGGGAGACCAGCTGGCTCGGCCGGCAGCTCGCGCGGATCCCCGATTCGTGGGCGCGCGGGCTCGTCCGCGCCGTTCTGAACACGGCGGCGACGCGGCGGCACGTCGTATTCGGGCGCATCTTCGGAATGCGGGAGGTGGCGTCGTGAGGGCACGCAGCAAGGAGGTGGACGCGAAGGCGATCGCCCATCACTACGACGTCTCCAACGAGTTCTACGCGCTCTTCCTCGATCCGCTGATGGTCTACACCTGCGCGTACTATCGCGACCCCGACGGCAAGCTCGAGCAGGCGCAGCGGGACAAGCTCGACCTGGTCTGCCGCAAGCTCGAGCTCGAGGCCGGCGAGACCCTGCTCGACATCGGCTGCGGCTGGGGCAGCCTCGCGATCTGGGCGGCGCAGCACTACGGCGTGCGCGCCCACGGGGTGACCCTGTCGAAAGCCCAGGCCGACTACGCGACCGGGCGCATCCGGCGCGAAGGACTCGAGGACCGCTGCCGGGTCGAGTATCGCGACTACCGCGATCTGCCGCCGGACGCGCGGTTCGACAAGATCGCCGCGGTCGGCGTGATCGAGCACGTCGGGATCCCGAACTATCCGGCCTTCTTCGGCGGCGTGCGCCGGATGCTGCGGGACGGCGGCCTCTATCTCAACCACGGCATCGTCCACGAGTTCCACTGGAAGGCGACCAGCCAGACCGAGTTCCTCTACCGGCACGTCTTTCCGAACGGCGACCTCGCCGGGCTCAGCGAGACCTTGACCGAGATCGAGCGCGCGGGCTTCGAGATCGTGGACGTGGAGGGGCTGCGCCTCCACTACGCGCGGACCTGCCGGCAGTGGGTCGAGCGGCTGCGCGAGCGGGCCGACGAGGCCCGCGCGCTGGCCGGCGAGCGCACGTACCGGACCTGGCTCCTCTACCTGACGTGCTCCGCCGTCGCGTTCGCCGAGAGTTCGATCGGGCTCTACCAGGTCCTGACGCGCAAGCAGCACGATCCCGTCGCGAGCCGCGCGCCGCACACGCGCGAGCACCTGTACGGCAGGGCTTTCCTGTGACCTCGAGACCGGAAGGGGACAAGCGTTGACTCGTCAGATCCTGATCATCGTGATCACGTCGTTCGTGCTGGCCGAGATCTCGACCTTCGCGACGTCGATCTACCTGCACCGCGCGCTCGCGCACCGGTCGCTGTCCCTGCATCCGTTCGCGGCCGTCCTCTTCCGCGCGGCGCTCTGGCTCCTCACCGGCCAGAGCCGGCAGCAGTGGGTGGCGGTGCACCGCAAGCATCACACCTTCGCCGACCGCGACGGCGATCCCCACAGTCCGCTGCTGCTGGGCTTCTGGAAGGTGCAGCTGTGGAACGTGTACTACTACGTCCGCGAGGCCCGGCAGCCCAAGACGGTGGCGACCTTCGCGCCCGATCTCGGTCCCGACTGGTGGGAGCGGCGCGTCTTCTCCCTGGGCTGGACGGGGCTCTTTCTCGGCACCACGCTCGTCTCGCTCGCGATCGGCTGGTGGCAGGGGATCGTGGCGATGCTCGGGCACGGGATCATCTACATGTTCGTGCTGGCACCGCTGATCAACGGCCTCGGCCACTGGTGGGGCGGCCAGAACTTCGAGAACACGGCCTACAACTCGCGCGTGCTCGCGTGGCTCACGGGCGGCGAGAGCCTGCACAACAACCACCACGCGTTCCCGCGCTCGCCGAAATTCAGCCTGCGGCGCTCGGAGCTCGATCCCTCGTGGATCGCGATCCGCCTGCTGGCGGCGCTGCGGCTGGCGGCTATCGTCGGCGCACCGCTCCGGGCGCGGCCGACGCGCTAGAGATGGCGCCCCCACCGCTCGAGCTGGCCCTGGAGCTGTCGGCGCGTGAGCGCTTCGAGATGGTCGAGCTGCGCTCGCGCTTCTCGAGTGAGCACGACGAATCGCTTGCGTCGTATCCGCGCTGCCTCTACTGGTCGGCCCACACGACGGCCGGCTTCCTGGACCGCAGCCTGACCACCCGCCTCGGTCTCTGGCGCGTCTCGACGTATATCGAGACATTGCGCCGCATCTTCCCGGAGGGCGCCGGCTACGCGCACGACCGGCTGGACCGCCGCAAGGACCTCGACGCCGCCCAGCGCGCGGTCGAGCCGCGCAACGGCGACTCGCACCTGGCCTTCATCGCCGGCGGTCTCCAGCCCTGCGTGACGCATCCCAACCGCGCCGGCGAGACCGTGTGCTTCGTCGACCTCGACGGCGTCAACGAGGGACGGCCGCGCCGTCGCCAGACCCGCGTGATCGGCTTCCACCGCGAGGCGGTGGCCGGACAGATGCGGCTCAAGGTGCCGCTCTCCGGGCATCCGATCGACTCGATCAACCTCAAGGCCCCGTCGCTCGGCCTGTACGAGCAGCTCGCCGAGTTCGTGGCGCGGGCCGACGTCGGCAAGGGGCGGCTTTCCATCGCGCTCGGGCGCGGCGAGCGCGACGCCGCGCTCACGATCAACGAGTTCGAGACCTTGCTCATGAAGTACGACCTGGCCGCGGTGCTGAAGAACCCGCTGCGGTTCATGGCCGAGGAGTACCGGCACGCGGTGGCCAACCCGCGCGCCGTGCCGGGCAAGGCGCTCGGCTACGCGCAGTACGATCTGGTCCGCGTGCTCAACACCGGTCTCAAGACGCTCGGTCTGCACGGCTCGCTGCTCGAGCGGGTGCTCGCCCGCACCCTGGCCGTTCCGGCCGCCCGCATGTTCCGCGTGCGGCGCTCGATCAGCCTGCTGGTGGCGGGCGAGAGCGGCCGACCGGGGCCGGTCGAGGGCGCCTACCAGAGCCCGATCCTCATCCAGTGGCAGCGCGCCGCGCGCGACGTGCGCGAGCTCGACGTCACGCTCTACCGACTGGAATAGCCGCGCTCGCCGGCGGGCTCAGACGCCGGTGCCGAAGCCTCCCGCGGTGCGGACGGTCGCCGCCTCGCCGAGGTGACCGGCCGAATGGAACAGGGCGATGCCGCTCAGCATCGCCGAGCGCGGTCGGCCCGGGAAGCCCTTCACGATCTGCTCGGTGCGCACGCCGAAGGCGCCCTGGCTCGCCGCGCGCTGGACGGCGTCGGCCGAGACCGAGCCCTCCCAATCTTGAGGCTTGAAGACGCCGACGACCTCGCGTGTGCGGCGGCCCACCGCGTCGCGATACTCGCGCAGCGCGCCGAGCTCGATCTGCCGCGTCAGCTCCGTGACCTCGGCGCTGGTCATGCCGATGCCGAAGTCGCGCCGCGCGACGGCCAGCCGCTTGGCCCAGCCCTCGTCGTCGAAGAGCTGCGTGCGCGCGCCCAGCACCGTGTTGACGAAGATGTCCTCGGCACGGGCGATGTGCCACATGAGCCACGCCAGCGAGTTCAGATCCTCGCGCGGCCGGACGCGCATCTGCTCGTCGCTCAGGCCGGCGAACGCGCGCTCCGCGGCCGACATCTTGTTGCCGCCGACGGCGGCCGAGTGCATGGCGGCGTGCTGGTCCAGGAACAGGTCGCGAGCGTCCATAATGTCCTCCCCGTGGTGCGCGCCGCAGGCGGTCGCGGGGCCGGGGCCCCGCCCGCCGGGGCGTGCCTATCAATGAACTTTCAGGCCACGTCGCGTTGCCGCGCGGCGTTGTAGTTGGCGTCGTACCACCAGTCGAGGTACGCCGCGTACGTGATGGGCGGATAGCGGGGCGGTTTGTCCGGTCCCTGGCAGGTGGGCAGGCACGCGATCTCCGTGTCGAGGTGCGGGCCCATGAAGTATGGGATCGCGTAGCGCGGCCGGCCCACCGGCGGCAGCGCGCGATGCGGCGTCGACTTGAACCGGTGGTTGGTCCACCGCTGCATCATGTCGCCCGAGTTGACCGCGAACGAGCCGGGCACGTACGGCACGTCGACCCACACCCCGTCGGGCATCCGCACCTGGAGCCCGGGCACCTCGCTCTGGGCGAGGAACGTCATGAAGTTGGCGTCCGTGTGGGGCGCGATGCCGTACTGGTTGGCCTCGGCGGCCACCGGCGGGTAGTGCGTCAGCCGGAAGCTGAACTGGCTCTCCGCGAACGCGGCGTCGAAGCAATCGGCCGACATGTCGAGCGCGGTCGCGCAGAGCGGCAGGAGCGTGCGGCCGAGCGTGTCGACGGCGTCGGTGTAGGCGAGCACGGAATCGCGAAAGCCCGGCAGATTTGCCGGCCACCGATTGGGCCCGGCGAAGCGGCGGCTCGCGCGCACCAGCGGGTCGTCCGGACCGCGCTCGCGCTTGACGAAGAACGCCTCGTTCAGGTCGGGCTTGTCGTTGGCGTTCACGTCCGAGGTCCACACCGCGTAGCGCCCGAGCATCATGTAGCCGTTGTTGTGCTCGTTCATGCGCAGCGCCAGCTTGTCGGCCATGGGCTGGGCGTGGAAGCGCCGCGCCTGGGCGAACGTGTCGTCGATCAAGCTCTGTGAGACCCCGTGACCGACGACCACGAAGAAGCCGACGTCCTCGAGCGCCCGGCCGAGCGCGCCCGCCGTGGCCGCAAAGGCGCCGGGCCGGCCCGCGAGGAACGGGGCCAGGTCGATCACCGGGATCATGCCGATGAGATAGCACCCTCCGGCGCCTTTGACAACGAGCCGGGAGGGCGCTACGGTCCCCGGCAACGGGGGTGTGCCATGGTCCAGGGGAAATTCAAGGTCCTCGATAGCGATATCCACATCATCGAGCCGCCCGACCTGTGGCCGCGGTACATCGATCAGGCCTTCCGGGACCGCGCGCCGATCGGCCTCACGGAGGACGAAGGCGATCTGCGACTGGCCTACAACGGCAAGGCGTGGGGACGCGTCGCGATCGACGCCGACCGCAGCCGGCGCCGGCAGGGGCGCAACTACGCCCTGAATCAGGAGCGCTGGCGCCCCTACGCGGAACGGGGCTGGACGTCGAAGGTCCAGCTCGAGGCGATGGACATCGAGGGCATCGACGTCGCGGTCGTCTATCCCTCGCGCGGGCTCTTCGCGCTGACGATCCCCGACATGGACCGGCCGCTGGCCGCCGCCATGGCGCGCGCCTACAACGACTGGCTCCACGAGTTCTGCCAGGAAAATCCGGAGCGCCTGCTCGGCGCCGGCATGATCTCGCCGTTCGACGTGAACGACGGTGTGGCCGAAGCCCGGCGGTGCGTCCGCGACTACGGCTTCCGCGCAATGTTTCTGCGACCGAACGAGGTGAACGGACGGAACTGGCACGACCCCTACTACGAGCCGCTCTGGGCCGCGCTCGAGGAGCTCGAGGTCCCGCTCGGATTCCACGAGGGGTCGGGCTCGCAGCTGCGCCAGGTCGGCGAGCAGTTCGGCGCCAACACCATGCTCAAGCACATCTATTCCCACCCGGTCGAGCAGATGCTCACCGCCGGCGCCTTCTGCGCGGGCGGCATCCTCGAGCGCCATCCGCGGCTGCGCGTGGCGTTCCTCGAGGGCAACTGCAGCTGGGTGCCGTTCCTGCTGTGGCGCATGGACGAGCACTGGGAGTGGCTCGGCGACGTCTACGCGCGCGAGCTGACGATGGCGCCGAGCGAGTACTTCAAGCGGCAGTGCTTCGTGTCGGTCGAGTGCGACGAGGAGCCGGTCAAGCACGTCATCGACGCGATCGGCGACGACCGGATCGTCTTCTCGACCGACTTCCCGCACGGCGACTCGAAGTTCCCCCGAGCGGTGGAGTCGTTCTTGAGGCTGCCGATCTCCGACGAGAGCAAGCGCAAGATCCTCTGGGACAACTGCGCGGCGTACTACGGGCTCGCTTCCTGATTCAGCCAACGTAGGAGGGTGCGATGACTTCATACAAGCTCATCTCGGCCGATTCGCACATCGTCGAGCCGCCGGACCTCTACACCACGAGGATCGAATCCAGGTTCCGCGACCGAGCGCCGCGCCTGGAGCGGCTGGAGACGTCGAAGGGGCGCAAGTTCGACGCGTGGACGATCGGCGGGCAGCAGGTCGGCACCCTGGGCGCGGTGATGCAGGCCGGTCAGCGGTTCGAAGACCCCTCGCAGATCGATTTTCTCGGGATGTGGGAGGACGTGCGCCTCGGCGCCTACGATCCGCAGGCGATGATCAAGGAGAACGAGATGGACGGCGTGTGGGGCTCGTGTCTGCAGCCGAGCCAGGGCCTCTTCTGGTATCGCATCCCCGACAGCGAGCTGCTCACCGCCATCTGCCGCGCCTACAACGACTGGATCGCCGAGTTCTGCAAGCCGTTCCCCGACCGTCTCAAGGGCATCGCGATGCTCAACGTGGACGACGTCGAGGAGGCCTCGCAGGAGCTCGAGCGCTGCGTCCGGCTCGGGCTGGTCGGCGCGTTCATTCCGGTCTCCCCGCTGACCGACCGGCCGTACCGCCACGCGATCTACGACCGCCTCTGGTGGACGGCGCAGGACACGGGGATGCCGCTGCTCATGCACATCGGCACGCCGCGCGGCGGCATTCCGGGCTGCGAGTTCACGATGAACCTCGCGGAGCTCACCGGGGCGGGTCGCTCGACCACCGACTACTGGGTGCGCTACTCGCTGGGGGCGATGATCTTCGCGGGCGTCTTCGACCGCTATCCCAAGCTCAAGGTCGGCTCGGTCGAGCACGAAGCCGCGTGGATCCCCCACTGGCTCAAGCAGATGGACTTCACGTATCGCGAGCGCCCGGTGTTCACCAAAGGCTGGCGGTCGAAGGAAGGCCTGCTGCCGAGCGACTACTGGCGCCGCAACATGTTCGTGGAGTTCATGGAGGACGACCTCGGCATCCAGATGCGCGACACGATCGGCGTCGACAACATGCTCTGGGGCAGCGACTTCCCGCACGCCGAGTCGACCTGGCCGAAGTCGCGTGATTTCCTGACCCGCATCTTCAAGGGCGTCCCCGAGCCGGATCTGAGGAAGATCACGTCGGAGAACGCGGCGCGCCTGTTCGGCTTCGAGCTGAACTAGGCGGCCGGCCCGAGCGCGATCGCGGCATGCTCGAAGGCTTCGTGCCCGTGACGCGAGCCTCCGAGCTGCCGCCGGGCTCGATGAAGTGGGTCGTGATCGATCGCGAGCGCGTGCTGGTCGCGAACGTCGCCGGCGCCTACTACGCGCTCCGCGACGTCTGCGGCCACGCGGGCGCGCCGCTCTCGACCGGCGAGCTCGTGGGCCACGTGATCGAGTGCCCGCTGCACTACGCCTGCTTCGACGTGCGCACCGGCAAGCTCCTGAGCGGGCCCGTGTCCGGCGACGTGCCGACCTACCCGGTTCGCGTCGAGGAAGACACCGTGTACGTGAAGCGCTAGCATCCGGCTCGTCGCCAATCGGGCCCGGTCCTCACGAACCTGGTCGGCCCCGTGGCCTGGCGACGTCCCGATCTCGCGGACCGACGCCGCCGCTCTCGGATAGGATGCGATCCAGGTTGTCGCGGGCGGCGTCGAAGTCGGGTCTGATCTCGAGCGCCCGCCGGTAGTGCCCGATCGCCTCGTCCCACCGCTCCTGGCGCCCGAGCGCGCTCGCGAGGTTGTTATGGGCTTCGGCGTAGTCAGGCCGGAGCCGAAGCGCCTCCTGGTAGTGCTCGACGGCGCCGGCCCATCGGCCCCGGCGGACCAGCACGTTGCCCAGTTGTTATGCGCGGCCGCGAACCCCGGCTTGGATCTCAGGGCCGCCGCGTAGTGGTCGATCGCCTCATCGTCCCTGCCCTGGGTGGACGCCAGCAGGGCCCAGTTGTAGTGCGCCTCCGCGTGATCCGGCTTGACCCGCACCGTCTCACGATACTGCTCGATGGCCTCGTCGGCCCGTCCTTGCCTTGACAGGACCACGCCCCAGTTGTAGTGGGCCTGGGGAAAGTCCGGCTTGATCGCCAGCGCCTGACGGTAGTGCTCGACGGCCTGGTCCCAGCGGCCCTGTCCCTCCAGGATCACGCCGAGGTTATAGTGGGCGATCGACGACGGCGCGACGGACAGTGCGTGGGTCCAGAGTCGCTCCGAACTCCTCCACGTCTGCGTGTGGACGCACGCGAGAACCGCGAGCCCGGCGACCGCGATCGCCGGGAGCGTCAGCCTCGCCACGACACGTCTCGGGGGCCGTGTGGCTCGCGCGACGCGCGCCAGAGCCGCGCCGGCCAGAGCCGCCCAGGGAAGGGTCGGGAGATACGTGTAGCGGTCGGCCGCGACCTGAGGCCCGTTCTGGGCGATGCCCAGCACCGGCGTGAAACAGGATCAGCGAACAGAGCCACGCGGGGCCGACGCTGGGCCAGCGATGGCGACCGACCACCGCGAAGCTCGTGATCGCAACGACAACGGCCGCGCTGAGCGGAAACGGCCAGGCCGAGAGCTCGATCGGAGTCCTGAGCTCGTACAGAGGCGCCAGCTGGACCGGCACGATAGTCTTCCCGAGGTAGAATCCGGCACCGTACAGGCACAGCGCGGCCCGTTCGAGCACACCCAACTCGACCAGCGAGCTCAGGTTCCCTCGATTGGCGAGCACCGCCATCACGCTCCCGCCGGCGCTGACCAAGATGAATGGAATTTTTTCGAACAAGACTCGCGCTCCCGGCGGCCCGAGCCAGTTGCTCGGCCGAGCGCCGAGACGATGGAGTGGGTGGAAGTCCAGCACCACGAGGACCGCCGGCAGCGTGACGGCCATGGCTTTGGACAGGACGGCGGCGACGAAGAAGCCGAGCGAGACCCAGTACCACCGGCGCCACCGGCCCGTTTCTTCGGATCTCGCGTGCTGCAGGTATGCGAGGAGCGATACGAGGAAGAAGAACCCGCAGAGGACGTCGCGCCGTTCCGTCGCCCACGCGACCGATTCCACGCGGAGCGGATGCACTCCGAACAGGATCGCGGCGAATGCCGCGCCAAGCCTCACGTCGAAGTCATGGGCGAGCGGGTCGTCGAGCGACAACGAGATCAGGTGCTGGGCGATCAGGTAGAAGAGCCCGGCGTTCGCGGTGTGCAGCAAGAGGCTGGTCAGGTGATACCCGACCGGATTCATCCCCCAGACGAGATAGTCGAGGCCGAAGGTCATCCAGGTCAAGGGGATGTAGAGACCCATGAGCGTGGTGGTCCACATCCAGCGGAGCTGAGACCAGCCCATACCGCGATACAACGGATTCTCCGTCAGATTGCCGGCGTCGTCCCAGTTGACGAAGTCGTTGCTGAGAGCGGGCCAGAACGTGACGAACGTGAAGGACACGACGATCAGCGGAAAAATCCAGCGGGAGCGACCGCGGCTCGCTTGACGGTGTTCTCGTCGGCGACGGGGCCCGGCCATCGGCGGAATCCTCTCATTTCCCCCTGTGCTTTGTCCCATCGAACGAGGTCGTCGAATTGTGGTGCGGGCTCCTGGCCGTCATGGGCTGGCCCTGGCCGAGGCGCGACAGTAAACTCGAGGACGAGCTGATGCGTAGATTCCGCGTGATCGTGCCGGGCCTGATGCTGCTGGTCGCCGCGGGGAGCACGGCGGCTGACGCCGCTGGGGACGCGCTCGCCCGAGGGCTCGCCGCCATTCACAGCATGACGGGCTGCTACCTGGTGGATTACAACTACGTCGAGGTGGAGAGCCTCAAGACCGGCTACGCGCGTGATCCGCGCGTCTACGACGTCAACCGGGATAAGTCGGCCAAGGAATGGATCACTGCCGACGTCGTGTCGCCGCGCCGCGTCCGGCTGCAGCGCGTGCTGTTCCTCACGGAGCTGGCCGGCGCCGTGCGCGCCGGCAGCGCGATCAGGCACCAGACGGAGGACTGGGAGTACGACGCGCCGTTCCTCTACGAGCTGGTCGCCCCGCGCGTCTGGCAGGTCCGCGACCTGAAGCCGACGCCGGGCTTGTGGACCCGGCGCGTCACCAACCTCGACGACGGGCCTCGCTACCAATGTGCGGCGCGCTGGACCGAGGACACGGCGTATCCGGAGTGGTCGTGCTCGAGCTATGCGCCGGTGCCCGGCCGCGAGACGCGCGACATGAAGCGCAGCGACTACGACACGCTCCAGCGCAGCACGCGGATCATCGCCTACGGTCAGAGCTTCCTCGAGCGGCAGGATAACGTGAAGACCGTCCACCGGGACGGTGTGCGCTCACCGCTGGCGCGCGAGGTCGGCAAGAACTGGTCCGTCCGGCTTCCGGATTCTGAGTGCGAGAGCGCGCGGACGTTCGCCGGACCACACCAGGCGTTCTGGAAGCTGTCGCGCGAGGTCTGGGACGACGTCCTGAACGGGGCTTCACCCTTCGTCGAGAAAGCGCCGGCCGGCCAGCCGCCACGATTCGTCAAGATGTACGAGGTCGAGGAGGATTACATCGGTCGCGATCTCTCCGATCCGGCGCTCCGGCAGGCGGTGCGCGATCGAATTCTCAAGGTCATCGAGACGTACCGCGAGCCGTCGGCCGCCGGCGCTCGATGAGCACGCGCAGCTAGCCCGCGGCCAGGAGATTCTTCTTCTTGAGGGCGTCGATCACGGTCTCGACGTAGCGGGAGATGTCCTTGCTGATGCCCTGCGGCAGCGTCTCGACGGTGCCGCTCCACACGAGCTGATTCTTGGGCGCGTCGTACAGGCTGGTCTCCGAAATGTAGACGTCGTACTGGTAGACCACCGGGGGCTCGTAGTAGCCGAACCAGGCGTTAGCATAGCCCCCATAGAAGCCGAGACCCGGCGCCATTGGATAGTAAACGTAGCTCACCTGCGATTTCTGCTCGACCCGAATGAGTCGGGTTACGAGCGTGCCATCGACGCCCGCCTGCCCCACCGCCTCGCGCAATCTCGCCTCCTCGACCGGTCCGTCCTCCGGGACGAAGCGATACCCCGGCACGGCGTCGACGCCCATCGCCTTGAGCTTGGCGACGAACTCATCCTCGAACGAGCGCCGGATTCCCGGCTGCTTGCTGATCCCGAAGACGATGATTCGCTTGAAGTGAGCCGAAGGGTAGTCGGAGTTGCTCCACTCGTGGACGACTCGCGTCGACGCGCACCCGGCGGCGACGAGGACCAGGGCGAAGACGACGAGTCTCAGCGCTGAGCGGCGCATGGTGAGTGCTCGTCTCGAGAGTATACGACCGGTTGGTTACGATGAGCCCCGACCGGGCCGGAGCCCATTGCGTTCCGAGGCGGCCGGCCCGGCGCGTGGCCCGCGCCGGGCTCGGTCGCGAGATTCGCGGTCTAGCGAATCTGCTTGTGCGTGAACTCGGCGATCATCTCGAGGGCGCGGTTGGACGCCGGCGAGCCGACCTTGCGCATGATGAAGCCCTGGCCCTCGCCCTCGAACAGCTCGAGGTCGACGCCGCCGCCGGCCTTGCGGTAGGCCGCCACGAAGCGGTCGAGGTGCGGGCGCGGGTGCGCGGCATCGTCGGTACCCTGCAGGTAGAGCACCGGCGGCAGCTGGACCTTCTCGCCGCGCTCGAGCGCCCCGGCCGGCGCACCCTCGTTCATCGCTTCCTCGGTCTTCCAGTACGCGTCATGGCACGGGATGAGCTCGTCGACATTCACCGGGAACGGCGCGCCCTTGGCCTTGAGGTCCTTCGCGTAGCGATACCGGCCGAGCGGATCGATGACGGGCGAGGTCATGATCACGCAGCGCACGGTCGCGTCGAGCTTCGGCGCGCTCGCCAGCGGCAGCGCGCTGTAGCGCGGATCGAACGGCCGCATCGCCAGCAGCATCGCCTGGTGGCCGCCGCTCGAGTTGCCCATCGAGCCCACCATGTCGGGCCGGCCGCCCAGCTCGGCCGCCCGCGACTTGATCCAGCGAATCCCGTAGTGGATGTCCTGGAACGACGCGGGATAGGGCGCCGTCGGCGGCTGGCGCCAGTCGAGCGTGGCCACAATCACGCCGCTCTTGGCGAGCGCCTCGTGGATCACCTTGTCGCCGTGGCGATCCGAGCGGCACCAGGCGCCGCCGTGGAGCTCGACCATGATGGGGAAGGGCCCCGCGCCCTGCGGCCGGTAGATGGTCGCGAGGTACGGCGTGTTCCCGTGACGGAGGTACTCGATGTCCTCGACCTTGACGTCGTAGCTCATGCTGGTCTCCTTGACGGGCTCAAGGGCCCACCGCCCGTAGAGTATCCTGCCCGGTATGGCGAAGCCAAGACTGTTCGAAGGGATCGGCGCGCCGGTCAAGCGCCGCGAAGATTTTCGCCTGCTGTCGGGTCGGGGACGCTACGCCGAAGACTGGAACGCCCCGGGGCAGGCGCACGCGGCCTTCGTCCGCTCGCCGCACGCCCACGCCGAGGTGGTCTCCGTCGACGCGAAGCCCGCGCTGGCCCTCGAGGGCGTGCTCGGCGTGTTCACCGGGCGTGATCTCGTCGCCGCCGGAGTCGGACCGATCCCGACGTTGATCGCCGAGCGCGGCGGCGGCATCCGGAGCCGCGACGGCTCCGCGTTCGCCGAGCCGCCGTGGTTTCCGCTCGCGACCGACACCGTGCGCCACGTGGGCGAGCCGGTCGCGATCGTCGTCGCGGCCACGGCGGCCGCGGCTCGCGACGCCGCCGAGGCCGTGCGGGTGCGCTACGCCGAGCGCCCCCCGGTGGTCGACGCCGTCGCGGCACTCGCGGAGGGCGCGCCGCGCCTGCACGCCGGGGTCGAGGAGAACCGCGCCTACGACTGGGAATGCGGCGATGGCGAAGCGACCGCGCGCGCGATCGCCGCCGCCGCCCACGTCACGCGCCTGACTCTGGTCGACAACCGGCTCATCACCTGCTTTCTCGAGCCGCGCGCCGCCCTCGCCGAGTGGGACGCCGGAGCGGGGCGCTACACGCTCTACGCGGGGCTTCAGAGCGTCCATCAGCTCGCCGCGAACCTGGCGCGCGTCCTGGGCGTCGCGGCCGAGCGCGTGCGCTGCGTCACCGCCGACGTCGGCGGCGGCTTCGGCTCGAAGATCCAGGTGTACCCGGAGTACGCGGCGGTCGCGTGGGCCGCGCGGCGGCTCGGCCGCGCCGTGAAGTGGGTGTCGACCCGGTCCGAGGGATTTGTCAGCGACGTCCAGTCGCGCGATCATCTGCTGCGTGGCGAGCTCGCGCTCGACGCGGCCGGGCGCGTCACCGCGCTGCGCGTGCACTCGACGCCGAACCTCGGCGCCTACGTCGCGCCGAGCATCCCGATCTCGACGCTCTCCAACATGGAGCGGATGATCTCCGGGCTCTACGCGATCCCGGCCATTCATCTGCGCGTCGAGGGCGCCCTCACCAACACGGTGCCGATCAACGTCTATCGCGGCGTCGGCCGCATCGAGTGCGTCTACACCGTCGAGCGCCTGATCGAGCAAGCGGCGCGCGAGACCGGCCGCGACCGGGTCGCGCTCCGGCGCGCCAACATGGTCCGAGCCTTTCCTTATCGCACGGCTACCGGCGCCGTCTACGACTCCGGCGACTACGTCGCGCGCCTCGACGAGGCGCTCGAGCTCGCCGATCCGGGCGGCTTCGCCTCACGCCGCGCCGATGCCGCGCGGCGCGGCCGGCTCCGCGGCCTCGGCGTCGGCCCGTACATCGAGGGCACCGGCGGCGTGCCGCAGGAGTTCGCCGAGGTGCGGGTGCTGCCCGAGGGCGTGGTCGAGGTGCCGATCGGGGCCGTCTCGCAGGGCCAGGGCCACGAGACCGTTTTCGCCCAGGTCGTCGCCGAGCGGCTCGGCCTGCCGTTCGACGCGGTGCGCGTGGTCATGGGCGACACCGATCGCGTGGCGAAGGGCGTCGGCACGTTCGCCTCGCGGTCGATGGTGAGGGCGGGGAGCGCCGCGGTCGAGGCCTCGGACGGCGTCGTCGTCGCCGGCCGCACCATGGCGGCGCATCTCCTCGAAGCGGCCCCGGGCGACATCGAGTACGGCGACGGCGCGTTCCGCGTCGTCGGCACGGACCGGTCGGTCGGGATCTTCGAGCTCGCGCGCGCGGCCGCCGCGGGCAAGCTGCCGCCGGCGCTCGGCACCACGCTCGCCGCCGCGAAGATGCACGAGAACCCGGCGTTCGCGTTCGCCAACGGCTGCGAGGTGTGCGAGCTGGAGGTCGACCCCGAGACCGGCGCGGTCGAGATCGTCGCCCTGACCATCGTCGACGATTCCGGCCGCTCGGTGAATCCGATGA
>QHTE01000137.1 GCA_003220685.1 Candidatus Rokuibacteriota bacterium
TGGCAGCGCTCGACCTGATAGTTAGTCACAGCGCCGGAGGAGGCGGCCCAGGTGAGATCGATGCGGCTACTGCTGAGGGCCGTTGCGGTCAAGCTGGACGGCGCCGTCGGCGGGGACGGGTTCACGACGAGCGCGAGGGTGGTGGTACGCGTCAGGCTGCCATTGACCCCGGTGATCGTGAGGGTGAAGGCCCCGGTCGGCGTGCTCGAGCTCGTCATCACCGAGAGGGTTGAGGACGCGGTCGCCGGGTTCGGATCGAAGGAGCCGCTGGCGCCGCTTGGCAGTCCGTCCAAGCTCAGGTTGACCTGGCCGGTGAAGCCGCCCGTCGCGCTGATCATGACGCTGTAGCTCGTCGGACCGCCTTGCGTCACCGTCCGGCTCGCGGGCGACGCGCTCAGGCTGAAGTCGGGGGCCGAGTTCACGACGAGCGTGACTGTGGTGGTATGGGTCAGAGTGCCGCTGACACCCTTGATGGTGAGCGTATAGGCCCCGACCGGCGTGCTCGGATCCGTCGACACCGAGAGGATGGAGGACGCGGTCGCCGGGTTCGGATCGAAGGAGCCGCTGGCGCCGCTTGGCAGTCCTGCGCTCACGCTCAGCGTGACCGGGCCGCTGAAGCCACCCGTCGGGCTGATCGTGACGCTATATTTCGTCGAACCGCCCTGCGCCACCGTCGCGCTCGACGGCGAGGCGCTCAGCGTGAAGTCACTCGGCTGGACAAACCGGTCGAGGATGTTCGCCGTCGTCTGCTGAATGCGTGGGTCGACGAGGGTCGCTCCGTTGCCGTAGTTGTCCAACGCCAAGCTCCAGCTACTCGTCCCGGCTCCGAACACCCAAGCGCCACTCGGTGCCTGGTAGACGGATGAGTTGGCATAATTCGAGGTGTTGTTCACGTCAATGAAGGGCGAGTTCGAGAGCAGCGTGTACGTGCCGCTCACCGCGTTCGGCTGGGGGTACTGGCTGAACAAGTGATCGGCCTCGTACCCGACGATCCCTGGCACGCTGTCCCCGTCCTTGAACCCCGTCCCGGCGTACACCCAGTTCTCGCTGTTTGTAACGACGTACGGGACGGTGAGGCCCGTCTGTTGATTAAACTGCACCTGGTTGGCGTACTGGACGCCCATCAACGTCTGCTCCGGACGGTTGACCGGCGGGTCACGCCAAAGGACGGTTTTCAGGCTCGGGTCGGCGACCGGGTCGAGGGTGGCGTCCCTGTAACAGACCACCACGCGGTTCGGCACACCGGTGGTCGAAGACTCGAACCGCACTTGCCAGTTGATCGCGTTGGCGCCGAAGAAGGCGAGGTTGACCCCCGCGTCCGAAGGCGTCAAACATGGGCCTCGACCAGTACTCGTCGTGGCCGACGGAGAGGATGCCGCGGTAGTTCAACAGGCGCGCGCCGTCCGTGTGGGTGTCGACGTCGGTCGAGTACGTGACGTCATACCCGGACTTCTCCATCCAGCGGACGAAGTTGACCTCCCATGAGAAGAAGGATTGGCCCCAGGCGGCGCCGGTGCCGTCGTCGTCATACGGCCGGTCGAACGAGACCTTGACCGCTCTCTTACCTCCAGTCACCGTGTTCGCCCCATAGCTGTTGAACTCGTAGAGGCTTTTGCCGGTCGCGCTGTCAAAGGGATAGTCGTTGTAGGCCTGATAGGTCGCCACGGGCTGCTGGTAGAGCAGGGCGGCGACGCGGCTGTCGTCGCGGACGACGAACACGATATAGTTCTGGAGCCCCTGCGCGTTCGTCAGGAGAGCGAGATAGATCCCGCTGGTCCACGAGGTCTGGGTGGCCAACGTGTAAGCTGGCGCCCATTGGCACTCGATCATTCCCGTCGTCGCGTCCGTGGGGCAGGTGGGTTGCTGGACACCGATGAGCGAGCCGCTGCTCTGCATCAAGCGCCCGCCCAACCCCTGATACCATCCGATCCGATAGACGTCGATGGTGTAGTTCTGCGCCGCCGGGTTGACGCTCACATGGAAGGTGATGTTCCCGCCCTTGTTGACGCTGGTGGCGGACGCATAACCCTTGATCTGGCCCACGGCGTCCGTCCCCTTGGTGCTGAGCCGCCACTGGCTCGTCCCCGGCTGCTGATTCTCGATCACGATCGGGTTGCTCTGAGCCACCGCCTTGGCGGGAGGCAGCCCGATTCCTCCGACCGCAGACAAGACTAACCAAATGACGCCGGCATACTTAGGCTGCCACATCACCTTTCTCCAGTCTCGGTGCTCCAACACCTTGGAGCGTGATTTATCCCGAGGAGGTCATCGATGGCGCGGTCTATGTCTATGTGATCCTGGATTGGCGCGGTGTGCGATCGGTTGGGAGTCACAGGGCTGAAAAAGTCTGGGTCACGATCCACTCGCTCATTGGGAGCCCCCCCCGGGGGCCCAACAAGATCACAGCAACGAACAAGCAAAAAGGCGGCACATCTCGTGCCGATTTTGAGAAACACGTAAAATTGAAATCTTAGCCACTTTGGATGCGTAGAGATCTGCAGTGAGTGTGAAAGATTTGTGAGGTCGGTGTGAACCGAGATTCTAGCCAAGTCTTTTGGCGGTGATGACAATTGCGGCGAGACGTG
>QHTE01000018.1 GCA_003220685.1 Candidatus Rokuibacteriota bacterium
TTGTCCCCTCACGCGAACTGTCTGGCTCCGTCCGGAGCGGTAGCCTTAGATCGAGCAGGCGGCCCGGCAGCGCTCAAGCGTAGAGTTCCTTAGTAAGCTCCTGACGCAGCTCGACGATGTCCTCCGATAGATGGCCCGTGATATAACCGCGCACCCACTCGCGCAGAAGCTCTAAGGCTTCGTCTTCAAGCCGGAGTGGAATGACCCCGGCGCGGATCGTATCTCGATGAAACGGCTGTAGCCGGTCAAGTCGGCCGATCGGTCAAGTCCCAGCGACGCTGGATAATCGAGGCGCCGATGCACTCGATGGTGAGCGAATCGGGAAGATTTCGGGGATGGTGAGATAGCGGCCCACCCCGAGATCGTCGATCTGGAGCCAAATGCGGCGACGCACACCGGCACGATCATCGATCAGCTCGAAGTTTTCGGACTGGCGTGGTCTGTCGCGGCGTGACGGCTGGCGCCACGCGCTCAGCGTGAGCCCGGCCGAGCTCATCACGGATCGCTCGCAGTTGGCGCTGCTCGAACTCGCCGACCGCGATCCCGCGCCACCGTTCGGCGGCGCGGATGACGGCCGCGTACATCAGCTTCAGCACCGGCCGCTCGCCGAACGCGTTCGGGATGATCTTCGTCCGGCGGCGCTCTTCGAGGAACAGCCGCTCGAGCAAATTGGTGGTGCGCACGACGCGGCGATGCCGGAGCGGGAAGCGGAGGTGGGCGATGCATGCCTCGAAGTCGTCGCGGAAACACTGCACCACGGCCGGCAGCTCCCGCTCGTACGTCTGCACGAAGTCATCGCGCAGCACCGTGGCGAGGGCCGGCGACGCGGCCTCGTAACAGCCGCGCGCCCGCAGCGCGATCTCCGGCCACCGGCTCTCCGGGGCTTTGCTGCGCAGATTCCGCAGCCGGTGGACCAGGCAGCGCTGGCGCAGCGCTCGGGGGAAGCACGTCTCGACAGCGCGGATCAGCCCCGGCGCCCCGTCGGTGACGACGAGCAGCGGGTCGGCCAATCCGCGGCGTTTGAGATCCTCGAAGAAGGCCGTGCAGCTCGCCGTGTCCTCCTTCGTGCCCGGCGCCAGGTGCAGCAGGACCTTCTGGCCATCGTCGGTGATGCCCCAGGCACAGAGCACCGCTTCCCGCGGCAGGCCGGCGTGCAGCCGCTCGGCCACCCCGTCGACGAACAGGTAGGCGATCGAGAATTCGCTGAGGTCTCGCCCGGCGAAGGCTTCGTACTCCTGCCAGAGCCGCTCGGTCACCTGGCTGACCGCCGTGCGACTCAGCACGCTGGCCCCACTCGCATCGCGAAACGCCGCTTCGATGTCCCGCGTGCTCAGCCCCCGCGCGAACATCTCCACCGCCAAGCGCTCGAGCTCCGCGGTGCGGCCCGCCAGGCCGGCCCGCAAGCGGGATGCGAACGGCTCGGCGCGATCGGCGACTTGCGGCACGCCATACTCGATGGGCCCCTCGGCGGTGGCGAGCCGGCCGCGGCGATAGCCATTACGGTAGCCAGCGCCGGGCGGCGCCCCATTCTCGTAGTAGCCCCGACCCACGGCGTCGGCGACCTCCGCTTCCAGCGCCTCCTCCACAATCTTCCGCACGGCCAGCTTCAGCAGTTCGGCGCGCGCATCGCCGCCGGCGACGCCCTGGGTCAGCAGCTCGTCAAGCTTCTGGCTCGTCCGCTCCGATGCCGGTATTCTCGTGGGCACGGGGATGCCTCCTCTTGCCGCCGGCGCCAACCGGCGACGCTTGGTTTTGGTTCCAAGCAAGAGTGCATCCCCGTCTCGTTATCCAGCAAGCATAGGACTTCGCCTGCGCGCCGGCCTTGTTCCGGATAGTGATCGTGATCGTGCCGTTGCCGCTGTTCACCACGCTCGCGCCAGCGAACCCACCCACCTGAGCGGCAGTACTGGACCAATCCGCAGTTCGAGGGTTGGCGATCGTGTCCCAATAGGCCTCCCCCGTTTGGTAGGTGAACCCGGACACGCCCTTGCAGCCACCCGCGACGAACGCATCGCGCATCTTCTGGGCGGCAACAGACTGTTGCAGCTCCGTGGTTTGGATGGCTCCGGGCCCGTACTGACGCGTCGTGGCCCCTCCACCCGTGAAAAAGTCCGCCAGGAATCGGGCGTTGGTTGTCCACGTGAGCCCAAGCGGGTCACGCCGGCTCACGGGATTGTTGGCGACATACGCATAGAGGTTGACGTCCCCGCCGTCGAATTCGACGGGATCTTCGCTGATAAAGCGCTGCAGGCCGGGATGGTAGTAGCGCGCCCGAGAGTAACGCCCACTGCGAGTCTGGCCGGAAAATCGACGTTGCCCCAAATGCGAGTCGCGGCGATGAGGCCGAGTGCCGCCGAGGCAGGTTGCGCCGACAGCATGGTCGGGACGTCGACGAGGGAGATGACCGAAAACCTCGTTTTCGGGGAGTATCTCGGTAGCCCCTCGGCCGTCGGATGCGATCCTGGAGGCGCTACGGCCCGGCGCTGACGTGACCATCGCCACGATAGTAGCGACGAGAGGCCCGCCGCACCAAGATCGCGGCGAGCGCCGCGCTCAGGCCAGTCGGTGGCGGGGTCGGGGTCTTCGGGAGGCCGCGATGCGGGACGCCCGGGCTCAATCCGGGACGCCGAGGAGGCCAGCGACGGAGAGATCCTCGTCGAGATCCGGCCAGTGGATGCCGAGCCCGCGGCCGATCAGCTCCCAGCGTCCTCGGGCCTCGGCGGACGCGTCCCGGAGCCGCGGAAACCACTCCAGGGGGACCGTCAGCGAGCGCCCGTCTTCGAGGTGCACCACGAGCGCATCCGGGATGAATTCGATCGTGTGCGCCCGGGCGTCGGGGGCTCTAACGATCAAAGACTTCATGCCACCGCTCCAGAAACGTGGGCGCGTGATCCCGCGTCAGCTCGCGCACGCGCCGCAGTTCGGCCGGCGTGAGCCCGCGCGCATACGCCAGCTGAATCGGCGCTAGCCACAGCTTCGCGACGCCATCGCCCCTGCTGACGTGCACGTGCGGCGGCTCCTGGCCTTCGTTGCTGAAGAAGAAAAACCGAAAGCCCTCGACGCGCAGCAGCGTCGGCATCAGGCTCCAGACTCGGTGCCGTCCTCATGCCGTTGAGTATACGGCGGCGGTGCTTTCTCTTTAGAGGCTTTAGCGGCTAAGAGAGAAGCGGGCCCCTCCAGCTGGCCGGTGGCGGCGCCGTCGACAGCCGCCGGCGGCGCGGCGGGGCGCGCCAGCGTGGCCGCGGGATGGGTCGCGGTGTGCACGGCCTTGAGCAGCCGGATCGACACGCGCGTGTAGAGTTGCGTGGTCGTCAGCCGCGCGTGGCCGAGGATCTCCTGGATCACCCGCACGTCGGCGCCGTGCTCGAGCATCCCCGTCGCCATCGTGTGGCGTAGCAGGTGACACGCCCCGCGCTTGGCGATCCCCGCGGCGACCAGGTAGTCGCGGGTCAGGCGGGAGAGGTTGTTGGGATGAAAGGGCCGGCCCCGCCGGGTGAGGAAGACCGTGCCCTCGTCGGGCTCGACGACAAACTCGGGCCGGGCCTCGTCGAGGTACTTCTCCAGCCAGGCGATCGCCCGCTCGCCAATGGGGACCACGCGATCCTTCTGGCCCTTGCCCTCGCGGACGACGAGGACACCGCGGGCGAGATCGAGATCGTACAGCCGCAGCCGGATCAGCTCCATGCGCCGTAGCCCCGTCGAGTAGCCGATCTCCAGGAGCGCGCGGTCGCGCAGGCCGATCGGCGTCGTCGGGTCGGCGTGCGCGAGCACGTCGATGATCTCGGCGTCGGTGAGCGGCTGCGGCAGCCGCTGCGCGGTCACGCGCGGCAGCTCGAGCTCGGCGGCGGGGTTCGTGGCGAGCACGCGCTGCTTGGTCAGCCAGCGGAAGAGGCCCTTCACCGCGACCAGTCGGCCGTGCTGGCTCCACACGCTCAGCGGCGTGCCGGTGCGCTTGCGGTAGTGATAGAGCCAGCGCTGGTAGCGCTCGAGCGCGGCGCGCGTGATGTCCTCCGGCTTCGTGAGCCCGCGCGCCGCGGCCCACGCCGTGAAGTACTTCAGGTAGAGCGCGCGGATGTGCACGGTGTCGGCGGCGTAGTGGGTCAGCCGCAGCGCCTCCAGATAGCGCGCCACGACGTCGGCCCACGCGCCCGGCGGTGGCGGCGTCGGCAAGGTGGTCGCCGCGGCAAGGCTCATTGCCGGACCTCAGCGGCTTCAGCAGCTAAAGAAGAAGCTGCGATGAAGCTACGGCGTGCAGGTACGTACGATTCCGCGGTCGCGCGCTCGTCCAGATGTGCGTTTTCAGGCGAATCGCGCATCGACGCGGGCAAGTCCTCGTCGCGACGAGGATCGCTCGTGTTTTCGCCGCCCCTCACCCGGGGCTCACTGGCCCCTCGTTGGGGGCTCGACCGCCCCTCGACGTCGCCGTTTGGGGGCTCGAAGTCGCCGTTTCCCCCCTCGAAGTTCCCGCCGGACTCGCGTCGTAGTGATGCCCGCAGGCCTTCCACGTCGACCAACCCCATGACGAACGGCTCGCCGTCCTGGCCCTGGCCGTCGTAAAGCAGCTCGTAGACGAAGCCCTGGCCGCGACTGCCGCGATGCACGAGCACGTACTCCAGGCTGATCAGCCGGTCGAGATGCGTGCGCACCTGGAAGTCGCTCCACCCCGTGAAGCGGCGGACGTCGCGCCGGGTGAAGCGGTAGGTCGCCCGGGCGAGCGCCTGACGTTCGCAGGCCTCGCGCACCATCGCGGCGAGCAGGCCGAGCAGTCGGCGCGTCTGCGGAGCCAGCTCGTCGAGCGAGCGGCCCAGGACCTCGTGGGCCAGTCGGTTGGCGACGGCGATGTCCTCGAGCGTCACCTCCACGTACTCGACTCGCTCAGCGTGATGCATCACCGTCTTGAGCGGGCGCTGGTGCTGGTGCAGGAGCGCCAGCGCGCGGATGAGGGTCAGGTACTTGAGATGATCGCGCCGCGTCCGCGTCCGGTCGTCCCGAAAGGTCAGGGCGCGGGCGTAGGGGTTCACGACCAGGAGCGGCCGGAGCAACCGCTGCGCGTCCTGGTGGAGCTTCCGCACCCGCACCCGGTCGCGCTCGGCCAGCAGGCCGGCCAGCGTCTGCCGCTCCCGCTGCTGGCGATGGATCGCCCGCGTTTGCGCGCGGTCCTCGTCGACCGTCAGCACCAGGCAGCGGTTGCGCAGCTCCTCGTCCAGCTCGGGCGCCGTGGTCGTCAGCAGCAGCATCACCGGCCCCTGGACGCGATACGTGTGGGTCGTGAGCCGCCCGGTCGTCGGATCCTTGCCGGTGGACGCGATCGTCAGCACGCCCTCGCTCTGCAGCAGCTTGAGCGCGTAGCCGGCGCGGCTGACGCCCTCGTCCTCGGCGATCGCCAAGAGCTTGTGGGCGAGATCCGTTTCGCCGAGATAGAAGAGCGCCTGGCCGGTCACCGCCGAGTAGAGCACCCGCTCGTCGTCGGGGAGCATCGCCAGCAGCGCGTCCATGAGCGCCGTCTTGCCCGCCGCCGACGCGCTCTGGATCAGCACCGCCAGCGGCTCATCGAGCTTGCGGGACACCGCCGCCAGGTAGCCGACCAGCGTGTTCGTCGTCTCGCCGACCAGGCCGCACCGCGCGACATCGGCGACGATGCGGTCCAGGAGATGCGGATCGGTGAGCAGCTCGAGCGCCGCCGTGCGCTCGGCGTCGGTCAGCTCGACGGTCGTGGGCTTGGGCGTCAGCGCCGCCCGGATCAGCTGGTCCTGGCGCTGCTCGCACGTCAGCAGCAGCGTGGCCAGATCACCCTTGAGGACCTCGGGGGCTAGCTCGAGCTCCTCGGCGGCCTGCTTCACGAAGCCGGCGCGCTGGCGGGCGGCGTAGAGATCCAGCGTGTCGAGGTAGAGGCGCGCGCCGCGGGCCACGCGCAGCGTGACCTTGAGGCTGTCGTAGCTGAGATTGCGGCCGAGGCCACGCACCCGGTACTCGCGATCGCCGAGCGTGACGCCGAGGTCGTCAGCGTTCGGGGGCACCGCGGCCGATGGAGTCTCGGGCGGTGGCGTGACGTCGGCGGCGACCGCGACGTCCCTGAGATCAGCAGCTAAAGAGAAAGCCGCCGCCATGGTGGCGAGGTTCTCCGACGAGGGCGGCGGCAGGGAGGACGTCAGTGTTGCCTCGACGGCGCTCGCCAGCGGCGAGGCGATCGACGGCGGGCGTCGCGGTGCAGGGCTCGGGCCGATCGGCACCGCGGCCTGGAGCAGCGTGCCGAAGGCCTCGGCCGGCGAGCTCACCGTGAGCGCGTAGGCGTTGGCATCGAGTCCGCGCGGAAAGACGAGCCGCGTGCACGCGATGCCCTGCGGCGCCAGCTCGTCCGCCAGCACTTCGGCGGCGTGATCGCCGGCCTCGTCGGCATCATAGGCGATCACGACGCGGTCGATCCCGAGGCGCTGGACCGTCGCGAGATGCTCGTCCGTGAAACCCTCGATGCCATAGCTTGCCGTCACCTGCCGATAGCCGGCCGCCCAAAAGGTCAGCGCGTCCAGCAGCGCCTCGCACAGGATGACTTCTCTCGCGCCGGCGAGCGCCTGGACGTTGAAGACCCCACGCAGCGGGCCGGGGAGGTAGAGATGCCGCGGCGTCCCGGCCCGCGCATCGGTTGCGAGCCGGCGCCCATAGAGCTCGACGACCTGGCCCGCCTCATTGGTGATCGGGACCAGCAGCGCTCCGTTGAAGTGTTCGTGCCCGCTCGCGCGCAAGACGCCGAGCTGTTCGAGACGCCCGCGCAGTGCGGCGCCCGTCTGGCGATTGCGCGCCGGCAGCCGGTAGCCGAGCGTGCGGTTGGCGAAGCCGAGTTGAAAATGGTCGATGAGCTCGGCCGAGCGCAGGCCGCGGCGCTCGAGATAGCCCAGCGCCTCGGGGCTCGCCGTCAGCGTCGCGTGGTAGTAGGCCACCACTTGCTGGAGCACCTCGTGGTCGGCCGCGTCGCGCGCGATCGGCGCCGCCAGCCGCGTCACCGTCGACCGCTTCGCGCGGCCCAGACTCGTCGACACCGCGGGGATCGTGGTGGCATCGGTGCGCAGCACCTCGACGGCGTGCCGGAAGCTCAGGCCCTCGGCCTGCATCACCCAGTCGATGACCGAGCCGCCCCGCTGACAGGCGCCCAGGCAGTGCCACAGGTTCTTCGCCGGCGTGATCACCAGGCTCGGCTCGTGGTCGTCGTGGAAGGGACAGCGCCCGATCAGATCGGCCCCGTGCGGCGTGAGCGCGACGCCGCGGGCCTCGGCCAGCGCGGCCAGCGGGACCTCGCGCTTGAGTCGCTCCAGCTCGTCCGGCGGGATCCGTCCCACGTCTGCCCTCCCGCGCGATCCTGTCAAGTCCTCTCGTGCGGCCCGGCCACCCCGCGATGAGTGGTTGCTCTGACGGCGAGCTACCAATACACTCAGTGTATGAGCGTGTCAAGCGCGGTATACAGCCCCCCGGCCGCCGCCGCCGAACTCGCCCGTACAATGCCGCCGGCGACGAGCCGCTCACCGTCGCTGGGGAGAGCCATGGGGACGACGCTCAAGACCCGCCGCCGGCCGCGCGGGCCCGTCGAGGCCTTCGGGCCCCGGCTCCGCCGCATCCGCGAAGCCCGCGGCTTCAGCCAGGGCCAGCTCGGCCTGGCCATCGGCGCCTCGCAGCGGATGATCGCCTACTACGAGAGCCACGCCGAGAAGGCCCCGGCCCGCCACCTCACCGCCCTGGCCCAGATCCTCCGGGTGTCCGTCGACGAACTGGTCGGCTACCGCCCCGTCGCCACCCCGGCCGGTCGGGCCAATCCCCGTCTGTGGCACCGGCTGCGCCAGGTCGAGGCCCTGCCGCCCCAGGACCGCAAGCAGGTCCTCCAGCTCATTGACACCCTCGTCGAGCGTGAGACGCTCAAGAAGCGGGCGCCCCGAGGCGGCTAAGAAAGAGGCAGGGACCTCGCTCGCGGCGCGCGACGAGCGTTCAGGCGGGTCGGGTCAGTCGGGAGCGCGGGCGAGGGCGGGACTCAACAGACGGACAGCTACAAAACGACGACGGCAAGATAAAGCTTCACCTCACCTGCGGCGCAAGGTCGCGCCGCTACATGAGGACTCGCGACTCAGGCCATCGGGAGGTGAGTTACGTCGTTCTATGTGACGCCGGCAGGCAGAAGTCCACACCACGCTCTAATCAAGTCGTCGACAGTATCAATGCGCTTCCACTTGTCCAGAGTTCCATGACGCCGTTGCCTTTTGGCCAGCTGATAATTCACCTCGGACATCCGGTCTTCGCCTCTCGCACGATAGATCAGCCACCGCAGAGGATTCTGGGTCCGAACGGGTTGGAAGAGCCTCTCTAGCGAATCGTTCGGACGCAGTAGACCTGGAGGGAAAAGATACTCGGATTCCAGCAAGGCAAAGAGCTCTAGCACGTCAGCTTCCGGCAGCTGAGACCAAAATCGCCGATAAGCCTCGTTAGCCCCAAGGTCTTCCCGATCGGCGAAACGGCCGAGAATTTCTGAACGCCAGTTGCGGGACATGACCATTTTAGTTCAACACTCCTAGTGTGCACTGTGCGAGCGTCGTCAGATCATAGCCCGCGACGAAGGCCCCTGTCACCGCCAGCGCAGGAGTCGCCACGTCACCGACAGCTACGAGGGCTCCCGTGAGACTCCGGCTCCCGACCGCGCGCCCAAGCTGGCGGAATACCATATTGAGGCCGCTTGCATAAGGCTGAGTAGGTCCTCCCACGCCGACGCGTGTCGCCTTGAGGCCGGTTGCGATGATATCGCCGGTCAAAGATGCGACGGCCACTGGCGAGACAATCTCGACGACTGTCGAAAGTCCCTCTAGCCCCGTACCCTGTGTCACGGACCCGACGACACTCGAAAGACGGTGCCTCTCGAAGCAGGAGGCTTGGTTAGGCGTGACGAGGCCGAGCGGGCCCGCACCGCCAAACAATCCCGCCGCACGTGGTCTGCCGCGATCGAGGCCGAGCGGATCGATGAAGCTGAGCGGGTTGTTGGCGACGTAGACGTAGAAGTTGACGTCTCCAGCCGCCAGCCCAATCGGATCTTCGCTGATGAAGCGCTGGAGGTCCGTGTGGTAGTAGCGCGCCCGATAGGAACATGAGACGATTCGGTTGCTGCCATCAATCAGCGGCGGCCGGGCCTAACGTGAAATAGCGCGACGGAAAGGCCAACTAGGGCGAGGACGGCGCTCAAACCTGACAAGTCAAAGGCTGTGCCGGCCTCAGAACCGAGTGATGCGCGCAGGCGGAGCTGAACGTCGAGGATAGATGCGACTGTAGCAGCACTGAGAATCCCCCAGAAGAGAAGCCCTGCGCGGATCGCCCGACGAGACACCGTAAGTACCCTCGAATGGTGCCCTGATTGCCCGAGAAGTATGGCTCGTACCGTAGGAAGGAAAACAGCCCACAACGTCAACGTCCAACCTACCAAGCAGACGACAACCGTAAGCAATCCGGCCCTCAAGTCGATGGCGGATGGAACGATCGATAGTGCAATCCAAAGGATCAGGAATAGGATCACCGCCAGTGCCAATCCACTGACCCCGACGATCAGGGCGCCGCCGCGTCTTCCAAGTTGAGCGTCATCACGCATAGTGTGTCGCTATCTTGAGCTCTTGCTCTGGCTCTTTGTCCGGCAGCCGCCGCCTACCAACGGGGCATCAAACGTGCCAGCGGCGGGTGTGGCCGTCTTGAACGCCGCAAGGCCGAGCCCGAACGCACCAGAGAGTCCCATTGCGTAGTACGGGTTCTGACGGTCCAGGGAATGGCTGATCTCGATAGTCACGAAGACAAGCGTGAACTGAGCGGTCTCCGAGGGCCCGGCAAGCTGCGCGAAGTTCCGCGCAGTCGAAACCGAAATCCCAGGGCCTATTTTCGAAAAGCCAAGGCCCATCATGTAGCCACCAATCAGATTGGCTGCTGGGCCGGGGTTCGATGGTGTCTCCGCACGAAGTCCTTCCCCCGGGGCCCACGTGAGTCCACTAGTCGGTCCACCAACGAAGGCACCGCCGGACACGGCACCTCCGACACCCACGCAGTCGGAGTTGAATGCGATACCACCCTGAGCAGAGAGGGATCCCGCAGCGCCAAATCCAACACCCGCGCCCGCTCCGGCGCCGAGACCGCCGCCAACTGTGTACAGGCCCAGAGGGTCCGTCGACGCGAGCGGATTGTTGTAGACGTAGACATACAGATTCCCCCCGGCAGGTTGATCGATGGGATCCGCGCTGATGAACCGCTGGAGCCCAGGATGGTAGTACCGCGCCCGGTAGTATTTCAGCCCGGTCCCATCATCTTCTCGGCCCGTGTAGCTCAGCGCATTGGCGCCGGGCGATCCTGTGATCGACGTAGTCCCGAATGGATCGTAGGTGTACGTCGCCTGCACAAGCCCGCTCGCGTCCACCAGCGCCAGCGTCGAGCCCAACGCGTCCCCCAGGAACCCGCGCGTCCCAGCCCCGTCATCCCGGGTAAGGAACTCATCCACCCTGAGCCCAGTCAGCAGGTTCCGGATCGACACGCCCGCCTGCTCCTGCACGGGATTGAGCCCGTCGTGGAGGACATTGGTCGTGGTGCCACCGATGGTTCTCGCGCGGCGGCGCCCGGCACCGTCGTAGACAAAGCTCGCCGGGTTGGGCCCGGCGAGCGCCGTCAGGCGATCCCGCGCGTCCCAGGTGTACGTGCTCGTCCCGTCGCTCGTCAGGTTGCCGTTCAAGTCGTAGGTCAGCGTCTGGGCGCCGAAGGTGAGCTGGCGGTTTGCCGCGTTGTACGTGGCCGCCTCGAGCAGTGGGGGTAGATTGGTGCGCGCCCAGGTACCACCCACGACTTGCCGGTTGTCGCTGGCGTCGTAGCCGTAGAGCAGGGTCCCAAGGGTCGTCGTGTTGAGCGTGTAGGTCAGTCCGCTCAGCCGAGAGGCGGCGTCGTAGGCGTAGCTCGTGATGACGCCGCTCGGGAGGGTGAGAGTGATGCGCCGGTCCGCGTTGTCGTAGGCGAAGGTCACGACTGCGGCGCCCTGGGTGATCGACGTGAGTCGGTCGGCGTTGTCGTACGCGTACGTGATGGCCGGCTGGCCGTTGACCGTCATGCCAGTCCGCCGGCCGTTAGTGTCATACGTGTAGCTGACCGAGCCCTCCGGCGTCGTCTCGGACGTCAGCCGATCCAGGCCGTCGTAGGTGCGGGTGATCGTGCCGCCGAGTGAGTCCACGACCTGCGTCACCCGGTTGCCCGCGTCCCACGTGTAGCTGATCGTCGAGCCGTCCTGGTAAGTCACCAGCATCGGCTGGTCCAAGCCGTCGTACGTCGTACTCGTCACCTGGCTCTTCCGATCCGTGAAGCTGGTCGGGTTGCCGTTGTTGTCGTAGCTGGTCGTCTCGCTGTGGGCCAGCGGGTCCGTCCGAGTGGTCAGCCGGTCCATGGTGTTGTAAACATAGCTCGTGCTGTTGCCCCGCGCGTCCGTCACGCTCAGCAGATTCCCGTTCGGGTCATAGCTGAAGCGCGTCGTGCCGCCTCCCGCGTCACCGATCGCCCGCAGTTGGCTCAGGAGATCGTAGGCCAGCCCCGTCGTCCGCCCGCCGGGGTCGGTCTGCTGGATCGGCCGCCCCGCCGTGTCGTACGTTCGGGTCGTCCGGTTGCCCAGCGGGTCCACGGTCGCCGTCAGATTGTGTTGCCCGTCGTACTCCAAGCTCGTCGCCTGCGCCAGGGCATTCGTGATGGAGACCGGCTGCCCCGCCGTGCTGTGCGTGATCACGCTCGTGTGCCCCAGCGGGTCGGTCACCGTGATCCGCCGGTTGGCGTCGTCATACGTCCACGTCGTCGTGGTCGGCAGCGGCGTCGTCACGCTCGTCAGCCGGTTGAACGTCGTCGGCGATGGCGCCTCCCACGTCAGGCTCGTCGGCACCGCCTGCCCCGTCCCCGCCAGCCGCGTCACCGACGTCACGTTCCCCTTCGCGTCGTACGTGAAGCTCGTCTGCCGCCCTAGCGCGTCCGTCACCGCCTGCACCAGATTCGTCCCCGCCTGCCGGGTGTAGGTCGTCACCTGCTGCTCCGGCCGCCCCACCGCCCGCGTGTCCGTCACCACGTACCCCTGGCTGTTGAACGTCACCCGCCGCACCAGCCCCCGCGGGTCCGTCACGTCCGTCTGCGTGATCGCGTTGTTCACGTCCACCGTGTACGCGTACTGGTAGGTCGTCCCGTCCGCCTGCGTCTGCGTAATCACCCGCCCGCTGCTGTCGTAGGCGTGCGTCAGATACGTGATCCCCCGCGCGTCCTTCACGGTCAGCATCCGGTGCGACGCGTCGTACGTGTACTCCGTCACCCCGCCTGCCGGGTCCGTCACCTTCACCAGCCGGCCGCTGGCGTCGTACGCGTAGCTCACCGTCCGCCCCAGCTGGTCGATCGCCTGGATGATCCGGTGGGCCTCGTCGTACACGAACTGGATCGACCGGCCGCCCGGCGAGGTGACCTTCAACAGATCCTTAGACGTGCCGTCCCGCGTGAACTGCAGCGTGTTGCCGAACCGGTCCCGGATCTCCGTCACCGCCACTTGCTGGGGTGTCGTGGCCCCCGAGCCTTCCGGGAAGGAGTAGCGCGTGCCGTCCCGCAGGGTCAGATACCAGTTTAGCCCGGCCGGGTTCCAGACGATCTTCGCGCCATAGAACGCCGTCGGTGTCGCCGTGTGCTCGTACACGGCGTCGACAAAGCCCGTCCCCGCCGAGGTCCGGGCGAAGTGCACCCGCCCCCCGTCGGGCAGGATCAGATCGATGAAGGTGTAGGGATTCATGTCCCCGACCAGAAAGATCTCGTACGGGTGCGTGGCCCCGATGCCGAAGGGCCGCGAGCGGCTGTCGTTTTGCCGATAGGTCCGCGTCAGCCCGAGCGGCAGCGTGTCCGGGCTCGCCAGGTCCGTCTTCTCCATCACGAACAGCCCCGTGGCCACGTCCACCGGGTCGCCCGCGCGCAGACCGTTCACGATCGCGGCGAGCAGCGGCCCCAGACCCGACGGCGCCACCATGGCGCCCGTGAACTCGTAGACCCCGACGCCGGGCTCCGGCACGATCTGCTTGCCATCGGCCGTCACTTTCCCTTGCCCGTACACGTACCAGTCTTTGTCGCCGGGGTCGTAGTGCCAGAACTCGAAGCTCGTGCCGGCCGGCGCCCCCCGACGATTCGGATAGATCACGCGGGCCCCGGCCCGCTCCAGATTGCGGAGGTACCCCCCGCCCGGCTGCAGCGTGAAATAGACCGGTGTGACCACGTGCGTCGCCAGCGGGAACGGCGGACGGTCGACCGCGATCTCGGTGAGGCTCACCTGCCGCACCACCCGGCGCTCGTGGTCGTAGAGCACCGAGCCCGCGGGGATCCGCACCTCGAGCCCGGGGATGCGCGGCGAGGTGATCACCGTCTCCGTCGTCGTCGGCGACGGAATCGTGACCGCGTTCGCCGTGTCGATCTCCGGCATCCAGATCGTGTAGGGCAGGATGTTCGTCCGGCCCGCCGTGATTTCCAAGCCCACCTCGAAGACCCCGTAGGTGCGCCCCGCCCGACTGGCCGACCGGCCGTCGATCACCATCTCGCGGTGCCCCGGCGGAACCTCTTCGAGCAGGAAGCGGCCGGTCCGGTCCGTCTTCGCTGTGCGGTTCCCGATCTCGAGCGTCACGTGGGCGAGCGCGCTGCCGTCGAGCTGCAGGGCCCGTCCCGACACCGCCGTGACGCCCGCCCCCGCGACCAGGGGCGGGAGCGACCGCGCGTCGGTGCCCGGCGCGTCGTCCTGGTCGTCGCCGCGGCCGCGGTCGCGGTCACGCTCGTCGACTGGGCCGGGTGTCGGGGAGTCCGGGCTGCGCGGGTCAGACGATCCGGCCCCGCCGCCTCCGACGGCGCCTCCACGCGCTGCCGTGGTGAACGTGAGGCGCGTCGCGGCAAGCGGCCACCCGGCGGTGTCCAGCACCCCGCGGAGCTCGAGCTGATAGGTCGTGCCCGCCTCGAGCGGGCTCGTCGGCGTCACGAAGGCGAGCAGGCCCGACTCGGCCGGGACAACGCCGATCGCGACCGGGCCCACCGGTCCGGTCAGCGTGACCGTGCCGGTGGTGACACTCGCCGCCGCCAGCGGCTCCGAGAAGCGGAGCGCGACGGACAGCGTGCTCGGGACGTCGCGCGCGCCGTCGTCGGGCAAGCTTGCGCCGAGCGCGGGTGCCGTGCGATCGGCGGTCATCGACCCGCGCGGCGTGGTCACGATGCGGGAGGTGCCGGTTCGCGGATCGAAGATCTCGCCCGTGGCCAACAGCGCCCCGGACCGATCGGCGCCACCCCAGACGAGCAGCTCGCCGGTCGGCAGCAAGGTCGCCGTGTGATGCGCGCGTGCCGTCTGCAGCGTGGTGGGTTCGGCGCGGAATGCGCCGGTCTGCGGGTCGAATCGCTCGATCGTCGCGAGCGGCCGGCCGCTGGGTCCGACGCCGCCCGCGATCAGCACGTCGCCGCCGGGCAGGAGCGTCGCGGTGTGCCCGGTACGAGCCGAGGTCAATTGATGGGTCAGGGTGGCGCTGACGAGGTTCTGGCCATCCCATGCCTCGGCAGAGCGGAGGATGCCGCGCGGTCCGTGGCCACCCGCAATGAGCACGCGTCCATCGGTCAGCAGCGTGGCGGTGTGGCCGGCGCGCGGCTCCACGAGATCGACCAGCTCGACCACGTGACCGTTGCGGAGATCGACGGCCTGGACCGTGGCGATGGGTACAGCGCCCGCGCCCTGGCCGCCCGTGACCAGGACGCGCCCATCCGCAATCACCGTGGCGGCGTGCTCCGCCACGGCCACCGGCAAGCGGACGCTGAGCGGCGCCGCCGCGCCGGTGGCTGGATCGAGCGTCTCGAGCGTATCGAGAGGACGCCCCGCGGCCACTCCACCGGACAGCAACACGACGCCGTTCGGTAACACGGTCGCCGTGTGAGCGGCTCGCGGACTCGACATGCTGGTGATCGACGTGCGGCCGTCGACCCCGACGATCTCCACGCGATCACTCGAACCGTGCCCGGTCGTCCCGCCGGCGATGAGCCAGCGCTCGCCGGAGAGCCATATGGCCGCATGCGCCGCCACGCCGTTGGCCGCACGCGGGCGCTCCTGGGTCTGCGAGCCCGCCGGCAGCAATCCAAGCGCGGCGCCGATGGCGCCGATGCCGAGCCAGTGCCAGCGGCCGCGACGTTGCCTCATTGCAGCAGCGCCGCCGCGATCTCTCGACCGGATGCCGTGATGTACGTGACCCGCGTGGCCCCTCCGAGACTGGCGGCGATGCGCACGCGCTCGACTCGCTCCCCCTCGGCGTAGAACGGCCCTTGGCCCGAGGACGCCACCAGATCGAACGTCGCGCTCGCGGTGATGATGCTCGGCTGGTTGGTCGGCAAGGTCACGCTCGCGGTGGCCGTCGAGCTGGCGACCGTCCCGGCAAGCCCACCGCTGAGCGTGCTGGAACCGGCGCCCGTCAGGGCCTTGACCGACACGATGACGGTCGTACCGAGTGGAACCTGCGCCGCCGCCAGGCTGATCTGTACGGGGTTGGTGGTCGTCGCCGGCAGGACGACGTCCGGAATGCCGAACGACGCCGCGGGCGTCGTGGGCGTCGAAACGCCACCCACTGCCGTGATGCGGAGGGTCGGTGTGTTCGGCAGGACGACCGGCCGGGGCTGCAGCACGACGGAAGGCGTCGCGCCCACGAGACTGACCTGGGCGGTGTTGGTGTACGACTCGATGCGGATGCGGCCCCGCGCACCGGCGCCCGCGCCGCCGGTGCCGGTCGGGGCGGTGCCGCCGGAGACGTTGATCACCCCGCTCCCGTTCACCGCGCTCGTGATCGTCGTGGCCGCAAGTCGTACTGCGCCGCCGCTCCCGCCACCTCCGCCACCAATGCCGGGAGGGGCAATATTGTTGGCGCCGCCGTTACCGCCCTTGGCGAGGATCGTTCCAAACCCCGAGGGCTGGCCGAACGTGATGGTCCCGGAGGAGGCGATCACAAGAGCCCCTCCACCGCCACCGCCGCCTCCGCCGGTATTCCCAAAGGTGGTGCCGCCCGCACCGCCACCGGAGCCGCCAACGATGGGCAGCAGTTGCGCCGTCCCGTAGACCCCTCCACCGACGCCTCCTCCGCTCGGCGCGTTCGCCCCGGACAGGAAAAAGCCGGCTCCGCCACCCCCGAGGCCTGCGCTGCCATTCACGTCGCCTCCAGCCCCACCACCAGGCCCGCCGCCGGCGCCGCCCATCGTCGACACGATGCCGCTCGCGCCCGTGCCGCCGCTGAAACCGCCGGGCCCTCCGGCGGCACCGTTGGGGCCGAGGAAGGTGGCATTCTGCGCAGAGCTCCCCCCGTTGGCTCCGCTCACATCGATCGTCCCAATAATCGTGACGTTGCCCGAGGCGCGGATCACCACAGGGGTGTTCGACGTGTTCTTGTTGAACCTCAAGGTCCAGCCCTGTGGGATGTTCACGGTCGTGAAGTTGTATTCTCCGCTGGCAGGCAGCGTGAGGGTGCAGTTCGGGCTCGTCGGGCACGTGGCGTTCGGTAGGGTGAACGCCCCGTCGACTCCCGTGCTGCCGCTGTCGTAGGTCTGTGCCCCGACGGGCCCGACCGTAATGGCGAGCATCGACGCGCCGACGACGATCCCGATCGCGATTTTCATTGTTACGCCTCCATCGGCCGGTGCGCTCAGGGGTTCACAGTGAACAGATTCGGCCCGGTGCCAGTTGACGTCGACGTCGCCCCGGCGACCTGGATCTGCACGACGTGGCCGCCCAGCACCGCGCTGGTGCCGATGCTGATCGTCGCCGTGGCGAGCGTGCCGTCGCCCACGGCGGCCAGGTCGGTGACGGTGAGGTTCGTGTCGGGCACAAAGCTGCTACCCACCTTCGTTAGGAAAGACAGTTGTGTCGCGCCAGCCAGACCGACGCCGGTCAACGTGATGCTGACGTTCGTGGCTCCTCTCGAGGCGCTGGCCGGGCTCGCGCTCGTGACCACCGGCCCCCACGAGGACGACACCAGCGGACTCATCTGGAGCGAGGTCGGGGACTCGGCCAGAGCCGCGCTCACGTTCGAGCCGACCGCGAAGGTCGCAACGGGCTCGCCCAGTGCCGCGCTGACCGACGCCGTCAGGTTCTGGTTGACCGTGCCGGGCTCGGCGAACCCCGCACTAACCGACGTCGACGCCACGCCAATGCCGGCCTGCAGTACGGTCACGGTCGCGCTGGCGGACGAGGTCTGGTCCTCCAGCTGAGTCGCGGTGATCGTGACGATCGTATCCTGGGTAGGCTTCGCCGGCGCCGAATAAAGGCCGGCCGTCGAGATCGTCCCGATCGAGGTCTCGCCACCGGTGACACCGTTGACCGCCCAGGTCACCGCGCTCGTCGGCGTGCCGCTTTCGGTTGCCTGGAACTGGGCCGATCCATTCATCCACACCGTGGCCGTGGCCGGCGTCACTGCGAGGGCACCGCCCACCGTGAACACCGACGGCGACGTGGCCGTGTTCGCGCCCACCGTGACCGTGATCGAGCCAGTCGTCGCTCCGCTCGGGACCGAGGTCAGGAGGCGATTCGGCGCGGCCTCGGTGACGGTCGCCAGCGTGCCGTTGAAGCGAACCTCGTTGCTGCTCGGCGTGGCACTGAAGCCCTTGCCGAAGATCTGCACGGCCGTCCCGACCTGACCGCGATTCGGGCTTACGAGCGTGATCGCGAGAGAACCGGCGATGCTGTCGGCATCTACGCGGTCGATGCGCAGGAGATTGCCCACCGCGTCGTAGACGTACGCCGCGACGCTGCCTTGCTGGTCGACAACCGCGACCAGCCGGCTTTGGCGATCGTAGACGTAGTGGATGGATGGCTGCTGGGCGCTCGCGAACGAAAGGAGGCCGAGCATCAGGAGATGCGGGAGGGCCATCAAAGCGGGCCACGCAACTCGCCAGCGCACGCTGGCGCAAACGATGGGACGACGAACGCCAAACGGTCAATATCCAGAATCGACGAAATAATGTCTGAAATTCGAGACCGGCGGATCGCTCTCAGCATCGCTTTGTTGACTCAGCCGCCACTCGATCGGCTATTATTCGAGCGCCGACCTTCCCGGTGGCAAGTTTACGGAGACGATGTGGCGACAGCGACACGATCGACCGTCCTGTCCGTTGACGACGACGCGGGCGTCCGCGACGCGATTTGCCTCGAGCTCGAGGACGACTTCGACGTTGTGACCACGGCGAGTGGCGGGGCAGCACTCGACCTGCTCGGGCGCCGGCATGTGGACGTCATCCTTCTCGATCTCCGGATGCCGGAGATGACGGGTGAAGAGGTCCTGAAGAAGCTCCGCGCTGCGCGATCGCAGCCACCCGTCATCGTGATGACGGTCGTCGACAGCGTGAGGACGGTTGTGGAATGCATGAAGCTCGGCGCCGCCGACTACGTGACAAAGCCCTGGGAGCACGGGGAGGTCGCTGCCACAATCCAGCGGATCCTGCGCGAAATCGACGGTTCGCCCGGCGTGTTGCTCGTCAGCGATGATCCGGTCGCGCTCGTTCCCGTGGCGCTCGCACTCGAGGGTCGCATCCCCGTGCGGACCGTCAGCATCGCCGCGGCGTCCGCGTCGAATTTCTCGGCGCAGGTTGTGGTGCTTCACGCGCCCGATCGCTCCAAGGTCTCCGCACTGTCCGACCTGCCCGCGCGCTTTCCACACGCTACCACCGTCTGGGTGAGAGATGAGTTACCCAAGCACATCGACAAGACGCTGAGCGACATCAGCGCGAACCTGGGTTGCCTCGACGTGCCACGATTGTCTCGTGTTGTCCTGGCTGCGGTCGAGCTCATGGTGCGAGACTGTGGTGACCCACTTAGCCTCGACGAGATCGCGCGATCGGTCGGCGTGTCCAACGATCACCTGATTCGTGTTTTTCGCGAAGCGTTCGGGCTGACCGCCGGGGCCTACTACGTCCGTCTGCGCATCGCCGCCGCCTGCCGCCTGCTGAGAGACACCGACGAGAAAATGGACGACATCGCCCACCAGGTGGGCTACGCCGGCGCGGCGAATCTTTCGCGAGCTTTCAAAGGGGTGATGGGCATGAGGCCCGGCGAATTTCGGCGCTCGTCGAGCTATGGCGCTTGACTCGCCGGCCCGGGTCGGCCCGACAGGTGTGCGCAGCGCTGCTTCCTGCGGTCCCGGGCAGTGCGGCGGCTTTTTGCATTCCCCACGCCGAGGTCTGCGCGAGCCAGTTGCGATCGCGAGGGATGTCGCTTGACGGTCTTGCTGTCCCGCAGGGATCCAGAAGCGGGGGCGACTGGCCGGGAAATGGCCGGGCCCCGCGCGCGTTCCTCGGCCCAACGGTTGTGCCTTGGTGGTGCATCCCGCCGGGCTCAACGGTGGAGCGTGAGACTGGAATCGGTCCCTGCGGCGAATGGGCCAGCAATGGGCGCTTGCCGCCGCGCTTGCCCGGCTCGATGGTGATGCGCTGCCGATAGTCCATGACCGAGAGGGTACGGCCCCCGACCCGAGAAGGTCTCCGCGCTTGCGCTATCTTGCGCTGAACGACCCCTGGAATCGCGGTGATCTCGCGTCCGCACCTGTCGCGTGAGTGCGTCCGTGTCGCGAGCTATCGTGAGCGAACGCATAAGCGGATCACGCGGTTACACGCAAGTCCCTGAAAAGCCGGGAAGGCCGGCTGGTCACCGGCCCTCCACTTTTAATCAGGGGGTCCCG
>QHTE01000098.1 GCA_003220685.1 Candidatus Rokuibacteriota bacterium
AAGTTCCATGACTCTGTAGGCCCTTAAGTAAGCGCGAGAGACTTCTGGGAGCAACGCCCCGGCCGGGGCCTGAGCCGGGCGTCTATGATCTCGGGCCGCTGCTACCTCTTTGCTTGGCCATTTCTTGGCTATCACCATCGTGCGTCATCGGTCGGCACCGTCTGCCCGGCGAGCGCGCCTCGCAAAGGCATGATAAGCAACGATGACGACCGATGACGACATGGTGAGGGAAGGGGCCGTACGAACTTGAAATCCATGACCCCGCACGGGGTTTCGGAGTTCGAATCTCCGGCCCTCCGCCAACTTTCCGAGGACTTATCGAGCATCATTTGTAGCCGGCTCTGTGCTCTTGAACCTGATTGTGCCCACAGTGAGGTCCGTACCATGACGACAAGCACTGAGCAGTGACGGGATAAAGATCCCAGTGGATGAAAAATCCGCCGCGCGCGCGCTGGGCCTTTTCTTTACAGCCTGATTCTACTATAGTGGAAGCTGAGCTCTATAGGAGAGAGGAGAAGGTGGCGCAAACGTCATGCGGCCTCGATCTGGCGCGGCTCGGTGAGCGCATCCGCCAGGAGCGCGCCCGGCGACAGTTGTCCCTGGAGAACCTTGAAGCGCGGAGCGGCGTGAGTCGGAGCATGCTCTCCGCGGTCGAGCGTGGCGGGAAGGCGCCCACCATCCTCGTGCTCGACCGCATCGCCACCGGGCTTGACACGAGCATCGCGCGGCTGCTCGGCGAAGAGCGCGCGGCGCGCGTGGCCCTCCTCCGCCGAGGGGAGCAGGACACCGCTCTCGATCCTTCGGGTTGGGAACGCCGCATTCTGTCGCCCGTCCTCCCGGGCGTCGAATTCGAGCTGATGCGTACCACCATCCCGGCCGGCGTGGACGCGGGCGAATTCGCGCCGCCGCGCCCGGCTCGCGAGAGTACCTGGCGATGGAGCGAGGCACGCTGCGGCTGACCATTGACAGCGTGGAGTATCTGCTGCACGCCGGCGACAGCATCTACTACGCCGGGGACTGTCGCCATGCCTTCGCCAACGGCGGCCGCGAGACCTGCAGCTACTATCTTGCGATGGAGTTGGGCCGGCATTTCGCGCGGTCGGGCACGCGGCGACGCGGGGCCAGGCGCCCGAGAAAAGGGAAGCGCACATGACACCGTCTGAAGGGACGAGCACTGTCGACAAGACGACGCCACCCAAGATCGACCCCGAGCACTTCCGGCGTCTCGGCCACGAGTTGGTCGACCTCGTTTCGGACTACCTCGCCGGCATTCGCGAGCGTCCGGTGTTCCGTCCCATGAAGCCGGCCGAGCGCGAGACGCTGATTCAGGAGGTCCTCGGAGAGACCGGTGCCCACCCCGAGACCATCGTCGAGCGGTTCCGCACCGCCGTCCTTCCGCACGCCATGGGCAATGGCCATCCGCGCTTCTTCGGCTGGGTCAACTCCCCACCAGCGCCCATCGGTGTGCTGGCGGACCTGTTGGCTGCCGCGATGAACCCGAGTTGCGCAGGCGGCGACCACGCCGCCATCTACGTCGAGCGGGCCGCTGTGCGCTGGCTCACGGAGGTGATCAGCTTCCCAACCGAAGGCACCATGGGGCTCCTCGTGAGCGGAGGCTCGGTGGCCAACCTCATAGGGCTCGCCGCCGCCCGCCACTGGGCCGCCGCTCAGGATGGCTGGAGCGTGCGCGGCGAGGGCCTGCAGTGCGGGCGCCTGCCTTTGGTCCTCTACATGTCGGAGGAGGGCCATAGCTGCATCCAGAGGGCGGCCGAGCTGCTCGGGCTGGGCTCGGGCGCCGTCCACAGCGTGCCCGTAGACGAGCGGTTCCGCATGGATGTGCTGGCGCTGCGCGCCGCCATCGCCGCCGACCGGGCCTCGGGCAGGCGGCCGTTCTGTGTGGCGGCGAGTGCTGGCACCGTGGGCACAGGCGCCATCGATCCTCTGGCCGAGCTCGCCGACCTCTGCGCCACCGAGCGACTCTGGCTCCACGTCGACGGCGCCTACGGCGCCATCGCCGCCGCGGTGCCAACCCGCCGCGCGCGCTACAGCGGCCTCGAGCACGCCGACTCCGTAGCCTTGGACCCACACAAGTGGTTGTCCGTTCCCGTCGAGTGCGGCTGCGTCCTTGTGCGTGACGGTCAGCTTCTGCGCGACGCGTTCAGCTTGGTGCCCCCCTATCTGCGCACCGAGCCCGACCGCGGCTTCGGCGGGTTGCCGTGGTTCTCTGAGTACGGCGTGCAGCAGACGCGTGGCTTCCGCGCTCTCAAGCTGTGGATGACGCTCCAGCACTTGGGGCGCGACGGCGTGCGCGGCCTCGTCGGGCGTCACATCGCTCTGGCCCAGCACCTCGCTGGCCTGGTGGACGCGGCGCCTGACCTCGAACGGCTGGCGCCGGTGGAGCTGTCCATCGTCTGCTTCCGATATGCGCCTGCCCATCTGCGGGCGGACGACGAGGACCTGAATGCACTCAACAAGCGGGTGATGGAAGAGGTGCAGGCCTCGGGTGCGGCATTCCTGACGCAGACGACGCTGCGCGGTCGCTTCGCTCTGCGCGCATGCATCCTGCACTACGCCACGACGAAAGCCGACGTGGCGGCACTGGTGGACGTCGTGCGCGAAACGGGCGCGCGGCTCGTGGTCGAGCCTAGAAAGGATTAAAGCCAGGTGATTTTTACCGACGTCACGGCAACGGTGGGCAGGACGCCCATGGTCGAACTCGGACGTCTGGCGAAGGATCTGCCTGGCCGAGTGCTCGCCAAGCTGGAAATGCGAAACCCGTGTGGAAGCGTCAAGGACCGGGTCGGCGTCGCGCTGATCGAAGACGCCGAGCGTCAGGCCCGCTTGCGACCCGGGATGACGCTCGTCGAGCCCACAGGCGGCAACACCGGTATCGGACTCGCCTTGGTCGCGGCGATCCGAGATTATCGACTGATCCTCACGATGCCGGAGGCGATGTCGAAGGAACGCGTCGCGCTGCTCCGACATCTCGGAGCGGAAGTCGTGCTTACCCCCGGCATCCTTATGGGTGACGCCGTCGCTCGAGCCAAGCAGCTCGTCAAGGAAATCCCCGGGTCGATCATGCTCGACCAGTTTACAAACCCCGCGAACGCAGAGGTCCATCGGCGGACCACGGCCGTAGAAATCTGGGACGATACGCGCGGTGCCGTTGACGTGTTCGTTTCCGCTGTCGGCACCGGTGGAACGATCACGGGGGTCGGCGAAGTGCTGAAGCAACGTAAGCCCAGCGTGCGCATTGTCGCGGTTGAGCCCGCCGGGGCGGCGCTTCTGTCCGGTGGGCACGCGGGGGAACACCGCATGCCAGGCATCGGCGTCGGGTTCATCCCCGAGGTCTTGAACCGCTCTATCCTCGACGAGGTCATCGCGGTGACCGACGAGGAGGCCTTTCGGTGCACAAGACGGCTTGCGCGAGAGGAAGGGATCGTTGCTGGGGTCTCATCTGGTGCAGCGCTCCATGCCGCGCTCGCCGTAGCCTCCCGCAAGGAGGCTGCTGGAAGAACGATTGTCGTGATGTTGCCTGATACGGGTGAGCGCTACGTCACCACGAGTCTCTTTGTGCGGTCGGAGCAGGCGCTTCACGGGTGCAGAGGTGGAGCCAAAGGGATGGGGGGAACGGCACGGCGGGTCGGCGAAGGCGAGAGGACGTTTTGAAGTTCCCAAGCGCTTCGCTGCCGACGCCGCAGCCCCGCTACCGCGCCCGCTCCATTGCCAGCCGCAGTCCAAATGCAATCAGGACGACTCCGGCGGTCGCTTCGATTGCGCGTTTGACCCGGGCCTGGCTGATCCACCAGCGCAACCGGCCCAGGAACAGAGTGAGCGTTGAAAGCCAGAGGACCCCTTCGACCCAGTGAATCCCGGCCAACAGGATCGACTTGCCGAACACCCAGTCGCTCGGGCTCATGAGCTGTGGCAAGAGCGCAAGGTAGAAGACCGCCACTTTGGGATTCAGCACGTTGCTAAGCAGCCCCTCGGCAAAGGACCGCCGGCTTCTCCCGGGTCTCGCTCGCAATGCCGCATCTTCGATGTCTACAATCTCCCTCGGCTGTCGGCGGAATGCCTGCCGTAGCGACTGAATACCGAGCCAGACTAGGTAGCCCGCGCCGATTGTCTTGACGACATCAAAGGCCGTCGCTGACCTGACTAGGATCAGGGACAGCCCGAGCGCCGAGAGGGTTGCGTGAATGAAGAGCCCGCTGCAAGCTCCCAGCGTGGTGAATAGCCCTGCGCGCTGTCCACGGGCCATCACGTTGCGGATCACCAGCATCGTATCCGCACCAGGTATGATCGTGAGCAGAGCGGCAAAGGCTGCAAAGGCGAGGATCTGAGGATCGATGGCGGTTGTCATGCCTTCCTCCGCCGAGCGGAGCGTCGCCGGTGAACAAGCGCGCGATCACAGGCTTTGGCTGCTCCGTCCGCACCTGCTATCAGGGACGAGGGCACGTTAGCACACGCGGCCAGCGTACTGCCGTTTTCAATGACGCGGCCGGTGCAGTCTTGAGCGCGATGGGCAACACCACGTACCGGGCCGGCCGCGCCTCGTGGCTTAACACGTCCCTCTTGGCGGAGGCAGCTTCTACACTTCGCCGCATGTGAAGGCGGAGGAGCGCCTCCGCTGGTACGCCAGCTTCTTCGAGGCCGTCAAGGTCAACGGCACCTACTACTCGCTCCCTGCCTACGACACGAGCCCGGCGTGGGTCGAGCGCGCGCCGCCGGGCTTCCAGTTCACTGTGAAGGCCTACTCCCTCATGACGTGGCACCACCCAAAGGCGCAAGGCCGCGAAGACGTCGGGTATCGCAAGCTGATATTTTGGCAGCTCCTCGCTTGAAAACATTCGTTGCCTCCCGTCAAGGGGATTGGGGTGACTGCTGCGTCACTCCTCGATCGCCCCGGCGATGTCGCGGAGGTGCTGGCGAAAGGCATAGGTCGGATCACCGCGCCGGCGTGACAGGTAATCATCGAACCTGAGCTGCTGGCGAAGGGAGGTCCCGGCCGCCATGGCTTCCGCCTGTCGTGCTTCGGTGTCGCGGATCTTGCGTGCGAACGATACGATGTCCGCAAGCCCGTCCCGTGGCAGGAACAGCACTCCGTCATCGTCCGCGACGACGTAGTCGCTCGTGCTGACCCGATGCGGACCGACAGCCGCCCACTGGAGGGCGTCCGGCCCACGAGCATTGAGCCGCAGTGGACCGGTTGGGAAGCCTCCAAGACTGAAGACCGGAAGTCCGATCGCGGCGATCTCGCGCGTGTCGCGGTGAAGGCCCCAGATCACGATTCCGGCAAGTCCAGCGGCCTTTGTCTCGAGCGCGATCAGGTCGCCGACGCACGCTTCATCGAGACGGCCGGCGTTGTCCACCACGAGCACATCGCCCGGGGAGGCCTCGCCGAGCGCTTCGAGGAAGAT
>QHTE01000019.1 GCA_003220685.1 Candidatus Rokuibacteriota bacterium
GTCATCACGGTCGAGGAGTCGAAGTCGGCCGACACGGTTCTGGATTTGGTCGAGGGCATGCAGTTCGACCGCGGCTACCTCTCGCCGTACTTCGTGACGGACGCCGAGCGCATGGAGGTCGTGTTCGAGGACGCGTTCGTCCTCATCTACGAGAAGAAGGTCAGCGTGATGAAGGACATGCTCCCGCTGCTGGAGCAGGTCGCCCGGGCCGGGAAGCCCTTCCTGATCATCGCCGAGGACATCGAGGGCGAGGCGCTGGCGACCCTGGTCGTGAACAAGCTCCGCGGCACGCTGCACTGTGCGGCTGTCAAGGCGCCGGGCTTCGGCGACCGTCGCAAGGCCATGCTCGAGGACATCGCTACTCTGACCGGCGGCAAGGCGATTACGGAGGACCTCGGGATCAAGCTCGAGAACATCAAGCTCGAGGACCTCGGAAAGGCCAAGAAGGTTGTCCTCGACAAGGACAACACCACGATCGTCGAGGGCGCCGGCAAGACGAAGGAGATCGAGGGGCGCATCAAGCAGATCCGCGCCCAGATCGAGGAGACGACCTCGGACTACGACCGCGAGAAGCTGCAGGAGCGGCTGGCGAAGCTGGCCGGCGGCGTGGCGGTGATCAAGGTCGGGGCGGCCACCGAGACGGCGATGAAGGAGAAGAAGGCCCGGGTCGAGGATGCGCTGAACGCGACCCGCGCGGCCGTCGAGGAGGGCATCGTCCCGGGCGGCGGCGTGGCGCTGCTGCGCGCGTCCAAGGCGGTCGACCGGGTGAAGGCCGAGGGCGACGAGAAGGTGGGCGCCATGATCGTGAAGCGGGCGCTCGAGGAGCCGATCCGCCAGATCGTCGAGAACGCGGGCCTCGAAGGCAGCGTGATCGTCGAGAAGGTGAAGAGCGAGACGGCGCCGAACCGCGGCTACGACGCCGAGGGCATGGAGTACGTCGACATGGTGCAGGCGGGCATTATCGACCCGACCAAGGTCGAGCGGGTGGCGCTGCAGAACGCGGCGTCGATCGCGTCGCTGCTGCTCACGACCGAGGCGCTCATCACGGATATCCCGCAGGAGAAGTCGGCGGCCGCACCGGCGATGCCGCACGGCGACATGTACTAGCGAGGAGGGAGATTCCCCTCAGACTGCCCCCGTAACCCCTCCCGATGGGGGTCTTCCCCGCGGCCCGGGTCGAGTCGTGACCCGGGCCGCTTCACCGTCCGGCGCCCACTTGGTGGGCCGGTGGGCCGGCACCGCGCGCGGGCGGGCGCTAGGGTCCCGAGTGGGGTTCGAACCCGGTGTTGACAGTGGTGTCGTGCCCCAAAAGAGCCTCGTATTCGCCACTATCGCCGTCGACCTCGCTTGTGACCGACCTGACGATACCCCGCGAGGATGGCTTCTAGCTGTTCAGCGAAGTCCGTCGCGCATCCCGGACGTGCGGGGGCTAGTACATCGCGGTGACCAACGCGACGACGGCCCTCAACGCCCGCGAAGTCGAAGCAGAAAGCTTCGACCCTTGCCCGTCAAGCCCATTCGCCCCCATTCGACCTGGTGCGCATCGCGCTCCTCCGCAGTATTGATCCGGATTCTCGTTCGTGACGACTTGACCCGCGATCCGCTGTCGATTTCCGCTTGGGTCCTGACGAATCCGCTCAATTGCACTCGATCGGCAAACGGAACCAAGCGGGCGACGTGATCGACCGCGTGCCCGGTCTTGGCGTGCGGATCGCGTACGTCACGCAGATGCCCCTCGACGCGCTCATCAAGCACAAGGAGTAACATCGCCAGACACGGCTACGACATACGGAGGTGCGCGACTGGACATCAGAGTGATGACCACGCAGGAGCGCCGTTCGCCGTGACGGCGCCACACACCATCGACGCGCTCCTCGCCGAGCTCCACGCATCACGAGGAGGCTTGACGACCGACGACGCGCGTCGGAGGCTCCGCGAGGTCGGCCCGAACGAGCCCGCGCGGGCGCCGCGCACGGCGGGTCTCGTTCAGATCCTCCTGCTCCTGGCGAATCCGCTGGTCATCATTCTGCTCATCGCGAGCGCCGCCTCCGCGATCCTCGGCGAGCGGGTCAACGCCTCCATCATTGTCCTCATGGTGGCACTGAGTGTGGTGCTCAACTTCGTGCAAACCTATCGCTCCCATCGTGTCGCCGAGCGACTGCGAGACGCCGTGGCGCCGACGGCGACCGCCCTGCGCGATGGCACCTGGACCGAGATTCGACGGCGCGAGCTGGTGCCCGGTGACGTGGTCCGACTCGCGGCGGGGGATCGCGTCCCGGCCGACGCGCGCCTCCTCGAGGCGCGAGACCTCCACGTCCAGCAGGCCGCACTCACGGGCGAGTCGATGCCGGCCGAGAAGGACGCAGGCGTCATTGAGGTCGCCCCGCGTCAGCCGGCGGACGCACGCAACGTAGTTTTTCTCGGCACGTCCGTCGTGAGCGGTACGGCGACGGCGCTGGTCGTCGCGACTGGGCCGGCGACTGCGTTCGGCGACATCGCCGCGCGCCTGTCGACGCGCCCGCCCGAGACGGAGTTCGAGCGCGGCACCCGGCAGTTCGCGCTCCTCATCATGCGCACGGTGTTCTTCCTCGTTCTCTTCGTGCTTCTGGCAGGCGCGCTGCTGCATCACGCGTTTCTCGAGTCGCTCCTCTTCGCGGTGGCGCTCGCGGTGGGCCTGACGCCCGAGTTCCTGCCCATGATCAGCGCCGTTACCCTCTCCCGCGGGGCCGCGCACATGGCGCGCCAGAAGGTGATCGTCAAGCATCTCGAGGCGATCGAGAATTTCGGCAGCATGGACGTCCTGTGCAGCGACAAGACCGGAACGCTGACGAGCGGCGACATGGTGCTCGACCGGCACCTCGACCCGTTCGGCCAGGCATCGGAGCGACCGTTCACCCTCGCCTATGTCAACAGCACGCACCAGACTGGCATCAAGAGTCCGTTGGACGAGGCGATTCTCAAGCGCGGCGCGGTCGCGGGCCACGGGTACCGCAAGATCGACGAGATTCCGTTCGACTTCGAGCGCCGGCGCCTCTCCGTCGTCGTGGAGACCAGCGACGAGCGCCTGCTGATCACGAAGGGGGCTCCTGAGAGCGTCGTCGACTGCTGCTCGGCCTACGAGATCGACGCGTGCCGGGCTCCACTGGATGAGGCAACGCGGGCGCGCTGCGCCGCGACGTATCGGGAGCTGAGCGCTCACGGATCTCGGGTCCTAGCCGTCGCCTACGCGGTGGCGCCGCTCCAGGACGTGTATTCTGCCCGCGACGAGCGTGAGCTCGTGCTCGCGGGCTTCGTGACCTTCTTCGATCCGCCGATGGAAGGCGTCCTCGAGGCACTCCGCGCGCTCCGCCGCGACGGCGTCGTGGTGAAGATCCTCACCGGCGACAACGAGCTGGTCGCGCAGCACGTCTGCGGTCAGGTCGGCCTCGACAGTGCCCGCATCGTCGGTGGCGAGGAGATCGAGCGCATGACCGACAGCGCGCTCGCCGCGGTGGCCGAGCAGACGACCGTCTTTGCCCGCGTCTCACCCTCGCAGAAGAACCGAATCATCCTCGCGCTCAAGAGCCGTAATCACGTCGTCGGCTTCCTGGGCGACGGCATCAACGACGCGCCCTCCATCCACACAGCGGACGTCGGCGTGTCCGTCGCGACCGCCGTCGACGTCGCCAAGGACGCTGCCGACATCATCCTGCTCGAACGCGACCTGAACGTCCTGCACGCCGGAATTCTCGAGGGCCGCCGGGCCTTTGGCAACGGGAGGAAGTACCTGCTGATGGGAACCAGCTCGAACTTCGGCAACATGTTCAGCATGGCGGGCGCGTTCCTCTTCCTGCCGTTCCTCCCGATGCTGCCGACCCAGATCTTGCTCAACAATTTCCTCTACGACCTCGCCCAGATCACGATCCCTACCGATAATGTTGACGACGCATTCATCCGGACCCCGCAGCGGTGGAGCATCGGGATCATCCAGAGGTTTATGATCATGATCGGGCCCATCAGCTCGATCTACGACTTCCTCACGTTTGGTGTGCTGCTGTGGGTCTTCCGCGCCTCCGAGGCGCTGTTCCAGACGGGCTGGTTCGTCGAGTCACTCGCGACCCAGACGCTCGTCCTCTTCGTCATTCGGACCGCCGGCAATCCCTTGCGCAGTCGGCCGAGCCTCCCGCTGGCGGTCACCATGGTCCTCGTGGTGGTGATCGGCATGATCTTGCCCTTCACGCCGCTGGCCGCTACGCTCGGCTTCATGCCACTCCCGGGCGCGTACTTCGTGTTCCTCGGCGCAGCCACCATGACGTATCTCGTCCTCGTCGAGCTGGTCAAACGCAGACTGATGCGCAAACTGCTCAGCACGCGTCCCCCAACCTCATAGGTCCCTCGTGCCGTAAGGGACGATCGTGGAGGAACTGAAATGGCCACGGACACCGAGATTCGGAAATTCGTGCAGCGTCACCACGGCTTCATCCCGAAAACGGGATGGATCGCTCATGTCAAGGAAGTTCACGGCGTACCGACGCTGCGTGGGGCAAACCGGGCCCGTCGCGGTCGTGACGTCGAGCCGTGCCCGCAGGAAAAGCGCGAGGCGATCGAAGAGGCGCTTCGGCATTTCGGTGTGATTTGATGGCGGCACGGGCGGCATGACTGCCGAAACGGCGTTGACCGCCACGGGGTGCGTATGACCGGATGGTCGTGGAAGCTCGGCCGGGTGGCGGGAATCGACGTCAACATGCACGGGACGTTTCTGATCCTGCTTGCCTGGGTCGGTGTGAGCCACTACCTCCAACGCCACCCCCTGGCCGACGCTGGGGCGGGCATCGTGTTTATCCTCGCGCTCTTTGCAATCGTCGTGCTTCACGAGCTCGGCCACGCCTTGACCGCGCGGCACTATGGCATTCGCACCCGCGACATCACGCTCTTGCCAATCGGTGGCGTGGCGCGCCTCGAGCGGATCCCTGATGACCCGCAGCAGGAGTTGCTCGTCGCGCTCGCGGGCCCGGCGGTCAACGTGGCCCTGGCCGCGCTGCTGCTCGGTGTGGTGACACCAACCGCATGGCACGAGATCCAATGGATCGGCGGCAACTTCCTGTCGAAGCTCCTCTGGGTGAACGTCGGCCCGGCCGTCTTCAATCTCGTCCCGGCCTTTCCGATGGACGGCGGGCGTGCCCTGCGTGCCTTGCTGGCCATGCGGATGGATTACGTGCGGGCCACACAGATCGCGGCCCACCTCGGTCAGGGGCTGGCGCTGGTGTTCGGCCTCGTCGGCCTCTTCAGCAATCCGTTCCTGGTGTTCATCGCGTTGTTCGTCTGGATGGGCGCCGCGTCCGAGGCGAGCGCCGCGCTCACGCGGTCCGTCCTGGGTGGCATCCCGGTGAGCCGCGCGATGATCACGCGCTTCGAGACGCTCACGCCCACCGACACACTTCAGCGCGCGCTCGCGCACGTCCTTGCGGGGTTCCAGCACGACTTCCCCGTGGTCGAGGCGGGGCGGGTGGTCGGTGTGCTGACCCGGGCGGATCTGGTGAAAGGGCTGACGCAGACCGGCGCGGACACGCCTGTCGCGGCGGCCATGACATCGCACTTCGACTGCGCGGCACCCTCGGAGATGCTCGAGGGCGCCGTTCAGCGCTTGAAGGCCTCGGGCTGTCCGGCCCTGCTAGTGTTGCGCGACCACGAGCTGGTCGGCGTCCTGACGATGGAGAACGTCGGCGAGTTTCTGATGGTCCACTCGGCGCTGCGCGCCAACAGAGCACGCGCCACGTCGGTGGCATGAGCCGCGCGTAGCGTGTCGCCCGGCTCAAAACGCTCGCACGGACAATCGGGAACGCGGCAGCGCCCTCCGTCCACGTGGGCTCGTTCGGGATGACCGCAGCGGCAGTTCATCCGCGCGCCGTTGCCATCGGAATCCCTCCATAATGCCGCCGGGCCAGTGCCCTTCAGCGTGTGACGATCGAGGCTTTCCGAGGGGAAATATACTCCCTCCCTGCTGTCGGAGATGAGGGAGCTGCACTCGCCCCCGGTCGCAGTGTGCGCGTGTGCGCTCGTTTAACTGAGACGCCGAAGGGCGTCACGGATGCGGCACGTATAATGAATTCATGAAAGTGCGCAAGGCGGTCTTTCCCGCCGCTGGGCTCGGAACGCGGTTCCTCCCCGCGACCAAGGCGCAGCCGAAAGAGATGCTCCCGCTCGTCGACAAGCCGATGATCCAGTACGTTGTCGAGGAGGCGGTCGCCTCGGGTCTGTCGGAGATCATCATCGTGACCGGCCGCGGCAAGCGCGCGATCGAGGATCACTTCGACTCGGCCTTCGAGCTCGAGTACTACCTGAACGACCGTGGCAAGACGGACGAGCTGGCCCAGATCAAGACCATCTCGGAGCTCGCCTCGGTGTCTTATGTCCGCCAGCGCGAGCCGCTCGGGCTCGGCCACGCCATCCTCTGCGCGCGCGCACTGGTCGGCGACGAGCCGTTCGCCGTCTTCCTGGGCGACGACATCATCGGGGGGGCCGCGACGCCCTGCATGCGTCAACTGCTCGACGCAAGCGATCGATACCAGGCGCCCGTGATCGCGGTAGCGCGCGTACCCAGCCAGCGGATCCATCAATACGGCGTGATCAAGGCTCGGCCGGTCGAGAGCCGCGTGCACGAGGTCCTCGACCTCGTCGAGAAACCGAAGCCCGGGGACGCGCCTTCCGACCTGGCCATCATCGGCCGGTACGTCCTACCACCCGAGATCTTCGAGATCCTGGTCGGGACCGCCGCCGACGCCCGCGGCGAGATCCAGCTGACCGACGCCCTCCGGATGCTGCGAGCGCGCCGCCCCATATACGCCGTCGAGTTCGAGGGCCGACGCTACGACACCGGCGACAAGCTCGGCTTCCTGAAAGCAACCGTCGAGTTCGCCCTGGCCCGCCCCGACCTCGCCGATGACTTCCGCACCTACCTTAAATCCCTCAACCTCTAACCACATCTCTGTCTCTCTTCTAACCAACGCCTCCTGTCTTCTCTGCAGCGTCTTCGTCTTCGTGAGCCAGGTAAAGACCGCGAAGGCTCCGTCGAGGGATCGGGCCATCAGGCCTGCCCTCCCTCGTCTGTGGCGGCCCTCGACGCCGCAGCCTCGCGCTCGCGCTCGGCGCGCTTGGCTTCCGCGTGCAACCGACGCGCGGCCTCGACGGTGCCCGTCCAGGTCGTCGACGTCGCCCGATCTATGAACTTCATTCGCGCCGAGACGAAGTCGACCTGCGCCTTACTGTAGCCACTGCGCTTGGTCTGTATGTGGAGTGGCGCCGTCAGCACTAGCTTCACGTCCGCCAGGGTCGCGGTATCCGCCTTCATGGATCCTCCTCACTTCTTCTGCTCATCTCGTGATCGCTCTTGCGGGCGTAGATCGCCGATCATGGCTTCAATTCTCCCCGAGGACTCAACGCTGGAGCTGGTCGCCATACTCTTCGGTCATGCCAGCCGTCGCCGGATTCGGCGACCGGCTTGACACTCGCTAGATCCGCCGTGGTAGCGTCCTCCGTCGAGGTCGAGCGGCTCGTCATGAGCGGCTTCACCGCCCAGGCCGGTCGCGAGGGCGCGGCGCGAGCGCGCGGAGCAAACGATCCGACCTACAAGGTAGGCCGCCATGATTGAGCTCGAGGGCAAGTGGCTCGCCGTCTGGCTGTCGCTTGAGGAAGTCTTCTCGATCTTCGGCTTTGGCTCTCTAGCAACCGGATCCTCCGAGGTGTGGATGGTTGCCGGGAGGATCGTGGGTGAGTCCCCCACGGGATTGTGGTTGCGGGTAGAGAATGTCTCGAATGAGAAGAACCAGAGCCAGCTGGGCGCCCTCACGACCGCGACCCCCACATATTTTCTACCATGGCACCGCATCAGTAGCGCACGGCTGCTGGACGAGAAACCCGGGCCCGACGCGGTCATGGGCTTCAAGCCACGGTAAAGTAGTCTCGCCGCGCGCACCGCGAGCGAACTTTGACTCACGTGTCTTTCTTTCCCCAGCCCCTCCGAGACGCCCCGTTCCGGATCCAGTAGCGCCCGCGCGGCCGTCAATCCGCCTCTATCGCGGTCATTGCGAGAAACGCAGTCAGCCGATAGCCGGGACACGCCGCGCTGACGCGCTCGTAGACGCCCACCATTCGTGGAACCGACGGCGAGGAGGCTCTTCGGCATCTCGGCATGATTTGACGGCAGCCGGCGTCTACTTCAAACGCTCGGTCCTTCGCGCCTCCCCAGGTAGTCGCGCTTGGCGCGCTCGAGTTCCTCGACGATCTCGTGGCGTTCAGCGAGAAGGCGCCTCGCTTCCTGAGCGCGCGTGAGGAGGAGCGCGCCGAACCTGAGCTGGTGGCGCAAGCGTCCCGTACCGACCAGATACCGATAGGCGATCAGCCCCCCGAGCGGGAGCGAGAGGAAGAAGGCGAGCGCCCAGCGGAGACCGGCGACCCATCCGACCAGCGACGTCTCGAGCGCCCAGAAGAGCGGGAACGCGACGATGCTTGTGAGGAGCCGGATTGTCGCGTAGTCCGTCTCCCGGCGAGCCATCCGCCCCGCGAGCCACCCGGGTAGGTAGTACGGCAGGAAGTTCACCGCCGCACCGTAGACGAAGAGCGGCAGGCCCACGATCGCCTGCCTTGACCGCGCCACCTGCCGCCGCGCCGGTGCGTGCTTGAGACCAGTCCGCACGGCCTCGTTGCGGAGCCGGTAGGCAGCGAGGAGGGCGCGGTAGCCAAGAATCCGCTGCCAGAGCCGCTCGATGCGCTCGGGGTCCTGTTTGCGGAAGTGCTCGGTCGCGTCCGCGATCGCCCCAGAGAGCTGGAACGGGTCGATCTGCCGTCCCGAGAGCCCGCGCTCCTCCCACAGTTCCCGCTCGAGCTTGCCGCCATAGAGCTCCTGCACGGCGCGCGCGAGCGCCGCCATGTCGATGCGCTCGACGTGGACGACCTCGTGCTCCATCGCCCACTGGATCGCCGTCGTCAGCGTATGCAGCGCCTTCGACGGCTCCTGGCGGTAGACGGCGAGGTACGACGAGACGGCAACCGGCTCGCCGAACGAGACGAGGACGCGTCCCCGGAATCTCTTGCGGGCCTCGAAACTGAGCCCTACCGGCACGACTGTGAGGCGCCCGGGGGCCTGCGCTTCGTAGCCGAGCGCGATCCGCGCCGCCCCCGTTTTGATCCGCTGCACGTGCGCCTCCGCGCGGGTGGCGCCTTCGGGGTAGATGGCGACCAGGCGCCCACGATCGAGTGCCTGGTCACACGCCGCGAACATGTCCATGTTGCGGACCATTTTGGCCGGGTCGTCCCCCTTCCGGTAGACGGGAATCACCCCCAACGCGTGGAGGAGCCGCGCGATGAGCGGGTTGCGGAAGAGCGCAGCGGTGGCGAGGTAGTGCACCTTCCGCGGGAGGACCGAGCCCACGAGCAGCGAGTCGATCAAGTTGTTCGGATGGTTGATGCAGAGGAGCACTGGACCCACGCGCGGTACCCGCTCTGGGTGCCGGACCTCGACGCGCTCGAAGAAAAACCAGATCCAGAACCTCGCGATCACCCTGACGACGACATAAAAGGCGTCCACTATTTTCGCTCGTCCTTCGACCAGTGAGCGGCCGCCATCCCGAGTGCTCACGGCGGCGGCGAATGTCCCTTGGCCGGTTCCTCGTCCAGACGCTCCGTCCCGACGCGACGATGCCATCGCCACACACCGACGGCCAGCATCGCCGCAAGAGCCAGCAGGACGGCGAGACCAAGCCAGCGCTCTGCCCGGTGCACATCAGCCACGATGGCTTCGATCTGATCTGTGAAGAAGTAGGCCAAACCGAACCCCAACGGGACGCCGAGTACGGCCGCGCCTGCGTCCGCGACGATGAACTTCCAGAACGGCACGCGCGCAATGCCCGCCGTCAGAAACGCAGCGGCGCGGAGCCCCATGACGTGCCGCGCCGTGACAACCGTCTTCAATGCATGCCGTCGATACGCGGCCTTGAGCCACTGCTCGCGCGCGGGCGACAGTACGAGCCGGACCATTCGCCAGTTGAGGACCTGCTCACCCCAGTGCCGGCCGACCCAGTAGAGCACCACATCGCCGGAGAGCACCCCCAGCAGGCAGAGGAGGAGCGCAAGCCACCACCGGACGATGCCTTCGTGGCTTAACACGGCGGCCGCGATGATCGGCATTTCCTCTGGGATTGGTACCCCTAGGCTGCCGAGTAAGAGCACGGCGAAAACGCCGAGGTACGTAAAGTTGTCGACGAACTCTTGGAGTGCCTCCACGGCGTCCCCGCCGGACGAACGATGCAACGCGTGCTCCGGCCTTCATCAGTGTAGCCGACCCCCGACCCGGTACGCTGGCTGGCCCATGCTCGGGGTGTGGATCGAGCAGCGCCTTCATCGGGATCGTCGCAATGGTGGCGCTGCCGCTGTCCACGTCGCCGAGGAGCGTAGCCAGGCCGAAGCGGCGCTGGCTTTCGCCGCGGCGATCGTGGAGTCCTCGGACGACGCGATCGTCGGCATGACGCTCTACGGCATGATCACGAGCTGGAACGCCGGCGCCGAGCGGCTCTACGGGTACACGGCCCGCGAGGTCTTCGGACGGTGGCCAGTCGGGATCACGATCCCGGAGGACGAGCTGCCAAAGATCCTCAAGCGGGTCGGACGGGGACAGCGGGTCAACCCCTACGAATCTGGCCTCTGGATGGCCGCCTTCGACCCGGGCCCTAGTCTCAGCGAGCATCGCCTGAGCCTTCCGCTGAGCGTCAGACAGGGTGGTGGAGAGCGTCGTTGCCCCTGTGATGTGGATCACCTGTTCGTCCCGAACCTCTGACAAGGGGCGGGGCTTTGCCTCCAGGGTCGGGACGGCCGGCAGGACGATTCTAATCGGAGTTACCTCGTACATCCTCATCGCGGCCTCCTATCTGGCATTTGTCCCTACAGCCAGGCCTCAACTTCCCAGTTCCAATGGCGATCATGGGTCACGGTCACCACCACAATTGTCTCGCAACCGCGAGCGTCGCGATCACCTCAGGTCCGGTCCAGGTGGTTAGCGGCGCGCCGCGTGCCGAAGGCCCCCTTGTCTCCTCCACGCCAGCCGCCGATAATTCCGGCGAGAGAACACGACGACGGGGCAGGCCCAGGAGGGAGGCGAAGACCTTGAGCGGCCTGCACCAGAAGTTTCTGCTGTACTGCGAGGTCGAGCGGCGACTCTCGCCGCAGACAGTGACGTCGTACCGGAGCGACTTTCGGCAGTTCACTGAGTTTTGCGCAGTCAATCGCGGTGGGGGCTGGTGAGTCAGGACGTGCTTGGTGCGCTCTCGATGGCAAACGTGAGGGACTACCAGTACTACATGGCGGAGCGGGGGTGGAGCACGGCGACTGTACAGCGGCGGTTGGTGTCGTTGAACCGCTTCGGTGTGTGGCTGGTGAAGCGCGGCCACGCGAAGACGAACCCGCTGGCGGAAATGGAGCTGCCGCGGAAGCGCCGCCCGCTGCCCCGCGTAGTGGACTGGGAGATTCTTGCCGCGGCGGTTCGGGCCGAGTCAAAGTCGCGCGATGCTGCGATCCTCGGCGTGCTGGTGTACGCGGGATTACGGCGCGGTGAGGTGGTCGGGCTCAGCGTGGGAGATTTCGCTCCGATGGCGGCGACGCTCCACGTCCTGGGCAAGGGCAACAAGGATCGCCTGATCAGCCTGCCGAAGCCAGCGCAGAGGATGCTGAAGGCGTACTTGGCCAGCAGACCAGAAGTCAGACCGGAGGCACCGCTGTTCGTGACGGCCGCCGGCCCGCGAATCACCCACAAGGTGGTGACGCGGGTCGTGCATCGGATCGCAGAGCGAATAGGCCGACATCTTCACCCGCACATGTTCCGGCACAGCTACGCGACCGAGCTACTCGATCGCGGGGCGGACATCCGGGACATTCGCGATCTACTCGGGCACGAGTCGGTCGCGACCACCGAGATCTATACGCACGTGAGCGCCGCCCGTCAGCGGCGAGTGGTCGAGTTGCTGGAGAAGCCCGTCGCGAGAAGGCCAAAAGCGAAGACGTTAGCGGCGAAAGAGGCAGGGGCGATAAGAAGTGCTTCTGTTCCCCCTCCCAAAAATGACTAATCAGCGTCGTCGAAGTCGGCGTAAAACAAAGAAAAGCGCCAGAGAAGGCCTGTAAGCCGGGTCCTGTCCCCCGAGCGGTTTCCCGTCCGGGGTGACGATCATTTCTCTAGGGCGCCGGTTACCCGGCGTCTCCAGCGGCCGAACCCGGGAGCGGCGCGGGCCACGCCATAGCTCCCCTATTTGGCCTTGCTCCGGGTGGGGTTTGCCGAGCCAGCGCGGTCACCCGCGCCGCTGGTGAGCTCTTACCTCACCGTTTCACCCTTACCGCCCCGCCACCCTCGCGGGCACAGACGAGACGGCGGTCTGCTTTCTGTGGCACTGGTCCGTGAGGTTTCCCCCCCTGGGCGTTACCCAGCACCCTGCCCTGTGGAGCCCGGACTTTCCTCCCGCCGCGTCACCGCGGCCGGCGACCGTCCAGCCTTCTCTGGCGCCCTCCCAGTATAGCCGACCGGGTCATCGCAGACGGATCAGCCTACGATCGCGGAGCGCGCGAGGGCGTCGACTCGATTGTTCATGACGTCGTCCGCGTGGCCGGGCACCTTGTGCCATTCCACGTCGTGGCGACGGGCTTCGGCGAGGATCCGCTCCCACAGATCGCGGTTGGCGACCGGCTGCTTCTGGCTGTTGCGCCAGCCGTTCTTCTGCCAGCGTTCCCACCAGCGGTCGCGGAAGCAATTCACGATGTAGGCGCTGTCGGAGTAGACGTGCACGCGCCGGCGGCCCGGCACCGCGGCCAGGCCTTCGGCGACGGCCTGCAGCTCCATCCGCTGATTGGTCGTGCGGGCCGCCGGGCCGGAGACCACGCGCTCTTCGTCGCCGTCGATGATGATCGCAGCCCAGCCGCCAGGCCCAGGGTTCCCGGAGCAGGCGCCGTCGGTGTAGACGGTCACATCCTGCACTGCGCGCCGGGGTGCGGCAGGGGCGGATCGCGCTGTCAGGCCGATTCCTGCCAGTAGAGGTACCGGCCGCAGTTCTCGCAGAGCATCGGCACCCGCGCCGCTTTCAGCTCCTGGATGGCCTGGGGCCGGATCGCCATCCGGCAGCCGCCGCAGACCGCCGAGGAATTCACACTGGCCACGGCGATGCCGCTCCGCGCCTTCAAGATCTTCTCGTAGTCGGCCAGCAACGGGCGGGGGAGCTCCCGCGCGCGGGAGTCACGATCGGCGCGGAGGCTGGTCAGCTCGCTCTCGACCTCTGCGAGCTTCTTCTTCACGACGGCCTCGTCCTGTCGCGCTTGCTCCTCGCGCGCCTTCAGACGCGCTTCGGCCTCGCGCCCCTCGATCGCGAGATGCTCCTGGAGCTCCATCAGGCCGAGGATTTCTTCCTCGCCCCGCGCCTTTTCTTGCTTGATGGCCTCGATCTCGGAAAGCACCGCGGAGTACTCGATGTTGTTCTTGACTTCCCAGAGACGTCCGTCGGCCTTCGTCCGCTTGGCGGTGACGACCTCGAGGTCCTTTTCCTTGGTCCGGAGCTCCTTGCGGGTCGCGTCGGCCTTCGTCTTGACGGCGTCGAGCGCTTTCCTGGCTTCCCCGAGGGCGGCGTGGATCGCTTCGATCTGCTTGGGAAGACGGGCGGCTTCGGCTTCGAGCGCGGCGAGCCGCGTGTCGAAGCCCTGCAAGTCGATCAGGGTCAGGAGCTGAGCGTCCACGCTTCTCCTGATTGTAGCTGAATACTGGGCCCACCTGGACTCGAACCAAGACCTAACCGGTTATGAGCCGGCTGCTCTGCCATTGAGCTATGGGCCCGTAGGGTCATCGTGTCCGGCGCTCGTTCCCGTCACGATTCCAGGAAGCTCCGGAGCTTCTTGGAGCGTGAGGGGTGACGGAGCTTGCGCAGGGCCTTGGCCTCGATCTGACGAATGCGCTCCCGCGTCACGGCAAAATCTTGGCCCACTTCCTCGAGCGTGTGCTCGCAGCCGTCCGAGAGGCCGAAGCGCAGCCGCAGTACTTTCTCCTCGCGCGGCGTGAGCGTGTTGAGGACCTTGTTCGTCTGCTCGCGCAGCGACAGGCCGATGATCGACTCGACGGGCGAAACGACCTGTTTGTCCTCGATAAAATCGCCCAGGTGACTGTCCTCTTCTTCTCCGATCGGCGTTTCCAGTGAAATAGGCTCTTGGGCGATCTTCAGGACTTTTCGCACCTTGTCGACCGGCACGTCCATCTTGGTCGCGATCTCTTCCGGAGTCGGCTCGCGGCCGAGCTCCTGCACGAGCTGGCGGGAGGTCCGGATGAGCTTGTTGATGGTCTCGATCATGTGCACGGGGATGCGGATGGTGCGCGCCTGGTCAGCGATCGCGCGCGTGATCGCCTGGCGGATCCACCAGGTCGCGTAGGTCGAGAACTTGTAGCCGCGTCGGTACTCGAACTTGTCGACAGCCTTCATCAGGCCGATGTTGCCTTCCTGGATCAGATCGAGGAACTGCAGGCCACGGTTCGTGTACTTCTTCGCGATCGAGATGACGAGCCGGAGGTTCGCCTCGACCATCTCCTTCTTGGCCTGGGCCGCCTTGACCTGGCCGGCCTTGATGATGGTCATGACGCGCTTGATCTCGTCGGCCTTGGCGTTGGCGCGCCCCTCGGCGACCTTGATCTCCTGCTGGGCGACCCATACCTGCTGCTGCTTGGGGGAGGGGAACTTCTTGGCGGCCTTCAGATGGAGATCGCCGACCCCGGCGGCGACGCCGCCGTTGGTGGCCGGATCGCGGAACGAGACATAGATGAGGTTCTGCACCTCGTCGGTCGACGGACGCCGGCCATTGGTCCAGAGCCGGATCACGCGCTCGGCGCGCTCGATGTCGTCGAGCAGGTCGCGCAAGCGCTGCACCAGACCGCGGCGGCTCAGCTCGGAATCCTCGCGGTCGATGATCTGGTTGCCGATGTTGAGCGCGCGGAGCTTCTCGAGCACCTTGGTCTGGCGCTGCTGCGCCTGCGCCTCGAGCCGCTTCCAGGCCGGCTCCTTGCCCTTCTTCGGCTTTCGCCGGCTGGACGACTTGCCCCGGACCTTGCGGGCCTGGGCCATCAGCTTGTCGCGCTCGCGGAGCAGGCGGTCGACCATCGCGAACGCGGCGATGACGACGCGCGTCAGGTCGGCCTCCTTTTCCTCGGTGAATTCTTCTTCGTTGACGTCCACGACTTCCTTGACGGAGATGTCGTGGCGGCGCAGCTGCTCGCGCAGCTCGCGGAATCGCTCGACGGCGAGGTTGGTGCTGAGAATGGCGGAGGTCACCTGGTTCTTGCCTTCTTCGATCCGCTTGGCGAGCGCGATCTCGCCCTCGCGCGTGAGGAGCGCGACCCGGCCCATCTCGCGCAGGTAGAGGCGCACCGGATCTTCGGTGCGTCCGACCGGGCCAGGGGTGAGATCGATCGGCTCGGGCGGGCCGTCGTCGTCGTTCTCCTCGGGCTCCTGCTGCGCCTTCCGCTCGCGGACCTCGGACGGCAGCCGCCCGGCCTTGGCCGAGTCGACGACCTCGATGTCCATCGCGCCGAACATCATCATGATGTCGTCGAGCTGGTCGAGCGAGACGAGGTCCGAAGGGAGGGCGTCATTCACTTCGTCGTAGGTGAGGAAGCCTTTTTGCTTCCCCATCGAGATCAGCCGGTCGAGCTCCTCCAGCTTTGGCTCTTCGCTCATTCGTCTGAGCTCCTTGGGGACGTCGATGTCCCATGTTCTAACGACTGGGCGACACCACCCGTGATCTCGTACACGACGGCGCTCTCCTTGTGCAGAGTTCTCAGCTCGGCGTGCATCGGCGCCGCGACTCCGGTCTTCGCCTGAGTCTCGGCGATCGCCTGGCTCGCCTCTCGCGCCCGGCGCAACCGCTGGCTGCGCTCGAGCCGTCGCTGGAACTGTCCGATGCTAACCCGAGCGTCAACACTCTCGCGATCTTCCACGAGCAGGGACGAGAGAACGGAGCGGGCCTCGTCGGTCGGCAGATCGGTCATCAAGCTCTCGGCCGGGGCGTCGGGCCGGCGCCGGAGCGCCTCGACGATCGCCCGGAGTGAGGCGTGGCCGAGCTCGTCGGACTCTCCCAGCAGCGCCAGAAGCGCGGCGCGGGCCTCGTCGGAGTGGAGCAGAAGCGCCACGAGATCCCGCTCGACCGAGGCCATGGAGACCGGTGCCGGCGGCTGAGATTGCGCCGGCGGCGTCCTCAAGGACGATTGCAGGCGCTGGGCCTCGATCCAGAGCTGGGTCGGGTCCACCCCGAGCTTGGCCGCGGCCTCGCGCGAGAGGGCGGCGGCCTCGTCGCCATCGGCAACCTTCGCCAGCAACAGGGCGACCCTGGCGAACGCGGTGGTCCGCGCCCGAGGCCCGGTGGCGCCATCCGGATCGACGAGCGCTCGGTCGAGCGCATAGGACAGGATGCTCCGGGCCGCGGCGATGCGCTCGGTGAAGCCCTCGCGGCCGACCGATCTCAGAAAGGTATCGGGGTCGTGGCCTGCCGGGAGCAGCGCGACTTTCACCCTGAGGGTTCCGGCGCCCTCGAACGCTCCGGAACGGTTCACGGCCCATGCCATGCCGCGTCCCGCGGGCTCGAGGAGCTCCTCGGCCCGCGCGGCGGCCTTCTGGCCCGCCGCGTCGGCGTCGAAGAACGTGACGACCTCGTCGCAGTAACGCCGGAGTAGCGCGAGCTGGGCTGGGGTGAACGCGGTGCCGAGCGCGGCCACCGTTCCCGTGAAGCCGTGCTGATGAGCCATGATGCAGTCGACGTAGCCCTCGACCAGCAGTGCGCGGTTCTGCGACTGGATCGTCATGCGTGCGAGGTCGGCCCCGTAGAGCAGGTTGCCCTTGGTGTAGAGCGGGGTCTCCGGCGAGTTGAGGTACTTCGGCTGCTCGTCGCCGAACCCGCGACCGCCGAAGGCGACGACCCGGCCCTGAAGATCGCGGATCGGGAACAGGAGGCGTCCGCGGAAGCGGTCGTAGGCGCCAGCGCGATTCTCGCGCGCGACCGCCAGGCCCGTGGCGATCAGCGCCTCCTCCGAGACCTTCTCGGCCCTCATGAAGGTGAGCAGCGACTCCCACCCCTCGGGCGCGTAGCCGAGGCCGAAATGCCTGGCGATCCCGGTGTCGATCCCGCGCTCTCCGAGATACGCGCGCGCCCGCTCGCCGGCCGGCTTCCAGAGCGTGTCGGCGTAGAAGCGCCCCGCGAGGTCCATCACGCGGGTGAGCTCCTCGCGGCCCGAGTCGCCGCTCCTGGCCCCGTGCTCGTCGGGCAGCGCGACCCCGGCGGTCTTCGCCAGGGCGCGGACCGCTTCGGGGAACGAGAGGCGATCCTGGCGCATGACGAAGCCGAAGGCGTCGCCCCCGACGCCACAGCCGAAGCAGTGGAAAATGCTCTTTCGAGGATTGACCGTGAACGAAGGTGTTTTCTCGGTATGGAACGGGCAGAGCCCCTTCCAGTGGGATCCGGCCTTGCGAAGGTTCACGAACCGGCTGACGAGGTCGACGATGTCGACGGCGGCTCGGATGTCGTCGAGCAAGGTCTGCGAATACTGCATTTACCCGACCTTCAACGCGGCCACGGTCGCTCCCGTTCCGCCCTCCGATGGCTCACCGTCGCGGAACGACTCGACCAGCGGGTGACCGGCCAGGAGGTCGCGGACCGCCTTTCGGAGCGCGCCGCTACCCTTCCCATGGATCAATCGTACGCTCGCGAGGCCCGCAAGAAAGGCATCGTCGAGATATTTCTCGACGCGGTCCCGCGCCTCGTCGCCGGTGTGTCCCAGCAACAGAATCTCGGCAGCGACCGGGCGGGGGGCGGGTGTGTGGGAGGGGTCGCGGGGCTCCCGCACACCCGCCCCCCGCCCGGTCGCCACTGGGTGCGTAGGCGCCGGCCTCAGGACAGAGAGGGGTACGCGGACGGTGACCGCGCCGGACCGAACCGTCGCCGAGCTTCCGGTGATCTCGACCAGCTCACCGCGGATGCCCAGGTGCTCGGCCGCGACCGTGGCCCCGGGTGCCAGCGCCACCGGCCGCTCCACGGGCGCCTCGGGCACCAGCGCCTCCACCCGCCCGGCGACTTCGCGAACCCGGCGTCGGCTCTCATCGAGCGAGCGGCGCGACCGGTCGGAACGCTTGAGCTTGTCCCACTCGGCGGTGAGCGCCCGGCGGATCTCGGCGACGAGCGCCGTCGCCTCGGCGCGGGCGCGGGCGACGATCGCCTGGGCTCGGCTCTCGGCCGCCACCGCGGTCTGGCGGGCCTTCGCCAGCTGGGCCGCGGCCTCCGCGCGAATTCGCTCGATCTCGTTCGCCCGCTCGGCTTCCGTACGCGCGTTGGCGTCGAGCGTCGCCAGGAGGTCGGCGAGGCGTGCGGCATGCTCGGAGCGATGGGCGTTGGCACGGGCGATGAGCTCGGGGCCCAGGCCCAGCCGAGCGGCGATCGTCAGCGCGTAGCTCTGGCCCGGCTGGTCATAGCGAAGGCGGAAGGTCGGCGCCAAGGTCGCCGTGTCGAACTCGACCGACGCGTTGCGCGCGCGCGGATGCGTGGACGCGAACGCCTTGAGCGGCTCGAGGTGGGTCGTCGCGATCACCAGGGCGCCGCGCTCGGCCAGCTCCTCGAGGATCGCCTGGGCGAGGGCCGCGCCCTCGTCGGGATCGGTTCCGGCGCCGAGCTCGTCGAGGAGCACGAGCGAGCGCTGATCCGCTCTCTCGAGGATCTCGCGCGCCTGCTTCACGAAGGCCGAGAAGGTCGAGAGGTTCTCGGCTACGGATTGGTCGTCGCCGATGATCGCGAAGACGTCGTCGAACACGGGCAGGCGCGAGCCCTCGTCGGCGGGCACGTGGCAGCCGACCTGGGCCATGAGCGCCTGGACGGCGAGCGTCTTGAGGGCGATCGTCTTGCCGCCCGCGTTCGGCCCGGTGATGACGAGCAGCGGGCGGTCGGGACCGAGCTCGAGATCCATCGGGACGACCGTGCGGCTCGGGTCCTTCCAGCTCTGAGCCAGCAGGAGCGGGTGGCGGGCGCCCCGCAGTACGACCGTCCGTCCGGTGTCAATCGCCGGCGCCGTCGCGCCCATGCGCTCGGCGGCCTGGGCTCGCGCGAAGGTCCAGTCGAGCTCGCCGATCGTGCCCACCAGGCCGTCCAGATCGTCGAGGCGCGCGTGGATGGCGGCGGTCAGCTCGGCCAGGATGCGGGCGGTCTCGTGCTCTTCCTCGCGCGTGGCCTGCACGAGATCGTTGTTGGCCTCGACGACCTGCTCGGGCTCGATGAAGAGCGTCTGGCCGCTCTGGGAGCGGTCGTGGACGATGCCGCGCACGCGGGTCCGGGCCTCGGTCCGCACCGGCAGCACGTAGCGGCCGTGTCGAAGCGTGACGTACCGGTCGGCGAAGAGCCGGTCGGCGTCGTTGCCCTGGAAGGCGCGCTCGAGCTCGGTGGCGAGCTGTCGGCGCCGTTCGCGGATCTCGCGGCGGAGGCGCTTGAGCGTGGGGCTGGCGTCATCCGTCACGGCGCCGCTCGCGTCG
>QHTE01000095.1:0-449 GCA_003220685.1 Candidatus Rokuibacteriota bacterium
CGCAGCGTGCAGCAGGAAGAGCGGGGGGGAACTCGTCGGCACCGGCGCCGACGTTGGGCGCGCACGGAGTGTCTCGAGGTCGCCGACGACCGGCAGAACAATCCCGGTCGGGAGGAGGACCGGCGCATCGACATCAGATTGGGCGCGAAGAGCCTCACAGGAACCGCCGTGGGCGGCCTCGTCACTGCTGCTTTCTGGATGGTCCTCGCTGTGGGTCGTCACCGCTCCAGCGTGAGCGTGAAACGGAGCCGCGCAGATGTGACCGAACACGACGAAGATGGCCACGCCGACGAGCAGCCAGGACGACAGGCACCGGCCGTTCATTGTGGTCAGACTAGTGAGCGGCCAGCGCCATGTCAAGCACCCGGCCCGTCGCTCAGACCCGTCCGAGCTGACCCGACTGGATTAGGTCGACGAGCACGTTCCACTCGTCCTTCTTCAGGACCGCG
>QHTE01000095.1:499-6540 GCA_003220685.1 Candidatus Rokuibacteriota bacterium
CAGAGCGAGATCCTTTCCATTGGCTGTCACCTCCCCTCGCTTCGATATTCGGACAGATTGCCGCGTGGCGCCCGTTCGTGCCCCACGAGCCAAGGATAGTGCGCACGCTGGCGAGCAGACCTTCAAGGTCGGCCGCCTTCTGCTCTAGCAGTGCGTGGAGATGGGCGCACGGCGCGGACCCCGAGCGGCGGAGCATAACGATATGCCTGATCTCCGAGAGCGTCAGGCCGAGGCGCCGAGCTTGACCGACGAACGTGAGTAGCTTCAGCACTTCGGCTGGATAGCGCCGGTAGCCTGATGGCTCGCGACGCGGCGGCGACAGAATGCCCCGCGCTTCGTATAGCCGAAGCGCCTTACGGCTCATGCCGCTTTGCGCGGCGACTTCGCCGATGAGCGGCCCGTTGCGCTCCATGACGGCAGCTTACAGCCTGCCCCAAGGGACAAGGTCAAGCGACATTCGGGAGGAAGGTGGCAGACGCTGCCGAGCGCCCGGGTCCGCAAGCCAGGGCGCGGCTGTCACGAACGCCACGTCATCGTCCCACCTCGACGACGACGCGTTCGAAAGACTCGGCGTAGGCGAGACCGAATTTCCTTCCGAGTTCGGCCGCGCGTTCGCGCACTGACGCGGCGACGGCGCGGGGATCGGCGATCTGGCTCCTGTGACAAGCGAAGGCCTTTGCCTTGAGATCGATCGTCGACGAGATATCGACCACGAGCTGGGGATTGTCCCACTGGGTCAGATAGACCTCGCGTACGCGGTGCGGCTCGTAGTCGGGCAACAGCTCGGGAAAGGCCAGGCGCGTGCACGCCAGCGGATAGACGCAATCAAGTGCCACGCCGGCCACGATTCGGTGATCGCGATGTGAAGCGCCCAGGTTGTACGTGCGGTGCGGATTCTGGAGGATGACGAGCTCGGGCCGAACGCGCCGAAGCTCACGTGTGATGTCGAGCCGCAGGGCCCGCGTGTCCTCCACGTCGCCGTCCGGGTAGCCGAGGAACTCCACGTGCCGCACACCGAGAATCGCCGCCGGCTCGCGCTGTTCCTCGGCGCGGATCCTGGCGAGCGCGTGCGGGGACATCGAGCGGTCGGCCGACCCCTTGTCGCCGTTTGTGACGATCACGTAGGAGACCGTCTCCCCTTCCCGCGCCAGCTTGGCCACCGTACCCCCGACCCATGATTCAGCGTCATCGGGATGCGCCACGATGACCATGACGCGCTCGAATGTGTCGGCCATGGCGCGGCCTCCGCGCTGATGCAGGCTAGCGCAGCTTGGGCTTCCTCAGCCGGATTCTAGGCGCGGCCCGGCGCAACCAGACGAATCACCCAGAGCAGAATGACCGCCCCGACGAAGGCGGTCAGGAGGCCGACGAAGAGGCCTCCGCCGACCACCCCGAAGGCCACGGCGAAGAGCCAGCCGCCCAGCAACGCGCCGACGACCCCCACGATCAGGTCTCCCAGCATGCCGTACCCATGACCGCTCACCACTCGCCCGGCCAACGCCCCCGCGATCAGCCCGATCAGGACGAACAGGATGAAGTGCATGGGTCTCTCCTTCTCACAATGGTTCACTCCAAACGCGCTACGTGAGGGCAAACGCGAGAACGAACCCGATCACCCGCATGGGCATCTCAGTGGAGGATGGCTGGCGGGAGTCTAGCAGACACGCGCGGACTGGTGATCCCAACAAGCGGTGTGAGCACGTCGTGCGGCGGAACCGATCCACGCTTCAGGAAATTTTCAGGTTCTGCGCTGGTGGGTTCGGCGTGCCACGATTACACGGTTGGCACGGGCCTCGTCAAGATCTGACGAGCGACTCAGGATAACGAGCCCATCAGACGCGCGCCAAGTCATTGCTCGATTGGCAGAATCATCCAAACTCTCGGGTCGTCATGCTGTGGTACGCCGAATGCACGGTCAGGCTGCAGTCAGTCGTGACAGGGAGGATCACATGAGAAATGCCGTACACGCTTCCCGCGTTGTGCTCGCCGTAGTCGTCGCGCTCGGCTTCGCAGTGAGCGCGTGGGCCCAGACGACGGGCACCGGCGCATTCGAGAAGCTCTCGCCAGGGGATCAGAAGATCGCCCGCGCCCTGTTCGAGGCGCAGACCACGAGCGGAGGGGCCACGCCACTCACGCTCGAGCAGATTGCCGCGAAGAAGAAGCACTCGGGCTGGGGCGAGATCTTCAAGCACATGAAGGCGCAGGGCCTGGTGACGGACAAGAACCTCGGTCAGGCCGTCAGCAGTTTTGAGCACCGTCATCCCGAGCTCGCCGCCAAGCCGGACAACTCGAAGCCCGAAAAGCTGGAGAAGCCCGCCAAGCCGGAGAAGATCGACAAGCCGGCGCACCCAGAAAAGCCCGGCCGCTGATCGCGGCATGACCCGTCGGCGCGTCCAACTCGCGCTACTCGGGCTCGTCCTGGCGGTCGTCGGCGTCCGGCCGGCGCTTGCCCAGGACGAGCCGCGCATTTCCTTCTCGACGACGGTCGACTATTCGGTCGGCGACTACGGGACGGGCAAAGACACCACCCTGCTGTACGTGCCGTTCACGCTGGGCGTGCGACCGTTCGATCGCTTCTGGCTGAGCGTGACGGTCCCGTACCTCTATCAGACCGGGCAGAACATCGTCCTCACCGGCGGGGGCGTCGCGGTGAAGGGCAAAAAGAGCAATGGAAAACTGACTCGTCCTACGACCTCCACCACCGAGAGCGGCCTCGGTGACGTGCTGGCGAAGGCCTCTCTGGTCGTGGTCGAGGAGAAGGACTTCATTCCCGAGATCACGCCGTACTTCAAGGTGAAGTTCCCGACGGCGGACAGGGATCGCGGCCTCGGCACGGGCGAATTTGATGAAACCCTCGGGGTCGACGTGAGCAAGCTCCTCGTCGGCAGCTTGTTCGGGTATCTCGAACTCGCATATACGTTCATTGGGGAGCCCTCGGGGACAACGCTGCACAACACTTTCGGCTGGAGCGTGGGCGCCGCCTATGCGATAGCCCAACCCTTCTCCGTCTTCGCGTTCCTCGAGGGTGCCACGGCTATCGCACCCGGCCAGGACGATCCGCTCGACATTCGAGTCGGCGCGGAGTACAGGGTCATAAAGGCGCTGAAGCTGACCGGGACGGTGACCCGCGGGTTATCGAACGGGTCGGCAGACTGGGGCGTCTCGGGAACCCTCACGCTTCGTTTCTAGCCATATCTCCGCTAGCGCCAGCGTCATGTCAGCGCCCGTTCCGAGAGCCGCCTGACAGCCCCGTAACTCCACTCTTGAGCCCTTCGGCTCGAAGAGCTTCGTGATGACGTTGAGAGATTGCTTATGCTTGCCCACGGTCTCAGCATTAATTCTGGATCTCCGTCTACGAGCGCGCGAAGGCGGCGGAGCGCGTCGACTCCTTGCGCGTATACGTCCCGCAGCCGGATCGCTCGCTCACAGGCACCAGCTCTAAGGGGTTATATTCAGCCGCTTTCGCGCTCGCCTTATCGGGCACTACGGCTGCTTCGCATCCATCAGTACGAACAAGATCCGGCACGGTTGCGTGCCGCGATTGATCCATGCGTGGTTGGTCGCCTGCTGGACCACTACGTCGCCCGGCTTGAGGCGCACAACGGAGTCGTCCAGCATCATCTCGATCTCGCCCGTCAAGATCACCGCGTAATCGACGCTCCGCGTGCGATGCATCAGCGGATGCGTCACGGGCCGACCCTTTGGTGCGCGGTCGCCGACGAGTTTTTGAACGAAATTGGGCTCCATCTTCGCCTCGGTGGTCGCATCGAGCGGGGGGAACTCGACTACCCGAAATTTCGTGCCGTTATCCGGTGGCGATATTCCGATCGGCTTGGTGGCGGGGTCATCCTTATAGTAGCCGGCCGGGTATGAATCGGTGATCCACAGATTAACCGATGTAATGCCGTATGGCCCAGGAGCGAGCGGCAGACGGCTGTCGAACAGCACAACGGCCTTGTCGTTTCCATCGAGTCCGGTGACGACCCTCCGGATATCTCCTGCCGCTGCAGTGGAGCACGACAACACTGCGATGACGATCGACGAGAGTACAGTTCGTATCATTGCTATCTCCTCGAAGAGACACTTGAACGAATGAGACCAATCCCGTATTGGCACGGCACGATGTCCCTGAATACAAGCTGTGTCAAGGTCGCTTCCGGTGAAGGATGAGCCCCGCGCCGCAGCTGATCACGCCGCCGCGTCTTCGCGTCCGGGTCGTCGGTCGCGGTCGAGAAAGTAGTTGATCCACGAGTTCTAAACGATCCCCCTGGGAAATCTCTCAAGACCGCCAAGGCGCTCGGGCTGACCATCCTCGGCAGGCTCAGCCTGCACCTATTTCGCACCCCGTCGCCCCCATTGTCCATGATGAACGAGCTGCTCGTGCAGGGCGGCGCGGTGCTGCCCATCGCCCGTCGCGCGACCACGAACGCGCGTGCGATCGCGATCAAGGGCGCCGACCATACCGCGTGGGATCGCGCCTTCTGGCGCCTAGCGTACTGGTATCGCGAGGCGTAGGCGGAGCACCGACGCCGGGCACATCGCAACGCTGGAACGCCCCCGCTCGAACAGCTCGAGCATTGCCTGGTAGATCACGCGGTACGCCTCACTGTAGAAGTCGGAGGGATGGAGCAACGCGGGTTACGTGGCCGGATGACACCACTGCGCGGGATGCATAGTCACCGCGAGTCAGGACCTAGAGATGCCCGACCCGACGTCACGTCTCGACTCGCTTGGCCCGCTCGCCGATCAGCGCCGGCTGTCGGCTCCGCGCATGATGTCTGGGCAGTTCCTGGATGAGATCCTCGATCCCCTCTCCGCGCGCGCGACTGCGCCCCTAAGAAGCCAGAACGACCCGACCTCGCCCTCGACGACGGCGTAATTCACGCGGGCCGTCCGACGGACGCGCGCGCAACCGCCAACATGCGGTATCGTCGCCGAGTCGCGCGCCCCAGGCGCGATCGAGACCTGGGCAGGAGGGCTTTCGTATGGCCTCGTCACAGGCGAGCGGCCGGACACCGTTTCTCTCCGCCGAGAAGGCCGCGGAGGTGCGCGAGCGCTTCGGCACGCCGTGTTACGTTTACAACCGCATCACGCTGGAAGCGACAGCGCACAGGGCGCTCGCGTTTCCGGCACCGTATGGTTTCACGCTTCGCTACGCGATGAAGGCGAACCCGAGTCGGGGGATCCTCGCCGTGTTCCGGGCTCTCGGGCTCCACGTGGACGCCTCTAGCGACTGGGAAGTGGAGCGTGCGCTCCGCGCCGGGTTCGCACCCGAGCAGATCCTCCTCACGTCCCAGATGCCCTCGCACCGGATCGCCGAGCACGTCGGCCGCGGGGTCTTCCTGAACGCTTTGCTCCTTGCACCAGTTGGAGGCATTCGGCCGCGCTACGCCCGGACGCGCGATCGCGGTCCGCATGAACCCCGGACTCGGCAGCGGCTCGGTGAAGCGCACGAACACCGGCGGTCCCTCTGCGAGCTTCGGCATCTGGCACGACTACGCGGCTGAGGTGAAGACGGTGGCCGCCCGCTACGGACTGACCATCGGCACGCTCCACACGCACATCGGCTCCGGCACCGATCCCGAGGTGTGGAAGCGCGCAACGCGAATGACGCTCGACCTCGTGGCGCAGTTCCCCGACGTGGCCGCGGTCAAGCTCCCCGCGTACGGCTCGAGAGGGAGCCACAGGGGCGGCTACGCTGGCTCACCTAGGAGGAGATCACTCGACTCCTGGACGCCTGCGGGAAGTCCCGAAACAAGGAACTACGGGCAGCGGTGGTACTCGCTCTCAACACCGGCCTACGCCTGGGCGAGCTTCTTGGTCTGAACTGGATTTATGTGGACCTCAGCCGGGGCGTGATCCGGTTGGAGATCACGAAGTCAGGGCGGCGCCGCGAGGTGCCGTTGAACGGCGACTCCTACCAAGCACTCGTAAGCCTAACGCAGAAGGCCGAGGGCCGCGTCTTCCAGACCCGCTTCATCAAGACGGCCTACAACAACGCGGTCGCGATCGCCAAGCTAGATGACGTGAACTTCCACACG
>QHTE01000096.1 GCA_003220685.1 Candidatus Rokuibacteriota bacterium
CTACCCGCGCGCGATGCAGGTCTTCCGGTCGTTTGGCGCCCAACTCCTGAGTGTGCCCTGGGACGCGACGGGACCCCGCGCGGAGGTGTTCGAGCGGCTCCTCGAACGCCACACGCCGAAGCTTTTCTATTGTCAGCCGAGCGCCCACAATCCGACCGGGCTGGCGGTGGCGCCCGAGACCGCGCGGCGCCTGCTCGACGCCGCCGCGCGCCACCAGGTGCCGATCGTCGAAGACGGGTTCGACGGGAGCCTGTTCTATGGCGCCGCGCCGACCTTGCCGCTCAAGGCGGTCGATCGCGGGGGGGTCGTCATCTACATCGGCACGTTCTCGAAGATTCTGTTCCCGGGGTTGCGGCTCGGCTGGCTCGTCGGACCGCCGCCGATCCTCGAGCGGCTCCAGGCGGCCAAGCAGCTCGCCGACCTCCACACGAGCGCCCTCATCCAGGCGGCGGTCCACCGGTTCTGCGAGCGCAAGCTCCTCGACCGCCACGCCACGCGTGTCGCGACGGAATACGCCCGGCGCCGCGCGCTGCTCTTGACGGCGCTGCGCCGCCGCATGCCGTCCGAAGTCACGTGGACCGAGCCCCAGGGAGGGTTCTCGCTACTTGTCACCCTGCCGTCAGGCGTGGACGCGGGGGCGCTGTTGCCACAGGCGATCGAGCGGGGCGTCGCCTTCGCGCCCGGCGCGCCCTTCTTCGTGGACGGCGGCGGCCAGCGTACCCTACGGCTCTCGTTCTCGTCGGTGGCGGCCAACCGCATCGACGAGGGAATCCGGCGCCTCGCCGAAACGATCAAAGCTGCGCGCGGCCGGCTTCGTGGCCGGGAACGAGTGGAGCGCGGCGCGGTACCAGTCGTATAGCCAACAAGGAGAGATGACATGGCGGATCTGAACGGACTGCGAATCGCTGACCGCAAGCACATCGGCCTCGCCGAGATGCTCAAGGGCGGGGTCATCATGGACGTCACCAACGCCGAGCAGGCGAAGATCGCCGAGGACGCCGGCGCCGCGTCCGTCATGGCGCTCGAGCGCGTGCCCTCCGACATCCGCCGCGACGGCGGCGTCGCCCGGATGTCGCCGGTGAAGAAGATCCAGGAGATCCAGAAGGCGGTGACGATCCCCGTGATGGCGAAGGCGCGGATCGGCCATTTCGTCGAGGCGCAGATCCTCGAAGCGCTCGCGGTCGACTACATCGACGAGTCCGAGGTGCTGACACCCGCCGACGAGCACTTCCACATCGACAAGTTCGCGTTCCGCATTCCGTTCGTGTGCGGCTGTCGCGATCTCGGCGAGGCGCTCCGGCGGATCGGCGAGGGCGCGGCGATGATCCGCACCAAGGGCGAGGCCGGCTCGGGCAACATCGTCGAAGCCGTCCGCCACATGCGCGCCGTCATCTCCGGCATGCGGCGCCTGACCACGCTCGGGCCCGAGGAGCTGATGACCGAGGCCAAGACCCTCGGGGCACCGTACGAGCTCGTGCGCTGGGTGGCGAAGGCCGGCAAGCTCCCCGTGCCGAACTTCTCCGCGGGCGGGATCGCGACCCCCGCCGACGCCGCGCTCATGATGCAGCTCGGGGCGGAAGCCGTGTTCGTCGGCTCCGGCATCTTCAAGTCGAGCGACCCCGCGAAGCGCGCCAAAGCGATCGTGCAGGCGACGACGCACTTCAAGGATCCCGACGTGCTCGCGCGCGTGAGCGAGGATCTCGGCGACGCCATGGTCGGCATCGAGACCTCGAAGCTCGCCGAGAAGGATCTCCTCCAGACGCGGGGATGGTAGGGCGAGCCGCAGGCGAGGCGAGTCTATGACCAAATCGGCCGTCGTGCGCATCGGCGTCCTCGCCCTTCAAGGCGACTTCGCGCTCCACGCTCGGGCGCTCGAGAAGTGCGGGGTCAAGGCGGTCGAGGTGCGCAAGCCGGTCGAGCTCGACCAGGTCGATGGGCTCGTCATGCCGGGCGGTGAGTCCACGACCTTGCTCAAGCTCATGGACGCCTGGGATTTCGTGCCGGCGCTCGAGAAGTTACACGGCGCCGGCAAGCCGATCTTTGGAACGTGCGCGGGCCTCATCCTTCTCGCGCGCGAGGTCGAGAGCCCCACGCAATTCTCGCTCGGGCTGATCGACGTCACGGTCGAGCGCAACGCCTACGGCCGCCAGCGAGAGTCGTTCGAGGCTTCCGGCACGGCGAAGCTCGGTCCGGATCCGATTCAGCTCGATATGGTCTTCATCCGGGCGCCCCGGATCAGGCGGGTGGGCCCTGGTGTCCAGGTGCTGGCCGAGCACCGCGGCGAGCCGGTGATGGCCCGGCAGGATCGGGTCCTGGTCGCGACGTTCCACCCCGAGCTCACCGACAGCACGAAGGTCCACCGGTACTTCTGCGACCTGGTGGAGCGGTGCCGGGCCGGCGCGTGATCTTCCACGACTACTACTCGGACGTCCCGCGCGACCAGGTCGACCGCCTCGTCCAATCCCAGGAGCTGGCCCGACTCATCACGGTGGGCGACGACGCGATTCCCCACGTCGGACTCTACCCGTTCGTCTACGACGCAAAAACGATCGATCTGCACCTGGTTCGAGCCGACGAGCAGATCAAGGACTTGAAGGCCCGCCCCCGCTGCGTGCTCGAGGTCGACGAGATCCTTGCGGTGATCCCGTCGTACTGGGTCTCCCGCGAGTACGCGGGCGCGGCGACCGCCTACCACCGCACCGTGATCTTCGAGTGCGAGGCGCGGGTCGTCGAGGACTCGGCGGCGGTCGCGGCCCAGCAGCAGCGGCTGCTCGCGCGATACCAGCCCGAAGGCGGGTTCCGCCCTCTCGACCCCGAGAGCCCTCTCTATCGCGGGGCGATGGCCCAGCTCGCCGCCGTGACCCTCGAGATCAACCGCTGGCGCGCGAAGTTCAAGCTGGGGCAGAATCGGCCCGTCGAGGCTCGGCGACAGGTGATCGCCGAGCTCCGCAAGCGCGGCAGGCCGAACGACGGCCGTGCCGCCGACGCGCTCCAGTGGACGATCGACGCTCGCGCCGAGCGGTAGTGCGCGCTGCAGGCCGTCGCGGGGCTGGGGCCCCGCAGGCCGAGGCGCGCTTACGAATCACACCCGGAGGATGACGCGATGAAGATCACGGCGAACGGCATCTCGATGAACTACACCCTGGACGGCCCGGCCGGCGCGCCGGTCGTCACCCTGAGCCACTCGCTGGCCACGACCCTGGTGATGTGGGAGCCCCAGCTGAAGGCGCTGACCGCGCGCTGGCGCGTGCTGTCCTACGACACGCGCGGCCACGGCGGGACCGATGCGCCCAAGGGCGCATACTCGCTCGATCTGCTCGCCGACGACGCGCACGCGCTCCTGCGCGCGCTCGGGATCCAGCGCACGCACTGGGTCGGCCTCTCGATGGGTGGCATGATCGGCCAGACGCTCGCGCTCAAGGCGCCGGAGTTCTTCGCGAGCCTCTCGCTCTGCGACACGTCGAGCCGCATTCCGCCTGAGGCCAAGCCACTTTGGGACGAGCGCATCCACACCGCCGAGACGAAGGGGATGGAGCCGCTCGTGGAGGGGACGCTCGCGCGCTGGTTCACCGCGCCGTTCAGGGAAAAGAGCGGTCCGGTCGTCGAGACCGTGCGCCAGATGATCCGCTCGACGCCCCCGACCGGCTACATCGGCTGCTGCCAGGCCATCTCGGGCCTCAACCTCACCGACCGCATCGGCGCCATCAAGGTGCCGACGCTCATCATCGTCGGCGAGGAGGACCAGGGCACCCCCGTGGCGGCCTCGAAGGTCATGAACGAAAAGATCCACGGCTCCCAGCTCGTGATTCTGAAGTCGGCGGCCCATCTGTCGAACATGGAGCAGCCCAAGGCGTTCACCAACGCCTTGAGTGGCTTCCTGAGCAAGGCCGGCTAGCCGGGGAGGCGCCGGCTCAAGACGGGCGGCGGCCCGTATTTCCGGACGGTTGACGAGCCGATGCGGGAATCCCCGTCTTGACAGGGAGGAGACCGGCCCGGTATTCTTTCTGGTCAGACCAGCCGACCACGATGAATGCCCTACGACGCAGCCGGCGAGCTTAGGAGGAGCGAATGGCAGCCCTGATCTGTGAAGTCGTTTATCGCGGCATCTTTCAGAAGAACCTCGCCGCCCGCATCACTCGCGGCATCGTGCTGTCGGCGCGCAAGTCGGGCCGGTGGGGCATCGCGTTCGGCCGGTACGGCGACAGCCCGCAGCGGAACGGCATTCCCGCGAAGGACTTCGCGATCGTCGCCGACACGAAGGAAGAGCTCGAGCAGAACATGGCCCGCTACGAGCCCAAGCACGTCGACGTCACCATCGCCGTGGACGACACGCTCTCGAAGGGCGTCGAGTCGTGGGCGTGGTACGGCCTTCAGCCGATCAACCGGCTGACGGTGCCCAACGGCACGCTCCTGATGACGTCCCTCCAGAGCTACGAGAGTCTCTTGAAGGACATCCACAAGAAGGACGCGCCCTACAAGCTTTCGCTCATCCGCGCCAAGGCGTCCTTCTCCGGCCTGTGGGTCTACCGCGAAGACCACACCGAGGTGCGTGTCCTCGGCGCGCTCGCCAAGATCGCCCCGTCCTTCCTTACGCTTCAGGGCGTCAGTGAGGCGATTCGAGAGATCGACTGGGGCTCCGAGCTGAAGGTCAATTCGGCGAAGAAGGCATACGAGCGGCTGGAGAGCCGCGGGGTCGAGATGACCGAGGGCAACTCCGAGATCCCGTACTCGTTCGAGATGCCCAAGTGGTGGGAGATGCGCGAGGGCGTGACGATCCCGGCGATCCCGGTGGGCAAGCCCAAGGAAGCCGGCAAAGGCTACGTGCCGGAGCGCAACCCGTACTTCAAGAAGTTCACGACGCGGACCATGCGTCCGGTCATCAACTTCGACACGTGCGTGAAGTGCACGCTCTGCTGGATCCAGTGCCCCGACTCCTGCTTCGATGTCATGCCCGACGGCACCTATGACGCCAACATGGAGGCGTGCTGCGGCTGCGGCGTCTGCGAGGCCGTCTGCCCCGTCGAGAACTGCATCACGATGGTCAACGAGGCCGTCTTCGAGGACAACGCGAGCCAGTGGGAAATGTGGCGCAAGGACAAGCAGAAGTATCAGACCTGGATGGCGGAGAAGATCGGCGACAAGAACGCGACCGTCCGCTCGCATGGGTTCCGGTTCCGCGGTCAGTACGAGAAGGAGCTCGAGAAGAACTTCGAGGACGGCGGCCAAGAGATCACGGCGGGTATCCCCGGCGAGAACGCAGAACACAAGACGGTCTAGGCCAGTCAGACAGAGGAGAGCGCAATGGCGGTTGTCACACCGGCGGCTCGAGCCGCGACCGAAGAGGACAAGGAGCTCCTGATCTCCGGGAGCGAAGCCGTCGCCGAGGCTCTCACCCTCGCCGACCTGGACGTCGTCACCGCGTATCCGATCCGGCCGTACGACACCGTCATGCAGGCGATCGCCAAGAAGATCTCGGGCGGTCAGCTGGTGGCCGAGTACATCGTCGCCGAGGGCGAGCACAGCCAGTTCGAGATCGTCAAGCACGCCTCGACGGTGGGCGCGCGCGTCTTCTGCGGCTCGTCCGGCGTCGGCTGGATGTACGCGATGGAGTGCCTCGTGGTCACGCCGCCCTTGCGCGTGCCCATGGTGGCGCTCGTCGGCAACCGCGCCCTCGACGATCCGGGCGCCTTCGGCGTCGAGCACAACGACGCGCTGGTGGTCCGCGACGTCGGCTGGATGCTCTGCTGGATCGACACCTCGCAAGAGGCGCTCGACACCACCTTGATCGCCTATCGGGTGGCCGAGGACCGGCGCGTGTTCCTACCGCTCGCGATCTCGGCGGACGGCGCCTTCCTCACGCACTCCCA
>QHTE01000065.1:0-25880 GCA_003220685.1 Candidatus Rokuibacteriota bacterium
TGCAGGCGGCGTTCGAAAATGCGTGGACACCGCAGGGGCGGGCTTGGTTGAATGCGCTATGGCCAAGACTTTTCGCGAGTGGAGCGTCCAGCAGCAACTGCTGTTGCCGCCCTCGGTATTGGACTTCGTGCCGCCGGACCATCTGGCGCACTTCGTACGGGACACCGTGGCCGAGGAACTGGATCTGTCGGCCATCGTCGAGACGTACGACGAGGAGCGCGGCTATCCGCCGTACCACCCGGTCATGATGACGGCGCTGCTGCTGTACGCCTACTGCCAGCGCATCTACTCCTCGCGCCGCATCGCGCGGGCCTGCGCGGAGCGGGTGGACTTCATGGCGGTCACGGCGCTGCAGCGACCGGACTTCCGCACCATCGCCACGTTTCGGCGCCGCCATCTGGCGCCGCTGCGCGCCCTGTTTCAGCAGGTGTTGGTCTTGTGTCGGCGGGCGGGCCTGGTGCGGCTGGGCCACGTGGCCCTGGACGGCACCAAGATCCGCGCGAACGCCTCGAAGCATAAGGCGATGAGTTACCGTCGGATGCAAGAGCGCGAACCGGCGTTGGCCGCGGAAGTGGCGCGCTGGCTGGCCGAGGCCGAGGCGACCGACACCCGCGAGGATGGCGAGCACGGGCCGGAGCGGCGGGGCGACGAATTGCCGGCGTGGGTGGCGAACAAGCAGGAGAAGCTGGCCAAGATCCGCGCCGCGAAGGCGGCGCTGGAGGCCGAAGCCCGGGCCGCGGGGCCGCCCGACGCGCCGCCCCCGCCGCCGGCGACGGCGCAGCGCAACTTCACCGACCCCGAGAGTCGGATCATGAAGGGCCCGGACGGCTTTGTGCAGGCCTACAACGCGCAGATCGCCGTGGACGCCGGCAGTCAAGTGATCGTGGCCGAGCATGTCACGGCGGCCGCCACCGATGTCCAGGCGCTGCCGACGCTGCTGGCGCAGATCAAAGCGAACACCGGACGGCAGGCGCAGGAAGTCTCGGCCGACGCCGGGTATTGTTCGACCGCGAACCTGCAGGCGCTGCAGCGCCGCCACATCCGCGGCTATATTGCCGTCGGCCGTCAGCGGCACGGGCAGCCCGCGCCCGAGGGCGCCCGGCCGCTGCCGCCGGGCTCGCTCGTGGCGGCGATGCGGGCCCGGATCAAGCGCGCGGGGCACCGCAGTCGCTACCGCCTGCGCAAGATCACCGTGGAACCGGTCTTCGGGCAGATGAAGGCGGCGCGGGGCTTCCGCCAGTTCGCGCTGCGCGGTCTGGCCAAGGTGCAGGGTGAATTCACTTTGCTGGCCACCGCTCACAACCTGCTCAAGCTCGCGGCGGCGCGCGGGACATGAGGCCGGCCGGCCTCGCTCACCGCGACTAACCATGGTCATCACCCGTCGCACCGCCATCGTCATTTCGTTCCCTGAGCGCACGCTACTCGCAACGCTTACGGGGACAGACTCCTAGGCGAGCGCGGGCTCAATTCATGTCGTAGGGCGGGTACTCGATGAACACGTTCGCGGCCGTGATGAGACGGTGGGGTGTTACCGTGCGCGGCGCGACCGTCTCACTCCGTAGCATCCGCATCGCGATCGGCAGGATCTCGTAGCCGTAGCGGTCCAGGTAGAACGCGACCGAGCCGATGACGATGCTGCCGCGGTTGCTCGGATCGATCTCTTTCCGGTCGTTCATGCCGCCGTGCACGGAGCGATCCACTCCCTGTCCGACGACAGCGCCGTCGGCGAGCCGACCCGCCGACTCGAGCGCGCTCTTGGCCGCCAGCGCGGAGGCGTCGTCCATCGCCGCGATCAGCACCTTCGTCGCCGGCTGGGTCGCCAGCACCTTGGCGAGGAGTGGGCCGACCAGTGCCGGGTTGCCCTGGGTCTCGAGGGGGGTGATCTTGAGCGCCGGCAGATGTCGCTTCAGGCCTTCGCTCGCGCCCTGAACGCGGTCGGGGATGCGATGCTCCTGGGCACGGAGGTTACCGACTATCACCCCGATCGTCGGCAGGCCGCGCCAGTTCTTCGCGCCGTATTCCGACAGCGCCTCGCCGGCGATGCGTCCCGCCGCCCGATTGTCCAATGTGTAGAGGGGCGCGCCGGGCACGGGAGTGTTGATCGCCAGCGATCGGATCCCGGCCGCCCGGAGGCTCTGGCCGATCTTGACGTTCGTCGCGGGGTCGTCGAGATACTGGATGTAGAGATCGACCTTTCGCTGGACGGCGTCCTCGGCGTTGGCGAGGGCCGTCCGGGAATCTCGATGGTTGTCGTAGAACACGAGGTCGATCGGATACCGGCGCACCGCCAGCACGAAGCTCTCGCGAACCTCTCGGCCGGTGAACCCGGTTCCTTCGAGCGTGGCGCCCGGCTCCTCGGTGAGGTTCGCGAAGGCGACCATGTAGCGCCGTTCCTGCTCGACGGCGACGAGCGCGTGCGGGCCGGCGAGACACGTTCCCAGGAGCAGGCCCGCGAGCCCGATCCATGCAAAAAACCACCGGCGCCCCGCGGGGGGCGCCGGTGTCCCTGCAGCGCTTTCCACTACGAAAGCTCCTAGCGGATGCCCTCGATCGCGACGAAGTTACCCGTCAGCCCGACCGCCTTGGGCACGGTCATGCTGAAGAAGAACGTTGCGCGCTTGGTCTGGTCCGCTTCCGCGGCCATGAGGTCGGTCCGGACGTTCTCGATGATGTGGATGCCGGCGTCCGTGATCAGAATGTTGTGGACGATGAACGCTTCCTTTGGGTCCTCGCCGGGAATCACCTCGACAGCCCAGGAATCGGAGCCCACCGCGACGATCTTCTGCGACACCAGCCAGTTGGCGGCTTCCTTACCGATACCGGGCTCACCCGAGTTGTAGAGGGCGTTCTGCGCCGGGTACTGCTCGAAGAGGTTCCCCCAGCCCGTATGCATGATGACGATGTCGCCCTCGCGCAAGGTGACGTTGTACATCTTCAGACCGGCCTCGAGATCCGCCTTGGTGATGACGGTGCCCTTCTCCAGGCACGGCTTCTTGCAGGCCGCGTTGCCCTTGAACTTCCCGGCGGCTTGGTACACCTTGACCATGTCGATCAGCACGCCTCGCGTCGCGAACGACTTGAGGTGCTCGAGACCGAGCTTGGTCATATTGTTCTGGTTGATGAACTTTCCCATCGCGATCTGGTTGAAGTAGCAGTCCTTGCGGCCGATGTGGCCCATGCCGTCCAGATGCGTCCCGACGTGACTCTGGCTGAGCCACGTGTCCTCCATGTAGGTCAGCTGATTCTCGCCGAAAGCCGCGCCGGGGGCGAGCGAGGTCGCGGTCAGGATCGTCTTCGTGAACCGGGTCCCGAAGAGGGGAATCCCGTCAGCCAGCGGGTACGACATGACGACGACCTTGCCGTCTTTGATCTCGGCCGCGGCGGCCTTGGTGACGGCCGGAGTCACCCGGTTGGTGGCGCCGGTCTGATCGTTCGGACCCCATGGCGAGGGCGGAACGATCTTCGTACAGTCGGATTGGGCCAGCGCGGCGGGCGCCGACCAGATCAGGGCGGCGAGCATCACGGTCACCACGATCAGGGACTTCTGCCTCATGCGACGTACTCCTTTCGACGGTGAAGGGCATGGCACATCCGGGGCCGTAACGCCGGGATCGTAGTCCCGTCACGGGGACATTTCAAGACGCTTTGCGGACGGGGCCTCGCCCGGTGCTAAGATCGCGCTGGATGGCCGAAGAGTTCACCCGCGAGGAGCGATCCGCGCTCGCTCCCTACTTCACCGACCTCGACGGCCCGGTGTTCGCGCTCGTGAACCTGCCGGAGGTCGTGAAAGGCGCGCTCTTCGCGCGCTATTCGCGCTCGCCCAAATCGCTTCGCCGCCTGTTCCTCGACGAGTTCCTGGGCCCGGGGGGGCTCGAGGCCGCCGCCGGCCGCGGGGCTACCGGCGAGGCGGGCGCGCAGCGGGCCGAGCAGCTGTTCGAGCGCGTGTTCGTCGAGTACGGCGACGACTCCGTCGCCCAGCTCGGCGGAGTGCACCTGGCGTGCGAGGGCGCGTCGAACATCATGACCAAGGTGCTCGAGTGGGGCCGGCTCATGGCCTATCTCGAGCAGTCGACGCGCTACATCCCCTATGACGACCGGCCCGGCGGCCGATACCGCTATCACGTTCCGGCCGAGCTGACCGGCGGGCTGCGCGAGCGCTACGTTGCGACCCTCGATCGATGCTTCGACCGCTATCACGACTGGCTGCCGAAGCTCCGCGCCTTCTTCGAAGCGGAGTTTCCGCGCGACCCGGCCGAGACCGAGGGCGTCTATCGGATGACGATCCGTGCCAAGGCGCTCGACACCCTGCGCGGGATGCTGCCGGCCGCGACGACCTCGAACGTCGGCATCTACGGCACCGGACAGGCGTGCGAGCAGCTGCTGCTCCGGATGCGCGCGCATCCGCTGCGGGAGGTGCGCGACTACGCTGACCTGATGCTGATCGAGCTGCGGAAGGTGATTCCCGCGTTTCTCAAGCGCGTCGACGTGCCCGAGCGCGGCGGGGTGTGGTCGAGCTACCTCGAGGAAACGCGCCGCGAGACGCGAGACGTGGCGCGCCGGCTCCTCGAGCGCGGGGCGGCGGGACGCCACGCCGCTAGTGACGCCGCGGCGGCGGACGACGTCGTGCTCACCGACTACGACCCCGACGGCGAGATCAAGGTGGTCGCGGCGGCGCTCTATGCTGTCTCGAGCCGCCCCGATGCCGAGCTGCTCGAGCTCGCGCGACGCACGACGGCGGACGAGCGCAACGCGGTACTGGCCGCGTACGTCGGCAAGCGGCTGAACCGGCGTCACCGCCCGGGCCGCGCGTTCGAGCGCACGGCCTATCGATTCGACGTGCTGGGCGACTACGGCGCGTTCCGCGACCTGCAGCGCCACCGGCTGCTCACTCTCGAGTGGCAGCGGCTCACGCCGCGGCACGGCTACGTCGTGCCCGAGCCGATCGCCGAGGCGGGCGCGGCGGACGACTGGCGCCGGGTGATGGCCGAGTCGGCCGCGCTCCACGACGCGATCGAGGCGGCCGGCCTGCCCGAGGTCGCCTCCTACGCGGTCTCGATGGCCTACCGCGTCCGCTTCTACATGGAGATGAACGCCCGTGAAGCGATGCACGTGATCGAGCTCAGGACGACCCCGCAGGGACACCCGGCGTACCGCCGGATCTGCCAGACGATGCACCGCCTGATCGCCGAGCGCCACCCGGCGATCGGCGCGGCGATGACCTTCGCCGATCACTCGACGGTCGCGCTCGAGCGGCTCGAAGCCGAGCGCGCGGCGGAGCGCCGCCGCGCCGGGTCGCCCTAGCGCCCCCGCCGGCGCCATCGGACCGCCCGACTCCGTCGCCGCGCCCGCTTGACGCGGTCCCTTCGTCCGAAGATAATTGGTCGCCCAATCAAAAAAGAGATGGCATGAGCCCCAAGCGCGGCGTGGCCCCCCTCCGCCGAGCCGAGATCGTGCGCGCCACGATCCGATGCCTGGCGCGCGACGGCTATTCCGGGCTCACGATGAAGAAGGTCGCGCGCGAGGCCGGGGTGAGCCAGGGGATCCTGCACTACTACTTCGCCGACAAGCGGGCGATCCTGGTGGCCGCGCTCGAGACGGTCACCGCCGACCTCGACCAACGCGTCGCCGCCGCGCAGTCCCGCGAGGGACGGGACCCCCGCGCGCGCCTGCTGGCGCTGATCGCCGCGTGTCTGCGCCTGGCCGTCGAGGAGCGCGCGTTCTGGATCGTGTTCGTCGAGTTCTGGGGCGAGATGATGCACGACCGCGCGTTGCGCGAGATCAACGCGGCGCTCTACGCGCGGACGCGGCGGCTCATCGGCGCGGTGGTCGCCCAGGGCGTCCGGTCGGGCGTCTTTCGGCGCACCGACGTCCTGCGCGCCGCCGCGGTGATCCTGGGGCTCGTCGACGGCGTCTCGCTCCAGCTCACGTTCGATCCGACCGCCTTCCGGGTCGCGGAGGCGACGCGGTTCTGCAGCGATGCGGTGATGCGCTATCTGGCGCGGGAGGTCTCATGAAGCCGGACGCGGCTGACGAGGCGAAAGCGAAAGCGCGGGAGTATTTCAAGACGAGGGGCACGCTCGCGTCCGCCGCCTCGATCCGCGAGCGGATTGCCGACGCGTTCGGCACGCTCGATGCGTTCCTCGAGCCGATCTCGGCGAGCGCGGCCGCCGGCGCCGCGGTCCCGGGCGAGTGGACCATCCAGGAGATCGTCGACCATCTGGTCGAGACGCACCGGCCGGGGCTGGACGAGCTCTGGTGCCTGCTCGCCGGCCGCCGGCCTCCGGGCGACCCGATTCCGGCCGGCCTGCAGTCGAAGTCGCCGCTGCACCGGCCGTGGCCCTGGCTGCGCGCGGAGCTCGGCCGGATCCACGGCGAGATCCTCCGTACGCTCGCCGCGGCGCCGCCGGATTTCGTGACCGATGCGCGCGCGCCGATCGTGATGGTCGTGAACGTCCCGGACGAGAACGGCCGCGCGGTTCCGCTCCACTGGGTCGAGGACCTCGACTGGAAGTCGTACGCGATCGCCTGGCGGCTCCACGTGATCGATCACCTGAAGCAGGCGCGGAGGGTTCACGCCGCGCTCGCGCGGTGAGGCGATGACGCTGGCGGCCACCGAGGCCGACCTCCGGCGCGTCCTCGAGGGGGTCGCGTTCACGCGGTCGTACGGCTTCCGGCTGCGGGCGATCGCCGACGGCCCGTGCACCCTGGAGGTCCCGTTCCAGGCCGCCTTCGAGCGTCCCGGCGGGATCGTGAGCGGTCAGGTGTTCATGGCGGCCGCCGACGTGGCGATGTGGCTGGCGATCATGACTCGCCTCGGCCCGGCCGACGAGTCGGTGACCGCGGGCGTGACGAGCGCGTTTCTCGGCGCGGCGCGACGCGAGCCGTTCCGGTGCACCGCGCGGATCGTGAAGCTCGGCCGGCGGCTGGTCTACGGCGTCGCCGAGAGCGTCGGCGGCGACGGCCGCCTGCTCGCCCACCACACCCTGACCTACGCGCGCGCGGCGAAGGACGGGGTCCACGCGTGGCAGGCGGGTGAGAAGGGTCCAGATGCGAGGCGGCGCTAGCGGCGCTGGTGCATCTTGACCACGTGCCAGCCCGCGCGCTCGTCGTCCGTGCTCTCCGGCGGGCCGCCGCGCGCGGCGAGCCAGTAGGCGAGCGCCCACAGCTCGTCGCCCTCGAGCACCTGGTCGTACGACGGCATCGGCGTGCCGTCGAGCCCCGTCAGGAGCGTGCGCACGATGTCCCGTGCGGCGGCGCCGCTCTTGAGTGGCCGCCGCGTCAGGTCCGACGGCTTGACCGACAGATCCTTGGCCGATGGCCCATCGCCGCGCGCATCCTTGCCGTGGCATTCGGCGCACTCGCCCTTCACGTAGGCGGCGGCGCCGCGCGCGACGGCCTCGGAGGTCGCCGCGGGCGGCGGCGGAATGGTCACGACCTTCGGGGACAGTGTCGCGGCGAAGCGCGGCGACAGGCTCTTGACGAACGCGATCACCGCCTGCACCTCGGCCTCGCTCAGATGATTTTGTGGAACCATCCCGGTGGAAGGAATGCCCAGGACGATCGTGCGCGCGAGGTCGGCGTCCGTCGGCACCTGGCCGGACGCGGTCGAGCGGAACTTGAACCGGCCCTTGGTCAGATCGCGCGGCGGACTCTTGAAATGGTGCGCCGCCATGCCCCGGCCGTCTCCGGCTGCGCCGTGGCACACCGCGCAGTTGTCACGAAAGACGCGCTCGCCGGTGGCGAGATCGGGCGGCTGTCCCGCGGCGCCCGCCGCCAGCCCGAGGGCCGCGGCGACCAGGGCGAGCGCCCCGGGACGAACGGACAACGGCGCTACTCGAGGACGACGAACTGGCCGACCACGTGCGCCGGGTGCAGGTGGCACTTGATCGGAAAGATGCCCGCTCGATCGGCGGTGAACTTCACGTTCGAGGTCTTCTCGCCGGGCACGACTTCCTTCACGCCGAACGCGGCGATCTCGAAGCCGTGCTCGTCGGCGTGGCGATTGACGAGCTGGAGCACCACGGTGTCGCCCTTCTTCGCGGTGAACGACGTGGGCTCCCAGATCTTCACGTCCTGCGGGGTGACCACGTTCACGATGCGCAGCGAGATCTCGCCGGCCCCAGCCGAGGTGAGGCCGAGCACGACGAAGACCAGCGCGAGCGCGAGCACTCTCATCGCTTGAAGTCCTCCTTGGCCGCCTTGAGCTTATCGGGCGCGGCGAGGAGGTCGAGCGCCGTGAGGGCCAGCGCCTTCGCTCCCGCCACCATCCCGGCGCGCGCCATCGGCGAGCGCGCCCACTCGGCGAACTCGCGCGAGTGCCCCGGCACGCCGTCCGGGGAGATGCGGATGTACGGATGGATCGTCGGGAGCGCCTGACTCACGTTGCCGCAGTCGGTCGATCCGTAGCCGGCCTCGCTGTCGTCAGGATCGACCGGGAAGCCGATCACGCCGAGGTTCTGCTCGAAGAGATCCGCCATGGTCCGATTCGGCTTGAGCGGATCGTGGACGATCGACTCGGCGGTCACCTCGGCCCGGCAGCCGGTCGCCGCGGCCGCGCCTTCGGCGCACGCCGTGAACCGTCGGAGCAGCTCCTGGCAGTAGTCGCGGGTCAGCGCGCGCAGGTAAAAATCGGCCCGCGTGTACTCGGGGATGATGTTGGGCTGGTCGCCGCCCTTCACGATGATCCCGTGCAGGCGCGCGTCGGTCCTGAGCTGCTGACGCATCTGGTCGAGTCCGACGAAGAGCTGGATGACCGCGTTCAGCGCGTTCACGCCGCGCCACGGCCACGAGGAGGCGTGCGTCGCCCTGCCATGGAACTCGGCCTTGACCTTGATGATGCCGAGCGACGGCCGCCACACCTGTGTCCCGCAGCGCCCGTGGATCATCATCGCGGCGTCGACGTCGCGGAAGACGCCGGCCTCCATCAGCCGCACCTTGCCGGCGCCGCCTTCCTCGGCGGGCGTGCCGATCACCTGGACCCGGCCCGCGAACGGCAGGGTGCCGAGCGCCACCGCGAGCGCGGCGCCGGCGCCGGTGCCCGCGGTCGCGATCACGTTGTGGCCGCAGGCGTGGCCGATCGACGGCAGCGCGTCGTACTCCGCCATGATCGCGATGGTCGGCCCCGCGCCGGATCCTTCGATCGTCGCCCGGAACGCCGTCGGCAGGCCGCCGACGCCGCGCTCGACCTTGGCGCCGTGCTTGTCGAGGAACTCGGTGAGCCAGCCGTGCGCCTTCTCTTCCTGGAAGCAGAGCTCCGGATTGTCGTGGATCTTCCGCGATAGCGCCTCGAGATCGTCGGCGAGCCGGTCGACCGCGCCCGCGACTTTCTGCTTCACGTCACCCGGCGCGTTCACTTCGTCCTCTGGAACTCGTCCTGGGCCCGCTTGACCAGGCCCGGCTCGGCGAGTAGATCGAGCGCCGTCATCGCCATCGCCTTCGCCGCGGTGAGGGTGCCGGCGCGCGCGAGCGGACTCACGGCGGCCGCCTCGAAGGCGCGCGAGTGGATCGGCGTGTTGTCCGGCGCGATCTTCATGAGCGGCTGGATCGTCGGGATGACCTGGCTCACGTTACCCACGTCGGACGATCCGAGCCGGTCGACGAGCGGCGGCGCCTCGACGACCCCGAGGCTGGTGAGGTTGGCGCGGTAGGCGCCGAGCAAGGTGTCGTTGCGCTTCATCGGCTCGTAGACGGTGTCGTTGTGGGCGATCACTTTCACCGTAGCGCCCGTGGCCTTCGCCGCGCCCTCGGCGCACGCGATGACCCGCTTCTGAAGCTCCCACATGTAGTCGAGGTTGATCGAGCGCACGTAGAACAAGGCCGACGCGAACTCCGGGATGATGTTCGGCGCCGCGCCGCCGTTCGTGATGATGCCGTGGATCCGCGAGTCCAGGCGCACCTGCTGGCGGAGCATGCTCACGTTGTTGTAGGTCTGCACGGCCGCGTCGAGCGCGTTGACGCCCTCCCACGGATCGGCCGACGCGTGCGCCGCCTTCCCGGTGAACTCGAAGCCGACCCGCACGATCCCGAGCAGGTCCATGTGGCCAACCCACTGATCGAACCCGTGGACCATCATCGCCGCGTCCACGCCCTTGAAGACGCCGCCCTGGATCAGCTTCACCTTGCCGCCGCCGCCTTCCTCCGCCGGCGTGCCGACGACGTGGATGCGCCCTTTCGGCAGCCGGTCGCCCACCGCTGCCAGCCCGGCGCCCGCGCCGGCCCCGGCGGCCGCGATCGCGTTGTGACCGCACGCATGGCCGATCGACGGCAGCGCGTCGTACTCGCACATGATCGCGATCGTCGGGCCCTCGCCGGTCTCGATCGTCGCGCGAAACGCGGTCTCGACGCCGGCCACGCCGCGCTCGACCTTGAAGCCTTGCGCGGCGAGGAACTCCGTGAGCCAGGAGGCTGCCTTGACCTCTTGATAACAGAGCTCGGGATTGTCGTGGATCCGGCGCGAGAGCTTCTCGAGGTCGTCGCCGAGGCGGTCGATGGCGGCGGCGATCGCGTCTTTGAGGGCACTCATGTCAACTCTCCTGGAGTGCGGAATCGAGCCCGCCGTGCAGGCGGTCAAATATACCACCGCCCCTATACCACCGCCCCGCGTGTGCTACGATTCGGCCGTGCCCAGCGGCGTGCGGCTCGGTGTCGCGATTCCGCAGACGATTCTCGCGGGCGCGTTCGACGTGCGAGGGCTCCGCGGATTCCTCTCGCGCGCGGAGGCGCTCGGCTTCGAGAGCGCGTGGGTCGTCGAGCAGATCCTGGGCTCGATCCGGAGCCTCGAGCCGGTCACCCTGCTGACCTACGCCGCCGCGTGCACCGAGCGGATCCGGCTCGGCTCCGCCGTGCTCCTGACCGCGCTCCGAAGTCCCGTCCATCTCGCCAAGGCTCTCGCGACGCTCGACCACCTGAGCGGAGGACGCATCGACGTCGGGGTCGGGCTCGGCGGCAATCCGCGGATCTACCCGGCGTTCGGGCTCTCCCCGGAGCGCCGAGCCGCGCGCTTCGCCGAAGGGCTCCGGCTGATGAAGCGGCTCTGGACCGAGCCGCGGGTCACCGTGGACGGCGAGTTCTTCAAGCTCCAGAACGCGTCGATGGAGCCCAAGCCGCTGCAAAAGCCGCACCCGCCGCTCTGGTTCGGCGGGCATCATCCGAACGCGCTCCGGCGTTCCGTGGAGCTGGGCGACGCGTTCATCGGCGCCGGCTCGGTCTCGACGAAGGTCTTCCTCGACGAGGTGAAGGCTCTCCGTGCCCTGATCGAGGAGAGCGGACGAGACCCCAGGCGTTTTGCGATCGGCAAGCGCGTCTACATCGCGGTCGATCGCGACCGTGCTCGCGCCGGCCGGCGGCTCGAGGAGTGGTTCAAGGCTTTCTACGGCCGGCCGGAGCTCGCGGCGGAGGTATCGGTCTGGGGCGAGCCCCAGGAGTGCGTCGAGCGTCTGTCCGAGATCGTCGGGGCGGGTGTCGGCTTCCTGATGCTGAATCCGGTCTTCGACGAGCTCGAGCAGATCGAGCTGCTCGCTTCGGCGCTGGCGCCGAAGCTCTAGTCAGCCCCGTTCGAGCTCGTCGATCGGGACGGGCCGCATCGTCTCGAGCCCGACGCGGCGTCCTGAGATGTGTCGAACCTCGCCGGCCAGGGTGAACGAGCCGACCTCGTCGCTCATGACGTCGATCCAGCAGATCTTGCCGAGCTTCAGCGCCATCGTGGGGGCGATCGTCACCCAGAGCCCCTTGCGGCTCGCGTCCTCGGCGCGTCCGAGGAGGGGCTCGTCGTCGACCCACAGGCGGATGGCCCACGCGACGGGGAATCGAGGGTGACGACGGCGCTCGGACGTCGAGCTCATCGCCTGGATCGTCTCATGAGAATGCCCGGCGCGTCGGCGGAGCGTCGCTGGGTGAACGAACGACGAGGCACAGTGCCCGTCGAAGGTGTACACGTTCCGTGCCACCGACGAAGCGCTTGCCGCACGGGGAGTTCGGACGCGCCCGGCGGGAACGCCGGGACGAATCGTAAACTTCGCCGACGCTGTCATATACTGGGCGGAGTGACAAAGCGAGTCCTGATCGTCGACGATGAGGCTCCGGTCGTGGAGGTCTTGAAGGATTTCTTCCGACAATTCCGCCACGACAACACGTACGAGACCGAGTCCGCGAGGGACGGAGCGGAAGCGCTGATCGTGCTCCTGCGCGGAAAGTTCGACCTGATTCTCCTCGACATGCACATGCCGCGCATGGGTGGCCTCGAGCTCCTCAAGCAGATCCGCGGGCTCGGCGTGAACGTGCCGATCATCATGATCACCGCGAACGCCGACACGCGCGCCGCCGCCGAGGCGCTGGGCGGCGGCGTCTTCGCCTACATCCCGAAGCCGTTCGACATCCGGCACCTCGACCACCTCGTCGCGCTCGCGGTCTCGACCCGCCTTTCCTCCTGAGGTGACAACCTCGCCGCGCCGCCGCGACGCCTCCGGTGAGCGCTACGTCGTCATCGGCGCCACCGGTCAGCTCGGCTCGGATCTCGTCAGGACCTTCGACGGCTCCGGCGAGCTGACGCCGCTCAGCTCGCGCGACCTCGACATTCTCGACGCCGCCCCCACGCGATCGGCGCTCGAGGCGCTGCGGCCGACCTGCGTCATCAACACCGCGGCGTACAACCTCGTCGACCGCGCCGAGGACGACGGGCGCAGCGCGTTCGCGCTGAACGCCGACGCGGTTGGCTCCCTCGCGACGATCTGCCAGTCGATGGGCGCCCGGCTCGTGCACTTCTCGACCGATTACGTCTTCGACGGCGCCAAGCGCACGCCCTACCTCGAGACCGACCCGGTGCGGCCGCTGTCGGTCTACGGCGAATCGAAGCTGGCCGGCGAGCGCCTGGCCCTCGAGCGCTGTGAGCGTGCCGTGGTCTTCCGCGTGTGCGGCCTCTTCGGGCTGGCCGGGAGCCAGGGCCGCGGCAAGGGCAACTTCGTCGAGACGATGCTGCGCCTGGCTCGCGAGGGGCGCCCGCTGCGCGTCGTGTCGGATCAGGTGCTGTGTCCGAGCTACACGCTCGACCTCGCGCGCAAGGTCTGGGCGGTGCTCCCGAAGACGGTCCACCCGATCTACCACCTGACCAACGCGGGGCAGACGAGCTGGTACGACTTCGCGCGGCGCGCCCTCGATCTGGCTCGTGTGACGGCGGATCTCACGGCGGTGTCCGCCGCCGAGTACGGCGCCAAGGCCCGGCGGCCCGCCTACTCGGTCCTCGCCCACGGGCACCTCGCGGCGCTCGGCGAGGACGATCTGCGACCGTGGGACGCGGCCCTGGCCGCCTACGTCGCCGAGCGGTCGTCGTCCCGGTAGCGCTCGGCCAGCGCGAGCTGCGCGGTCACACCGATCAGCTCGTTGAACTCGGCGAACGGCATGTAGCGGTCCCCGAGCGAGAGGACGTCGTCACGCGCCTTCAGCTGGCCCAGGAAGGCGCGCATCGCCTGGCCCGCGACGAGCAAGGTGTCCACCGGGAGCAGGATGATCGCGAACCCGAGCTCGCGCAGCCGGGCGAACGGTAGGAGCGGCGAGCGGCCGCCCGACGCGTAGTTGTAGAGAAGGGGCGTGTCGAAGGCGCGGGCGACCTGCTCCACCTGGGCCTCGGTGCGCGGGGCCTCGACGAAGAGCACGTCGGCCCCGGCCTTCGCCGCCGCCTCCCCGCGCCGGAGCGCCTCGTCGAGGCCCACGGCGGAGATCGCGTCGGTGCGCGCGATGACGAGCAGATCCGGATCGGTCCGGGCCTCGACCGCGGCGCGGATCTTGCCGGCGAACTCGCCCCGCGGAACGATCTGATGCCCGGAGAGATGACCGCAGCGCTTCGGCGCGATCTGGTCCTCGATGTGGAGCGCCGCCACCCCGGCCGCCTCGTACGCCTGCACGGTCCGCCGCACGCTCAGCACGTTGCCGTAGCCCGTATCGGCATCGGCGATCAGCGGGACGTCGAGGACCGCGGCGAGGTTTCGGGCGTGATCGGCCATCTCGCCAAGCCCCGCGAATCCGAGGTCGGGGAGCCCGAGCCGGGACGCGGCGGTGCCGTAGCCGGTCATGTACACGGCCAGGAACCCGGCGTCCTGAACGAGCCGCGCCGAGACGCCATCGTAGGCGCCGGGCACCACGAGCCCTTGCTTCTTCGCCACGAGCGCGCGAAGCCCGGCGCGCCGAGTCGTCATGCCACACCTCCCCGCGCGCTCTCGGCGCGCGCGATCCGGCGATCGAGCGCCGGATGCGAGTAGAGGAAGATCTCCTTGAGCCGGCTCGGGCGGCGCTCGGCGAGGTTGAGCCCGGCGAGCCGCTCCATCGCGCCGACGAACGCGGCGGCGTTGCCGGTGGTGGCCAGCGCGAAGTCGTCGGCCTGACGCTCGATCCAGCGCGAGTAGCCGTTCGTGAGGGGGAGCTGAACCAGACCGAGCGCCAGCGCCACGAGCGCGAGCCACGGCAGACCAGCCGGATCACCGGGCCCGGCCAGTCCGAGGAGTGCGACGCCGAGGTCGAGACCGCGCGCGGCCAGCCAGGCTGTCAGGAGCGTCAGCGCCCCGTTGACCAGGAGCCCGCGGCGCATGTCGCCGTGGACGTGGTGGCCGAGCTCGTGGGCGAGGACGGATTCGATCTGGTCGGGCGAGAACTCGGCGAGCAAGGTGTCGAACAGGATGATCCGGCGCGTGCGGCCGAGACCCACCACCGCGGCGTTGGCGGTGCGGCTCTTTCTCGACTGGTCGGCGACGAAGACGCCGACCGCCGCCACGCCGGCCCGTCGCGCGAGCGCTAGGAGCCGATCGCGCAGGCTCCCGTCGGCGAGCGGCGTCAGCCGGTAGAACAGCGGCACGATCCAGATCGGCAAGACGGCCGCCATCGCGATCTCGGCGGCGATGAAGACCGCCGCCGCGGCGAGCCACCAGTGCTCCGTCAGCGCGAGCAGCGCGTAGACGACCTCGACGGCCGCGAGCCCGAGCGCTCCGCCGATCAGCGCCGCCTTCAGCCGGTCGCCGAGCCAGCCGCGGAGCGGCTGGTGGAGCAGTCCGAAGCGTCGCGGCAGCCAGAAACCCCGGACCAGGGTCAGCGGAAGCGTGAGCGCCGCGTGCCCGGCGCCGAGTGCCAGCGCCATCGACGCGACCTGAATCCATCGCGCCGAGGCGAGGCGTGCCACCAGGCTCGCCAGCGCGTTGCCGCCGCCCGTCGCGACGAGCGCGACCAGATACGCGATCGACAGACCCAGGCCGAGGAGCGTCAGCGAGAGCTGCAGTCGGTGGTAGCGGGCCGCGTCGGCCATGTGGCATTGTACACGTCCGGTCCGGCGGGCCCGGAGCCGGCGAAATGCCTGTTACAATGACCGAAACTCAGGGGGCAAGGGAGCCATCATGTTCGAGTCCGTCGAGGAGGTTCAGCAGCGGTTCAGGGACGCGCGGTACATCGCGAGCCGCCGTGTGTCCACCGTCGTGTTCCTGGCCGCGCGGATGGGGCGTCCGATACTGATCGAGGGGCCGGCGGGCGTCGGCAAGACCGAGCTGGCCAAGACGCTCTCGGACATCACGTCGCGGCCGCTCATCCGGCTTCAGTGCTACGAGGGACTCGACGAGGGCAAGGCGCTTTACGAGTGGAAATACGCCAAGCAGCTCCTCTACACCCAGCTCCTGCGCGAGCGGATCGGTGAGCTGATCGCCGACGCGCCGTCGCTCCCCGATGCGGTCGCCAAAATCGCCGGGCAGGAGGACGCGTTCTTCTCGTTCCGGTTCCTCTCGCCGCGCCCGCTCCTTTCGGCGATCCAGGCCGAGCGGCCCGTCGTCCTGCTCGTCGACGAGATCGACAAGGCCGAGCCCGAGTTCGAGGCGTTCCTGCTCGAGGTGCTCTCGGACTTCCAAGTCTCGGTGCCGGAGCTCGGGACGGTGCGGGCCAAGCACATCCCGCTCGTCGTCCTCACCTCGAACAACGCCCGCGAGTTGTCCGACGGGCTCAAGCGCCGCTGCCTGCACCTCTTCATCGACTTTCCGGCAGCGGCCGACGAGCTCCAGATCATCCGGCTCAAGGTGCCGGAGATTCCCGAGCAGCTCGCCCGAGCCGTCGTGGCTGCCGTCCAGAAGATCCGCGCGATGGACCTGCGCAAGCTCCCGTCGGTGTCCGAGTCGCTCGACTGGGCGCGCTCGCTCGTGATCCTGAACGCGCGCGAGCTCGACCCCGGCATCGTCGAGTCGACCTTGACGATGCTGGTCAAGCACGAGAAGGACCTCGAGCGCGTCAAGGGCTCGCTGGACAAGGTGCTCGCGGAATGAGGGGCCGAACGTCGGGCGCGAAAGCGCCCGGACGGCGGATCTAATGGACGAGCGAATCCTCGAGTTCATCGGCGACCTCCGCCGCGCCGAGATCCGCATCTCGCCCTCGGAGGCGCTCGACGCGCTGGCCGCGAGCGCCGAGGTCGGTCTGACCGACCGCGAGACGTTCAAGTCGACGCTCGCGGCCACGCTGATCAAGGAATACCGCGATCATCCGACCTTCGATCGTCTGTTCAACCTCTACTTCCTCGACCTCGAGGCGCTCGGCGAGGGGCTCAAGAAGGCGCTGGGTCCCGAGGACCCGCGCGTCCAGGACCTGCTCAACGATCTGATGGCCGACGAGAACATGGAGCTGGACGACCTGACCGAGCTGCTCATGCGCGGCCAGGGGAGCGAGATGGAGATGGCCATCCGCTCCGGCGGGCAGAACGCCGGGCTCGAGCGGCTCATGTACTTCCTGCAGGTCGGCTTCTTCTCGCGCCGGATCTCGGACCGGTTCGACTGGTCCGCCATCGAGGGCGACCTCGAGCGCATCATGAAGGCGCTCGAGGAGCGGGGCCTCGATCCCGGCCAGCTCGCCCGCATCCGCAACTATCTCGAGCTGCGGCTCGAGGCGTTCAAGCGCATGATCCGCCAGCACGTCGAGCGCGAGCTCGAGCGCCGCGCCTACCGCCAGGGCGAGAAGCTCACGCGCGAGGTGCTCTCGGACAAGCCCCTGTTCGCGCTGACGCCCGACGAGATCGCCCAGATGAAGAACGTGGTCGCCCGCCTGGCGCGCAAGATCAAGGACGCGCTGGCGCTGCGCCGGCGGCAGGAGCACCGGGGCCGGCTCGACGCGCGGCGGACCACACGGAAGAGCTTGCAGTACGGCGGCGTGCCGATGGAGATCTTCCTCAAGCGCCGGCACCGCGAGAAGCCGAAGCTGATCACGATCTGCGACGTCTCGGACTCGGTCCGCAACGCCTCGCGCTTCATGCTGCAGCTGGTCTGGAGCCTCCAGGAGTGCTTCAGCCGGGTCCGCTCGTACGTGTTCGTGTCCGAGATCGCCGAGGTGACCCAAGCCTTCAACACCTACCCGGTCGAGCGCGCCATCGAGTGGGCGCTCAAGGGCGCGCCGGTCGACTACCACTGCCGGTCCGACTTCGGATTCGCCTTCAGCCAGTTCACGAAGAGCGAGCTCGACTCGCTCGACCGCAAGACGACGGTCCTGGTACTCGGCGACGCGCGTAACAACTACAACGATCCGCAGGCGTGGGCGCTCCGGCTCATCCGCGAGCGCGTGAAGGGAATCATCTGGCTGAACCCGGAAGGTCAATGGGGCTGGGGTATCGGCGACAGCGTGATGCCGCTCTACGCGCCCTCGTGCGACTTCGTGCGCGAGTGCCGCACGATCGGCCAGCTCGGCGAGGTCGTCGACAACCTCGTGCATCACTGGTGGCGCCGCGGCCGCTAGTCGAGCTCGCCTGGCGCCGCTCGAGATCAATTCGTTCCCACTGGCCATCTTTTTCCGGTTTTTTCGCTGACGAATTTCGCCAGTCCCTGCCGTTCAGTCACGCCGATTTGACTCGCGCGCGCGGCTAACTCCGCGCGTATACCCCGAATCAGATTCGACTCTCACGCCTGGCATCCGCACTGCACTGAGGGGAGCGATATGAAGACTAAGTGCCCGCTCCCCAAGGAATTTTCCGGAACGCGACGAGTTTCCGGAATGGTGCTCGGTCTGCTGGTGCTGCTGCTGAGCACGGCTTCAGTGGCGGGCGCCGCGCCATTTGCGTTTGTGTCGTATCCGAGCACCGGCAGCGGCAGAGTCGCGGTCATCGACTCCGACCCGAACGCGGTCTGCCCGGTGGCAGGGCAGACACCCCCTTGCGTCGTCAAGACCTTGGTGGTCGGCGTGTCGCCCGTCGGCGTCGCGGTCAACCCGGCGGGCACGTTCGCTTACGTCGCCAACGCGGGCGACAACAGTGTCTCGGTGATCCGCATTTCGAATAATCCCTCAGACATCACCGTGGTGAGGTCGATACTGGTGGGTTTCGGACCTTGGGGTGTGGCGGTGAGCCCTGACAACGCGAAAGTCTACGTCGGCCTCTCCGACGGGTCGGTCGCGGTGATCGATGTGAACAACTCCGACCACTACACCGTGATCCCCGTGGGCGGGATGCCGAACGGCATCGTCGCGGCGGGCTCGCGTGTCTACGTCAGCGATGCCACGAATAGTCAGGTCGTGGTGATCGACGGCCCGACACAGAGCGTGATCAGGAAAATCAGCGTCGGCGCCCCGCCCAATTCCGATCCGATGGGCCTTGTGGCCAATCCCAGCTGGACGCGCGTCTACGTCACGGACATCGGCTTCGATATGGGCTGCTTGATCGACGTACTCGAGGGCTCCGTGATCGACACTAACCCCGCGTTGGTTGACGACCCGAGAAATAATCCCGTCGTCCAAACCCTGGTGATCGACCCATATCCGCTCAACCCATGTCCGACCGACAATACGGGGGCCGCGCCTAGCGGCATCGCAATGAGCCCCGATGGCAGCCGGCTGTACGTCGCGAATAACGCGGTGAACCCTGACACGCATGAGGCGCTGAACAAGGTCACGATCATCACGCTGTCGGACGGCAGTCGCGCTTACGTGGGCGTCGGCACCACGCGGGGCCCCAGCCCCTTTGTAAGCCCCAGCCCCAGTTCAATCGGAATCGCCACGGATCCAACCGGACGCGTCTACGTCGCCAACGAACTGGCGGGGACCGTGTCCGTGTTCGACCCGTCCGTGCTCGACCCGTCGACGAATGCGCCCGTCGTGAAGACCATCGACATCGGTGGGCAGCCGCTCGTCTTCGGGGCGTTCACCACCGCCGGCCCGCCGCAGTTCATGCTGACACTGACGACGGCCGGGGGCGGGTCGATTGCAGCGCTGCCGACGTCGGTGACGGGCAAGTACGAGGCCGGCACCGAGGTGATCCTGACGGCTACGCCGGACGGAGACTCTCAGTTCGCCAGCTGGTCGGGCGCGTGCTCGGGGACCGTCGCCACCTGTAAAGTGACGATGGACGCCGCCAAGAGCGTGACGGCGACCTTCACGGCGCAGTACGCGCTGGTGCTGACGCCGATCGGGGACGGCTCCATCGCGGCCGTGCCTGCGCCGGGGCCGCTGGCGGGGAAGTATCCCGCCGGCACCGAGGTGACCCTCACGGCCACGCCCGGAGGGAGTTCCGCATTCAGCAGCTGGTCCGGCGCGTGCTCGGGCATCACCGTCGCCACCTGTAAGGTGACGATGGACGCCGCCACGAGCGTGACGGCGACCTTCACGGCGCAATACGCGCTGGTGCTGACGCCGATCGGGGACGGCTCCATCGCGGCCGTGCCGGATCCGGGACCGCTGGCAGGGAAGTATCCGGCCGGCACCGAGGTGACTCTCACGGCTACGCCCGGATCAAGCTCCGCGTTCACCAGCTGGTCCGGCGCGTGCTCGGGCACCGTCGCCACCTGTAAGGTGACGATGGACGCCGCCAAGAGTGTGACGGCGACCTTCACGGCGCAGTATGCGCTGGCGCTGACGACGCTCGGGGATGGGACCATCGCGGCCGCGCCCGCGCCGGGACCGCTGGCGGGGAAGTATCCAACCGGCACCGAGGTGACTCTCACGGCTACGCCCGGATCAAGCTCCGTGTTCACCAGCTGGTCGGGCGCGTGCTCGGGCACCGTCGCCACCTGTAAGGTGACGATGGACGCCGCCAAGAGCGTGACGGCGACCTTCACGGCGCAGTATGCGCTGGCGCTGACGATGGTCGGGGACGGTTCCATCGCGGCCGTGCCCGCGCCCGGACCGCTGGCGGGGAAATATCCCGCCGGCACTGCAGTGACCCTCACGGCCACGCCCGGACCCAGCTCCGTGTTCACCGGCTGGTCCGGCGCGTGCTCGGGCACCGTCGCCACCTGTACGGTGCCGATGAGCGCCCCCAAGAATGTGACGGCGACCTTCACGGCGCAGTACGCGCTGGTGCTGACGCCGATCGGAGATGGGTCCATCACGGCCGCGCCCGCGCCGGGACCGTTGGCGGGGAAATATCCGGCCGGCACCGCAGTGACCCTCACGGCCACGCCCGGGCCGAGCTCCGTGTTCACCGGCTGGTCCGGCGCGTGTTCGGGGACCGTCGCCACCTGTAACGTGACGATCGACGCCGCCAAGAGCGTGACCGCGACCTTCGCTGCGCAGGAGTTCACGCTGACCTTGACGACGGAGGGGTCCGGGTCTATCGGGGTCGCGCCGTCGCCGACGGCAGGAAAGTATGCGGCCGGCCTCAAGGTGAATCTCCAGGCCAATCCGAACGCCGGGTCGAAGTTCGGCAACTGGTCCGGTGACTGTTCGGGGGCCGTCGACACCTGCCAGGTGACGATGAGCACGAACAAGAACGTGAAAGCGAGCTTCGTGGCGGTGCCGCCGCCGCCCCCGCCCACGACGTGTGACGACAAGATCAAGGATCTCCAGCAGAAGGTGGCGGCCTCCAAGTCTCCCTGGCGGTACGATCACCAGCTGAAGCAGGCCCTCAAGATGTACTCGGCGGCCTCCGTGGAGCTTGCCCGGGCGAAGGCCAAGCCCGGCGGGGAGAGTGACAGGCGGTTCGCGCGCGCCCTGAAGGATTTCAATGACGGCAAGGCAGCGCTGTGCCAGGGTCAGTACTGGCGCGCCCACCGCGAGTTCTGGAGCGCGTACTATATCGCTCGCGAGATCCTCAAGTCACATCCAGGCGTAGCCGCTCGCGGTGATCGGCGCTAACCGCGCGCGCTCCTCAGGTCGGCGTGTGCTAGCCTTCAGGCATGGCACACGCCGACTCCGCGTCATCTAGCGGCGGCCCAGCCGCCTCGCGGGTCGAGTCGCGGAGCACGAGACTGCCGACGCTGGTCTTAGCGACCTGTCTCGTGCTCGCTGTCCTCGTGGGCGCGCCGGCCGCTCAGCCCGATTGCCGCACGATCGAAGACTTCTCGAAGGCCAAGGTCGGCGAGCTGCCGGCAGACTGGAAGCTCCGAAAAGACTCCGGCAAGGACGTTTATCGCGTCGTAGAGGAATCGGGCCTCCGCTTCCTGCGCGCCACGGCCAAGGGGCTCGGCATCCAGGCCGCGAAGGAGTACGAGTGGGATCTCGATGCCCATCCGATGCTCGTGTGGTCCTGGCGAGCCCTCGAGTTTCCGAAGGGCGCAGACGAGCGCGACTCCAAGACCAACGACAGCGTCCTGGCCGTCTACATGCTCGTGCCCTATTCGCGCGTCAGGGGGCCGAAGGCGGTCAAGTACATCTGGAGCGAGAAGGTGCCGGTCGGCACCCGGCTCGAGTCGAACATGGGCCTGACCCATGTGCGGGTGCTGCGGAGCGGCGCGCCCGAGAAGAAGGGCGAGTGGGTCGAGGAGCGTGTGAACGTTCTCGAAGACTACCAGAAGTCCTTCGGCGTGAAAGAGACGCCCAAGCCCGCCGGCATCGCCGTGCTGACCGACTCGGACGACACGAATTCGTCGGCGCAGGGAGACTACGCAAACTTCAGGGTCTGTCGCCAGTAGGCGATGGCCCGTGAGGTTCTCGTCGTCGAGGATGAGCCGGACATCCGCCGGCTCGTCGTTCTGCATCTCGAGCGCGAGGGCTTTCGCTGCCGGACGGCCGCGAGCGGGTCCGCCGCGCTTCGCGAGGTGAGGGTCGGGGTTCCCGACCTGGTGGTGCTGGACCTCATGCTCCCCGAGCTCGACGGTCTCGAGGTGTGCCGCCGGCTGCGCCGCGAGGCGAGCACGGCCTCCGTGCCGATCATCATGCTCACCGCGAAATCCGACGAGGTCGACCGCATCGTCGGGCTCGAGATCGGCGCCGACGACTACGTGGCCAAACCGTTCTCCCCAAAGGAGCTCGTGGCGCGGGTCCGGGCTGTGCTGCGGCGCGCGCATCCCGACCACGCGACCCCCGTGCTCTCGGTCGGGCCGATCACGCTCGACCCGGCGCGCCATGTGGCGAGCGCGCACGGCCAGCCGATCGTGCTCACGCCGAAGGAATTCGACCTCCTGCAGGCGCTCCTCGAATCGGCCGGGCGCGTGCTCTCGCGCGAGTACCTCTTGAACCGCGTGTGGGGCTACGCCCGCGCGGACGCGATCGAGTCGCGCACGGTCGACGTGCACGTCCGGCGCCTCCGGGCGAAGCTGGGCGACGCGGGGAGCCGGATCGGGACGGTGAAGTCGGTCGGGTATCGGCTCGAGACGGACCCGCCGTGACCCAGGCGCTCGTCCACTTCCTCCGGCGCAGCATCGCGCGCAAGCTCACGCTGACCCTCGTCGGCTTCGTCGCCGTCACGATCGTCGTGGCCGGTCTCTACCTGACCCGCGCCCTCGAGGCGTTCGCGGTGGACACGCTCGAGGCCCGCCTGGTCAGCATCGGGCGGCTCCTGCACGACGAGGCCCGCGCGCTGATCGCGCGGCACGCCTCGCCGGCCGAGTTTCACGCGTTCGCGCTGCGGGGCGCGCGGCCGACCGCGTCGCGGATCACCGTGATCGCGGCCGACGGGGGGGTGCTGGGCGACTCCGAGGTGGCCGTCGACGATCTGCCGCGCGTCGAGAACCACCGCTCTCGGCCCGAGGTTCTCGCGGCGCTCGCCGGCGGCATCGGGCGCGATCGGCGCACGAGCGCGACGATCGGCGCCTCGCTCCTCTACGTCGCGCTGCCGATCGGCGACGGCGCGCGCGTGCTCGGCGTCATCCGGGTGGCCCTGCCGGTGGCAGCGGTGACGTCCTCGTACGCGGCGATCCACCGGGTGATGCTCGCCGGCGGCCTGGTCGCGCTCGCCGTCGCCTTCGGGATCGGCCTCTTCGTGGCCCGGCGGGTGACCAAGCCGGTGGTGCAGATGCAGGCGATCGCCCGCCAGATGAGCGAGGGCGACTTCACGGTGCGGGCGCCGGTCCGCTCGCCCGACGAGATCGGCGCGCTCGGCCGAGCACTCAACGGGCTGGCCGCGCGCCTGCGCGAGAAGATCCACGATCTCGGGCAGGAGCAGGCGAAGGCGACGGCGATCCTGGACGGGATGATCGAGGGCGTGATCGCGGTGGACGGGCGCGACGTCATCCTGCTCCTCAACGCGCGCGCCCGCTCGATGTTCGGCCTCGACGCCACTCGCGGCGCGGGCAAGCCGTTCCTCGAGGTCGTCCGCAACACGGAGCTGCACGAGGTGTTCCGCGAGGCCCGCGCGGCCGGCGAGGGCAGCGTCTCGAATCGCGAGGTCAGGCTCGTGGGTCCGGTGGATCGCCGCGTGCAAGTGAACGCGGTGCCGCTCCGCCTGGGCGGCAACGAGGTCGGCGTCGTCATGGTTCTCCACGACGTCACCGAGCTTCGGCGGCTGGAGCGGGTCCGCACGGAGTTCGTAGCGAATGTGTCGCACGAGCTGCGGACGCCGCTGACCGCGATCCAGGGCTATCTCGAGACGCTCCTGACCGGCGCGCTCGAGGAGCAGGAGAACGCGCGGCGGTTCCTGGAGATCGTCTTCCGCCACACCGAGCGGCTGGGCCGGCTGCTCAACGACCTGACCGATCTCTCGAACATCGAGCTGGGCCGCGTCTCCCTGAAGCTCGCGCCGACCCGGCTCGCCGAGGCCGTCGACGCGGTGCTGGCGATCATGGACGCCAGGGCGAAGAACGGAAAGGTCGCGCTGGAGAGCCAGCTGCCGCGCGATCTGCCGGCGGTGCTCGCGGACCGCGACCGGCTGCTCCAGATCCTGATCAACCTGGTCGACAACGCTGTCAAGTACACGCCCGAGGGCGGTCGCGTGACGGTCCGCGTCCAGGAGCCGGCCGACGGCCACGTCGAGATCGACGTCGTCGACACCGGCATCGGGATCCCGCCGGCCGATCTGCCGAGGATCACCGAGCGCTTCTATCGCGTCGACAAGGCCAGGTCGCGCGAGCTCGGCGGGACCGGTCTGGGACTCGCGATCGTCAAGCATCTGGTGCTGGCTCACAACGGCCTCTTGCGCATCGAGAGCGAGCCCGGGCGGGGCACGATCGTGCGGGTGTGGCTGAGCTGCGTGGAGGCGTCCGAGGTGAAGCCGGCGCTCGAGGGGTAAGGGACCTATTCTCGGCTGGGCGCATCGGCCCAGGCGAAGAAATCGCGGGCCCAGACGAACGTGCCCACGCCGGCGGCCGCCGCGGCGTCGCGATCCTTCTCGGAATCCCCGACGTGCGTGGACGCGCTCAGGTCGACGCCGTGGAGGCGGGCCAGCTCGAGGAACATCCCGGGCCGGGGCTTGCGGCAGTCGCACGCATCCGCGTCGGTATGGGGACAGAGCCGCCAGCCCGTGAACGGTCCTCCCAGCTGCCCGTTCGCCCAGGCGAACCGCCCGATGACCTCGGCGTCGGAGATCTCGCCCTTCGAGATGCGGGCCTGGTTCGACACGATGAAGCAGAGGTCGTAGCGCGGGCGCTCGCGGCGGAGCGTCGCGGTCACGTTGGGCATGAGCACGGGATGCCCGGCCGCGTCGACCACCGTCCGGTTGTCCCGGGTGCGGGCAAGCGTGCCGCCCCAGTCGACGAACAGGGCGCGCTTCGGGGCTGACACGGCGCGACCGTATCACGGCGCCGTTCGCCGTCGCGAGAGTTTCACGCAAGCTTCACGGTATCGACACACGACCTGCCCTAGGCTCGGCCCCGGGCACCCCGCCCGTCACCGAAACTTCACGCGGAGCGTAATAGACCGTTCACACTCCGCCGCCAGACTCGTCTTCGATGAGGACGAGTACGTACGGCCGCGCGGACCTGCACGTCGACGTCGTGGCCATCACCGATCACGACGAGATCCGCGGAGCGCTACGGGCGCGCGACTGGGCGCGCGAGCGCCCCGAGCTCGGCGTCGACGTGGTCGTGGGAAGGCAGTGCGCGCTGCAGGCCGTCGCGGGGCTGGGGCCCCGCCGGCCGAGGCGCGCCATATAGAGGAGGCCACTGTGATTGCGCCAACCCCCACTCGGTTTCGCTGGCTGGAGCGTGGCGACGGCGAGCCCGTGCTATTGCTCCACGGGCTCATGGGCGAGATGGGCCACTGGGAGTCGACGCTCGAGGCCCTGGGCCCGTTCCGCCGGCCGATCGCGCTCGAGCTGCCGATCTTCGATCCCGACTTGATCGACGTATCGGTGGAGGCGCTGGCGGGCTACGTGCGGCGCTTCATGGAGGCCTTCGAGCTCCCGCCCGCGATCGTCTGCGGCAACTCGCTCGGAGGCCACATCGCCCTCGAGCTGGCGCTCTCGTCGCCGGGCTGGGTCGAGGGCCTCGTCCTCACGGGCTCGTCGGGCCTCTTCGAGCGAACCTTCACCAACCGCGTGCCGCATCAGCCCACCCGCGCCTACGTGCGCGAGCGCATGGAAGAGATCTTCTACGATCCGACCCTGGTCACCCCCGAGTGGGTCGAGTCGGTCCGTCGCATCGTCACAACACGCCGCACCGCGCTCCGCGTGCTCCAGGCAGCGCGCGCGGCGAAGCGGCATAACGTCGAGGACCGGCTCAGCCAGATCCGTGTGCCGACCCTGCTCGTGTGGGGCAAGGACGACCGCATCACGCCGACCGACGTGGCCGAGCGTTTCCACG
>QHTE01000065.1:25905-110608 GCA_003220685.1 Candidatus Rokuibacteriota bacterium
CGCCTTCGGCGACTGGCTCGTCGAGACCCGCGCGCGGCGCGCGATCCCGGATGGCGGTGCGCGCTGCAGGCCGTCGCGGGGCTGGGGCCCCGCCGGCCGAGGCGCGCCATATGGAGGACGCTCGTGATCGAGCGCATCGGCGGCGCGGCGCTCCGCGTCTACGCGGCGCACCGTCGCCGGACGCTCGAGGGCGTCGCTCGCGACGCCGGTCGCGTCCAGGAGGCGGCGTTGCTCGATCTGGTGAACGCCGCGCGCTCCACCGCGTTCGGACGCTCCCACCGCTTCGAGCAGATCCGCTCCGTCGCCGACTATCAGTCGCGCACGCCCCTCGGCGACTATCTTCGCTTCCAGCCGCTCTGGACCCGCGTCATCAACGGCGAGCGGGATCTCGCGTGGCCGGGGCGGCCGCGCTACTGGGTGAAGACGTCGGGAACTACCGCCGGCGACAAAGTGATCCCGGTGACCTCCGAGGCGTTCCGCTCCCACCGGAAGGGAGGCTGGGACGCGCTGTTGATCGCCGCCGAGCGCGCCGGCTTCGAGACAATCGCGGGCGGGCCGCTACTGTTTCTCGGCGGATGCACGACCCTGAAGCCGATTGGGCAGGGGGTGCTGGGTCGGCGATCTCTCGGGCCTCATGGTCCAGGACCTGCCCCCCGGCTTCCGCTCGCGCTACTCGCCAGGGCGCGACGTCGCCTCGATCCCGGACTGGGACCAGCGGATCAACGCCGTGGCGGAGCGAATCCGGGCCCAGGACCTCCGGCTCATCTCGGGGATGCCGTCCTGGCTCTTGATCCTCTTCGAGCGCGTGGCCCGGGCGCGCCGCGCGGCCGGCCGCCCGTCGCGAGCCTGGGTGAGTGCTGGGCGAACCTGGGCGCGCTCATCCACGGGGGCGTCTCGTTTGCGCCCTACCGCGCCACTGTCGAGGAATGGATGGGTCGCCCGATCGAGTACGTCGAGGTGTACCCGGCCTCGGAAGGCTTCGTCGGGCTCCAGACCGAGCGCGCCGGCGGGCTGACGCTCATGCTCGACTACGGGATCTTCTACGAGTTCGTTCCGGTCGAGGACCTCGGGCGCGCGCGCCCGCGGCGCCATACCGTCGCCGACGTCGAGCTCGATCGGCCGTACGCGGTGGCGTTGACGACACCCGGCGGGCTCTGGTCCTATCTGCTCGGCGACACCGTCCGCTTCACGGCGCGCAACCCGCTCCGCCTCGTGATCACCGGCCGGACGCGCCACTTCGTCAACGCGTTCGGCGAGAACGTCATCATCGAGGAAGTCGAGCAGGCGCTGGTGGTCGCCTGCCGCCGGACGGGCGCCGAGCCGGCCGAGTTCACGGTCGCGCCGCGCTACCCGTCGGCCGGCGAGGCGCGGGGCGGCCACCAGTGGCTGGTCGAGTTCCGCGTTCCGCCCCGCGACCGCGAGGCCTTCGTGCGTGAGCTCGACGAGGCGCTCGCCGCCCTCAACACCGACTACCGTACCAAGCGGAACGACGACGTCGGCATGGTGGCGCCGCGGCTCGTCGAGATGCCGCCCGGCTCGTTCCACCGATGGATGCGCGAGAGAGGCAGGCTGGGCGACCAGCACAAGGTCCCCCGCGTCCTGAACGATCGCGCGGTCGCCGAGGCCCTGCTGACCTCGATCGGCTCACACGAGAGGGAGCCGCTCGTTCACCCCGTAGGCTCCTGAGGAGACGGCGCCGGGGGACGCGTACTCCCGACGCGTCCTCCGGGCCGATCTCGTCGCCTCGCGGAAGTCCCGGTCGCACCCGTCCGGCTCGAATCCTCGTCCCGAACCCTGGCCCGAGTCGAAAACCCGTGAGGTCGTCGATCGGCGAGCGCGGCCGTGCCCGCGTTGAGAGGACGGGGCAAGCGTGCTATCGTTCGGGCTCCGGGAGCCCCTGGGCGGCCAGGAGAAGAGACAAGCTTGTCCACGCCGGATCGCGGGACCTTCGAAGTGATCGCCATCGCGACGTCCGCGGGCGGCCTCAAGGCATTGAGCCAGGTCCTCGCGGCGCTCCCGCACGACTTTCCGGCGGCGATCGTGGTCGTGCAGCACCTCGACCCGCGCCACCGGAGCCTCATGGCCGACATTCTGAGCCGGCGCAGCACCTTGCCCGTCAAGCAGGCCGAGGAAAGCGACAAGCTTCAGCCGGGGACGGTGTACATCGCCCCGCCCAACAAGCACCTGCTCGTGAACCCCGACGGCTCGCTCTCGCTGACGCAATCCGAGCTCGTCCACTTCGTCCGGCCTTCCGCCGATCTCCTGTTCGAGTCGGTCGCCGGGAGCTTCAAGAACCGGGCGATCGCCGTCGTCCTCACCGGCACCGGGAGCGACGGCTCGATGGGCGTGCAGGCCATCAAGAAGATGGGGGGGACGGTGCTCGCGCAGGACGAGTCGTCGTCCGAGTTCTACGGGATGCCGAGCGCGGCCATCCAGACGGGCTGCGTCGATTTCGTCCTTTCGCTCAGCGAGATCCCGCCCGCCCTGATCACCCTGGTGAAGACCGGAGAGGTCGATGAACTCGGATGACGACCGGTTCGAGGCTCTGCTCGACTATCTGAAGGGCACCCGCGGCTTCGATTTCACCGCCTACAAGCGGTCGAGCCTCATGCGCCGTATCCAGAAGCGCCTGCAGGCGATCGGCATCGAGTCGTACGACGCGTATCAGGCCTACCTCGCGGCGCACCCCGAGGAGTTCGGCCTGCTCTTCAACACCATTCTCATCAACGTCACGAGCTTCTTTCGTGATCCGGAGGCGTGGGGATACCTGACGTCGCAGATCCTCCCGCGCATCCTGACCGGCGGCCGGCCCGACAGCGCCATCCGAGTCTGGAGCACCGGCTGCGCGTCGGGCGAGGAGGCCTACACGCTCGCCATGATCCTGGCCGAGCATCTCGGGATCGAGGCGTTCCGCCGGCGGGTGAAGATCTACGCCTCGGACGTCGACGAGGACGCGTTGATGCAGGCGCGCCACGCTACCTATGGCGCAACGCAGGTGGAGGACGTCCCGCCGGAGCTCCTCTCGAAGTACTTCGAGCGCGTCGACGACCGGTATCTCTTCCACAAGGACATCCGCCGCTCGATCATCTTCGGACGCCACGATCTCATCCAGGATGCGCCGATCTCGCGCGTCAATCTTCTCGTGTGTCGCAACACGCTCATGTACTTCACCCGCGAGACCCAGGCCAAGGTCTTGAACCGGTTCCACTTCGCCCTGCGAAACGGCGGCTTCCTGTTCATGGGGCGGGCCGAGCTACTGCTCACGCACGGCGAGCTGTTCACGCCAGTCGAGCTGAAGTGGCGAGTCTTCGGCAAGACGCTGGCGCAGGATGTTCGCGACGCGGTGCCGCCGCCCGAGCGCGAGGAGGAGAGGCCCCCGATGTCCAATGACGATCGCCTCCAGGTCCTTTCGCTGGAGACCGACCCGGTCGCGCGCGTCGTGGTTCGCGCAGACGGCACCCTGAGCTTCGCCAACGGGCGAGCCCGGACGCTCTTTTGCCTGACGCACCAGGAGGTAGGCAAGCGTCTTCAAGACCTGGAGATGTCGTTCCGGCCCATCGAGCTCCGCTCGCTGATCCAGGACGCATTGACGCAGCATCGCGCGATCGCGCGCAAGGACATCCTCTGGCCGACCGACGCCGGCGAGTCCCGCTACTTCGATCTCGAGGTGGTGCCGCTGACCGACGCCTCCGGCGAGACCCTCGGCGTGCAGCTCACCTTCAACGACGTCAGCCGCTATCGCCGCCTCCAGGAGGAGCTCGAGCGCTCCAAGAACGAGCTGGAGACCGCCTACGAGGAGCTCCAGTCCTCGAACGAGGAGCTGGAGACGACCAACGAGGAGCTCCAGTCGACCAACGAGGAGCTGGAGACGACCAACGAGGAGCTCCAGTCGACCAACGAGGAGCTGGAGACGATGAACGAGGAGCTCCAGTCGACCAACGAGGAGCTCGAGACCACCAACACCGAGCTCCGCATGCGGAGCGACGAGCTCAACACCGCCAACGCCTTCCTCGCCTCGATCCTGACCGGGCTCGAGGTCGCGGTCGTCGTCGTGGACCCGAAGCTTCAGGTGCTCGCGTGGAACCATCGCGCCGAGGATCTGTGGGGCTTGCGCGCCGGCGAGGTGCAGGGCCGCCACCTGATGAATCTCGACATCGGGCTCCCGGTCGAGCAGCTCCGGCAGCCCATCCGTGCGGTGCTCGCCGGCGAGACCGGGCTGGCCGAGCTCACGCTCGATTGCCGGAACCGTCGCGGCAAGTCGGTCCGCTGCCCGATTCGATGCACGCAGCTCACGGGCGGGAACGGCGAAACGCTCGGTGCTATCATTCTGATGGACGAGATCCCGGTCTAAAGTCCTGGAACCGGGCGCGAGAGTGGTTCGTGACCATGACACAGCGCTCAGAGCACGCAGAGGAGCTCCGGTCGAGCGTCGAGCGTGTGTGCCGCCTCGTTGCGACCGAAAACCTGGAAATGCTGGGCCTCGAGCGCCGAAGACTCGAGCAGGCGCTCGCCGGTCTGACCGCGGAGCGCAACGGTCTTCGCGCCGAGCGGGACGAGGCCCGCAGCGAGACGCGGCGGGCCGAGCTCAACCTTACCGCGGCGCGTCAGGTCCTCGACGACGGCCCGGATGGATTCATCGTCACCGACAAGGCCGGGGTCATCCTGCAGGCCAATCGCGCCGCGACCCAGATGCTCGGAGTCTCGAGCCGCTTCCTCGTCCGCAAGCCTCTCGCGCTGTTCATCGACGAGGCCGATGTGCGGACCTTCCGCTGGCTCGTCAACAATGCGCACGTATGGAAGCAGGGTGAGTGGCCCGTGCGCGTGCGCCCGCGCGACGGGACTTCGTTCATGGCCGGTCTCACGGTCACCGCGTTCACCGGGGGCGACGGCAAGACGTCGGACCTCCGCTGGTTCCTGCGCGACATCGGAACGCGCCAGCGCGCGGAAGAGCTGGCGGCGGCCCACGAGTTCACACGTCAGATGCTGGAGAGCGAGCAGGCCGCACGAGCCGCGGCCGAGGCCGCGCGACGCGCCTCGGAGCTGCAGGGCGAGGTGGGCGGCCTTCTGGCGGCGTCGCTCGACTACCCGTCCGCGCTGTCGCGGATCGCCCCGCTGATCGTGCCGGAGACCGCCGACGTCTTTCTCATCGATGTGCTCGTCGACCGATCGCTCGAGCAGACCGCGATGGCCTGCGTCGACGCGCTCGGAGCCGAGCGGCTCGCGACGCGCGAGCCGCCGGATCCGGCGAGCGATCATCCGATCGCGCAGGTGGTCCGGACCGGCGACGCGCTCCTCGTGCCGGAGGTCTCGGGGCCTTGGCTGGCGAGGTGGGCGGTCTCGCCGGCGGCGGGCGAGGTCTGGAGGCAGATCGGGCTCGCGTCAGTGGTGGTCGTGCCGATCCAGTCCCATCGGCAAACGCACGGCGCGCTGACCTTCGGCTTCGGTCCGTCAGGGCGCCGCTACGGCGACGCCGATATGCGCCTCCTCCGGGACATCGCCCTGCGCATCGCGTTCGCCCTCGACACCGCGCGACTGTTCAGGGCGCTCGAGGCCGAGCAGCGCCATCGCGACGAGTTTCTCGCCATGCTCGCCCACGAGCTACGCAATCCGCTCGGCGCCGTGACCAACGGGCTCGAGGCGCTCGAGCGCGCGAGCCCGTCGGACCGCGCCCTCCTGCTCCAGATCCTGAACCGGCAGTCGAGGCATCTGGCCCGGCTGCTCAACGACCTGCTCGACGTGTCGGGCGTCCGCTTCGGACGGCTCACGCTGCAACAGAAGCGCCTCGACCTGCGTGACCTCGCCCGCCAGTCGCTCGATGTGCTGCGGACGGCCGGCAAGAACCAGCCGACCATCACGCTGCGGGTCGATGCCGAGCCGGTCACTGTGGTGGGAGACGCCGATCGGCTGATGCAGGTGATCGCCAATCTCCTCGACAACGCAGTCAAGTACACGCCCGGCGACGGCTCGATCGAGCTCTCGGTGGAGGCCGAAGGCCGCGACGCCGTGGTGCGTGTGCGTGATTCGGGCGTCGGGATCGCGCGTGAGTTCCTCCCGCGGATCTTCGACGTGTTCTCGCGGGGCCGTGCGCTTCCCGAGCAGTCGAGACCGGGGCTCGGGCTCGGACTCTCGGTGGTCCGGGAGCTGGTCGTGAAGCATGGCGGCAGCGTGGAGGCCGGCAGTCCCGGACCCGGGCGGGGAAGCGAGTTCGTGATCCGCCTGCCGCTCCAGGACGATCAGAAGCTCCCGGCGTTCTCGGCGACCGTGTCGACTCCCGTCGCCGAGCGGTCCATCCTGATCGTCGAGGACCATGCGGACGCGGCGGAGGTGCTGCGCATGGCCCTCGAGCTGAACGGGCATCGCGTGAGAACGGCGAGCAACGGCCGGCAGGGGATCGAACAGGCGCTGGCCGAGCCGCCCGACGTCGCGCTCGTCGACCTCGGCCTTCCCGACATCGACGGCTGCGAGGTGGGCCGGACGGTTCGCGATCAGCCGGGCGGCGACGGCGTGTACCTGGTCGCGCTCACCGGGCACAGCGGGGCAGCGGACCGCGACCGCGCGATGCGCTCGGGATTCGATGCCTACCTGATCAAGCCGGTCGCCCCCGACGCCCTGCGGGACGTCATCGCTCAGGCTCCTGCCCACCATAGGTGAGTACCGCGCATATCGCACCGGTAGTTTCTACCATCACCACCTTTTCTACACGGTAGGTCGTTCGGTCGCACGGACCAGGGCCTCCGCGCGGCCCCGTGTGCTCGCATCATGCTGGCGGAATCGTTCGCGGCGGCGATCACCGGCAAAGGAGGGCTGTCCATCGCTCAGCAGCCCGAGCAGGCGCGCCCGCCGTCTATGCCCGTGAACGCGATCCGAGAGGACGACGTGGATGCCGTGCTGCGGCTGCACGAGATCGCGGCAATCCTGCCTTTGCTGGCGGCCGGGCGCTCGGTCGAGCTGCCACGGTCTCCCCACGCCGGACTGACGACCGGGCTAGGAGCGGGCTCGCCCCACGAGTCGGCGGGCGTGAACGACCAGGCCGCGGCTGCGCTCGATGGCTCTGCGGGACCGAGCAATGAGGTCGGCTGTGTTGTCGCAGAGGATCGCGCCTCTGGCGCGGAGCCGTTGCAAGCGCGGCTCGGCCACAAGGCCGGATCTCCGTCTTTCGCGCGCGTCGCCCCCCATTTCGCCGATGGTAGGGGGGCCCGGCCGTGTCGAACAACCCGGTAAACACCTTAAGGGGCTATCGGTAAGAACCTTCTCGCTCCGTGTGCTCAATCGTTACCCGTCGTAATCAATCGGCAACGAAGATTGGCTAGCGTTCTGGGAGTTCGTGGCCGGCCGATCAACGCGGGCACCTTCGACGTCAAGCCGGCGTAGAGGGCGCCCACCACCACCCACCACGTGCTCAGCGGGCGAGCGGAGTTTCAGAAGCGGCGCGTCGTCGGAGACCTTGTCGGCACCTAGCGGCCCGTTGTGTCAAAATCGCTTCTTGCGGGAGGGGCCCCGTTGGCGCCGGACTACGACTTCGACCTGGTGGCGATCGGCAGCGGCCCGGCCGGGCAGCGCGCGGCCGTCCAGGCGGCCAAGCTCGGCCGCCGGGCCGCCGTGATCGAGAAGCGGCGCTGCGTCGGCGGCGTGTGCATCGACACCGGCACGATCCCGAGCAAGACCATGCGCGAGGCGATCCTCGCGTACGCCGGCAGCAGCACCCGCGGCGACCGGCTGCCCTGGGCGCGGCCGGCCAGCCGGCCGTCCGCCCAGCAGCTCCTCGCGGGCGTCGATGCGGTCATCAGTCGCGAGATCGAGGTGATCGAGCAGCAGCTGCGCCGCAACGATGTCACGCTCATCCAGGGCGAGGCGTCCTTCCTCGATCCGAGCACGCTGACCGTCCGTACCGAGGCCGGTACCAGCCGGGTGAGCGCGCGCTACATCGTTATCGCGGTCGGCACGCGCCCGGCGCCGCCTCCCGGCGTGGAGGCCGACGGCGAGATCGTCCTCAACTCGGACCAGCTCGTGAATCTGAAGACCCTGCCCCGGACCCTGGCGGTGGTCGGCGCCGGCGTCGTCGGCATCGAATACGCTTCGATGTTCGCCGCCGTGGGCGTGCAGGTGACCCTGGTCGAGCGTCGCGACCGGCCGTTGGAGTTCGTCGACCGCGAGATCATCGACGAGCTCATGCACCAGCTGCGCCAGCGCAACGTCACGTTCCGGCTCGGCGAAGCGGTGGAGTCGCTGGCCGTCACCGAAAGCACGCCGCTTCGCGCGGTCCTGAACCTCGAGTCCGGCAAGCGGCTCGTCGCGGACGCCGTGCTCTTCTCGGCGGGGCGCCTGGCGGCCACCGACAGCCTCAATCTCGAGGCGGCGGGTCTGTCCGCGGACGATCGCGGCCGGTTGAAGGTCGACGAGAGCTTCCGCACGAGGGTGCCGCACATCTTCGCGGCGGGCGACGTCATCGGCTATCCGAGTCTCGCGGCGACGTCCTCGGAGCAGGGCCGGCTGGCCGCGTGCCAGGCGTTCGGCGTCGAAGCGCGACCCATGGCCCGCCACTTCCCCATCGGGATCTACGCGATTCCCGAGATCTCGATGGTGGGACCGCCCGAGCACGAGCTGACCGCCGCGCGCGTGCCGTACGAGACCGGCGTCGCGCGGTATCGTGAGATCGCGCGCGGTCAGATCCTCGGCGACGGGAGCGGGTTCATCAAGATGCTCTTCCATCGCAAGGATCGGCGGCTGCTGGCCGTGCACTGCCTGGGCACGGGCGCGACCGAGCTGGTCCACGTCGGCCAGGCCGTCCTGGGGCTCGGCGGCGGGCTCGACTACTTTCTCGAGACGGTCTTCAACTATCCGACGCTCGCGGAGTGCTACAAGGTCGCCGCGCTCGACGCCTCGAACAAGCTGCGCGGCTGAAGGCGCGCGTCCGCGCGGCCGGGGTCGAGCGCCGGGTCCGCGAGGCCCACGGGTCGAATTTCACGGTTCCGTCATCATTTCGTAACGATCCGTGTGGACCATGCCGGCCATGATCGAGCAGCTCGGGATCGGCGCTCCGCGGGAAGACGGCGGCTGGCGGCTGCACCGCGTCTGCGCGACCTTCGGGCGCGGTGAAGTGACCCTGGTGGTCTCGTATCTGCCCGAGGAGCGGGACGCGCTGCTCGAGCGCGTCGGCCTGGGCGGCCGCGAGCTCGAGACCGCCTCCCGCCTCGGCACGGTCGATCGGGCACGGCTTGCGATCGCGAGCGCGCTCGTCAGCGCGCCCGGTGTGCTGGTGGTGCGCGAGGTCGATCGGGGGTTCGACGGCACCGAGGCGCTGAGCCTGCGCTCCGTGCTCCAGTCGCTCGCCCGCCGCGAGCGGCTGGCGGTCCTGGCCGGCGCGGCCACGCCGGCGGCGGCGATCGGATTCGCCGATCGGCTCGTGGCGATCGCCGACGGCCTCCTGGTCTTCGATGGCCCGCCGACCGACTTCCGCGATCAGCGGGTCGCGTGGCGCTTCGGCACCGCGTAGCCCGCCCGGCATCTTCCGAGAAGTTTTTACTTATCCCCACTGTCCACAGGGCAACCAACCGTCTATCCCCAGCAACACACTATTTGCGGCCCTGTAATACGAAAGCAACAATATATTGGGTACGCTGGGCCATATTGGGTACGCTGGGCCGGTGCTCGCGAGCACGGCCGCTTCGCTTCGGGTTGGTGGTCGTTTTGCAGTGTGGATGGCTGTGGATCACTGTGGATAAGCTCCGAACCTCGGCCGCATGATCCGCATGGCCCGACGGGTCGGGCTCGACGGTCTGTCGCTCACCGAGCACTTTCACGCGACTGGTGTTTCGCCCGAAGAAGGAGCTCGGGAAATTCCGCACGGACGATCTGCGCCGGCTTCACGCCCTCGAGGTGAACGGCAAGGACTTCGAGACGGAAGTCATGCTGCTCGCCCAGGCGCGCGCGCTCGGCTTGCCGATCGTCGCCGGCAGCGACGCCCATCACTGGCTCCAGCTCGGGGTGCGCCACACGCTCATGCACCTGGACCAGATCCGCATCGCCATTGTGCTGACGACGATCAGAGAGGGCCTGACGGGCTTTGCAACATTCCCCTATACTCCGCTCCGCGTCAGGGGCGCTAAGTCCCTGAAAACTATTACGAAACTGTTACGAAAATGTTACGGCAGAGTGTTCGACGGCGGTACCCCGCGGCCTGCAGTGTCGACCGCAAGCAGCTGATCTGCCGGTAACAGATGCCCCGGGTTGCGACGGGCCGGGGCGCCATCGTAGCGAAGCCGCTCGCAGTGCGTCAGTCGCGCACCGCCGGCCCCAAGGCCGTGGCGGTCGCGCCGGAGACGCCGCTGGCGCAGCCGGCTCAGAGGGAACAGCAGGTGAGTGCCGCGATTCCGGCGAAGTTCCACGCGCGCGCGCGCCGGGACGCGGCCGCGTTCTATCTCACGCAGCTGGCCAAAGGCGTCCTGGCGGGCGAGCTCGCGATCGCGGTCGGAGAGCAGCACATTCAGCTCGCGACGTCCGAGTTCGTGATTCTCAAGATCGAGGCCAAGCAGAGGAAGCGTGCGAACCACGTCAGCGTGAAGCTTCGATGGCCGAGACGTCCATTGATCCGGATCGCGACGGCCGGAGGGAATCGTGATGGGAGATAGCGGGGAGTTCGAGTTCGAGGGAGCCGCAACGCCCTCCGAAGCCGCGGATGCGCTGAATCGCATCGCGGACGGGATCCGGGCACGCTCGCTGTCGCTCTCGATGGGCGAGGAGGAGATCACCGTCTATCCCGACGGCGACCTCGCGATGGAGATCGAGGCCAGCGAGAAGAAGGGGAAGGCGAAGATCGAGATCGCCATCGCCTGGAAGCGCGCCAAGAGCGACGACGACGACGAGGACTAGAGGCCGAAAGGGGCCCACGAATGGCAAAGAACAGTGTTCAGTTCGCCCGGATCGCGTCGCCCGAGGAAATCGCGGAATATCTCACGTCGCTGGCCGTCGGGCTCAAGCGCGGTGAGATCAGCCTCGAATCGGGCGAGCGCTCGCTCCATCTTTCTCCTGCCAGCGACGTCAAGCTCGAGCTGAAGGCGGGACAGAAGGAGCACAAGGGACGTATCGAGCTCGAGATCGGCTGGACGCGCTCGACGGCGGCGAAGACGTCGGAGCTCCGCGTCGCCGTCGGGCCCCGTCCCGGTCGCGCGTAACCGCTTCCGCTCCCGCTCACGACCGGGATTCCGGATCGGACGCAGAGATCCGTGACTAGCGTCCTGCGCGAAGACCTGGGCCAGGACCTCGCCATGATGGCGCGGCTCGTCCAGTCGCAGCTCATCCGCGGCATGACGGCCTTCTTCCAGCGCGACGCGCGGCTGGCGGAGCAGGTCACGCAGAAGGACGACCAGGTCGACAACCTGCTCGGCCTCATCGAGGTGAAGTGCTTCGAGCGCATCGCCGGCGATGAGCCCAACGGCGTCCGCTCGCGCCAGCTCCGCGGCGTCTTCCGCGTGGCCCTGAACCTCGAGAAGCTCGGCGACTACGCCGTCAACATCGCCGAGCAGGCGGTCCACGTCTCCCGCCTCAAGGCCCGCCCGATCCCGTTCGACCTGGCCGGACCGGCGCGCGTCGCGCTCGCCGCGCTCGACGAGGTCATCACCGCGTTCACCGACGCGAGCGCCGACCTGGCCAAGCACGCCTGCCGCTGCGAGCTCGACCTCGACCGCCAGTATCGCGAGGCGTTGCAGGAGACGTTCCGTCGCCTCGGCCAGCCGCACCCGGATCCGGCGTTCGTCATCACCAACCTGTTCGTCGCGAAGTTCCTCGAGCGCATCGGCGACTCCATCCTGAACATCGGCGAGACGACGCTCTTCATCCTGACCGGCGAGCGGCTCAAGCTGCACCAGTATCTCCACCTGGAGCAGGTGGCCGGCACCGTCGCGCCGCACGCCGAGGGCGCCCTCGACTTCCGCCAGATCTGGGGCGGCATCAGCGGCGCGCGCGTCGGGATGGTCGCGGTCGGCCAGAGCGAGCCCTTGATCTGGAAGGAGGGCGACGAGCGGAAGATCGACGAGGAGATCCGAGAGATGGAAGCGTGGAACCGGATCGTCCCCGGCCTCGTCCCCGACGTGAAGGCCCGCCACCGCGAGGACGGCCGGCTCTCCTTCCTCGGCCAGTTCCTGCGCGGCAGCCTGCTGCGCGACGTCTACATCACGCGCGGCTGGGAGGAGAAGGTCCGCGCCACCCGGCGCCTGCTCGAGACCGTCCGCGACATCTGGTCGGCGACGCTCGTGAAGGAAGCACCCCGGATCGACTATGCGCGCCAGATCCGGGATCGGCTGCCCGAGCTCTTCGCGCTCCATCCCAAGCTCGAGTCGTTGCGCGGCGGCGAGAGCCGGGTGTTCGGGATCGCCCACGGCTCGCTCGCCGACCTGCTCGAGCGCGCCGCCGACCTCGAAGCCTCGCTGGCGCCCCCGGTGTCGGTCAGGCTGCACGGCGACTTCAACGCCAACAACATCGTCTACGACCCCGAGCAGGATCGCGTGCACTTCATCGACGTCCACCGCAGCGGGCACGGCGACTATCTGCAAGACATCGGCGTGCTGGCCACCTCGAGGCCTCGGGCGTTCCGGTGCTGAGCAGTCCGGACCGTCTGCACGTCGCCGTGAACCGCTACCGGATGACGTGCGAGCTCGTCCGCGCGGGCCTGCCGGTGCCGCCGACCACGATCACCGAGGACCTCCACGAGGCCGCCGACGCCGTCGGGCGCTTCGGCACCGCCGTGCTCAAGCCGCTCTTCACCTCGAAGGGCCGCGGGATGCGGCGGCTCGAGCCGACACGCGACCTCCGGGGCGAGCTCGAGTCGCACCGCGACGGCGGGCTCGGCCCCTTCTATCTCCAGCGGTTCGTGAAGCACCCGGGTCGGGACCTCGGCGTGGCCGTGCTCGACGGCCGGTGCATCGGCGCCTACTGGCGCGTCGCGGGCGCCGAGCAGTGGATGACGACGATCCTCTCCGGCGGCCGCTACGAGAAGGCGGAGATCGCGCCGGAGACGGCGGCGATGGCGGCGGCGGCCGCGCGCCACTTCGGCCTTGTCTTCACGGGCGTGGATCTCATCGAGGGCTCGGACGGACGCTTCAGCGTCCTCGAGGTGAGCGCGTTCGGCGGATTCCGCGGGCTGCTGAACGGCTGCGGCGTCGACGCAGCGCCGATGCTCGCCGAGGTGGTGCTCCGACGATTCCGCGAGGCGCGGGCATGACGCCCGAGACGCGCGTGAAGGAGCTCGACACTCCCCACCGCCTTGCGCTCCGTTTCGCCGACGTGCCGATCGGGGTGCGGACCAACGATCCCGAGATCCGGGCGCGCCTGGCGTCGTACTTCCGACCATATGTAATAGGCGGACCATCTCGGCCCCTGGCCGAGGTCGCTCTCATCCAGGGCGCGCTGCCCGTCTCGGATGACTTCGTCGACGTCCCCCGGGACGGCGGCCGCCGGCCGAAGGAGGCGACCAGAGAGGTCGCCGGCGGACGCCTGGTCATCAAGCGGGCGACCGGAGTCTTCATCGGGCTCTGGGCGGGAGGCGCGTTCGCGGTGGGCGACCTCCGCACGCACCTGAATCAGGGCATCAATCTCGTCAACAACTGCTACGCCAAGGTCGTGCTCCGCCGCGGCCACGTGCTGCTCCACGCCTCAGCGGTCACGCGCAAGGACCGCACCGCCGTGCTCGCGGGCCCGCCCGGGGCGGGGAAATCCACCTCGGCGCTCCATCTCGTCGAGGCCGGCTTTCGCTGCCTGTCCAACGACCGCGTCCTCGCCAAGCCGCTGCCCGACATGGTCGAGGCGCTAGGCTATCCCAAGCAGCCACGCGTGAACCCGGGCACGCTCCTCGGCCATCCGCGGCTCTCGACCCTGCTCGATCCGGCCGACCGCGACGCGCTGAGCGCGCTGCCGGCGCGCGAGCTCTGGGATTTCGAGCGCAAGTCTGACGTGGACCTGGACCGTATCTACGGGGACGGCACGGTCGAGCTCAGGGGACGCATGGAGGCTCTGGTCCTCTTGAAATGGCGCCGGGACGGCCGGGGCCTCGACGTCCGCCGTCTGTCGGTCGACGAGGCTCTCGCGGCGCTGCCGCTCGTCTACAAGAACCTCGGTGCCTTCGACCTCGACCGTACCCCTGGCTCCGGCATCACCGATGCGGAGCGCAAGTGCTACCGCGAGCTCTTCGCTCGGGTCACGGTGGCCGAGGTCACGGGTCGCGTCGATTTCTCGGGGCTCGTCCCCGTCATCGACCAGCTGCTGTCGAGATAGGATCGCCCCGGCCGGCTCTGGCCCATGTCACCCAAGATTTACCCGACCGTCATCGTCCCGTAACCCGCCCGCGTCAACACTCCTGCTCGGGATGGGCGCCCCACGGGAGGCCAACATGATGACCACGGATCGGCGCCGGGCTCTGCCGGGGGCCGGTCAGCCAGGCCGTCCGCGTCTGGGACGGGTGCTCCTCGTCGAGGACGAGCAGGACGTTGCCGAGTTGATTCGCTACAACCTCACGAAAGAGGGCTACGACGTGATCCTGAGCGCCAACGGAAACGAGGCGCTCCGGCTCGCCCGCGAGCACCGGCCGGACGTGCTCCTGCTCGACATCATGGTTCCCCAGCTCAATGGCTGGGAGGTATGCCGGCGGCTGAAGAAGGATCCCGATCTGTCGCAGATCCCCGTGATCATGGTCAGTGGGCGCGTGGAGGAGGGCGACAAGGTCCTCGGCTTCGAGGTCGGAGCCGACGATTACGTGACCAAGCCGTTCTCGCCCCGCGAGCTGATCGCGCGGATCCGCGCCGTGCTCCGCCGAGGCCGGCCGGCCGACGCCAAGGAAAAGAAGGCCAGCCTCAAGGCCGGCGATCTGGAGATCGACCGCTACCGGTTCGAGGTCCGGATGAAGGGGCGCCAGGTCGAGCTGACGCCGAAAGAGTTCGAGCTCCTGGCCACCCTGGTCGGGACTCCCGGTCGCGTGTTCGGGCGCGAGGAGCTGCTGGACATAGTCTGGGGCCGCGACGGCTTCGTGGAGCCCCGGACGGTGGACGTTCACGTGGCTCGGCTGCGGGGAAAGTTCGCCGCCGCGAAGCTCGAGGAGCCTGGAATCGAGACCGTGAGAGGGGTCGGCTACCGCTTCAAGGACAAGCCGTAGCGCGTGTCGCAGATTCGTAACAGCACCGAAACTTTCGCGCAACACCGTACTGTAACCATAGATACGACTGAGGAGGAGAGTGGATGAAGACTGCGTGGCTCACGGCGCTGGCGTTACTCGCGACGAGCGCGTTCGCGCAGCCGGCCGCGGCCCAGACGCTGATCAACGGCGCCGGCGCGACGTTCCCGTACCCGATCTACTCGAAGTGGTTCGACGAGTACACGAAGGTCGATCCGGAGGTGCGCTTCAACTACCAGTCGATCGGGAGCGGCGGCGGCATCAAGCAGGTGACCGCACGCACAGTCGACTTCGGCGCCACCGACGGCCCGATGAGCGACGAGCAGCTCAAGGCGGCGCCGTCCGAGCTGTTGCACATCCCGACCGTGATGGGCGCGGTCGTCGCGACCTATAACCTGCCGAGCTCGCCGAAGCTCAAGTTCACCGGGGACATCCTCGCCGACATCTTCCTCGGGAAGATCACGAAGTGGAGCGACCCGAAGATCGCCTCGCTCAACGCTGGCGTGTCGCTACCGGATCAGCCGATCGTGGTCGTGCACCGGTCGGACGGGAGCGGCACCACCTACATCTGGGTGGACTACCTCTCGAAGATCAGCTCCGAGTGGGACAAGAAGGTCGGCCGCGGCACGTCCGTGAACTGGCCCGTCGGGCTCGGCGGCAAGGGCAACGAAGGCGTCTCGGGGCAGGTGAAGAGTCAGCCGGGCGCGCTCGGCTACGTCGAGCTCGCCTACGCGGTGAAGAACAATCTTCCGGTCGCCTCGGTGAAGAACGCGGCCGACAAGTTCGTCACGCCCGTGATCGCCTCCACGACGGCAGCGGCGGCCGGAGCCGCCAGGAGCATGCCCGACGATTTTCGTGTCTCGCTCACGAACCCGGCGGGTGACGAAGCGTACCCGATCGCCAGCTTCACGTGGCTGCTCGTCTACCGCGACCAGCCCAACGAGCTGAAGGGACGGGCGCTCGCCAAGTTTCTCTGGTGGATGAGCCACGAGGGGCAGAAGTACGCCGACGACCTGCTCTACGCGCCGCTGCCCGCGCCGGTGGTCAAGCAGATCGAGGCGAAGATCAAGCAGATCACCTACCAGGGCAAACCGCTGCTGGCGGCCCGCTAGCGTCCGATGGCCGTCGTCGCGGCGGTTCCGCGGGTCGAAGCGCAGGCAGCGCCGAGGAACCTCGGCGATCAGGTGCTGCGCCTCGTCCTGCGCGCCGCCGCGCTGACGCTCGTCCTGCTCGTCCTCGCGATGGTCGTCTCGATGGTCCGCGCGTCGTGGCCCGCGATGCGGGCCTTCGGCTGGCGTTTCCTCGCCACCTCGACGTGGGATCCAGTGGCCGAGCAGTTCGGCGCGATCCCGTTCGTGTACGGTACCTTGCTCTCGTCGCTGCTCGCGCTGCTCATCGCGGTGCCGCTCGGCATCGGCGCAGCGATCTATCTCGCCGAGCTGGCGCCGGCGTGGATTCGTCCGCCGATCGCGTTCCTCGTGGAGCTGGTGGCCGCGGTGCCGAGCGTGATCTACGGACTGTGGGGCATCTTCGTCCTCGCGCCCCTCTTGAGGGTCTGGGTCCAGCCGGCCCTCGGCAAGACGCTGGGCTTCCTGCCGCTATTCCAGGGGCCTCCGTACGGCGTCGGCATGCTTGCCGCGGGCATCATCCTGGCGATCATGGTCGTGCCGTACATCACGGCCGTGAGTCGTGAGGTGCTCCTGGCCGTGCCGACCAGCCAGCGCGAGGCGGCGCTGGCGCTCGGCGCCACGCGCTGGGAGACCACCCGCATCGCGGTACTGCGCTACGGCCGCTCGGGCCTGGTCGGGGCGATCCTGCTGGGCCTCGGCCGAGCGCTGGGCGAGACGATGGCCGTGACGATGGTCATCGGCAATCGGCCGGAGGTCGCCGTCTCGCTGTTCGCGCCGGGCTATACGATGGCCAGCGTCGTCGCCAACGAGTTCGCGGAGGCGACGTCCGATCTCTATCTGGCGGCGCTGATCGAGATCGGTCTCCTGCTCTTCGTCGTGACCGTCATCGTCAACGCGCTGGCGCGACTGCTCGTGTGGTCCGTCGGCGGCCCGGTCAAGGCGGTGCGCGAGTGACGCCGAGGGCGCGCCGCGGCGTGAACGTCCTGATGTCCTGGCTGGCCGCCCTCGCCGCCGGCCTCGTCGTGCTCCCGCTGCTCATGATCTTCGCGTTCCTGCTCTGGCAGGGCGCGTCGGCGGTGAACCTCGATTTCTTCACCCATCTCCCCAAGCCGGTCGGTGAGGTGGGCGGAGGCATGGCGAACGCGATCGTCGGCACCCTGATGCTTCTCGCCCTGGCGGCAGTCCTCGGGCTGCCCGTGGGAATCCTCGGTGGGCTCTACCTCGCCGAGTCTCGCGACCGGCGGCTGCCCTGGCTGGCCCGGTTCCTGGCCGACGTGCTCAACGGCGTGCCCTCGATCGTCATCGGGATCTTCGCCTACTCGGTCATCGTGCTGCCGATGCGGCGCTTCTCGGCGCTGGCCGGCGCGTTCGCGCTGGCGGTGATCATGCTCCCGATCGTGGTGCGGACGAGCGAGGAGCTCGTGCGGCTCGTCCCGGCCTCGCTGCGCGAGGCGGCGCTGGCGCTCGGCATCCCCCAGTGGAAAGTGCTGCTGCGCGTCGTCCTGCCGACAGCCCGCGCGGGCATCATCACGGGCGTCATGGTGGCGATCGCTCGCGTCGCGGGCGAAACCGCGCCGCTCCTGTTCACGGCGTTCGGCAACCGCTTCTGGCACCAGGGGCTCGATCAGCCGATCGCGGCCCTGCCGCTGCAGATCTTCGCCTACGCAATCGCACCCTATGACGACTGGCACCGTCAGGCCTGGGCCGGGGCCCTCGTGCTCATCGGCCTGGTGTTCGTGGTGAGCTTCGCAGCGCGCCTGGCGACCAGCGGCCGCTTCACGGGGGTAAGATAAAACGCCATGGCTGACGGTATCGTCGTCCGCGACCTCAACGCCTGGTTCGGCAACGCGCACGTGCTGCACGGGATCGGCGTGACGATTGCGCCGAAGGCGGTCACCGCGGTCATCGGCCCGTCCGGCTGCGGCAAATCCACGTTCATCCGGTGTCTCAATCGGATGCACGAGGTCGTGCCCGGTGCCAGGGTGACGGGCAGCGTGCGGGTCGAGGGCCTGGACGTGTACGCGCCCGGGATCGATCCGGTGCAGGTCCGCCGCAAGATCGGTATGGTCTTCCAGAAGCCGAACCCATTCCCGACGATGTCGGTGTTCGACAACGTGGTGGCCGGGCTGCGGCTCGGCGGCGTCCGCGAGCGGTCGGTCATCGACGAGGCCGCGGAACGGGCGCTCCGACAGGCCGCGCTCTGGGACGAGGTGAAGGATCAGCTCGGCAAGTCGGGCGTGAGCCTCTCCGGCGGCCAGCAGCAGCGCGTGTGCATCGCGCGGGCGCTGGCGGTCGAGCCCGAGGTGCTGTTGATGGACGAGCCCTGCTCGGCCCTCGATCCGATCGCCACCGCCAAGATCGAGGAGCTGATCCTCGAGCTGCGCAGCACGCTGACCATCGTGATCGTCACGCACAATATGCAGCAGGCGGCGCGCGTGTCCGAGTCGACAGGCTTCTTCCTCCTCGGTGAGCTCGTCGAATTCGACGTGACGCGGCAGCTGTTCACGAATCCGCGCGACAAGCGGACCGAGGACTACATCACCGGCCGGTTCGGCTGAGAGCGGAGAACACGATGCAGCGCCATTTTCACGAGGAGCTGGACGCGCTCAAGCAGACTGTGCTGGCCATGGGCGGCCTGGTCGAGGACCAGATCCGCCGCGTGATGCGCGCGCTCCTGGAGCGGGACAGCGACCTGGCCCAGGAGGTTATCGACCGCGACCGGCAGGTGAACGCCTACGACGTCGAGATCGACGAGAAGTGCGTCGAGCTGCTGGCGCTCCATCAGCCGGCCGCCGGCGACCTGCGCTTCATCACGACCGCGATGAAGATCGTCACCGACCTCGAGCGTATCGGCGACCAGGCCGTCAACATCGCCCAGCGCACGCTCGAGCTGAATCCGGAGCCGCAGCTCAAACCCTACGTGGACCTGCCGCGGATGGCGGAGAAGGCCCAGCGCATGGTGAAGGAGAGTCTCGACGCGTTCGTGAGCCGGGACACCGAGCTGGCGCGGCGGGTGTGCGGCGAGGACTCCGACGTCGACGCGCTGAAGGAGCAGATCTTCCGCGAGCTCCTGACCTACATGATGGAGGACCCGAAGACCATCCCCCGCGCCATCCGGCTCATCCTGGTCTCGCGCTTCCTCGAGCGCGTGGCCGACCACGCGACCAACATCGCCGAGATGGTCGTGTACATGGTGGAGAGCAAGATGGTGCGCCACATGCTCGCGTAGTCTGGTCGCGACGGCTCCGCGCCGCACCCCGGTCGCCGACCCCGGTCGCGCCGGCCGCGACCTCTCAGTCGCGCAGCACCAGGGTCGGGACCGGCGCTTCCTGCACCACGCGCTCGGCCACTCCGGGACGCAGCGCACTGCCCAAACGGCTTCGGCGGCTCGTCGCCAGGGTCACCAGATCGGCGTTGAAGGCCTCCGCCTCGAGCCGGATCTCTTCAGCCGGCTCACCGAACCGCACGACGCGCTCGACCGGAACGCCTTCGAGCTCGGCTTCCACGTGCGCGAGCTCGTCCAGGCCGAGCGCGGTGAGACGCGCCATCTCCTGGTCGACGTACGCGATCGTGCGCCCGTGCGGGCCCATCACGCGCTCCGGTACCGGGAACACTCGTAGCAGACGCACCGTCGAGCCAGCACCGCGCGCGAGCGCGGCCACCACCGGAACGAGCGTGGTGCTCGCCTCAGAACCATCGATAGGTGCCAAGATCCTCTTGGCCATCGTCGTCGTCCTCCCCTCGCGATTCATCCTCATGTTGGTTGGGACGTGGGCGCCCGGGCCAACGATTCTCGCGCGCGTCGCCCGGCGGAATCTTTTCATCCACGAGTGACATCCCAACATCAGCGGTGATGTGTGGCGGGTGGCGGCCGCCCAACCGCACCCGGAAACGCGCGTGCCGCTCCAGCCCGCCTGTTCAGCTTCTGAGCGCTCTGATCCTGGCCATCGCTCCGCGCCCCGGAGCTTCATGCCGGCGAGAGGCTTGATCGACGGATATTTGGAAGACTCCGACCCGTGGTGCGGGTTTTGCAGCCTCATCGGGTCGTGGGTTTCTGGAGCGGACGGCGAGAGACCCCGGAAGAGGCTCGACAGAGACGGCTCTGCCGCTACATGCTCGAGCTTCCGCCCGAGACCGTGTACAGCCACGTGTACGAAGGCTGGGCCGCCGTGGCCGGGCTGTGTGTCGTGCTCTTCAGCGCGGTCGCGTGGCGGTCGGGCTACTTGGAGACGCTTGCGCCCCTCCTCGTCAGTGGGGTGCTGCTCGCCGTTCTAACCCCTACAGTTCTTGTCATGAGGCGGCGCTACCGGCACGTCATGACCGGTGTCCTCGTGCTCGCCGTGATGCTCGGGCTCCTCGCGGCCGCGATCAATCGTTATGGCAGTCCGGCCGTCATCGCCTTCGTCGTCGGTCCGACGCGCTCGGCGAGCGCAGACGGCGTGTCGCCGCGCTGACCGCCGCCCGATCGGCGGCCGACCGCCCTGGCGCCTGTGTTAGCCTCTGGGCATGTCGCAGGCCGACTCCGATCCGGACGCGGACGCGATCGAGCGTCTGTTCGACCGCGGCGTCACCGACGGCCTGCCGGTCGTGCCGCCCACCCGTCGCCTGGTCGACCGCGCCGTCGCGGCGTCGGGGCGGGACGCCGATGAGCTGATCGCGCTCGTCCCGCCCAACTACGGCCGCGCGACCGTCGAGAAGATCGCGGTCAACGCGGTCATGGCCGGGTGCCGCGCGGAGTACCTGCCGGTCGTGCTCGCCGCCGTCGAGGCGATCTGCGACGAGGCGTTCGACCTGCACGGCGTGTCGGCGACGACCAACGCGCCGGCGCCGCTCGTGATCGTCAACGGTCCGGTCCGCGCGGAGCTCGAGATCAACTCGGGAGCAGGCGTGTTCGGCCCGGGATGGCGGGCCAACGCGACGATCGGCCGCGCGGTCCGCCTCGTGTGCGTGAACCTCGGCGGGGCGAGACCGGGCGACGTCAGCATGTCCACGCTGGCTCACCCCGGCCGCTACGCGTACTGCATCGGCGAGCACGAGGAAGCCAGTCCGTGGGAGTCGCTGGCGGTCGAGCACGGATTCGGTCCCGACGAGAGCACCGTGGCGCTTCTCGCCGCCGACGCGCCGCTGGGCGTCTATGCGCATCGCAGCCGCACGCCCGAGGACCTCATGCCGACGCTCGCCGCGAGCATGGCCGTCATCTCCCACCACCGGATGACGCACTGGGGCGACACCCTGCTCGTGCTCTCGCCGGAGCACGCGAAGATCCTGGGCGATGCCGGGTGGAAGAAGGGCGACGTCCGGCGCTGGCTGCACGACAAGCTGCAGTGGCCGGTGCGGGAGCTCATCCCCGGGCGCGACGGCGGCGAAGGGCTGCCCGAGCACGTGCTCGCGAAGTACCGCGATCCGGATCGCGAGGCCACGCTGATTCCGAAGTTCCGTGCGGCCGAGCACATCAAGGTGGTGGTGGCGGGCGGCACCGCCGGACGCTTCTCCGCGATCGTGCCGGGCTGGACGTTCTCGAAGGGCTCGAATCTCGTCTTCAGGAGGATCCCTCGATGACCGAGTACCTCGACCCCACCGATTCCGTCGCGGTGCCCCGAAAGACGGCGTCGCGGCCCTCGAGCCTCGACGGCAAGGTCATCACCTTGCTCGACATCTCGAAGGCGCAGGGCAACCACCTGCTCGACCGTCTCGAGGAGCTCCTGCGCGAGCGCACGACGCCGAAGGCCATCATCCGCAAGAAGAAGCCGACCTTCGCGCGCCCCGCCCCCGACGCTCTCCGAAAAGAGATCGTCGGCGCCACCGACGTCCTCGTCGAGGGTCTCGCCGACTGAGGGTCGTGCACAACGTGCAGTGTGCACGACGGCGTGTTCTTCGAGGACAACGGCATCCCGGTGGCGACGGTCATCTCGTCCGAATTCGTGCGGGCCGCGCGCGCCCAGGCCGATGCCCTCGGCGCGGCCGACTATCGGACGGTCGTGGTAGCGCACCCGATCCAGCCGCTCACGCGCGAAGAGGTGCGGGCGCTCGCCGATCGCGCATTCGACGAGATCGTGAGGCGAATCACCGCGTGATCACCGCGCGGACCCGGGCGGCGGTCGAGGGCTGACGCGATGCTCGTCGGCGCGTTCGCGTGCGCCCATACGCCCCAGCTCCTGGCGCGCCCGTCGACCGAGGACCGCGATCTCGTCCTGCGCGTCCACGGCGCCTTCGCCCGGGTGAAGCGCCGGCTCGAGACGCTCCGGGCCGACGCGATCGCGGTCGTCGCCGGCGACCACGTCGAGGCGTTCTTCCTCGACGCCGTGCCGGCGCTCGGGGTGTACGTCGGCTCTGAGTGCGCGGGGACGTTCGGGCGCTATCGCTACCGGTTCCCGATCCACGAGCCGCTGGCTCGAGCCGTCGTCGAGCAGGGCGTCGAGCGCGGCTTCGACCTCTTCTATACACAGCACGCGCCGCTCGACTACGCGTTCTACGTCCCGCTCCACTTCACGATGCCCGAGCCGGGCGTGCCCATCGTCCCGCTCCACGTGAACGTCTACCTGCCGCCCCAGCCCACGCCGCGCCGCTGCTACGACTGGGGCCGCACGCTCGGCGAGATCCTCCAGGCGCGGCCGGAGCGAGTGGTGCTGATGGCCTCGGGCGGCATGTCGCACTTCCCCGGGACGGACCGCTACGCGTCCCCCGAGTTCGAGTACGATCGCCGGCTGCTGGACGCGCTGAAGGCGGGCCACGGCCGCGAGCTGGCCGCGATCACCGGGGAGGAGCTGGACAAGATGGGCAACATCGAGCTCCGGACGTGGGCGGTGCTCCTCGGCGCCGTCGGCGAGGCCAGGGCCGACGTGTACTGCTACGAGCCCTCCTGGCATCACGGCAACGCCGTCGTCGAGTGGCCGGTGTGAACGAGACGTCCCACTATCGATTCCCGCCTGCCTCGGCCTACCGGCTCAATCGGTGTCTCTTCGCGCTCAAGTCGGATGACGCGTTCCGCGCGCGGTTCCTGGAGGACGCAGACGCGGCGATGAGCGAGCTCGAGCTCGACGCCGAGGACGCGGCCGCCGTCGTCCGCGGCGACCGTGACGCGCTCCTGGCCCGCGGCGCGCACCCGTATCTCGTCTTCATGGCCGACCTGCGCCTCCGGATTGAGCGCGAGCCCGTGTCGTTCGAGTTTTTTTGATCAACATCGGGGGGAGCGAGCCGCGCAATCCGGGCCGGGACGGCTCGCCGGCCGCCCACGTGGCCTCGATGCCGTGGTTCCGCGCCCGCGACATCGCTATGCTCGGGAGCGACACCCACAACGACGTGAGCCCGCCGAGCCATCCGGGGCTCGGCAACGTCGTGCACATCGTGGGCCTCGTCGGCATGGGGCTCTGGCTGATCGACAACGGCAATCTCGAGGAGCTGGCGCAGGCGTGCGCCGCGCGGCGCCGCTGGGAGTTCTGGCTCACCGTCGCACCGCTGCGCCTGCAGCACACGACGGGCTCGCCGGTCAACCCGATCGCGCTGTTCTGAGCTCCGGCCGGGCCGCCGCGCGCGGCGCCACGCCGATCCGCGACTTGATCCGGACGCGCACGGAGAGCTCCGCGGCGGCCGTGTGCTTGACGCGGAGGAGCGCGGCGCGCTTGAGCTCCTTCGACGGCACCTCGCCGATGACGCGGATGGTGACCGGCGAGCCGATCCAGAGCGGCACGCGCACCGTCGCCGTGAGCGGCCACGCGAGCAGCTCGGGGTCGTGGCCGAGCGCGTCGACGACCATGCCCCTCACCGCCACCGCCTCGCCGTCGCGCTTGAGCCGCAGGGCGCTGACCTTGCCGACGAGAGCCAGGACCAGCAGGAGTCCGGCCGCCAGGAGCAGGACGAGCGCGATCGGGTCGTCGAGCCGAGACGCCACCAGCGTCGCCTCCTCGCCGTCCAGGTGAGGCAAGCCGGATGCCACCGCCGAAAACGCCGCGGCGAGCGGAAGATGAAACGCGGCGCGCCCGCCGCAGCGGCAGGAGCGCGGTAAGACTTACACGCGCGTCGTGTAGTTCCTGCGCCCCCGGGGACGACGGCTAGCTCGAGAGGAACTTCAGCAGTACTTTCTGGCCGAGCAGCCGGATCGAGCGCAGGACCTTCTCCTGCTCCATCCCGGGCCACTGGACGCGGAAGATCAGCGTCGTGACGCCGAGCCGCTCCCGGCATCGCGCAATCTCCTCCACCACGCGAGCGGGGTCGCCGATGATGAAGCGGTCGCGCGCGAGCTCTGCGAAGGTCGCGTCGAAGGTCTCGCCGGGCGGCAGCGCCTTGTCCTGCTCCCAGGTGCGGTACGCGCGGTACTTGGGCCCGATGAGCGACGCCGCCTCCGCGAACGCGATCGCCGCGTCGGGCGCGACGTAGCACTCCTTGATCAGAGGGGTCTCGACGGCCGGAGGCCGTCCAAGCTCACGGCGCGTCGCCCGGAAGAGCTCGAGCTGGCGCTCGAGCGTCGACAGGGTCGCGTGGGGGTTCATCAGCCACGCGTCGCCCAGGCGAGCCGCACGCCGAACGCCGCTGTCGCTGTTGGCGGCCAGCCAGATCGGTGGCCGCGGACTCTGCATCGGACGCATCGAGATCCGAGCCGAGCGTAGCTTGAAGTGCCGGCCCTCGTAGTCGACCGGCTCGCCGCTCCACAGGCGCTGAACGGCCTCGAGCCCCTCGACGAGGCGTCCGACTCGATCCTTCGGGTCCTGCCCGAGCGCCTGGTTCTCGACGTCGCGATAGCCGAGGCCCACGCCGAAGATCAGACGGCCGTCGGCGATGACGTCGAGCGTGGCGAGCTGCTCGGCGATCTCGACGGGGTGGTGCAGGGGCAGCAGGAGGACGCCGGTGCCCAGGAGCATGCCGCGTGCCTCGGCGGCGATCCGCGCGAGGGTCGGGATCGGCTGGAAGTACGTGAACGGATCGGAGAGATAGTGCTGACTCGCCCACACCGAGCTGAAGCCCACGGCGCGGGCGAGCCGCACCTGCTCGACGTGCTCGCGGAAGCGAACGGCCTGCGGCTCCTCCGGCAGATGCTGGACGGAGAGGCCGAGGCCGAACCTCACTCGGGCAGTCTCCAGACGCGACCGACCGGCGGCTCGTCGGTCAGCCCGAACTGGGGCAGCGCCATGTGATCGGCGAGGTCCTGGAACACGACGCGCACGCGCCGCCCGATCGCGACGTTCGCCTCCGCCTCGGGCGTGAAGTCCGGCTTGACCAGATTCGCGATGACCCGCAGCGCCTCGTCCGGTGTCGGCTGGCCGCGCTGCTCGTCGAGCTCGACTAGGACCACCGCGTAGGGGGTCATCTCCTTGAATCCGGGCTGGATCGCATGCGCGACGATCTCGTAGGAGTAGATCGTGCCGCTCCCCGAGACTTCGTGCCACGTCCAGCCGAGCTCCATGCACCACGGGCACGCGTGGGTCGGCGGATAGCGCATCAGGCCACAGGCCTTGCACTTGCGCACGACGAGCCGGTGGGCGCGCGCGTGCTCGTAGAACTCCTTCCACTCGCTGTCGTTGTCGGGAACGATCAGCGCCATGCCGCGGTACTGCACTGGCTGGGGCATCGGGGCTCCTTGTCTTAGGCTCGCCTCGGACGCGGGGGCCCGAGCCCCCGGGCGTCCTGCGGCCCGCACTGCTAGCGCCGCATGATCAGGGCGCTGCCCGTGGCGGGCATGGCCCAGCCTAGGTTCATCGTGATCTCGGCGTCCTTGACCTGGCGGCAGCGGCCCGGCGAGTAGTCGTAGGTGTGCACGCCCTCGGCGGCGCGGGGGCAGTAGTCGTCCACGGTGCCGCGCAGCTGGCGCACGTTCTCGATCACCATCGACATGCCGTGGGTGTAGCCCTCGCAGAGGTGGCTGCCCGAGGTGTTGTTCGGGCGCTTGCCGCCGAGTTCGATGATGCCGCTCGAGACGTAGGCGCCGCCCTCGCCCTTCTTGCAGAACCCGTACTCCTCGAGCTGCAGCATCGTGGTGAACGTGAACGCGTCGTACGAGCCGGTGACGTGGACGTCCTCGGGCCCGATCCCCGCCTGGGGGAAGATGATGTCCTTCGCGTAGTAGCCGGCCACCCGCGAGATCGGGCCGTGCGCCCAGTGGAAGTCGAGCCGCGGCTTCGACACGCGGCCGGCGACACCCATGATGTAGACTGGCCGGTGCCGCAGATTGCGCGCGCGCTCGGCGGAGGTGACGATGACGCACGTCGCGTTGTCGGTCTCGAGACAGCAGTCGAGGAGGTGGAGCGGCTTGACGATCCAGCGCGAGGCCAGGACGTCCTGCACCGTCACGCGCTGCTTCAGGAGCGCCTTCGGATTCTGCGAGGCGTGCTTGCTGTGGGTGACCCGCACGTGGGCGACCTGCGCGGAGGTCGTCCCGTACTCGTACATGTGGCGCATGAAGGTCGGCGCGAAGTTCTGGCCGGCGCTTCGCATCCCGTACGGCACCTGCGCCAGGTCGAGGCCGCGCACCGGCTGGGCGGCGCGCGCGCCGGTGCCGCCGATGCGGAACTCCGAGTAGCCGTTCATCGAGCGGTAGATCGCGACGGTGTTGCACATGCCCGCCTCGATCGCGCCCATCGCGAGGCCGACCAGCGCCTCCGTGGACGAGCCGCCGCCCATCACGTCCATATAGAAGTTGAAGCGGATGCCGAGATCGGACGCGACGCTGTTGGCCAGGGTCGAGTCGCCGCCCTGGTAGTCGAGCATCCCGTCGACGTCGGCGGCCTTGAGCCCGGCGTCGAGGATCGCCTTGCGGATCGCTTCGACGGCCATGGCGCGCGTCGTGCGCCCCGAGGCGCGCGAGTACTCCGTCTCTCCGACGCCGACGATGCAGTATCTGTCACGAAGCCCGCGACTCTGGACGACCATCTCCCGGGTGCCTCCTCGCCGATTCGGGGCGCTGCGTCCTCTCGACCGCGATCCCGTGGCCGCGAGATGCTACCACTTTGCCGCCGACCCTGTCATCGCGGGCTGGGGACCGCCGGCCGAGGGGTGCGCGGCTACCGGTCGGGTTCCGAGGGCGGGTCTTTGCGCAGTCGGGAATGGAGGTCGGTCACGACTTCGATCGCGCGGCTGAGGCTCCCGTCCAGCTCGGCGAGCTCGTTCGACGAGCGGCCGATCGCGGCGCGCAGCCGCTCGTTTTCCTGCGTGAGCGCTCGCGCTTCGTGCTGGAGCCGCTCATGTGCCTGCCTGACCGCCGCCGCCTCGTGCTGGAGCCGATCGTGGTCGTCGAGCACGGCGCGAACAGCGTTCACCCCGCGCCGCATGGCCTCGACCCACCGTCGCGCTTCGGTCGTGCTTGTCTCTCCCGCGAGCGTTTCTCGCGCGGGTGTCTCTCGCGCGGGCGCCTCTCCCGCGAGATTGGCCGCCGTCTTCGGCGCAGTCACCACGGCGAGCGAGGTCGCGCGGATCTGCTCGTCGATCTCAGGGCGCGCGCGCCGCTCGCCGCGCCGGCGCTCGGCCGCCGCGGGAAGCGCCCGCCGCCGGCGCGGCGCGAATCGGCGATCGAGGACGACCGCCACGCCCGCGTCGTCGGCGAAGCGCGCGCTCAGGTAGTCGTAGAGCTCGGGATGACGGCGGGCGATGATGAACATGGCGCGTTCCACGGTGCGGTCTAGTGATGGCCGTTCTTGCCGTTGGGCCTTGGAAGCACCTCGGCGAGAAATTTGCCCGTGTACGAGCCGGGGGTCTGGGCGATCGCCTCGGGCGGCCCCTCGGCGACGATCTCGCCGCCCTCCTCGCCGCCCTCGGGGCCGAGGTCGATCACGTAATCCGCCGACTTGATCACGTCGAGATGGTGCTCGACCACGAGCACCGTGTTGCCGGCGTCGACCAGGCGGTTGAGCACGCCGAGGAGCTTCTTGACGTCGTCGAGGTGGAGACCGGTGGTCGGCTCGTCGAGGATGTAGAGCATCTCCCCGGTCGCGCGGGCGCCGAGCTCGGCGGCGATCTTGAGACGCTGGGCCTCGCCGCCCGACAGGGTCGTCGCCGCCTGGCCCAGCCGCAGATAGCCGAGCCCCACGGCCTGCAAGGTCGCGAGCCGCCGGGCGAGCCCGTTCTGCGACGCGAAGAAGTCGACCGACTCGTCCACCGTCATCTGGAGCACGTCGCTGATGGACCGGTTGCGGAGCTTCACGCCGAGCACGTCGGGCCGGTAGCGGCGCCCCTCGCACTCCTGGCAGGCGACGTACACATCCTCGAAGAAGTACATCTCCAGCTTCTGGAACCCGTCTCCCTGACACGACTCGCAGCGGCCGCCCTGGACGTTGAACGAGAACGCGCCCGAGTCGAGCCCGAGCGCCTTGGCCCGCGGGAGCGCGGCGAACAGCTTGCGGATCTCGTCGAACGCCTTCACGTACGTGATGGGGTTCGAGCGCGGTGTCCGCCCGATCGGCTCCTGGTCGATGAGCCGCACGCCCTTGAGATACTCGAGACCCGTCAGCGTGTCGTACTCGCCGGGCGGCGCGAACTCGGTCTTGAAGGCGCGCGCCACGACGCGATAGAGCGTGTCGTGGATCAGGGTGGACTTCCCGGAGCCCGACACGCCCGAGACGGCCGTCAGCGTGTGCAGCGGCACGTGGAGCGTCACGTCCTTGAGGTTGTGCTGGCGCGCGCCCGTCAGGGTCAGCACGCGCCGACCGCTGCGGCGGAACGCCGGCACCGGGATCGACTCGCGGCCGGAGACGTAGCGCGCGGTGAGCGAGTGCGTCGCCTTCTGGAACTCGGCCTGCGACCCGCTGAAGACGATCTCGCCGCCGCGCTCGCCGGAGCCCGGTCCGAGCTCCACGATGTGGTCGGCCGCGGCGATGAACTCGCGGTCGTGCTCGACCACCACGACGGTGTTGCCGGCCTGGGCGAGCTCCCGGCAGAGATCGGTGAGCCGCGCGGTGTCGCGCATGTGCAGGCCGATCGACGGCTCGTCGAGCACGTAGAGCGTCCCGACCAGCTGCGAGCCCAGCTGGTTCGCCAGGTTGATCCGCTGCGCCTCGCCGCCCGACAGGGTACGCGTCTGCCGGGAGAGCGTGAGGTAGCCCAGCCCGACGCGCAGCAGGAAGGTGAGCTTGGCGTTCAGCTGGCGCAGGATCTCGCGGGCGACGACTGACTCCCACGCGGTGAGGCCGAGGTCGCCGAGGAGCCGGGCGGCCGCGTCGATCGTGAGCACGGCGAACTCGGCGATGGTCAGGCCGGCGACGCTCACGGCGAGCGCGGCGGGCTTGAGCCGCGCCCCGTGGCAGACGCGACAGACGGACTGGCTGCGATAGCGCGAGAGGAAGACGCGGACGTGGAGCTTGTAGCGGTACGACTCCACCTCCTCGAAGAACCCGTGGATGCCCGGGAAGCTCCCGGCGCCGGCGTAGACGAACTCGCGCGCGGCCGCCGGCAGCTTCTCCCACGGTGTCTCGGTGTCGACCTTCAGCCGGCGGGCGGCCTTCATCAGCTCGCGCTGGTACCAGCGGCCGGACGGATGGGTCCACGGCTCGACGGCGCCCGCGGCCAGGCTCCGCGTGCGGTCCGGCACCACCCGGGCCTCGTCGTACTTGAGCACGTTGCCGAAGCCCTTGCACTCCGGGCACGCGCCGAGCGGATGGTTGAACGAGAACAGGAGCGGCTGCGGGCGCTCGAGCGCGGCGCCGCAACCGCTGCAGCGGAAGTCCTCGCCGAACTCGCGGACGGTGCCGCCGACGATCTCCACCGCGAGCTGGCCGCCGCCCTCGCGCAGCGCCGACTCGACCGACTCGACGAGGCGCGCGCGATGGGCCGCCTCGAGCACGACGCGGTCGAGAACGACCGCGATCGCCCGGCGGTCGCCGAAATCGGCCGGCGGCGGTCCGGCGACGTCGAGGATGTCTCCGCCGACGCGAACGCGGGCGAAGCCGCGCCGCGTGAGATTCGCCCACAGCTCCACGGGCGGCAGGCCGGCGGGGACGACGAGCCGGAACGTGATCATCGCGCGCGCGCCCGGGTGCGCCTCGAGCAGCGCGTCCACGATCGACTCCGGCGAGTGCGAGACGGCCGGCGCGCCGCAGGCGGGGCAGTGCACGCGGCCGATCTTCGCGTAGAGCAGCCGCAGGTAGTCGTAGATCTCGGTCGCGGTGCCGACGGTGGAGCGGGCGGTCCGGACCGGATTCTTCTGCTCGAGCGCGACGGCCGGCCGGATCTGCTCGATTCGGTCCACGTCGGGGCGGTCGACCCGGTCGAGGAACATTCGAGCGTACGTGGACAGTGATTCGATGTACCGCCACTGCCCCTCGGCGAAGAGCGTGTCGAAGGCCAGCGAGGACTTGCCGGAGCCGGACACCCCGGTCACGACGGTGAGACGGTCGTGCGGGATCTCGAGCGAGACGTTCTTGAGATTGTTCTGTCGGGCTCCCTGAATCCGGAGCCCGGGGGGCCGAGCCATTCGAACGGTCCTCCTGAGGTGGGTAGTCTACTGGAAGTCATCGGGGCGCGCCAGATGGCCGGCGCTTGACACGCGCCGGCCGCCGTAGGTACTCTTCGACCCGGGTCATAATTGATAATGATTACTAACAAGTCGATCGACACGCTGCGCGACCGCGGGCTCCGCCTGACGCGGCCCCGCCGGATCATCCTTGACGTCGTTCGCGCCACCGACGCGCATCCGACCGCGGCGTTCGTCTACCGGCGCGTCCGGCGCCGCCTGCCGCGCGTGAGCCTCGCGACGGTCTATCGGAATCTCCGCATGCTGGCCGCCGAGGGGTTCCTGGCCGAGCGCGCCGACACGGCCGGCATGCGCTTCGACGGCAACATCGGCCCGCACGACCACTTCACGTGTCTGGCGTGCGGCCGGATCGACGATGTGCCGGCGCCCGCCCAGCGGACCGATCGCCGGCTCCCGGCGCGCACCGGCTTCGAGGTCCTCGATCATCGAACCGAATACTACGGCCGCTGCCGTGTCTGCCGCCGGCCGGGCGGTCGCTCATCTCGCACCCGTTAAAGGAGGAGTAATGGCAAGCCTCAAGGGCAGTAAGTATGGCGAGTCTGGATATTCGGAGTCCGGAGTTCTGGGATCTTGGTGCGGTCGATAAGGAGCTGCGGCGGGTCTACGACATTTGCGGTGGGTGCCGGCGGTGTCTGCCGCTGTGCCCGTCGTTCAAGGTGCTGTTCGATCGCAGGGATGTGGAGGCGGTCGACGGCTCTGCTTCAACCACTGTGGGAAGGCTCGGCGCCCTCGCGGCGCCGCTCTCGAACTGGATGAACGAGCTCGCCGTGCACCGCGCCTTTATGCAGGCGGTGGTGGGCATCCATAGGCAGCGGAACCTGCCGAAGTTCGCGCGCCCGACCTTCTCGGCGTGGTTCGCGGGGCGCGCGGCGTCGCCGAGCGCCCGGAGGGCGCCCGCCGGTTGCGCGCCATCGGGCCGCAAGGTTGCGCTGTTCGTGACGTGCAGTGTCGAGTACTACGAGACGTCGACCGGCCGACACCTGGGGATTCAAGAAGGAATACTACGAGCTGTCGGTGAAGCTCGCGAAGCCGCTCTTCGACGCGGTGACGACGGGCGCGCCGGTGGCCGCGACGGACTGCCCGCTGGCGGCGCTCCAGATCGAGCAAGGCACGGGCCGCAAGCCGAAGCGCCCGGTCGAGGTGCTCGCCGCGGCCTACGGGTTCGAGGAGTAAAACGTGGCCGTGAGGGGTGATGCGTGATGGAACTGCTGGATCAGTCGGACATCCTGAACCTGGTCGAGTACGAAAGAGTCCGCGCCGAGCGGCGGCGCGAGATCGTCGAGCTGAAGCGGGCGCGCCGGGTATCGGTCGGCCGGTACCTCACGTTCGTGTTCGAGAACCGCGCGACGGTGTGGTTCCAGATCCAGGAGGAGGTCGAGGTGTACAACGCCCTCCTCCCGCGGCCGGGCGAGCTGGCGGCGACCTTGATGATCGAGACCGACGAGGCCTCGGAAATCAAGCCGGTGCTCGACCGGCTGCTCGGCATCGACACGCGCGACTACGTGAAGCTGACAGTCGGCCCGCACGTGATCGTGGGCGAGTTCGAGAGCGGCCACTCGGACGAGGAGCGCGGCAAGCTCAGCGCGGTACACTTCGTGCGGTTCGCGCTGCCTCCGGACGCGTGGGCGCGGTTCGGCGCGAGCGAGGTCACGCTGGTCGTTGAGCACCCGAACCAGCGCGCCCACACCGTCTTGTCTGACGGGACGAAGCGGAGTCTGCTGGACGACCTGGCGTGAGGGGCGCACCGCTGGCGCTGCTCGCGCTGGCCGTCGCGGCGGCCGGCTGCTCCGAGGGCGGGCTTTCGCCGGCCGCCGAGCGCGGGCGGCAGGTCTATCTCGCCCATTGCGTCGCCTGCCACAACCCGGATCCGGCGCAGGCGGGGCCGGTGGGTCCGCCGGTCAAGGGCTCGTCGCGCGAGCTGCTCGAGGCGAAGGTGCTGCACGGAACCTATCCGCCCGGCTACACGCCGAAGCGGCCGACGAAGGTGATGGTCCCGATCCCGGCGGTGGCCCCGGAGATCGGCGCGCTCGCCGAGTACCTGCGCTGACGGCGGCACCGATGAACGTCGAAGGCCCGGCGGGGATCCGCCGGGCCTTGGCGTCGAGCGAGCCGCCGATCAGGCGAAGATGATCTTGATCACGACCACGAAGATCGCGCTGAGCACGAAGCCCGCCCAGAACGTGCCCTTGACGGTGGCGAGGAGCTTCTTGCCGGCGCTCGCCTTGTCCGGGGTCGCCGGACCGACGACCGCGTTGGCCTCGACGATCGCCAGGATGACCAGGAAGACGACGAGCATCGCGATCTTCGCCCCGCGCGCGGTCGGCGTGAAGAACGCGTAGTGGCTCGCCGAGCCCATGAAGAACAGCATCGGGATCGACAGCATGGTGTTCGTGCGCGAGGCGACGCCGCTGCGCGCGCCGCGGGCCGCGGCTTCGGGGATCGCCTGGCCGCCTTCCTTGACCCGGGCCGTCGACGCCATCACCACCTGCTGCGCCGGCCAGATGATGAACCAGACGTTGAACCACATCAGGCTGCCGATGACGCCGCCCATGAAGATCGCCCAGCCGTAGGAAGTGGCGAAGAACGGCTGGACGCCGAACTGGGCCATGCGGTGCAGCAGATAGAGCCAGCCCGTGATGAACGTGAGCATCGCGCCCCACCGGAACCACCAGAGCGCCCGGCTGACCAGCCCGCCCGCGATCATGCCGGTCCTCACGGCCGGCTCGGCCCCCGCGAAGAACGGGACCTGCACGAAGTTGAAGTAGTACAACATCCCGATCCAGGTGATGCCGGCCAGAAAGTGAAACCAGCGCAGTAGGAACAGCCAAGCATCCATTCTCGCCGCCTCCTCGTCGCGTGGTGGGCTACCGGCTACTCGTCTTCGTCATCCTCCTCAGAATCGCCCTCGTCGCCATCGTCGGGGGCGTCCTCGTCCAGGTCGTCGAGATCGTCGTCGTCGAGATCTTCGTCATCGAGATCGTCATCGTCGAAGTCGTCGTCATCCTCGAAGTCGTCGTCGTCGTCCTCGTCGTCGTCCTTGTCGTCGTCCTTGTCGGCGTCGTCGTCCTCGGCCGTATCGTGCTGGCGCAGCTCGACGTCCTCGTGCCACGGGTGTTTCCGAAACTGCATGTGCAGACTCCTTCGGATGAATTGTCCCGGCGGATTATAGCAAAACGTTTCGCCGCGCATGTTTTCGGACGCGGCTCTGGGGTCCGCGGTAGAATTCCGTCCTGCACCTGTTCTCGAGCTCCCCGGATCGGCGGTGTAGCTCAGCGGCAGAGCAGGGGTCTCATAAGCCCCGTGTCGGAGGTTCAATTCCTCCCACCGCCACCACTTCACGCCGCGATGGCGGTCAGCTCGGATCCGTGACGATCAGCCGAATCGGCGTCGGGTGGAAGCCGTTGCACGGGTTGCGCGTCTGCGGGCAGTTGGAGATCACCGCCAGCACCTCCATCTCGGCGCGCAGGTCCACGTAGTCGCCCGGCGTCGAGAGCCCGTCGACGATGCCCATGCTCCCGTCCCCCGCGACCGGCACGTTCATGAAGAAGTTGAGGTTGGCGACGATGTCCGTCTTGCCCAGCCCGAAGGGCGCCAGCGCGCGCAGGAAGTTCGCCCGGCAGCTCGGCGTATCCTTGACGCCGTAGCGGAGCTCGTTGCTCTCCGCGCTGCAGCAGCCCCCGATCGTGTCGTGGCGGCCGCAGGTGTCCTCGACGATCGTCAGCAGGCGCCGGCCGAGGTCCGAGTAGATGCCGTGGCCGCGTGTGAGGAAGATCGTCTTGGCGTACTTCATCGTGTCGGCCGCGTTGTAGCGCTCCTCGGGATTCGCCGCGTTGTAGCAGAGGAAGTCCACGGCCTGCTGGCCTTCGAGGTCGACGATCCGAAGCGTCTGCCCCGGCTTGAGCACGCGCGCCCAGGGCTCGCCGGCCGGGACCACCCGGTCCTCGACCACGCGCCCCACGAGGTTGCCGACGGCTCCGGAGCCCATGGACCGTGAGTATAGCCGTGGTAATGTTGCTCACTCAATCCTCGTCGAGGTGGACGCATGACGGACATCCTGGTGGAGCACGACGGGCCGATCGCCACGGTCGTCATCAACCGGCCGGCAATGCGCAACGCGATCAGCCTCGCGATGTGGACCGAGCTCGCGCGCACGACCGAGGAGCTCGGCAAGACTGACTCGGTCCGCGCGATCGTCTATCGCGGCGCGGGCACCGTGGCGTTCGCCTCGGGCGCCGACATCTCGGAGTTCGAGGAGCAGCGCAAGGACGCCGCCAGCGCCTCGCGCTACAACGCCGCGACCGGCGCGGCGTACTCGACGATTCGCGAGTGCCCCACGCCGACGGTCGCGATGATCTTCGGATTCTGCATGGGCGGGGCGATGGCGGTCGCGATGGCGTGCGACGTGCGGTTCGCCGCCGAGGGCTCGAAGTTCGGCATCCCGGCGGCGCGCCTGTCGATCATCTACGGCGCGGACTCCGTCGGCCAGCTCGTCGACCTCGTCGGCCCCGCCTACGCGAAGGATATCCTGTACTCGGCGCGGACGGTCGACGACCGGGAAGCGCTCGCGATGGGCTTCGTCCAGCGCCTGCTGCCGGCGGCCGAGCTCGAGGCTTACACCTATGATTACCTCCGAAAGGTCTCCGACAACGCGCCACTCTCGGTACGCGGCGCCAAGGCGACGGTCGAGTCGTACCTGCTCGGGCTCACGGACGAGCGGCGCCGACGGCTCCGGGCGCTCGCGGTCGAGGCGACCGAGAGCGAGGACTACAAGGAGGGGACCCGCGCCTTCCTCGAGAAGCGCGCGGCCAGGTTCCTGGGGCGCTAGCTCCGGGTCGTGCGCTTCGAGCTCCTCACGTCGACGCCGCTCTCTCCGACGGAGGGCAGCGGGACGTTCGTCGCCATCGACGGTCTCGTTCGCGGCTTGGTGCTCCTCGGCCACACGGTCGCCGTCCGACCGCTCGACACCCGCACGGGCTTCCACACCCTGGACCGTTGGCTCTACAACGCGAAGGTCGCGCTGGCGCCGCCGACCGCCGACGTCACGATCGGCATCGACCTCGACGGGTTTCTCTGGGCGCGGCGGCGGAGCGGTCCGTTCGTCGTGATGCTGAAGGGGATCATCGCCGACGAGCTCCGAAACGAGCGCGGCCTGGTGAAGGCACTCCTCGGCGTTCAGGCGCGCTGGGAGCGGTCCAACACCGCGCGCGCCGATCGCGTCGTCGTCCCGAGCCGGTACTCCGCCTCGGTCGCGCACGAGGCCTACGACATTCCGCGCTCGAAGCTCGCGGTCGTTCCGGAGCCGATCGATCTCGCCGACTGGCGTCGCCGCTTCGCCGACGCGGCCGCGCCACGCGCGGCCCGGCCCACGGTGCTGTCGGTCGCGCGCATGTACCCCCGCAAGCGGCTGGAGGACCTGCTGCGCGCCGCCGCGATCCTCCGCGCGCGCATCCCCGACGTGCAGGTCCGCATCGTAGGGGAGGGGCCCGAGTCGCGGCGCCTGCACGCGCTGCATCGAGAGCTTCGGCTGGGAGACGCGGCGGTCCTGCTCGGCGAGGTGACCCGCGGGACGCTCGCGGTAGAATATATGAGCGCCCACTGCTTCTGCCTTCCGACCGTCCAGGAAGGATTCGGGCTGGTCTTCGCCGAAGCGATGGCGGCCGGGTTGCCTGTGGTAGCCTGTCGCGCCGCGGCGGTCCCGGAGATCGTCGAGGACCGGCGGACCGGCTTTCTCGTCAATCCGCGAAGCCCGGACGAGCTGGCGGCGGCGCTGGAGACGACGTTGACGGACACGAAGCTCAGCGAAGAGTTCGGAAGGACCGCGACCCGGCGCGTCGAGGCGTTCGGCCTCGAGCCGGTGGCGCGCCGCTTCCTCGAGGCGTTGCCATGACCGACCATGCCGCCAGCACGCGACGCTTCACGTTCTCCGCCGGTCACCGCTACTGGGTGGAAAGCTGGTCCCCGGAGGAAAACGACCGCTTCTTCGGCCGGCTCACGGTCCCGCACGGCCACAACTACACGCTCGACGTCACCGTGCGCGGATCCATCGATCCGCGCACCGGCATGGTCATCGATCTCGCCGAGCTCAAGCGCGTGGTGGGGGAGACCGTGGTGGAGCGCTTCGACCACGCGGATCTGAACGCCGACCCACTGTTCCGCGGCCGCGTCCCCACGACCGAGAATCTCGCGATCGCCGTGTGGGAGCTCCTGGCCCCGAAGCTCGGCGCGGACCGGCTCTGGCAGGTTCGCGTGTGGGAGGATCCCACCCTGTTCGTGGACTATCGAGGGCCCGATGCTTGAGCTCACGCGCGTCTATCACTTCAGCGCGGGCCATCGTCTGGCCGATCCGGCCCTCTCGGACGAAGCGAACGAGGCGCTCTACGGCGCCTGCTTCCGCCCGCACGGCCACAACTACTATCTGGAAGTCACCGTGGCCGGTCGGCCCGATCCGGTGACCGGGATGTCGGTGGATCTCGAGCAGATCGACGGCGCCGTACGCCAGCGAGTGCTCGAGCGCGTCGACCACCGGACGCTGGAGGAGGTCCCAGCGCTGGCCGGCGTGGTGACGACGGGCGAGGGGCTGGCGCGCGCGTTCTGGCGCCTGCTGGCGCCGGCCGTTCCGGCGGGCGCGCTCCGGCGCGTCACTGTCGTCGAGACGGCCAAGAATCGATTCCAGTACGAAGGCGAGGCGGCATGATGAGCGAAGACGAAACCGTCGCGAACCTGGTCTCGAAGATCCTGGACGAGCTCGGCGAGGACGTCGACCGCGAAGGTCTCGAGCGCACACCCGAGCGCGTCGCGAAGGCGCTGCGCTATCTGACCTCCGGGTACGGCAAGGACGCCAAGGAGATCCTCAACGGCGCCATGTTCGTCGAAGACTACGACGAGATGGTGATCGTGAAGGACATCGACTTCAGCTCGCTCTGCGAGCATCATCTGCTGCCCTTCATCGGCAAGTGCCACGTCGCGTACCTGCCCGGCCGCAAGATCGTCGGCCTGTCCAAGATCCCGCGGCTGGTCGAGATGTTCAGCCGGCGGCTGCAAGTCCAGGAGCGGCTGACGACCCAGATCGCGAGCACGATCAACGAGGTGCTGCAGCCGCGCGGCGTCGCCGTCGTGATGGAGGCGGTCCACCTGTGCATGTTGATGCGCGGCGTGGAGAAGCAGAACTCGAAGGCGATCACCTCGGCCATGCTCGGCTCGTTTCGCGACCGGCCGGAGACCCGCGCCGAGTTCATGGACCTGATCAAGTCGAGCCGGGGGCTTCAGATTTGAGCGGCCGGGGCGCGCTGCAGGGCCAGGTCGCGATCGTCACCGGCGCCGGGCGCGGCATCGGCCACGCGGTGGCGATGGCGCTCGCGCGGGAAGAGGCCACGGTGGTGCTCGCCGCCCGGACGCGCCAGCAGCTGGCCGCGACCGCGGCGGCCATCCGCGAGGGCGGGGGGTTGGCGCTCGCCATCCCGACCGACGTCACGCAGGATGCAGCCGTCGAGGCGATGGTCGAGCAGGCCATGGCCGAGCTCGGGCGCGTCGACATTCTCGTCACGGCAGCCGGGGTCGCGTCGTTCGGCCCGGTCACGAGCACCAAGCCCGCCGACTGGGACGGGATGCTCGCGGTCAATCTTCGCGCGGTGATGGTGACCTGCCGCGCCGTGCTTCCGATCATGATCCGCCAGCGCCGGGGCACCATCATCAATGTCGCGTCGGTGGCCGCCCAGCGGCCGATTCCCGGAGCCGCCGTCTATACGGCGACCAAGGCCGGGGTGATCGGCTTCAGCCGCGTGCTGGCCGAGGAGCTTCGCGCGGAAGGGGTCCGAGTGGGGGTGCTGGTTCCCGGGGCCGTAGATACGCCACTTTGGGACACGATTCCGAATTCTCCGGACCGTGGCCGCATGCTCCGCCCCGAGGACGTCGCGCGCGCGGCGGTGCTCATGGCCGCACTCCCGCAAGGCGCCTCGCTCGAGGAGCTGACCCTCCTGCCCCAGGGCGGCATACTGTGATACGATGACATCGAATCGGGTCGAATCCGGAAACGCCCGCTAGATCGGGAGGATCGCATGGTTACGATGACCGAAACGGCCGCGAAGAAAGTCTCCGAGCTTCGCCTCGAGGAAGGCAAGCCCGAATGGGGCCTTCGGATCCGCGTGGTCGGTGGAGGCTGCTCGGGCATGTCCTACGAGCTCGGTTGGGAAGACCAGGCCGCGGCCGACGACGACGTGGTCGACGCCCAGGGCATCAAGGTCTACATCGACAAGCACAGCGCGCCCTATCTCGCCGGTAGCGAGATCGACTTCGTCGACAACAACATGATGGGCGCCGGATTCGCGATCAAGAATCCGAACGTGAAGTCGAGCTGCGGCTGCGGTCAGTCGCACCGCTTCTAAGCTCGCGTCCAGCGTGCGCGTCCGGGTTCGTCTCTTCGCCCGGTACCGAGAGGCGCTCGGACGCGAACAGCTCGAGGTCGATCTGCCCGAAGGCGGAACCGTCGAGTCCGCCTGGTCGGCCATCGCCGACCGCCATCCCGAGCTCGCGCGGTTTCGTCCCTTCACCCTGTTCGCGGTGGGCCACGACTACGTCGCTCCCGACCATCGCCTGGCGGCCGACGACGAGCTCTGTCTCTTCCCGCCCGTGAGCGGCGGCGCCGCGCCCGACATCTTTTGCGTCGTGACCGAGCCGCTGTCGCCCGACGCGATCGCCGCCGAGGTGGACGATCCGGGCGCCGGCGGCATCGTGATCTTCTCGGGGGTGGTGCGAAACCAGACCGACGGCCGCCCGGTCAAGTACCTGGAGTACGAGGCGCACGCGCCGATGGCCGAGGTGAAGATGCGCGAGATCGGTCAGACCGTGCGCTCGCGCTGGCCCGGCGTCCGGCGCATCGCGATACTCCACCGCACCGGGCGGCTCGAGATCGGCGAGGCAAGCGTGCTGATCGCCGTCTCCGCCCAGCACCGCGGCGACGCCTTCGAGGCGTGCCGGTACGCGATCGACACGCTCAAGCGCACCGTGCCGGTGTGGAAGAAGGAGTATTTCGAGGACGGCGAGGTCTGGGTGGGCCTCCAGGGCGGCTAGGCGTTGGCGCTGCGCGAGCAGATTGAGCGCACCATTCGCCGCCACGCGATGCTCGCAGGCGGCGAAACCGTTTTAGTGGCCGTGTCGGGCGGCGCCGATTCCGTAGCGCTGCTCCACCTCCTGTCGGGGCTGGCCGCGGATTGGCGGCTTCGGCTCCACGTCCTTCACGTCGACCACCAGCTGCGCGCCGAGTCGGCCGCCGACGCCGACTTCGTCCGCGCGCTCGGGGCGCGCCTCGGCATTCCGGTCGATGTCGCGACGGTCGCGGTGGACCGGCGCGGCTCGCTCGAGGCCGCGGCGCGCTCGGCGCGCTACGCCGCGCTCGAGGCCTGCGCCACGCGGATCGGCGCCGAGCGCATCGCGCTCGGCCACACCGCCGACGATCAGGCCGAGACCGTCTTGATGCGGCTCGTACAGGGCGCGGGTGTGCGCGGCCTGTCCGGGATCCCGCCGGTGCGGGGAGCGATCATCCGGCCGCTCATCGAGCTTCGACGATCGGCGCTCGAGCCCGAGCTCGAGCGCGCGGGGCTCGCGTGGGTCGAGGACGCGAGCAACCGGGATCCGAAGTTTCTCCGCAATCGGATCCGGCACGAGCTGCTCCCGCTCCTCTCCGACTCGTACAACCCCGAGATCGCGACAGCGCTCGTGCGCCTGTCATCCCTCGCGCGCGAGACCGTCGGCGCGCTCGACCGGGCGGCGGAAGCCGAGCTCGACCGGTTGGCCGTCTGGGGCGACCGCGCCGCCACCTTGCGGCTCGAGGCCCTGCGCGCCTTGCCGCGCCCGGTCGCCGCCGAGGTACTGCGTCAGGCCGCGGCGCGTCTGGGCAGCCGAGCGCCGCTGCGCGCGTGGGCGCATCGCGGGCTCAAACGCGTCTTCGCGGTCCCGGCGCCGCGCCGGCCGTTCAAGCTGGGCGGCGTGACCGTCGAAGTCAGTGGCGCGCTCGCGCGCCTGGCGACTGCTCCGCCGCCCACGCTGATCGAGCGGGCCGTCGTCGTGCCCGGGCGCACCGAGCTGCCCGAGATCGGGCAGGCGCTCGAGGCGCGGCTGGTCGGCGCCGACGCGTACGCGATCCCACGCGAGTCGGGCCGCGTGGCTTTCGACGCCGACGGTCTCGCGACCCCGCTCGTCGTCCGCCCCCGGCGGCGCGGCGACCGCTTCGTCGCGTTCGGCGGGGTCGAGCGGCGCCTCAAGACGCTCCTGATCGAAGCCAAGGTGCCGCGCTGGGAGCGCGGCCGGGTGCCGGTGGTCGAAGCCGGCGGCACGATCGTCTGGATCGGTCGCCTGCGTCGGGGGGCCGCGGCCCGCGTGACGGCGCGCACCCGGCGTGTCATCGAGCTGGCGCTCGTGCCGCTGGCGCAGCCCGCCCGCCCCCAGTAGAGTAGGAGGCCGAACCGCTGATGAATCCACTCGTCGTACTGGTCTTCGCCCTGCTTTTCGTCACGCCCGCGTGGACGCAGTCCACGCCCGCGTGGGCTCAGCCCGCGCCCGCCCGGCCGCAGCAGCGCCCGCCCGCGGCAGAGTCGCGTCCGGCGCCGAAGTCGGATCCACGAGCGGATCCCAAGGCCGTCCTGCGCGCGATGGAGGACGCCTTCAGCGCCGTCGCGGACCGCGTCACGCCCGCCGTCGTGCACGTGAGCACGGTGCAGAAGAAGGGTGCGGCGGGCGCGCCCGAGGAAAACCCGGAGCGCTTCCGCGAGTTCTTCGGCGACGAGTTCTACGACCGCTACTTCCGGCGGCGCCCACGCGAAGACGCGCGCGCGACCGGCTCGGGCGTCCTGGTGGATCCCAAGGGATACATCTTGACGAACAACCACGTGATCGAGAACGCTCAGGACATCATCGTGCGCCTCTCCGATCAGCGGAAGTTCACCGCCAAGCTCGTCGGTCGCGATCCGAAGACCGACATCGCCGTGCTCAAGGTCGACTCGCCGCGCCCGCTGCCGGCGGCGGAGATCGGCGATTCCGACCACCTGCGGGTCGGCCAGTGGGCCATCGCGATCGGCAACCCGTTCGGCCTCGACCGCACCGTGACGGTCGGGATCATCTCGGCCACCGCGCGGACGCGCGTGGGCGTGACCCAGTACGACAACTTCATCCAGACCGACGCGTCGATCAACCCCGGCAACTCGGGCGGGCCGCTCCTGAACATCGACGGCAAGGTGATCGGGATCAACACCGCCATTGTCGCGGCCGGCCAGGGTATCGGCTTCTCCATCCCAATCAACCAGGCCAAGGACGTGATGCAGCAGCTGATCACGCGCGGCAAGGTCGTGCGCGGCTGGCTCGGCATCGTCATCCAGGACGTGACCGATCAGCTCGCCGGCAGCTTCGGCGTCAAGGAGCGCGAAGGCGTGCTCGTGGCCGAGGTGATGAAGGGCAGCCCCGCCGAGGCGGCGGGGCTGAAGGCGGGCGACGTCGTCGTCGATCTCAGCGGCACGCCCATCAAGGAGGTGCCCGACCTCCAGCGGCGCATCGCGTCCATCCGCCCGGGGCAGACGATGAAGCTCACGGTGATCCGCGACAAGAAGCCCGTGTCGGTCACCGTGAAGATTGGCGAGATGCCGGCCGACGAGCCTCTCGTGGCCGAGGCGCCCGGCAACGACGAGTGGGGCCTCAACGTGGAGTCCCTCACCGGCGACGCCGCGCTTCGCCTGGACCTGCCGGTCTCGCGCGGCTTGCTCGTCACCGACGTACTGCCCGGGAGCCCGGCTGAGAAGGCCGGTCTCCGCCGCGGCGACGTCATCTTGGAAATTTCGCGCCGTTCGGCCGACGAGCCGGCCACGCTCTTCAAGGCGCTCTCCGCGCTCAAGCCCGGCGAGTCGATCCTGATCTACGTCCATCGCGCCGGCGGCAGCGGCAGCGGCGCGAATCAGTACCTCACGATGGAACGCTCGCGCCAGCGGTGACGGGCGTGGACGCGCAGACGCCGCGCCGGGGCACCGTCCTCGTCGTCGACGACGAGGAGGGCGTGCGCGCCTCGGTGCGCGCGATCCTCGAAGAGACCTGCGACGTCCTCGAGGCCGGCAACGGCGCCCAGGCGCTCGAAGTTCTGAAGGCGCACGAGATCGACCTGGTGATGCTGGACCAGCGGATGCCCGGCGAGGCCGGGATCGACGTCCTGCCGCGCATCAAGGCCGCCGACCCCTCGACCGTCGTGGTCATCGCCACCGCCGTCCGCGAGCTCAGGACCGCCGTCGAGGCGCTCAAGCGCGGCGCATACGATTACCTGACCAAGCCCTTCGACGTGGACGACATCCTGATGCTGGCCCAGCGCGCGCTCGACAAGCGCGCGCTCGAGCGCGAGGTGCTCTATCTGCGCTCCGCGCTGGCCGGCGGCTCGCCCGAGGCAGGCGGCCTGGCGGGATCGTTCGAGCGGATGGTCGGCCGCCACCCGGAGATGGCCCGCATCTATCAGCTTATCACCCAGATCGCCGCGACGCCGACGACCGTGCTGATCACCGGCGAGAGCGGCACCGGCAAGGAGCTCGTCGCGCGCGCGATCCACGCGCGGAGCGAGCGCCGCGGGCAGCCGTTCGTGGCCGTCAACGTGGCCGCGATCCCCGAGGCGCTGGTCGAGTCGGAGCTGTTCGGCCACGAGAAGGGCGCCTTCACCGGGGCGCACGCGAAGAAGCTCGGCCGGTTCGAGCTCGCGCACGGCGGCACGGTGTTCCTCGACGAGATCGGCACCCTGCGGCTCGATCTCCAGGCGAAGCTCCTGCGCGTCCTGCAGGAGCGCGAGATCGAGCGGCTGGGCGGGATCCGCCCCGTGCCGGTCGACGTGCGGATCCTGGCGGCGACGAACGTGAATCTGCGGAGCGCCGTGCGCGCGCGCACGTTCCGCGAAGACCTCTACTACCGGCTCAATGTCGTGCCGCTCCACGTGCCGCCGCTGCGCGAGCGGCGCGAGGACATTCCCGCGCTCGTGGAGCACTTCGTCCGCAAGATCGCGCGTGAGTGCAACCGCGACGTGCGCGGCGTGTCGGCCGGCGCCCTCGAGGTGCTCACGCGCTACGACTGGCCCGGCAACGTGCGCGAGCTCGAGAACGTGCTGCACCGGGCGGTGGTGCTGGCGCGGAGCCCGGTCATCCATCTGCAAGACGTGCCGCTCGACGTCGCGATGCCGGAGACCGGCTCGCGCCTGGGCGAGGACACGGGGCCGCCGCTCCGCGAGGCGATGGAGCAGTTCGAGCGCCAGTACATCCTGCGCGTGCTCGAAGGCACCGGCTGGAACGTGAGCCGCGCCGCACGCCGGCTCGGCGTGCACCGGAACACCGTGCTCACGAAGCTCTCCGGCTGGGGTATCCAGCGCCCCGGCGCAGGCGAGGGACGAAATCTGAGCTTGTAGAGGCGACGACATGCCCGACGACACCGCGATCGAGACCCAGGCCACCGAGCTGCTCCGCACCCTGATCCGCAACGCCTGCGTCAACACCGGCCAGGCCGCCTCCGGCCACGAGGAGCGCAGTGTGGCCGCCCTGGAGGATTTTTTCGCCGGCAGCGGCCTTTCCTGCGAGCGCTACACCTCGGAGCCGGGACGGATGAGCCTCATCACGCGGATCGAGGGCCGTGATCCCAAGGCGCCGACCTTGCTGCTGATGGGCCACACCGACGTGGTGCCGGTGAGCCTGTCGGGCTGGCAGCGCGATCCGTTCGCGGCCGAGCTGGTGGACGGCATCGTCTGGGGGCGCGGCGCCATCGACATGCTGAACCTGACCGCCACGATGGCGGTCGCCACCCGGCGGCTCGCCACCAGCGGCTGGCGTCCGCGCGGCACCCTCATCTATCTGGCCGTGGCCGACGAGGAAGCGGGGGGCTTCCTGGGGGCGGGCCATCTGGTCGAGCATCACGCGGACGCCGTGAAGTGCGACTACGTCATCACCGAGAGCGGCGGCGTGCCGATCCCGACCAAGGCCGGTCATACGCTCAAGGTGACGGTGGGCGAGAAGGGCGGCAACTGGCGACGGCTGGTCGTGCACGGCACGCCCGGCCACGGCTCGCGGCCGTTCAAGACGGACAACGCTCTCGTCACCGCGGCCAAGGTCGTGCAGCGCCTGGCCGAGTACCGGCCGCAGGCACGGATCCTCGACGCCTGGCGCGGCTACGTGCAGTCGCTGCATCTCGAGCCGGGACTGACCGAGGCGCTCACCGATCCCGATCGCGTCTACGACGCGGTCTGCGATCTCGACAACCTGGCACTCGCCCGCGAGGCGCACGCGTGCACGCACACGACGTTCTCCCCCAACATCGCCCACGGCGGCACGAAGGTGAACGTGATCCCCGATCGCGTCGACATCGACGTCGACATCCGCTCGCTCCCCGGCGTCGAGCAGCACGAGGTCGAGGCGATGATCAAGGAGGCGCTGGGCCCGTTCGTGTCCAAGGTGACGATCGAAACGCTGTCCGACCGCCGGCGTGGCGGGAGCGTGTCGCCGACCGACACGCCGTTGATCGCGGCGATCCGGCGCGTGACCAAGCAAATGATGCCGGACAGCACGGTGGTGCCTGCCATCACGACCGGCGGCACCGACGCGAAGTTCTTCCGCTGGAGGGGGATCCCGGCCTACGGCTTCGGGCTGCACTCGCTGCGCATCCCGTACACCGAGTATCCGGTGATGTTCCACGGCCACAACGAGCGCGTGGACACCGAGAGCCTGAAGCTCTCGGCGATGATGTGGGAAGCGCTCTGCCGCGAGTTCCTGGGCTGAGCCTCCTGCCTCCGGCGGGGAAGCAGCCTACCAGGTGAAGAGGTTCGTGAAGAAGTCCTTCACGCGCTGAGTGAAGGACGGATCGCTCTTCGGCGGCGCCGTCTGAGTTTCCGGCACCATCCCGGGCTCCAGATTCGCCGACGTTTTCGCGGGGCTCGCAGCCTTCGGCTCTTCCACGCCCGTGGAGAGCTCGGCGGGCGGCGTGTCGCTCCCCGTCTGTACCGGCGCGGGCGGCAGGACCTGGGAGGCGCTGAGCGCGAGATAGGTGTACCAGAGCCCCTCGTAGATGTGCACGTCGAGTGCGCTCCCATCCTTCTCGTAGACCTGACGCACCCCATCGTTGGCCGTGCTCGTTCGGGAGACCTGACGCCAGCCGCTGGACTCGAGCCGCGCGCGCATCGCGTCGCCGAGGGTGATCGGCTCCAGGCGCCCGCGGTACACGAGCTGCGCCGCCTTGACGGTCGGCGACTCGATCACGATCGAATCTCCGGGCCGATAGGCCAGACCCGAAGGCAGATCGATGTCGTCGAACTGGCGGCGAGCCGTCGTCGTCGTCGTGCACCCGGTGGCGAAGAGCATGATGGCGGCGGTCGCGAAAATTCTTGTATTCATGCGCGCAGCCTAGCAGGGCCCTCCCGGAGGAACCAAGAAATTTGACGAGCGTCACGCGCCGAGCAACGCGTACATCGCCCGCCAGAGCGCGAGCAGGTCCCGGGCCTCCGACCAGCCTCGCCCGCGCGCGCCCTCGACGTGCTCCACGAGCCCGACCAGGACGAGCGTGGTCCGGTCGGGTCGTGCCGCCGCCAGCCGCAGACTCTCGGTGTAGGGCACGGCGCGGTCGGCGCGACCGTGAACCAGGATGAGACGCGCGCCGATGCTCGGCGCCACCCGGATGGGCGAGAGCGCGTCAAGGTATCGCGAGAGATCGGGCGGCGGCGCAGCGAGCAGTCGGTCGAGGGCCTCTCGATGGGCGGTGTCGAGGGCCCCGCGCGAGGCCGGGTCGAGCCGGTCGGCGTTGGCGCGGAGGAACGTCCGCACGAGCTCCGGGTCGTGATCGACCCGACCGCGGATGCCCTCGTAGGCGTACGATCCGGTGAGCCAGAAGCGCACGACCTCGAGGGCGGACGCGTAGCCCCCGAGGCTCAGGACCGCGCTCACCCGGTCGCGGACCCGCGGATCCGCGGCCGCGAGGAGCGCCGGGCCCGCCCCGACGCTGACCGCGACGAGGACGGTCGGTCCGTCGCGCGCGGCGAGCGCGCCGACCACGGGCTCGACGTCCTCGGGTCCGAGCCGGCCGCGCGTGAGCCCGGGAATCGTCGGGACCGCGACGTCGAATCCGGCCCTCGCCAGGAGCGCCGCCGCGTCGCGCACCCGCGGGTCGTCCTTGCCCGCGCGCGCGAAGCCGTGAGCGAGCACCAGCGGCCGGCCGGCGTCGAGCCCGGCGTGCACGTAGAGATCGGCTCCGGCCTCGCGGAGGGCGCCGGGCCGGCGGACGGGCGGGTCGGTCAGAGCCGAAAGGACGGCGGGACGTCCCTGAGTCAGGAACTCGACGAGAAACGCGGCCGCGAGCAGCGCGGTCCGTCCGGCGCAGGCGACCGGCGCGACGACGACGAGCGCCAGGACGAGGAGGGAGAGCCGGGCTACTTCCGGTTGACGCACTTCACGAGGCGCCACCCCTTGAACATGTTGACGTGGGTGATCGACTCGGGAACCAGCCCGACCTGCTCGAGCAAGGGCTCCAACATGAGGTTCGACTTCCAGCCCAGGCGCGTGCACACCGGCGCCATCAGATCCTCGGCCCAGCCGGTGACCCGGCGCTGGCTCCTGAAGTGGTTCAGGATGACGATGATGCCGCCGGGCTTCACCACGCGGCGCATCTCGCGCAGCACGGCCACGGGATCCGGCACCGCCGAGATGGTGTAGGTCGCCGCCGCCTTGTCGAACTCGTTGTCGCCGAAGTCCAGCGACGTGGCGTCCATGACCTTCAGCACGACGTTGGGCATGGCTAGGCTCTGGACGCGCTCGACCGCCTTGTCCAGCATCTCCTGGGAGAGATCGATCCCCGTGAGGTGGCAGGACCACGGATAGAGGGGCAGGTTCAGTCCAGTGCCGATGCCGACCTCGAGCACCGAATCGCCGCGCCGGATAGCCAGCTCGTTGATCGCGGCAGAACGCCCCGGAGCGAAGATCCAGTCGAAGATGAAGTCGTAAACCGGAGCTAACAACTCGTACGCGCGCTCGACCTGCCTCTTTTCTAACGCTACGTCCACTCAGAGCCCTCCGGCGGTGTCGATTTTGGGGGTGAGCCGGTCGAAGTCGAGAGCCGGCCGTATTTTAACCATGCCCGGCCGCCGTTGCCAAGTTACTTTTCGCCTGACGGCCCCTTAAAGGAGAAACCGCATCAGGAGCGTCGCCAGCCCGAGAAACGAAAAGAATCCGAACACATCCGTGAACGTAGTAATGATCACGCTCGACGCGACAGCGGGATCGACGCGGGAGGTCTTGAGCGCGATCGGGATCAGGGTGCCGACGACCGCGGCGACCATCATGTTGGCCACGAGGGCGACGGCGAGGATCAGCGAGAGGAGGAGCTGGCCCTTCCACATGTAGGCGATCGCCGCGATCACCAGGCCGTTCGCCGCCCCCGTGGTCAGCCCGAGCCAGAGCTCCTTCCAGAGTACGCGGCGCAGGACGCTCGCCGTCATGTCCCCGAGCGCGATGCCCCGCACCACCACCGTGGCGGTCTGGGTCGTCGCGATACCACCCATCGAGGCCACAATCGGCATGAAGACCGCCAGGGTGGCCAGGGTCTGGATCGACGACTCAAAGAGCCCGATCACCGAGGCCGCCAGCACGGCCGTTCCCAGATTGATCAGCCGCCAGAGGTTGCGCTTGGGGAAGACCGCCCGCGGCGGGTCCAGCACCGTCTCGTCGCCGGCGACGCCGCCGAGACGCTGGATGTCCTCGGTCGCCTCCTCGCGGATGACGTCGATCACGTCGTCGACGCCGATCGTGCCGAGCAGGCGGCGATTGACGTCCACCACCGGGATCTGGATCAGGTTGTAGTGCTGGACCAGGCGCGCGACTTCCTCTTGATCCGTGTCGACCCGCACGCTCTCGACCTCGTCGGTGCGGATGGCGCGGATCGGCGTCGCTGCGTCGGCGGCCAGGAGCCGGTGCAGCGGGACGACGCCGACGAGGTGATCGTGGTCGTCCACAACGTACAGGTAGAACGCACCCTCGCCGGACGCCGCCTTGCGGATGTGCTCGATCGCCTCCGCGACGTTCGCGTCTTCACGCACGGCGACGAACTCGGGCGACATGAGGCGCCCGGCCGTGCCCTCGCGGTACTCGAGGAGCTCCTGGACCTCCTCGGACTTCTCCTCCTCCATGAGCTCGAGGATTTCGTCTGCCCGCTCCTTGGGCAGCTCCTCGACGACGTCGACGACCTGCTCCGGAGGCATGCGGTCGAGGACCCGCGAGACCTCGGCCTCCGGCAGCGAGCCCACCAGCTCGCGCACGGTCGGGTCGTCGAGCTCGGCGAGCACCTCACCGGCGTGCTGCGGGCTGAGCAACCGGAAGAGGCGAACCTGATCGTCGCGCGGCAGCTCGCGGATCACGCGCGACAGGTCTGCCGGGTGGGCGTCCTCGACGAGGTCGGAGAGTCGCTCGTCTCGACCCTCGACGAGGAGCAGCTTGATCGATTCTCTCAGGCGCTCGAGCTCTTCCATGGAATTCCCGTGCGCGCCTCGGCCGGCGGGGCCCCGGCCCCGCGACGGCCTGCAGCGCGCACTGCCACTACGAAGTATGACGCCGCCCGGACGCCGGGCAAGGGAATTTACGCGCCGAACTTCGTGAGCCGGAGCGCGTTCGCCATCACGAGCGGCATGAGGTGCTGGGAGGGGATGACGCCGAGGCTTCCGGCACCGCACGCGCGCTCGGTGAACGCGGTCACGCCGTCGGCGCCGCAGTAGCGGCTCCAGATCACGACCGGGACCGGCTGCCAGCCGTGGCCGGCCAGCACGGAGGGGGTCGCGTGGTCTCCGGAGACGATCAAGACGTCGGGCTTGAGCGCGCGGATCTCCGGGATCGCCCGGTCGAGGCGTTCGAGCGCCCGCACCTTCGCGTCGAAGTCGCCGTCCTCGCCCGCCTTGTCCGTGTCCTTGTAATGGACGAAGAAGAAGTCGTGCGTGTCCCAGTGCTCGCGCAGCGTCGCGAGCTCGTCGTCGAAAGTGGCGCCGGTCTTGAGGACTTCCATGCCGACCAGCTTCGCGAGCCCGCGGTACATCGGGTACGCCGCGATCGCGGCGCTCCGGAGCCCGAAGACCTCGGGAAACCGCGGGAGCTTCGGCAGCTGGTCGAAGCCGCGCAGGAGGACCATGTTCGCGGGCCCCGCGTCGGCGAGCAGACGTCGGGCTTCTGTGACGAAGCGATTCACGAGCGCGGCGGTCGCCTTCGCGCGCGGATTGAGCGCCTTCACCGGGAGCGGCGGCTGTCCGGTCGCCTGCGGGTCGGTCTCCGACAGCCCGGCGGCCAGGTGGGCGCCGCCCCGCGCGCGCGCGCGCAGGACGAGAACGAAGCGGTACTCCTTCACGGTCTCGACGAACGCCTCGACGCCGGGCAGGCGGATCTTCCGGAGGCGCTCGGTGAGGCGCAGGTTGATCTCGGTCGCGAGCCGGCCCGCGCGGCGGTCGGTGATGCGGCCGGCGCCGTCGATCGTGCAGAAGTTTCCGCGCGCGGCGACGTCCCCCGCGCGCAGATCGAACTCGATGCCGAGCGCCTCGAGGACGCCGCGCCCGACCTGATAGTGCAGCGGGTCGTAGCCGAAGAGCCCGAGGTGGCCGGGGCCACTTCCCGGCGTGATCCCGGGCGCCACGTGACGGATGAGGCCGCAGGCGGCCTCGGTGGCGAGCTGGGAGAGATTCGGCAGGTGTGCCGTCTCGAGCTCCGAGCGGCCGGTCTCGAGTCGGGGCAGCCCGCCCAGACCGTCGAGTGAAACGAGGACGATCTTCGTCGTGTTCTGAATGACGAGCGGCGCAATGACGTCGAGCATCGTCCTGGTCTCCTTCAGGCCTCCTTCACGGGGTTCTCGATCCGACCGAGCCCGGTGATCTCGAGCCGGCACGTGTCGCCCGGCTGGAGGAAGACCGGCGGCTTGCGGGCGAAGCCCACGCCCGGCGGAGTGCCGGTGGCGATGAGATCGCCGGGCGAGAGCGTCATCAGCCCCGAGAGGTAGCTCACGATGTAACGGACATCGAAGATGAACGTCTTGGTGTTGCCGCTCTGCATCTGCTTTCCGTTGACCCAGAGCTTCAGCTCGAGCGAGTGCGGATCCGGGATCTCGGCACGGTCGGCGATGTAGGGGCCGACCGGCGCGAACGTTTCGGGGATCTTGCCGGCCATCCACTGGCTGCCGATGAACTGGAAGTCGCGGGCGCTCACGTCGTTGATGATCGTGTAGCCCCAGACGTAGTCGAGCGCCTTCTCCTTGCTGACGAAGCGCGCGGTCTTGCCGATGACGACGCCGAGCTCGACTTCCCAGTCGAGCTGATTCGAGCCGCGCGGTCTCAGGATCGGCTCGTTCGGGTCGAGGATCGCGTTCGACCACTTCGCGAAAATCGGCGGCTCCTTCGGGATCGGCTGATTGGCTTCCTCCGCGTGGTCGCGGTAGTTGAGCCCGATACAGATGAACTTGCCAGGATCCGCGATCGGCGCGTGCAGGCGCGCGGAATTGGCGGGGATCGTCACCCATTCCTTGATGCCCGCAACCGTCTCCTCGACCAGCGGGCCGCCCTCGAGGAACGCGCGGGTGCTGCCAGGGACGAGAGCCGCGGCGATCTCGGCGGCTCGGGTTACGCCGCGCCGCGTCAGAGAGGCGGCGACGCTGGCCTGAAGGTCGGCGATGCGGTCGCCCTGGAGGACGCCGAGCCGAGGGGCCTGGCCGTTGGTGGAGAAGCGCACGAGCTTCATGGTTAGCGGGCCTCCTGGGAGTGAATGTGCCGCCGATTATAGCGTTTGTCGAGTTTACGCATCGCCTAGCCGTTTGCTATGATCGAAGTCTGCCGGAATGTTGTGGTGGGGCGCCCCTTGGGGCGGACAATGACTCCCTGAGGCCTGTAGGGAGGAGGATCCTGATGAAGATCGTAAGCCGAGTCCTCGCCGTCGTGGTGGCGCTCGCGATGCTCGCCACCGGTCCGCTCGCCCCGCTCGCGACAGCCCAGCAACCGGCTCAGACTCCGCCGCCGCCCGCGCCGCCCATGCCCCAGCCGGCGGCGCCGCCGCAGGATCTCCCTGAGCAGGAGTCGCATCTCGCCGAGTACACCGCGTACAACGTCGGCGCCGGCATCGCCAACGTGTTCTATATTCCCGGCAAGGTGCTCCTTTGCGGTTTGGGCGGCGGGGTAGGAATCTTCATCCTGTTCATCAGCCTCGGGTCGGCGCCCAAGCCGGCTGCCTACTTCGCGCGCGAGGGATGCGGCGGCAAGTGGATCCTCACCGGCGACGACCTGCGGCCCGATTCCGAGGTCAGGTTCGACTGGGAGCGGGATAGCCGGTACTAGGTTCGTCTCACATCGCACCGTAGCCGTCCTCCTCTTCGTCGTGCTGCTCGCGGCGTTCGCCGCGGGTATCTGGGGAACGGTCATCCGTCCAGCGGCCTACGAGGTGCGCGGGACGATCGCCGCGCGCCCCGCCTCGGACATGCTCCTCGTTCGGCACGAGCCCGTGGCGGCGCTCGGCATGAACGCCATGGAGCTGATGGCGATCTCCGCGAGCCCGGCGCTTCTCGATCCGGTCGACCCCAGGCCGGGCGACCGGGTGAAGCTCGCGGTGCGCCAGCGAGACGATCAGCTTGTCTTGATCCGGATCGAGAAGCTCCCCTGAGTCACCGCGCGCGGGAGAGCGCGCGCACATAAGCGACCAGTTCGGCGATCTCGTCGTCGGTGAGCGTCGAGCCGAAGGCGGGCATCCCCGGCCGACCGATGGGCGCGCCGCCGTACTTGATGATGTCGAAGAGATATTGATCCGAGCGCCGGTCGAGCGTCGCGGCATCGTTCAGCCTGCCGGGCCGGACCAGGAAGAGCGCCGCGCGCCACGAGCCCCGTCCGTCCGGTCCGTGGCAGGTCGCGCAGAGGCCGAGGTAGAGGCGCTCGGCCCTCGACGCGCCGGCCGGTGGTCTCGGGGTGTCCAGGAGCCACGCCAGCCCGCCCGTGAAGGCCCCGATCGCGGTGAGAACCACCGCGAGAGCCAGAAGCGGTCGGCGCATGGGCGCGAGGATACACCGGGGGCAAGACCCACTTGACAACTGGCGGCAAGGCAGCATAAAGAATCTAATTCTTTACGAGGGTTGCCAGCTGCCAACCCCCCATAGCGCTCAGGACCGCTCAAGGAGGCCTACGATGATGGACCCGCAACCGGCCAAGCCCGCAGCGTCGATCGTCAATCGAAGGAAATTCCTCGCGACCGCCGGTGCCGGGGTCGCGGGAAGCTCGCTTCTGACGATGCTCGACGCACGGCAGGCTCCCGCGCAGATCAAGGGAACGACGTTGCGCATCCTGCAGTGGAGTCATTTCATCCCGGCGTACGACGCCTGGTACGACAAGTTCGCCAAGGAATGGGGCGACAAGAACGGGGTTAAGGTGCGCGTCGACCACATTCCGCACCTCGACATTCCCGCGCGCATGGCGGCCGAGTTCGCCGCCGGCGCCGGCCACGACATCATCTACAACGGCTCGTCCATCTTGACCCGGCTCTACTACAAGAATCTCGTGGATCTCAGCGACGTCGCCGATGCGGCGGGGAAGAAGTACGGCGGCTGGATTCCCGCGGCCCGGTCGCTCGTCGAGGTCGAGGGGCGCTGGTACGGCCTGCCGATCTTCTACATCCTGGCGCCGATGCTCTATCGCAAGGATCTGTTCGACGCCAACAATCTCAAGTATCCGGACACGTGGGAGCTGGCGCGGGTGGCGGCGCGCACGCTCAAGCCCAAGGGACATCCGACGGGTATCGCGCTGTCCCAGTGCGCCGACGCGAACCTCTTCTGGCGCTCGATGTTCTGGAGCCACGGCGGCATCGAGGCGACGCCCTCCGGCGATGCGCCCACGATCGACTCCAAGGAGCTGCGCGAGTTCCTCAAGTTCGCCAAGGCACTCTTCGAGGAAGGCATGACCCCGGAGGTCTTCTCCTGGGACGATGCGTCCGACAATCGCTACCTGGCCTCGGGCATCGCGTGCTGGGTGCACGACGCGATTTCGGCCTACCGTACGACCGAGGACACCAATCCGCCCGTGTTCCAGAACACGTTCCTCGGACTCGAGCCCCAGGGGCAGCCCGGCAAGCGGGTCAGCGCCGCGGCGCCGAACGTCTGGATGGTGTGGAAGTTCTCCAAGAACCAGCAAGCGGCGAAGGAGTGGCTCTCGTATCTCATCGACAACGACCTCGAGGGCATGGTGCAGAGCCGTGGCTACAACATGCCGTATCTCAACGACCGCTACAAGAAGCCCATGCCCGTCATCGGCGCCGACCCGAAGCTGCAGATCCTCCAGGACTTCCCGAAGTTCGTGGCGTTCTATGGATATCCTGGGCCGTCGACCACGCCGATCCAGGAGATCGTCAACACGTTCGTCTTCCCCGACATGATCACGAAGTTCTGTCGCGGCATGGCCCTGGAAGACGCGGTCAAGTGGGGCGTGGGAGAGTACCGCCGGATCTACGCCAAGTACAAGCAGGCATGACGGCAAGCTCGTCAAGCAGCGGCCCGGACGCCGCAGGCGCCCGGGCCGCTGCCGTTTCGATCGCTGTTCGGGCGCGCCCTCGGCGGTGGTTCGCGAGCCAGACGTCCCGACGGCTCGCCTTCGGCTATCTGCTGCTCGCGCCCGCCGTTCTCTATGTCCTTCTCCTCGTCGGAGCGCCGTTCCTGTTCTCGCTCTTCCTGGCATTGAGCGACGCTTCGGTCGCGGACAACACCGCCAGCTTCGTCGGGTTGGAGAACTTCCGAGCCGCCTTCGAGAGCGACGTCTTCTACATCGCGCTCCGCAACAGCATCGGCTTCACCCTGGTGGCCGCCGTCTTCAAGGGCCTGCTCGGGACCAGCCTCGCGTTTCTCCTGCTGCAGCCGTTCTGGGGCCGGAAGTTCATCCGCGGCCTCGTCGTGATCCCGTTCACGCTCCCGATCAGTATCAGCGTGCTCGGCTGGAAGTGGATGTACGACTCGCAGTTCAGCGTCATCAACTGGTTCCTGAGCCAGATCGGGGCGATCGGGAGCTACGGCTCTGCGGACTGGCCCGTGTGGCTGGGCGAGCCCCATCTGGCGCTGGCCGCGTGCATCATGGTGAACGTGTGGCGCAACTTTCCGTTCTCGGCCATCGTGCTGCTCGCGGGCTTCACGTCCGTGCCGAACGAGATTCTGGACGCGGCGCGGGTCGACGGGACCAGCTTCTTTCAGCGCTTCCGCCACGTGGTCGTTCCGATGATCGCGCCGATCTTGTTGATCGGCTTCCTCTTCGACACGGTGTTCACCCTGTCCGATCTCGGCGTCGTGTACCTCCTGACCCAGGGCGGTCCGGCGAACGCCACGAAGATCTTGCCCGTGCTCGCCTACCAGGTCGGAATCCAGGCCGGAGCGCTCGGGCGTGGGGCGGCGATCGCCCTGTTCCTGTTTCCCCTGCTGCTGCCCCTGATGATCCTGATGCTCAGAAACCTGAAGCGCCGAGAGTATTAGGCGATGGCCGACGCGCCGCGCACTCGACGCCACAAGGAGATCCGACGCCACGCCTGGATCTACGCGGCGATCACGCCCTACGTCATCATCGCCATCTTCCCCATCTACTGGATGGCGATCACGGCGTTGAAGCAGGACCCCGACCTCTACCGGATGGATCAGTTTCCGCTGTGGTTTCACCTGCCGCCCACGTGGAAGAACTTCTCCTATCTCTTCTACAGCACGAACTACGGCGCATGGATCGTCAACACGATGACCATCGCGGCCTGGGTCGCCGTCATCACCTTGCTCATCGCGGTGCCGGCGGGATACGCGCTGGCGCGGCTCCGCATCCCCGGGTCCGAGAACCTCGGCATCGCGGTGTTCATGACGTATCTGGTCCCGGGCATCATTCTCTTCATCCCGCTGGCACGAGTGGTCGCGATGCTCGGGCTGCAGGACACCTGGTGGGCGCTGGTGCTGGTCTACCCGACCATCACCATCCCGTTCTGCACCTGGCTGCTCATGGGGTTCTTCAAGACCGTCCCTATGGAGATGGAAGAGGCGGCCCGGGTCGATGGGTGCGGCTACTTCGGCGCGCTTCTGCGTATCGTACTCCCCGTCAGCATTCCCGGGATCCTGACCGCCGTGATCTTCGCCTTCACGCTCTCGATGCAGGACTTCCTCTACGGGTTGGCCTTCGTCGCGCCGGGCGACCAGAAGCCGGTCACGGTCGGCGTGCCGACGGAGCTGATCCGGGGTGACGTGTACTACTGGGGCTCGCTGATGGCGGCGGCGCTGATGGTGGGGCTACCCGTGGCGATTCTCTACAACTTCTTCCTGGATCGGTTCATCCAGGGAATCACGGGCGGGGTCGGGAAGTAGCGAGCGTCGGCCGCACCCCGTCACCAACGCGGGCCGGGCCGATCGGCTAGGAGCGGCGAGCCTACTCTTTGTCTGGCCTCTGAATCGGATCCGGGCGACCGGGGTAACCGAGATGGAGCATCAGGTACTTGACGGGTTTCTCCGAGCGGTTGACGAAGTTGTGCCACCAGCCGACGCCTCCGTTGTCCATGAAGGACTGCCCCGCCGCGTGGTACTGAGTGCCCTTGATCCCGATCGGCCCCGCCTCGTACTCGGTGATCAGTGTGCCCTCGATGACGAAGATATAAGTCGGGACACGAAACTCTTGGCGGCCGGTCTGCCCGCCGGGCGCCAGCTCGACCGTGGCTCCAGTGACGAAGAGCGGCGTGCTCACCGTGGCCGAGAACCCGCCAAGCGACGTGACCAGTCCCTTGACCGTGATGCCCTTCGGCTCGGCGACCGTGTCGGCCTGGGCGTACGCCGGCAGGCCCTCGAGGCCCATCACGAGCAGGCTCGCTGCCGCAGCGATCAACGCCTTGGTGATCATCGGTGTACTCTCCAGGAGAAGGTGTGAATCGGGCCCTCCGCGCCGCTCAGCCGGCGAACGCGCAACGCCACGCGGAGGCTAGCAGAGCCCGTTCGAGAATGTCAAGACTCACATGGTTTTCGGGCACGGTCAGACGCGCCGTGTTGCTGGCGTGCCTTTTCGCCTCGAATCCTGAACCAACGGCCGGCGCCGAAGTGGCGGCTGGCCTTCGAGTCGACGTGGTGGCCACCGCAGTTCCACGTCCGATCCAGCTCGCCCTCGATCCTCGCGGCCGGCTCGTGGTGCTGAGCGCCGGCTCGTCCGGAGACGCGGCCGGTGAGATCTACCGCCTCGACCTCCGCGCGCCCCTGCCGATCGACGCCTCGCGCGTGCCGCGCGTCGTCATCCCGTTTGCCGATCAGATTCGAAAGGCCGTGCTCGGGAGCCTCGCGGTCGACCCTCGGAGCGGGAGCGTCTTCCTCGGCGAGGAGAACGGCAATCGCATCTATCGCCTGGGCGACGAGCCGCGGCTCCAGCCGGTCGCCGTCGGGCTGAACCATCTCCTCGGCGGGGCCGCGCTGACGCTCGACCGCCGCGGACACCTCGTCTTCGTCGACTACTCGGGCTCCGAGGCGCATCTTCGCTCGGAGACGCCCCTGCCGCCGTCGCTCAGCTTCCTCGTCGACGAAGGATATCGGGGCCCCCTGGTCTTCCGCATCGATCTCACCGAGGATCGGCCGCTTCCGCGACGGGCCGATCTGCTCGTCCCGATCTTTCCGCGAAAAGAAGCGACTCGCCCCGACCGTGAGCCTCTGTGGCGACTCATCGGTGTGACCGCGACGCCGGGCGACGACCTCGTGTTCCTGAGCTCCGTCGGCGAAGTGCTTCGCCTCGGACCCGATGGCGAGCTCCGTCTCGTCGTCCGGCTCCCCGCCGGCCACTACCATCGCACCAACCTCACGACCGGCCCCGATGGGAGCATCTTCGTGTGCGCCGGCTATCAGATCCGGCAGATCTTCCGGATCTCGCCGGCCGGCCGGGTCAGCGTGGTGGCCAGCGAGCTCGGCGATCCTGGCGGCATCGTGCTCGACGCCAGGGGAGCCCTCTACGTTCCCGAGGCGGCGATTCACCGGATCATTCGTATCGCGCCCGATCCCTGATCAACATCCCGCGAGCATTCCGCTCTACGGTTCCGGCTCGAGCGCCGGCTTCGCCGGCTTGATCAGGCTCCCTCGATCATCGCCGCCGTGAGGCCGCGCACGAAGCCACGGGCGAGGAGGGCGGAAATCGTCACCACCGGAATGGCGAGCAGGTTGACCCCCGCCACCGCGGCCAGCTCGTCGAGCGCCACGTCGAACGTACCGAGCCCGGCCGTGATCGTCTGATTGTTCGGGGTCAGAAGGAAGACGGAGGCGATCATGAAGTCGCTGGCGATGGTCCCGAGGGTGAAGATGCCCGCGGCGACCAGAACGGGGCGACTCATGGGCAGGATGATCCGGAAGAAGGCGGTCGCCCGACTCGCGCCCTCGATCAAGGCCGCCTCCTCGATCTCGCGCGGCAGGAGCTGGAAGTAGGCGGAAAGAATCCATACGCAGAAGGGCAAGGCCATCGTCGGGTAGATCAACAGAAGGGCCAGGAGGTTGTCGTCCAACCCGAGCGTGTGGACGACCTGGTAGAGCGGGATGAACAGCAAGGTCTGCGGGATCACGTAGGCGGCGAAGATCCCGCGCCGCCACCAGCGGAACCCCGGTGGACGCAGCCGACCCAGAGCGTAGGCCGCCGCGACGCTTGCCACGAGGGTGGCCGCGACCGAGCCCGCAAAGACGACGATCGTGTTCACGAGCCAGTCCGCGAAGGGGTAGGAGCGGCGCAGCGCGGTCCCCACGAAGCCCCGGACCTCGCCCTCGCGGTCGAACAACTCCTGGAAGTTCTCGAGGGTGGGATCCATGACGATGAACGGATTGCCGAAGACATCCTCCTTGGGGGTCTTCAACGACTGCACCAGCATGAAGTAGATCGGAAAGACGCAGTAGATCGTGGCCAGGAGCATCAGGCTTCGATGGCCGACCTTCGCCCACCAGGGCTTCGGGTTCATGCCGTGCTCCGCTCCTGCGGGGGATCGAAGAGCCGGAACAGCACGAGGAGGACGGCCAGCAGGAACGGGACCAAGGTCAGCGACAGCGCCGAGGCCGGTCCATACTGACCCGCCTTGATGACGAGCCAGTACGCGTGCGTGCCGATGACCGGAAACACGATGCGGCCGGCGGTGAGCATCCAGACATTGGAGAGGTCGGCGAAGGCGCTGGTGAGCGACAGAAATACTCCCAGTGCCAGAAATGGCTTGAGCAGCGGCACGGTCACCAGCCGGAAACGGCGCCACGCACTCCTGGATTCCAGCAGAGCGCACTCGAACAGCTCCTGTGGGATCGCATTGATGCCGGCCAGGAGCAGCACGGCGATGAAGGAGCTGCCGCGCCAGATGTTGAACAGCATGACGCTCGCGAAGGCCCAGGCCCCGATTCCGAAGGTGCCGTCGACCGCATACTTCAGCTGTCCCATGAACGGCGCGTAGGCGGTGATGGTCGGGGGGTTCAGGGTCCAGTACCAACCGATCACGCTGACGCCCGCGGGATAAGCCCACGGCAGGAAGATCGCCAGGAAGACGAGGGCCCGACCCCGGAACGGCCGGGCCAGCAGCAGGGCGAAGCCGAGGCCGAGGGCCAGCTTGCCGGCACTCGTCACCGCGGCGTAGACGACGGTGACGAGCGCGGCCTGCCAGAACGTGGCGTCGGCCAGGAGGCGGCGATAGTTCGCGAGCCCGACGAAACCGGTGGAGCCGTCCTTGAGAGGTGAGAGGTCGGTGAGACTCGTCCACACTTCCCACCCGACGGGATACGCGATTACGACGGCGAGGAGGAGCAGGGCAGGGGAGAGGAGTGCGTAGGCGAGCCGGATGTCCCCGGCTCGTCCGGCCGGCTTCACCGACACCACTACGCGATCAGATCGCCAGCTCGGTCTTCAGGTCGAAGAAGTGGACGCGCTCCGGATGGAGCGAGAGCCGCATCTTGTCGTGGAGCTTCGCGCGCACAGTGGGGTCGACTCGCGCCACCATGACGTTCGAGCCGGCCTTGACGTCGAGCAAGATCTCGGAGCCGAGCGGCTCGACGACGTCGACCACGGTGTCGAAGCTGTAGTCCGCCGGGTCGCTGCCCGTCGCGACGCGCAGGTCTTCCGGCCGGATGCCGAGCGTCAGGCGCTGGCCCTTGTACGGCCCGAGCCGGGCCGCGCTCGCCGGCGGGACCTTCACGCGGATCCCTGGCGTGTCCGCCCACAGGGCGCCGTTCGTCTCGGCGATGGTCATCTCGACGAAGTTCATCGACGGCGAGCCGATGAAGCCCGCCACGAACCGGTTGGCCGGCCGGCCGTAGAGCTCGAGCGGCTCGCCGACCTGCTGGATCCAGCCGTCCTTCATGACCACGACCCGGTCGCCGAGTGTCATCGCCTCGACCTGGTCGTGCGTGACGTAGATGGCCGTCGTCTCCAGGCGGTCGTGCAGCCGCTTGAGCTCGACGCGCATCTGGACGCGGAGCTTCGCGTCGAGGTTGGAGAGCGGCTCGTCGAACAAGAAGACCTGGGGATGGCGCACAATCGCGCGGCCGACCGCGACGCGCTGCCGCTGGCCGCCGGAGAGCTGGCGCGGCTTGCGCTTGAGCAATTCCTGGATGCCCAGGATCTCGGCGGCCTCGCCGACCCGCTTGGCGATCTCGGTTTTCGGAAACTTCCGCATCTTGAGCCCGAAGGCCATGTTGTCGTAGACGGTCATGTGCGGATACAGGGCGTAATTCTGGAAGACCATCGCGATGTCCCGATCCTTCGGCGGCAGGTCGTTGACGACTCGATCGCCGATCGTGATCTCACCGGCGGTGATCTCTTCCAGCCCCGCCACCATCCGGAGCGTCGTCGACTTGCCGCACCCGGACGGGCCGACCAGCACGATGAATTCCTTGTCCCGGATGTGGAGGTTCACGTCCTTGACGGCATGGACCTCGTCGTACTTCTTGTTCAGGTCCTTCATCATCACCTGGGCCATGGACGTCTCCTTTAGCCTTTCACCGAGCCGGTCAGGCCGGTGACATAGTACTCGACAAAGAACGAATAGACGAGGGCCACCGGGATCGAGCCGAGTAGCGCGCCCGCCATCAGCTGGCCCCAGAAGTAGATGTCGCCCCGGATCAGCTCCGACACGACGCCGACCGGGACGGTCTTGCGCTCGGGCGACGACAGGAAGATCAGCGCGTAGATGAACTCGTTCCACGACAGCGTGAACGCGAAGATGCCCGCGGAGAGGATTCCCGGCACCGCGATCGGGAAGATGATGCGCGTCATCGCGCCGAAGCGCGTGGCCCCGTCGATGCGCGCGCACTCCTCCAGCTCCTTGGGGATGGTCTTGAAGTAGCCCATCAGGAGCCACGTCGAGAACGGGATCAAGAACGTCGGATACGTGAGGATCAGCGCCCACGGCGTGTTGCCGAGCTGGAAGTCGCGGACGATGTCCGCGAGCGGAATGAACAGGAGCGTCGGCGGCACCAGATAGGTCACGAAGATCGACGTCCCGAGGGCGCCGGCCATCGGGAACTTGAGCCGCGCCAGGGCGTAGCCGGCGAGCAGCCCGCAGGCGAGCGAGATGGCCGTGGAGATCACCGCGATAAAGAACGTGTTCCAGAGCCATTGCGGGAACATGGTCTTCGCCATCAGGTCGCGGAAGTGCTCGAGCGTCGGCTGGAGCGTCCAGAACGGCGCGTTGTTGACCGCCCGCCAGGAGCGATAGAGCTCGGCGTCGGGCCGGATCGCCGTCACGAACATCCAGTAGAACGGAAACAAGGTCCCGAGCACGAAGACGGTCAGTGGAATGTAAAAGAACACCCACTTCTTCCACCGCCGCTCGATGACCATTTACCGAGTGCTCCAGGCCGGATCCAACCGCGGGTGGCCTGCTGTAGATGCTTGTGGCTCCGGTCCGCGGACAACCCTTTCGGCCGCCGGGACCACGCGTTCGGCTCTTCGTCTGGCTGTCGCCATCACGCGCCCTCGAGTCTTCGCAAATATCTGAGCTGGATCCAGACCACGATGAAGAGGACCGGCAGCATGCAGAGCGAGATCGCGGCCCCCTCGCCCAGGAGGCCGGTCGCGACGCCGATCTGGTACGCGTAGGTCGCGAGCAGATGCGTCGAGTTCGCGGGCCCGCCGCCGGTCAGGACGTAGATCAGCTGGAAATCGGAGAACGTCTGGATGATCGAGAAGACGACGACCACGACCGTGACCGGCTTCAGGAGCGGCCACGTCACGTGCCAGAACCGCTTCCAGCCGTTGGCGCCGTCCAGCGAGGCCGCCTCGTGAAGGTCGGTGTTGATCGTCTGCAGCCCGGCCAGGAGCGTGATCGCGAAGAACGGCATGCCGCGCCACGTGTTGACGGCGATCGCGCACCAGAGCGCCCAGTCGCCATTGGAGAGGAACGGCAGCTTGGCGACGATGAAGCCCGTCTTGTAGAGGGTCCAGTTGAGGACGCTGAAGGTCGGATCGAACATCCACCGCCACGCGAAGGTCGAGAGCACCGTCGGCACGATGAACGGCAGGAGCATCGAGGCGCGCACGATCCGCTTGCCCCGGAAGTGCCGGTTGAGCAGGAGGGCCAGCCACATCCCGAGCGCTAGCTTGAAGATGGTAGCCCAGAACGTGTAGAAGCTCGTGTTCCAGAACGCGGTCCGGAAGATCGAGTCGTTCCAGGCCTTGACGAAGTTCCGCAGGCCGACGAAGTGGGCCGGGTTGCCGACGCTGATGTCGGAGAGCGAGAACCAGACGCCCATCACGAACGGATACGCGATGAACAGGCCGAGCAGGAGCACCGTCGGCGCCAGGAGCACGAACGCCAGGAAGCGCTCGTTCTCGAGCAGACCCGTGAGCGCGCGGCGCTGCGAGGTACCCGAATGCGGCAGCGCCACCTCGACGGGGGCGGCGCTCCCGGCGCCTCCCGCTATCGGCTTCTTCACGCCCTGACTCTGATCAGCCTTCGTAGATCTTCTTCAGCTCGCCCTCGGCCCACTTCACGGCGTCCTCGGCCTTCGTGCCCTGGACGGCCTTGGCGTACATGTCGACGATGACGTACTTCGTGTACGCCTCGGTGGCCTTCGCCGATGCCGGGCCCGGATGCCCGAAGGCGCGCGTCAGCCGTGCGGCCTGCCGGAATACCTGCAGCGGCTTGTCGACCTTCGCCCACATCGGATGGTCTTCCCACTTCTTGGCGGCGCCGACGCTGTAACCCTCGTTGACCTCGAACCACTTTCCGTAGTTCGCGTCCTGGTGCAGCCACTTCAGGAAGTCCTTGGCGAGCTTCTGGTTCTTCGAGTACTTCATGATCGAGTGCTGGAAGGGCAGGTAGAGCGCGAACTGCCCGGCCGGTCCCTTCGGCATGAGCGCGGCGTGCTCGATGTCCTGGTAGAGCGGCTCGCCCTTGTCGTCCTTGATCTTGTCCTTCTGGCGCTTGGCGACGATGTAGATCGAGGCGCCGTTGAGCGTGGCGCTGATCTCGCCGGCGTGGAAGGCGCGATTGTTGTTGGTGTCGTCCCAGGCCAGCCCGCCCTCGTCGCAGGCGTCCTTCCAGAAGTTTTGTAAGAATTTCACGGACTCGATCGTGCCCTTCGAGTTGATCGCGACCTTCTTGCCGCTGGCGTCGACCTCGGCGCCGCCGAAATCCCAGAGGAACGCGTAGGCGAAGACCGGCGGATCGCCGAAGCTGTGGCCGAGCGCCTGCCCGATGGGCTTGCCCTTGGCCTTGAGCTTCTTGCCGATTTCGCGATACTCGTCCCAGGTGGCGGGGAACTCCTTGACGCCGATCTCGTTGAACCACGACCGCCGATACGCGACGGCGTTTCCGCCGCAGCCGTGGGGCACGGCCAGCCACTTTCCGCCCACCTTGGCGCTCGCGTTGAAGACGTCGTAGTAGCCGCCCTGCGCCTTCCCGATCGGCTCGGCCACGTCGGAGACGTCGACGAGCGCGTTGGCGTAGAGGTGCGGCCAGTTCCAGAGCATCTGGATGATGTCGGCGCCGGAGCCCGACTGGATCGCGGCCGTGATGCGCGGCTGCAGGTCGTTGGCATTGATGAACTCGAAGGTGACTTCGGCGCCCAGCGCCTTCGAGGCCTCCGGGGCCTGGCGCTTGAGCTCGACGTCGGCCTCGGGAATGAAGTCGACCCACCGGACGATGTGGAGCTTGGTCCCCTGCGCGAACGCCGGCGCGCGGCCCGCCGCCAGGATGCCGGCCACGCCGGCCGATTTCAGGAACGTGCGTCGCTGCATTCTGTCCCCCTGGAAAGCCATCAGCCTTCGTAGATCTTCTTCAGCTCGCTCTCGGCCCACTTCACGGCGTCCTCGGCCTTCGTGCCCTGGACGGCCTTGGCGTACATGTCGACGATGATGTACTTCGTGTACGCCTCGGTGGCCTTGGCCGACGCCGGGCCCGGATGCCCGAAGGCGCGGGTCACGCGGGCCGCCTGCCGGAACACTTGAAGGGGCTTGTCGACCTTCGCCCACATCGGGTGCTCTTCCCACTTCTTGGTCGCGCCGACGCTGTAGCCCTCGTTGACCTCGAACCACTTTCCGTAGTTCGCGTCCTGGTGTAGCCACTTCAGGAAGTCCTTGGCGAGCTTCTGGTTCTTCGAGTACTTCATGATCGAGTGCTGCTGGCCGCCGTAGAGCGCGAACTGGCCGACCGGTCCCCTCGGCATGAGCGCGGCGTGCTCGATGTCCTGGTAGAGCGGCTCGCCCTTGTCGTCCTTGATCTTGTCCTTCTGGCGCTTGGCGACGATGTAGATCGAGGCGCCATTGAGCGTGGCGCTGATCTCGCCGGCGTGGAAGGCGCGATTGTTGTTGGTGTCGTCCCAGGCCAGCCCGCCCTCGTCGCAGGCGTCCTTCCAGAAGCTTTGTAAGAATTTCACGGACTCGATCGTGCCCTTCGAGTTGATCGCGACCTTCTTGCCGCTGGCGTCGACCTCGGCGCCCCCGAAGTCCCAGAGGAACGGATAGACGAAAGTCGGCGGATCGCCGAAGCTGTGGCCGAGCGCCTGCCCGATGGGCTTGCCCTTGGCCTTGAGCTTCTTGCCGACCTCGCGATATTCCTCCCAGGTCTTCGGGAACTCTTTCGCGCCGATCTCATTGAACCACGACCGCCGGTACGCGACCGCGTTCCCGATGACGGCGTGGGGCATTGCGAGCCAGCGTCCGGCGACCTTCGCGCTGGCTTCGAACACGTCGTAGAAGCCGCCCTGCGCCTTGCCGATGGGCTCGGCCACATCCGACACGTCCACCAGGCCGTTCGCATAGAGATGGGGCCAGTTCCAGAGCATCTGGATGATGTCGGCGCCGGAGCCCGACTGGATCGCGGCCGTGATACGCGGCTGCAGGTCGTTGGCATTGATGAACTCGAAGGTGACTTCGGCGCCCAGCGCCTTCGAGGCCTCCGGGGCCTGGCGCTTGAGCTCGACGTCCGCCTCGGGAATGAAATCGACCCAGCGAACGATGTGCAGCTTGCCGCCCTGAGCGTAGACCGGCGCCCGCCGCGCCGACAGGATTCCCTCGATCCCCATGGTCGCCACGGCTGCTGCCGTTCCGGTGACCTTGACGAATCGCCTGCGGCTCAACTCTCTGCAAACCATTCGTGACCTCCTTGATCAGAAGTGGGGACGCCGGACGCGGCCTAACCTCTGGGAAAAGCGACGAATTAGTACCACCGCGGGCTCGAGGGTGTCAACCGCCTATGGCGCGGGGCGCCAAGGGCTCCCTAGCGGGCTCCGGCGGTGGCCGGACGGGCCGCGGCGATCAGGCGCGGCGCCCGGAACGTCAGCGCCAGGACCATCGCCATCAGGCCGATCGCGGCCGCGCTGATGAAGAGCCAGGCGTAGGTGCCGTAGGCGTCGTGGATGAAGCCGCCCGCCCACGAGCCGAGGCCCATGCCGAGCGTCGAGATCAGGAACACCGCGCCGTAGGCGCGGCCCATCACCTTCTCGCCGAAGTACTCGCGCGTGACGAGCGCGTAGAGCGGCATCACGCCGCCGTACGAGATCCCGAACAGCACCGCGACGGCGTAGAAGCCGGGCGCGTCGCGCGTGAAGAGATACGAAAACACCATGACCGCCTGGAGCGCGAGCCCCACGATCAGGGTAGGCTTGGCGCCGAACCGGTCGGCGATCATCCCGCACCCGATCCGCCCCCCGATCGACGCGAGGCCGGACACGCCGAGGACGGTCGCGGCGACCATCGCGGCCACGCCCTGATCGATCGCGTGGGTCACCATGTGGAAGATCGGCCCGGCGTGGGCGGCGCAACAGGCGAAGTGGGTGAGCGCGATCGCCCAGAACTGTGGGGCGCGCAGGACCTGGCGGGTGGAGAACTCGCGCTGCCGCGTGGCCGCCCCGCCGAGCGCGACGGCGCCCATGTCGGCGGGTGCGTTCTTGACGAGGAGCGCCACCGGAATCACGATCAGCCACGCCAGATCGCCCAGCACGATCATCGCCACGCGCCAGTCGTAGAGCGAGGTGATCCAGCGGGTCAGTGGCGCGAGCAGGAGCATCCCGGCGCCGCCGCCCGCGGAGATGATGCCCAGCGCGAGCCCGCGGTTTGCCGTGAACCACTTCGTCGAGGTCGCGGAGAGGGGCGTCAGGAAGGCGCCGGCCGCGAAGCCCACACCGAGGCCGAACGTCGTGTGCAGATGCCACAGCGCCGTCGCCTGGCTCGACAGCACGAGGCTCCCGCCGAGCAACAGGCCGCCGGCGATCGTCACGACGCGGCTCCCGAGCCGGTCGGACACGGCGCCCCAGACGAACGAGCCGACGCCCATCGCGATCCAGTTGACGAGCGCGGTGACCGATACCGCGCTCCGGCTCCAGCGCATCGATTCCTCGAGCGGCTTGAGGAACACGCCGAACGAGAAGAGCGAGCCCTGGCCGAAGGCGACGACGGTGGCGGAGGCGAAGACGACGACCCAGCCGTAGAAGAGTCCACGCTGACTCATGGGCGCCAACTACGATAGCATGTCCGACAATACGCCTCTCGTGGCCGGCTATCGCGTTCGGCGTCGCCACGCTCGTCGCGTTGCTGCTTCGCGCGCTCCTGCTGAGTCTGCTGCGCCGATGGGCTGACGGCTGGAGCGCTGCCGCAGGCGATCCGGCTGCCCTCGATCCTCTGGTCCATCGTGCTCGGGCTCTTTGCCGGCAACGAGGTCGCACGCCAGACGGAGAGCCTGCCGCAGCGCCTGTCCCAGCAGGTCGGTCGAGGTCGCGGTGATTCTCTCCGTGACTATCACCGTCTCCACCCTCACCGCGCTGGGCGTGGGCGGTCTCGCGGTGGCGCTCGCCCTGCAGGACACACTCTCGAAGTCGTTCACCGACCAGTTCCTGATGCAGCACGAGCTCCGGAAGCGAATCCTGCGCCGATTCGCGGCCGAAGGGGTCCGGATTCCCGTTCAGGTGCGAGGCGTGGAGCTTCGGGCGGCGGGAGGCGCTGCTACGGGCTAAGGGTCGCCGCTGGACGGCTGTGACGGGTTGCCTAGACACTCGTCTCATGTATAGTAGTTCCTGCCGTGGATCTCAGGACCCGCGTGACGGTTCTCTCGGAAACGGCCGACCGGGACGGCCCACAGGGCGCGCTGATGCGCCCCGGCGACCCGGTAGGGATCACGAAGGTGCGCTTCCCAGGCCGGGGCGCGACGAGGCTCATGCGCGTCATGCAGACCAACGCTTGCTCGCTGTCCTGCGGCTATTGCCCGACCTTCTGCGGCGGCAAGGTGCGGCGGACCTACCTCAGTCCCGAGGAAGTCGCGCGAGTCTTCATGGACGCCCACCGCTCGGGCCTGGCCGACGGGCTCTTCTTGACGTCGGGCGTCCCCGGTCGACCTTCCAAGATGACCGACCGCATGCTCGCCGCGGTCGAGCTGCTTCGTCGCCGAGAGAGCTTTCACGGCTACGTTCACCTGAAGCTTCTCCCCGGCGCCGAGCCCGCCCAGGTCGAGAGGGCGGTCGAGCTCGCCAGCCGCGTCTCGGTCAACCTCGAAGCGCCCGGCCCCGCGTACGTGCGCGCTCTCGCGCGCGAGAAGGACTTCGCCGGCGACCTCCTGCCGAATCTGGAGCTGGCCGGCCGCCTCATGCTCGAGCGGCAGCGCGCGCGGACGCCGTCGACGTTCGCCGCCGCCGGCACGACGACGCAATTCGTGGTCGGCGCGGCGGGCGAGCGAGATCGCGAGATTCTCGGCGTCGTGACCGAGCTCGAGCGACGGCGCCTCCTCCATCACGCTCACTTCAGCGCGTTCCAGCCCGTCGTCGGTACCCCGTTCGAGGACCGCAACCCGACGCCGGCGACGCGTGAGCAACGGCTCTACCAGGCCGAGCATCTCGTCCGACAGTACGGGTTCGGCTGCGACGAGCTCGTCTTCGCCGCCGACGGCAACCTGCCGCTCGACGACGATCCCAAGACGGCGTGGGCGCTGTCGCATCCCGAGCGCTTCCCCGTCGAGGTCTCTCGCGCGCCGTACGAGGCTTTGGTCCGCGTGCCCGGCATCGGCCCGGCCACCGCGCGGGGGCTCGTCGAGGCGAGGCGCCGTGCGGTCATCCGGTGGTCGGGCGACCTTCGAGGAGCCGGGGTCGACGTGGCTCGGGCCGGCTGGTTCCTCACGCTGCGCGGCCGCCGGCTCTCGGACTCGCCGGCGCCGCGACAGCTTCGTCTCTTCCCGCACGGCGAGCACCTGACGCGGGCGCCGTTTCGGACCCCGGTCCCGCCGTGCGCATATCGCTGAACGACTCGACGTCCGGCGGCGATGCGCCCGAGCGTTCGGGCACGTCGCCATCGAGCTGACAACCGTCCCACGGCCTCGCCGAGCGGAAACCTCGCGTCGAATTGAGGATCTCGCTCGTGCGCGCGTGTGGCATCGTGTGTGTGTATGCCCGGTGGGACGCAAACGAGGAAGAGAGGAGCGTACATGCGTATCGACCGCCTGATTTCCACATCCGTGATCATTGTCCTTCTGGGAGGCTGCGCGGCACCGGGGCAGGACACCACGCAGACGTCGGCGCACGGGGCGCATGCGCAGGGCGCCGACGGCGGGCGCCCCGTTCTCTACGACACGCTCGGAAGCTACGCGCATCGGATCACCACGAATTCCGCCGAGGCGCAGCGCTGGTTCGACCAGGGCCTGCGTCTGGTCTACGCGTTCAATCATTTCGAGGCGCAGCGCGCGTTTCGGGAGGCCGCGCGCCTCGACCCGTCGTGCGCGATGTGCTTCTGGGGGATCGCGATCACCGAAGGCTCCAACTACAACGACCCGACCAACGCCGACCGCGAGAAGAGAGCGGCGGCCGCGGCGCGGGAGGCTTCACGACTCGCCGCGGGCGCCAACCCGCCCGAGCGGGCGATGATCCAGGCGCTCGCCAAGCGGCACTCCTCCGATCCGCCGGCCGCGCGCGAGACGCTCGACCGCGCGTACGCCGACGCGATGCGCGAGGTCGCGCGGCAATTCCCCGACGACCTCGAGGCCGCGACGTTCTTCGCCGACTCCATGATGAATCTGCGGCCCTGGAATCTGTGGACCCGGGAGGGGGCACCGCAGCCCGGCACCGAGGAGATCGTCGCGACGCTCGAGCGCGTGATCGCGAAGAACCCGAATCACCCCGGCGCGCTCCACCTCTACATCCACGCGGTCGAGGCGAGCCGGCAGCCCGGACGCGCCGAGGCCGCGGCCGATCGTCTGCTGCCGCTGATGCCCGGCGCGGGACACCTGGTCCACATGCCCGCCCACATCTACTGGCGGATCGGCCGCTACGGCGACGCCGTGAAGGTCAACGTCGCCGCGGCTAACGCCGACCAGGCGTATTTCAAGACCGCGACGCCGAGCCCGATCTATCGCGGGCTCTACTACCCGCACAACATCGATTTCATCTGGCAGTCCGCGGCCATGCAGGGGCGCAGCGCGGAGACCATTCGCGCCGCGCGCGAGTTCGCCTCGAACGCACCCGCGGAGATGATCAAGCAGATGCCGGACATGGAGACGGCGCCGGTCGCGCCGATCGTGGCGCTCGTGCGCTTCGGCCGGTGGGACGAGGTGCTCGCCTATCCGGCGCCGCCACGCGAGTGGCCCTACACGTCGGGCGTGTGGCGCTACGCGCGCGGGACGGCGTTCAACGGCAAGGGGCAGGCCGACGCGGCCAGGGGCGAGCTCTCGGCGCTCGAGGCGATCCTCCAGTCCGTACCGCCGGACCGCACCGTGGCGTTCTTCTTCCGCTCGAAGAACATGCTCCAGCTCGCGGCGAATCTCCTGGCCGGCGAGATCGCGGCGAAGGCGGGTGACTTCGCGGCCGCGGAGCGCCTGCTGCGCGCCGCGGTGGCCGAGCAGGATTCGCACTGGTTCACCGAGCCGCCGCCGTGGTACTTCCCGGTGCGCCAGTCGCTCGGCGCCGTGCTACTCCAGGCCGGTCGGGCGGCCGACGCCGAGCAGGTCTACCGCGAAGATCTGCGCGGCAACCCGGGCAACGGCTGGTCGCTGTTCGGGCTCGCTCAGAGCCTGCGCGCGCAAGGCCAGACCGGTGAGGCCGCGCAGGTCGACGAGAGCTTCAAGAAGGCGTGGGCGCAGGCGGACGTGAAGCTGACGGCGTCCCGGTTCTGACGACGCGAGAGCCCGGGGCGGCGCCGCTCCGGGCTACTTTCCCTTCTCGATAACCTCCGCCAGCTCCTGGGCGCGGGCGCGGTCGAGCGGGCGCAGCCGGTCGAGGACGCGGCGCGCGTCGTCGAGCCGGCCGAGCTTGACGTAGGCCTCGCCGAGGTATTCGAGCGCCTCCGGGAAATTCGGCCGGAGCCGCAGGGCCTCGTCGTAGGCCTGCAGCGACTCGGTGTAGCGGCCCTGGTTGCGCAGCGCGAACCCGAGCTCGTTCCAGGCTTCGGGAAACGCGGGCCGGAGGGTGACCGCGCTGCGCTGCGCCTCCGCAGCCGCTCTCCAGTCCTTACTCAGGCGCGCTCGCACTCCCCGGTCGTACTCGCTCTCGGCGCTCGGTCTCGCCGTCGGCTGGCGCACCTGACCGGCGGCGGGATCGCTCGGCTCGGCGAGCGCGGGAGAGGGCAGCAGCGCCGACGCCGCGATCACGAGGCCCAGCACCGTCTTCCGCATGCCGCTAGCCTATTCTACGGCTGCGCTCGGCCATGAGCGCGGCGACGGCCTGAAGGTCGGCTTCAGTGTCCACGCCGATCGTCGGCTCCGTCGTCTCGACGACGACGACGTCGATCCCGTTCTCGAGGAACCGGAGCTGCTCGAGCTTCTCCGTGAGCTCGAGCGGCGACTGCGCGAGACGATGGAAGGCCTCGAGCGCCGGCTTGCGGTAGGCGTAGAAGCCCTGGTGCTTGAAGCGCGCCACGCCGATCCCGTCGCGATCGTAGGGGATCGGGTACTTCGAGAAATAGAGCGCGCGGCCGTCCGCGCCACAGACGACCTTGTTCACGTTCGGATTCGCGGCCTCCTCCGGCGCCAGCCGGATCTTCAGCGTGCTCACCTGCGTGGCGGGTCGATCGCGGAACGGGCTCACCAGAAGCCGGATGTGCTCCGGCGTCAGCAAGGGCTCGTCGCCCTGCACGTTCACGTAGACGTCCGCGGCGCGAGTCTGCGCGACCTCCCAGATCCGGTCGGTCCCCGTCGGGTGCCCGGCCGACGTCATCGTCGTCGGGATCCCGAATTTCGCGCACGCGTCGACGACTTCCTGCGAGTCCGTCGCGACCAGAAGATCCGCGAGATCCGGGGCGCGACGCGCCGCCTCGTAGACGTGGACGATCAGCGGCTTGCCGGCGAGGTCGCGAAGGACCTTGCGCGGCAGGCGCGTGGACTGCAGGCGCGCCGGAATGACGCCGAGGACGCGGAGCGGGGGCGAGCCGCTCACGGGAAGGCGCGGAGCGTTCGCAGCTGAGCCGCGCGGGCGTCGCCGCCGGCGCCCGGCGCGAACGGCACGATCACCGGCTGGGTGAGCCCGGCCCGCGTGAACTCGGCGATGCGTTCGCGACAGAACGCTTCGGACCCCACGACGCCGAGCCCGTCGAGGAAGCGCGGCGAGACCTGCTTCACCGCGCCCGAGCGGTCGCCCGCGCGCCAGGCGGCGTTGACACGGTCGACCTCCTCACCGAAGCCCGCGTCGCGGAAGAAGCTCGCGTAGGCGTCCACCGTCGCGTAGCCGGTGATCTCCCGCGCCAGGGCCTCGCGCGCCGCGGCCTGGTCGTCGGTCACGCACGTGCGGATGAACGAGGCGATCTCGAAGCCGGCGAGCGCCCGGCCGGCCTTGCGCGCGCCGATCTCGAGGTGCTCGATCGAGGCCGGCACCGTCTCGGGCGGAATCCAGTTCAGGACCACGCCGTCGGCGATCTCGCCGGCGAGCTCGAGCATCTCCGGTCCCAGGGCCGCGAGCACGACGCGCACCGGCTTCGCCGGCGGCGGGGCCGTCAGGCGGAAGTTCTTGACCCGGTAGAATTTGCCCTCGAAGCTGACGCGCTCGCCGGACGCGACCATCCGGATGATCTGCACGGCTTCGCGAATCTGCTGGAGCGACGGCGCGAACGGAAGCCCGTGCCAGTCGCCGACGATGACCTTGCTCGAGAGGCCGATGCCGAGCACGACCCGGCCGGGCGCCAGGTGGTCGAGCGTGGCCGCGGTCTGACCGAGGACGACGGGCGTTCGAGTCTGGACGGGCACGACCGCGGAGCCGACGTGGAGCCGCTGGGTGTGGGTCGCGATCGTCGTCATGAGCGTGATTGCGTCGTAGCCCGAAGCCTCGCCGGTCCACGCCGCGTGGTAGCCGCGCGCCTCGGTCTCGCGCGCGACGGCGACGAACTCGGCGGCGGTCAGGGCGGCGAAGGGAGCGAGGACGACGCCGAGTCGCGCCATATCGCGCGAGTATACCGCCTCAGCCGTGGCCGTGATCGTGGTGGATGTCGGGAGTGTGCGGGTGCTCGTGCTCCATCGGGCCGGTCGGGTGCGGATGGCTGTGGGGCTCCGATCCTTCCCAGCCCGCGTGCGCGTGCTGATGATGCTCGTCGTGGACGTGGACGTGCGCGTGGCTCCCGGTCGGATGGACGTGACGATGCACGTGACGCTCGTGGACCAGGAGCCAGGCCGCCAGCGCCATGAGCGCCGCCGCGCCCAGGAGACCGACGGTCGGCGACTCGCCCAGCAAGAGGAGGCCCCCCGCGGCTCCGAAGAACGGCGCCGTCGCGAAATAGGCGCCGGCGCGCGCCGCGCCCAGCTCGCGCATCGCGAGGATGAACAGGACGAGGCTCGTCCCGTAGCTCACGGCACCGAGGGCCAGGCCTGACGCGATCGTCCCGGGCGACGGCGGGGCCTGACCGGCCGCGATTGCGAGCACGATGTTGACCATCCCGGCGACGAGGCCCTTGACCTCTACGAGCAGGAGCGGGTCGGTCTCCGCGATGAGGCGGGTCAGGTTGTTGTCGAGCGCCCAGAGCAGACACGCGCCGGCGACGGCCGCGGCGCCGGCGGCGCTCGCCGGATCGCCAGGCGTCCAGCCCAGCACGACGCCCCCGGCCGCCATGACGGTCGCCGCCACGGCGATCCGCGCGCCGAGATGCTCCTTGAAGACGATCCCGGCGAGCAGGACGGTGAAGACGACCTCGAGATTGAGCAGGAGCGCCGTCGTCATCGCCGAGCTTCGCGCGAGGCCCCAGAGGAGCAGCGGCGGCGCGAGCAGGCCGCCCGTGAGGACCACGCCGGCCAGGATCCAGCGATCGCGCGCGGTCAAGGGGCGACCGGACGCGGGACGTCGCGGCCAGAACCGGCGCGCCAGGCCCAGAAAGACGCCGGCACCGAGGTAGAGGAGGCCGGCCAGGAAGAGCGGCGGCACGACGTCGAGCAGCCGCTTCGCGAGCGGGGCGCTGAGCCCGAAGGCGAGCGCGGCGATCAGCGCGTTGAGGATCGCCATGAGGAGGCGCTGCCATTGTACAGTGACGCTTGGATGGCCAATCTCACCGAGCGCCCCGCCACGCCCGTCCGCGCGCCGCGCGGCACCGAGCTCTCCTGCAAGGGCTGGCCGCAAGAGGCGGCGCTCCGGATGCTCATGAACAACCTCGACCCGGACGTCGCCGAGCGATGGGAGGACCTGGTCGTCTACGGCGGATCCGGCAAGGCGGCCCGGAGCTGGGAGGCGTATCACACGATCGTGCGCACGCTCCGGCGCCTGGAGGGCCACGAGACATTGCTGGTCCAGTCGGGAAAGCCCGTCGGCGTGTTCACGACGCATCCGGACGCGCCGCGCGTGCTCATCGCCAACTCGCTCCTCGTGCCCGAGTGGGGCGACTGGGAGCACTTCAGGCGCTACGAGGCGATGGGGCTCACGATGTACGGCCAGATGACGGCGGGCTCCTGGATCTACATCGGCACCCAGGGCATCCTTCAGGGGACCTACGAGACCTTCGGCGCCTGCGCGCGCAAGCACTTCGGCGGCTCGCTGGCCGGACGGCTGGTGCTCTCCGCCGGTCTCGGGGGTATGGGCGGCGCCCAACCGCTCGCCGTCACCCTGAACGGCGGCGTCGGCCTCTTCGTCGAGGTCGACCGCGAGCGCATCGAGCGGCGTCTGCGTCTGCGCTACGTCGACCGGGCGACGTCGTCGCTCGACGAAGCGCTCCGGTGGGCGGACGAGGCGCGCGCGCGGCGCGAGCCCCTCTCGATCGCCGTCCACGGCAACGCCGCCGCGGTCCATCCCGAGCTGGCCCGGCGGGGAACGCGCGTCGACGTCGTGACCGATCAGACCTCGGCGCACGACGTGATCGCCGGCTACATCCCGGCCGGGCTCGCGGTGGACGAGGCCCAGGCGCTCTCCGCTCGGGACCCCGAGGCCTACCGCCGGCGCGCGTACGAGTCGATCGCCGCGCAGATGCGGGCGATGCTCGAGTTCCAGCGGGCCGGCGCCGTCCTCTTCGACTACGGCAACAACTTCCGGCGCGCGGCGGAGAACGCCGGCGTTACCGACTTCAGCTATCCCGGGTTCGTTCCCGCGTTCATCCGCCCGCTTTTCTGCGAGGGGCAGGGGCCGTTTCGCTGGGTGGCGCTCTCGGGCGATCCGGAGGACATCTTCGCGACGGATCGCGCGCTGATCGAGGCGATGCCGGAGAACGAGTCGCTCGTGCGCTGGCTCCGCCTCGCGCGTGAGCGCGTCGGCTTCCAGGGGCTGCCCGCGCGGATCTGCTGGCTCGGCTACGGCGACCGCGCGCGGGCCGGGAAGATCTTCAACGACCTCGTCGCGCGCGGCGTGGTGAAGGCCCCGATCGTCATCGGCCGCGACCACCTCGACTCGGGCTCGGTCGCCTCGCCCAACCGCGAGACCGAGTCGATGCGGGACGGCTCCGACGCGATCGCCGACTGGCCCGTGCTCAACGCGCTGCTCAACACGGCGTCCGGTGCCACGTGGGTGTCGGTGCACCACGGCGGCGGCGTGGGCATCGGCTACTCGATCCACGCGGGCATGGTCGTCGTCGCCGACGGCACGCCGGAGGCGGCCCGGCGGCTCGAGCGCGTGCTGACGACCGATCCGGGCACGGGCGTCATGCGCCACGCCGACGCCGGCTATCCCGAGGCGGTTGCGGCCGCGCGCCGTCACTCGATCGATCTGCCGGGGATCACCGCGTGATCACGCCGAGCCACTTCCTCGACAACCGGCTCGACGCCGTCTGGCTGGCCCCGGAGTGACCCTGAGACTCGTCCCCGACCTCGTGCTGACCGAAGGCGGCTTTGCGTCGGGACGCGCGGTGGCGCTCGCCGGCGGCCGGATCGCCTCGATCGAGCCGGCCGATCGATCGAAGCCCGGCGACGTCGTGCTCGAGGGCAAGGCGCTCCTGCCCGGAACCGTCAACGCGCACTGCCATACCTTCCAGTCGCTGCTGCGCGGCCTCGGCGACGACCTCGACTTCGCCGGCTGGCGCGATCGGGTGTTGTACCCGTTCTCCGAGCGCCTCGACCGCCGCGGCATCGCGCTCGGCGCCTCGTTCGCGTTCGCCGAGATGCTCCGGCACGGCGCCACCACGTGCGTCGACTTCTTCTATCTCCAAGACGAGGGCAACGAGAACGCCGAGGCGGTGATCGAGGCCGCGCGGGCGGTCGGGATTCGCCTCGTCCTGGCGCGCACGATGTACGACTGGGCGGGCGCGCCCAAGCGCTACCGCGAGTCGCCGGCGGACGCCGCGCGGCGCACCCGCGAGCTCATCGCCGCGCATCGGCGCGACGAGACTGCCGTGGTCCAGCCCGCCCCGCACAGCCCGCACGGGGCGTCGCCCGCGATGATCCGCGCCGGGTTCGAGGTGGCCGAGACCGAGGCCACGCGGTTTCACATCCACGCGGCGGAGGGTCGCTACGAGGGCGAGCGCACCGTGCGCGAGCACGGTGCCACGCCGATCCGCTACCTCGACCGCCTCGGCGTGCTCGGTCCGCGGATGATCGGCGTGCATTGCGTGTGGCTCGACGACGAGGAGGTCGCCCTGATGGGCGCGCGCCGCGCCGCGCTCGCCTACTGCCCGAGCTCCAACATGTTCCTCGGCGACGGGATCACGCGGCTGCCCGAGCTCCTGAAGGCCGGGGTCAGGGTCGGGCTCGGCAGCGACGGCGGCTGCACCAACAACCGTCTCTCGGTCTTCGAGGAGATGCGCATGGCCGCGCTCCTCCAGCGCGTGCGGCTCCTCGACGGCGGCGCGCTCGACGCGGCGACGGCCTTCGAGCTCGGCACCCGATCGGGTGCCGAGATCCTCGGCCTCGAGGCCGGCGCGATCGGGCCGGGGCTGCTCGCCGACCTCGTCGCGGTCGACCTCGGCGACGCCTCGCTGCACCCGCGCACCGATACCCTGAAATCCGTGGTCTACGCGATGTCGGACCGCGCCGTGACCGACGTCTGGGTCCACGGTCGGCGGGTCGTGGAGTCTGGCCGTCTCGCGACCGTGGACGAGCCCGAGCTCCTGGCGCGCGTGCGCGGGCTGACGCGAAACTGGCACGTGACATGATCGAGCTGGACGGGGGGCCGCTCGCGCTCGAGCACGTCGAGGCGGTCGCGCGCCGCGGCGAGGAGGTGAGGCTCGCCCCGGTCGCGGCCCGCATGCTCGCCGAGTCGCGCGCCTTCGTCGACCGGCTGGCCGCCGGCAGCGAGCCGATCTACGGGATCACGACCGGCGTGGGCAAGCTCAAGGACGTCGTGATTCCGCCGGGTGAGCGCGCCGAGCTCCAGCGCAACCTCGTGCTGAGCCACGCCGGCGGCATGGGGGCGCCGCTGCCCGCGGCCGAGGTCCGCGCGATCATGCTCCTGCTCGCGGCCTCGCTCGCGCGCGGCGCCTCCGGCGTGCGGCCCGTCGTCGTCGAAACCGTGATCGCGTGCCTGAACCGGCGGGTCCACCCGGTCGTGCCCGAGCTCGGGTCGGTCGGCGCCTCGGGAGACCTGGCGCCGCTCGCGCACGTGGCGCTCTGTCTCGTCGGCGAGGGCACCGCGTCCGACGAGGGGCGGCCGGTTCCGGCGCGCGAAGCGCTCGCGCACGCGGGCCTCACGGCGCTCGTCCTCGAGACCAAGGAAGGCCTGGCGCTCCTCAACGGAACCCATCTCATGGCCGGGCTCGGCGCCCTCGCGGTCCTCGACGCCGGGCGGCTCACCCGGCTGGCCGACGTCACCGGCGCGATGTCCTTGGAGGCGCTGATGGGTTCGAACGCGGCGTTCGACCCGCGGATCCACGCGCTCCGGCCCCATCCGGGCCAGCTCGCGGCGGCCGCGAACTTGAGGAGGCTCACCGCGGAGAGCGCCATCATCGCCTCGCACCGGGACTGCACGCGCGTCCAGGACGCCTACAGCCTGCGCTGCATGCCGCAGGTGCACGGGTCGACCCGGGAGGCGGTGACGTTCGCGCGGTCGGTGATCGAGCGCGAGCTGGCCTCGGTCTCCGACAATCCGCTCGTGTTCCCGGCGGCCGGCGCGGTCCTGAGCGGCGGCAACTTCCACGGCGAGGTGCTGGGGCTCGCGCTCGACACGCTCGCCCTGGGGCTCGGTCAGCTCGCCGGCATCTGCGAGCGCCGGATCGACCGGCTCGTGAACCCGCTGACGAACGAGGCGCTGCCGCCCTTTCTCTCGCCGCGCGGCGGCGTGCACTCCGGCTACATGATCGCGCAGTACGGGGCCGCGGCCCTGGCGTCCGAGCTCAGGACGCAGGCCGTGCCAGCGAGCGTGGAGTCGATACCGACCTCCGGGCTGCAGGAGGACTACAACTCGATGGCGGCCGGCTCGGCGCTGAAGGCCCGCCGCGCGGTCGGCCTGGCGCATCGGGTGGTCGCGATCGAGCTCCTGCTGGCGGCGCAGGCCCTCGATTTCCGGGCGCCGCTGGCGCCGGGACGCGGGAGCGCGGCGGCCCGCGCGGCGGTCCGCGCGCGGATCGCGCCGCTCGACCGCGACCGCTATCTCAAGGCCGATCTCGACGCCGCGCTGGCGCTCTGCGAGGAGGGCGCCGTGCTCGCGGCGGTGGAAGGCGCGATCGGCCCGCTGGAGTGAGGCGCCTCAGCGCTTGAGGTCGAGTCCGTCGCGGTCGGCGGACGCGACGTCCGCCGACTGGCCCTTCGTGTTCTTGCAGTGGCCCTCGAAGTGCACGCCCTCTTCGACGACGATCACCGGCGCCTCGACGTCGCCGTAGACGCGGGCGGTGCCCCGCAACTCGACCCGCTCGGTGGCGAGGACGTTGCCGATCACCTCACCGTTGATCAGGACGACCCCGGCGCGGACCGTGGCGTTGACGATGCCCTTCTCGCCGATGATGAGGCTGTCGCTCGAATTGATCTCGCCGCTGAACTTGCCGTTCATCATCACGGTCCCGTTGAAGGTGAACTTGCCCTCGATCTCGGACCCTTCGTCGATGAAGGCCGTGAGGTCGCTGCCGCTCCGGCTCGGCTCCTTGCTCTTGCGCCACCGCATGACGTTCGCCCCCGAGGGGCCGCCTACCGTTGACCGCTGAGCTGCGCAGTCCGCACGTCGTCCAGGTAGAGCGGCCGCTGGCCGTTGGGAAGCTCGTTCATCTTCGAGACGTTGCCGTTGAAGAAGCCGCCCTTGGAGATCACGAGTGAATCCGTCGTGATGTTACCGGTGACGCGGCCCGAGTCGGTGATCTCGACGTTGCCGGTCGCGATCATGTTGCCCTGGTAGCTGCCCATGATGATCGCGTCCACGGTCTGGACGTTGGCGTTGACCACGCCCTTCTCGCCGATGACCAGCTTGCCGCCGACGTTCATCTCGCCGCCGACCTCGCACTCGACCTGGATCGAGTCCGCGATGTCGAACTTGCCCTCCATGCGCGCGCGCTCGCCGACCACCGAGAGCAGCGGGATCGCCGGGGCGGCAGGCTGCCCGTTCTCCGATGCCGGTAGAGACCCCGGCTTCTGGGCACCCTTCTGGTGACTGAACATCGGAAGGCTCCTTACGCTGTGAGGCCGCTCGGATGAGCGGGGGAGGCTTAACTCCAGCATCTTCAGGCGTAGCATCCCCGAACAGAGGGTGTCAACCTTTGCGACCGGCCCCTGCCCGTGGTGCGTGGAGGCCTCGAAACGGCTTCCGGTTGTGCCCGGCCTGACGGGCTCCCCGACCGGCGGTGGGCGCGGCGGTCGTCGCGTGGCCGGGGTCCCCGGCCGAGGCGCAGCTGGCGTCTCCCGCGACTAGAACGAGCGGATGAGCCGCTCGACCCGCTCGTCGTGGGACTGGAAGGGGTCCTTGCAGAGGATCGTCTCGCGCTCCGGGTCGTTGAGCTTCAGGTAGACCCAGTCCACGCGGTAGTCCTTGCCCTTCAGGTTGGCCTGCCGGATGAACTCGCCCCGGAGGCGCGCCCGCGTGGTCTGCGGCGGGACGTGCTTGGCCTGCTCGATGGTCTCGTCGTCGGTGATCCGGTCAACGTGATCGTTGGCGATCATGCGGTAGTAAACGCCCTTGTCGGGCCGGATGTCGTGGTACTGCAGGTCGAGCAGCGACACTTTCGGGTCCCGCCACGACAGGCGGTGGCGATTCATGAAGTTGTCGATCAGCTGACGCTTGATGACCCAGTCGAGCTCGCGGCCGAGCTGCATCGGATCGGACTCGAGCTTGGCGAGCACGTCGGTCCAGCGGGCGAGGACGTCCCTGGTGGTGGCGTCGGCGTTGATCGAGGCGACGTAGCGCGTGGCGTACTCGAGGTACTCGAGCTGCATCTGGAGCGCCGTAATCGAGCGGCCGTCCTTCAGCTTTATCGCCTCGCGGAGCGTCGGATCGTGCGAGATGTCGCGGATCGCCTGCACCGGCGACTGCAGCGAGTAATCGCGGTCGAAGAAGCCGTCCTCGATCATGTCGAGCACGAGCGCGGTCGTGCCGATCTTCAGGTACGTGGCGACTTCCGACATGTTGGAATCGCCGACGATGACGTGCAGCCGGCGGTAGCGCTCTGCGTCGGCGTGCGGCTCGTCGCGGGTGTTGATGATCGAGCGCGACGACGTCGTGGCGCCGGAGATCTCCTGGCAGATGTGCTGCGCGCGCTGCGACAGGCAGTAGTGGAAGCCGCGCGGCGTCTGGAGCACCTTGCCGGCGCCCGCGAAGATCTGCCGGGTCACGAAGAACGGGATCAGCGCCTCGGCGAGCCGCTGGAACGAGACGTCGCGCGAGACCAGGTAGTTCTCGTGGCAGCCGTACGAGTTGCCCGCCGAGTCGGTGTTGTTCTTGAAAAGCAGGATGTTGCCGGAGATCCCGTCCTCCCGGAGGCGCTTCTCGGCCTGGTGGAGCAGGTCCTCGACGATCCGCTCGCCCGCCTTGTCGTGGATGACCAGCTCGGCGACGTCGTCGCACTCGGGCGTGGCGTACTCCGGATGGAATCCGGTGTCGAGATAGAGACGCGCGCCGTTTTCCAGGAACACGTTCGCGTTGCGGGCGCCAGGGATGACCTTCTCGAACAGGTAGCGCGCGACGTTGTCGGGCGAGAGGCGGCGTTGGCCGTTGAGGGTGCAGGTGAGGCCGTACTCGTTCTCGAGGCCGAAGATCCGACGCTTCATGGGCCCGTCCTGCCCAAGCGGGCTGTGCCCAGGAGTTGCCCCAGCGCCTCCAGCGGGATCCTCCGGAACTTGCGCCGCGCCTTGGTGCGGTCGAGCACGGCGACCTCCAGATCCTTCTCGGTCAGAGTCTTGTTCTGCGTCACGGTCAGGGCGCGCACGCCGAGCTGCAGCGCCTCGTCGAGCGGCATGCCCTCCTTGTGGTGATCTTTCAGAAAGCGCCGGATCTCGTCGGACTGGCCGCCCATGGCCGCGTAGTTGCGCTCGTCCTCGATCGTGCCGTCGTAGAGGATGTGATAGATCTCGTTGCGCGCGCCGTTGGCGTCGCCGACCTCGGCCACCAGCACCTCGACCTCGAAGGGCTTGATGTCCTGCGTGAAAATGTTGCCGAGGGCCTGCGAGTACGCGTTGGCCAGCGCCTTGGCCGTCACGTCCCCCCGGCTGTAGGAATAGCCCTTGACGTCTGCGTGCCGGATGCCGGCGATCCGGAGATTCTCGAACTCGTTGTACTTGCCGACCCCGGCGAACGCGATCCGGTCGTAGATCTCGGAGATCTTGTGCAGGAGGGTAGACGGGTTTTCGGCGACCAGGAGGATGCCGTCGCCGTACTCGAGCGTGACGAGGGACCGGCCGCGCGAGATGCCCTTGCGGGCATACTCGGCCTTGTCCTTCATCATCTGCTCGGGGCTCACGTAGTAGGGGAGCGGCATGGCTCAGGCCCCGTTCCCGGTGCGCGAGCGCTCGCCCAGGATCGCCTCGCAGAGACCCTTGACCTCTTCCTCGGGCACGTCGCCGAATCCGGACCGCGTGATGGTCTTCACCGACGGAAAGATCCCGCGCACCAGATCGGGCCCGCCGGTCCCGACGTCCTCGTCGGCGGCGTCGATGAGCGCCTCGAGCGAGACCCGCAGCGCCTCGTCGCGGGACATGTCGCGCTTCCAGAGCTTCTTCAGCGAGTCGCGCGCGTCCTTCGAGCCCGAGCCCTGCGCGTCGAAGTTGGTCTCCTCGTAGCGGCCGCCCGTGATGTCGTACTTGAACAGCCGGCCCAGGCCCGCCTTCTCGTCGAAGCCCGCGAAGATCGGCACCACCACCAGGCCCTGCATCGCCGCCGGCAGGTTCATGCGGATCATCTGGGAGAGCCGGTTCGCCTTGCCCTCCAGCGAGAGGTTCTCGCCCTCGACCTTCTCGTAGTGCTCGAGCTCGGTCTGGAAAAGCTTCGCCATCTCCATCGCCGGGCCGGCCGCGCCGGCGATGCCGACGCCCGAGAGCTCGTCGGACTTGAAGATCTTCTCGATGCGGCGGCTCGCGACCTGATAGCCGGCGGTCGCCTGACGATCGCCGGCCATGATCACGCCGTCACGGTAGCGTACCGAGAGGACCGTCGTGCCGTGCACCGGCTCGCGGACCTCGGCGGCCGCCGGGACCTCGTGGCCCGGGATCAGGTGCGGCGACTCCCGGCGGAGCACCTCGAGGAAGCTCGAGTTGGAGTAGTCATTGAAGAGCGACCGCCAGCGCTCGCCGTCCGTCATCGTCACATTCCGGACGCGCGCGAGATGTTGCGCAGGAGATCGGCGGCCGTCGGCGACTCGGTCAAGAGCTGGCGCACGTGCGCCTCCGTGCCCCGCAGCGGCTCCAGCATGAAGATCTTCTTCAGCGGGCCCTCCTTGAGGTCGAAGATGACGGAGTCCCAGCTCGCCGAGACGATCTCGTCCGCGTAGCGCTGCAGACACATGCCGCGGAAGTAGGCCCGCGTGTCCTTCGGCGGATCGTAGATGGCCTTCGAGATCTCGTCGTCGGTCGCGATGCGCTCGACCGCCTCGGCCTCCTCGAGCTTGTAGTACAGGCCGCGGCCGGGCCGGATGTCGTGGAACTGAAGGTCGATCATCTGCACGCGCGAGTCGTTCCATTCCAGGTCGTGCTTGGCCATGTAGTTCTCGATCAGCTGGCGCTTGATCACCCAGTCGAGCTCTCGGCCGAGCTGCATCGGGTCGTCGGCGAGCCGGTCGAGGGTCGATTCCCAGCGTGCGAGGACGTCGCGCACCCAGGGCTCGGCCTCGCGGTCGCGGTAATAGCGGTGCGCCATCGCCAGGAACTCGCGCTGCAGGTCGACCGCCGTGATGCTGCGGCCGTCCTTGAGCCGGAACGTCTCGCGGCAGGTGAGGTCGCGCGACACCACGCGGAAGGCGCCGACCGGCCCGTCGACCGAGAGATCGCGCTCGATGAAGTCGTCCTCGACCATGCTCAGCACGATGGCCATCGTGCCGACCTTGAGGTAGTTCGACACCTCGCTCATGTTGGCGTCGCCGACGATGACGTGCAGGCGGCGGTACTTCTCCGGGTCGGCGTGGGGCTCGTCGCGCGTGTTGATGATCGGGCGCGAGTGCATCGTCTCCAGCCCGACCTCGGTCTCCAGGAAGTCGGCGCGCTGCGAGATCTGGTAGTCGCACGGATCGGCGTTGTTCTCGGCGCCGACCTTCCCGGCGCCGGTGAAGATCTGGCGGCTCACGAAGAAGGGCATCATGTGCTGGACGATGCGCGCGAACGGCACCCGGCGGTCCATCAGGTAGTTCTCGTGGGTGCCGTACGAGTTGCCTTTATTATCGGTGTTGTTCTTGTAGATCAGGATCCGCTGCTCGGGCGGGGAGACTGCTTCTGCCCTCTGTCGAGAAAGGTTCAGTATTCTTTCGCCGGCCCGATCCCAGATGACGAGATCTCTCGGATTCGTCGTCTCCGGGCTCGAGTACTCCGGATGCGCGTGGTCGACGTAGAAGCGCGCGCCGTTGGAGAGGATCAGGTTGATCAGGCGCGACTCTTCCTTGGAGGTGCCTTCCTTCTCCTCCATGTACTCGAAGCCGCGCGCGTCGCGCAGCGGGCTCTCCGCCTCGTAGTCCCAGCGCACGCGGGAGGAGCGGAAGGTCTCGTAGGAGTTGATCAGCAGCAGTGAGGAGAGGATCGGGTTGAAGTCCGGCTGATTCTTCACCGTGATCCCGTACTCGGTTTCGATGCCCATGACTTTCGGGATCGCCATGCCGTCCTCTGGAAAGACCGCCCCCCGGTAGTCACAGGGCTGGGGGGGAAATGGGGGGGCGTTCGGACGCCCCCCCATTGCTTAATCGTCGGGGGCTCGCGGCGAGCCCCCGCTGCGCTACAGGTACTGACCCGTATTGACGACCCTCTCGACACTCCGAAGCTTCTCTTTGGTCTCGCCCATGAGCGGCTTCACGTAGACGATCCGCTCGCCCTTCTTGCCGGCGATCTTGGCCCAGTCGTCAGGGTTGGTGGTGTTGGGGAGGTCTTCGTTCTCCTTGAACTCCTCACGAACGGCCGTCAGCAGGTCCTCGGCCATGATGCCCTTCGCGCCGCGGCCGATGTAGCGCTTGAGCGCGAGCTTCTTGGCCCGGCGCACGACCGACTCGATCATGGCGCCCGACGAGAAGTCCTTGAAGTACAGCACTTCCTTGTCGCCGTTGGCGTAGGTGACCTCGAGGAAGCGGTTCTCCTCGCTCAGCGCGTACATGGCCTCGACGGTCGTGGTGATCATCGAGGTGATGGCGGTGGCGATGTCGGTGCCCCGGGTCTCGGACTCCGCAAAGGGGACGTCCGCGGTGAGGTACTTCGCGAAGATGTCGGAGGCGGACTCGCGGTCGGGGCGCTCGATCTTGATCTTCACGTCGAGCCGACCGGGGCGGAGGATGGCCGGGTCGATGAGGTCCTGGCGGTTGGAGGCGCCGATGACGATGACGTTCTTGAGGCCCTCGACGCCGTCGATCTCGGCCAGGAGCTGGGGCACGATCGTGGTCTCGACGTCGGAGGAGATGCCGGTGCCGCGGGTGCGGAACAGGGCGTCCATCTCGTCGAAGAAGACGATGACTGGCACGTCCTCGGCGGCCTTTTCCTTGGCTTTCACGAAAATCTCTCGAATCTTCCTCTCTGTTTCTCCTACGTACTTATTCAGCAGTTCGGGCCCCTTGATGTTGAGGAAGTAGCCCTTGATCTTCTCGCCGCGCTT
>QHTE01000066.1:0-46571 GCA_003220685.1 Candidatus Rokuibacteriota bacterium
GACAGCCGCCGGCGATCTTCTCGAACGTGACCTCGGCCCCGACGACCACGGTCAGACGGGGATCGCGAACTTCGAGACTCGTCACGAGGCGCGGTCGCGGGTGTCGACGAATGGCAACGTTGTCCTCGCCGTCGCGGGATTCGGATCCGGAGGCGAGGAGCGTAGCACGAGCGCGCGGACGACGCCATGGCAGCCTTGCCGCGCGAATGGGCGGACGGCGAGAACAGGATGCGCCGGCGCGAACCGTGGCATGATGTCGCGGTCGCAGGGAGGACGCCCATGCCCTGGAACCCGAGCAATCCAGCCGTAATCGTCGAGCCGGCCCACGCCTTTCCTGTCACGCTGATTCGGCACGATGGGTATCCGTACGAGGAAACCTGGGACGAAAACGCGACGGGTTGGACCGGACTGTTCGACATCGCCAACCGGTATCTCGCCATCGTCAACGCGCGGCTGAATCTCCCGGCCGCATGGCTCAACGACCTTCGGGAACAGCCGACGCCCGATCCGCGTCCGCAGAACTCGCTGCTCTGGCTGCGCGATCAGGCGGATCCCCGGCATTCGTTCTGGGTCGAGCGACACGCCGGTCTCGACGCGCCGCCTCGCCCCAGGACCGGCACGGTGCTCGATCGGACCGCCGTCCTGGTCGCCGGTCTGTGCCGAATGGGATCTGGCTCGCCGCTCTACGGCGGTCAGGGACTCAAGGTTCTCGCCCAGACGGGTCCCCACCGAGACGGCCTCGCGCCGGTGCGCATCGCCGGAGTCTGCTCGACCTTACCGTTGCCGGTGATGGCCCAGATGGAGGTGGAGACGTTCCGGGTTCTGGCCGAGCGCATCGCGGCCGTCTTCGCTCTGCCCGACGAAGTGGCGATCGTCGATGTGGGAGTCTCGCTTCCGAGCGGGCACGCCCATGAGGAGCAATCTCCGATCATTTTCGCGAAGACCGCTCCTCCGTCCGAGTACTCACGGGCTAAGTACTCCACGGCGAGGAACTCACTGGACGACTATTCAGACGACTACTCCTACGAAGGCACCTCCTACTTGCTGGTCATCCGCGTGAACCCCGAGGTGCGGGGAGGACTCGAGCTGCTGACCCGGCGTCCCTTGATCGCGTTCGCGGATGCGAATGTATTCGTCCAGGACCCGGTCTCCGGCAACGGGGCCGAGAATTTCACGCAGTTCCGGCCGAGCCGCTCCTGGTTGGTGCTCGACGCCGGGCGCGTGAACGTCGCATTCGGCAACCTTCCGCCCGGGGCCGGCGGCATGGTGCAGCTCGTAGATCCCGACCCCAACGATCCGCCCGACCCGGATTTCAGAGTGCTGAACTCGCGTCTCGTCGATCCCCCGCTGGCCGACAATGTCCCCAAGCAGGTGCCGTCATCGGTCAACGCTCACGTCCGTACCAACACGTTCGCCGCCGTCAACGCCTTCTACCACACGAGTGATCTCTTCAAGCGAATGAGGCAGTACGGCTTGCCGCCGGACGCCTATTTTCGGTTCGTCACAAGGCCGGTCGACGTCCGGTACCGCGCCGGGATCATTCCCGGCTTCGGCGATGGCCGGACGATGAATGCTCAGGTGCGCTGGACGCTGCGGCCCGATACGGCCGGCGCGTGGACCAAGGGAGCGATCGAGATGCGCTATGCGCTCGGCGACCTGGAGAGCTCCGTTGGACGCCTGCCGGCCAACTTGCCGTCGGCCGTCGAGCGCTCGCCGCTGGGTCTGGCGAGTGACCCGCGTTGGTGCTGGCACGAAGCCTGCCACGTGCTGCTCACGGCGGCGGTGGGCGACCTTGAGTTCCGTTTCGCTCACAGCGCGGGCGACGCGATGGCGGCGATCCTCTCGGATCCCGAATCCAAGCTCGCGAGCGACAGCGCCGGAGCAGCCACCAACGACCGACCGTGGCGCGGCGTCACGTTTCCGTGGGTGTTCATCCCGCGCCGGCACGACCGCGACGTGCGAGACGGCTGGAGCTGGACCGGCCCGCTCAATCGTCGCGAGATGTATTTCTCTCCCCCCGGGTTGTTCGACAAGCGGGGTTACTGGACCGAGCAGATCCTCTCGTCGTCGCTGTTTCGCCTCTACCGCGCGATCGGCGGGGACTCGGAGGGCACTTCCGGCGGCAAGCAGGTTCCCGCCAAAGCCGAGCGCCAGAACGCGGCCGACTACGCCGTGTACCTGATCATGCGCGCGATCGAGTCTCTGGGCGCGGCAGCGGCGACCGCGTCGACCGAGCCGCACCATTTCGTAGACGCGATGAGGAAAGCCGACACGGCCACGGCGTCGGCCGCCGGGCCGGGCGGGTACATCGGTGGCACCGTCCATAAGGTCATCCAGTGGGCGTTCGAGCGGCAAGGTTTGTACGCCGCACCGGGTCCGGCTTCGCTCGTGGCGGGGCCCGAGGAGCTCGCCACCGTCGATCTCCACATCCAAGATTTGCGTCCCCAGCCGGACGGGCCCTATTCCCCGGTCGATCTGCTCGGAAAGGCCTGGCACGCGCATCCCGATTCCATCAAGGTCAAGGCCTCCATCTTCCCGTGGGTCAGGAGGAGAAAGATCCGTGTGAAGGTGCAGAACCGCGGCGCAACCGCCGCGTCCGACACACGTGTCGACGTGTGGGTTGCGCCCGTCAGCGGTGGTCTCATCCCCTCGTATCCCGATGCGCAGTGGCAGCCGCTCGGCAGCGACACCGACACCGTGCCGGCGGCCAGCGAGGGAACTCCCGGAGAGGAGACGTTCGGCCCGTTCTCCTGGACGCCGCCGGCGGGCCCTGCGCGCGAATACGCGATCCTGGCCGCGGCCAGCTGCGACGCGGACCGCTCGAACATCGACCCGGCGACGGGTTATCCCTGCTTGACCGTCACGGGAGGCCCCATCCAGGTCCTCGTCGGGTGCGACAACAACCTGGGCCTGACCACGCTTGTGCTCTAGCGGCGCGCCTCGCTCCCGGCCGCAGCCTCACCACTCGGTCTTGGCGGCCGCGAGGATCGCGTCGAATGTCACGCTGACGATCTTGCCGGACCCCGTCGTCGTCAGCGCGGTCTTAATCGCCTGCGCGAGCTTCTGGCCGGCGACGCTGTCCGATTTATAGTGCAGCCCGGCCCGCTCGCGGTTCGTCGCGACACGGTCCGCGAGCCATACCAGCTCCTGCCCCACGTTGGTGTTGATGTTGGTGATCTCGGTCAGCAGATAGGTGGTCAGGTGTCCGGTCAGCGAATGCCCGCTCGGAAACGCCGGATGGCGCGGCGGCCCGAACGGCAGCAGAAGGCCCGGGCATACGGTGGAGGGGCGCACCCGCTTGTACTTCCTCTTGAAGTAGAGCGCCGCGGTCTCTCCGACGCGCTGGGCAAAGTTGATCAGCGCGTTCGTCGCCGGCTTCTCGCCCGCGCCCAGATTCAAGAGCTCATACCAGTACAGCGGGGCGTTGTCGGCCTGCGCGATGATCTCGGGCATGTAGCGGTCGCGATCGTCCGCCATCAAGGCCAGCAGACGGTCGATCTCATCCATGATGAATGTTTCGCTGGTCGAACTCGGCATCCAGCCCAGGTCGGTCGCTGGGTGCAACGCCAGGTCGGCCGTCGACCATTTGGCGAATTCCATCGCGAACTCGGTCGCCGCCAGCCCGGCGATCAGCGCCGGGTCCCAGAGCGCGTCCGGGTACACGAGGGATGAGCCGGGGTTGCGTCGCTGCGGCAGATCCGGGTTGCCGTTGATGTCCGGCGTGTAGTCGAGTGTCCACGGCTTTAGCCCCAATTCCGCGGGCATGTTCCTGAACGACCCACCGCCGCCCCCGGGCCCGCCGCCATAGCCATATCCGTAGCCGTAGCCATAGCCGTACCCGTAGCCGTATCCATACCCGTAGCCCATGTGCGCCCCCTTGCACGTGTGGTGTGAGACACCCGGTCAGCTCAGAGTCCCGAGGACAGCAACTGGCAGCTATTCGGGCAAACCAGCCGCGCGAAGGCCCGAGATCAATCGCTCGAGGTCTCCGGGGCGGCGCAGCGGGTACTTCGACTGGAACACCGATATGCGAAAACTCGGCTCGCGCGCCAGAAGATTCGCCGCTGCCACCTTCGCTTCGTCGATGCGGCCCAACTGGGCGAGGCACGCCGCCAGATTCCGGTGTGCCGCGAGGTGGTCGGGATGGTCCCGGAGCGCTTTCAGCAGCCAGACCAGGGCCTCGTCGTACCGCCCTGCGACGAACTCCGCGAAGCCCGCCACGCCCCAAAAGAAGAACTTGAGCGGGTCGAACGGACTCAGCCGCCATGCGTTGCGGAGTCGATCGAGCGCCTCGTCCGGCCGTCCGAGGTAGCAGCACGTGATGGCGCTGATCAGCCACGCGAACACCGAGTTCTTGTTTAGCTGCAGCGCACGCTCGGCCATCTCCAGGGCGCTCTCCGGCCGATTACCGAGGAACGCCTCGGTGTGAGCGGCCACCGCGAGCACGAACGCGTCGGTGGGATCGATCTGGAGGCCCCGCTGCGCCGCCAGCAAGGCGTTCGCCAGATCGCGGTCGGTCGCCTTCGACCTCCACTCGCCGATGAGCAAGATGTACCACCACGCCTTGTGCGCCCACGCTTGGGCGTAACTCGGATCCAGCTCGATCGCTCGATCGAGGAAGGCGCCGGCCGTCATGAACTCGCGCTCGTCGTAGGTGTAGAGCAAGGGGAAGGCGCGGAGGACGCAATCATAGGCATCGAGGCTGTCGGTCGGCTTGGTGCGCACGCGCTCGGCCTCGGCTTCGTACACCCGCGGCTCGATAGTCGCGACGACGTTCGCGGCAATGCGGTCCTGGAATTCGAACAGTTCGTCGACCGCCCCGTCGTATCTCTCCGCCCAGATCGTTCGGTTCTGGCCGGCGTCGATCAAGTCTACGGCGATCCGCAGCTTCTCCACCTGGCGGCGGACGCTGCCGTCCAGAACGTATCGCACGCCGAGCTCCGACGCGATTTGCCGGGTGTCGGCGTGCCGGTCGCGGTACGGCAGGGTGGAGTGTCGCGCAATGACCAGCAGGGATCGATTGTGCGCCAGGGCCCCGATGATGTCCTCGGTGATGCCTTCGCCGAAGTACTCTTCGGTGGGATCGCCGCCGAGGTTCTTGAACGGCATGACGGCGATGGAGGGCCGGTTGTTCCAGCTCAAGTGCGGCTGGACGAGACGACGCGACGCGCCGGCGCCGCTCTCCTGCTCGAGCCGATAGATTCGCACGGGTCGGCTGATGTTCTTGAGCCGGCGCTCGCCGAGGTCGGTCAGCTCGACCCCGAGCTTGTTCCACACGTAGTCGCGGACCGCGGCGGTCATCACGATTTCACCCGGGCTCGCCAGCTGCTGGATCCGGGCCGCGATGTTGACGCCGTCGCCGTGGCGCTTGTCACCGTCGATGATGACGTCCTCCACGTTGATGCCGATGCGCATCAGGAGAGGCCGGTCGTCCTCGTCGATGGACTGCGCGATGGCTCGCTGCACGTCGTGCGCCCACCGCACCGCGGCCACCGCGCTGTCGAACTCGATGAAGAGGCCGTCGCCCATCACCTGGAGGAGGTGTCCGCCGTGCTCGGCGATTTTCGGCTCGAGAAGGTCCTCGCGCAGCGCCTTCCACTTCAGGATGGTGCGGGTGTCATCCGACTCCATGAGCTTGCTGAAGTCGGCCACGTCCGCAAAGGCGACGGCGGCGAGACGCCTCTGGATGCTTCCGCCGGGGGTCAGGGGCGTATCCACCAAAACCAATGTCTCCCGCGGAGAATCAGGATGCCTAGGCCGACTGATCATACATCAAAGGTCGCTCGAGAAAGGTCGTTCGAGAGCGACCCGCGCCCTTCGGGCGAACGCGCCGCTCCGAAAGGAAGAGAGAGGAGGAAAGAAGGGGCGCCGCTATTTGCGGCGGCCCGTCATCCGGCGGCCGATCAGGCCGATCAGGACGCCGCTCGCGACCAGCACGATCGGCGCGCTGAGCAGAGCGAGCGCGAACCGTGTCACGTCTTCCATACGCGGCCACGCGACGCCGCGTTGATGAGCCGACCATGAGAAGAAGATGAAAATATGAGGGCCGGGTGCCCCAGCGAGCCGCGCTTGACACCGGCACGCCCGGTTGTGAAGAATGCGGCACCGGCTCGACAACTCGCCGAGCTCATTCCCGAAGGCTGTGTGCGCGGTAGGCCGTCGCTGGGCTGCGGCCCCGCCGGCCGAGGGGCGCTTGTAAATCGAGGAGAGAAAGATGCGCACATGGAGCCTGTTGGCCCTGGCGCTGAGCGGTCTTCTGGTCGCGGGTGAGCCGTCCTCGGCGCGGGCCGCCGACAAGGACACCCTCGTGATCGCCCTGGATACCCTCGGCGCCCAGGTCATGGACCCGATCATGGACACGCGCGCGCCGCATGCGCACTATCAGGCGCCGATCTGGGACTCGCTGGTCGGCTTCGACCTCGAGAACGGCGGGATCGGCCCCGGCGTCGCCGAGCGGTGGCAGCTCGCCGCCGACGGCCAGAGCTGGACCTTCTACCTCCGTAAGGGCCAGCGCTTCCACAACGGCGATCCGCTCACCGCGCAGGACGTGAAGTTCAGCCTCGAGCGGGTCATGTCGCCCGAGTCGATCTCGTCGGGGGCCGCCGCGCTGCGCCGGGCGGTCGACCGGATCGAGGTCGTGGACGACCTGACCGTCCGCGTCCACACGAAGGGTGTCATCCCGCAGTTCGTGGCCAGCCTGTCCCGGGCCGTCTTCATGGAAGGCTCGGTCATGCCGAAGAAGTACATCGAGACCGTCGGCGCCAAGGGGTTCCGCGAAAGGCCGATCGGCAGCGGCCCCTGGAAGTTCGTGCGCAGCGTGCCCGGCGACCGCATCGAGTACGAGGCCGTCACCTATCCGCACTGGCGCGGCACGCCGCAGTTCAAGCGGCTCACCCTCTTGCTGGTGCCCGAGCAGAGCACGCGTCTGGCGATGGTCCGCACCGGCGAGGCGGCGATCGCCAGCATCGGGCCCGAGGCGGTCAAGGAGGCGCGCGCCGGCGGGATGAAGATCGTCAGCGTGCCGGGCACGATGCAGGCGGTCTATCAGTTCTGGGGCCTCTACCGGCCCGAGGCGAAAGGCTCGCCGCTCAACGACATCCGCGTCCGCGAGGCGCTCTCGCTCGCGATCGACCGTCAGCAGATTATCGACCACGTCATGGGCAAGGAAGCGCGGTGGCCGATGCCGTTCGCGGCGTTCAGGTACTCGAGCGACATGACCGTCCCGCGCTGGGACGACTGGTCCCGCACGGCGCTGCGTTACGATCCGGCCCGCGCCAAGCAGCTCCTCGCCGAGGCCGGACACGCCAACGGCTTCCGGCTGACGTTCTGGAACACCGCGCTGCCGGGCACGCCGTTCATGGTCCCGATCGGCGAGGCCGTCGCCGGCTTCTGGGAGAAGATCGGCGTGAAGGTCGAGATGAAGACCGTCGAGTGGGGCGCGTTCGATCCGATGGGGCGCGGCGAACAGAAGGGGCTCGTGGGCACGGCCTCGATGTTCCGCACCGCCGGCCGGCCGGAGCCGACCCCGCGCTACGCCACCTCGTTCGTGTCCAAGAGCGTCCAGCACCTCTTCGGTGACCCGCAGAACTGTCCCGCGCTCTGCGCCGACGCGGACAAAGCATACGAAGCGATCGTCGCGGAGAAGGACGACGCCAAGCGCACGGCGGCGACCAACCGCATGATCGAGCTGGTGGCCAAGACCTGGATCGCCGTGCCGATCGTCGAGGGCATGGGCACGTGGGCGGTGAATCCCAAGAACGTCGGCTACTTCAAGCCGATCCCCGGGCGCCACGAGTTCGGCGACGTGACCGAGCGCATGCCGCGCCCGGAACAGAAGCCCTGGCCCTGAGGCGGGCGGATCGTGCAGCGATTCGTCCTCCGGCGCCTCGCTCAGAGCGTGCTGCTCCTGTTCGTCCTGGCGCTGATCGTCTTCGCGCTGGCTCGCGTGAGCGGTAATCCCGCCGACCTCCTCCTGCGCGAAGACGCTACCCAGGAGGACCGCGCGCATCTTTTGCGGGCGCTCGGGCTCGATCGGCCCATTCACGAGCAGCTCTATCTCTTTCTCGCCGGCGCGCTGCGCGGCGACCTCGGCGAGTCGATCCGCTACCGGAAGCCGGCGACCGAGGTCTTCTTCGAGCGGCTTCCCAACACGCTCCGACTCCTGCCGCTGGCGATGGTCGGCGCGCTCGCGCTCGCGATCCCGCTCGGCGTGCTGGCCGCGGTCTATCGCGGCACGCTCGTCGATCGCGTCTCGGGCGCCGTCGCGGTGCTCGGCATCGCGACGCCGTCGTTCTGGCTCGGCATCGTGCTCATCTACGTCTTCAGCATCCGGCTCGGCCTGCTTCCCTCGTCGCGCATGGGCGGCCCGAGCCACTACGTCTTGCCAACGATCACGCTCGGCCTGTTCCTGGTGGCGGGCATGATGCGGCTGGTCCGCTCGAGCCTGCTCGAGGTGATGGGCAGCGAGTTCGTCAAGCTCGCGCGGCTCAAGGGTCTTTCGCAGACCGTGGTCATCTGGAAGCACTGCCTCCGGAACGCGCTGATCCCCGTGACAACCCTGTTCGGCGTCTACTTCGCGCTCCTGATCACGGGCGCGATCGTGACGGAGACCGTGTTCGCGTGGCCCGGTGTGGGCCGGCTGACCTACGAGGCGGTCATCTTCAGGGACTACCCACTGCTGCAGGCCGTGATCTTGCTGAAGGCTATCATCGTGCTCGGCGTGAATCTCGGCGTGGACATCCTCTACGCCTACCTCGACCCGCGGGTCCGGTACGCGTAGATGGCGCGGGTGGAGGAGCGGATCGACGAATCCGCGCTCGGGCGGCCGCGGGGCGACCTCGCGCGGCTGCCGTGGGTCTCGTTCGCCATCATCGCCGTCCTGGTGCTGGTCGCCGTGCTGGCCCCGCTCATCGCCCCGCACTCGCCCACGGAGCAGTCGCTGCCCGACAAGCTCTTGCCGCCGGCGTGGGAAGCGGGCGGGAGCGCCAGGCACCTGCTCGGGACCGACGTCCTCGGCCGCGACGTGCTGAGCCGGCTCATCTACGGCGCGCGCGTGAGCCTGATCGTGGCCGCCGTGGCACTCCTGGCCGGCGGCGGGATCGGGCTGATCGTCGGCATCGTCTCCGGCTACCTCGGAGGCCGCACCGACAGCTTCCTGATGCGCTCGGTCGACGCGACCCTGACGTTCCCAACCATCCTCATCGCGCTGCTCCTGGCCGTGAGCCTGGGCCCCGGCCTCCGGACGATCGCCATCGCGATCACCGTGCTCATCTGGGCGCGCTTCGCCCGCGTGGTGCGCGGCGAGGTGCTGGCCGTCAAGACCCGCGATTTCGTCGCGCTGGCCCGCGTCCACGGCTGCTCGCACCTGAGGATCATGGCCGTCCACATCGTGCCGAACGTCCTGAACACGTTCATGGTGCTGCTGACGCTCCACATCGGCTTCGTGATCATCGTGGAAGCCTCGCTCTCCTTCCTCGGCGCAGGGATCCCGCCACCGACGCCCTCGTGGGGCCAGATGGTGTCCGACGGCCGTAGCCACATCGCGAGCGCCTGGTGGCTCTCGGTCGTGCCCGGCGCCGCCATCATGCTGGTCGTGCTCGCCTTCAACCTGTTCGGCGACTGGCTACGCGACTGGCTGGATCCGCGGCTCAGGCAAGTCTGAGGAGCGTCTGGTTGGATAGCGCCGCAGGAGTCGTGCTGGAGGTACGGGATCTCCGGGCCTACCTCTACACGCGCTGGGGCGTCGTGCGCGCCGTGGACGGTGTGAGCTTCGTCCTGCGCGAGGGCGAGACCCTGGGCCTGGTCGGCGAATCGGGCTGCGGCAAGACGATGACCGGGCTCTCGCTCGTGCGTCTCTTGCCTGAGCCCGCCGGGCGTATCGTCGACGGCCAGGTGCTCCTCGAGGGCGAGGATCTGCTCGCGAAGAGCGAGTCGGAGATGCGCGCCGTCCGCGGGCGCCGCGTCTCGATGATCCTTCAGGATCCGCAGACGTCCTTGAATCCAGTGTTCACTATCGGCGATCAGATCCTCGAGGCGCTTGGCCAGCATCACGTCGACGGCGAGCGCTCCCTCGCCGCCCGGGCCCAGGAGGCATTGCGTCGGGTGAAGGTCGGGGCGCCGGAGCAGCGGATGCGCGCCTATCCGCACCAGATGAGCGGGGGCATGAAGCAGCGGGTGGTCGGCGCCATCGCCGTCGCCGGCGAGCCCCGCGTGCTCATCGCCGACGAGCCCACGACGGCCCTCGACGTGACGATCCAGCTCCAGTACCTGGCGCTCCTCAAGGAGATCCAGGCGCGCACCCGGCTCGCGATGCTGTTCATCACCCACGACTTCGGGATCGTCGCGCGCATGTGCGACCGGGTCGCGGTGATGTACGCCGGGCGGATCGTGGAGACGGGGCCGACGCGCGCGCTCTTCCGCGCGCCGCGCCACCCGTACACAGAGGCGCTGATGGCCTCGGTGCCGCGCCTGGAGGGCCACGTGGCGCGGCTGCCGTCGATCGAGGGCCAGCCGCCGCCGCTTCACGACCTGCCGCCCGGCTGTCGCTTCGCCGATCGCTGCGCCTACGTGGCCGACCGCTGTCGGCGGGAGTACCCGCCGACCATGCCGGTGGGGCCCGCGCACGAGGCCGCGTGCTGGAGGAACGAGCCATCGGCGCCGAGCCGCTGATCCGCGTCGAGAACCTCGCCAAGCACTTCCCGGTGACCCGCGGGGTGCTGATCGGGCGGACCACGGGCCACGTGAAAGCTGTCGACGGCGTCAGCTTCACGATCGGGCGCCAGGAGACGCTCGGTCTGGTCGGCGAGTCCGGCTGCGGAAAGACCACGACGTCGCGCCTGCTGCTGCGGCTCGAGCAGCCGACCGCCGGGCGAGTGCTGCTGGACGGTCGGGACATCCACGCGCTGCGAGGCGCGGACCTGGTCCGCTATCACACGCGAGTCCAGGCCGTCTTCCAGGATCCGTGGTCGTCGCTGAACCCGCGGCTGCGCGTGCGGGAGACGATCGCCGAGGCCCTCGTGGTGAACCGGCGGGTCACGCGCGCCGGCAAGCTCGAGCGCGTCGAGGAGGTCTTGCACCAGGTGGGCCTGCCGCTGAGCGCGGCGGCGCGCTACCCGCACGAGTTCAGCGGCGGTCAGCGACAACGGATCGCGCTGGCGAGCGCCCTGGCGGCGAAGCCGGAGCTGATCGTGCTCGACGAGCCGGTGTCGGCCCTCGACGTGTCGATCCGCGCCCAGATCATGAATCTGCTCAAGGATCTCCAGGCGAGGCAGCAACTGAGCTTCCTGCTCGTCGCGCACAATCTGGCGACCGTGCGTTACATCGCGCAGCGCACCGCGGTCATGTACCTCGGGCGCATCGTGGAGCACGCCGATACGGAGACGCTCTACCGCAGCCCGCTCCATCCATACACGAAGGCGCTGTTCGCGGCCGCGTTACCGGCCGATCCGGACGCGCCGCGCGACGACATGATCCTGAGCGGCGAGGTGCCGTCGCCGATCGATCCGCCGTCGGGATGTCACTTCCATCCGCGCTGCCCGTTCGCCATGGAGCAGTGCGCGCGGGTAGCGCCCGAGCTCAAGGCCGTCGCGTCGGGCCACGTCGTCTCCTGTCACTTGTACTGATCTCAGCGGAGGCCATCGATGACTCGTCGTGTGCTCCATCCATCCGACTTCTCCCGGGCGTCGCGCGCCGCATTTCTGAAGGCGATCGAGGTGGCGAAGTCGAATCGCGCCCAGCTCCTGGTCGTCCACGTCCTCACGCCGATCGTGCCGCTGCCGGGGGACGCCTACATCTCGCCGAAGATGTACGACGAGCTCGCGGCGTCGGCACGCGCGTTCGCCCAGAAGCAGCTCGACCGCCTGCTGGCGCAGACGAAGAAGGCGCGCGTCCGCGCCAGGGGTTTTCTGCTCGAGTGGGCGCCGCACGCGGCAATCGTCCGCTTCGCGCGGGCCAGACGCGTCGATCTGATCGTGATGGGCACCCACGGACGCGCGGGGCTCGCCAAGCTCTTCGTCGGCAGCGTCGCGGATCGAGTCGTCGCCGCGTCGCCGTGTCCGGTGATGACCGTCCGTGGGAAGTGAGAGGGGACGGCGCCGGCCGGCGCCGACGCGTTTACGTGAGGAGCACCCAGACGCCGATCCCGACGAAGCCGAGCCCGGCCACCGTCCTGAGCAGCTTCGGCGAGATCCAGCCGCCGGCGTGGGCGCCGACCGCGACCGCCAACGCGCTCGAAAGCACCAGGGCCGCCGCGGCCGCCAGGAACACGCCGAGCTTGCCGGCGGCCGGATCGGTGGCGTAGAGCAAGGTGGCGATCTGGGTCTTGTCACCAAGCTCCGCGACGAGCACACTCGCGAAGACAGCCAGGTACATTTTCATGCGACCACTGTAGCAAGACGGAGCGCGCCGGCCTCTACCGGCGCGACCGGGCTGGGGAGGGGCGATGCCATACACGCCGCACGTGGAGCAGCACTTCACCGCCGGTCTCGTGGTGCGGGACGCCGTCATCGGCCTGTCCGACGGCCTCACCGTGCCGTTCGCGCTGGCCGCCGGGCTCACCGGCGCCGTCGATTCGACCGCGGTGGTCGTGACCGCCGGGCTCGCCGAGATCGTCGCCGGCTCGATCGCGATGGGGCTGGGCGGCTACCTGGCGGGCAAGAGCGACGTCGAGCACTACGCGAGCGAGCGGCAGCGCGAGGAGCTCGAGATCAAGCAGAAGCCGGAGATCGAAGCCTTGGAAGTCGAGGAGCTGCTGCAGCGCTACGGCGTCACGGCCGAGCAGAGCGCGCCCGTCGTCGAGGCCCTGCGCCGACGGCCGGAGGCGTGGCGCGACTTCATGATGCGCTTCGAGCTCGGGCTCGAACAGCCCGACCCGCGGCGCGCGGTGACGAGCGGCGCGGTCATCGCGGCCGCCTACATCGCGGGCGGCCTCATTCCCCTCTGCCCTTACATGCTGCTGCCGAGCGCGCACAGCGCGCTTCCGTGGTCGATCGCGGTGACCGGCACGGCGCTGGCGGTCTTCGGGTGGATCCGCGGTCGCCTCACGGGAGTCTGGCCGGTGCGTACCGCGTTGCAGACGATCCTGATCGGTGGCCTCGCGGCTGCCGCCGCGTTCGTGATCGCTCGCGCGATCTCGTAGTCGGCCGCTGGCCTAGACCGCGAGATCCGACGACTTGATGCGCTTGACGCCGGCGCCCAGCATGTCCTTCCACGCCTTGGCCAGCGAGCCGTCGGCGTCGATGCCGCGGCACGCGTCCTCGATCACGAGCGCGCCGAAGCCGGCCTTGCGCGCATCCATCGCGGACCACGCGACGCAGAAGTCGGTCGCGAGCCCGACGAGGAACACCTGATTGAGCCCGCGGTCCTTCAGGTAGCCCGTGAGCCCCGTCGGCGTCTTGCCGTCGGCCTCGTAGAACGCCGAATACGAATCCATCTGCTTACGGTAGCCCTTGCGGATGATCAGCTCGGCGTGCGGGATCCGGAGATCCTTGTGGAGGTCGGCGCCGGGCGTGCCCTGCACGCAGTGATCGGGCCAGAGCACCTGCGTGCCGTAGGGCAGCTGGGTCGTCTCGAACGGCTTCTTGCCCGGATGGGACGACGCGAACGACACGTGGCCGGGCGTGTGCCAGTCCTGCGTGAGCACGACGTGCTCGAACCCAGTCGCGAGGCGGTTGATGAGCGGGATGATCTGGTCGCCTTCCTTCACGGCCAGCGAGCCGCCGGGCGTGAAGCAATTCTGCACGTCGATCACGAGAAGGACGTCTTGCGCTGTCGGCTTCATCTTCGGGCCCCCGGTTTGCGCGGCGGCGACTCGTGCGGCGCCGGTGAACCCGGCGACCACGAGGCTCGCGGCCGTGCCTTTGAGAAATCCGCGGCGATCGCTCGTCAACATTGTCGTCCCTCCGTCTAGCATTGGGTCCCCCGCCGAGGGGATTCTGCGACGATCGGCGCCGGACGTCCAGCCGGGTTCTCGCCGTCACTGGTGACCGTGCGAGCCGGGCAGCAGGCGCTCCACGAGCGCTCGCATCTCGTCGCTGTTCCACTCGCGCGCGCCCACGGCCATCCCCGTCACCTCGCCGCCCGGGCGGACGAGGAACGTGGCCGGGAGCGCCGTCACCCGCCAGCCGTCGGACGTCTTGGAATCCGGGTCCAGGAGAATCGGGAACGTGAGCTTCAGGTTGCGCACGTAGGGCTCGAGCAGCCCGAGACCGCGAGCACGACCAGCCCACGCTCCTGGTAGCGGTGCCACAGCGCTTCCAGCGACGGCATTTCGAGCGCGCACGGATGGCACCAGGTGGCCCAAAAGTTGAGCACGACGAGCTTGTCGCGGTGGGCCGCCAGCGACGCGCGCCCGCCGTCCAGGGTGGTGAGCGTGAGCGCGGGCGCCTGCTGGCCTTCCTTGAGCTCGACGATGCCGGCCTTCTCGAACGGGTCCAGGATGGGCGCGGCGCCGTGGTGGCCGCCGTCCTCGCCCGCGCGCCGGATCGGCAGGAAGACGAAGACCGCTCCCAGCAGGACGATCGCGAGCGCGGCCCGGAGCAGCGCCTCGCACCGGCTCGCCCCGAGGATCGCGTTAGACGCCCAGCTTCTCACGCGTCACCGGGCTCTCGCGGAGCTCTCGCGACGAGGCTTCGAAGACGATCGAGCCTTTCTCCATGATGTAGCCGCGGTCGCACACGGCGAGCGCGACCCGCGCGTTCTGCTCGACCAGCAGCACGGTCACTCCCAGGCGCTTCAGCTCCGAGATCATGTCACGGATGTGCCGGATGAACGCGGGCGCCAGCCCTTGCGTGGGCTCGTCCATGAGAATCAGCCGCGCGCCTGCCATCATCACGCGCGCGATCGCGAGCATCTGTTGCTCACCGCCGGAGAGGGTCTTGCCGGGCTGCTCGATGCGCTCGCGGAGCCTCGGAAAGTGGTGGAACACCTCCTCGAGCCGCTTGCGGCGGAGCGCGGCCGAGCGCTCGGGGGCGGCCGAGAGACCGAGCTCGAGATTCTCCCGGACGCTGAGCCCCGGGAAGATGCGCCGGTTCTCGGGGACGAGGCCGACGCCGAGGCGGGCAATCTCGTGGGGCGCGCGTCGCGTAAGGTCGACGCCGTCGAGCTCGATCGTCCCGCGCCCGGGCTTCAGGAACCCCATGGCCGCCTTCATCAAGGTCGTCTTGCCCATACCGTTGCGGCCGAGCAGCGCCACCGCCTCGCCGGCGCGCACCTCGAGCGAGACGCCGAAGAGGATCGGCGTCGCGCCGTACCCGGCGTGCACGTCCGTGATCTTGAGCAGGCTACGCCTCCGGCGGGCCCAGGTACGCCTCGATCACCTGGGGGTCGTTGCGGATCTGCTCCGGCGCGCCCTCGGCGATCTTCTCGCCGAAGTGGAGCACCGCGATGCGGTCCGAGATGCCCATGACGACCGACATGTCGTGCTCGATCAGCAGCACCGTGAGGCCGCGCGCCGCCGCGATGCGGCGGATCAGCGCCGTCGCCTCCTTCGTCTCGCCCGGCGTCATGCCCGCCGTGGGCTCGTCCAGGAGCAAGAGCGTCGGCTCCGTGGCGAGCGCCAGGCAGATCTCGAGGTAGCGCTGCTCGCCGTGCGAGAGGCTCTCCGCCAGCTCGTCGCGCTTGGCGGCCAGACCGAACGCGCGCAGGAGCTCGGCGGTGCCGGGCTCGACGTCGGGCAGGCGCCACAGGGATGCCAGGCGCCCCGACTCGCGCGCCCGCGACTGGGCGGCGACGCGCACGTTCTCGAAGACGGAGATCTCCGGGAAGATGTTCGTGATCTGGAAGGTCTTGGCGATGCCGAGGCGGTTGATCGCCTCCGGCGCGAGCCCGGCGATCTCCCGGCCCCGGAACCGCACGCGCCCCACGGTCGGCACGTGCAGGCCCGAGATCACGTTGAACAGCGTCGACTTGCCCGCGCCGTTCGGCCCGATCACCGAGAAGACCTGGCCCTGCCGGACGGCGAAGCTCACCTTCGAGAGCGCCGCCAGGGCGCCGAAGCTTTTGGAGACCGCATCGACCTCGAGGACTATGCCGTCGTGCGCCATCGCCGGCCGCCGAGGAGGTCGCGAACCCCGAGCAAGCCCCTGGGCATGAACAGGACGATGAAGATCAGGACCAGGCCGATCACGATGAAGTACCAGTCCACGTAGGACGAGACCTTCTCCTGGAGCAGGACGAAGAACGCGCCGCCGACGACGGGGCCCGCGAGCGTCCCGAGCCCCCCGATCATGACCATGATGATGAACTCGCCCGACACGGTCCAGAGCATGAGGTCGGGCGTGGCGAAGGCCGAGCGCCCGGGGTAGAGCGCGCCGCCGAGGCCGGTGAGGAGCGCCGAGATCATGCACACGGCCAGCTTGTAGCGCTGGACGTCGTAGCCGAGAAAGCGCGTGCGGTCCTCGTTCTCGCGGATCGCGACGAGCACCCGGCCGAAGTGCGAGGTCACGAGCACCCGGCAGGCGAGATACGCGAGCCCCAGGTAGACCAGGACGAGATAGTAGTTGCGCAGCGGCGTGTCGATCGCGACGTCGCCGATCAGGCGCGGCGACGGCACGCCCTGAATCCCGTCCGAGCCGCCGAAGGTCTGCGTGTAGCGGAAGAACGTGTACACGACCTCGGCGAAGATCAGGGTGAGCAGCGCGAAGTAGATCCCGCGCCGCGCGGTGGCGAAGAAGCTCACCACGAGCGCGTAGAGGCCGACGACCAGGAGTGCCCCGAGCAGGCACGCCCAGAGCGAGACGATCCCGCGCTCCAGCAGGACCGCGCTCGCGTAGGCGCCGAGACCGAAGAACGCGGCGTGGCCGAACGAGACGAGCCCCGTGTAGCCCATGAGCAGATCGAGGCTCATCGCGATCGTCCCGAACAGGAGCGCGTCGAAGGCGAGCAGCAGGTAGAACTTCGACATGAACGGGAGCGCCGGCAAGAGCGCTAGTAGCAACCACACGATCACCGCCCGCGGTGAAAACGCTCTACTCAAGCACGCCCTCACGGCCGAAGAACCCGCGCGGCCGCACGATCAGGATCACGATCATGATGGCGAAGATCGCGATCGCGACCCGCTGGGGGTTCATCCAGAGCGTCAGCAAGCTCTGCGCCAGGCCGATGACGAAGGCGGCGATCACCGAGCCGCCCATCGAGCCCATGCCCCCGAGGATCACGACGATGAACGCGAGCAGGATCATCTCCACGCCCATCTGCGGGTAGACGGTGAAGATGGGCGCCAGCAGGAGGCCGGCCAGCGCGGCGAGCGCGGCCGAGCCCGCGAACGTGAGGGTGAAGACGCGCGGCACGTTGACGCCGAGCCCGTCGAGCATCTCGGCGTCCTGCACCGCGGCCCGCACCAGGATCCCCGCGCGCGTGCGCGTGAAGAAGAGCCAGATCGCCAGCAGGAGCAGCGAGGACGCGGCCAGGAGGAACAGCCGGTAGTTCGGATAGGTCATGCCGAGCAGCGGCGTCGAGCCGGTGAACGGCGGCACGATGCGCCGCATGTCGCCGCCCCAGATCTGGCGCGCGCCCTCGCGGAACACCAGGGCCAGGCCGAAGGTGAGGATGAGCCCGTAGAGCGGCTCACGGCGATAGAGCGGCCGGAGCGTCGTCAGCTCGGTCACGGCGCCGATCGCGCCGACGGCCAGCGGCGCCACCACGAGCGCCGCCCAGAACGAGTGGGTCGCGCCGACCACGGCGATCCCGGCGTAGGCGCCGAGCATGTAGAGCTCGCCGTGGGCGAAGTTCATGACGCCGAGCAGGCCGAAGATCACGGTCAGGCCCAGCGCCAGCAGCCCCAGCGCGGCCCCGAAGACGAGGCCGTGCAGGAGCTGCGGCAGCAGGACCGCGACGAGATAGTCCAACTACTTCTTTTTGATCTCCCAGGTGAACCCTTCCACCGGATCCTTGCCCACCATCGCCTCGCCGATCGAGTCGCTGCCGGCGATCTTCGCGATCGGCAGGTTCTTGCCGCCCTTCACCTGGTAGAGGTGCATGTCCATGATCACCTGGTGGTCTTCCTTGCGGATGCACTGGCGGCCGATGTGCGTGTTGTCGATGCACATGCCCTCGTGGGCCTCGGCCACCTTGTCGGAGTCGAACGACTTGGCCTTCTCGACCGCCGCCGCCCAGAACAGGACGGCGTCGTAGGAGCCGGCGGCGATGTTGGCGTCGGTCCCGAACTTCTTCTTGAACCGCGCGTTGTAGGCCTGCATGTTCGCGTCGGGGTTGTACGGCGAGAAGTGATTCAGCTGCACGAAGCCTTCCATCGGCTCGGCGATCGACGGCAAATCTTGTTGCAGGAGGAAGCAGTCGATGCCCGCCAGCTTGTACTTCTTCGTCATGCCGAAGGAGTGGAGCTGGGTCATCAGCCTGAGCGAGTCGGTCCCCGCGAACGCCAGGAACAACACGTCGGGGTTCGACTGGTTGATCGCGCCGAACCAAGGGCTGAAGTCCTTGGTGTCGAGCGGCGCGCCGGCGACGCCGACGACCTCGCCGCCGAGCTTCTCGAGCGCGGTCTTGAACTGGCGCCCGTCCGACTGGCCCATCGCGTAGTCGGTGTAGAAGATGTAGACCTTCTTGCCCATCTTGTCGACGATGTACTTGGCCAGGCCGGTGGCCTGCATGCGAGAGTCGGGCTGGTTCGAGAAGTAGTACTTGTGGAACTTCGTGGTGCGCATGAACTCGGCGCACGAGACCGAGTTCCAGTGGATCGTCTTGTGCTTCTTGGTGACGTCCATCACCGCCAGGGTCGCGCCGCTCGAGACGGCGCCGACCAGCAGCTTCACGTCGTCTTGCAGGATGAGCTTCTCGGCCTTGCGCACCGCCGGCGCGGGCTTGGTCTCGTCGTCCTCGGAGACGATCTCGATCTTGTGGCCGAGGACGCCGCCCTTGACGTTGAGCTCCTCGACCGCCATCTGCATGCCCCACGTCTGGTACTTGCCGTAGCCCTCGAAGACGCCCACCTTCGAGCCGAGGTCGCCGATCTTGACGACCTTCTGCTGCGAGACGGCCGGCGCCGCGATCCAGACCAGCGCGGCCAGGGCGACCAGCAGGGTGAATCCCCACGTCACGCGCTTCATGAATTCCTCCTTGGTGTCGTTGACGGCGGTGTCGTTGACGACGCGTCGATCAGGGTGGAGAGAGCCTGCGCGATTCGCCGGAGCGGAACCCGCATGCCCGCCGGGTCGGCCGGCGCGGCCCCGCCGGCCGCAGGCTTGACGAAGGCCTCCGCCTCGTCGAACGCGAGACGGACGGCGACCGAGGCCTTGTTGTCGCGGGTGGCGACGGCGAAGTCGACGAGGTTGTAGTAGCGCCAGATCGCCTCGAGGAACTTGCCTCCCGTGGCGACGCGCGTCTCCGGCGTGGCGTCGGGCCGGGCGAGCTGACGGTCGGCCTCGAGCGCCAGGTCGCGGGCAAGCGCGGCGAAGAAGATCATGAGGCTCCGCTCGACCTCGGGCCCGTCGCCGGCCGCGAGCGCGGCCCGCGTACCGTCCTCGAGGCCGGGCGGCAGGGTGGCGGCCTGCGCGCGCATCTCGGCGCGGAGCGGGCCCTCGTCGAACAGCCGCAGCGCGACGTCGTACTTCTTCGCCTGCACCGAGAACTTTACCTGCTTGAAGTTGGTGGTGACCGCGTTGTCTCTCGGGACGTACGCGCCGACGTGATGCGCCGAGGCCGGCGCGGCCGTCGCGGCGAGCACCGCGAGCGTCGCGAGGATCGTCGCCGCGAGGATCGCACGGCCGCTCACGCGCGTCGCCGCGCGAGCATCGACCACGCGACCGTGCCCGCGAGACACCAGAGCGCGACGATCGTGGCGGAGCCGAACGGCACCCAGATGAGCCACTCGGCGAGCGTCTTCGCTCGCTCCAGCCCGTGCGACGGGATCAGCGCGCTCCATACGAGGTAGCCGACAGGATAGCCCGCTCCGCCCGTCGTGAGAAGGGCGATGATCGCGCGGCGGGCCGCGGCGTGCCGGATCACGGTGGCCGCGACCATCGAGGTGGCGATGATCACCAGCCCCATGCCTTCCGCGTGCATGTGAAACAACCGGAGCCCCGCGTCGAACTTCACGAGCGCCTCGTCGAGGATCCGCTCGTCGACGTCCCGCACCCCGACCAGGCCGTGGACGCCGGGGCGGGCGAGCATCCCCTCGCGGGCCCAGCGCGTCAGCTCGACCTTGTAGCGCGCCATCGAGCCGCCGCCGACCTCCGCGGCGACGATCGAGAGCACGGCGACCAGCAGGACCCAGCGCGGCGGCACTCGCCAGGTCGGGGCATCCGGTTCGGTCATGCGCGCCGGCGCGCCAGGGCGAGCCACAGGCCCGCCAGCCCGGCGATCGCCGAGACCCCGAGCGGAGACAGGATCCAGCGCTCGGCCAGCTCGATCCCCGCGTCGCGGCCGAGCTCGAGGGCCGCCGCGCCGTAGGCGAGATAGCCGAGCGGAAAGAGCCCGCCCAGGGTCAGCAGCAGGTAGAGCGCGCCTCGCGCGCGCTGCCCGGGCACGAGCGCCGCCACCAGCGCGCTCGCGAAGAAGAGGACCAGGCCCACGCCCTCGCCGTGGAGGTGGAAGAACGAGAGCCCGGCCTCGGCGGTGAAGATCGCACGCTCGCGGACCTCGTCGTCGTACTCGGCCGAGCCCGAGAAGCCGTGCGCGCCCGGGTTGGCGGCCACGCGCGCCGCGGCGTAGCGCTGGATCTCGGGCTTGAGCCGCGACATCGCGGCGCCGGCCGTCTCGCCGAGCGCCAGGATCACGAGGGCGACGAGCACGACGGCGAGGGGCGGGCGCCTCACGGTGGCGGACATTAGCATAATTCATGTCGCGCGCCTCGGCCGGCGGGGGCGGCGTTTGTCATTACCGGCGGCCTGTGGCAAGGTGGGCACGCCTATGCGCAGCGGTGACGCGTACGTCGCGAGCCTCCGGGACGGGCGGGCGGTGTACCTCGACGGCGAGCGCGTCGACGACGTCACCAAGCATCCGGCGTTCGTCGAGCCGATCCGGCGAATCGCCGAGACCTACGATCGCGCGAAGGCCGCCGAGAACGATCCGGCGCTGACGTTCGTCGATCCGGCGACGGGCGCGCGCCACAGCAACATGTGGCTCGTCCCACGGTCGGCCGACGACCTCGGCGCCCGTCGGCGGGTCCATCGCTTCTGGGCCGAGCCGTCGTTCGGCCTCATGGGGCGCACGCCCGACCACGTCGCCTGCGTGCTCACCGCGTTCGCGGGCTGGCGGCATCTCTTCGACGGCGCCGGCGCGCGCTACGGCGACAACGTGACGCGCTTCTACGCGCGCGCGCGCGACGCGGATCTCTACGTGACCTACGCGATCGTGCCGCCGCAGGTGGACCGCTCGCGGCCCGCCCACCGCCATCCGGAGCCGTTCCTGCATCCGGGCGTGGTGCGCGAGACCTCGGGCGGTATCGTCGTCCGCGGCGCCCAGGCGATCGCCACCTCGGCCACGATGGCCGACTGGCTCTTCGTCTCGTACATCACCCCGCTCGTGCCGGGCGACGAGGATTACGCGATCTCGCTCGTGATGCCGATGAACGCCGAGGGGCTGCGCCTCTACCCGCGGCGCCCGTTCGCCTCGCTGGCCACGAGCGTCTTCGACTATCCGCTGTCGTCCCGATTCGACGAGGTCGACACGACGGTGATCTTCAACGACGTCCTCGTGCCCTGGGAGCAGGTCTTCATCTACCGCAACGTCGACCTCGTCAACGCGCAATTCCACGACTCGCCCTCGCACACCACGGCGAACTTCCAGGCGCTGGTCCGGTTCGGCGTGAAGCTCGAGTTCATGGCCGGCCTCGCGGCGCGGCTGGCCGAGATCCAGAACGCCGACGGCGACCCGGCCGTCCAGGCCACGCTCGGCGGCGACATCGCGTCGCTGTGCGCGGCGTTCGACGCCATGGTGAAGGCCGCCGAGCGCGATCCCCTGATCACCCGCGGCTACGCGCGCCCGCACCCGCAGTACATCTACGCCGGCATGGGGCTTCAGCGACGGCTGATCGTGGACATGATGCGCACCTTGCGCGAGCTGGCGGGCGGCGCCTTCCAGACCGTGCCCTCGTCGGAGTCCGCGTTCACCAGCCCCGAGACCCGCGCCGACACCGCGCGCTACTACCAGGCGGCCGCGATCGGGGCCCGCGAGCGGATCAAGCTCGTGAAGCTCATCTGGGACTTCGTCGGCACCGAGTTCGGCGGCCGCCAGCTCCAGTACGAGATGTTCTACTCGGCCTCCCAGCCCGTCGTGAATCGGCGCATGTTCCGGTCGTACGACTGGACGTCCGCCAAGCGCATGGTCGATCGTTGCCTCGGCGAATACCGATAATCGCGTTGCGGCGGGACGGTCGGCGCGGCCGGTGGGTGCGGCCGGGGTCGAGACGACCACGCGGCGCGCGTGCGCTGTCACGCGGCGGCTGGGCTCCATCCGGGCGCGCGGTGGTCCGTCGCCGCGGCGCGGGAACGGGTCCCTTCGACCCCGACCGCACCCACCGGCCGCGCCGCCCGCCCTGTCACCCGTGCCGCGATCATCGCGAGGACTAGCTCGTGCCTACACTTGCGTTGGTGAACATCGGTGTGGTAGCGACCGGCATTCTGGGGGCGCCTAGGCTTGAGGCTGAGGCGATTCTCGTTCAGAACGGGCGAATCGCCGCGATCGGGGCTGTTTCGCGGATCGGCGCGGCGCGGGCAGATGTGGTCGTGGATTGCTTGGGGACGACGGTGATTCCGGGGTTGATCGACTCGCATTGCCACGTGGTGCTGGGCGACTACACGCCCCGGCAGAAGACCGTGGACTTTCTCGACTCGTACGTGCACGGCGGGATCACGTCGGTGGTGTCGGCGGGCGAGGGGGTGCACGCGCCCGGCCGGCCGCACGACGCGGCGGCGGCGAAGGCGCTGGCCATCGCGGCCGCGAAGTGCTTCGAGCACTTCCACCCGAACGGGATGAAGGTCAACGCGGGCTCGGTGGTGCTCGAGCCCGGGCTCACCGACGGGGACTTCGCCGAGATGGCCCGGCACGGCGTGCGTCACGCCAAGTACGGCTTCGGCGGCTACGCGCAGCCGTGGGACGGCGAGCCCGAGGTGCGGCTCGCGCAGAAGCACGGTCTCTGCGTCATGTCCCACAGCGGCGGCTCGTCCATCCCCGGCTCGAGCCCGATCAGCCACGAGGTTCTGCTGCGTCTCAGGCCGGACGTGTGCGGCCACGTGAACGGCGGCACGACGTCGCTCGACGAGGCGGGGATCGACCGGATCATCGCCGAGTCGCAGATGGCGCTGCAGATCGTCCAGGCCGGCAATCTCCGCGCCTCGCTCCACATCGTGAAGCGTGCGCGCGAGGCCGACGCGCTCGCGCGCGTGTGCGTGGCCAGCGACACGCCGACCGGGACGGGCGTGATGCCTCTCGGCGTCGTGAAGAGCGTCTGCGAGATCGCCTCGCTCGGCGACCTGCCGCCGGAAGTCGTGATCGCGCTCGCCACCGGCAACAACGCGCAGGCTTTTCGCCTGGCGGCGGGCACGGGCACGATTGCCGTCGGCGCCCCCGCCGATCTGGTCGTCTGCGACGCGCCGTCGGCTTCGCTCGCCGACGACGCGCTGACCGCGATCGCCCGCGGCGACATCCCCGGCATCTCCTGTGTCGTCGTCGACGGCCAGGTGCGGGTGGCGCGCAGCCGCAACACGCCGATGGCCAAGCGCCTCGCGACCTTCCGGGGTGTCACGGTCGCGGGCGTCGGCCACTGAGGCGCCCGAACCACCCCGCCGCCCAACGACCCGCCCCCACCCATTCGGGCGATTCCCCGGCCGCTCGCCGCCGGGCATGCTGGCGGTGAACGATAGCCTGATCGATGGAGGATCGAATGAACGGATTGCAGAGCCTCTCGAACGATCTCGCCGCGGCCGTGGAGCGCGCCGGGCGCGCGGTCTTCGCGGTCAACGGGCGCGCCCGGCTCGGGTCGACCGGCGTGCACTGGCGACCCGGGCTGGTCGTCACCGCCGACCACACCGTGCACGTCGAGGAGGAGGTCACGATCACCGGGCCCGACGGTCGGGCGCTGACGGCGCGGGTGGCCGGCCGCGACCCGACGATCGACGTCGCCGTCCTGAAGGTGGACGCGCCGGGCGTCGCGGTGGCCGAGATCGCGGATTCGGACGCGGTACGCGTCGGCCACATCGTGCTGGCGCTGGGCGCGGGGCCGCGGGCGAGCTGGGGCGTGGTGAGCTCGGTCGGCGACAAGCAGATGCTCCATCTCGACCTGACGCTCTATCCGGGCTTCTCCGGCGGTCCGCTGGTCGACGCGCAGGGGCGAGTCGTCGGCATCAACACCTCGGGCGCGTCCCGGCACTGGCGGCTCGCCATCCCGGCGGCGGCCGTGAGCCGCGTGGTCGACGAGCTGCAGCGCCGTGGCCGCATTCCGCGGGCTTACCTGGGTGTGAGCACGCAGCCGGTCCGCCTGCCGGAGCCGGTCCGGCAGCGACTCAACCTCGATCAGCAGACCGCCGTCATCGTGGTCGAGGTGCAGGCGGAAAGCCCGGCCGCCGCGGCCGGCCTGACGATCGGCGACGTCATCGTCTCGCTCGGCGCGACCCGCATCGCCGATCCCACCGATCTCAAGTCCGCGCTGAGGCCGGACCGGGTGGGCGAACGCATCACCGCGTTGGTGCTTCGCGGCGGCGAGCCCAAGGATCTGCAGGTGACCGTCGGTGAGCGTCCAAAGCGTACCTGACATCGCGGGCCTCGCCGAGCATCTGCGCGGGGTGACCGTCGAGGTGACGGACGCCGGCGATCTCCTGGGCTCCGGCGTGCTGTGGCCGGCCGGCTGCGTCGTCACGAACGCCCACGTCGTGCGACGGCCCGAGGCCACCGTGCGGCTGGTCGATGGCCGGTGCCTGCGCGCGCGCGTGCTGGCGCGTGACGTCGACGCGGACCTCGCGTTGCTCGGCGTGCTGGGGACGGGCCTCGCGGCCGCGACGCTCGCCGAGCCGGACACCGTCCGCATCGGCTCGTTCGTCGCCGCCGTCGGCCATCCGTACGGCCTGCGCGGCGCGCTGAGCGCCGGCATCGTGTGCGCGATCGGCCCGATCGAGCGGAACGGACGCCCGTGGATCCAGGCGGATCTGCGTCTGGCGCCCGGCAGCTCCGGCGGGCCGCTCGCGGATGCGGCCGGACGCATCGTCGGCGTGAATTCGAGAGCCGCCGGCTCCCTGGCCCTCGCGGTGCCGCTGAGCGTGGTCGCACGCTTCGTCGAGACCGCTCGGGTGTGACCGTGGCGGAGCGCCGCCGACTTCGCCCCGTTCCCCGCGAGCGCGAGCGGTCGAGCGCGGTCCTCGTGGTTGCCGGCAGCGAGCTGACCGCCGCGCGCATCGAGGCGATGCTGCGGGGCCGATCCGATCTGCGCGTGAGCGTGAGCGGACTCACGGAGCTCGCCCGGCGACTCGACGATCGCGCCGCCGCCGCCGTCGTCGTGCTGGCGTTACCCTCGGACGCCGCGGCGCGGGCGCTCGAGGTGCTCCGCGGGCTCCCGAGCGTCGAGGCCGTCGTGCTGCTCTCGTCGGACCCGGCCGCCGCCTGGACGGCTCAGGCTCGGCGGCTGGGCGTCCGCGCGGTCCTCCGGGACGACGCGACGGCCGAGGAGCTCGCCGGCGCGATCGTCGCCGCGAGGGCCGGCCTCGTCGCGCTCCATCCCGATGCGCTGAAGCGATCCGCCGAGGCGCGCGCCGCCGAGCCGCACGGCGGCGCGGCGGCCCTGACCCCGCGCGAGCTCGAGATCCTCGAGATGATGGCGCAGGGAATGAGCAATCGGTCGATCGCCGGCGGGCTCGGAATCTCGAGCCAGACGGTGAAGTTCCACGTTGCCTCGATCCTCGCGAAGCTCGGGGCGGCAAGCCGCACTGAGGCGGTCACGTTCGGCGTGCGGCACGGGCTCATCGCGCTCTAGCCTCGGCCGCGCGAGCGCGGAGGGGAATGCTAGCGGCGGGCCATCTCGAGGACCGCGGCGCGGAGCTCGTCGCCGTCGATCGGCTTGATCAAGTGCATCTGGAAACCCGGCGCCCGCGCGCGCGCGCCGCGGGTGCCGGCCGGCACCAGCGCGATGGCCGGTACCGAGCGGCCCAGGCGGACGTGCAGCTGCTGAAGCTGCGAGAGGAACTCGCGTCCGGCCGCTTCGGCCGAGGCGAGATCGCAGACGATGACGTCGGCGATGAGCGCGGCCCTGAGCGCGTCCGCGGTGCCGGCGGCGGTGACGATCGCGCTGGAGAACTCGAGCACCGATCGGAGGAAGTGTCGGGCCAGCTTGTCGTCGTCGATCACCAGCACGTGGATGCCGCGGAGATCGGCCATGGGTGCGCTGTGCATGCTTCACAGATACTAACGAGGACGCCGCCTCGGCACCGGGGTCGCACGCGACAAGTTTCGCGCCGCGGGCGCCAAACTGGAGGATGGATGCGTCAGTCGGCGGAGCTGCGGAACGCCCGCGGCGAGCGGCCAAACCACCGCTGGAAGGCGCGGCGGAACGCGCTCGGATCCTCGTAGCCGAGCAGAAACGCCACTTCGGACACGCCATGGCGGCCGTCACGCAGGAGCGTGGGCGCCATCTCACGCCGAAGCTCGGCGAGAAGCTTCGCGAAGGTCGTTCCCTCCTGGCGCAGCTGGCGCTGGAGTGTCCGGGCGCTGACTCCAAGGCTACGGGCGATTTCCTCCAGCGTCGGGTTCCGCTCGCTCAGCTCGGCCCACAGCGCCCGGTGCACCCGCTCGCGCTGCGTCTGCTCCTTGCCGATGCTCGCGAGCGTCTGGTCGGCGAGCGTTTCCAGATAGCCGACGAGCGTCTTGTCCGCCACGGCGATCCGGCGCGCCAGGTCATCGCTTCGGAGAAGAAAGGACGAGGCCAGCGTACCGAACTCCAGCGGCGCGCCGAAGAACCGCTCGTACTCCTTGACGTCGGCGGGCTGTCGATAGGAGAGCTGGACGAGGAGCGGCGTGACCGGCGCGGCGACCATCTCCCGGCAGGCCGACACGAGGGCCGCGAGGCGCGCGTCGACGGCGGGTCGGTACGCCCGCAGCGCCGGCTGAACGTCCAGGCGCACCCAGGTCGCGTCCTGCTCGGTGTCGATCCGGATGACCAGCGCATCCGACATGACGCGACTGTAGTGGGCGAAGCGCTTGAGCGCCGAGCCGAGGGTGCTGCTGAAGGCGCCCGCGTACCCGACGAGACCCCATTCGCGTACCGACGTCTCGGCGCCGATTCGGAGCCCGAAGGCCGGATCCGCCACGTGCTCGGCCGCGACACGCCAGAGGCGTGTCACCGCGGCGAGCGGGATCCTCGCGTCCGGATCCGGCAGCTGGCGCTCGTCGATTTGTGCCTGACGGAGGAGCACGTCCCGGGCCACGCCCAGCTCGCCGAGCCGCTCCAGCTGAACCAGGACCAGGCGCACGAGCCCCGACGGTTCCTTCACAATCGCGCCTCCTTGCCGGTAGAGTATCCGACAATGTGTCTCGGCGGGCGGCGCGCCCGCGGTCTTGTTACCCTGGAGTCTCATGAACAGCCCCGATCTCTCGGCTCTCCGGATCGACGAGCGCGCGCGGCGCGGGCCGCGTAGCCTCGGCTGGCGCGCGCTGGCCGTGGGACTCGCGGTGGTGCTCGCGGCCGCCGCCGGCCTGTATGTCATGCTGCGCGAGCAGGCTCCGGAGGTCGAGGTGGCGACCGTGCGCGCGGATAAGGGAGGCCGTGCGGCGCTCCTGAACGCGAGCGGGTACGTCACACCTCGCCAGCGCGCGACCATCGCGGCGAAGATCACCGCGCGGGTGAACGAGATCTACGTCGACGAGGGCATGCAGGTCGAGCCGGGACAGGTGCTCGCGAAGCTCGACGATTCCGACGCGCGGGCCCGGCTGACTTCCGCGATGGCCGAGCGCGATGCGACGGCGGCGACCCTGGGCGATCTGCGCGTGAACCTCGACAACGCCGAGCGCGAGCTCCGTCGGGTCGAGGAGCTGTGGGAGCGCAAGCTCGTGGCCGAGCAGAGCCGCGATCAGGCCCGGATGGCGGTGGACAGCTTGAAGGCGCGGATCGTGCTGGCGCGCGAGCAGGTCGGCGCTGCCGAGGCGCGCGTGAAGGTGGCGCAGCAAGACCTCGACAACTGCACGGTGCGCGCGCCCTTCGGGGGCATCGTGGTCTCCAAGGACGCGCAGCGCGGCGAGATGGTCTCGCCGGTGTCCGCCGGCGGCGGCTTCACCCGCACGGGCATCGCGACCATCGTCGACATGGCCTCGCTCGAGATCGAGGTGGACGTGAACGAGTCGTATATCGCGCGGGTGAAGGCGGGTCAGCCCGTCACCGCCGTGCTCGACGCCTACCCGGACTGGCAGATCCCGGCCAAGGTGCGCACGGTGATCCCGACGGCCGACCGGCAGAAGGCGACGGTCAAGGTACGGGCGAGCTTCGATCGACTGGATCCGCGCATCCTTCCCGACATGGGCGTCAAGGTCACGTTCCTCGGCGAGGAGCGCGGCGCGCCGGCGATGGCCGGACGGGTCCTGATCGCGCGCGCGGCGCTGGTCGAGGAGGGCGCGACCACGGCCGTGTACGTCCACCGCGACGGAAAGGTGGAGCGGCGCGCGGTGCGGCTCGGCCAGGCGCGCGGCAACGAGCAAGAGATCCTCGCCGGCCTCTCGGACGGCGAGCAGGTCGTCACCACCGGGGCCAAACAGCTGCGCGACGGCCAGTCCGTGCGCGTGAAGCGCTAGCCCAACGGCGGGCGCGGCGGCAGGCCGTCGCGGGGCCGGCGTCCCGCGGGCCGGGGCGCGCATCCAAACAGGAGACTCATGGTCAGCATCGACGGGAGGGCGGACAGCAAAAGCCTGATCCGGGCGCGCGGGCTCGGAAAGACGTACCGCCGGGGCGGCGAGCAGATCCACGTGCTCCAGGGCCTCAACCTGGACGTGGACGCCAGCGATTTCGTCGCGTTCATGGGGCCGAGCGGCTCGGGCAAGACGACCTTGCTCAACCTGCTCGGCGGCCTCGACGTGCCCTCGGAGGGCAGCGTGACGGTGGCGGGCGACGAGATCACGCGCATGTCCGGGGCCAAGCTGACGGCCTGGCGCGCGCGTCACGTCGGGTTCGTCTTCCAGATGTACAACCTGATTCCCGTGCTCACCGCCTTCCAGAACGTCGAGCTGCCGCTCTTGCTCACCGGCCTGTCGAAGGCGGAGCGCCGAAGCCACGTCGAGACGGCGCTGGCCGTCGTGGGACTGGACGACCGCATGCGCCACTACCCCCGCCAGCTCTCGGGCGGACAGGAGCAGCGGGTGGGTATCGCGCGGGCGATCGTGGCCGATCCGACCTTTCTCTTGTGCGACGAGCCGACGGGCGACCTCGACCGGAAGAGCGCCGACGAGGTCCTCGACCTGCTCGACCGCCTCGTCCGGGACCACGGAAAGACCGTGCTGCTGGTGACCCACGATCCGCGCGCGGCAGAGCACGCGCGCCTCATCCTGCATCTGGAAAAGGGCGTGCTCGTCGAGTCCGTGACCGCGTCGCCGCCGCGATGAGGTCGACCGCGGGCCCTCACGGAATCCGTCGGGGCGGAGCTCGACGCTGAAGTACCTGCATCTCGTCGCGAGCAATCTGCTCCGGAAGAAAACCCGCACCGCGCTCACGGCCGGGTCGTTCGCGGTCGCGCTGTTCCTGTTCGGGATCCTGTCGGCCGTCGACGGCGCCTTCCAGCAGGGCGTGGATGTGGCGGGCGTCGACCGGCTGGTGGTGCTGAACCGCGTTTCGATCATCCAGCCCCTGCCGCTCGCCTATCGCGACCGGCTGGCGAAGATTCCCGGCGTGACGAAGGTGACGTTCGCCAACTGGTTCGGCGGCGTGTACCAGGACGAGCGCAACTTCTTTCCGCAGTTCGCGATCGATCGCGAGCACTATCGCGAGATGTATCCCGAGTTCGTCGTGCCCGACGATCAATGGCAGGCCTTCCTCGGCGACAAGGAGGGCGCGATCGTCGGCGAGGCGCTGCTCGAGCGCTTCAAGTGGAAGATCGGCGATCGCATTCCGATCAAGGGCGCGATCTTCCCGGGTAACTGGGAGTTCAACATCCGCGGCGTCTACCGGGGGCGGCGGCCTCAGGACGACACCACGCAGTTCTGGTTCCGCTGGGACTATTTCGACGAGCGCAAGCCGTTCACGAAGGGCGTGGTGGGCTGGTACGTCATCCGCATTGCGAAACCGGACGACGCCGTGCGCCTGGTGAAGGTGATCGACGAGCAGTTCGCGAACTCGCCGACCGAGACCAAGACCGACACCGAGAAAGCCTTCGCCGCTTCGTTCGTCAAGCAGATGGGCAACATCCAGCTCCTGATCATGAGCGTCGGCAGCGTCGTCTTCTTCACGCTCCTGCTCGTGACCGGCAACACGATGGCGATCGCCGTCCGGGAGCGGACGCGCGAGCTGGCCGTCCTGAAAGCGGTCGGCTTTCGCGACGGCTTCGTGCTGGCCCTCGTCCTCGTCGAGACGATGGCCGTGGCCGTGGTCGGGGGAGGCCTCGGGCTCGCGCTGGCGAAGCTCTTCACCTTGCGCGGCGATCCGACCGGAGGCCTGCTGCCCTTCTTCTACGTGTCGCCACCGTCGATCGCCGTCGGCCTCGGCCTGGCGCTGGCCGTGGGCCTCGCGGCCGGCTTCCTGCCGGCGGTCTCCGCCAGCCGGCTGCGGGTCGTCGACGCGCTCAGGCGGATCTGACGTGGCCATTCCGCTCAGCTACAACGTGCGGAGCCTCGCGGCGCGATGGACCTCCACCGTGGTGGCCGTGTTGGGAATCGCGGGGACCGTCGGCGTGTTCGTGGCCATGCTCTCGCTCGCGCGCGGCTTCGAGGCCACACTGGTGGCGTCCGGGTCGGCGCGCAACGCGATCGTCCGGCGAGCGGGGGCCACCTCCGAGATGGACAGCAGCGTGATGCTCGAGCAGGTGCGAGTGGTCGAGGACGCGCCCGGCGTCGAGCGCGGCGACAGCGGCCCGCTGGTGAGCCCCGAGGTCGTGGTGATCGCCTCGTTCCCGCTGAGAGGCCGCGGCGTCGAAGGCAACGCTCAGGTCCGGGGCGTGTCGCTCAAGGCGCTGGCGGTCCGGCCGACCGTGAAGATCGTCGCCGGCCGCGCCTTTCAACCCGGGCTGTCGGAGCTGCTCGTGGGACGCAACGTGGCCGCGAGCTACGAGGGCCTCGAGCTCGGCCAGACCGTCCGCTTCGGCGGCGGCACCTGGACCGTGGTGGGCGTGTTCGACAGCGGCGGCACCGCGTACGATTCGGAGCTCTGGTGCGACTACAGCGTGCTGCGCCAGGTGTACCAGCGCCCGCTCAACATGTTCCAGTCGGCCACGGCGCGCCTCACGTCCCCGGCCGCGCTCACCGGGTTCAAGGACTCTCTGACCTCCGATCCGCGCGTCACGGTGCAGATCGACCGCGAGATCGACTACTACGCGAAGCAGTCGCGGCAGCTGACGACCTTGATCACGGTCCTGGGCTCGATCATCGCCGTGGTCATGGGCATCGGCGCCGTCTTCGGCGCGCTGAACACGATGTACTCGGCCGTGTCCGAGCGCACGCGCGAGATCGCCACGCTCCGGGCGATCGGGTTCGGCAGCGGGAGCATCGTCGTGTCGTTCGTCGTCGAGGCGCTCTGCATCGCGCTCGTCGGCGGCCTCGTGGGCTGCGCCGTCGTCCTGCCGCTGAACGGCCTCACGACGGGCACCATCAACTGGCAGACGTTCTCGCACCTGGCCTTCGCGTTCCGGGTGACGCCCGGCCTGCTCGCGATGGGCCTCGCCTTCGCGCTGCTGATGGGGCTCGTCGGCGGCGTGCCGCCTGCCGTCCGGGCGGCACGCGCGCCGATCGCCTTCGCGCTCCGGGAGCTCTAGCCCGGGACTACGATCGATAGAAGTACGGATCGAGAACGCTGACCTCGGTGATGCGGTCGACCGGTAGGTTGTTGCGCTTGGCCGAACGCCGGATGGCCTCGGGGTCCGGCGCGTCGTAGATGCAGAAGGTCTTCTTCTTGTCGTCGCTCACGTACGAGTGCACCCACGTCACGTTGTCCGCGAGGTTGTTGCCTATCACGGTGAGGCACGCTTGCGCGCCCATCTCGTTCACGGGGATGACGAGGCCGTCCGGGAAGGTCCGCTCGACGAGATACCGGGGCATCTGGGGTCTCCTTTTCGAGTTGTCAGTGGCTGCTGAGGCCGGGAATCGAGATCAGCAAGTGCAGCGAGCCGCCCAGCTCGTTCAGCTTGCGGGCGTCCCAGCGCACGAACGCCTCGCGCTCCTCGTCGGTGAGGTCGGCGCCGGCGAGGGCCGAGCGCGGCTCGGCGCGGAACCGGTCGCGGAAGGCTTCGTCCTTCTTCAAGCGGTAGAGCACGACGTTCGTCTCGTAGCGGCTCATGCCACGTCCCACTCGAGCGCCGCGAGGTCGACGCGGCCCATCTCGCCGTAGAAGCCCACGCGGGCGCGCGCCGGGCTCACCGCGCCCAGCAGCACGATCCAGTTGAGCAGCTCGTGCGACCCGCTCTCGTGGAGCTCCTTGGCCGTGAGCGCGGTGAGTGCTGCGTGGTCTGCTGCCTCCATCAGCTTGACGATGCGGCGGTCGAAGACCGGATCCGACTGGCCGATGCGCGCCAGCGAGAGCTCCGGGAAGTGGCTGAGCCCTCCGGTAGCAATGACCGCGACCTTCCACGGCCCTTCGGCCACGACGCGCCCGATGTGACGGCCGGCCTCGAAGCAGCGCTTCGCGGTCGGCTGCGGCGTCACGAAGCAGTTGACCCAGAAGGGCACGAGCGGCGGGACGAGCCGGTCGCCGTAGAGCGTGGAGACCGGGCTCAGGAAGGCGTGGTCCAGCGGCGCCGACCACGACGCCGCGAAGTCGAATCCGGCCTGCACGCCCTTTTCGAGGATGCTGTTGGCCAGATCTTCGTGGACCGGATAGCGCTCGGGGAGCCCGTCGAGGGCGCGGTCGAACTCGATCGCGTCGGGCTGGATCATCCGGTTCACCGACCGCCCGACGCGGACGCAGAGCGCGGGGACGGCGTCGAACGAGAAGACGTTCAGATGATCGTCGGCGATCACGACCAGGGCGTCCGGCGCCGTGGCGGCGAGCGAGCGTCCCATCTCGCGCACGACCGCGATCAGCTCTTCCACCATCCGCCGGCCGTGGGGGCCGACGTTCTGGCCGTAGTAGTCGGGGTAGAGCACGTGCGACATCGCCGCCGCGTACACGATCCGGCCCATGTCCTCCCGCGCCCCGAGGGTGCCCCATGGTAGAGTCGGCGGCATCGACCATCAAGGGCTATCAGGAGATCCGATATGGACAAGAAAGTCGCGATCGTGACGGGTGCCGGAAGCGGAGTGGGCAGGGCGGTCGGGCTCGCGTTGCTGAGAGAGGGCTACCACGTCTCGCTCGCCGGGCGGCGCAAGGAGGCCCTGGAAAAGGTGGCGGCCGAGGGCGGCGACGCGCGCTCCCGAGCACTGGTCGTGCCCACGGACGTGTGCGATCCCCAGGCCATCCGCGCGCTCTTCGCGAAGACCAAGAGCGCGTTCGGCCGCCTCGACCTCCTCTTCAACAACGCCGGGATCGGCGCCGCCGGGCTCCTGGAAGACCTGACGGTCGAGCAGTGGAAGGCGGTCGTCGACACCAACCTGACGGGCTCGTTCCTGTGCACGCAGGAGGCCTTCAAGATCATGAAGGACCAGAACCCGCGGGGTGGCCGGATCATCAACAACGGCTCGATCTCGGCGCACACGCCGCGGCCGAACTCGGCGCCGTACACGTCGACCAAGCACGCGATCACCGGCCTCACCAAGGCAACGTCGCTGGACGGCCGGAAATACGACATCGCCTGCGGCCAGATCGACATCGGCAACGCCGCCACGCCGATGACCGAGCGGATGGCCAAGGGGGTGCCGCAGCCCAACGGCACGACCATGATCGAGCCCACGATGGACGTGGAGAACGTCGCCAACGCGGTGCTCTGCATGGCGCGGATGCCGCTCGACACGAACGTGCTCTTCATGACGGTCATGGCCAACAAGATGCCGTTCGTCGGCCGCGGCTGATCGCGTCGACGCGGAGACCGCGATGCGTGTTCCAGCCCAGCAGATTCGCCGTCAGCTCGTGTCCGTCTTCCGGGCGTGGGGGATGTCGGAGGCTCACGCCGACACCACCGCCGACATGATGGTGGAGACCGACCTCAGAGGCGTCGACTCGCACGGCATCGGGATGCTTCCGACCTACGACCAGGAGTTCCGCAACGGCCGGCTGAACATGCGGCCGACCTTCAAGACGGTGCGCCAGACGGCGGCGACGGCGCTGATCGACGCCGACGCCTCGCTCGGCCACCCGGCCGCCGCCTACGGGATGAACCTGGCGGTCGACAAGTGCCTCGCGGTCGGCGTCGGCGTCGTGGACGTGTTCAACTCGCACCACTTCGGCGCGGCCGGCTGCTATTCGCGGATCGCGGCCGATCGCGGCGTGATCGGCATGGTGACCTCGGCCACCCGCGGCGTGACGATGGTGCCGACCTTCGGGGCGGAGCCGGTGATGGGCACGAACCCGCTCGCGTTCGCGGCCCCGGCGAAGCGTAACCCGCCGTTCGAGCTCGACATGGCGACCACGACCGTCGCCGCCGGCAAGGTCCGGGTCTACAAGCTGAACCATACGCCGCTGCCGGCGGGCTGGGTCGTCGACGGCGACGGCAAGACGATCACCGATTCGGCGAAGGGGTTCCAGCACGTCACGAGCCGCGACGGCGGCATCACGCCGCTCGGCGGTACGCGCGAGGCGGGCAGCCACAAGGGCTACGGCCTGGCGGTGATGGTGCACGTGCTGGCCGGCACGCTCGCCGGCGCCTCGTTCTCGCCGATCCGCAACCAGACGCAGAAGACGTCCGACCCCCACAACATCGGCCACTTCTTCATGGCGATCGACCCGCGCGCGTTCCGCGAAGAGGGCGAGTTCGAGGAGGGTCTCGACCAGGTGATCGACGTCCTGCACAACGCCAAGCGCGTCGACGCGAATCAGCCGGTGCTGGTCGCCGGCGATCCCGAGCGGGCGAACAAGAAGGAGCGGCTCGAGCAGGGCGTGCCGATCCCGGACGACCTCATGGACCAGCTACGCGTGGTCGCCAAGAACGCCAACGTGCCGTTCCTGCTGGCCGGGACATAGTGAGCGAAGCCCGCTGGATCGGGAAGTCGGTCAAGCGCGTGGAGGACGCGCGGCTCCTCACCGGCCGCGGAACCTACATCGACGATCACCCGCCAGTTGCCAATGTATGCCACGCGGCGATCGTGCGCTCGCCCTTGCCCCACGCGGCGATCCGGGGCTACGACCTCTCGGCGGCACTGGCCCTGGAAGGCGTCGTCGGCGCGATCACCGGCGCCGACGTCGCGCGCCATACCAAGCCGTTCTCGGTCGGGGTGACCGCGCCGATCCACTACTACTGCGCGGCCACGGATCGGGTGCGGTTCGTCGGCGAGCCGGTCGCGGTCGTCGTCGCCAAGAACCGCTACGTCGCCGAGGACGCCGCCGATCTCGTCCGGGTCGACTACGGTCCCTTGCCGGTGGTGGTCGATCCCGAGCGCGCGCTCGACACGACCGCGCCGGTGCTGCACGAGGCCGTCGGGTCGAACCTGGCCGGCAACCGGCGCCTCGTCTACGGCGAGCCCGACCGCGCGTTCCGCGAGGCCGACGTCGTCCTGACCGAGCGCTTCAGCTTTCCGAAGTACGGCTCGACGCCGATCGAGACGTACGGCGTCATCGCGCGCTGGGACCCGATCGACGGCGTGTGCACGGTGTGGTCGAACTTCATGGGGCCGTTCATCATGCACCCGCTGACCGCGCGCGTGCTCGGCCTGGCCGAGAACAAGCTGCGCTTCATCGTGCCGACAGACATCGGCGGCTCGTTCGGCATCAAGTCGTCGATCTACCCGTACATCGCCCTCATCGCGCTCGCCGCGATGCGGCTCTCCGTGCCGGTCAAGTGGATCGAGGACCGGCGCGAGCATCTGCTCGCCTCGTCCAGCGGGACCGATCGCGTCGCCTACCGCGAATTGGCGGCGCGGAAGGACGGCACGATCCTCGGCATGCGGTTCAAGTGGCTCGACAACGTCGGCGGCTACATCCGGAGCCCGGAGCCGGGATGCAGCTTCCGTCCGACCGGGAACTTCGTCGGGCCCTATCGCTTCCAGCACCTCGAGGTCGACGCGTCGGTCGTTATGACCAACAAGAGCCTCACCGGACCCAATCGCGGCTACGCGTGCGGCCACCTCTACTTCGAGACCGAAGGCATGATGGATCGGCTGGCCGACCGCCTCGGGCTCGATCCGGCCGAGGTGCGGCGCAAGAACCTCGTGCAGCCCGATCAGTTTCCCTATCGCACGCCGTCCGGCGGGCTCTACGACAGCGGCGATTACCCGGCGGTCCTCGAGCGAGCGCTGCAGCTGGCGCGCTACGACGAGCTCCGGCGCGAGCAGGCGAAGGCGCGGGCCACGGGCCGCTATGTCGGGATCGGGCTCGCGCTGGCGGTCGACCCGTCGGTCTCGAACATGGGCTACGTGGCCACCGCGCTCGACCCGCAGTTCCGCGCCAAGCCCGAGTACCTGCCGAAGTCCGGCGCCGTCGACGCGGCGACGATCAAGATCGACCCGCTCGGGCGCGTCATCGCGATCCTCGGCACGACGCCGCAGGGCCAGGGCCATCAGACGGTGGTTTCGCAGATCGTCGCCGACGAGCTCGGGCTGGCACCCCAGGACGTCACCGTCGTGGACGAGATGGACACGTTCACGCGGGTGTGGTCGATCTCGTCCGGTACCTATTCGAGCCGCTTCGGGTCGGTGGGAACGAGCGCCGTCGCGCTGGCCGCCCGCAAGCTCAAGGCCAAGCTCGTGGAATACGGCGCGCACCTGATGGAGCTGCCGGTCGCGTCGCTCGAGTTCCGGGACGGCGCCGTGCGGCCGCGGAGCGGCAAGGGCCCGTCGTACTCCATCAAGGACCTGGCCGGCCGCGCCCACTGGAACACCGAGTCCTTGCCCGAGGGGATGGAGCCGGCGCTCCAGGCGACGGCGGTGTTCGGCTTCACGGTCGCGAAGGCCGTCGACGCCCAGGACCGCGTGAACTCGTCCAACACGTACGGCTTCATCGCCGAGGTGATGGCCGTTGAGGTCGATCCCGAGACGGCGGCGATCCAGATCCTCCGCTACGTGACCGTGCACGACGCGGGCACGATCATCAACCCGATGATCGCCGAGGGGCAGATCTACGGCGGCGCGCTGCACGGACTCGGCGGCGCGCTGTACGAGGAGCTCGCCTACGACGAGCACGGCCAGTTCCTGACCGGAACCTTCATGGACTATCTGGTGCCGACGGCCAGCGAGGCGCCGCAGATCGACATCGCGCACATCGTATCGCCGTCGCCGCTGACGCCGCTCGGCTCGAAGGGGCTCGGCGAGTCGTCGTCGATGACGGTGCCGGCGGTCATCGCCAATGCCGTCAGCGACGCGCTGGCGCCGCTCGGCATCTGGATCAACGAGCTGCCGATGACCCCGTCGAAACTATGGACAGCGATGGCTCGGGCGTGTCGGAGCCACGCAAAGTCGGAGGGCCAACGGTGAGAACGGGCGTCACGGAGCCACTCGCATCTTTCTCAGGCCACCCTCGATCCAAGCCGGCCTCCAGGACCCCGCTACAATGAAACCGCCCAAGTTCGAATACCACGCCCCGACGACCCTCGACGAGGCGGTCGCGGCGCTCGGCCGCTACGGCGGCGACGCCAAGGTCCTGGCCGGCGGTCAGAGCCTGATGCCGCTGCTGAACTTCCGCCTGGCGCGGCCGGCCGCGCTGGTCGATCTCAACCGGGTCGCCTCGCTCGCCTACATCCGCGAGCAGGACGGGCAGGTCCGGTTCGGCGCGATGACCCGCCAGCGCACGATCGAGTTCTCGCCGGTCGTCGCGCAACACTTGCCGCTCTTGAAGGAAGCGACGCGCTGGGTCGGCCACCTGCCGATCCGCACGCGCGGCACCATCGGCGGCTCCATCGCCCACGCCGACCCGTCGGCCGAATACCCGGCGGTGCTCGCGGCGCTCGAGGGCGAGGTGGTGGCGCGCGGCGCCAAGGGCGATCGGGTGATCCGCGCGGCCGATCTCTTCCAGACGTATCTCACGACGAACCTAGCTCCGGACGAGATCCTCACCGAGGTGAGGCTGCCGGCCATGCCCGCCGGCGTCGGCTACGCGCTCGAGGAGTTCGCGCGCCGGCACGGCGATTTCGCGATCGTCGGCATCGCGGCGATGGTCGTCCGCGAGGGCCAGCGGTGCACGATGGCGCGTCTGGCGACCGCCGGCGCCGGGCCCGTGCCGGTGCGGCTGCGCGCCGCCGAGGAGATCCTCGAGCGCGACGGGCTGGGCGAGGCGGCCATCGACGCGGCGGCGCGCAAGGCCACCGAGCTCGTCGATCCCGACGCGGACATCCACGCCTCGGCCGACTATCGGCGCCACCTCGCTGGAGTGCTCACGAAGCGCGCCCTCACGAGGGCGATCGGAGTTGCGCGTGGCTGACATGGTGACGGTGCGATTGAAAGTGAACGGCGTCGCCCACGAGGGGCGATGCGAGCCGCGCAAGCTCCTGGTCGACTTCATCCGCGAGGATCTCGGACTCACCGGCACGCACGTCGGCTGCGAGCACGGGATCTGCGGCGCGTGCACGATCATGTTCAACGGCGAGGCCGCGCGCTCGTGCATCATGCTCGCCGTCCAGGCCGACGGCGCCGAGCTCGGCACGGTCGAGGGCCTGATGCGCGACGGCAAGCTCCACCCGCTGCAGGAGGCGTTCCGCGAGCATCACGGGCTGCAGTGCGGCTTCTGCACGCCCGGCATGCTGATCACCGCGCTGGATCTCCTGCGCACGAACCCGTCGCCGAGCGACCGCGAGATCCGCGAGGGCATCTCGGCCGTCCTCTGCCGGTGCACCGGCTACCAGGGGATCGTCAACGCGGTCCGGGCCGCCGCGCCCATCCTCGCCTCGGGGCGCTAGGTTCGGAGCGAGCTCGTGGGAGTGGATCTGCCGCGGCTCGTCGGCGCGCGCGTGGCGCGGCGCGAGGATCCGCGTCTGCTGACCGGCCAGGGGAGCTACGTCGACGACCACCGCCCGGCGCGCATGCTCTACGCGGCGTTCCTCCGCTCGCCGCACGCCCACGCGCGGATCGCGCGCGTCGACGCGTCGGCGGCACTGGCGCTGCCGGGCGTCGCGGCGGCCCTGACCGGCGAGGACATCGCGCGCGCAGCCAAGCCGGTGCGCGCCGAGTCCAAGACACCCAGCGTCAAGACCACGAGCTTCCCGCCGCTGGCGCTCGGCAAGGTGCGCCACGTGGGCGAGGCGGTCGCGATGGTCGCCGCCGAGAGCCGCTACCTGGCCGAAGACGCCGTCGAGCGCATCGTGGTCGAGTACGAGCCGCTGCCGGTCGTGAGGAACACCGACCAGGCGCTCGATCCCGCGAGCGCCGTGCTCCACGAGGACGCGGGGACGAACCTCCTCGTCGCCCGCGAGTTCGCCCGCGGCGACGTCGACGGCGCGCTGGCCGGCGCGGCGCTCGTCGTGCGCGAGCGGTTTCGCTTCCACCGCCATACACCGGTCTGCATGGAGAACCGCGGCTGCCTCGCAGACTACGCGACAGGGAACCAGACGCTCACCCTGCGGTCGTCCGCCCAGTGTCCCGGCCTCGTGCGCGACATCCTGAGCGATCTGCTCGGCATGCCCGAGCATCAGGTCCGCGTGATCGCGACCGACGTCGGCGGCGGCTTCGGCGCCAAGGCCTCGCTCTATCCCGAGGAGATCGCCACGTGCGTGATGGCGCGGCGGCTCGGGCGTCCGGTGAAGTGGATCGGCGACCGACGCGAGGACCTGCTCTCGACCACCCACGCTTGGGACGAGATCGTCGAGGCCGAGCTCGGCGTGAACCGCGACGGCACGATCGTCGGCCTTCGCGCCCAGGTCACCGCCGACATCGGCGCCTACTCGATCTATCCGTGGACGGCCGCCATCGAGCCGGTGCAGACGATCAGCTTCCTGCCCGGGCCGTATCGCGTTCCGACGTATCGCGGACGGACGCGGGGCGTGGCCACCAACAAGGCCCCGCTCGGGCCGTATCGCGGCGTGGGGCGGCCGCCCGCGGTGTTCGTGATCGAAGGCTTGATGGACCGCGCCGCGCGCCGGCTCCGGATCGACCCGACCGAGATCCGGCTCCGCAATTTCATCCGCGACGAGGATTTTCCCTACAAGTCGCCGTCGGGAATCGTATGGGACCGCTCGAGCTTCACCGGCTCGCTCGTGAAGGCGCGCGAGGTCCTCGACTACGAGTCCGCCCGCGAGGAGCAAGCGCGAGCGCGGGCAGCGGGGCGCTGGCTCGGCATCGGCGTCGCCTCCTACGTCGAGCTCACCGGGATCGGCTCGGCGATTCCGGTGTCGCCGGGCATGCCGCTCTCGACGGGCACCGAGGCGGCGACGATCCGCCTCGATCCGGCCGGCAAGGTGACCGCCGTGTTCGGCGTCGCCTCGCACGGCCAGGGGCTCGAGACGACGCTCGCGCAGATCGTGGCGGACGAGGTGGGCGTGCCGATCGAGGACGTGCGGGTGCTCCACGGTGACACCGAGGTCTCCCCGTACGGGACCGGCACCTACGCGAGCCGCAGCCTCGTGCTGGCCGGCGGCGCCGCCATTCTCGCCGGCCGAGCGATTCGCGACAAGATGCGGCTGATCGCGGGCCATCTCCTGGAAGCTGATCCCGCCGACCTCACCCTGGTCGACGGCCGGTACGCGGTGCGCGGGATGCCCGACCGGAGCGTGGCGGTCCGACAGATCGCCCGCGCCGCCTACTCCGGCGCGCGCCAGCTGCCGAAGGGGCTCGAGCCGGGACTCGAGGCGACGAAGTTCTACGATCCGTACTACGGCACCGCCTCGAACGCGACCCACGTGGCGGTGGTCGAGGTGGACCGCGGAACCTGCGAGGTGAAGACCTTGCGCTACGTCGTCGTCGAGGACTGCGGGCGCATGGTGAATCCGCTCATCGTCGACGGCCAGGTGCACGGCGGCGTCGCCCAGGGGATCGGCGCGGCGCTGCTCGAGGAGATCGTCTACGACGACCACGGCCAGCTGCTCAGCGGCACCTTGATGGACTACGTCGTGCCCTCGGCCTGCGAGATTCCGATGCTGGAGGTGCACCACCTGGAGACGCCGTCGCCGGTCACGCTCGGCGGCTTCCGCGGCATGGGCGAGGGCGGGACCATCGGCGCGCCCGCGGCCATCGCCAACGCCGTCGCCGACGCGCTGGCCCCGCTGGGGATCGAGGTCGCCGAGCTGCCGGTGAGCCCCGAGCGGCTCTTCCGGCTCATCGGGCGCGCCGAGGGAGCGAAGCGATGAATCTCGGCCTGGCGGGGAAGGTCGCACTGGTCACCGGCGGCGCGCGCGACGTCGGGCGCGAGATCTCGCTGACGTTGGCGCGCGAGGGCGCGGCCGTCGCCGTCAACTACATGCACTCGAAGCCCGACGCGGACTCGCTCGTCGCCGAGATCGCCCGCGCGGGCGGCCGCGCGGCGGCCTATCAGGCCGACGTGGCCGACTACGCGGCGGTGAGCCGGATGATCGACCGCATCGTCGCCGAGCTCGGTCGGCTCGACGTCGTGGTCAACAACGCGGGCTACGTCGAGGCGAAGCTCTTCCTCGAGACCAAGCCCGAGGAGTGGAAGCGACAGGTGGACGTCGACCTCTACGGGGTTTTCAACGTGTGCCACGCCGCGGCGCCGAAGCTGGCGGCGCAGAAGGGCGGACGCATCGTCAGCATCGTCGGGGATTCGGCGCGCGTGGGCCAGCAGCGGCTCGGCGTGTCGGCCGGCGCGCGCGGCGCGGTGCTCTCCCTCACGCGCACGCTGGCGAAGGAGCTCGGCCGTCAGAACATTACCGTGAACTCGCTGGCACTCGGCTGGATCGAGACCTCGCACGGCGACACGGAATTCATCGCCAAGAACCGCGAGCGGATCCTCGCGTTCTACCCGATCCGCCGCCTCGGCAAGCCCGAGGACGTGGCGCCCCTGGTGGCCTTCCTCGCCTCCGACCTCGCCGGCTGGGTCACCGGGCAGACGATCAGCGTGAGCGGCGGCTACTCGACGGTGTGATGCTTTCACATCCACTGCTACGACGCGAAAAGGGCGTGAGGCTACGTCGGGCCGAAGCCGACGGAGGTCGTCAGGTCTTTCCCGATGAGCGGGCGGAACCGAACGGCCAGACCGATGGCGAGCTTCTCGAGCGGAATATCGACGATCCGTCCGAGGACCGAGACGCCTTCCTTGAGCCGCACGACGGCGACCGCATAGGGGACGTCCGCCGCGTGCGCCCGGGGCGCGACGCGGATCACGGTGAAGCTCGCGATCGTGCCGTCACCCGTGAGCGCCACGGGCTGCCACTGATGCGCGTGGCAGTTCGGGCACAGCTCCTTCGGGGGCATCGCGAGCTCGCCACACGAGCCGCAGCGGATGGCGGTGAGCTGTCCGCCACGCGCCTTTTCGAAGAACGCGCGCGCGGTAACGGCCGGCTCAGTCACGGCCGAAGAGGCTCACGAGGACCGTCGCAGTATTGCCCCCGAGTGTGTGGGTGAGGCCCTTCCGCGCGCCTTCGACCTGGCGCGGACCGGCCTCGCTGCGAAGTTGCGTCACGATTTCCGCTACCTGCGCGGCGCCGGTCGCGCCGATCGGATGGCCCTTGGCCTTCAGGCCGCCCGACGGGTTCACCGGGATCTCCCCACCGAGACCCGTGAGGCCCTTCTCGGCGGCGCGGCCCCCGGCACCGGGCTCGAAGAGGCCCAGGCCTTCCGTGGCGACGATCTCGGCGATCGTGAAGCAGTCGTGGAGCTCGACGACGTCCACGTCGGACGGGCCGATCCCGGCCTGGCGGTAGGCCGCGGCCGCCGCGCGCTCGGTGGCCGGCACCCGCGAGAGATCGCGCTTGTCGCCGAGCAGCATCCAGTCCGACGCCGCGGCCGAGCCGAGAACCCACACGGGCTTGCGGTGCTTGCGCGCGACCTCTTCCGAGGCGAGGACCACGGCCGCGCCGCCGTCGGAGAACGGGCAGCAATCGAAGAGCTTGAGAGGGTCGGCGACGTAGGCCGATTTCAGGACCTGCTCGATCGTGATCGGCTTCTGGAACTGCGCCTTCGGGTTGAGGGCGCCGTGCCGGTGGTTCTTCACGGCGACCGCGGCCATCTGCGCCTCGGTCGTGCCGTGCTTCTGCATGTGGGCCCGCGCGATCAGCGCGAAGACACCGGGGAAGGTCAGGCCCAGCGGCTGCTCCCACACGGCGTCTGACGCGTAGGCGAAGTATTCGGTCGACTCGGCCGTGGAGACGTTCAACACCCGCTCGGCGCCGCCGACCAGGATGACGTCCGAGACGCCGGCGGCGATCTCCATCACGGCGTGACGGAAGGCCGCGTGGGAGCTCGCGCACGCGGTCTCGAAGCGGGTCGTAGGCACCGAAGGGATGCCCAGCACGGACGCGGCCTGCGGCCCCGTGTGGAGCTGATGCTCGGTCTCGCCGCCCACCACGTTGCCGTAATAGAGTGCCTGGACAGCGCCCGCCGATACACCGGCGTCGGTCAGCGCGTCGCGTGCCGCCTCGGCGAAGAGCTCGGCCGAGGTGCGGTCGTGCAGCCCGAACTTCGTCACTCCAACCCCGATCACGGCGACGCGGCGCATGAAGATCCTCCCTGGTCGCATGCTAGCATTAAAAGTCGTGCCAGGTCGGCGCCCGAGGCAGCCGGACCGCCCGACCAATTCTTCTTGCCGGGACTGCCCTTACCCGGGTTCAATGGTCTTCGAGGCTGAGGCGGTTAACTTCGCGTGCTGAGTGAAGAAGCGCTCATCCTGGTCGCCGTCGCTTGCGCCTGCGTGCTGCTCGTGCTCGGCGTGCTCGAGCTGATGTGGCCCACGAGGCCGCGTCCAGCTCGCAGTGCCGGGGCCGAGCCGGCTCCCGCTCGCCCCGTCGTGGCCGCCGCGCCTCCGCGTCCGGTCCAGAGCATCCTGCCGAGGCGGCTGATCGACTCGCCGTCCGCCTCGCGAGGGTCGGGTGGCTTCGTGTTCCCGCCGCCGGCCGACTACGTGCCGCCGCCGCTGCCGCGCGAGGAACTCAGGCCTCCCATGCGTCCTATCGGGGTGGTAAGGCCCGCGGTGCCGGCCGAGGAAGAGCCGGTGATCGCGCCGTGGCCCGCCGACCCGATCCGGACTCCCGTGGCACTTCCAGCTCCTCCGGAGCCCGAAGAGGTCGTACCGGCCTACATTCCGCCGCCAATCGAGGCCTCGCCGGCTCCAGTCGAGGCGGAGCCGCGCGTGTTCGAGCCCGAGCCCGGGCCGGTCGAGCCTGAGCCGCGACCGCCCTCGCCGGAGCCTCAACGGTTCGAGGCTGAGCCTCCGCTCGAGCCCGATCCTCCTTCCGGACTCGAACCAGAGCCTTTCGGACTCGAACCGGAATCTTCCAGACTTGAACCGGAGGCTTCCGGACTCGAACCGGAGCCGTCCGGACTCGATCCCGAGTCGCCGCAGCGGTTCACGCTCGAGCCGCCGACAGTCGAGACGGGGTCGACCGTCGTCGAGCCGGAAGAGCCTGTGGTCGACGTCGCGCCAGCGCCGGTCGAGCCAGCACCACTTCCGATCGCGCCCGAACGCCGGCCGATCGCGCAGCTCGCGCCGCCGCTCGAGCCCGTCCGACCGCCGGACGAGCAGGTTCAGCCGCCGCCCGTGGAGCCTCCGGCGCCCCCCCGACGCAGGCGGCGGAGCAAGATCTCGCCGCACGCGCGGCCACACCGGGTGCTGCGCGCGGCGACGCCCCCAAGCCCGAGCGTCGAGCGAGCGGCGATGAACCTCGGGCCGCCGACTCGGATCGAGGCTCCTGCGAACCCGGCGCCTCCTCCTCAGGGTGCTCCGGACGGAAAGAGCGCTCCGGACGGGAGCGAATCGAAGCTCACACGCGTTTCGCCGCTCGTCGAACGGTGCTTCGCCCTCTATCAGGAAAAGCGCTACGAGGAGGTCCTGTCGGTGGCCGAGCAGGCGCTTGCCGGACTTCAGCGGGGCCCGTCACGCGAGACCGCGGCGCTCTGGTCCGTTGTCGGCCTGGCGAAGCAAGCGCTCGGCGACGACGACGGCGCGCACGCGGCGCTCGAGTCGTCGATCGACGCGGCGCTCGACACCGAGCGCCCGACCTACCGCCGGCACCTCGCCACCCACGCTCTCGAGGCCGCTCAGACGCGGCTCGCGCGCGCGGGCAGTCACGACCCGGTGGACCGGATGGCGGTGATCCGCACGGCGATCGCCTGGACCGAACGGGGCCTCGCGGCCTTCCCCGGTGATCCGGCGCTCGGCGCCGCGCGCGACGCCTCGCACGAGGCGCTCTGGGAGGCCTATGAGCACGCGGCGACGACCTTGCTCCAGCGGCAGGAGTTCCCGGGGGCGCGGCAGATCCTGCACGAGGCTCTGGACGACCCCAGGCTGCCGCCGGCGCACGCTGCGGGGCTCCGGGGGTTACTCTCCGGAACGTTCGGCGGCGAGATCGGCCAGCTCACGGCCCAGGCGATCCTCGGCATGCAGGAGGGACGCGAATCCGAAGCGCTGGGCGTGCTCCAGCGCGCCGAGGAGCTGCTGGCCGCGATCCCGGCCGATACACTGCCGCCGACGCGCCGCGACGAGGTCGACCAGCGGCTCTGGTGGGGATATGCTGAGCTCGGGAGCCGGCGGCTCGACGCCGGCGACTACGAAGAGGCGCTCGATCCGCTCGTCCACGCGCTCCGCTTCACGTCGATCGGGGAGGAGCGTCAGGCCGAGACGCGCGCCGCGGTGGTTCGCGCGCTGGAGGGCATCGCGGCGGTCCGCGCGCTGTCCATCCGCCGCCTCGCCGAGGCCGGCAGCCGCGACGAGGCGATCGTCGCCGCCGGAGAGCTCAACGAGCTCGTGAAGCGCGGCCTGGAGCTCGGGATCACCGAGGACGAGCTGGTGGCGGCCTTCGCGCGGGTGCGGCGCCTGTGTGAAGAGCTCGGGATGGACTCGCGGGCGTAGTGCGCGCCGCCGGCTGAGGCGCGCCTACGAGAATTCGTCCGCCGCCCTCAGGGCTCGACGCTCTTTCGGCGGATCTCTTCGAGCAGGCTCTCGGGCACGTTGAAGAACGCCGTCACGACGGTGGGATCGAAGTGCTTGCCCGAGCAGCGTTTGATCTCGGCCTTGGCCACGTCGAAGGGCTGCGCCTTCGAGTACGGACGGTCGAAGGTGATCGCGTCGAAGGCGTCGACCACCATGAAGATCCTGGCGCCCAGCGGAATCTCCTCACCCTTGAGCCCGCGCGGATAGCCGCTCCCGTCCCACTTCTCGTGGTGCGAGTAGACGATCGGCACCGCGCCCTGCAGGAACGGGATCTTCTCGATCAGCTGCTTGCCGATCTCCGGATGGCGCCGCATGATCTTCCACTCGTCTTCGGTGAGGGGACCGGGCTTCAGCAAGATTCCGTCTGGGATGCCGATCTTGCCGATGTCGTGGAGCA
>QHTE01000066.1:46591-120031 GCA_003220685.1 Candidatus Rokuibacteriota bacterium
GCCGTGCACGCGGGGCGAGTGCGATTCGGTCCCGACGTCGCGCGTGTCCAGAGCGGAGCCGAGCGCCTCCAGGGTGGTCCGGTAGGCATCCTGGAGCTCCCGGTTGAGCTGCGCCAGTCCGCGCGTCGCCTCCTCGACTCGCCGCTCGAGGAGCTCCTGGTAGTGGCGGTGCTCGATCAGGAGCTGGCGCCGCTCGAGGGCGCGGTCGGCGGCGATCAGCAGCTCGTCCACGTTCACCGGCTTCATGATGAAGTCGTACGCGCCGAGCTTGAGGCTCGCGATCGCGGTCTTCACGTCGGCCGCGCCGGTGAGGACGATCACCGCCGCGTCGGGGTCGGCCTGACGGACATGCTGCAGGAGATCGATGCCGCCCATGATCGGCATCTTGAGGTCGGTGACGGTCAGCGGTGAGCGCGAGTCGCGGATCGAGGCGCGGAACACCTCGACCCCTTCCAGTCCGTCGTTTGCGAGCAGGCACTTGTAGCCAGCGCCGAGGAAGATCTGGTGCAGGACGTCGCGAACCTGCCGATCGTCGTCGACGATCAGAACTTCTCGCTGCCCCATGTCAATCTACCTTCTGGCCCGGACCTGCCGCCACGACCTGGTTCTTGCCCGCTCGCTTCGCGGCGTAGAGCGCCCCGTCGGCGGCGCGGAACAGCTCCTCCGACGTCGAGGCCTCCTCGTCGGGAAGGCTGGCGACGCCGAAGCTCGCGGTCACCCGCTTGCCGTGCGAGTAGGGGAAGGTCGCGACGACCTGCCGTATCCGGTCCGCGTAGAGCCGAGCGCCGCTCTTCGACGTCTCGACCAGCAGGACGGCGAACTCGTCGCCGCCGTAACGGGAGACGACGTTGATGCCGCGCGAGTGCTTCATGAGGATCTGCCCGACGTCGCGCAGCGTCTCGTCGCCGACCGCGTGGCCGAACTCGTCGTTGACGCTCTTGAAGCCATCGAGATCGAGCACCACGACGGAGACCGGGTGATTGAACCGCCTGAATCTCGAAATCTCCTCCTCGAGGCGGAGCGAGAAGAAGCGTCGATTGTAGAGACCGGTGACCTCGTCCTTGAACGAGGTCTCCTTGAGCTTGGCGTTGGTGGCCTCGAGCTCGCGGTACGCGGCGTCGAGGCGCATCGCGAAGGTGTTGATGTCGATGGCCTGCTGCTCGACGGTGCCGAGCATGTTCGAGAACGACCGCATCAGGGTCCCGACCTCGTCACTGCGTCCGCCGAGCTCGGCGAGCTTCGGCTCCCGCGCGAGCAGCTCGGCGATCTTCGCGAAGGCGCGCCCGAGATCCCAGATGATGTAGGCCCCGCCGACCATGGCGAGAACGGTGAAGAGCAGGAGGGCGTGGAGCCCGTAGAACGTCGTGATGTCGGCCGGGCGCAGCTCGGGCCTCACGTAGCGATAGACGACGTAAGCCAGGACGAGCAGAGGAACGAATGAGGAAAGAGTGAGCGCCAGCAGGACTTTACGCTTCAGCAGGCGCCCCGTGGACGCGATATCGCCCGACTCGCGCGGCATGACAAGACTATTCTATTGCCGGCCTCGGCGGTCGGGGCAGGAAAAGTTTGAGCCGCGTGTCGTATCTATTCGATCTACGAATGAAAAGTGATCGAGCTCGCTAGCGCGCCTCGGACCGCAGCCGAACACGCCGGCCCTCCTGGATCAGGACGATGCCGTCTGGCTCGATGTGCTCGAGAACGGCGCCGTTCTCGAGCGTCTGTCCCTCGACGTATTTGTGGCCGTTCACGTAGACCATTCGTTGCCCCGGCTCGGCCGCCCAGACCAGCATGTCGATCTTGAGCGGCAACTGCTGAGGCGGCACCGAGTCGGAGGTAGTCGCGGAGATAGGCGCGTTCGACGCCGTCGCCGCCCGGAGCTCGGCACGCTCCCGCCGGCGTCGCTGGCGTGATGTCTCTTCCGCAGGGGCTGAAGGCTCCCGAGCGATGCTCGTCACCGGCGCGGCTCCCCGGGCCGGGGGGGGCACGAGAGGGCGCGCGGTCAAGACCGGCGGCGGGATCGGCTCGGCCGTCTCGGGCTGGCGGAACTCGCGTGGACGCTCATCGAGGATCGGATTCGTCCGAGAGGGCGACGGATCGCGTCGCGGCAGCGCTTCAGCCTCCACGCGCGCATCGGACGGCCGTGTCACATGACGCGCACGCGGGGGAAGCAAAGCGGCGCCGATCGCCAATGCGTTGAGGACGAGGCCGCCGGTCACGAGCCAGGGCCAGCGCGGCCGCCGGGAGCGCGCCACCGGCGATCGGGCCGGCTCCCGGGAGATCGCGATCGGATCGAGGCGCGCGGGGGCGTCGAATCCCGGTGCCGAGCGCGCCGCCGCTCGCACGGTCGGGCGATCGATGCTTCGCCGTTGCCGAGCGACCGCGGTCAGCAGCGCCCGGGCGCAGATCGTGTTGATCGCGCGCGGCACGCCCGACGACAGGCGATGCACGTCCCGCAGGGCGTCGACGTCGAAGATGTCGCGGCCGCCTCCGGCGGTGGCCATGCGGTGGCGCACGTACGCGAACGTCTCGGTCTCCGAGAAGGGCAGCAGATGGTAACCGGCCGACTTCCACGGCTGGTGCGTTGCCACTCGAGGCAGCAGGTCGACGAGCCACGGTTCGCCGATCAGGACGATCTCGAGCAGCTTCTGCCCGTCGATTTCCAAGCTCGACAGCAGGTACAACTGCTCGAGAACGTCGAGGCTCAGACTCTGGGCGTCGTCCACGATCAGGGCCGTTCGCCGCGCGCCGCGGCCGGCGCCCTGCCTGCGGAAGAGATCGTTCAGAATCAGGCTCCGCGCGTCCATCCCGTACGCAACACCCAGCTGGTCACAGACGACGGAGAGCAGCGCCTGAGGCGTCGGGACGGGGTCGGAGATCAGCGCCACGCGGACGTGCTCGGGCAGCTGGTTCAGCAACTGGCGACAGATCGTCGTCTTGCCGATGCCGCTCGCTCCGATGAGGTAGGTGACCCCGCTCCCCACCTGGACGCTCTGTCGCAGATGGGCGAGCGCTCGCTCGTGGCGCTCGCCCAGATAGATGAATCGGGCATCGGGGACATGCGAGAAGGGGCGCTCGCGAAGGCCGAAATGCTCGAGGTACATCGCTCACTCACTCGTTGGCCCGGCCTCATGGCCGGCTCGAGGTGTCTGGACGAGGGCCCTACAGGAGCCCGGTTTCTGTTGCCGCCGCCGGACGGGCGAAGTATAGCGGAAGTGGCCGATTCGGAGGGGAGTCCGCTCGCCGTGGGTCCAAAGCCTGTGCTAACCTCGCCCAAGGATAGCTTGTCGGGGCCCCGCGATCGATGTCAGACTTTTCAAAGAAATAGCCGATATGCCCGTCGTCGCCGACAAGGCGATCGATTGCCTCGGGCTCTTCTGCCCGATGCCGATCGTGAAGACACGTGAGGCGATGCGGCACATGGAGGCGGGGCAGGTTCTCGAAGTCACGTCGGACGATCCGGGCTCCGAAGCGGACATGAAAAGCTGGTCGGCTCGAACCGGCAACGAGCTGGTGGAGATGCAGAGGAATGGCGCGGTCTTCCGCTTCTTCGTCCGAAAGGCTCGCTAGACCCGGCATCCCGGCGGTGGGCTCCCGCGTCTACCTCGACTACGCGGGCTTCTCCCCGGTCGATCCGCGCGTGGTCGCGGTCATGCGGCCGTTTTTCGAGGGCGGCGTGGGCAATCCGAACGCTCAGCACTCGCTCGGGCTCGAAGCCCGCGCGTCCCTCGATGGCGCGCGCGCGAAGGTGGCGCGGCTGTTCGCCGCGACTCCGGGCGGCGTGATCTTCACCGCGAGCGCGACCGAGGCGAACAATCTCGCCGTCAAAGGGCTCGCGCAGCGGGCCGCCGGCCGGCACATCGTCACCTCCGCGATCGAGCACATCTCGCTGATCGACTCGTGTCGCGACCTCGAAAAGCGCGGCTGGAGCGTGACCTACGTAGGGGTGGACGCGGACGGCCGCATCGATCCCGAGGCGGTGGCGAGCGCCATCCGCCCGGACACGGCGCTCGTCTCGATCATGGCGGCCAACAACGAGATCGGCACGATCCAGCCGGTCCGCGAGATCGGCCGGATCGCGCGCGCCCGCGGCGCGCCGTTCCACGTCGACGCGGTCGGCGCCGCCGGGCGCGTGCCGCTCCTGGTCGACGACTGTCGCATCGACTTGCTCACCGTGTCGTCGAACGACCTCTACGGGCCGCCCGGCGCCGGCGCCCTCTGGGCGCGCGCGAGCGTCAAGCTGGCCCCGCTGACGGTCGGAGGCGGGCAGGAGCGCGGATATCGCTCGGGCACCGAGAACCTGCCGGCGATCGCCGGGATGGGCGTCGCGGCCGATCTGGCGCGCGTCGAGGTCGCCGGCGAAGTGGCCCGCCTTCGCGAGCTGCGCGATCGCCTGCTGACGGGGCTCCTCGCCTGCGTTCCGGAGGCGCGTCGGACGGGCGCCGGCGGAGACGACCGGCTCCCGCAGAACGCGTCGATCGTCGTGCCCGGCATGAAGGCCGAGAGCGTCCTGACCGACCTGGATCTGCGCGGGATCGCCGCCTCGTCGGGCGCCACCTGCACGGCGATGACCGGCGAGCCGTCGCACGTGCTACGCGCGATCGGCTGCGACCGTGACACGGCCGAGAGCTCGCTCTGCTTCACCCTCGGCCGCTGGACCACGGCCAGCGAGATCGATCTCGTGATCGACGCGGTCCCCGCGGTGGTCGCCCGCCTCCGCCGGCTGGCGTCGCCGTAGGGTGCGCCTCTTCCTCTTCGACATCGATGGCACGCTCGTGAGCGTGCGGGGCGCCGGACGCACGGCCTTCGCCCGCGCGCTCGAGGAGGTCTACGGCACCGCCGGCACGATCGAGCGCTACGACTTCCGCGGCCGCACCGACCTGCGCATCGTCCACGACCTGATGACCGAAGCGGGGCTGGACATCGACCAGATTCGCGCGCGGGTCGAGGCCTGCTTCCAGGCCTACACGCGCGAGCTGACCCGGACCATCGGCGACGGCTCACGGGTGCAGGTCTTGCCGGGCGTGGCGGAGGTGGTCCGGCGCCTCGGCGCGCGGCCCGACGCGATCGTCGGGCTCCTTACCGGCAACATCGAAGCCGGCGCTCGGATCAAGCTCGAGCCGACGGGGCTCTGGCCGCTGTTCCGGGTGGCCGCCTACGGCGGCGACGATGCCGACCGGCGCCGCTTGCCCGCGATCGCGCGGGAGCGGGCCCGAGCCCTCGGCCACGAGTTCGCGTTCGACCGCATCACGATCATCGGCGACACCCCGCTGGACGTCGAGTGCGCGCGAAACTGCGGGGCGGTGGCGGTCGCCGTCGCGACCGGCCAGCATCCGGTCGAGGAGCTCGCGACCTGCCGGCCCGATCTGCTCTTCAGCGATCTCGCCGACGTCGATCGCGTCGTGGCGCGGCTGGCCGACGGCATCGCGTGACCCCGTCGCTCGTCTCCGTGTGGCTCCACCTGCTGGGCGTCGTGACGTGGATCGGCGGCCTCATGTACCAGGCGCACGTGCTCGGGCCCGCGGCCCGGCGGGACGGCGTGGCGCCGCTCGTCGAGATGCTGCGCCGCGCGCGACGGGTGACGTGGGCCGCGGTCGCGCTGGTCGTGCTGACGGGGTTCTACAACGTGACCCTGCTGGGCCCGCTCGACCGGGCGCTGCAGAGCGGCGCCGCGCTGCTGCTGGCGCTCAAGTTCATGCTCGTGCTGGCGGCGGTGGCGGTCGCCGGCCAGCGCGACTTCGCGCAGGTCCCGCGGCTGGCGCGCGCGGTGGCCGCCGGCGACGATCCGCGCCCGGCGCTCTCGGCGATCGCGTGGATGGACCGCGTCGTGCTGCTGCTCGCGGTCGTGATCATCTACCTCGGGCTCGCGGTCTCGCGCGCCTGATCGGCGAGCGCGCGCGCCGGCGGCAACCCGCGGCTCAGAGACCGGTGATCTTGATGCCGGAGTTCTTCAGCTTGTAGCGCCGGTTGATCGTGGCGAGGATCGCGGTGATGCCCTCGAGCGGTCCGGCGTTGCTGAGCGGGCCGACGTCGATCGGCCTGAGGCCCATCGAGCGGGCGAGCTCGGCCACGGTGTCCTTGGCGGATGCGTCGCCACCGCAGAGGAGCAGATCGCACTCGATCGCGTGCTCCGTCTCGGACAGCTCGTGGGCGGCGATGTGGTGGAAGGCGGCCACGACCCTCGCGTCGGGCAAGAGCGCCTGGGCCTCCTCCGCCGACGACCCGGCTGCCGGCGGCGTGAACAGGCGCGGGCCGCCGAACGTGAGCGGCACGACCGTCGAGATCACAACCTTGCCGTGGCAGGCCTCGCGCACCGCGGGGAGCGTCGCCGCGAGCCCCTGCGCCGGCAGCGCGACGACGATCACCGTTCCCAGGCGCGCGGCCTCGGCGTTGGACTCGCCCATGATCGGCAGCTTCTTGGTCTGCTCGCGGAGCTCGGCGGCCTTCGTCTTCGCCCGCTCGGCGTCGCGCGAGCCGATGATGATCGAGTGGCCGACGAGCGCCCAGCGCGCCGCCAGCCCGGCGCCTTCCTTGCCGGTACCACCGAGGATCGCGATGTTCATGACACCGCCGTTCAGCGGAAGAGGTCACGCGCCGGCTCGCGCAGGAGCGGTTTCGAGCCTTCCTCGCTCGGCCTGAGCGCGAGCCCGCGCACGATCGCGGCCGGGACGCGGTCGAGCTTGCCCATGACCGGCTCCGCCGCGCCGGCGAGCTCGTCGGCGAGCGCCAGGATCGTCGCCTGCAGCGGACGGCCGGCGGGATCGCGCTCGCCGAGATAGCTGAGGAGCGGCGCGAATCCGGCGATCCCGATCGCGACGTTCGTGAGCCCCTCGCGCCAGGGCCGGCCGAACGTGTCGGTGACGATCACGAATACCTCGACGCCGGCGAGCGCGCGCACCCGGTCGCGCACCGCGCGCGCCGAGCGGTCGGAATCCTCGGGCAGGAGCGCGACCGAATCGGCGTCGACGTTCGACTGATCGATGCCGGCGTTCGCGCAGATCCAGCCGTGGTGGGTCTCGGTGATGAGCACGCCCTTGTCCATGCGCACGACGCGCCGCGATTCCTTGAGGATCACCTCGACCAGACGCGGATCCTTGGCGAGCCCGGGCGCCATCGCCAGCGCGATCGGCGAGGGCTGGACGTCGGCCAGCTTCACGAGCCGGCCCTCGGCCTTCGACACGATCTTCTGGCCGATCACGAGGAGATCGCTGGAGGCCACGGGCGTTCCCTGGCGCGCGGCCGCCTCGACGATGAGCCGCGCGATGTCGTCGCCCGGGCGCACCTCGCCGATGCCTTCGATGCCGATCACCTCGTAGCGCGGCGGGCGGGTCACCGGGCCTCGTCCCTCGACGCGTGCGTCGACGCGAGACGCTGACGCCAGCTCGCGATGAGCCGACGCGTCTCGGTGTCGCGGCGCTCGGCCAGGAGCGCCGTGAGGTCCTCGGGCGCGTCGAGGTCGAGCCCGAGCCCCGGCAGGGCCAGCACGCGCGGCGTGAGGCCGCGCTCGCGCGCGGTCGCGAGATGGCGCGCGAACGAGGGCTCCCCGAACGTGAGCGGCATCGCGGCCGGCGGCGCCAGCGCGACCCCGTTGGTGCCGAGGCCGGAGCGGGACGGGACGAAGATTGGCGCGCCGTCCCGTACCCCGTCGACGACCTGCCTCAGCTCGTCGGCGGTGACACACGGCACGTCTCCTGGGATGGTCAGAAAGACGCGGGCGCCTCGCCGCGCCGCCTCGGCCTGGGCCAGCGCCACGGCGGCCGTGTGGCCGCGGTTCTCCACTTCGGAGACGGGCTCGGCGCCGAGCGAGCGCGCGATCGCCGCCGCGGCCGGGTCGCGCGTGACGACCCACACGCGTTCGACGTCGGCGGCCGCAACGGCTCGCAGCACGTCGACCAGCATGGCGCGCGCCAGCTCGCCGCGCTCGGCAACGGAGAGAACGTTCGTCAGCCGCTGCTTGGCGTGCTTGAGGTCTTTGACCGGCACGGCGAGGACGAGACGCGGCCCGGCTCCGTTCTTCATGTCGCGCGCCGCGCGAGCGCCGCGTCGAGCACGCGACGGGCGAGCGTCGCTTCGTGCGCGCGGCTCGTCATCACGATCTCCGCCACCTCCGCCTCGACGCCCACCCGAGCCAGGTCGCCCACACACGCGCGGTCGCGCGAGTCGATCAGGAGCCGGCGGAGCCAGGGCGCGTACGCCTCGGCGACGCCGAGCGGCGAGACCGTGAGCCCACGGACCCGCATGAGGGCGCCGGCCGGACCGCTCACCGCGGCGCCGCCGACGATCGGGCTCACGCCGACGACGGGCGCCGCGGTCGCGCTCAACGCCTCGACGATCCCGGGCACGGCGAGGATCGGGCCGATGGAGGTGACGGGATTGGAGGGACAGACGATGACGACGTCCGCCGTTCGGATCGCCTCGACGACACCCGGGGCGGGACGCGCGCACGGCGCGCCGTCGTAGTCGACGCCGAGCACCTCGACGAGCGCCTTCTCACGCACGAAATACTCCTGGAACGTCAAACGCCCACCCGGTGTGCGGATCATCGTCCGGACCGGATCGTCGCTCATCGGCAGGATGCGCGAGGCGACGCCATGATCGGTGGCGAGCCGTGCCGTCACCGTCGAGAGTGGGTGCCGCTCGGCGAGCGCCCGGGTGCGCATGAGATGCGTCGCGAGGTCGCGGTCGCCGAGATTGAACCACGTGTCGGCGCCGTGCGCGGCCATGGCGGCCAGGCAGTTGAACGTCTCGGCGGTCAGTCCCCAGCCGCGCTCCACGTCGAGCAGCCCGGCGAGGGCGTAGGTCACGGTGTCGAGGTCGGGGGAGATATGTAGCCCCCAGACCTCGGTGTCGTCGCCGGTGTTGCCGATGACGGTGAGCTCGCGCGGCGTCACGCACGTCGCGAGGCCACGGAGGAGCTTGGCGGCGCCGGTGCCGCCGGCGAGCGTGACGACGCGCATGGTCAGTCGCGGGCGGTTTCTCGGAGCGTCCACAACGCGGTGCCGCCGCGCCACGCGTAGAGCCCGCTGCCCGGCCGACCCGCGAGATCGGCCGGCAGGGTGCCCTCGGGCACGGGAATGAAGCCGAAGCGCACCCACACCCGATCGAGGCTCTGCGGGCGCGCGAAAAGCGTGACGACGCCGGACGCCACCGCGTGATCGAGGACGGCGGCCACGAGCTGTGAGGCGATCTCTAAGGCCTCGGTCGCGGCGCGGACGACCGGTCCGTGCAAGAGCATGGCCACGCCGCTCCGCTCTCCGACCACGGCGCCGACCAGACGCTGACCGCCGTCCGTGGCGCCCCACGCGACGGCGATGTCGTCGGTGGGAGGCCAGGGGACCGCGGCGAAATCGAAGAGCGGACGGGCCATCGCGGCGTCCGGCAGGGGACGGTATCCGATTCCCTGCCAGACCCTCGGAACGGTCGCAGAAGCGAGTGAGGGGGCTGGAGCGGCGGCGGGCCGAGTGCCCCCCGTGCGATTTCCAGTCCTACTTCTTGCCAAGCACCGCGTCCTTCAGGCTCTTCGCGAGCCGGAACTTGCAGACACGCTTGGCCGGAATCTTGATGGGCTCGCCGGTCTGTGGATTCCGTCCCATCCGCGCCTTGCGGTTCGCGAGCACCAGCTTGCCGAAGCCCGGAAGGACGAACGCGCCGCTCTTCTTCGCTTCCTTGGACGCGAGCGAGAGCGTCTCGTCGAGGATACCCTCGATCTGTTTCCGGGTGAGGCTGGACTTCTCCGCAAGGTACGCGACCGTCGCGGTCTTCGTCATCGTCTTCGCCACAGGTGACCTCCTGTCGATCGAGGGTGGTAGTTGAACGCAAACTGCATTATTACCACAGGCCTACCCGGCGCGGCTAGCCGCGCGTGAAGCGGAATTCTCCCGAGGCGATCAGTCGGCGATACGAGCCGAAGCGTGCCTCCGCGTCGTCGACTTTGTCCAGGGGGGAATCGGGGGTTTCCCCATCTCTATAGGTTCGAATGAGGCCGTACACCGTGTCGCGCTGCGCGGGCACCCGCCCGACGTCGCGGATGAGGCGATGGAGCTCGGCCGGCCCGACGAGCTGGCCGTATTGCGCGCCGGCCGACGTCGAGATCGACTCGTTGATCAGGGTGCCCCCGAGATCGTTGGCGCCCGCGCCGAGCAGCAGCTGGGCGAGCTTCGGTCCTTCCTTGACCCAGGACGACTGGATGTTGCGGAACGTCGCGCCGAGCATGAGCCGCGCGAGCGCGTGCATCTTGACGACCTCGGCGCCGGTGGCGCCGGGTCGGACGCCGGGGACGAGGCCCTTCGAGTACATCGGCGCTTCGGAGTGGATCAGCGAGAGCGGCACGAACTCCGTGAACCCGCCGGTGTCCTTCTGGATCGAGCGCAGCAGCGCCATGTGGCGGATCCAGTGGGCCGGCGTCTCCACGTGACCGTACATGATCGTGGAGGTCGTGCGGATGCCGAGCGCGTGCGCGGTCGTGATCACGTCGACCCACTGGTCGACGGTGATCCGGCCGCGCGCGATGACGTCGCGGATCGCCTGGTCGAGGATCTCGGCCGACGTGCCGGGCAGGGTGCCGAGCCCCGCCGCCTTGAGCTCGCTCAGATACTCCCGGATCGGCAGCCCCGAGCGCACCGAGCCGTACAGCACCTCCTCGGGCGAGAACGCGTGGATGTGCAGCTCCGGCAGCGCCGTCGTGATCGCGCGCGTGAGATCGATGTAGTAGCGTCCGTCGAGCTTCGGCGGCAGCCCCGCCTGGATGCACACCTCGGTGGCGCCGAGATCCCGCGCCTCCTGGGCGCGCCGCACCACCTCCGCGAGCGGCAGGAAGTAGCCCTCTTCCTCGCGGTGGTCGCGGCTGAACGCACAGAACGTGCAGTGCTTGATGCAGACGTTCGTGAAGTTGACGTTGCGATTGACGACATAGGTGACGACGTCGCCCGCCTGCCGCTGCCGGAGCTCGTCGGCGACCAGGCTCAAGGCGTGCAGATCGCGGCCCTCGGCCCCGGTGAGCGCGATGCCGTCCTCGACCGACACTTCGTGGCCATCGAGGGCTCGGGTGAGGGTCGGGCGGAGATCGCGCGAGACCCAGTCGAGCGAGCCGAGGAGGCTACCAGCGACGCCAGCGTTCATAGGATTCCTTGACGAGACCGTGCTCGTCGACCAGGGCCTGGACGCGCGCGCGCAGGCTCTCGTCCACGTACTCGGCGCGCGTCGCGAACTCCGGATAGATCGCCAGACGCTCGCGCAGGACGAAGCCCTGGCTCTCGGTCGCGCGCCGGAGCTCGGGGATCAGCGGCCACGGTTTCTCCGGGTTGATGTGATCGAGGGTCAGCGGCGAGATGCCCCCCCAGTCGTTGAGACCCGCCGCCAGGAGCCGCGGATAGACGTCGGGCGTGAGGTTCGGCGGCGCCTGGATGTTCACGTCGGGCCCGAGGACGAGCCGCGCCACCGCGAGGGTCCACAGGAGATCCTCGAGCGAGGGCTCGGGCGCCTCGCGCATCGGGATCCGCGGCTTGGCGCGGAAGTTCTGGACGATCACCTCCTGGATGTGACCGTGCTTCTCGTGGAGGTCGCGGATGGCGACGAGCGTGTCCGCGCGCTCGCGCCGCGTCTCGCCGATGCCGATGAGCAGGCCGGTCGTGAACGGGATGCCGAGCTTGCCGGCGAGCGCGATCGTCTTGAGCCGGCGCGCCGGCACCTTGTCGGGTGCCCGGTCGTGCGCCATCCCGCGCGCGAGGAGCCGCTCCGACACCGTCTCGAGCATGAGGCCCATGCTCACGTTCACCTCGCGCAGCGCGGCCAGGTCGCGCTCGCCCATCACTCCCGGGTTGGCGTGGGGCAGGAGCGGCGACTCCGCGAGGACCGCCGCGCAGACGGCGCGGAGATACGACAGGGTCGTGCGGTGCCCGTGCCGCCGGAGAAACTCGCGGTGGCTCGCGAACGAGGCCTCGGGCTTGTCGCCGAGCGAGAACAGCGCTTCCTTCGCGCCCAGCCGGCCGCCCGCCTGTGCGAGCGCCACCACCTCGTCCGGCGCCATCGTGTGGGCCCCGGGCTCGCCCGGATCGCGGCGGAACGTGCAGTAGCCGCAGTAGTCGCGGCACAAGGTCGTCAGCGGCACGAAGACCTTGGCCGAGAACGTGACGGTGCGGCCCCGGCCGCGGTCGCGCAGCTCGCCGGCGCGGGCGAGCAGCTCCGGGAGCCCTGCCGCCGGCGTGTCGATGAGCGAGCACGCGTCCTGGTGCGAGATCATGACCGGCGCCGCGCGGCCTTCTTCTTCGACGACGTCGTGGACCCGCCGCGACGCGACGGTGCGGCGGCGGCGCCGGCCCGCGAGAGCTTGGGCCGCACGTCGTTCGCGAAGTGCTCGATGTTCGCGAGGACCGCCCGCAGCTCCTGCACGGTGTGGTCGAAGACGAAGTGCGACACACCGAGCTCCTGGTAGCGGCGGATGTCGGCCGCAATCTCGTCCGCGGAGCCCTGGAACGGCGGCCGATCGCCGGCGGCGGCCTTGGCGTTCCGGCCGCGCACTTCCATCGGAACGCGGATCGTGAGCACGACCGACTTCGGATCGCGTCCGGCGCGCCGCGCCCAGTCGTGGATCTCCTGCGCCTTCAAGGCGTACTCGTCCGGCCTGAGCATCGCCGGCGGCCGCATCGCGATCGGATGCCAGCCGTCGCCGATGGTGCCGGCGCGCCGGAGCGCGGCGCCGGTGTGGCCGCCGATCCAGACGGGAATGCCGCCCCGCTGCACCGGCTTGGGGAGCACGTGGATGTCGCGGACCGAGTAGTGCTTGCCCTCGTAGCTGACCGGATCGGTCGTCCACGCGGTGCGCATCAGCTTGATGTAGTCGTCGGTCACCCGGCCGCGCTCCTCGAACGGCGGCGCGCCGAGCGCCTCGAACTCCTCGCGCAGCCAGCCCACACCCGCGCCGAGGATGACCCGCCCCTTCGAGAGCACGTCGATCGTCGCGAGCATCTTGGCCTGGAGCAGCGGGTTGCGATACGGGACGACGAGCACGCTGATGCCGAGCCGGGCCCGCTTGGTCGCGTGCGCGAGGTGGCTCAAGGTCGTCAGGGGCTCGAGGTAGTCCTGCGCGAGCCCGCCGGGAAACTGCCCGCTCGTGGTGTAGGGGTACACCGACTTGGCCGACGCGACGGGCATCACGACGTGGTCGGTGACGAACAGCGAGTCGAACCGCAGCGCGTCGGCTTTCTCGGCGAGCTGCAGGACGACGTCGATATTGGCCAGCGGCCCGCGACCCGGAAGCGAGAACCCGAACTCCACGATCTCCTCCGAGAATTATGGCGGTTTCCTGGAACGCGACGGCCGATATGGTATCACTAAGCGGGATGCAATTCTTCGACGTCGTCGTCATCGGCGCCGGCCATGCGGGCTGCGAGGCGGCGCTGGCCTCTGCGCGCATGGGCTGCCGGACGTTGCTGCTCACGATGAACCTCGACGCGATCGGCCAGATGTCGTGCAACCCCGCCGTCGGCGGCACCGCGAAGGGCCATCTCGTCCGCGAGATCGACGCGCTCGGCGGCGAGATGGGACGCAACACCGACCGCGCCGCGATCCAGTTCAAGACGCTCAACGCCTCGCGCGGCCCGGCGGTCCGGGCGTCGCGGGCCCAGTGCGATCGCGCGCGCTACCGGGGTGCCATGAAGCGCACCGTCGAGAGCGAGCCGAATCTCGAGGTGCGACAAGGGCAGGCGGTGCGCTTCGTCCTCGACCGAGGCCGGGTCGCCGGGGTCGAGGACCAGATCGGCGTGCGCTACGGCGCGCGCGCGGTCGTCGTCACGACCGGGACGTTCCTGCGCGGGCTGATTCACGTCGGGCTCACCCGCCACAGCGCCGGCCGCGCCGGCGAGTTCGCGTCCGTCGATCTCTCGAACGCGCTGCGCGACCTCGGGCTCACGCTCGGGCGGCTGAAGACCGGCACGTCGCCGCGCCTGCGACGCTCGACGATCGACTACGCGGGGCTCGAGGAGCAGCGCGGCGATGCCGAGCCGTGGCCGTTTCACTGGGCCAGCACGCGGCTCGAGCTGCCGCAGATCGCGTGTCACGTGACGTACACGACGCCCCGTACCCACGAGATCGTCCGCGAGAACCTCGATCGATCGCCGCTCTACTCCGGCGTCATCGATGCGACCGGCGTCCGGTACTGTCCCTCGATCGAGGACAAGGTGAAGCGGTTCGCCGACCGCGAACGCCACCAGGTGATCCTGGAGCCCGACGGGCTCGAGACCGAAGAGGTGTACGCGAACGGGATCTCGACGAGCCTGCCTCCGGACGCGCAGGAGAGGCTCGTCCACTCGATCCCCGGCCTCGAGCGCGCCGAGATCATGCGCCCGGGCTACGCCATCGAGTACGACTTCGTCCATCCGACGCAGCTCGCGCCGACGCTCGAGTGCCGCGCGGCGCCGGGGCTCTACCTGGCCGGCCAGATCAACGGCACGACCGGCTACGAGGAGGCGGCCGCCCTCGGGCTCTGGGCCGGCGCGAACGCGGCCTCGGCGGTGCTCGGTCGCGAGCCGTTTCTCCCGGACCGCTCCGAATGCTACATGGCGGTGCTCGTGGACGACCTGGTCACCAAGGGAACGCTCGAGCCCTATCGGATGTTCACCTCGCGCGCCGAGTATCGTCTCCTGCTCCGCGAGGACAACGCGGACCTCCGCCTGACACCGGCGGGTTACCGCCTCGGGCTGGTCCCGCGCGCGCGATACGAGGCGGTCGAGTGTCGGCGCGCGCAGACGGCGGCGGAGATTCGCCGCCTCGAGGGCACGCGCGTCGGCGGGACCCCGCTGCTCCAGCTGCTCCGCCGCCCGGAGGTGACCTACGCCGACGTCCGGCGCTTGGCCCCCGGGGCGCTCACGGACGTCGCGGTGGCGCGCCAGGTCGAGGTCTCCGCGAAGTACGAGGGCTACATCCGTCGCATGCTGGACGACGTCGCGCGCTTCAAGCGCCTCGAGCAGCGCTTGATCCCCGACGCGCTCGACTATCGCAACGTGCCGGGCCTCTCGACCGAGATCCGCGAGCGGCTCGCGGAGGTCCGCCCACGCTCGCTGGGACAGGCCTCGCGCATTCCCGGCGTGACTCCGGCGGCCATCTCGATCCTGGCGGTGTGGTGTCACCGAGCCGAGTCGGCGGAGACGAGGCGCTGACGCTCCGGGCGGCGCCGACGGCGGTCGGGCGGAGGCCCGACGGGCGGTGAGCGCGGCGTCGTCGCGCGGCGTGACGCCCGAGGAGTTCCTGAAGAAGCCACGCGGGCGCGATCGTGGCCCTGGCGGACGAGACGGCGACGTGCGCGTCCATGTGGGAGACGAACCCGTCGGGCGAGCTCCGTCCCGAGCTCTTTCCCCTGACTCTCCAACTGTCCGTAAACCTTATCCGAAACGCCGGTAGCGGGACCTTGACAGCCGAGGCCCAGATCGTCCATCGTGGTCGTACGATTCTCGTCGTCGACGTGGAAGTCTTTGACGATCAGCGGCGGCTCATCGCCAAGCTCGCGGCGACTCAACTCGCTCCGGCGGCTCCGCCGGCTGAGGCTCGACCTCACACAGGGTGAGAGGCGGAATGCGGCTCGCCTCGAAGATATTTCTGACGTCGGCGGTGGTCGTCGTCGTGCTCGGCGTGGTGGGCGTCCTGAGCCTGCGCGCCGTCGGCCGTCTCGCCTCCGTCAACCGTGAGATCACCACTCGCACCGTTCCCGCTCTCCGGCTGGCCGCTTCGACGCGCGACATCGTCCCAGCCCTGGTTCGCCTGGAAGCCCGGTTCCTCGTGCTGAACGACCCGCGCTTCATCGGCGCCTGGAACGAGCGCGCCGATCGGTTGCGGGTGAGCCTGATCCGGCTGCGCGAGTACACGACGAACGCGCAGGAAGTGCGTCTCCTCGAGGACGCCAGCGAATCCTTCGAGCGCTACTACGGCACGGTCGGTCAGATCCACGCGCTGCTCGCGCGCGGCCAGCGCGTGCGCGCTGCGGCCCTCTCGGAGGGCGCCTCGCGGTCGCTCGCCGATCGCGTCGAGGCGAATCTCGAGGCGTTGACCGAGTCGATGCACGCCGACGTCCTGCAGGCGCAGGCCGAGGTCGCGCGTCTCGAGGCGCGCACCTGGTCGGGCGTGCTACTGGCGCTGGGGGCGGCGGTGGGGCTGGCGCTGATCGGAAGCGGGCTCATCGCGCACCGCCTGACTCAAAAGCTCCAGAAGCTGTCGGCCGCGACCTCGGCCGTGGCCGCCGGGTCGTTCGAGGAGCCCATTGCCGTCGAAGGCCGCGACGAGGTCGGCCAGCTCGCGCGCTCGTTCAGCTCGATGGCGCGCGAGCTCCGGCGGATGGAGGAGACCAAGGAAGAGTTCTTCGCCTCGGTGTCCCACGAGCTGCGCTCGCCGCTCACGTCGATCCGGGAAGGCGCCCACCTCCTGCGCGACCGGGTCTCGGGGCCGCTCAACGACAAGCAGCGGCGGCTCGTCGAGATCATCGCGGCCGGCGCTGACCGCCTGCTTGGACTCGTCAACCAGATCCTCGAGGTGTCGCGCCTTCGGGCGGGCGTGCTGCCGATCCAGCGCGAGCGCCTCGACCTGGACAAGGTCATCACGCGCGCCGTGGAGGAGCTCAAGCCGAGCGCGGACCAAGCCGGCGTCGTGCTCGAGCGGGAGAGCGTCGGCGAGGAATTCGTGCTCCTGGGCGACGAGACGCGGCTCCTGCAGGTGGTCGTCAACCTCGTCGGCAACGCCATCCGCTTCACGAAGCGCGGCGGACGAGTCGTGGCGCGCCTCGTGTCGACCGGACCGGAGCTCGAGATCCAGGTCGAGGACACGGGCATCGGGATCCCGCCGGCCGAGCTCCCGCACGTGTTCGAGCCGTACCGGCAGGCGCACGGCGATCGAGGCGGGACGGGTCTCGGCCTCGCGATCGTCCGCGGCGTCGCGCAGGCCCACGGCGGCCGGGTCACCGTCGAGTCACAGGAAGGGAAGGGGAGCCGGTTCACCGTGCTCCTGCCGCGCTCATGACGCGAGCGTGGACGGCGGTCGCGCTCTCGCTGGTCCTCGCCGGCTGCAGCTCGTGGGGCTTCACCAATCCCTTCGGCGGCCCCAGCACGATGCTCGCGAAGGCCGATCGGCTCACCGCCGACGGCGACTACCGCTCGGCGGTCGCCGCGTACGACGCGTACCTCGCGCAGCACTCCGACGACTCGCAGGCCATCCGGGCGCGTCGCGACGCGGTCGCGTCGATCGTGACGACCCGCGACGAGATCGCGCGGGTCAATCAGGAGCTCGCCCGCGTGCGCGACGAGCTCGCCAAGCGCGAAGGCGACCTGGCGCGGGTGCGCCAGGAGGCCGAGAAGCTTCGCGCCGACCTCGAGCGGCTCAAGCAGATCGACTTGCAGCTCGAAAAGCGAAAGTGATGACGACGTGAAGCAGAAGGTCCTCGTGGTCGACGACGACGCGGCGATCCTCGAGGTGCTCGAGATGCGCCTCACCGCGATGGGATTCGACGTCACCGCCACCAGCGACCCGCGCCGTGCGCTCGAGGCGACCGAGGCGGGCCGCTTCGACCTCGCCCTTCTCGACCTGCGCATGGAGCCGACGGACGGCATGCGCCTCATGGAGGGCCTCCACGAGCGGCAGCCGCGTCTGCCCGTGCTGATCATGACGGCGCACGGCACGATCCAGACGGCCGTGGAGGCGGTCCGGCGCGGCGCGTTCGACTATCTAACCAAGCCCTTCGTGCGCGACGAGCTCCGCTCGAAGATCGCGCGGACGCTGGCGACGCGCCGCTGGGCGCGCGACCGGGAGCGGCTGTTGACGGTCGGCCAGGCGCTCGCCTCGTCGGGCGTGATGGCCCGCGTGCTCGACTCCGTCGCGCAGGCCACGGTCGAGGCGACCGACGCGGACCGCTGCGTGGTGTTCCAGCTCGAGCAGGGGCGCCTCGTGCCGATGGCGAGCGCCGGCTCGCCGCCGCCGGTGTGGAGCCGCCTGGAGGCCGCGGCGTCGGCGGCGATGGACAAGGGGATGCCGATCACCATGTCGGGCGCGGCCGATGGCGCCGACAGCGGCACGATCGTGGCCGCGCCGCTCGTCGTCCAGCGCGGCCCGGCCGGTGCCTTGGTGATCGAGACCGCGGCGCGGCTCGAGCCGGGCGAGGACGATCTCGAGCTCCTGGCACTGTTCTCGTCGCAGGCGGCGATCGCGATTCGCAACACGCACGATCTCGAGAGTCTCAAGAGCGGCGCCGTGGCGGCGCTCGGCCGCATGGCCACGCAGGTCGCCCACGAGGTGAAGAATCCGCTGGCCGGCCTCCGGCTCTACGTGCGCCACCTCGAGCAGCATCTGGTCAAGGTCGACGACGCGAAGGGACGGGATCTCGCCGGCAAGATCGCGATCACGGTCGATCACCTGACGAGCGTCGTCGCCGAGATCACCGCGTTCGGCCGTCCGCCCGAGCTCCACCGCGTGCCGACGGCGCTGCACCCGCTGCTCGACGAGTGCCTGGAGCTCGCGCGGGCGCGGCGACCGACCGAGCGCGTCGACATCATCACGGCCTATGACCCCTCGTGCCCGGAAGCGCGGCTCGACGCGCGCGAGCTCAGGAAGGCGTTCCTGAACCTCATCCTGAACGCGCTCGAGGCGCTCGAGGGTGCCGGCCGGCTGACGGTCGCCACCGCGTACTCGGCGGCGACCGGCACCGTCACGGTGACCATCGAGGACACCGGCCCGGGCATGACGGAAGAGACGCTGGCGCGCGCCTTCGACCTGTTCTTCACGACCAAGCCCGACGGGACCGGCCTCGGCATGTCGATCGCGCGCTCGGTCGTCAACCTGCATGCCGGCGAGCTCACGGTGTCGAGCCGGGTGGGCGAGGGCACCCGCGTGCAGGCCCGCCTGCCGCTCGAGCCTTCCACCGATGCCTCGCGCGCGCCGGGCGCCGGCGCGTGACGCCCGATCTCAACTCGTGTCGAGAGCCTCGCTTGCGTGCTTCGTTACGATGAAACGGATGCACAACCGACGAGTGCGACAAGGGACCCCTGACGCCGCCGTGCGGAGCCGGCTCGCACCTGTCTCAGTTCACCCTCGCTTCGCCATGGGGCCCGCGACCGGGCAAGCCGGGCTCGCGAACCGCAGCGCGGCGACTACGCCGTGCGGAGCCGGCTCGCATCTATCTCAGGCCACCCTCGGTCAAAGCCGGTCGCCGAGGACCCCGCTCCAATGAAGCGCGCTCATACGATCCTCGTCGTCGACGACGAGAAGACGATCGCCGACGGCCTTCGGCTCACGCTCGAGAGCGAAGGCTACGGCGTGCGCACCGCCGGCAGCGTGCGCGAGGCGCTGGGCGCGCTCGTGCAGGGTGACCCGCACGCGGCCATCGTCGACCTGATGCTGCCCGACGGCGACGGCCTGCAGCTCACCCGAGAGCTCAAGCGGCGCGATCCCGCTCTCGAGGTGCTCGTGATCACCGCCTACGGCTCGGTGCGCAAGGCGATGGAGGCCACGAAGGGCGCCGGCGCGTTTCACGTCCTCGAGAAGCCGTTCGAGCCGGACGAGCTCCTGGGCCTCCTCGAGAACGCGCTCGAGCACAGGAAGCTGGTCGGCGAGAACGCCGACCTCAAGCGCCGGCTCGTCGACCAGGTCGCCGACACGGAAATCCTCGGCAGCGCGCCGGGCATCCAGCGCGTGCTGGAGACGGTCGCGGCGGTGGCGGACGCCGATGCCAACGTGCTCATCATCGGCGAGAGCGGCACCGGCAAGGAGCTGCTCGCCAACGCGCTCCACGAGCAGAGCCACCGGCGAAACGGCCCGTGGATCAAGATCAACTGCGCGGCGCTGCCCAAGGATCTGATCGAGTCGGAGCTGTTCGGTCACACGCGGGGGGCGTTCACGGGCGCGACCACGGAAAAGGTCGGGCTGCTCGAGGAGGCCGACGGCGGGTCGCTCCTCCTCGACGAGATCACGGAGATGCCGATGGACCTGCAGGCGAAGCTCCTGCGGGTCCTCGAGGAGCGAATGGTGCGTCGCCTCGGCGCCGCGAAGGCCGTTCCGATCGACTTCCGCCTGATCAGCTCGACCAACCAGAGCCCGGACGTGGCGCTCCGCGAAGGTCATCTGCGCCAGGACCTCTATTTCCGGATCAACACCGTGTCGATCGAGGTGCCGCCGCTGCGCGAGCGGCGCGACGATATCCCGATCCTCGTCCGCGCCTTCCTCGATCGCTATCGCACCAAGCACGCGCGCGCGGTCGAGGGCATCGAGCCGGAAGCCTATCGGCGGCTGCTCTCGTGGTCGTGGCCGGGCAACGTGCGTGAGCTGCAACACGCGATCGAGCGCGCGGTGCTGGTGACGCGGGGCCCGCTGATCATCCTGGAGGACCTGCCCGAGCAGCTCCAGCACACCTCCCGCGAGGGCGGCGTCGGTCCGTCGGCGGTCGCGCCCTCGCAGGTGCCCGCCGGCTCGCTCGAGGAGATCGAGCGCGCCTCCATCCTCAAGGCGCTCGAAACGACGCGCTGGAACAAGCAGGCCGCAGCCGCCCTGCTGGGCCTGCGCCGGCCCACCCTCTACTCGAAGATGCGCAAGCACAGCATTCCGCAGCGCCGCGCCTAGCCGCACTCCATCCCCCGCCCGAATCGCGAGCAGTGAGGGGCGGCGTGCCTATTCGTTGGGCAAGGCCCCGTAGCCGTCCCGTCCCGGGCCCGCTCAAAGCGGCTGATTTCCTGAGGCTCCGCCGGCGCGCTCTCCGGGCATGGCGGTTGCTATCCCGAACCGGCCGGGAGGATTCCAGATGAAGAAAATTGAGGCCATCATCAAGCCTTTCAAGCTCGACGATGTGAAGGAGGCGCTCACCTCCATCGGAGTCATCGGTATGACGGTCTCGGAGGTTCGCGGGTTCGGGCGGCAGAAGGGCCACACCGAGCTCTATCGCGGTGGTGAGTACACGGTGGACTTCCTCCCCAAGATCAAGATCGAGGTGGTCGTGCCCGACCGCATCGTGGACAAGGTCTCCGAGATCATGTCGACGGCCGCCAAGACCGGCAACATCGGCGACGGCAAGATCTTCGTTCACCCCGTCGAGTCGGCGGTACGCATCCGCACGGGCGAGCGCGACGAGAGCGCGCTCTAGCAGAGAACGGCACCGAGAGCGACTCGTCGTTGAAGGAGGATTGACCGTGAAGGGATTGACTCTCGCACTGGCAGTGGTGCTGGTGCTGAGTGCCACGATGGCGGTGGCGATTGCTCAGCAGCCGACCGCGCGGGCGGCTGACTCAACGGCGGCCCCGGCGCCGGCCGCCGGCGCTCCGGCGCCCGCGTCGGCAGCAGCACCGGCAGCGCCCCCCGCCCCCGCGTCGAAGATCGACAAGGGCGACACGGCGTGGATGCTCACCTCGTCGCTCCTGGTCCTCATGATGACCGTACCCGGGCTGGCGCTGTTCTACGGCGGCATGGTGCGGCAGAAGAACGCGCTCGGCACGCTGATGCACAGCTTTATCATCGCCGCGCTCATCTCGATCCAGTGGGTGCTCTGGGGCTACAGCCTCGCCTTCGGTCCCGACAAGGGCGGGATCATCGGCGGCCTGGACTGGATCGGTCTGAGGAACGTGGGGCTCGAGCCGTTCGACGCGTACTCGAAGACGATCCCGCATCAGGCGTTCATGCTGTTCCAGATGATGTTCGCGATCATCACGCCGGCGCTCATCACCGGCACCTTCGCCGAGCGCAAGAAGTTCTCCGCGTTCCTGCTCTTCACCCTGCTGTGGGCGACGTTCGTCTACGATCCGCTCGCGCACTGGGTGTGGGGTGACGGCGGCTGGCTCAAGACGAAGGGCGCACTCGACTTCGCGGGCGGCACCGTCGTGCACATCTCGTCCGGCGTGTCGGCGCTCGTCTGCGCGATCATGATCGGCAAGCGGCGGGGCTTCGGGCACCAGCCTATGCAGCCGCACAACCTGCCGATGACGGTGATGGGCGCGTCTTTGCTCTGGGTCGGCTGGTTCGGATTCAACGCGGGAAGCGCGCTCGAGGCCAACGGCCTCGCGGTCAGCGCGTTCACCGCGACCAATACCGGCGCGGCCGCCGCGGCGCTCGGCTGGATGTTCACGGAGTGGATGAGCCGCGGCAAGCCGACCGTCCTGGGCGCCGCGTCCGGCGCCGTCGCGGGGCTCGTCGCGATCACGCCGGCCTCCGGGTTCGTCACGCCGATGGCCGCGGTGATCATCGGCGCCGTGGCCGGCTGGCTCTGCTACACGGCGTGCAACTTCAAGACGAAGCTCGGCTACGACGACTCGCTCGACGTGGTCGGCGTGCACGGGGTCGGGGGGACGTGGGGCGCGCTGGCGACCGGGCTCTTCGCGACCAAGGCCGTCAACGACGGCGGCGGCAACGGCCTCTTTTACGGCAATCCGGCCCAGCTCTGGATCCAGATCGTCGCGGTGGTGTCGACCTACATCTTGGCGATCGTGGCCACGGTCGTCATTCTCAAGGTCGTCGACGCGCTCGTGGGGCTGCGCGTCAGCGCCGAGGACGAGATGGCCGGGCTGGACCTCTCCCAGCACTCGGAGACGGCGTATGCGGCCGCGGGCGGGTACGGTGAGTTCGGCACGGCGGCGGGCGGCGGGATGAGCGAGGCCATGCGCGGCGCCGAGAGCAAGCCCCGGGTGGCGCATTGAGCCCACGCACCCGGCGGGGCTTGATTCACCTCTCGGTTCACCTTAAGGTAGGCAGACTGTTCATCACTCAGCACAGAAGGAGTCGCGCATGACGGCAAAGGACGTACTGAAGCTGGCCAAGGAGAAAGGCGCCAAGATCGTCGATCTCCGGTTCATCGATCTGCCGGGTTTGTGGCAGCACTTCTCGATCCCGGTGTCGGAGCTGACCGAAGAGATCTTCGAGGACGGTCTGGGCTTCGATGGGTCGTCGATCCGTGGGTTCCAGACGATCGACGAGTCCGACATGTTGCTGATGCCCGATCCGAACACGGCCGTCATGGATCCGTTCACGGCCGTGCCGACGGCAGTGCTCATCTGCAACGTCAAGGACCCGGTCACCGGCAAGCCCTACACGCGCGACCCGAGGTACATCGCCCAGAAGGCCGAGGCCTATCTCAAGAAGACTGGCGTGGCCGACACGGTTTACATCGGCCCCGAGCTCGAGTTCTTCTTCTTCGACTCGATCCGCTTCGACCAGGGCTACAACTCCGGCTACTACTTCATCGATTCCGAGGCCGGCTTCTGGAACTCGGGTAAGGAGGGGACGGCCGAGCAGCCGAACCTCGGCTACAAGCCGCGCTACAAGCAGGGCTACTTCCCGGTCCCGCCGATGGACAAGTTCCAGGACATCCGATCGGACATGGTGCTGGCGCTCGAGTCGGTCGGCGTCCGCATCGAGGTGCACCACCACGAGGTGGCGACCGGCGGGCAGACCGAAGTCGACATGCGGTACGACACCTTGACGAAGATGGCCGACAAGGTCCTCTGGTACAAATACTGCGCGAAGAACACGGCCCGGAAGTGGGGCAAGACCGCGACGTTCATGCCCAAGCCCCTGTTCCAGGACAACGGCTCGGGCATGCACACGCACCAGTCCCTGTGGAAGAACGGCAAGAACCTCTTCTACGAGCGGGGCGGCTACGCCGACATCTCGAAGAACTGCCTCTACTACATCGGCGGCATCCTCAAGCACGCGCCGGCGCTGCTCGCCTTGATCGCGCCGTCGACCAACTCCTACAAGCGGCTGGTCCCTGGGTACGAGGCGCCGATCAACCTCGTGTACAGCCAGCGCAACCGCTCCGCGTGCATCCGCATCCCGATGTACTCGAAGTCTGAAGGCGCCAAGCGCATCGAGTTCCGCACGCCGGACCCGACCTGCAACCCGTACCTGTCGTTCTCGGCGTGCCTGATGGCGGGGCTCGACGGCATCGCGAACAAGATCGATCCCGGCAAGCCGGTGGACAAGGATCTCTACGAGCTGCCGCCGGCCGAGGCGAAGAAGATCAAGCAGCTGCCGGGCGACCTCTCGATCGTGCTCGACAACCTCGAGAAGTCGCACGACTGGCTCCTGAAGGGCGACGTCTTCACACCCGACGTCGTCGAGACGTGGATCGAGTACAAGCGCAAGAACGAGGTCGACCCGGTACGGCTGCGTCCGCACCCCTGGGAGTTCGCGCTCTACTTCGATATTTGATTTGGATCGGGGGGAGCGAGCGCCGCTCCCCCCGATTGCTCCCCGTTGCTCCTTCCGCTGATGGCGTGAGGTTACCGGTCGAGCCAGGCGGCCATGAGGCGACCGCCGTAGTCGTAGCCGAGATTCGGCCCGTAGTTCTTCAAGGCACCGTCCCAGACCGCGATGTAGAGGCTCGAGGGTAGCTGGACGTAGTACTGCTGCTTGGCCAGGTAGCGCTGCAGGTCGTGGATGACCTCGCGCCGCTTCGCCACGTCGAAGATGCGCCGCTGGCGGATCAGCATGTCGGTGACGACCGGATCGTCGACGTGGCTCTGGTTCTTCGCCTCGCCCGGATAGTGCATGCCGTACAGGAAGTTGTCGGGATCCAGAAACGGCGTCTGCGGCCCGAACGTCATCGAGTCGAACTTCCCGAAATAGCAGCTGGCGATGAAGGCGCCGTACTCGCGCTGGTCGAGCTTCGTGTTGATCCCGACGGTCTTGAGATCCCTGAGGATGAGCTGGGCGTTGTCGCTGAGGAGCGTCGAGCCGTACGTCGTGAAGCACAGGCTCGCGGCAAAGCCGTTCGGATAACCGGCGGCGGCGAGCAGTCGCCGGGCCTCGGCGGGGTCGTGGCGGAAATACCTGGCGCTGTCGCCCATCTGATTGATCGGCAGGGCCCAGTCGACGAGGCCCGCCGGCACGGCCGGGTTGAAGTTCCCAACGCCCTCGAACGAGCTGTCGATCATGCCTTGCCGGTCGATCGCGAGCGACACGGCCTGGCGCACCCGAACGTCCTTGAACGGCGGCTGGTCGCTCCGCATCGAGATGTGCGTCTCCACGTTGCTCGGGAACTCCGCCGTCCGGAGATTCGGCCGCTTCTGCTTGAGCGTGTCCTTGATCTGGACCCAGTCGGTGCGGTTGATGCTGCCGGGGAACTCCCAGCCCAGGTCGTACTTGCCGGCCAGGAACGCGGCCATCCGTGAAGCGTTGTCCTCGTCGACCAGGTACTCGATCCGATCGATGTACGGCAGCGCGGGCACGAAGTAGCTCGGGTTGCGGACGAACGTGAGCCCGACGTTCGGCCGGTAGCCGTCGAGCATCCAGGGGCCGGTGCCGACCACCGCTTCGGCTTTCTTGAGGTCGCCGAACTTCTCGACGCACTCGCGCGCGACGATCGCGACGGCCATCGGATTGGCGAGCACGTCGAGCAGCCACGAGAACGGCTCCTTCATGACGAACTTCACCGTGTAGCGGTCGACCGCCTCGACGCGATCGACGGAGCTCAGCATGTACGCCATCGGGTTGCCCTTGACCGTGAGGAACCGCTCGACGGTGTAGCGCACGTCCTCGGCGGTGAGCTCGCGCCCGTTGACGGGCGGCTTTCCGTGCCAGCGCACGCCACGGCGCAGCTTGAAGACGTACGTCGTCTCGTTGGGCTGGCTCCACGACTCCGCGAGGTCACCCTCGATCGCGAACGTCGCGGGCGCGACCGTCGGCCCGGCTTTGTGCTTGACGAGACGGCTGTGCGTGAACGTGATCGGAATCTGCACCCGGTAGGCCGTCTGCAGCATGTGGTCGAACATCGGAGGATCCCATCCCCGAATGGTCAGCGTGCCGCCTCGTCTGGGGCTCTGGGCGCGGGCCGCGGAAGGCTTCAGGGTCGCGCCGGCGAGCGCGATACCACTCAGCGCCAGAAGATCTCGACGGGAGAGAGTCATTGGGGCCTCCTTGGCGGTCGGCCAGGTCCGGTCGTCTCCCGCGCCTGATAGCACGACGCGGTAGGCGGCGCAATCACGGCGGCGCACTGCCGTGCCGGTGCACGGGAAAGCGGCAGAGTCTTCGAAGATGCCGGGTCGCTGAGCATCCAGGGCCGGGCACCACGCCCGCTAAGCGATTGATTTCCTGCACTCCGCTCCGGCGTCCGTGCTGGCACCGCGCTTGCGATCAGCCGCGGAGCATGGCGAGCGAGGCGCCGAAGGGCGTCCCACGCTGGCGGGTCGCGATTCTCGACGATCACGAGCGCTCGCGCGCGGCGCTTCGGGCCGCGATCTGGGCGGCGGGCGGCGCGGTGGTCGGCGAGGCCGTCCGCTGCGCCGACGCCCTCGCGCTGGTGCGGCGTGCGTCTCCGGACGTCGCCGTGTGCGCGGTGGGTCTGCCGGACGGCGACGGCGTGGAGATGGCGCGCCAGATGGTCGAGACCGGCTGTCCGGTGGTGCTCTTCACGAGCCACACGCGCCAGGAGCTCGTCGATCGGGCGCGCTCCGCCGGCGTGATGTCCTACCTGCTCAAGCCGCTCCGCTCGGCCGAGCTGGCGCCCGTCCTCGATCTGGCGGTCGCGCGGTTCAGCGAGACCCGCGACCTCAGACGCTCGCTCGAGGAACGAAAGATCATCGAGCGGGCGAAGGGTCGCCTGATGGCTCGCTATCAGCTCAGCGAGGACGAAGCGTTCCGCCGACTTCGACGGGCCGCGATGGACAGCCGCCGTCCCATGGTGGACATCGCCAGGGCCCTGCTCGTGTCAGAGTCAGTCGCTTCCGACGTGCCTACGCATTGAGCATTCGCCCGGCTTCACCGCTCGCCAACGTCCCGAAAAGAAACACCTAGCGTATCCGGTACGCCCTTTGCTGGTACCGAGGCCAGCCCGCGGCCAGAGACGCCCGCGGCAGGCGCGCCAATGACGTCGCGACCGAGACCACCACTCACACGAAAGGAGACGGAAATGGCGGAGTACTCACGTCGCGACTTCATCAAGGGGAGCCTGGTGGCCACAGCCGCGGCCGGCGCCGGCCTGAGCTTTCCCAACGTCCTGAGGGCGCAGGACACGGTCAAGATCGGCGTCCTGCATTCGCTCTCGGGCACGATGGCCATCAGCGAGGTCTCGCTCCGGGACACCGTGCTCATGGCCGTCGAGGAGATCAACGCGAAGGGCGGCGTGATGGGCAAGAAGATCACGCCCGTCGTCGTCGATCCAGCCTCGAACTGGGACCTGTTCGCGGAGAAGGCCAAGCAGCTCTTGCTGCAAGACAAGGTCGCGGTCGTCTTCGGCTGCTGGACGTCGGTCAGCCGCAAGTCGGTGCTGCCGGTGTTCGAGAGCAACAACGGGCTGCTCTTCTATCCCGTGCAATATGAAGGTGAGGAGTGCTCGAAGAACGTCTTCTACACCGGCGCGACACCGAACCAGCAGTTAATTCCTGGTGCGGAATATCTCATGTCGAAGGAAGGCGGCGGCTACAAGAAGTTCTACCTGCTCGGCACCGATTACGTCTTCCCGCGCACCGCGAACAAGATCCTGCGCGCGTTCCTCGTGGCCAAGGGCGTGCCGGCCGACAGCATCGCCGAGGAATACACGCCGTTCAACCATCAGGACTACCAGACGATCGTCGGCAAGATCAAACGCTTCTCGCAGGGCGGCAGCGCGTGCGTGCTGTCGACGATCAACGGCGACTCGAACGTGCCGTTCTACAAGGAGTTTGCGAACCAGGGCCTCAGGTCGGAGAACGCGCCGATCATGGCCTACAGCGTCGCGGAGGACGAGCTGCGCGGCATGGACAGCTCCGCCCTCGTCGGCCATCTGGCTGCCTGGAACTACTTCCAGTCGGTCGAGACCGCGAACAACAAGAAGTTCGTCCAGGCGTTCAAGGCGTACGCGAAGAAGCAGAATCTGCCCGGCGGGGACAAGCGCGTCACCGACGATCCGATGGAAGCCGCGTACTTCGGCGTCTACATCTGGAAGCAGGCGGTCGAGAAGGCCAAGAGCTTCGACGTCGATCCGGTCCGCAAGGCCGTCTACGGCCAGACGTTCGCGGCGCCGAGCGGCACGATCAAGATGCACGAGTACAACCAGCACACCTACCGGCCGGTGCTCATCGGCGAGATCCTGAAGGACGGTCAGTTCAGGATCGTCTCGCGCACGAAGGGCCTGGTTGAGCCGGAGCCGTGGAGCAAGTACACGAGCCCGGACAAGGGCTGTGACTGGATCAACCACCAGGGCACGTATCAGAAGAAGGCGTGATCTCTCGTCTCACCGTCCTCCTTTCGCTGGTCGCGTGGCTCGCCGCGGGAGCGGCGAGTCACGCGGCCGCCGCGCCCGCCCCGTCCCCCAAGGTGGCCGCGGCGCTGACCGATCTCACGGGTGACGACGCGGACAAGCGGGAAGCGGCCGTCACCGTGATCGGCCAGACGCGAGACCCGAAGTGGATCCAGTTCTTGAGCGCGCTCCGCGACGGCAGCGTCTACACGCGCGCGCGCTCCGGCAAGACCGAGCTCGTGGTCGGCGGCACCAAGGCTACCAAGGGCGACCAGGACGTGATCGACATTGCCTCCGCGTACGAGCGCGAGCCGCTCGGCACGGTGCCGCTGACCGACCTCAAGGAAGTGCCGGCCGACCGGCGCCTGCGTCTGACCATCAAGCCGTTCCTCGACGCCGACGAGACGCAGGCGCAGCTCGCCGATCCCGATCCCAACGTGCGGCGCGGCGCCGCCGTGAAGCTCGGCAACCAGGCCGTCGCGACCGCGGCGCCCGTCGTCGAGGAAGCGCTGAAGAAAGAATCCGATCGCTGGGTGCGACACGCGCTCGCCGAGGCGCTGGCGCTGATCCAGCTGGCCAATGGCACGCCGGCCCAGCGCGCCGCGGCGGCGCGCAGTCTGGGCGACCTCCATTCCGAGAGCGCGATGCCGTCGCTCCAGCGCCTCGCGGCCGACACCGCCGCCTCGCCGGCCGAGCGCGCGGCCGCCGTGATGGCCATCCGCGGCATCGAGCGCTGGGGACTCTTGACGCGCACCGTCGAGACCCTGTTCCAGGGCGCCTCGCTCGCGTCGATCTTGCTCCTGATGGCGCTCGGGCTCGCCGTCGTCTTCGGCCTCATGGGCGTGATCAACATGGCCCACGGCGAGCTGATGGCGCTCGGGGCGTATTCGACGTTCGTCGTGCAGAACTGGTTCCGCGCGGCGTGGCCGTCGCACTTCGATTCCTATTTCCTGGTGGCGCTGCCGGTCTCGTTCCTGGTGGCGGCCGCGGTCGGGCTGGTCCTCGAGCGCGGCGTGATCCGCTTCCTCTACGGACGGCCGCTCGAGACCTTGCTCCTGACGTGGGGCGCCTCGCTGATCATCCAGCAAGGCCTGCGTCTCTGGTTCGGCGCCGCCAACGTGGACGTGAGCTCGCCGTCGTGGCTCTCGGGCGGCGTGCCCGTGATGGTCGGGCTCACCCTGCCGTACAACCGCGTGTTCATCATCGGGCTCGCCACCGCGGCCGTTGCCGCGATGTACTGGCTCCTCTTTCGGACCAACGCGGGGCTTCGCATCCGCGCGGTGACCCAGAACCGCGCGATGAGCTCGTGCTTGGGCGTGCGCGCCGGCGTGGTGGACGCGACGACGTTCGCCTTCGGCGCCGGGCTCGCGGGCCTGGCCGGGTGCGCGCTCACCCAGATCGGCAACGTCGGCCCGTCGCTCGGACAGAACTACATCGTCGACTCGTTCATGGTGGTCGTGACCGGTGGCGTGGGCAAGCTCGCGGGGACGATCCTGGCTTCGGCCGGTCTCGGTGGCCTCACCAAGGGAATCGAGCCCGCGCTCGGCGCGGTGTTCGGCAAGGTCGCGATCCTGGTGGGCGTCATCCTCTTCCTGCAGCGCCGGCCGGCGGGCCTCTTCGCTACGCGAGGACGGAATGCCGAAGCGTGAGGTGGTGGCGCTCGGCATCGCGGCCATCGTGGTCGCGGTGGTGCTGCCTCTCTGCAACCTGCTGCCGGCCGGCTCGCCGCTCGCGATCTCGAACTTCACGCTGAACCTGTTCGGAAAGTTCCTCACCTACGCGATCCTGGCGCTCGGCCTGGATCTCCTGTGGGGCTACGCGGGTGTGCTCTCGCTCGGCCACGGCGTGTTCTTCGGCCTGGGCGCCTACGCGATGGGCATGCACCTCATGCTCGAGATCGGCTCCAAGAGCGTCTACCAGAGCTCGCTGCCCGACTTCATGGTCTGGAACCAGGTCAAGAGCCTGCCGCTGTTCTGGTGGCCCTTTCACAGCGCCGCGTTCACGCTCCTGGCGATCGTACTGGTCCCGGCGCTCTTCGGCTTCGCCTTCGGCTACCTCGCGTTCCGGAGCCGGATCCGCGGCGTCTACTTCTCGATCATCACGCAGGCGCTGGCGCTCAGCGCGTGGCTCGTGTTCAACCGCAACGAGATGAACCTCGGCGGCACCAACGGTCTGGCCGACTTCAAGACGATCTTCGGGTTCCCGCTGAGCCAGCCGGCGACCCAGCGCGGCCTCTACGTCGTGACGGCGCTCGTCTTGATCGCCGGGTACGTCCTCTGCCGCTGGATCACCGCGACGCGCGCGGGCAAGGTGCTCGTCGCCATCCGCGATAGCGAGACGCGCGTGCTCTTCTCCGGGTACTCGCCGGCCGCCTACAAGCTCTTCGTGTTCGTCGTGTCCGCCGTGCTGGCCGGGGTGGCCGGCGCGCTCTACGCGCCGCAGGTCGGCATCATCACGCCGGCCAAGATCGGCGTGCTGCCCTCGATCGAGATGGTCGTGTGGGTCGCCGCCGGCGGGCGGGGCACGCTCTACGGCGCCGTGCTCGGCGCGTTCGGCGTGAACTGGATCCAGAGCTGGCTGACGACGAGCTATCCTGATCTCTGGCTCCTGTTCCTGGGCGGCCTCTTCATGGGCGCGGTCCTGTTCTTCCCCGACGGCGTGGTAGGCGCGCTGGGCCGGCTGGGCGCACGCGCACGCCGGATCGTCTCGCGCCGCGCCGACCCGGCGGCCGCGACGCCGAGCGTCTCGCTCGGGCGGCCCACGTCATGACGCCGACGCCTTCGTCCGAGCCGCCGACCCGGGCGGCGAGCATCATCTACATGGAAGACGTCACGGTGAACTACGACGGCTTCAAGGCGCTGAGCCGACTGAACTTCTTCATGGACCGCCGCGAGCTGCGCGTCGTCATCGGCCCCAACGGCGCCGGCAAGACGACCCTGCTCGATGTCGTCTCGGGCCGCGTGAAGCCGGAGAGCGGCCGCGTGATCTTCGGCCACAGCACGGACCTCCTGCCGCTCCGCGAGAACCAGATTGCCCAGCTCGGGATCGGCCGCAAGTTCCAGACGCCGTCCGTCTTCGTTAACCTCACGGTCTGGGACAACGTCGAGCTGTCGCTGCGGCGGGCCTCGAAGGGCGTGTTCGCGGCGCTGCGCCAGCGCGACGCGGCGGAGGAGCGCGACCGCATCGCTCACACGCTCGATTCCGTGAAGCTCGCGGCGAAGGCCGACGGGATGGCCGGCGCCCTGTCGCACGGCGAGAAGCAGTGGCTCGAGATCGGGATGGTCATCGCGCAGGACCCGGAGCTCCTGCTGGTCGACGAGCCCGTCGCCGGCATGACCGACGAGGAGACCGAGCGCACGGGCGAGCTCCTGGAGTCGATCGCCGCGGACCGGTCGGTGCTCGTCATCGAGCACGACATGGAATTCGTGAGGCAGATCGCCCGTACGGTGACCGTGCTCCACCAGGGGGCGGTGCTCTGCGAGGGGCCGGTCGAGCAGGTTCAGAGCGATCCGCGCGTCCTTGAGGTCTACCTGGGACGCAAGCGCGAGGGCGCCGATGCTGTCCATTAGCGGTCTCGACGTCGCCTACGGCCAGTCGCAGGTGCTGTGGGGCGTCGACCTCGAGGTGCGGGCCGGCGAGCTGGTCTGCCTCATGGGACGCAACGGCGTGGGCAAGACCACGTTGCTCAAGACCGCGATCGGGCTCCTGCCGGCGCGCGGCGGGCGCCTGACCTTCGACGGGTCGGACATCACGACGTGGCCGCCCGACCGCCGGGCGCGGGCCGGCATCGGCTACGTGCCGCAGGGACGGGAGATCTTCCCGCATCTCTCGGTCGAGGAGAACCTCCGCATGGCCCTGCTCGGCTGCGGCCGCGCCGCCTCGCTCGACGAGCCGCTGGCACTCTTCCCGGCGCTCAAGCCGCTGCTGGCGCGCAAGGGCGGCGTGCTCTCGGGCGGCGAGCAGCAGATGCTCGCGATCGGCCGCGCCCTGCTGACCAAGCCGAAGCTGCTGATGCTCGACGAGCCGACCGAAGGCATCCAGCCCTCGATCATCCTCGAGATCGAGGAGGCGCTCCGGCGTATCAAGGTCGAGCTCAAGCTGGCCGTCCTCCTGGTCGAGCAGTACCTTGACTTCGCGGAGCGACTCGCCGACAAGTACGTGATCATGGCCAAGGGCGCCGTCGTCGCCTCGGGGGCGACGCGCGATCTGCGGCCCGAGATGGTCAGGCAGCACCTGGCCGTCTGAGCGGAGGCTCGACGATGCACCTCACCCCGCGTGAGCAAGAGAAGCTTCTCGTTTTCACCGCGGCCGAGGTGGCGCGCCGCCGGCGCGGCCGCGGCCTCAAGCTGAATTACCCCGAGTCGCTGGCGCTCATCACGGCCGAGATCCTCGAGTGGATCCGCGACGGCCGGAGCGTCTCCGATCTCATGTCGGCGGGTCTTCACATCCTGGGGCGTGACGACGTGATGGAAGGGGTGCCCGAGATGCTCGAAGAGGTCCAGGTCGAGGGGACGTTCCCCGACGGGACCAAGCTCGTCACCATTCACCATCCGATCCGCTAGCCGTTCGGCTCACGCACGCATGGCCATCGCGATCGAAGCGCTGGGTGCCGAGCGAGCCGCACGCGAGCGGACCGGATTGGTTGCGCTGCTGAAGGACGCGGTCGATTCGGGGGCGTCGGTCGGGTTCTTGCCGCCGCTGGGCGATGCGGAAGGCGAGGCGTACTGGCGAAGTGTGGTCGATGCGGTCCGCGATGGATCGTGCGTGCTGCTGGGGCGCGCGAGGCGGACGCAACGCTCGTCGGCTCCGCGCAGCTCTTGCTGGCGACCCGACCGAACGGATCGCATCGCGCCGAGGTCGCCAAGGTGATCGTGCACACGAAGGCGCGGCGTCGCGGGATCGGCCGCGCGCTCATGCTGGCGCTCGAGGAGCGCGCGCGGGGGCTCGGTCGCACCACCCTGGTGCTCGACACGCGACGGGGCGATCCGTCCGAGCAGCTCTACACCTCGGTCGGCTACACCCTGGCCGGCGTGATCCCGCGCTACGCGCGGAGCGCCGGCGGCGCCCTCGATCCGAGCGCGTTCTACTACCGGCTGTTGAGCGAAGGAGGCCAACCGTGATTCCGGGCGAGTATCTGCTGGGCGAGGGCGATATCGTCGCGAACCAGGGCCGCCGGACCGTCGAGCTGACCGTGGCCAACACGGGCGACCGCCCGATCCAGGTCGGCTCGCACTTCCACTTCTTCGAGGTCAATCGCGCGCTCCGCTTCGATCGCGCCCAGGCGTTCGGGATGCGGCTCAACGTGCCCGCCGGCACGGCGGTGCGCTTCGAGCCCGGCGACGAGAAGCGCGTGACGCTCGTCGAGCTCGGCGGCGCCCGCCGCGTCTTCGGCCTGAACGCGCTGACCGACGGCGCCGCTCGCGAGCAGGCGCTCGCGAAGCTGGCGGCGTGGGAGCGTCGCGCATGAGCCTCAGACTGAGCCGCCGGCAGTACGCCGATCTCTACGGCCCCACGACGGGCGACCGCGTGCGCCTGGCCGACACGGAGCTGTTCATCCGCATCGAGCGCGATCTCACGACGCCGGGCGAGGAAGCCAAGTTCGGCGGCGGCAAGGTGATTCGCGACGGCATGGGGCAGGCCGTGCGCGCCACGCGCGCGTCCGGCGCGCTCGACCTCGTGATCACGAACGCGGTCATCGTCGATCACTGGGGCATCGTGAAGGCCGACGTCGGCATTCGCGACGGGCACATCGTCGCCGTCGGTAAGGCCGGCAATCCGGACTTGATGACGGGCGTCACCGACGGCATGGTCGTGGGCGCCTCGACCGAGGTCATCGCCGGCGAGGGCAAGATCGTCACCGCCGGCGGCCTCGACTCGCACGTCCATTTCATCTGTCCCCAGCTCATCGACGAGGCGATCAGCGCCGGGCTCACGACCTTGCTCGGCGGTGGCACCGGTCCCGCGACCGGGACCAACGCGACGACCTGCACGGCGGGGGCGTGGAACATCCATCGGATGCTCGAAGCCGCCGAGGCGTTTCCGATGAATCTCGGCTTCCTCGGCAAGGGCAACGCCTCGGCGCCCGAGCCGCTCCGCGAGCAGATCGCGGCCGGCGCCGTCGGCCTCAAGCTCCACGAGGACTGGGGCACGACGCCGGCGGCGATCGACTGCGCGCTCGGCGTGGCCGACGAGCTCGACGTGCAGGTGGCGATCCACACCGACACGCTCAACGAGAGCGGCTTCGTCGAGGACTCGATCCGCGCCTTCAAGGGGCGGACGATCCACACCTACCACACCGAGGGTGCCGGCGGCGGCCACGCCCCCGACATCATCCGCGTGTGCGGCGAGCCGAACTGCCTGCCGTCCTCGACGAACCCGACGATGCCGTTCACGGTAAACACGATGGACGAGCATCTCGACATGCTGATGGTCTGCCACCACCTGAGCGCGCGGATCCCGGAGGACCTGGCCTTCGCCGAGTCGCGCATCCGCGCCGAGACGATCGCGGCGGAGGACGTGCTGCACGACCTCGGCGCCATCAGCATGATGTCCTCCGATTCGCAGGCGATGGGCCGGATCGGCGAGGTGATCATCCGGACCTGGCAGACCGCCGACAAGATGAAGCGCCAGCGCGGACCGCTGCCCGGCGAGACGCCGGGCGACGACAACCTGCGCGTGAAGCGCTATGTCGCGAAGTACACGATCAACCCGGCGATCGCGCACGGCCTGTCGGGCCACGTCGGCTCGGTCGAGGTCGGCAAGCTGGCCGACCTCGTGCTCTGGAAGCCCGCGTTCTTCGGCGTGAAGCCGGAGATGGTGGTCAAGGGCGGCCTCATCGCGTGGGCGGCGATGGGCGACCCGAACGCGTCGATCCCGACGCCCCAGCCCGTACTCTATCGGCCCATGTTCGGCGCGCTCGGCCGCGCGGTCGGCTCGACGGCCCTGACGTTCGTCTCGGCGGCCGCGCTCGCAGACGGCGTTCCGCAGCGGCTCGGCCTCCAGCGGCGCGCGGTCGCGGTGAGTCGCTGTCGTGGGCTCGGCAAGCGCGACATGATCCACAACGACGCGCTGCCGCGGATCGAGGTCGACCCGGAAACCTATCAGGTGCGGGTGGACGGCGCGGTGATCACGTGCGAGCCGGCGCGGGTGCTGCCGATGGCCCAGCGCTATTTTTTGTTCTGATGGGGGGGAATTTGGGGAAGGGGGGCCCCGACAAGGCCCCCCATGCCCCCCCATCCGCTGAGCGATCGAGCCTGGGGCTCGATCGCGCGAGCAATCAGCCCGCTACGGCTCGCGCTGCTTCGGCTGATCCCGCTTCGCCGGCCCCCGCCGCTTGCCCAGAGCGCGCTGCCGACCACGAGGCCGTCGTGATCACAGAGCTGCCTGCTCGTGTCGGCGACGCGGAGCTCACGGGGCGGGAGCGGGATACGCTCGAACTGACGGCGGAAGAGCGACGGTGGGCGCGGCGGCGCGTGACGACGACCGCGGGGCGGACGCTCGCGCTGGCGTTGCCGACCGGGAGCGTGTTGACGCCGGGCGCGGTGGTGTACGTCGGCTCGGAGTGGTTCGTGGTGGTGGAGTGCGCGCAGGAGCCGTGCTTCGCGGTCACGCCGGCGTCGCGCGAGGAGGCGCTGCGGGTGGCGTTCGAGGTCGGCAACCGTCACTTCAACCTGGCGCTCGACGGCGAGCGGCTCCTGGTCCCCGACGACCCGGCAATGGACATCATGCTCACGCGCATGGGCGTCCGCTACGAGCGCGTGCGCGCCGTGTTCGCGCCGATCGGCAGGGCGCAGCGTCATGATCGGTGATCCCGCGCTCCTGACCTTGCTCCAATTCTCCGACGGACTGTTCCCCGCCGGCGGCTTCGCCCACTCGTTCGGGCTCGAGACCTACGTGCAGGACGGGCGCGTTCGCGACCGGCACGAGCTCGAGACCTTCGTCGCGGCGCACCTCGAGGGCTCGGCCGGCCCGGCCGATGCCGCGGCGGCGGCGATCGCCGTCGGCAGCGCCCGGCGCGATGATCCGCTGGAGTGGCTCGCGCTCGACGCCCGCCTCGACGCGATGAAGACCGTCCCGGAGTTCCGGGCCGCGAGCCGCCAGATGGGCCGCCAGGCGCTGCGGATCGCCGCCGGCCTCGGCGAGGATCCGTTTCTCGCCCGCCTGGCGCGCGCCGCCGACGACGATCGGGCGGCCGTGCACCACGCGACCGTGTTCGGCGCGGCCGTCGGCCGTGGCGGCGCCGAGCCCGAGCGCGCCGCGGCGGCCTATCTCTACGCGACCGCGGCCTTGCTGGTCGGCGCGGGCTTGCGACTGATCGCGCTCGGTCAGCTCGACGGTCAGCGGGTGCTCGCGGCCATGCGCGGCCGCATCGAGCGCCTGGCCGCTGCCGCGGCGACGGCGACCGCGGACGACCTCTGGAGCTTCAATCCGGCGCTCGAGCTCGCGGGCATCCGCCACGCGGCGCTCGACACGAGGCTATTCAGATCATGAGCACGATCCCACGACCGTTGAAGATCGGCATCGGCGGCCCCGTCGGCTCGGGAAAGACCGCGCTGGCCGAAGCGCTGTGCCGGCGCCTCGCCGCCGAGCTCGACATGGCGGTCATCACCAATGACATCTACACGAAAGAGGACGCCGAGTTCCTCGTGCGCCGGGGGGCCCTGCCGCCGGAGCGCGTGGTGGGCGTCGAGACCGGCGGCTGCCCTCACACCGCCATCCGCGAGGACGCCTCGGCGAACCTCGAGGCGGTGCACGATCTGCTGAGGCGGTTTCCGGCGCTCGAGCTCCTGCTGATCGAGAGCGGGGGCGACAATCTGGCGGCGACGTTCAGCCCCGAGCTGGTCGACGCGGCGATCTACGTGATCGACGTCGCCGAGGGGGAGAAGATCCCGCGAAAGGGCGGCCCGGGCATCACGCGCTCGGATCTCCTGGTCATCAACAAGATCGACCTGGCGCCCTACGTCGGCGCCGACCTCGCCGTGATGGAGCGCGACGCTCGCCGGATGCGCGGCGCCCGGCCCTTCACCTTCACGAACCTCCGGACCGGCGAGGGGCTCGAGACGATCGTCGCCTGGATCAGGCGCGAGCTGACGCTCGACGCGGTGACGGCGTGACGGCCGTCGCGTCCCCCCGCGCTCCTCGCGTCGGTCGCGACGGCGCGCTGCGGCTCGCCTTCGCGCGGCGCGGTCCCGCGACGGTCGTCGCGGGCTGCCGCTTCACCTTGCCCCTGCAGGTGCTGGCGCCGGTGGCGCTCGACGATCCCGCGGTGGTCGTGTCGATCCTGAATCCGACCGGCGGTCTCGTTGGCGGCGATCGGCTCGCGATCGACGTCGACGCGGGCGCGGACGCTCACGCAGTCCTCACGACGCCCTCGGCCACCCGCGTGTATCGCGCCGAGGGCGAGCCGACGGTCCAGACCGTGCGGCTCTCGATCGGCCCCCGCGCGGTCGTCGAGTGGGTGCCCGATCACACGATCCCGTTCGCCGGCTCGGCGTTGCGTCAGGCGATCGACGTCGAGCTCGATGCGACCGCCGGGCTCATCCTGGTCGACGCCTTCGCGGCCGGGCGGGTGGCGGCCGGCGAAGCGTGGCGGTTCGCGCTGCTCGAGAGCGCGATCTCGATCCGCGACCCGGCCGGCTGGCTCCTGCACGACCGGTTCGTCCTGCGCGGGCCCGCGGCAAACGACGATCTCGCGCCCGACGGACTCGGCTTTGCCGAGTCGCGTTCGTACTTCGCGTCGATCGCGGTGGTCGGACCGTTCGACCGCCAGCGGTTCGCGGTCGAAGTCGGCAGACTCGGTACGGACGGGGACACGACGAGCCTCGGCGTGGCCGCGCTGCCACGCCGCGGGGCTCTCGTTCGCTGCCTGGCGCCGAGCGCGCCGGCACTGCTCGACGCGGTCGAGGGGTGCTGGCGGCTGGCGCGCCGGGCACTGCTCGGGCTTCCGGCGCTCGCGCTCCGGAAGGGCTAGCGAATGCGGGGGGTCCGCGACTTCCGGTGGCGAAATTGTGACGTTTCCGTTACACTCGGGCTCGGGTCAATGTTCAACCTGATCCCGAAGGAAGTCCGGTTCTTCGACTACTTCGAGCAGCAGTCCCAGCACATCATCCGGGCCGCCGCGCTGCTCCACGAGATGGTCCACAACTTCGGCGATGCCCGGGCCAAGGCCCACGCGATCAAAGAAGTCGAGCACCAGGGCGACCAGATCACGCACGAGATCATCAAGAAGCTGAACACGACCTTCATCACGCCGATCGACCGCGAGGACATCCACGACCTGGCCTCGCGGCTGGACGACGTGCTCGATTACATCGAGGCGGCCGCCGAGCGGCTGGTCGTCTACCGCATCAAGGAGCCGACCTCGGCCTGCCGCGCGATGGCCGAGGTCATCGTGCTCATCGTGCACGCGATGGACCGCACCATCCGGTGCCTGCGGACGATGGACCCGGGCTTCCACGAGCACACCGTCGAGGTGAACCGGCTCGAGAACAGCGCCGACGCGCTCTTGCGCGATAGCCTCGCCGCGATGTTCGAGGAGGCGGGCGATCCCATCGAGGTCATCAAGTGGAAAGAGATCTACGAGACGATGGAGATCGTGACCGACCGGTGCGAGGACGTCGCCAACGTGATCGAGGGGATCATCCTCAAGATGGCGTGATTCCGGGCTGATCGGTGCTCACCGCCGTCGTCGTCATCATCTTCGTCGCGCTCGTCTTCGACTTCATCAACGGCTTCCACGACGCCGCGAACTCGATCGCCACCGTGGTGTCGACCCGCGTGCTGACGCCGCTGCAGGCCGTCGTCTGGGCGGCGTTCTTCAACTTCGTCGCCGCCTTCGGCTTCGGCGTGAGCGTGGCGAAGACCGTCGGCAAGGGCGTCGTCGACACGGCGGTGGTGGATCAGTGGGTGATCCTGGCCGGGCTCATTGGTGCGATCGTCTGGGACCTGATCACCTGGGTGTGGGGACTGCCGACGAGCTCGTCGCACGCGCTGATCGGCGGCTTCGCGGGCGCCGCCGTCATCAAGGCGGGGTTCGGCTCGCTCGTCCCGGCCGGGCTCGTCAAGATCGGGGCGTTCATGATCCTGGCGCCGCTCATCGGGCTCGTCGTCGGATTCGCGATGATGGTGCTGGTGATCAATGTTTTCAAGCGCGAGACGCCCGGCCGGGTGGACAAGGTCTTCCGCCGCGGCCAGCTCCTGTCGGCCGCCGCCTACAGCCTGGGTCACGGCACCAACGACGCGCAGAAGACGATGGGGATCATCGCGATGCTGCTCTTCACCACGGGCCACCTGGGTCCCGAGTTCTACGTGCCGTTCTGGGTGGTGCTCGCCGCGCACGCCGCCCTCGGTCTGGGGACGATGGCCGGCGGGTGGCGCATCGTGAAGACGATGGGGATGCGGATCACGAAGCTCCGGCCGGTGGGCGGCTTCTGCGCCGAGACCGCCGGCGCGCTCACCCTGCTCAGCACCGCGGTCGCGGGCATTCCGGTGAGCACCACGCAGACGATCAGCGGCTCGATCATGGGCGTGGGCGCCATCCAGCGCTTCTCGGCCGTCCGCTGGGGCGTGGCGGGCAAGATCCTCTGGGCGTGGATCCTCACGATTCCCGCTTCGGGGATCGTGGCCGCCGCCACCTGGATGCTGCTGCGCCTCGTCGGCGCCTGATCCACGAGGACCGAGACGCGCCGGCGAGGCGCGTGTCGATCGAGCCTACTGGTCGAGCGCTCCCTTGATCGCGTCGAAGACCGGATTCTGGCTGCTGCGCTGCCCGGGCGAGGTCGTGGCGGGCACCGCCTTGCCGAGGTACTTGCGGACGCAGTCGTACTGCTCCCAGCCCCGAAGCGGATAGTTCAGGTCGACCACCTTCCACTTCGCGTGGCCGGTCTTCTGAAGCGTGTCCAGGCCCCGCGAGAGGATCTGCGCGAAGCGGCCGACGTTGTCGCAGTCCCGGCGGCGGAAATCGAACGACACCAGCACCGCCTTGACCGCCGCCGTGTTGATCGCGGTCGGCTGCCACGGATAGGTCCCCGCCGGGATCTCGGCCTGGGGGTAGAACTCGAGGACGCTCTTGTTCATGATCGGGATCAGCTCGAGCCCGTCCTTGTCCGTGACGTCCTCCTTGAAGAGCTTCACGGGATAGCCGGCCACGTAGAACATCGCGTCGATGCGGCCGGCCTTGAGCTCGGCGAGCGCCTCGCCGGTGTCGATGGGCACCATCTCGCTCGGCGCGACCTCCGACAGCTTGAAGAGCAGGCGCGCGGTGAGGTAGGTGCCGCTGCCGTCGCGGCCGACCGCGACCCTGCGTCCGGTCAGGTCGTCGAAATCGGTGATCCCTTTCTTGCCGAGCAGGTGGATCTCCTCGTTGTAGAGCGGGAAGACCATCTTGGTCTTCCGCGCGATCTGCTTGAGCACCGGGTCGGTCTGCACGCGCGACACGAACGCGAGCACGTCGGACTGCACGATGCCCATCGGCACGCCGGGCCGCTGGTAGACGGCGTACACGTTTTCGATCGAGCCTTTCGAGGCAATGACGTTGAGGTTGATGCCCGAGGGCCTGACGAGCTTCTGTAGATCCAGGCCGAACTGATAGTAGGTGCCTTTCTCGCCGCCGGTGATCAGCCCGAGCTCTTCGACGGCCGCGGGCGGACTCGTCCAGGCGAAGAGCACCAGAAGAGCCGCGGTGCAGGCGATCAGAGTTCTCACGGCAAGTCCTCCTCTGCAAGAGCGGCCAGGGGCGTGCGCTCCGACTCGAGCGCTCATTTTGACACGCTCGCGAGCGTTACGACCGCGAATTGTGCCGGCGTGGACGCCGAGCGGTACCTATCGGAAATCGCGGGCGCTGAGAGCGTAGCGGCCGATCAGTCCGTGCACGGTGGGGCGGCTCACCGCCAGCAGGCGCGAGGCCTGGGTGATGTTGCCGCGCGTCTTGACGAGCGCTTCCACCAGGGCGCCCCGCTCGGCCCGGTCGCGAGACTCCCGGAGGGACGTCGCGGGCCGATCCTTCACCTCGATGCCGAGGTCGCGGGCCTCCACGAGCTTGCCGTGGGCCATCAAGACCGCCCGCTCGACCGCGTTCTCGAGCTCACGGACGTTGCCGGGCCAGGGATGGTGCGCGATGGCCTCGAGCGCCGAGCCGCCGAACCGGAGCTTGCGCCGGTGAGCCTTGCCGGCCCGCTGCAGGAGCGCGTTGGCGATGAGCGCGATGTCCTCCGCGCGCTCGCGCAGGGGCGGGAGGGTCAGGTTCACCACCGAGAGACGATAGTAGAGGTCCTCGCGGAATCGCCGCGCCTGCAGCTCGGTTTTCAGATCCTTGTTGGTCGCGGCGACGACGCGGGCGTCGACGCGGAGCAACTCGCGGCCGCCCACGCGCTCGAGCTGGCGCTCCTGCAGAAAGCGCAGGAGCTTCACCTGGAGGGGCGGGCTCATCTCGCCGACCTCGTCGAGGAAGAGCGTGCCGCCGTCGGCGAGCTCGAGCTTGCCCTTGCGCTGCGTGTGGGCCCCGGTGTAGGCGCCGCGCTCGTGGCCGAACAGCTCGGATTCCAGCAGCGTGTCGGGGATCGCGCCGCAATTGATCGCCACGAACGGCCGGTGGCTCCGCCCGCTGTTCGCGTGGACGGCGCGCGCCAGGAGCTCCTTGCCCGTTCCGCTCTCGCCCTGGATCAGCACGGTGACGTCCGTCCGGGCGATGCGGCTCACGACCGCGAAGATCTCGCGCATGGCCGGCGTGTGGCCCAGCATGTCCGCGAACTCGATCGCGGCCTCGTTGGCGCGCTTCTCGGCCTCGGCCTCGAGCATCCGGAGATGGGCGGCCCGCTGCAGCACGACCTTCAGCTCGTGGAGTTGGACCGGCTTCTGGTGGTAGTCGAACGCCCCGAGCTGGACCGAGCGGATCGCGCTGTCGCGCCCGCCGTTCGCGCCGAGCACCACTACCTTGGTCGTCGGCGCGGTCCTCATGATCTGATCGAGCGTCTCCAGCCCGTACTCCGAGCTCTCCGGGTGGGGCGGCAGCCCGAGGTCGAGGCTGACGACCGCCGGCTGCTCGCACGCGACCGCCGAGAGCGCCTCGGCCCGGCCCTCGGCGAAGAAGAGTGTGAAGTCGTCGCGCAACGCGCACTTGAGCTGTGTGCGGATCGCTTCCTCGTCCTCGACGATGAGCAGCTTGGGCTTCATGTTCACCCTCCGAACGGCAGGCGCACGGACAGCGCGGCGCCGGAGCCTTCCGGGCTGGACCCCTCGACCGCGTTCGCGCTCAGGGTCGAGAGCGCCGCGATCGAGACCCGGCGGCGGCGCACGAGCGCCAGGAGCTGGTCGACGGCGCCTTCGAGCGGCCCATCGTTGATGACGACGTCGTCGGCGTGAACGCGAGTCGGCTCGACATACCGCTCGTGCGCCGAACGGATCGAGCTCGAGTACTGATACAGCACCTGCTCGACGGTACGCCCGCGGTCGGCCAGATCGCGCCGGATCCGCCGGATGAGCCGAAGGTCGGCCGGCGCGTCGACGAACACTTTCACGTCCAGGAGCGAGCGAAGCGGCTCCCACCAAAGGGTGAAGAGGCCTTCGACGAGCACGAGCCGCGCGGGCGCGACCATCGCGACCCCGGTGCGCGCGTGCGTCTCCGGCGAGTACACCGGCCGCCGGATCGGGTCGCCGCGCCGGAGGTCCTCGAGATGGGCGACGAGCAGCGCGGTGTCGATGGTCGCCGGCTCGTCGTCGACCGTGCTCCGCTCCTCGGGGGGCACGCCGCTCCGATCGAGCGTGTACGACTCGAGATCGATCACGCACCCGCCGATGCGCTCGACGAGCCTCCGGACGATCGAGCTCTTTCCCGAGCCGGTGCCGCCGGCAAGACCGATGATCACCGTGCGAGTCCCTCCATCACGCGCCCCGCGGCGAGAGCTCGCCATCGAGGTCGGGCGGTCGGAGCCGGAGCGCCACGCGGCGCCGGAGGCGCGCGACCAGCGCGCGCGCGACGGCCGGCATATAGGCCTGCGGCTGGCGAGCGAGGATCGCGCCGAACTGCGCGTCGGTCGTCTCGCGGAGCACCGTGACGCGGCTCACGACGGCGTTGCCGGGGCGCGCGGGCCAGCCGCGCGAGGCGCACACCGCCTGATAGCCCGCCTCCTGCGCCACGTCGATCACGCGGCGGTCGACCAGACTGTGGGGCGCCGCCAGGAAGTCGACGCTACGGCCGAGAAAGTCCTCGATGAGCCGCTTCGAGGTCCGGATCTCGTTTCTGAGCAGGCGCGCCGACAGCCCGGGCAGCACGACGTGGTCGTGCGAGTGGGACTGGAACGACATGCCGGCCCGGTGCATCTCCTCGATGCGGCTCCAGCTGAGATAGCCGCGCCGCCCGATCCTGGCGGTGTTGATGAAGAACTCCGCGCGCGCACCCGCGGCGAGGAGGAGCGGGAACGCCACCTCGTAGTCCGCGGCGCGCCCGTCGTCGAAAGTCAGCACGACCGGCGAGCGCGCGGGCGGCTCCGCCGCGCCCCGAGTCCACGCCTCGTAGAGCCTGATGACCCGATGGCCGTGCTCGCGGATCGCCACGAGCTGGCGGGCGAGCGCGATCGGCGCGATCCAGTGACTCGCGAGCCGCGCGTCGACGTCGGCAGGCAGCGTGGTCCCGAGCCCGTCATAGTGGAGTACCGGGACGCCCCGCAGGGTCATGGCTCAGGCGCTCGCGCGCGAGCCGCTTCGATACGCCAGGGTGAGGAGCGCGCGCGCGAGCTTGCCCGGATCGTGGCGCACCTCGTCGCCCGACGCGAGCAGGTCGCATTCGTGGACCGCGTGGCCCAGCGCCTTCAGGAGCGCCACGTCCGCCGGCACCGGCACCGCACCCTGCGCGCCGTAGCGGGCGATCTGCTCCGGCGCGAGCGGCGCGGTGTTGACGAGAATGTCGTGGATCGGCATCGTCGGCGCGTGCCGCCGGACGGCCATGAGGTGGTCGACGCCGGTGTGGCCGTCCGTCTCTCCGGGCTCCGTCATGAGATTCATGACGTGGACGACTCGAGCCCGCGACCGGGTGATCGCGTCGGCGATCCCGCGGGGGAGCAGGACCGCGACCAGGCTCGAGTAGAGGCTGCCCGGGCCGAGCACGATCAGGTGCGCCCGCTCGAGCGCATCGACCGCCTCGGCCGGCGCGAGGGTGTCGACCGGTTGCAGGCGCACCCTGCGGATGGGGCTCCGCGCGCTCGCAATGCGGGACTCGCCCTCGATCACGGTGCCGTCGGAGAGCTCGGCGTGGAGGGTCACGTTGCCCGTGGTCGCGGGCAGAACCTGACCGCGCACCGAGAGCAGGCGCCCGACTCGAGCGACCGCCTTCGCGAAGTCCTGCTCGAGCTCCGTGAGCGCCGTCAAGATGAGGTTGCCCAGGCTGTGTCCGGCGACCTCGCTGCCGGCGGCGAAGCGGAAGGCGAACACGTCGGCCAGCGCCGGATCGCCTCCGGCGAGCGCCAGCAGACAGTTGCGGACGTCCCCCGGGGACGGGTGGTCGTAGGTCGCGCGCAGCCTGCCGGAGCTGCCTCCGTCGTCCGCGACGGTCGCGATGGCGGTGAGCCGCGTCTGGTCGCGCTCCGGGTCCCAGGGGTGCGACTCGAAGAGCCTGGCGCGGAGGCCCCGGAGCACGGTGGGCAGCCCCGTGCCGCCGCCGAGCGCCACGACCCGGAGGTCGGGAAGGGCCCCGTCGCCGGGCAGGCTCGCACGTGACGCCTCATCGGTAGTGGTGACGATGGATTGTCCTGCCATGGCCTAGGGCTCCTTCGCCGTCGGGGGGGCGACCGTGTCCCGCAGGTAGCGCGCGAGCGACTGGCGGACGACGGCGCGCTTGGTGTAGGCGTACACCACGGTCTCGCCTTGAATGATGTAGGACTGGACGACGCCGCATTCCTGGAGCTTCAGCAGAGCCAGTCGCGTGGACGGCACGTCCCGATTGATCCACCACTCGGCGATGCCGCGCGCGGTGTCGACGGCCTCGCTGTGGCGCATCAGGTACTGCACGATCTCGCGGCAGACCCCATCGCGGCCGAGAAGGTCTCGAAGCGCCGGAGTCATGGTGCTGCGATTTGAAAAAGGAGTCAGTTTCAATGCGGCGTGGTGAGAGAGCACGAACGAGGCCAACGCCGTAACTGGCCGCGCGCGCGACGTTCTGCCGATCCGGAAAATTTCCAAAACGTTCGCGGGCCTAAAATCTTGCGCGTCGTCCCCGCAAAGATTGCAGGGACGATCTATACCAGGCGTCCGAGGGAGGTCCAGATGCGAGGCGAGTGCTAGGCGCGCGAGGCGCTGCGGTCCGAGCCCGTCGCCGCCTCGACGTCCCGGCCGTACGCCTTGAGCTTGTACTGGAGGCAGCGGACGCTGATCTGGAGCAGCCGGGCGGCTTCGGTGCGATTACCGTGGACCTTGTGCAGGGTCCTCAGGATGTGGCGGCGCTCCACCTCGCTGAGCGGGAGCCCTGCTTCGAACAGCCCCGAGGGCACCGGCGCGGGCGCGGCGGCTCCGTTCAACAGATCGCCGGCGAAGAGATCTCGATCCGTCAGCGTGTCGCCTTCGGCGAGCACCACGGCCTGCTCGAGGAAGTTCTCGAGCTGCCGGATGTTGCCCGGCCACGGCAGGGCCATCATGCGCTTGAGCGTCGCGGGCGCGACGCGCGCGACCCGCTTTCCGTACAGGCTCGCGAACCGCTGCAGGAAGTGATCGACCAGACGCGGGATGTCTTCGATCCGCTCGCGGAGCGGGGGCACCTTGATCATGAAGACCGCGACCCGGTAGTAGAGGTCCTCGCGGAACGTACCCTGCGTCACCGCCGTCCTGAGATCCTTGTTGGTCGCGGTGATGAGCCGGATGTCCGTGCGGATCGGCCTGGTTCCGCCCACCTTGCAGAACTCGCGGCTCTGGATGACGCGGAGGAGCTTGGCCTGGAGCGTCGGACTCAGCTCGCCCAGCTCGTCGATGAACAGGGTGCCCGTGTGGGCCAGCGCGAAGACGCCCTCGCGGTGCTCGGTCGCGCCCGTGAACGCCCCCTTCACGTGACCGAAGAGGTGGCTTTCCATCAGGCCCTCGGGGATCGTCGTGCAGTCGAGCGTGATCAGCGGCCGGTCGCGGCGCGGACTCGCGTAGTGGATCGCCCGCGCGATCAGCTCCTTGCCGGTGCCGCTCTCGCCGTGGATGCAGACGTTGACATCGCCCACGGCCACCTTCGTGATGCGGGCGAAGATGTCGACCATCTGGGGCGATTCGCCGATGATGCCGTGATAGGCCGGCCGGATGGGCGCGAGCGCGCGCTCGGCGTGGCTTCGCGTCGCGCGCAGCGCCTGCTTCACCACCTGCTCGAGCAAGGCGCTCGAGCTCGGGCGCGCGACGCACTCGATGTTGGGGACCTGCGTCAGATACCGGATCTCGGCGTCGTCGAGCGAGTCGACGAAGGCGAGCACGCGGCCTCGATACCCCGCGCGCTCGACGCGGGCCGCGACCTCCCAGCCCGAGAGACCGTTGGTCACGTTCAGGATCAGGAGGTCCGGAGCTTTGGGCGAGTCGACCGCGAGCGCCAGCTCGTGCAGCGACCCGGCGAGCGCCGTCTCGGCGCCCGCGGAGGACAGAACTCGACGCGCGGCTTCGCCCAGACTCGAAGTCTCGTCGACGATGACTACGCGCACGACTCGCCTCCGCGGTCCCGCAATTCTGACAGGGCGCCTGGTATCAGGCTCCGACCCGCCCGAAGCCGTTCCGGAAACGCTCGCCGCGAGCTCCTCCGCGGCGCGGGCTACCCCTGCGCTCCGGGCGACGTCACGGCCGGGAGTTGCTGGAAGCCCTCGAAGCGCGCGCCGCGCGGTCTGGTCCACGGAAGCGAAAGATCAGCAAAGCGAATACCAATATGTGGTTGCGATCCAACCTTCCGGATCGCTTGCACTTTTTGCGTACCCGCAATAGTTGCGTCCCGAGGCGCGACTGGACGAGACTTGATCAGCACCGAGGGAATTCTCGCGAGAAACGAACGAGAGGCGCCTTGAAAATCAGCGACATCAATCGCATCGGATCGCCGATGGGCTCGCTGATCAAAAGCTGAACAGGCATGCGCGACCACGAGCCACAGACCGCCGAACGGACAGTGCTAACCTGGGCTCTGACGGCGCCGGGGGTGCCTGGGCCGTCAGGGTCGCAGCGTGGGCCCGTCGTCGGGGAGGGTCAGGATCACGTGCGATCGCACCTGAAGCTCCAGATCGATCTCTCGTCGGGTCCGCCGGTCTGATCGCCGACGATCGGGCTCCTGACCTCCACCTGAGGCTTGCCGCCGCCGCTCTCCACGTCGGCGATCGAGGATCACCTCGACGTTGCCGTCATCGCGGAACCGCTCCAGCAGATACTCGTAAAGGCGCGCTTCGTGGCGCGAGACGACGAAGAGATGGCGGGCCATCGGCCTGTCCATTGTCCGTCGACACTGTGTACGGCAAGTCATTTTTCCTCGCGAAATCGATCCGGTAGCATTCGCAATGCCATTCGAGAAGGCGTTGAAATCCTTGGATCGTTCGAGAGGCCGAGGGAGACCGTCCGACCGATTTGGAAGATTTTTCGACGAGGATCGCCGGTGCCGAGGGTGATCGTCGTCGTCGCCCGCGACCGCCAGGACTTGTTCGATTACTTCGAGCGAGTCTTCGCCGGGATGGCGGACATCAGGGTCCTCCTCGACCGGCGCATCCTGCCGCCCGGAGCCTGCCCCGAGAGCTCGGGTGCCCCCGGTCGGCGAGAGCGGCGGGACATATATGACGAGCTGCAGCAGCGGGGCTTCGTGATGATCCGCGTGGGCTGACCGGCGCGCCTCGGAGAGTTCACCGACTCGCTATAATGCGACGACCGGAGGATTCGGATGCGCCTGGTATGGGCGGTGCGGCGGAACTCGTACTTCGACTCGATCGACCTCATGCGGGTCGCCGAGCAGGCCAGACAGCTGGCCGGGGTCGCCGAGGTCGCGGTCGTGATGGGATCTCCGCCGGGCCGCGCGATGCTCGCGGCGGCCGGGATGTGGCCTGCAGAGGCGCCGGAGGCGGGGCCGTCGGACCTCCTGATCTCCGTCCGAGCGAGCACCGAGGCGGTGGCCAACCGGGCCCTCGCCTCCGTCGAGGAGCTCCTGAGCGCGAGCCGGGCGGCGCAGCACGTCATCGCCGACAGGCTGCCGCGCACTACCGCGGCTGCCGCTCGCGGCGCCGCCGCGACGAACGTCGCCCTCATCGCCGTTCCGGGCGCGTACGCCGCCGTCGAGGCCCATCAGGCCCTCTCGGCCGGGCTGCACGTGTTTCTCTTCAGCGACGGCGTCTCGATGGCCGACGAGGTCGCGCTCAAGCGTCGCGCGCGCGACCGCGGGCTCCTGGTCATGGGTCCGGAATGCGGGACCGCGATCATCAACGGCGTCGGCCTGGGCTTTGCCAATCGGGTTCGCCGCGGCCCCATCGGCGTGATCGGCGCCTCGGGCACCGGAATCCAGGAGCTGACGACCCTCGTCCATCGCCTCGGCGGGGGCATCTCCCACGCGATCGGCACCGGGGGGCGCGACCTGCAGGCCGCGGTCGGCGGGCTCACCACGCTGCAAGGCGTCGCGGCCCTTGGCGCCGACCCCGGTACGCGGGCTCTCCTGATCGTCTCGAAGCCATCGGCGCCGCAGACGGCCGACGCCGTGCTCCGGGCCGCCGGCGAGACCCGCAAGCCCATCGTAGCCTGTCTGCTCGGATACGACGGCGCGACGCCGCCGGGGGTGCACACGGCGGCGACGCTCGAGGAAGCCGCGATCACCGCGGTGAAGCTCGTCGCCGGCAGCGTACGCGCCCTCGAGCGGCCGCGCGCTCCGGCCTCCGGCGCGCGCGGGGCCATCCTCGGCTTCTTCGCCGGCGGAACGCTCCGCGATGAAGCGCGGCGCCTCGTCGGCGATGCGCCGCCGCACCGGTTCGTCGATTTCGGCGGCGAGGAGTACACGCGCGGACGCCCTCATCCGATCATCGATCCGAGCCAGCGTAACGCCGCGATCGTCGCCGCCGGCGACGACGCCGACGTCTCCGTGCTGCTGCTCGATCTCGTGCTCGGCGACTGCGCCCACGCGGACCCGGCCGGAGCCCTGCGCCCGGCGCTCGCCGAGGCGCGCGCGCGCCGCCGCGGGCGCGACCTGGCGGTCGTCGCCCACGTCGTCGGAACCGACGAGGACCCTCAGGGTCTCGAGCGGCAGGAGGAAGAGCTCCGGAAGCTCGGCGTCATCGTGTGCGCGAGCAATCGGATCGCCGCCGAGACGGCGCGGGCGATCGCCGAGGGCCGCGATGTCGTCTGAGGCCGAGCTTCTTCGCGATCCCCTCGGCGCCGTGGTCGTCGGCCCCGAGCTGTTTGCCTCGGCGCTCGGCGCTCAGGGCGTCCCGGTCCGGCGGGTCGACTGGCAGCCGCCGTCGGTGGCGGGCGGTCTCTCATCGCTCTGGTGCGACGCCGTCGATGCCGCGAATCGCGTCACGCTCGACCGGATTCTCGGCGCCCATCAGGTCTTGATCGACGTGCGCCCGGCGATCGACGTGGTGCCGGGCCTGACGCGCGAGACGGTTCTCCATGCCGGGCCGCCGATCGCGTGGGAGCGGATGAGCGGCCCGATGCGCGGCGGCATCGTCGGCGCGCTGATCTACGAGGGGCTGGCGGCCACCTGGCAGGACGCGGAGCGGCTCGTCACCAGCGGCGCCATCCGCTTCGATCCCTGTCACCATCACGCGACCGTCGGACCGATGGCGGGCGCCACGACCGCCTCGATGCCGGTCCTCGTGGTCGAGAACCGAACCGCGGGGAACCGCGCCTATTCGACGATCAACGAGGGGCTGGGCAAAGTCCTCCGGTACGGCGCCTACGCACCGGACGTGATCGATCGCCTGCGCTGGTTCCGGGACATCGTGGGTCCGGCGTTCGGCGAGGCGGTCCGGCGAGCGGGCGGCGTCGACCTCCGGGCGCTCATCGGCCAGGCGGTACAGATGGGCGACGAGTGCCATAACCGCAACCGCGCCGCCTCGGCGCTGCTCATCAAGGCGCTCGCGCCCGAGATCGCGGCGCTCGACCTCGCGGCCTCCGAGCGCCGGCGCGTGCTCGCATTCGCCGCGTCCAACGAGCACTTGTTCCTGAACGTCGGCATGGCCGCCTGCAAGGCCGCGCTCGACGCCGCCCATGGCGTACCCGACTCGACGATCGTGACGGCGATGGCGCGCAACGGCACCGACTTCGGGATTCGGGTCGGCGGGCTGGGCGACCGCTGGTTCACGGGGCCCGCGCAGATGCCCGAGGGGCTCTACTTTCCCGGCTTCAGTGCCGGCGACGCCAATCCCGACATCGGCGACAGCGCCATTACCGAGACGGCCGGTCTCGGCGGCTTCGCGATGGGCGGCGCGCCGGCGGTCGTCCAGTTCGTCGGCGGCACCCCCGCGGATGCGCTCGAGTACACGCGGCGCATGTACGAGATCACGCTCGGCGAGAGCGCGGCCTACCGTCTGCCCGCGCTCGACTTCCGCGGGACGCCCACCGGGATCGACGTCCGGCTGGTCGTGCAGACCGGGATCCTGCCGCAGATCGACACGGGCATGGCGCATCGCGAGCCCGGCGTGGGGCAGGTCGGCGCCGGTCTCGTCAAGCCGCCGCGCGTCTGCTTCGACCGCGCCTTCGAGGCGCTCGTGCAGGCGCGCGCGTCGGCCGGCTCGGCCCCGCGCCGCGCCTGAGCCGATGACGACGCGCAGCATCGGCGCGCGCATCCCGCGCAACGAGGATCCGCGGCTCCTGCAGGGTCTCGGCTGCTTCGTCGACGACGTGAACCCACCCGGAGCGCTCCACGCCGCATCGCTGCGCAGCCCGCACGCCCACGCGCAGATCGCGCGGATCGACACGACCGCCGCCCGCCGCCTGCCCGGCGTCCGTCTCGTGCTGACGGCGGCCGAGCTCGGCGAGCTGAATCAGCCGGCGCCGCTCTTGATCCCGCATCCGACCTTGACGCACGGACGCACCCAGCGGCCGCTCGCCGTCGACCAGGTGCGCTACGTTGGCGAGGTGGTGGCCTTCGTCGTCGCCGACAGCCGTTACATCGCCGAGGACGCGCTGGCGCTGATCGAGGTGCAGTACGAGCCCCTGCCGGTCGTGACCGATCTGGCGAGCGCGCTCTCTCCGGGGACACCGCGCGTGCACGCCGACGTGCCGGACAATCGCGCCGCGCGCTTCCGCCAGACGGTCGGCGACGCGGAGGGCGCGCTGGCGCGCGCCCCGCGCGTCCTGCGCGAGCGGCTCGCGATCGAGCGGAGCTGCGGCTGCCCGATCGAGGCCCGCGGCGTGGTCGCCGAGTGGGACGCGCGGCGGCGCGTCCTGCGAGTGTGGGATTCGACGCAGGCGCCGCTGCCGATCAAGAACGGCCTCGCGGGACTGTTCGGGCTGCCCGAGTTCAACGTGGACGTCGTGGCGCCCGACGTCGGGGGCGGTTTCGGGACGAAGATCATGCTCTTCTATCCCGAGGAGATCCTGGTCCCGCACGCGGCGATCACGCTCGGACGCCCGGTGAAGTGGACGGAGGACCGGCGCGAGCACCTCATCGCCGCCAACCAGGAGCGCGGCCAGATCCACGACGTCGAGGTCGGGTTCGACGAGACCGGCCGGATCCTGGCGCTGCGCGATCGCTTCGTCCACGACACCGGCGCCTACACCCCGTACGGCATCGTCGTCCCGATCATCACGTCGACTCAGCTTCCCGGGCCGTACCGGCTGCGAAACTACACGGTCGAGTTCGAGGTCGCCTATACCAACAAGGCGGTGGTCTCTCCCTACCGCGGCGCCGGCCGTCCCCACGGCGCCTTCGTCATGGAGCGGACGATCGGACTGATCGCGCGCGAGCTCGGACTCGAGCCGGCGGAAGTGCGGCGCCGCAATTTCGTCCAGCCCGACGAGTTTCCGTGGGACGTCGGGCTGACCTTCCAGGACGGCGCGCCGACGCGCTACGACAGCGGCAACTATCCCGCCGGGCTCGCGATGGCGGTCCAGATGATCGGCGCCGCCGACTTTCGCCGGCGCCAGGCCGAGGCGCGCCGGGTCGGACGCTTTCTCGGGCTCGGACTCGGCTGCTACGTCGAGGGCACCGGGATCGGCCCGTACGAGGGCGCGCACGTCCGCGTCGAGCCGAGCGGCAAGGTGCTCGTGGCGACCGGCCTGACCACGCAGGGGCAGGGGCACGGGACGACATTCGCGCAGATCGCCGCCGACGCGATCGGCTGCAGCCCGGCCGACGTCTCCGTCGTCACCGGGGACACCACCAAGTTCAACTGGGGCGCCGGCACCTATGCGAGTCGCGGCCTGGTGACCAGCGGCAACGCGATCCACCGCGCGGCGATGGCGGTTCGCGAGAAGGCTCTTCGCCTGGCGGCGCGCCTGCTCGAGGTCTCGCCGCACGACCTCGAGCTGGCCGACGGGCGCGCGCGGGTCAAGGGCGTGCCCGGCAAGGAGCTGACGCTCGGCGCCCTGGCCACGGTCGCCAACCCGATCCGCTACGCGTACGGCAAGGGCGCGGCCGAGGCCGCGCTCAGGCTCGTCAAGCCGCGCGAGGGCGCCGTCCTCGGCGAGAACGAGGAGCCCGGGCTCGAGGCGCGCGGCTACTACGCGCCGCCGCAGTCCACCTTCGCCAGCGGCTGCCACGCCGCGATCGTCGAGGTGGACGTCGACACCGGCAATCTCACGATCCTGCGCTACGTCGTGCAGCACGACTGCGGCACGCTCGTGAACCCGACGATCGTCGAGGGCCAGATCCGCGGCGGGGTCGCGCAGGGCGTCGGCGGCTCGTTCTACGAGCGCATCGTCTACGACGACAGCGGCCAGCCGCTCACCACGACCTTCATGGATTTCCTGATGCCGACCGCGCTCGAGATCCCCGAGATCGAGATCGGCCACATCGAGACGCCGTCGCCGCTGAACGCGCTCGGGATCAAGGGCGTGGGGGAAGCCGGCGCAATCCCGGTGCCGGCGCTCGTCGCCGAGGCGATCGACGACGCGCTCGCGCCGCTCGGGGTGCGCGTGCGCGAGATGCCGCTCGATCCCGACCGGCTGCGGCGCTTGATCGAGCAGGCGCGTGGTTCCGCGCGATAGGCTCGGCGGAAGCTGAGCATCGCGGCGACGTCGGTTCTGGCCGAGCTGGTGCTGCTCGGCGCCACCATCGTCTACGGGACGTCGTACGTGGCGGCGCGGGTGACGCTCCAGAGCGTCCCGCCCGCGATGCTCGCCTTCCTGCGGCTCGTCATCGCGTCGGCGGTTCTGGCGTCACTGCCGCGGCGGGGGCGCGGGCAGCCGTTTTCGCGCGCCGACCACCAGGCGGTCGCGTGGATGGGCATTCTCGGCTTCGCCGGCGCGTACGTCTGCTCGAACTGGGGGATCGCGCACTCCACGGCAACGAACGCGGCGCTCCTGATCACGGTCGAGCCGCTGGCGATGATCCTCTTGAGCCCGTGGTACCTCGGCGAGCGGCTGTCCGGGCGGGCAGCAGTCGGCGCGACGCTCACGATCGTCGGAGCCGTGGTCCTCGTCGTCAACGGGATTCCCGGCGTGACCGAGAAGCTCGCCCCGCACTGGGCGGGCGACATGGTCCTCGTGGTCGCCGGGGTCGCGTACGCGTCGTACTCGCTCCGGGGGCGCCGCGTCTTGCAGCGTCACGCTCCGCTCGAGGTCACGGCCCGGTCGCTCGCATGGGGCGCCGCGGCGCTCGCGCCGGTCGCGGGCCTGGAGTGGGCCGCGGGCGCACGGCCGAGCTGGACCGGCACGGCCGTCTCCGGGACGCTCTATCTGGCGGTCGTGATCACGGCGCTCGGGTACGCCGTCTGGAACTGGGCGCTGGCGCGAGTCCCGGCTCCGCGGGCGGCGATCTTTCTCAATGGCCAGCCGATCGTGGGGGCGCTTCTCGGCGCCATGCTGCTGAGCGAGCCGATCACGCTCTTCACGGTCCTGGGCGGCGTCCTGCTCGTGACCGGACTCGGCGTGGCGCTCGGACCGGGCGCCCGGTGACTGTATACTCAGAGTCGTGGCCGAGCCCCGCCGTTACCAGCTCCAGAACGAAGCCGCCAACCGCTTGATCGCCGACCTGCTCGACGTCGAGGAAGTGCCGGCCGAGCGGCGCGGGTACTATCAGCAGCTTCTGACGACCGCGCTCAAGCTCCACGAGGATGGCGCCGGGACCGGTGACCTCAAGATCACCAACACGGCGCTGAAGGAGCTACGCTACGCCTACAAGGTGTACGCCCCCTACGCGGGCGTGCGCAAGGTCACGGTCTTCGGGTCGGCGCGCGCCACCTCGAGCGAAGAGGCGACGGCGAGCGCCCGGCTCTTCGGCAAGCGCATGACCGACGCGGGCTGGATGGTCGTCACCGGGGCCGGCGCCGGTATCATGGGCGCTGCACAGGAGGGGGCCGGCGGCGAGAAGAGCTTTGGGCTGAACATTCGCCTGCCGTTCGAGCAGGAGGCCAACCCCTGGATCGCCTCCGATCCCAAGCTCATCACCTTCAAGTATTTCTTCACCCGCAAGCTCTTTCTGGTCAAAGAAGCCAGCGGTGTGGCGCTGTTCCCCGGCGGCTTCGGGACGATGGACGAGACTTTCGAGCTCCTCACGCTGATGCAGACGGGCAAGTCGGCCCTCGTGCCGGTCGTGCTGATCGAGGCCGGGCCCAAGCCGTACTGGCGCATCTGGCACCGGTGGATCGCGGGCACCCTGGTCGAGCGCGGGCTCATCGACCCCGAGGACACCTCGCTGTTCAGGATCGTCGACGCGCCCGACGAGGCCGTGGCCGAGATGACCGGCTTCTATCGCGTCTATCACTCCTCCCGTATCGTCGGCGACGACCTGGTCTTCCGGCTGACCCGGCCGCTGCAGGCCGCGCAGATCACGGACCTTCAGGACAAGTTCGCCGATATCCTCAAGGGCTCCGCGAGGCTCGAGCCGGGCCCCGTGCCCCAGGAGCTCAACGAGTTCCCCGATCTTCCGCGACTCATCCTTCCGTTCGACCATCGCTCGTTCGGCCGCCTCCGCCAGCTGATCGACTTCGTCAATCAGCTGTAGCCGGACCGACCGCTCTTTCACGGCGCCCGGGCAGTGGTGTCTCACCAGGCGAAGGAGGCGCCTATGGCACCCACGGATCGGCTCCAGTCGGGATTCCTCGTTCTGGCAGATATTTCAGGGTTTACGGCGTTCGTGACTGCGACCGAGCTCGAGCACGGAGCCGAGGTGACCGGAGTGTTGCTGGCCGGGGTGATGGAAGCTCTGGCACCCCCGCTGGAGATCCAGGAGCTGGAAGGCGACGCGGTGTTCGCGCTGGGCCCGGACGACGACGAAACCGACCGCGCCCTCATGGAGGCGTTCAGCCGCGCGTTCGAAGCCTTCAGCGAGCGGCAGCGGGAGATGGCCCTGGATACGAGCTGCTATTGCCAAGCGTGCCGCGGGGTGCTCGGCCTGAGCCTCAAGCTGATCGTCCATCACGGCAGCTTCATGCGGCAGGTCGTGCGCGGGCGCTCGCGCCTCGCCGGCCCGGACATCATCCTCGCGCACCTGTTCCTCAAGAACGATGTCGAGCCCAGGACGTACGTGCTCTTCACGGACGCCGCGGTGGAGCGCCTCGGGATCGACCCGATCGCGGCCGGCATGGAGCGCTACACGGGCAGGTACGCCTACTTCGACGAGCGCGATTGCTTCGTGGTCTCGCTCGACCGCTTCGGGCGGCGCGGCGAGGGAGTGGGCCCCGAGATGCTACTCGGGCTCCGGTCGTTCCTGGGTGACCTGACACTCGGTGCAGACCCAGGTGCGGAGAACGACCTTCGTTCGGTCGTCGCGGCGTAGGGTCCACGGGATGAAGGTCAGACGCCCGCAGTTGGGACACCGCTCGGGGCGGGCGTCGGGCGGCAGGGTCGACGGCAGCCACGGGACCTTGGCGGGCATCGAACCCGATCATAACAGGTGACCGCCGGCCCCAGTACAATAGGGGGCCATGAGACGGCTGCGTGTCGCCCTGGGGCAGATCAACCCCACGGTCGGCGACCTCGAGGGCAACGTCCGCATGATCGTGGACGCGATCGAGCGGGCGCGCGCGCTCGGCGCGTCGCTGGTGGCCTTCCCGGAGCTCGCGATCACCGGCTACCCGCCGGAGGATCTCCTGTTCAAGCCCGCCTTCATCGAGGCGAACCTGAAAGCGCTCGACGAGGTGACGCGCGCCTCGCGGGGGCTCTCGGTGGTGGTGGGCTTCGTGGACAAGCGCGACGACATCTTCAACGCCGCCGCGGTGCTCCACGACGGCATCCGCGCCGGGGTCTACCACAAGCAATATCTGCCGAACTACGGCGTGTTCGACGAGAACCGCTACTTCCAGGCGGGCACCGAGACGCCGGTATTCGCCGCGGGCGACACGATCTTCGCTGTCAACGTGTGCGAGGACATCTGGTACCCGGCGGGCCCGACCGCGGTGCAGGCCCTGGGCGGCGCCGAGCTGGTCGTCAACATCAACGGCTCGCCCTACCATGCCGGCAAGGCCCGCTTCCGCGAGCAGTTGGTGTCGACCCGCGCGGTGGACGATCTCGTGTGCGTGGCCTACGTCAACATGGTGGGCGGCCAGGACGAGCTCGTGTTCGACGGCGCCAGTATGGTCGTCAACCAGCACGGGGAGTGCCTCGCCCGCGGACGAATGTTCGAGGAGGACCTGGTCGTCGCCGATCTCGACCTCGACGCCGTGTTCCGGGCGCGCCTGCACGACTCGCGGCGGCGCAAGGAGAAGCTCGTGGTCCACGAGACCGCCACGCGCGTCTCGCTGCCGCCGGTGCCCACGCCGGACGCGCCTCCGCTCCTGCCGCGCGAGGTGCCGGCGCTCGCGCCGGTCGAGGAGGTGTTCGGCGCGCTGGTCCTGGGCACGCGCGACTACGTACGGAAGAACGGGTTCAAGCGCGTGGTGATCGGCCTCTCGGGCGGGATCGACTCGTCGCTGGTCACCGCCGTCGCCGTCGAGGCCCTCGGGCGCGCGAACGTGGCGGGAGTGGGGATGCCCTCCGCCTTCTCGTCGGCCGGGACGCGGCGCGACGCGCAGCGGCTGGCCAAGCACCTCGGCATCGAGTTCCTGACGATCCCGATCACCCCGCTGTTCAACGCGTACAAGCGCACCCTGAGCAAGGTGTTCAAGGGCATGAAGGAAGACGTCACCGAGGAGAACATCCAGGCCCGCATCCGCGGCAACCTCCTGATGGCGCTCTCGAACAAGTTCGGCTGGCTCGTGCTGACGACCGGCAACAAGAGCGAGTACAGCGTGGGCTACACGACGCTCTACGGCGACATGGCCGGCGGCTTCGCGGTCGTCAAGGACGTCCCGAAGATGCTGGTCTACGACCTCGCGCGCCACGTCAACACGCGCGCCGGCCGGCCGGTCATCCCCGAGACCGTGTTCACGCGGGCGCCCTCGGCCGAGCTGCGCCCCAACCAGACCGACCAGGACACCTTGCCGCCCTACGACGAGCTCGACCGCATCCTCGAGGGCTACGTCGAGGAAGACCTGGGGGTGAACGATCTCATCGCGCGCGGGTTCCCGCCCGACACGGTGCGGCGCGTCGTCTCGATGGTGGACGCGAACGAGTACAAGCGCCGCCAGGCCCCGATCGGCGTCAAGATCACGCCGCGCGCTTTCGGTCGCGACTGGCGACCGCCGATCGTCAACCGCTTCCGCGAGCGCTAGCTTCGAGCCGACGGCCCGCCCCCGCCGTTCATGACACGCGCACGACCCTTTCGATTCGGAGTGTTCGGCGAGAACGCTCGAACGGGCGCGGTGCTCGTCGACACCGTGCGACGGGCCGAGGATGCCGGCTATTCCACGTTCCTGATCCGTGATCACTTTATCGAGGAGCCGTTCGGGCACCAGCTTGCCCCGCTGACGGCGCTCGCGACGGTTGCCGCGGCGACGACGCGCCTGCGCGTCGGCAGCCTGGTGCTGTCGAATGACTACCGGCATCCGGTGACGCTCGCGAAGGAGATCGCCACGCTCGACGTGCTGTCGAACGGGCGTGTCGAGCTGGGGCTCGGGGCAGGTTTCTCGAAAGCCGAATACGACGGGGCGGGCATACCCTTCGATCCGCCGGGTGTGCGAGTCGATCGCCTCAAAGAGGCGATCCACGTCGTCAAGGGGCTCTTCGGCGACAAGCCCCTCACGTTCGCCGGCAAGCACTACGCGATCACGAATCTCGACGGCTACCCGAAGCCGGTGCAGCGCCCGCATCCGCCGATCCTGGTGGGCGCGCTGGCGCGCCGCCGGTTCGTCGAGAGCCAGGGCCACACCGATGTGGCTTCCGTTGACGCCTGGCTTCGCCTGGCGTTCCCGCTCTACACGCGTACGCCGCGCGATCCCGACGTCGCGCGACGCGCGGTTCGGCGCCCCGAGGTCACACAGTGGTTCACCCGCCCCGGCGGCGAGGGGCACACGTTCAACCTGTTCCCGGATCTCTCACGCGTGCGGTGCCCGACCCTCGTGGTCGGCGGGGAGGACGATCCGATGACGCCGATCGAGTGTCAGGCCGATATCGCGGCGGCGCTGCCGGCCCACCTGGTCCGCTTCGAGCGCTTTCCGGGTTGCGGCCACGCCGTGCTGCCGGACGCGCCGGAGCGCGCCCTGGCGGTGATCCGGGACTTCATCGCGCGCTAGGCGTAGACGGTGAACTCGACCAGATTGTCGTCGGGGTCGCGGAAGTAGACGCTGGTCGACGTGCCGCGCGCGCACGTCCGCGGTCCGGGGCCGGCTTCGGGCTTGATTCCGTTGCGCTGCAGCAGTGTCAGGATCTCGTCGACGGTCCCGTCCCACTCCAGACAGAAGTCGGCGCCGCCGGCCGTCGGCCGCCGCGCGCCGAGATAGCCAGGACGCTCGGGCGCGTCGGGCCCGTGGACGTTGATCTTCTGCGCGTCGTTGATCCGGATCGTCGCCATGTCCGGCCGTCCCGATCGCTTCTCCCACGCGATCTTGAAGCCGAGCCCCTCGTAGAAGCGCAGGGTGCGCTGCAGATCGCCCGCCACGATCACCCAGTGGTCGATGCCTTTGATTCCCATCGTCGACCCCCCGTTACCGAGCGCGCGTGTACTTCACGATGCGCCTTGGACGCCCCCACGCGCCCGGCCGCACCACGTAGAGATCGCCGCGGGAGTCGCCCCAGATGCCGTGGCACGAGCGAAAGCTCGGATCGCCCCACTGGGCCAGTCGCGCGCTGTCGAGCGTCAGCACGCTGACCAGTCCGCCGTTGTGCTCGGGGATGTAGACGACGTCGTCCGGGTCCACATAGAGGGCCGCCGGGCCGATCAGCTTGGTCGGCCAGATCTCGAGGAGCTTCCCCTCCTGGTCGAACACCTGCACGCGGTCGTTCTCGCGGTCGCAGACGAGCACTCGCCCGCGGCGGTCGATCCACACGCCGTGGGGCAGGTTGAACTGTCCCGGGCCCGTGCCCGGCTCGCCCCAAGAGAAGAGATACGTGCCGTCCGCGGCGAACTTGTGCACCCGCGCGTTGCCGTAGCCGTCGGTCATGAACATCTCGCCGGACGGCGTCAGGGCGATGTCGGTCGGCAGGTTGAAGGGCCCGCCGCCGTGGGTGACGTTCCGGTAGGCGGCCGAGCTGAAGTCTTTCGGATCGACCCCCGTGTCGGAGCGGTAGCCGCGCGTGCCGACGGTCCTCAACAACGAGCCGGAGGGGCTGAAGTAGAACATCTGCCCGTGATCGCGGTCCACGATCCAGAGGTTGTCCTGCGCGTCGGCGCGGATCGTGTGCGGAAACACGAAGAGCCCCGCGCCCCACGACGAGAGCACGCGGCCGTCGCGGTCGAAGACGATGATCGGATGCTCGGGCGACCGGCTGAAGCAGTAGACGCGATCCCGCGAGTCGACCGTGACCGCGGCGACGGGAATCGTCCAGCCGGCGGGCAGCTTCTGCCAGTCGTCGTCGACTTCGTAGGTGTACTTGCCGTTTCCGACGATCGTGCTCACGTGGCGCCCCCTTCCATGCTCCGAGCCCGGCGGGCTCGTCGCCTTAACAGCTTACCCCGCGACGCCCTCCATCTGCAGCGCGTAGAGCCGACGGTAGAGCCCGTCGCGCGCCAGGAGCTCATCGTGGCGCCCGACCTCCGCGATTCGCCCCTCGTGCACCACGACGATGCGGTCGGCGTTGCGCACCGTCGCGAGCCGGTGGGCGATGACCAGCACCGTGCGCCCGTGCATCAGCTCGGCCAGCGCCTGCTGGATCATGAACTCGCTCTCGGCGTCGAGGTCCGAGGTGGCCTCGTCGAGGATCAGGATCGGCGGGTTCTTCAGGAACGCACGCGCGATCGCGATGCGCTGGCGCTGGCCGCCCGAGAGCCGTACGCCGCGCTCCCCCACGAGCGTCTGATAGCCGTCGGGGCAGCCGGCGATGAACTCCTCGGCGTGCGCCTGACGGGCGGCGCGGACGACGTCCTCGAACGGGGCGCCCAGACGACCGTAGGCGATGTTGTACAGGATCGAATCGCTGAAGAGGAACGTCTCCTGGGTCACGATGCCGATCAGGGCGCGCAGCGAAGCCTGGCTGACGTCGCGCAGGTCGTGGCCGTCGATCGTGATCCGCCCGGCGCTCACGTCGTGGAAGCGCGGGAGCAAGTCCATCAGGGTCGACTTGCCGGCGCCGCTCATGCCGACGAACGCGACCACCTCACCGCGGCCCACCGTCAGCGACACATCCCGGAGCGTGAGCTCCTCGGAGTCGGCGTGCCGGAAGCTCACCTGCTCGAACGTGAGGCTCTCGCGGAAGGCGTCGAGCGCCACGGCGTTCGGGCGGTCCGCGATCGCCGGCGGCTGATCGAGGATCTCGAAGACTCGCTCGACCGACGAGGTCGACTGCTGCACGGTATTGACGATCCGCGAGAGCTGTCGCACCGGACCATAGAGGAGAGCCACCGCCGCGGTGAACGAGAAGAAATCACCGGGCGTCATCGTGCCGTTGATGACCCGCTGGCCGCCGTACCAGAGGGCGCCCATGATGCCGAAGGCGGCCAGCACCTCCATGAGCGGGTCGGTGATCTCGTCGGTGCGGTGATCCTTGAGCGCAAGGGATAGGAGCCCGCGGTTGACGCGGTCGAAGCGCTCGACTTCGTGCGACTCGCGCCCGAATGCCTTGACGATCTTCGTCCCAGAGAACACCTCGTGGAGGAGCACGTTCAGCTCGGCGACCTTCTGCTGCGACCGCTTGTTGATGCGATAGAGCCGGCGGCCGATGGACCGTACCGCCACGCCGACGAAGGGGAAGACCACCAGCGCGATCACCGCCAGCCGCCAGTCCCGCACGAACATGACGGTCGCGAGGGCGGCGACCATCACCGTCTGGCGGATCGTCATCACCAGCACCGTCGACGACAGGCGCGCCAGGCGGTTGACGTCGGTTACGACCCGCGACATCAGCTCCGCCGTGTGCCGGCTCGTGAAGAACGACAGCGACATCCGCTGCAGGTGCGCGTAGAGGTCACGCCGGAGCCGCGCGATCACGCGCTCGCCGATCGAGGCCATCAGGTACGACTGGCCGTAGCGGGCCAGACCCTTACCGATATACGCGGCGAGGAACAGGAGGGGGATGAGCGTCAGCATCCTCGTATCGCGGCGGATGAAGACGTCGTCCATCGCCGGCTTGACGAGCCAGGCGATCGTGCCCTCCATCGCGGCGACCACGACCGCGAGCAGCGTGCCGATGACCAGCGCCGGGGCATGAGGGCGGAGGTAGCCGAGCAGGCGCCGGTAGAGGTCGGCCCGAAGGCTCACGCCGACCTCGTCTCGACGAGGCGGCGATAGAGCGCCTCGGTCGCGTCGAGCTTGGCGCGGAGCGAGAAGTGCGCGTCCACACGCTTGCAGCCGGCGCGCGCCATCACCTGGGCCCACGTCGGGTTCTCGAGCACGCGCCGGAGCGCGCGCGCCAGCGCCTCCGGGTCGCGCGGGGGCACCAGGAGGCCGGTCTCGCCGTCGATCACCAGCTCGGGCATGCCGGCCAGATCGGTGGCGACCACCGGGCGCTCGCAGGCGAGCGCCTCGCGGATCGAGCCGGTGAGCCCGGCGCCGGCGTACGAGGCGTCGACGACCACGTCCGAGGCCGTCAGGATCTGGGGGACGTCTTCGCGGTGGCCGAGCACGAGCACGCGACCCTCGAGCCCGCGCTCGCGCGCGCATTCCCCGACCTCCGCGACGCGCGGCGGCGGCGCCCCGACGAAGAGCAGACGAGCGCGGGGCGCCCCCGGCGCGAGCCGCGCCATGGCGTCGAGCACGTCCCGCCAGCCGCGCCACGAGCGGACGCCGATCTGCGTGATCAGGACGTGCTCGGGGGCGAGGCCGAGCTCGCGCCGGATCGGCCCGCCGTCGAGGCCGGGATGGAAGCGCCCGACGTCCGTGCCGGAGTAGATCACCTCGATCTTCTGCGCCGGCACACCGGTCGCGACCAGGTCGCGCTTGATCGACTCGCAGACCGCGACGATCGCGTGCACGCGCCGGCTCGTGTACCCGAGACGCCGCGCGCGCGGGACGTGGAAGCTGACGCCGCGGTTCAGGACGAGCTTGGACCGCGCGCCCATGAGCCCGGCGAGCAACGCCAGGGTGCGGGCGCGTCCCTTGTGCGCGTGCGCCACCTGGATGCGGCCGGCGCGGATCACCTTGGCCAGCCGCCACGCAGCACGGACGTCCCACGCGCGCTGCATTGGGACCGGGACGTAGCCGACATCGGCCGCGCGCATCCGCTCGGCCCAGAGCTCGCTCGGCGGCGTCACGACGGTGACGGCGTGTCCGCGGGCGGCCAGGCCGATCGCGAGGTCGCGCAGCTGGATCGCGGCGCCGGTGAAGTAGTCGGCCTTCGGGTAGAGCTGCAAGATCCGGAGGGAGGAGCGAGTAGTCAAGCTCCGAAGAAGGCGCGCACCGCGGCGATCACCCGATCGATTTCCGCGTCCGCGTGGTCGGCCGACATCGGCAAGGTGAGGATTTCCTCGACGAGCCTTTCCGTGCACGGCAGCGGCGGCGGCGAAAGGTGCTCGACCGGGGGCTGGCGATGGGTCGGGACCGGATAGTGGATCCCGGTCTGGATCCCGCGCTCCTTCAGGAACTTCGCCAGCTCGGCGCGGCGCGGGGTGCGCACCACGTAAAGGTGATACACGTGGCGGCCGTGCTCGCGCTCCTCGGGCAAGGCGAGGGGCAGGTCGGCGAGCCCGTCCGCGTAGCGGAGCGCGAGCGCGCGCCGGCGCTCGTTCATCGCGTCCAGGCGCGGCAGCAGCACGCGGAGCGCCGCCGCCTGCAGCTCGCTGAACCGCAGATTGAAGCCGAGCTCGGCGTGCACGTTCTTGTCGAGGCGGCCGTGGTCCCGCAGTCGGCGGCAACGGTCGGCGATCTCGTCGTCGCGGGTGAGGACGGCGCCGCCGTCGCCCATCCCCGGCAGGTTCTTCGACGGATAGAAGGAGAACACGGCGGCGCGGCCGAAGCTGCCGACCCGTCGTCCGTCCCACTCCGCTCCCTGGGCCTGCGCGCAGTCCTCGAGGATCCAGATCCCGAGCCGCGAGGCCAGCCGCTCGACCGCCGCGAGATCCACCGACTGACCGTAGAGGTGGACCGGGACCATCCCGACCGTACGGGAACTCGCCTTCGCCTCGGCGTCGCGCGTATCGAGGGTGTAGAACTCGTCCGCGTCGACGAAGACGGGGGTCGCTTCGGCCACGCAGATCGCCTCGACGGTCGGAAACGCGGTGTGTGACGGCACCAGCACTTCGTCGCCCGCCTTCACGCCGAGCGCCCTGAGCGCGAGCCAGAGCGCCGCGGTCGCGGAGCTCGTCAGCACCGCGTGCTTCACACCGGTGGTGCTCGCCAGCTCCGCCTCGAGCTGCCGGCACTGCGGACCCAGGATGTACTGGCGCGAGTCGATGGCGGCCAGGACCGCCCGCTTGATCTCGTCGTCGACCGGCGGGCGTGACAGCGGGACGAACGTCACGGAGTGGCTCCGGACAGACGATCGTAGCGACCGCGGTAGTAGACCAGCGGCAACCCGGCCCCGGCGCGCGCGCGCTCGACGCGGCCGACGAAGATCGAGTGGTCGCCCTCGAGATGGACGTTGACGGTCGCGCATTCGAGGTGAGCGAGCGCGTTGTCGAGGAGCGGCAGGCCCATGGGGCTCAGGGTGAACGGCACGCCCTCGAACTTGTTCTCGATCTTCGTCGTCGCGAACCGGCGAGATACGCCCTCCTGATCGTGGCAGAGGACGTTGACCGCGAACTGCTTGCCGGCGACCAGCGCCGGGTAGCTCTGCGACTTGTGATCGACGCAGACGAGGATGAGCGGCGGATCGAGCGACACCGAGCTGAAGGCGCTCGCGGTGAGGCCCGTCGGGCGCCCGTCCTTGTCGCACACGGTGATGACCGTCACCCCGGAAGCGAAGTGGCTCAGGGTGTGGCGGAATTCGTCGGGAGAGATCACCCGCTTTTTGTAGCAGGTCACTCGCGATAATGCAAGGTTTCGCGCATAGATAGCGGGAGCGCGCGCGATCACGTTGAAAGCGTTCAGTGCTCCTGTATAGTCGCCCCTATGGTCACCCGGGACGCCGTGCTGGACGCGCTGCGGGCCGTCAAGGATCCGGAAGCGCAGCAGGACATCGTCTCGCTCGGGCTCATTCGCGACCTCACGATCGCCGAGTCGCAGGTCACGTTCACCCTGGCGTTCACGAACCAATCGCCGGGGTCGAAGGCCACCCTGCACAGCATGGCCTCGCGGGTCGTCGGGCGCGTCCCCGGGGTGTCGAAGGTCCAGGTGAAGATGGGCTCCGGGCAGCCCGCGCGACCCGCTCAGGCGGCGCCGCATTCTCACGGGCAGGGCCCGGCGCACGGTCCGACGAAGGCCGACGACTTCATCCCCGAGGTGAAGCAGACGATTGCCGTGTCGTCAGGCAAGGGGGGCGTCGGCAAGTCCACGGTCACCGTGAACCTCGCGGTGGCGCTGCGCCAGGCGGGCAGCGCCGTCGGCATCATCGACTCCGACGTCTATGGCCCGGACATTCCGCTCATGCTGGGCACGCGCGGGCGCCCGGGCATGTTCGATAACCGGATCATCCCGGTCGAGGCGCACGGCATGAAGATGATGTCGATCGGCCTGCTCGTGAACGACAAAGAGCCGCTCGTCTGGCGCGGCCCGATGATCCACTCCTTCATCCAGCAGATGCTCAAGGACGTCAATTGGGGGGCGCTCGACTACCTCGTCTTCGACATGCCGCCGGGGACCGGCGACGCCCAGCTCTCGCTCTCGCAGGTGATCCCGCTCTCGGGCGTGGTGATGGTGACGACGCCGCAAGAGGTCGCGCTGCTCGACGTGCGCAAGGCGATCGCGATGTTCCAGAAGCTCAACGTACCGATCCTCGGCGTCGTCGAGAACATGAGCTACTTCATCGCGCCCGACACCGGCAAGCGCTACTCGATCTTCGGCGAAGGCGGCGGCCGCAAGCTGGCCGACGAGTACGGCGTGCCGCTGCTCGCGCAGGTCCCGCTCGACCCGGCCACGCGGCAGGCCGGCGACGAGGGCACGCCGATCACTCTGCGCGCGCCCGACTCGGCGCAGGCGCGGACGTTCCGCGAGCTGGCGGTGGCGGTGCAGCAGCGTCTGGACGAGCTGGCCGCGCTCCGGCCGCTGCCGAAGATCGGGTGATCGCGAGGGCGCCCGAGCCGTGCCGCCGCTGATCGTGCCGATCTTCCCGCTGCCCGACGTCACGTTCTTCCCCAACACGCTGCTGCCGCTCCACGTCTTCGAGGCGCGCTATCGCGCGATGGTGATGGACGCGCTGGCGCGCGACCGGCGACTGGCGGTCGTGAAGCTGGTGCCCGGCTTCGAGGCCACGTACGCGGGCAAGCCTCCGGTGCATCCGGTGGCCGGCGCCGGCGAGATCGTGAGCTGGGAGCGGCTGGCGACCGGCCGCTACAACATCCTCCTCAAGGGTGAATGGCGGATCCGGATCGAGGGCGAGCGGCCGAGCGACACCCTCTACCGGATCGTCACCGCGCAGAAGCTCGAGGACGTGGCGCCGACGACGGACGTCTCGGCGGCGCTGGCCCGGATTCGGGCCGCGTGCGGCCGCCTGCTGCGGGCGCTCGATCGTCCGCCCGACCTCCTCGACACGGCGCTGGCCGAGGGGCAGTCTCCGGGCGTGATCGCCGACCGGATCGCCGCGGCCGTCGTGCCCGACCCCGGGCTCCGCCAGGAGCTGCTCGAGACGCTCGACGTCACGCGACGCCTCGAGCGCCTCGGCGCCGCGCTCGACCGGCTCGTGAACGAGCTCCGCCGGGGGCGCGAATGAGGGCCGGGTCGGTCGCGGCCGCCATCGCCCTGCTGCTCCTCACCGCGACCGCACCGGTGATCGACGCGGCCCAGTGGGCGTGGCTGGGCGTGCGCATCCGGGATCTGTCCGAGCAGGAGATGGACGAGATCTCGTCCCGTCACGGGCTGCGCGAGGGGTTCGGCGTGTTCATCGTGGAGGTGATGGAAGGCACGCCGGCCCAGACGGCGGGGCTCAAGACCGGCGATCTGGTCGTCGCGTTCGAGGAGCGCCCGGTGACCGAGACGCGGATGCTCCAGCGGCTGATCGCCGCATCGTCTCCGGGCAGGGACGTGCACCTGACGGTGCTCCGCACCGACGGACGCCGCCGCCTCGACGTGCGCCTGGCGGCGATGCCTCGCTCGGTCGTCGGGGAGCGAATCGGGGCCGAGTTCGGTTTCGTCGTGCGAGATCCCGAGCCCGGCGCGTCGACCGCCCTGACCGTTTCGGCGGTCGTGCCTAAGAGCCCGGCCGATCGAGGAGGCCTCGAGGCCGGCGACGTCATCTTGCAAATCAACGATCTGGCCGTCGTGACCCGCGAGGCGCTTCGCGAAGCGCTCGCCGACGCCGGTCTCGAGGCGCCGCTCCGGCTGACGGTACGGCGCGGCGCCAGCCGGCTCTCGCTGGTCCTCAAAGCGCCGAGCGCCTGACCAGCGGTCGCCTGACGGCCGGTCGCCCGACCGGAGCGGCCGGGCGTATTTCTGACGCTCGGCGCGTCCGACGTAATTATTGACAGGCTGCGCGCCCGTCGAATAGGTTTGTGGGCGGTGCTGCGGCCACTTCGTTTGTGTCTTGTCCTCGCATGATCCGCCGCCGACGGCCATCTACCCCACGCCACGGATTCCCAGGAGGTGCATCCATGAGCGATTCTCAAGCGGTCAACGAGAGCCCGCGACGGAAATTCTTGAAAGGCGCGGCTCTGGCAGCGACGGGCGCGGCGACGCTCGGCTTTCCGATGGTCGCCAAGGCGCAGGGCCCGATCTCGATGCGCTGGCAGAGCACGTGGCCCCAGAAGGACATCTTCCACGAGTACGCGCTCGATTTCGCGAAGAAGGTCAACGACATGACCGGCGGCGACCTGAAGATCGAGGTGCTGCCGGCCGGCGCGGTCGTGCCGGCCTTCGGCCTGCTCGACGCCGTCTCGAAGGGTACGCTAGACGGCGGCCACGGCGTGCTCGTGTACCACTACGGCAAGCAGACGGCGCTGGCACTCTGGGGCTCGGGCCCCGGCTACGGCATGGACGCCAACATGCTGCTGAGCTGGCACAAGTACGGCGGCGGCAAGCAGCTTCTCAGCAAGCTCTATGCCTCGATCGGCGCCAACGTCGTCTCGTTTCCGTACGGGCCGATGTTCACGCAGCCGCTCGGCTGGTACAAGAAGCCGATCACCAAAGCCGACGACTTCAAGGGCCTCAAGTTCCGTACCGTGGGCATCTCGATCGATGTGTTCCAGGGGCTCGGCGCGGCAGTCAACGCGCTGCCCGGCGCCGAGATCGTCCCGGCCATGGACCGCGGCCTGCTCGACGCGGCCGAGTTCAACAACGCGACGTCCGACCGCATCCTCGGCTTCGCCGACGTCTCCAAGGTGTGCATGCTGCAGAGCTATCACCAGAACGCCGAGCAGCTTGAGATCACGTTCAACAAGGGCAAGTTCGACGCGCTGCCGGACAAGATGAAGGCCATCATCGAGAACGGCGTCGAGGCGGCGTCGGCCGACATGTCGTGGAAGTCGATCGACCGTTACTCGAAGGACTACATCGAGCTGCAGACCAAGGACAAGGTGCGGTTCTACAAGACGCCCGACTCGGTGCTGCAGAAGCAGCTCGAAGTCTACGATCAGGTCGTCGACAAGAAGGCGACGGACAACCCGCTGTTCAAGGAGATCACCGAGTCCCAGAAGGCGTTCGCCGCGCGGGCGGTGAAGTGGGATCTCGACACCAACGTCAGCCGGCGCATGGCCTACAACCACTACTTCGGCAAGCCCGCCCCGAAAAAGAGCTAGTCGCTCCGTGCCCGAATCCATGCGCGCCGGCCATCCGGATCCAACCGGGTGGCCGGCCGCGGTGATCCCGCGATGAGCGGCCGACGCCTGATCGGCGCCGTCGACCAGGTCAGCTACTGGTCCGGCAAAGCGGCAGCCTGGCTCATCGTGGCCCTGACGTTCGTCGTGGCCATCGAAGTCTTCAAGCGCTACATCCTGAACGCGCCCACCGCGTGGATCTTCGACTTCAACAACATGCTCTACGGCTCCCTCTTCATGCTGTGCGGCGCCTACACGCTGGCGCTGGGCGGGCACGTGCGCGCCGACTTCGTCTACATCTACATGAAGCCGCGCGGGCAGGCGTCGATGGATCTGATCCTCTACCTCCTCTTCTTCATCCCGGGCATCCTCGGGCTGATCTACGCGGGCTACGACTATGCCGCCATCTCCTGGCGGATCGGTGAGCACTCGACGGTGACCGCCGAAGGGCCGCCGGTCTACCACTTCAAGTCGGTCATTCCGATCGCCGGCGTCCTGGTCATGCTGCAGGGGCTGGCCGAGATCGTCCGCTGCGTCGAGTGTCTGCGCACGGGAGCGTGGACCCCGCGCCTGGAAGACGTCGAGGAGATCGACGTGATCGAGACGCAGCTCTCGCGCAGCGAGTACGTGGACGAGGAGTCGCGGCGGCAGGCGATGGAAGGCGCCCACGCCATCGACGAGGCCGCGCGCCACCGCAGCGTGGTCGACGAGACCGAGCGGCAGAGCCGGACGCCGTGAGCGATCCCGCGCTCGGTCTCACGATGCTCGGCCTCATCGTGGCGGCGATCATGATGGGCTTCCCGACCGCCTTCACCCTGATGGGGCTCGGGATGATCTTCGGCTACATCGCCTTCTGGGTGCCGGGGGGCCACTGGTACGACAACCGCATCTTCGACCTGATCGTGCAGCGCACCTACGGCGTGATGACGAACGACACCTTGCTGTCGGTGCCGTTGTTCGTCTTCATGGGCTACATCATGGAGCGCGCGGCGCTCGTCGACCGCATGTTCCACAGCGTCCAGCTCGCGTTCCGGCGCGTGCCCGCCTCGCTCGCCGTCACGACCTTGCTCGTGTGCGCGTTCTGGGGCATCGCCTCGGGCATCGTCGGCGCCGTCGTCGTCCTGATGGGTGTCATCGCCATGCGGCCGATGCTGAACGCCGGCTACGACGTGAAGCTTGCCTCGGGCGCCATCACGGCGGGCGGGACGCTCGGCATTCTCATCCCCCCGTCGGTCATGCTGATCGTCTACGCGGCGGTGGCCGGACAGTCGATCGTCAAGCTCTACGCCGCGGCGATGCTGCCGGGCTTCTTCCTGACGTTCCTCTATCTCGTCTATATCCTCGGCTGGGCGATCATCAACCCGAAGATCGCGCCGAAGCTGCCGCCCGATCAATACCGCGTGAAGGTGCCGGAGTACTTGAGTCGGCTCGAGCGCGGCCGGGCGCGTCGGGTCGTCGGCGGTGTTCTCGCCGCCGCGCTTCGTCCGAGCCTTCTGGGCGGAGCCACCGGGCCGGATGGTCGTCCTGTCGGCTATCGCGTGATCGCCCACAACCTGCTCGTGCTCTCGGTGCCCCTGCTGCTGACCGTCGGGACGTTCGCCGCGACGTGGTGGTACGTGGTCGTCTACAACGCCCCCGAGGTGGCGACCGCCGCCGCGCCTGCTTCGCGCGTCGCGGCGTCCGCAGCGCCGGCTGCGACGGCCCCTGTCGCCGCCCCCGCCCCCGCGACCGAGGACAAGCCGCAGGAGCTGGGCGCCGCCGCCGAGTCCGAATCCGAGACGGCCGAGGGCGCCAAGAAGCCGGAAGGCCCCGAGGAGATGACGTCGCTGCGCGACACCAGTGTGGCGTCGGACGCCGGGAAGATCCCGGCGCATTTCTACGGCTGGTTCTGGGGGACGGCGGCTGCGTGCGGGCTCTTGCTGTTCTTCTACTTCTGGCGCATGGACGGCGAGCAGCTCGAGATCTTGAAGGAGCTCTGCGCCTCGGTGGTTCCGCTCGGCGTGCTCACGGTCGTGGTCCTCGCGGTGATCCTGTTCGGCATCTGCACCGCGACCGAGTCGGCGGCCATCGGCGCGCTGGGCGCGCTCTATCTCGCCGTGATGTCCAAGTTCGTGCGGCCCGTGCTCTGGTGGAGCCTGATCGGGTTCGTCGTCGGTATCACCCTCGGCATCTACGAAGGCGAGGACTTCGCGTCGCTCCTGGTGGCGGGGTCGATCGGCGGCACCTTGCTCGGCACCGTGGTGCCCGGGCTCTGGTATCTCCGGAGCTCGGTGGAGCTCCGTCAGAACGTCAAGGAATCGACGTTCCTGACCGCGAAGACCACCGCAATGGTGTGCTGGCTCTTCGTCGGCTCCGCGCTGTTCTCCGCGGTGTTCGCGCTGCACGGCGGCCAGGGATTGATCGAGCGCTGGGTGCTCAGCATGAATCTCTCGCCGCTCGGCTTCCAGTTCCTGGCGCAGGTGATCATCTTCCTGCTCGGCTGGCCGCTCGAGTGGACCGAGATCATCGTGATCTTCTGCCCGATCTTCATCCCCCTGCTGACCCACTTCAACGTCGACCCGATTCTCTTCGGCACGATGGTCGCGGTGAATCTGCAGGCCGCCTTCCTGTCGCCGCCGGTCGCGATGTCGGCCTTCTACCTGAAGGGCGTCTCGCCGAAGCACGTGACGTTGAATCAGATCTTCGCAGGAATGATGCCGTACATGCTCATCGTCTGCCTCTGCCTCGTGTTCATGTACATCTGGCCCGGCATGACACTCTGGCTGCCGGAATTTCTCTACGGGAAGTGACCCGGAGGGGGACTTCGTCCCCCTTCCGGCGGTCGTCGCGCGCCTTCGGCGCACTCCTTCCTGCCTCCCCCCTAGGATTGCGGCGGCGGAGCCGCCGCTCGAAAGGGCTTCGGATTGCGCGGGCGAAGCCCGCGCTCGAAAGCGATCGATCAAACGCTGGACGCGATAGCTCGACCGCCGTCGTGCGATTCGCGGTGGTAATCTCGGGGGCGCGATGGGTGTGAAGGATTTGCATCGGCTGGGGGCGTGCGAGGCGGCGCGGATGATTCGGGAAGGCGCCGTCACGTCGGTCGAGGTCGTGCAGGCGTGTCTGACGCGGGTGCGCGAGGTGGACGGGCAGGTGCAGGCCTGGACGTTCCTCGATCCCGAGTACGCGCTGGCTCAGGCGCGCGCCGCCGACGAGTACCGCATGTCCGGCCAGACGATCGGGGCGCTGCATGGCGTCCCGGTGGGCCTCAAGGACATCATCGACACCGCCGACATGCCCACCGAGAACGGCTCCGTGCTGCATGCCGGCAGGACGCCGTCGCGCGACGCGTCGGTGGTGTCGCTGCTGCGCGCCGCGGGCGCGATCATCATGGGCAAGACGGTGACGACCGAGTTCGCCACCCGCACCCCGGGCAAGACACGCAATCCGCACAACTCGGGCCATACGCCGGGAGGCTCCTCGAGCGGCTCGGCGGCGGCCGTGGCCGCGGCGATGGTCCCGCTGGCGCTCGGCAGCCAGACCACCGGCTCGACGATCCGCCCCGCGTCGTACTGCGGCGTGTTCGGCCTCAAGCCGACGCACGGGCTGATCCCGCGCCACGGGATGTTCCAGCTCTCGCGCGCGCTCGACCACGTCGGCCTCTTCGCGCGCTCGGTCGAGGACATCGCGCTGCTCCTCGAAGAGCTCGCAGCGTACGACGAGCGAGATCCGGATTCGCGCCCCCGCGCGCGTGTCCCGTACCGCGCCGTGGCCGCCGAGGCGCCGCCGCTGACGCCCATGTTCGCGTTCGTGAAGACGTCTCTCTGGGAGCGCGTCGACGCCGACGCCCGCGAGGCTTTCGAGGAGCTCGTCGGGCACCTCGGCGATCGCGTCGAGGAGATCGAGCTCGTCACGCCGCTGGAGGAAGTGCTCGAGTGGCAGCGCGCCGTCGGCGGCGCCGAGATCGCGATCAACCTGAGACGTGAATGGGAGAAAGGCCGCGACAAGCTCTCGGCCGCGCTTCGCGCACGCATCGAGCAAGGCCGCGAGGTGCGCGCGCTCGACTATCTCGGCGCGCTCGGTCGCGTGCCCGAGCTCAACGCGAGCCTCACGGAGCTCTTCGAGCAGCGCTACGACGCGATCCTGACACCGGCCGCCTTCGGCACCGCCCCCAAGGGGCTCGAGTCGACCGGCGACCCGGCTTTCTGCGCCGTGTGGACGCTCTGCGGAATGCCGGCGCTCAATGTTCCGCTGATGCAGGGCGCCAACGGCCTTCCCCTCGGCGTCCAGCTGGTCGGCGCGCGACATCGGGATGCGCGGCTCCTGCGCACCGCGCGCTGGCTCGTGACCCACCTCGCGAACGACGCGTCGCAGCGCGGCGGCATGGCGCAGGTGTAGGCATGCCGCGGTGCGTCTAGCGCCCCGTCTTCTCGAGGCGTAGGCTCTCGCGGCGAAGTCGCCAAATCCGGCCGCACGGAGGATCTCGCATGGCAGACCTCGAGCGCATGTACGTCGACGGCGAGTGGATACTCGCCGAGGGCGGCGCCACCTTCGAAGTGAAGAACCCGGCCGACGCCTCCGTCGTCGCGCGCGTCGCTAACGGCGCGGTGCCGGAGATCCAGCGCGCCGTCACCGCCGCGCACGCGGCGTTTCGCGAATGGTCGGTGCTGGCGCCCAAGGACCGCGGGAGCATTCTCCTCAAGGTCCAGGAGCTCATGCAGGAGCGGCGCGACGAGCTCGCGCGGCTCGTGACGCTCGAGAACGGCAAGCCGCTCGAGGAAGCAAAGAAGGAAGTCCAGTTCGCGCTCGGCTACTTCGGCTGGTTCGCCGAGGAGGCTCGGCGGGTGAGCGGGGAGTGGATCCCATCGCCGCAGCCGAGTAAACGCTACTGGGTGCTGCGCCAGCCGATCGGCCCCGTCGCCGC
>QHTE01000097.1 GCA_003220685.1 Candidatus Rokuibacteriota bacterium
AGGACATTGGAGTGCTCGTCGCGCCGCCTGGCGTCGGCAAGACCGTGATCGGCACCTATCTGATCGCAGCAAGATCCCGAAGCACCCTCGTGCTGGTCCACCGTCAACCGCTCCTCGATCAGTGGATAGCCCAGCTATCCATGTTCCTCGGCCTCCCTCCCAAGGCGATTGGCCAGGTCGGTGCTGGCAAGCATGCGCCCACCGGCTCGCTGGACGTGGCGATGATCCAGAGCCTCGTGCGCTCGGGTCGCGTCGACGACCTGGTCGCGACATACGGCCATGTGATCGTCGACGAGTGCCACCACATCCCAGCGGCGTCCTTCGAGCGAGTCCTGGGGGAAGTGAAGGCGCGCTTCGTCATCGGACTGACGGCCACGCCCCGCCGGAGAGACGGGCTTCATCCGATCACCGAGATGCAGCTCGGCTCGGTGCGCTTCGCCGTCGATGCCAGGAGCCGGGCGGCACGACGACCATTCGAACACCGGCTGATCATCCGCGAAACCGCGTTCGGTCGCGATCGCACGGTGTCCGTGGACCGCATCCAGCCGCTCTACGCCGAATTGGCGACCGACGAGCTGCGCAACCGTCTCATCGTCGATGACGTGAGGTCCGTACTTGCTGAAGGGCGCTCCCCGATCCTGCTCACCGAGCGCAAGGACCATCTTGAGCTTCTTGCCGCCGGCCTCCAGAGCGTCGCCCGCCACGTCCTCGTGCTGCGCGGGGGCATGACACCGACCGAGCGACGCGCTGCGGCGGCAACCCTCGCGGCCATCCCGGACGCGGAGCCGCGATTGCTCATCGCGACCGGCCGCTACATTGGTGAAGGATTCGACGACGCCAGGCTTGATACGCTCTTCCTGGCGATGCCGGTCTCGTGGAAGGGGACCGTGGTGCAATATGCGGGTCGCCTCCAGCGCCTGCATCCCGGCAAGACCGAGGTCCGCATCTACGACTACGTTGACCGCGATGTCCCCATGCTCGCCCGGATGTTCGAGAAGCGCCTGCGTGGCTATCGCGCTATCGGCTATGCCCACGGCCTGGCGTCACTCAGGCGTGAATCTGATGGCGAACCCCTCGAAGCGTTCGACACTCCCGCGGCCCCAGAATGACGACCAGCACGAAGCAGAGGGGCAAGCGGCTCAGCAAGACACGGCTCGATCGGTTGGTCGAAGAGGCAATCGTTGACTGCTACAACGAGTCCGAACAAGTCACGGGCCTGTACACGATGATCGAGGGCAACCTTGCGCTGCCGTTCGAGACGATGGTCCTCGGAGTGCAGGTCACCGTGGAGCGCGTTGACCTGACACAACGGGAAAGGCGTTCGACAGGAGGCAGTTCAACGTTTTCTGCTGATGCGTCGTTCTTGCTCCTGTTTCGTCGTGTTTCAGGATGTTATGGGAGCAAAATGGGAGCAGATAACACGGGTTCGATTCCCCAACGGGATTCGAACCCGTGTTCCCACATCGCCGCGCGCTTTTGCCAGCGAATCAACGACTTGCGGCGTGTTGAGTCAACGGGGATCAGGAGGGGACGGAAAATCGCGGACGACAGCGGAACGCCCAAAGTGCGATCCGCTGGCCTTCGTCGATCTTGGCTACGCTGGCCCTCGAACGGCGGCTTTCGTGGAATTGGACGATCGCAGTCCTTCCCGCATCTGAGTGACTATAATGGGAGTCGACATGGCAGCGAGCGAGATCATCTTCGTGGTCGACGAGTCACCCGAGGGCGGCTACGAGGCCCGGGCGCTCGGTCAGTCCATCTATACCCAGGCGGACACCTTCGAGGCCTTGAAGGAAATGGTGCGAGACGCGGTTCGCTGCCATTTCGAGGATGGGGCCGGGCCTCAGGTCATCCGCCTGCACCTTGTCCAGGACGTGGTCATTCCTGCTTGAGGCTTCCGCGAGACCTCGGGGGCATCGAACTCGCTGCCCTCTTGCGTCGCTACGGATACGAGGTCACTCGTCAAACAGGAAGCCATATGAGGCTTACGTCACGCCTGAAGAGCACGGAGCACCACATCACGGTCCCCCGTCATGAATCGCTTCGAGTCGGAACACTCAGCGCCATCCTCGCGGACGTCGCCTCCTACCTCGACACCTCCCGATCAGAGCTGGTCGCAGACCTCTTCGGCCGATGACATGAATTAGTTAGTCCCGGCGGAGCCGACGCCGAAACGGTAGCGCCGGGGTCTCCGTAACCTCACCAAACGTCTCCACTCGTAGCCCGACGCCGGGCAGCGTCGGCAGCAGCCGGGCATTGCTGCCTCGATCACTTCCTCCGCAGCCGAGGATTCGGTGCGCGTACTGGAAGCGGGACTGGTTCCGCTGTTTCCGTCCCGTCCCCATGCATAGCTGTCGGACTCACTCTAAGGTCGCAACACTGATCGATGCAGCAAGTGTCCTGCTCTCGATACTCGCTGGTCGTAGGCCTGAGACAGGTGGGAGGGGATGGAAATCATTCGCGGCTAAGTACGAGAAATCGATCTGGTGGCCCCAACGGGATTCGAACCCGTGTTCCCACGCCGCCGCACGCTTTTGCCAGCAATTCGCGGTCTTGCAGCGCGTGGGCTCTCGATCTTTGGGAGGGGACGGAAACCCAAGGGACTTCGTGCTGCGAAATCGCGCGGATTTCGGAGCCGCTGACGTAAGAACGGCGAGATGGCGAGGCCGACGGCGCCGTTCTCGTCGCCGTGCCGGACGCGGCTATCGGGGCGGGCGCACATGACCGCGAGAAGCTCTTCGATCCCTTCTTCACGACCAAGCGTGACGGCCTCCGGATGGGCTTGTCGATCGGCCGTTCGATCGCCGAGGCTCACGGCTGACGCCTGTGGGCTCGCCGCAACGCGGATCACGGGCTGACGTTCTATCTGCTGCTTCGGGAGACAAGCCAACCGTTAGCTTGAGCGGCTCGCCAAGGGGGACCGTCCGCCGCCATCTGGATCACGGGGCCTTGTTCTATCGAAGCGATCGCATGCAGCCAGGGCCAAGCTGGACCGAACGCGGCCGCAAGGTGATGGACACCTGAGCGCTCAATAAGGGCTCGGCCAGAGCCTTGCCGACAGGGTGCTGTTGTCGGACAGCGTCGCGTCGATGTTCATGACGCGGTCGCCGGCGCGGTCGCTCAGCACGGTTGCGACGCCCCGGCCCTTCTCGCCGTGCATGATGAGACGCCCTTCGCTGATCTCGACCTTGCCTTTTCCGCGAGACTCGCCGTAAGGTTGGTGGGACACGACGTCGTACGAGCCATCTTCCCGGATGGTCAGCTCAATGCTTTCCGGCTCGGAGCCGGGCCCGTATACGACCCCCTTCCATGTGCCAGCTACTGACTTCATGTCGGATACCGCGACGGGGCTGATTGGGCCAGCGGTGGCGCAACCGACGAGCGCAGCCGCGAATCCGACGACCGCAGTGGTGATGAGAACGGTCCGGAGCCATCGAGCGGCACGGGGTAGCATTGCCTCTCTCCTCCTGTTTCGAGTAAAAGTGATGTCGGGATCGCTACATCAACTAAGTCAACCGATCGGTAGTCACGGTTTGTGTCGCATGTCTGCATGAGATCCGCATGCACAACGGAGTTCTATCGACGGCATATGTCGTCCTGACGGGATGCTGCCTGCTATCTCTTGCCCCGGGATGAATGCTCCCGATGCCAGCGTCATGATCGGACGTGAGGCGCGCTCGGCACCGCGGACGAGCGCGACCAGGGCGCCGATCGCCGCGGCGCCGGCGCACACCAGGAGCGTTCCCCGGAATCCCGCAATGAAGGCGTGCTGCAGAGCAACGATATCGGTGTCGGCGCCCGGGCTGCTCCGCGCCAGGACGAGGGCTCGGCCGGCCGATGCGGCGCCGAACGCGGCGAATACGGTTCCCGCGAGCGCGACGCTCAGGCTCTGGCCGACCACGCGGGCCGTCGCATAGAGGCTGGACGCTTGCCCCTGCTCGCCCGTGGGCGCGGCATTCATTAACGCCCGCGCGTTCGGCGATTGAAACAGGCCCTGGCCGAGGCCGGTGATCACGAGACACCACACGATGCTCTCCACCGTGCTCGCCTCGTCGAGCCGCGCCAGCAGGATCAGGCCCAGTGTGGCCAACGCCAGTCCGCTGGATGCGAGCCAACGCGAGCCGATGCGATCCGCCAGAGCTCCGCTGATCGGCGCGATCATCGCGATCGTGAGCGGCAATGGCGTCAGGAGCAATCCAGACTCCATGACGGAAAATCGGCGTAGCTGCTCGAAGTAGAACGGCAACACGAAGGCAACAGCAAACAGCGCCACCATGGCGAGCGCCATGCTCGCGAGGGCGGAGCTCAGCACGCGATTCCGAAACAGCGCGAGGTCGACGACGGGGTAGCGCGCGCGCCGATCCACCAACCCGGCGGCCACGAGCATAACTAGTCCGATGAGGAAGCAAGCCAGCAGGCGCATCCAGCTCCACTCTTGGCTGAATGACAGCGCCAGCGTGATGCACGCGAATCCCCCGGCGATCAACCCGGCTCCGGGCAGATCGAGCCCCTCTCGTGCGCGGCTGTCCGATGACGGCAGCACACGCCGAGACGCGACGAGGCCGAGAACGCTCAGAGGCACGTTCAAGTAGAAGATCCAGCGCCAGCTCAGATGCTCGGTGATCAGTCCACCGAGCGTCGGCCCAAGACTCGTGCCGATGGCGAACACGACCCCGTTGAGCCCCAGCGCGCGACCTCGGTCGGCCGCGGAGAACGTGTCGGTGATGATTGCGAAGCCCGGAGCGAAGATCAGCGCGCCGCCGAGGCCCTGCAATACCCGCCCACAAATCAGCTGCGGGAGGGAGCCGGCGGCGCCACACCACGCCGACCCGAACGTGAATACCGCCAGGCCGGCCATCCACACGGCCTTGCGCCCCACGAGATCGGAGAGGCGCCCGAACGTCAACAGCGTGGCCGCGATGACGACGAGATAGGCGATCACCACCCATTCAATAGCGCCGCCGAGCGGTGTATGAAACGTATGGGCGATCGATGGCAGGCTGATGTTGACGATCGAGGCATCGAGCGAGGTCATCAGTGTTCCGAGCGCGACGACCGCCAGCGTCAGCCACTTGCGGTCGGGCCAGGACCGGCCGATGCCGCCGCGATAGGCCGATGCTTCACCGGACCTGCTCGGTTGCATACGTTGTTTCGATGCGCGCTGACCGCCTCGCGGTTACAGCGCTCGCCTGCGCCCGGCCGCCTCGTCGGCGTCCAGGCCCGCGATTCCTTATCGGCCTGTTCAAAATAGCCAAGGCTGCCCTTCTCGTGGCCGGCGCGCTCGAGCGGCTGCGCGTCGATTACGAACAGACCCGGGATGCACCCGGTGCCGTCACCTCCGGCTGTCCCCGCCCCTCTCAACGACAGTACGACGGGCGATCGAGGCTCATGAGGAGGGGGTTAGCCGCTATGAATCATGTCGACGCGGTGCCGTCTTCCATCGGGTGATGACTTCATCGCGCCGGTGACGATTCTCGACGCCGATGGGCGGGTCGTGCGGGTCGTCTCTGCGGCGGAATTTCGACGAGACCACGCCACAGTCGTCTCCCTACCCGTTCCGGCCGCCCCGCGCCGCGGTCCGCAGCACCGGGACGAAGCTGATCATGAGCGCGTGACGAGCACGCTGCGACACGTGCACGCGATCGCGGGCCTGCGCATCCACGCGACCGATGGCGACATCGGCGCCGACGATCGTTCGACCCGTCGACTGAGACGGCGATCGGATCCACGTCACCACGACCCGTGAGCAGGTGCAGAGCAGGCCCGACATCGACGCACACAAGCCTGCGTCGCGTCAACACGACGTATCGCGACGACTACTGTCAGTGGCCGCTCGCAT
>QHTE01000001.1:0-1557 GCA_003220685.1 Candidatus Rokuibacteriota bacterium
GCAGCGGGAAGGTCCTGGTTGAAGCGGTTGTGCATCACCTTGGAGAACCCATCAAGTGTCTTGGCGCCAGCCGCCCCCGGAGGTGCCTGCGCCACGACGAGATCCGGCCTGCCCGCGCCAGCGGCGGGGATTCCTTCTGCGGCTTCCGTCAACCTCGTGCCGACGCCGGCAACCGCGGCTGCAGCGGCCGCCCCCAGAGAGATTTGCTCGATGAACGTTCGCCTCGAAACGTCTGAATGAACGAAGCACACGGCGCGCCTCCTCGTTAGACAGTTTTCAGGGGCCTGCGAGACCTCGCGGTCGGCCCCTGCTCACGTCTTCGGCAAGCGGTTGCTGCGTACTAGGTAGGCATGAGGAGCCCTCCGTTCACCGTGGCGCCGGAAGCGCAAAGCCCCGACGACCATCTAGCAGTCACGTCGGGGCTTCTGCGATCCGCGAGTCATGAGGCCTCCCAAGAATGGGAGCTGACTTACAACCTCACCGTGAGCACGCCTACGGCCCGTATAGGAGACCGCGAGGTCAGAGTCAAGCACGATTCGCGATGTAGTAATCAGTCCTCGGTCGTCCTCTAACGAAGACGCCCGGCGGCGCGCTTGCGCGCGGTCTTCCTGCGATTCCTCTCGCGCATGGCAGTCTCCTCTCGTTGAGTTGGGGCCGTCCCAAGGCTCTCACACTGTCGAGCTTCGGCTCACCCGATATAGCGCTAACCAATGACGATTCCCGCCGTCTCGCGGCGCAACATCGCGATCAGGCTGGCCGAGACGGTGTGGACGTCCTCCGCGCGCACGACGCGCGGTCTCGCTATGAGCTCAAAGACGCCGACCCGCGAGCACACCGTGAAGCCCATCGTGCGCCCGGCGCTCCCCCGCGGGGGGCGCATGACGCGCACGTGCGTGGCGTCGAGGCCCGGCCCGGCCAGCGCGGCCGCGATCACGACGTTGACACCCTCGGGGAAGCGTAGCCCGACCTCCCGCGCGGTACCCTCGAACAGGAGCTCGGGCTCGGACGCCTCACCAGCGCCGAGATCGATGAAGACCTCCAGGCGTTCCAGGTCCCCGGCCATGGCGGTGGCGATGCCATCGAACGCGGCAAGCGCACCTGGCGCGATGCGCAGAGCATGCCCGGTGGACGCTGAGATGCCACGGATCTCGCGCTCGAGGACCGGATCGGCGAGAGGGATCGGACTCACCGCCCACACCTCGCAGCGCTCCAGCGCCGCCGGCACGAGGGCGCGGAAGGCCGCCGGGCCGCCCGCCTCGATGATCAGGTCATGGCCGCCCGCGAGGAATCTGTCGGCGGCGTCGGTCACTTGGAACCCGTCGAGCTCGCGTGGGGCGCGAGCGAGCACCGCCGCCAGCGAATGGGATCCGGCCCGTCCGGCCAGCAGCGCGCGTGCTACGGGTCGCCCGATCGCCCCGCACCCGATGAGGCCGACCCGCTTCATCTGCCGCTCGTCGAGCGAAGACGCCGGCATCGGCCCGCGAAGCACCAGCCCGTCGTCGACGCCGATCGTGGCGTGGACAGCCGGAGCGAGATCGCGCCCGATGCAGTGGATCT
>QHTE01000001.1:1571-20933 GCA_003220685.1 Candidatus Rokuibacteriota bacterium
GCCGCCGGTAGCGAGGGCGCGCAGTCTTGGTCCGCTAACCCTCGTCGTTCGTGGTTGCGGAAAACGCTCAAGACAACGACCCACAAGCAATGCGTCGTAAATTCGGCCCCACATCGACCGCGATCGGGAACGACGCCAGCGCCGGCTATCGATCCGACTTCGCGAAGGCTCTACAATGCGAGCGACACGAACGCGTCCTCGGGAAGGAAAGCGGTAATCTAGTAGTCCTGACGCGTCTGGTCGGCACCGTGAACTCACGGCGGCCGAGCGCACAGTAAGGAGACGGCCGTGCTCCGCGCAGCGACACCCGAGCGGTTGAGCACGTTCTCCGACGCCGTCTTTGCCGTTCTGATCACCGTCCTGGTTTTGGATCTCCGGCCACCGGAGCCACCAACCTTCAAGGCGCTACTGTTGCTCTGGCCTACCTGGCTGAGCTACGCAGTCAGCTACGTTTCATCGCCATTGTCTGGGCGAATCACCATCATCTCATGCGCTACGCGACAACGGCGACGCCCCGCCTGATGTGGTTCAATTTCGGGCNNNNACTCTCCACCGCGTGGATGGCCGTGAGCGAATTGGCGCCCCAGCCGGTTTCGTTCTATGCGGTGGTCTTCTTTCTAGTGAACGCGACCTACATCTTTCTGATCAGGGAGCTCGTTGACCGCCGTCCCGTCCATGACGTACCGCCGAAGGTGCGCAGGATCATGCGCGTCCGATCGATCGCGACCCTCTGTCTGTTCGGAGCCGCTGCGGTCGTAGCGCTGAAATATCCTCTCGTTGGATCAGGAATCTGTGTATGTTGCCTGGTCGTTTATCTGAAACCGGAGGCGCCGGGAGCGGAGACTCGAATATCTCGTTCGCCTTCGAGGTAGCGCATGGCCAGCTCGCCGCCGCCTCGATCTCCATCACCGCTCGCTCGCCTGGCGGGTATCGTCGATGAATCGAAGCGTCTCGCCGAGATCCGGGGCGATGTCATTCGACCAAGCGAGCGCCGCCTCGATTAGCGCTGTCCACCTCGAGTCCAGCGCCGCTTGCGCCCAGCGCGCGGCCATCGGTTTCGACACCACCACGCCATACTGTAGCGTGTAGCGCATGCGGCACATCGTCAGCACGGCGTACGACCGGTAGAAGGGATTGTCAAGCCACCGGCGACACGTGGGCGCCGGCGTCCACCACCCATGAAGCAGACTCACGACGGCGTCGCGCAGATCTCCGGCGTCGACCGGATCGATGAGCGTACGTGGATCGGGACCCGCAAGCGCGACTCCGTGCTCCCGGACGACGTGCCGGTGAATCACCCAGGCGGTGTCGTGTTCCTCCGTGAGGAGCTGATCGCTGCCACGCTGGATACCGGGATGGCAATTGCAGGGCCCTCACGGATTCGCCAGATCCTTCTGCGCGCAGGGAATGGACAATGAGAACGTGGCGACCGGACCGTCATTCGGCGCTGCCCAGAGACGGCCGTGGTGACGTTCGACGATTGAGCGACTGACCGTGAATGTGCCGGAAGCCGAATTACCGAATTGCGCAGGCGCATGAACGCGACGAAGTGGCCTGAACGATCACGGATGCATCGCAAGGCGCGCAGCTCGCGACGATCCAAGAGCTCGCGCGCTATTAGGATTAGGATATAGAATCGCTGGCATGCCAAACCTCAATCTCGACCGCCTCGACCATCTCGTCCTGACCGTCCGCGACGTGGACCAGACGTGCGCGTTCTACCGGCGTGTGCTCGGCATGGAGATCGAGACGTTCGGGCGCGACCGGACCGCGCTCCGCTTCGGCCGACACAAGATCAACGTCGAGCACGCGGACCGCCCGACGCCGATCCACCTCTGTTTCATTACGAACGCGCCGCTCGCCGACTGGATCGAGCATCTGAAGGGGTGTGGCGTGGCCCTGCGCGACGGCCCCGTGAAACGGAGCGGCGCCGAAGGCCCGATCGACTCGATCTATCTGGACGACCCGGACCAGAACTCGATCGAGGTCTCGACGTACCTGGCGCCCAGTCAGGGCAAGCTATGAGCGACCTCGATCGGATCGTGCGCGAGCTCGTGATCGCCAACCGCATCCTTGCCAACGAGAACGTCGTCGACGCCTACGGTCACGTGAGCCATCGCCATCCCGACGATCCCGGCCGCTACCTGCTGGCGCGCTCGGTCGCGCCCGAACTGGTAGAGCGCGGCGACATCGTCGAGTTCACTCTCGACGGGCTGCCAACCCGGGAGGAAAAGCGGGCGTTCTATCTGGAGCGCTTCATCCACGGCGCGATCTACGAGGCGCGGCCCGACGTGATGGCCATCGTCCACGCCCACGCCGAGGCAGTGCTACCGTTCACCGTGACCAAGACGCCGCTTCGCCCGGTGATCCACTCCGGCAGCTTCATGGGTGCCGAGGTGCCGGTGTGGGACATCGCCGATCGATTCGGGGACACGAACCTCCTCGTCGCAAACTTGGCTCAGGGCCGGGACCTGGCGCGCGGCCTCGGCGGCAACAACGTGGTGCTGATGCGCGGCCACGGCTTCGCCGCCGCGGGCCGCTCGCTTATCGAGGTGGTGCGGATGTCCGTCTACACGCCGCGCAACGCCCGGGCCCTGTTGGCCGCCCTCGCGCTCGGCGAGGTGAAGCCTCTGTCGCTCGGCGAGATCAACGCGCGCAACGCGGGCTACAAGCCCTACTCGCCCGAGACCCAGCGCGCCTGGGAGTACTGGGCGCGGCGGGCTGGCTGCGGCGAAATGCTGGGCTAGTCGGCGCCAGCCCATCCTCACAAGTCGCCGCTGACAGCCGCTCGTCTCGCTCGCAGAGGTCGTCGTTGTCCCTGCGTGAACGCGCCGCCTCACGCACGCCTGGACGCTCCGTAAGTCCTTGACCAGCCGGTAGCTCGTTTGGCTAGAGCATCCCGTGTTTCATCCGCCATCGTTTGGAAGGGCGGCGGCTCACGCCGACCGCAGAGCCCGGCAGAAAGTTCGAGGTCCGGCGGACTCGTCGAGCTTGCCGTGAGCCGCTCGGGCGCTCGACCGCGAATCTCTACAGTGTGGGTGCGGAGGGCAGAAATTCGACCGCCGCCGACTCCAAGTTGTACATCGCCCCCGCGATCTTGACGGCGCCCTTGGCCTCGAGCGCTGCAATCACCGCACTACGTTTGTGGATTTCGGCCATAGTGAGCTCGACATTCTTCCGAGCGACCGCGTCGACGAAGGCATAGTTCTTCGCCGAGCGCTCGCCCTGATAGGCGGTGGCATCCACGGCCGGTTGGATCTTCGTGAGCAGGCCCGTGAGGTTGCCGAGCTGGACCCGATCGATAGCGCCCTTGATCGCGCCACAGGCCGTGTGCCCCATAACCAAGATGACCTTCGCGCCGGCCACCTGGCAGGCGAACTCCATGCTTCCGAGGGTATCGTCGTTGGCGATGTTGCCGGCCACGCGCGCGTTGAACACATCGCCGATGCCGAGGTCCATGATCATCTCGGCGGGCGCGCGGGAATCGATGCAGCTCAGGAGCACCGCCGCCGGATACTGTCCCTTCGCGCTGGCTCTTTGCTGGGCCAGATAGTCTTGCGTTGTCCTTTGGCCATTTCGGAAGCGCTCGTTGCCGTTCTTCATCACCCGGATGATCTCGTCCGGTGTCATGCGGTCGCGCTCCGCCTTGGTCAGTGCAGCCGCCCAGGCGATCCGGCCTCGGAGGAAGGAGCCGACGAACGCGGCTCCGCCAGCCACGCCCGCCGCTTTGAAGAACCGTCGACGGTCGATATCCTCGAGATTACTCATGTCGATCCTCCAGGAATGAACTGTGTCCCCTTAGCCTCGGCGCCGGGACCATACATCATGGATGGACGCCGCTCATTCAGACTAAAGTCTGGCGCGACCAGTCTCGTCTTCGGGCATACCGTCAAGGCGCACTATCAGCCGCACGGAGGAATTCGTCCTCGCGACTGCGTGAGGAAATCGTGGTCCGCGGCGGTTCCCACTCGGTCCCCCCGAAAGTTGCGGGGGGTGGATGACCGGCGGCCTTAGGGTTCGCTCAACCTCGACGTGGTCCGGGATGACCCGATGCCATGTCGAGGCTGTTCAGCTCCGAGATCACGCCAGGTCGAAACGATCGAGGTTCATCACCTTGGTCCAGGCCGCGACGAAGTCCTGGACGAACTTCGCCTGCGCATCCGCGCTTCCGTAGACCTCCGCCAGGGCCCGGAGCTGGGAGTTCGATCCGAAGACGAGATCGACGCGCGTGCCGGTCCACTTGACTTGGCCCGTCTTGCGATCGCGCCCTTCGAACACGTCCTTGGCGTCCGATACTGCCTTCCACTCCGTGCCCATGTCGAGCAGGTTCACGAAGAAGTCGTTGGTCAGCGCTTCCGGCCGCTTGGTAAAGATGCCGTGTTTCGTCTGTCCGAAGTTGGTGTTCAAGACGCGCAGGCCGCCAACGAGAACCGTCATCTCGGGCGCGGTCAGCGTCAGCAATTGCGCCCGATCGACCAGCAACTCCTCGGCCGATACGGGGTACTTGCCGTTGAGGTAGTTTCGGAAGCCATCCGCGACCGGTTCGAGGACGGCGAAGGAGTCCACATCGGTTTGCTCAGGCGAGGCGTCCATGCGTCCCGGCGCGAAGGACACCGTCGCGGCGTGACCGGCATTCTTCGCCGCCTGTTCGACGCCTGTGCAACCGGCCAGAACGATCAGGTCGGCGAGCGAGACCTTCTTGCCACCAGACTGCGCTCTGTTGAACTCGCTCTGGATACCCTCCAGCGTCTTGAGCGCCTTCGCCAGTTGGACAGGCTGGTTGACTTCCCACTCCTTCTGCGGCGCGAGGCGAATGCGCGCGCCGTTCGCACCGCCGCGCTTGTCGGAGCCACGGAAGGTGGACGCCGACGCCCAGGCGGTCGAAACCAGTTGCGAGACGGACAGCCCCGAACCCAGGATCTTGCGCTTGAGGGAGGCAATGTCCTGTTCATCGATCAACTTGTGATTGACCGCAGGGATGGGGTCTTGCCAGATGAGATCTTCAGCCGGAACCTCCGGGCCGAGGTAGCGCGGGCGTGGGCCCATGTCGCGATGCGTCAGCTTGAACCACGCCCGCGCGAATGCGTCGGCGAACTGATCCGGATTCTCGAAGAAGCGCCTCGAGATTCGTTCGTAAACAGGGTCGAGCCGCAGGGAGAGGTCCGTGGTCAGCATAGCTGGCGCGTGACGCTTAGCCGGGTCGCGAGCATCCGGAATCGTGCCGGCGCCTGCGCCACCCTTCGGTTTCCACTGATGCGCGCCGGCCGGGCTCTTCGTCAGCTCCCATTCGTAGCCGAACAGGTTCTGGAAGTAGTTGTTGCTCCACTTCGTGGGCGTGGTGGTCCAGGTGACCTCCAGGCCGCTGGTGATCGCGTCACCCCCCTTGCCCGTGCGGAAGCTGCTCTTCCAGCCGAGGCCTTGCTCCTCGATGCCGGCCGCTTCGGGCTCAGGCCCCACATAGGACTCAGGGCCGGCGCCGTGGGTTTTGCCAAAGGTGTGACCACCGGCGATGAGCGCAACCGTCTCTTCGTCGTTCATGGCCATGCGAGCGAAAGTCTCGCGGATATCCCTGGCCGCTGCGATCGGGTCCGGGTTGCCATTCGGGCCTTGCGGGTTGACGTAAATCAGCCCCATCTGAACGGCAGCGAGCGGATTTTCGAGATTGCGGTCGCCGGAGTAACGCTTGTCACCCAGCCACTTGTCCTCAGAGCCCCAGTAGACATCCTCTTCCGGTTCCCAGACGTCCTCACGCCCGCCGCCGAACCCGAAGGTCTTGAAACCCATCGATTCCAGCGCCACGTTGCCCGCGAGGATCATGAGGTCGGCCCATGAGATTTTCCGGCCGTACTTCTGCTTGATCGGCCAAAGCAGTCGGCGCGCCTTGTCGAGGCTCGCGTTGTCGGGCCAACTGTTGAGGGGCGCGAAGCGCTGTTGGCCGGCACCGGCGCCGCCGCGGCCGTCGCCGATGCGGTACGTGCCGGCGCTGTGCCATGCCATGCGAATGAACAAAGGTCCGTAGTGGCCGAAGTCCGCCGGCCACCAGTCCTGCGAATCGGTCATCAGCGCCAAGAGATCCTTCTTCACGGCCGCCAGGTCGAGGCTCTTGAACTCTTTGGCGTAGTTGAAGCTCTTGCCCATAGGATCGGACAGGGGCGAGTGCTGGTGCAGGATCTTGAGGTTCAGCTGATTGGGCCACCAGTCTCGGTTCGACGGGCCGCCGCCAGCCGTGTGCGTGAAAGGGCACTTTGCTTCGGTTGACATCTATTCTCTCCTTTGGTCGTCTGCACCCGCCCGCAGGGCGTCAGCCGCCGCAAGCAGGTCCGGACGACGGTGCGGGACGCCCGACATCACCTACGTGCCGACGTGGGCCGGCTTTGTTCATAGGCTGAGCCAAGGGTAAGCCCTTGAATTGTCGAGGTTCGAATCAACTCGCCTCCGTGTTTAGACGCCTCCAGCCTCTAATCGGATCCGACGGCGGGGAACACGAGCACGCGCTTCGGTCATCGTACCAAAGGGGGGGAGTTTGACCGTCTCAGGAGGATTTGAGCCAAGCGCGAGTTCCGCGCGGAACCGTTTGTCTGCCTGCTCGAAAGCCGCTACGGGCACCTCATGCTCGAGAACCGCCAGGCGGAAGCGCGGAAGCCGGATCGGCTCGTGTTCGGGGACGGGAGCGCGTCTCGTCCACGCGATCCTCACGGTCGTGGGCGTCGGGAGCCCCGCGGAAAGCGGGGTTAGGCCCTCGGGCTACTGTCGCCCTGCCCCGGTGTCGCCGGTGTCAGCACGGGAATCCCGCCCGGCGTGAGGTTCTGCGGTGAACCGACGTGGGCTTGTTGCTCTGGCTTCAAGATCCCGCCCTTTGCTCCGCTCACCGCGCCCGATCGGCTTACGCGCGAGTGCGCCGCGCTCCCTCGTCCCTCATCGCAGTTCGCCGCACCAACGCTCGAACTCGGCGAAGGACATAATCCGCGTCTTAGCCAACGCCGCCAAGCGACTCCGTTCGGCGCTACGCGGCGTGCCGAAGAATGCATCATTCGCGGTCACGAACACAGTGCGGCCTGCAAGAACGTGGGCGTAAAAGAACCTCGCGGCTCGCAAGTGAGGGTGTTGCACTAGCCGTGCGGTGTCGAGCACTTCTCTGACGAAAGCAGTTTCGGCGTCTGTCGCACGATCCGGCAAAGGAAGACAATACGGTGACTGTCCGCCGCCGGCTTCAATTTCGTCCCCCCGCTCGGGCTCAGTCCCCGCGACGTCGTACAGAAACTGGTGTTGTCGAAGTAGGCGCTCGACAGGCAGCCGCGACAGCGTTGCGGTGTCGACGGTGACGTGGACCTTAGCCTTCATCTCGCCCTTTTACCTTCGCCCACTTCGCCTCGCTGCGCGCCTCGGCCGTCATCGCGGCATACCGCTTCTTGACGTCAGCGCCGGCAGTGGCCTTGCCGCCGAGACGTCCCAGGGCGACGGCAGCAGGTACTTGCGCTTGCGGCATCGCGCCGATTGTATCAGGGCTGCGCGAGCTTGACGGAATCGTCACCGTCCCCGCACTGGTGCGGGGCGCGCAGTGCACGGAACCCTGCTGCTGCGGCGAACCAGGTCATCGAGCCGCGCAGACGAGGCCGGCCTTCCGGTTCATCAGTCATCCCCTGCCGTCCGACGAGACACTTGTGACCTGCTTCGATTCCGGAAATTTGAAGGCTAACTCTCAGCGAACCCGCTGTGCGTTTTGTAGAAACGTGATACGATCCGCTACTTCGCGCAGGGCGAAGAATTCGGGGCGGAGGTGTCCCATGCAACTGCAAGTCCCGTGGTTTAAACCAGCTGTCTGGGGTGCGATCGTCGGCGTCGTGGCAACGATGATCGTCGGCTTCTCATCGCTAGGGTGGACCCTTGGCAGCACTGCCGAGCGGATGGCAGCCGACCGAGCCAACTCGGCCGTGATCACCGCTCTGACCCCGTCCTGCGTTGCGCGATTCATGGAGCAACCGAGCGCGGCCGCAAAGCTCGCCGAGTTCCAGAAGGTCGAGTCATGGAAACAACGGGAATTCATCGAAGCCGGTGGATGGGCCACTCCGCGAGGGGGCAAGACACCGAACACTGGAGTTGCCACCGCGTGCGCTGAGGAACTTGCGAAGCTCAAAACATAGTCCCTGGCGGCAATGGGGAGGCGCTTCTGCCGGCGGAGAAGGCCTAGTCGCGTAGACGATAATAGGCCCCGAGCCTCCGAACAGACGTGGCACACTAGATGCGTCTGGTCGTGGCGCTGGTTCATCGTGAACCCCTCCTTCACCAGACCACGACTCTGGCGCAGTCTTCCGCGTATACCAGGGAGTGCATTTAACCGGGCGGGAGACCGGGCGGAGGTACGTCATGGCGCAGAAGCTCTTCATCGGCGGCTTGGCTTTTTCGACATCCACCGAGCGGTTGCGCGAGGCGTTCGCCCAGGCGGGCGTCGTCGAGTCGGCGACGGTCGTGATGGACCGCGAAACCGGGCGTTCACGCGGCTTCGGCTTCGTCGAGATGGTGACGGTCGAAGGGGCCGACGCAGCGATCAAGAAGTTCAATGGGCAGGAGCTGGATGGGCGAACGCTGAAGGTGGAGCACGCCAAGCCCGCCGGCCTGGGCGGCGGCTCTCGCAGCGGTGGAGGCCAGAGCCGGAGTCGGTGGTAGCCGCGTGCAAGTCGCGGCGATCTCGACCCCACAGGATAATTTTCGCTGGCGCTGGCGCATCGTCAACTACGCGGGTGAGGTCGTCGAGGAGTCGCGCGAGACTTTCCCGACGATCGCCAGCGCGGTCGAGCACGGGTCGAAGCGGCTCAAGCAGATGGACGTCGTCGACAACTCGGTCCCATACCGACCCCATGGTCGATCGACGCGGCATCTCCGGGTGCCCTGAATGAAAATCGTGGTCTTCGACAACCAGATCGAGGCCGCCCTGAAACAGCTCAAGAAGCAGATGCTCAAGGACGGCCTCTTTCAAGAGATGAAGCGGCGCGCGCACTACGAGAAGCCGTCGGTCAAGCGGAAGCGGAAGTCAGCTCAGGCCCGCAAGAAGAGGCGGAAGGCTCTCAAACGCTTGCTCCAGAACGAGTCGGACTAGATCGCCGCCTGACATGTAGGTTTCAGGTTCCGGTGAGGCCGGAGATGGATGCCCCCGGGCCGACGTCAGCGGGACGATGGGCATGAACTGCGAAGCGACGGGATATCTGTACGCTCCGACGCCGGCTCTCATCGCAGCCGCGCGGTTAATCTTCATGTTGAAGGGGGTCTGAATGCTGGATCTCCAGCTGCCCGCGCGGCACGACTGGGTTGTCCAGGAAAAGAACTACGGCAAGCTGGTTATCGAGCCCTTCGAGCCCGGCTTCGCCCTCACGGTCGGCATCGCCTACCGGCGGGCCCTCTTGTCGGGCATCCACGGCGCCGCGCCGGTGTGGGCGAAGGTCGAGCATGTGCTCCACGAGTTCTCGCACTTGCCGGGGGTCACGGAGGACACGCTCGACATCATGATGAACCTCCGGAAGGTGGTCTTCGTGCTGCACGTCAAACGTCCGAAGATCTTCCAGCTGAAGGCGCAGGGCCCGGGCACGGTCAGGGCGGGCGACTTTGAGAGGGACGCCGACGTTGAGATCCTCACCCCAGATGTCCCGCTCGCCACGCTCGACCGGGACGCGGTGCTAGAGATGGAAGTGTGCGTCGAGCGCGGCCGTGGCTACGTGCCTGCCGAGAAACACGAGCCCGAGGTGCTGCCCATCAACGCGATCCTGCTCGACGCCGACTTCTCGCCGGTCGAGCGCGTGAACTTCCAAGTAGAGCCGGCCGTGGGCCGCAGGCAGCGGCTCGTCCTCGAGGTGTGGACCGATGGCAGCGTCGCGCCGGTCACCGCAGTCGCCGAGGCGTCGCGGATTCTCGAGGACCACTTCGACCTGCTCACGAACTTCCCCCAGGCAGCACTGGAAAAGGTGGTGGCTGAACGCAGCGAGACGCGGCTGCGACTCGAGCGGAACACGAACCTGCTCCGCAACGTCGCCGAACTCGAGGTCTCCGCCCGCGCGTCCAACTGCTTCAAGGCCGCGAATATCCAAACGATCGCCGACCTCGTTCCGAAGACTGAGGCCGAGCTGCTGAAGACGAAGAACTTTGGCAAGAAGTCGCTCAGCGAGATCAAGACCGTCCTCGGAGAGATGGGCCTCTCACTCGGTATGCACCTCGATCCCGAGGAACTCGAGCGGCTGCGTGCTCAGTCCGAGCGCGCGGAGCAAGCCTAAATTGTCTCCCCGAGATTTCCTCGTCACCGTCAGGGCATCCAAACGACTGGGAGGGGTGGAAATGGACAGGGGGTCCGCGATGCTGGCGGTCGTTCTGGAGGTGTACGAAGGCGGGAAAGATTTGCTTCCAGGTTGGACGCTGAAGGAACACGCGGAAAGCGCGCTCGCCAAAGGTGGCGCCGAAGCGCTCCGGCGGTTCTACGAGGCGTCCTTGGCCGGTTCGGGCGATCTAGTGAGAACAACTCTCGAACGTGACAGACGAAAGACGTTGGAATCGGAGCGCGAGCGCTTTATGTCGCTCTACTTGGGTGCCGCCCGGTGAGCAGGGATCCCGCAAACGCTGCTGCTACAGGCTGATCAGGTCCACTGCGCAAACGAAATCGGGAAGCCGTGTGCAGATGCAAAGCGGATGGCCGGATGAGGAACGAAATAGAACTCCAGGAAGCGTACGTCCACTTGAAGGCGCTCAGAAGTAATCTGCCGGACGCTGTGGTCCTCGAACAACACTGGGTGACGGCTTTCCACGCTTTGGTTGAGATGCTGGCGAATCTAGCGGGCGCGGATCTCAGGGGCTTTGTAGTTCCCGACAGCGCGATCGTGCTCAGTTCTTCGCTGATGTACGACAACCGACTCGTCGCAGCGAAGATGGACGCCCTGCTGGAGTCGTTTGAGATCCGTAATGTTGATCCAAAACCTGAGAAGGAGTCCATCCTCACTGATTGCAACGCTCAAGTTCCTATCTTAGGTGACAAGTCGGCCGGCACCTCTCCGTGCAAAATCGCCCCGAGTTCTCGTCCGCCGGGACCACATCTGAGCGGAGATCTCCGGAATCGGCCAGAAGCGATCACACATGCATCCCGGGATTCGGCATCGGCCACCGAACAGGTGGGCCTCTTCCGGGTGACCGCAGACGCAATGGCTCATCGTCCCCTCCAAGAAAAGCTTCCGAGAACCCAACTCAGACTGCCCGCGACCAGGACCTCGAAATGCGTCGCAGTCGTCTCGCGGTCGTCGAGAACGTGCTAAGAAGTTTGTGAAGCAGCTGGGAAATCCGCAAGGCCCGGGCCCGACCCTGATCGTCGGTCTGCGCCAGCACTGCTCGCTGCAGGACACGCTGGACCTCGGCCTTGATTCTCTTCCCGGCCGCGTTCACCCTGCGCCACAACCGATCGACGAACCCGCTGCAGTGGCGCTCCTCTCATCCACGCGCTGCGGGCGGGAATCTGGTGCTGGAGTGGATCGTTCCCATGGCGGCTGTTCTCGTGGTCTTTGTCGTGGGGGATCTCGTCCTCTGTGACAGCCAAGCCTGCAGGCAACGCATCGAGCGGCAATAGCAGTGACGGCCTTCCACAGCCGCTCGACCGCGGCAAGGATCGTGGCGGTCACTACGACCACCGCGCCGGGGCGATGCACAGCGGCAGAACGTCATTTAGCATCGCGTTCCGAACGAGCCTTCACCCCCGTCTCCCTGTAGGCGCTCGCTGGAGCGCCCTCAAGGGCGACGGGAACGGCTCATCGGCAATCGGATCGACCGGACCGCTGCGCTCGTGCGCACGTCGCGAGTAGCATAACCCGAAGACCGTCGCGCGTGTCATCATCCGCGCCATACGCGTCCCGTTCTTTCGGGTAGGCCGGGAGCTCTCAAGCGGGTCGTGCTCACCGGCCAGCCGTAAACTGATAAGCTGCAGCGCGCCTTGACGCTGGCCGATCTGGAGGGACGTAGCTGATGGCCTTTCCGTCGCTGGAGCAATCGCTCAACAAAGTGTCAAACCGCTACCTGCTCGTGGCGCTCGCCTGCAAGCGCGCGCATCAGATCAACCGCGGCGCCGCCGCCCGCGTGGTGAGTAACCACCACAAGCCGACGAGTGTGGCTCTCGAAGAGATCGCCGCTGCCAGGGTGGCGTACCGTGTGAAGGAAGAACGCGAAACGGCGAAGGCCTGAGCACGTCGCTGGACGAGGCTGCGGCGGCCGAACGAAAGGGAGACGAACGTCATAAGAGCCGATGACCTGGCGTTGTCGCCGCTGGCGGGGCCCCGCGGGAGGGCGTCGGTCTGGATCATGACCTGCCCAATTGCGTCTTGTTGAATCCCTCATCAGCGACTTTCTCGTCGCCTTCTCCCTTTTGGAAATGATGCGACGACAACACCCAGCGTCTTGAGCTGAGCGTCGCGCGAATCCTTGCCAGGAACTTAAGACCGTGACATCCTGTCCCGAAAGTGAAACGGCTCGATACCTCACGGGCGAGCCCTTTCAAGTTGCGGGAAGGCGGTGACACGAATGTCTCTGATGTGTTCAATCGCAGCATGTAAGGCAAAGGCGGGGATGTGCACGCATGAAAAGGTGGCGGCGGGTCTGATCGCGCTGCTCGTCGTTGGCGTGGTCGTGGCGAAAGGCTTGAGCCTCTTCTAGGGATCCGCCGGGGCCGCGCGAGACGCCAGATCGAAAGCGCCAACGAGTAACATATCGGTGGAGCGGCGCAACGGTCTCTCGGTCGATTGTGTTCGCGCACTTGCACTACAAGTGTCGAGGCGAGCATCGTCAGGGCGTTAGGCCGGCACCGCTCCGCGGACTTCTTAACTTCTCCCGGGCGCCGAGACGGTTCCTTAGAGATCAACAGACATCGACGCCCGCAGACGAAAGTCGGGGTGGCCGAGCTAGAAGGAGCGGATCAGGCGCTCGACCCGCGCGTCGTGGGACTGGAACGGGTCCTTGCAGACGATCGTCTCGCGTTCCGGGTCGTTCAGCTTCAGGTAGACCCAGTCCACGCGGTAGTCCTTGCCCTTCAGGTTTGCCTGACGGATGAACTCGCCGCGCAGGCGGGCGCGCGTGGTCTGCGGCGGCCCGTGCTTGGCCTGCTCAATCGTCTCGTCGTCGGTGATCCGGTCCACCTGGTCATTCAGCGCCAGCCGATAGTAGACGATCCACGCTTTCTTGATCACCCAGTCGAGCTCGCGCGAGAGCCGCATCGGATCCGACTCGAGCTTCATGAGCACGTCGGTCCAGCGGGCGAGCACGTCCTCCGTCGCCGGGTCGGGGCTGATCGAGTCCACATTGCGGGTCGCATACTCGACCCCGTCCTGCGTTGCGCGATTCATGGAGCAACCGAGCGCGGCCGCGAAGCTCACCGAGCTCCAGACGGTCGAGTCATGGAAACAACGGGAATTCATCGAAGCCGGTGGATGGGCCACTCCGCGAGGGGGCAAAACACAAGGGCAGGCGCTTCCGCTGCCGGAGGAGGCCTAATCGCGTAGACGATAATAGGCCCCGAGCCTCCGAACAGACGTGCCACACTAGATGCGTCTGGTCGTGGCGCAGGTTCATCGTGGACCCCTCCGTCACCAGACCACGACTCTGGCGCAGTCTTCCGCGTACCAGGGAGTGCCTTTACCGGGTGGGAGACCTGGCGGAGGTGCGATCATGGCTCAGAAGCTCTTCATCAGCGGCTTGGCTTTTTCGACATCCACCGAGCGGTTGCGTAAGGTGTTCGCCCAGCCCCATGGTCGATCGACGCGGCATCTCCGGGTGCCCTGAATGAAAATCGTGGTTCTCGACAACCAGATCGAGGCCGCCCTGAAGCAGCTCAAGAAGCAGATGCTCAAGGACGGCCTCTTTCAGGAGATGAAGCGGCGCGCGCATTACGAGAAACCTTCGGTCAAGCGGAAGCGCAAGTCGGCTCAGGCCCGCAAGAAGAGGCGGAAGGCCCTCAAGCGCCTGCTCCAGAACGAGTCGGACTAGATTGCCGGCTGGGACGTTGCTTATAGGTCCGGGGTGGCGGGAGGCGTGGATCGCAGTCATGCGCGCGCCATGACCAATCTGGTGGGCGCGGGCCTCGCGCTGGTGGGGTTCGCGCTCGTGGCCATCGTGGTCGGCGTGCTCCTCGGGCTCTGGATCAAGCGCGGGCGGTTTGGTGTACCAGGTGCGGGCAGAAGTACCCGTCATGGCTCAGCGTGGCTGGCGCGAACGAGATCCGCTTCTCCCGGAGCCGCCGCAGACAGCGACAGCCGAAGTCTTCCTCCCCGAGACAAGTGGGCTCACGCCGCCAGGGCCGAATCGAGTGATCGAGTAGGGCGTGGCGTAATGCCGAAGGTCCGGGTCACGTTCAAGGAGTGTGTCCAGGACTCGCGGGAGTACGGTAGCGACGACGAGTACATGGTCTCGCGGGTGTCGGTTGACATTGCCGTGGATCGGACTGACCAAGGCGGCTTCATTGCGGACTTGAAACAGGCAGTAGGGACGGACTTCGACACAGGCCCCATCGAAGTTGGACGGCCTTACGAGGTCGGAACTCACAAGCCCTATCCCGGACCCTTCGATCAAGCTCGATTCGCCGAGGCGGCGACGAAATACTTTCGCGAGTTGCTGGGCGCAGAAGGGTGGGCTCTCAAGCTCCGGCCTGGCAGTGCGAAAATCCGTATGCAGGGCAATCGCTTCGTAAGCAAGAAGGTCGTTGAGTTTGACGCTGCCGGGAGGGAGGCGTGGTAACGCACTCGGGGCCTGACCCCGCCGTGCATCGGCGGAGAGTCATCGCGCTGGTCCTCTCGGGGATCTTCCCTGGGCTCGGCCAGCTCTACAACCGTCAGCTGCTGAAGGGACTGATCGGTCTCGCACTCGGCCTCGCCCTGAGTTGGCTTGCCGGCCGAGCCGCGCCGACCGATCCGTACGCGCTGCCTGGAGCCGCTCTCCTCGTTCCACTGTGCGTACTCCTGGCTGTCTGGTCGTGGTCCATCATCGACGCATGGCGTACAGCCAGCCGTTGAGGTCCGCAGTTCGCCAGCGGTTCGGCTTCAAGGGGCACGTCGGCGAGGTCGGCATTGGGTGGAGCGCACGCCGTGGTAGGCAACGCAGCGAGCGGCATGGGAGGCGTTGAGGAAGGCCGAGAAGGAGAAATAGCATGGACGGTCTGATTCAGATCCAGGTGGTGGTGCAAGGGAACGCGGGGGTGGTTGGTCTAGTAGGTCTGGATACGCAGGGGCGGGTCTGGTACGGCGAACTCTCGGGAGCACCATCGCCTGCGCGCTACTCCATCAAGTGGACGAAGATCGAAGAGCGTCCGTAGAGGAGAGGCGGCCGCTTCAGCTGATATTTGTGAAGGTGCCGATCCGCCTCACGCTCTTGAGTACCCTCACTGGGTCGCAAGAACGTGGTACCAAGACCGGCGACACGTGCGGCGGCCATATGTGCGGCCATATGTGTGGACGTGTTGCTTCCCCGGTTCTGGTAGCGTCGCGGAGTTTCATCGGGATTGCTTCCAAGAGGTGGGCTCGCCAAAGAACCCTTGCCTCATGCGCTGCAACCCGATCTACCGAAGTGGGCCTGAGTACCGCCGGTTACTACGTGGAGCGTTTAGCCCGGCCGAGTCTACACCTTCTGGCGAGGCCTTCTCCAGTGGAGACGGCAATGAAATTGGTCAGGCTGCAAGAGCGCAAACGACGGTCTTTTCCCGGAGACATTCGGAGCACTTTCCAGAAGAGATTTGAAATCCCTCGCCGATCAAGACCACTGCTTCGCGTACATCTCGGGGAAAGGCCCCCATCTTCATCGCCAGACAGGCGTCACAGAAGCGGATGGTACGGTATGCCCGCAACAGGATGGTGAGTTGATCTTGAACGCTCGCCATTTGATGCCCTCCAAGCCGAGGAGTGAGACTATCAGTGCCTTCGTCGCCGAGTACTCGACGCACGCCGTCGGCGTCAAGACCTGTGCGGCACTGTAACATGGGATGGACTTTACTCGGCTGCGTGGACGTCCCGAGCAGGCGGCTGCAGGGGGACGAAGGTGACGCCATTTCTCGGGAGAATGGTCCTGAGACATCATCGCCCCTTGTTCCTTCTGCTGATTTCTGACCGAGGAAGTGGGGCACGAATAATTCCTATCGTTCACTCCGGACGTTCCCCTATGTAAGGAGCCGCTTTCATTCTCGGTGGAGAATCCCCATCGATCGACGCGGCATCTCCGGGCGTCCCTGAGTGACGATCGAGTCTTCGACAACCAGACCGATCGCCTGAAAGGGAAGGAACCGTGCACCAGCGCCCCCGGATCATCACGCCCCGCAGTTCGGCGTACTCGTCGTCGGCCTCGATCATCACCGCCACCTGGGATTGCGGCGGATGTTGACTGCGTGCTGCGATTCGGCATCGTCCAAGACCGCGAACCGGAGCCGCGTGTGAGCGCGCGGGGCGTGGTCGCCGCGCTCGCACTGCTCGCGGGCCCCGGCCTCACCGCCTGCTCGAGCCCGCCGCCCGCGCCGCCGCGGCAGCCGGTGGGCGTCGAGACGAGCGTCTCGACCGGCTACTACCCAGTGCGCGGGACGACGACGGCGGCGATCTTCTCGGCCATCGACGCCAACGGCCTCGTCGAGACGAGCGGCCAGCGTGCGGTGGGCATGACGTCCGTGGAATGGAAGCTGACCTCGGGCGACGTGGACGTCCGCGCCGTGCCCTGCGTCTTTCCGTCGCTGACGGTCATGCTCCACCTCGTAGTCATGCTGCCGCGACACGAGACGCCGGACGACCTGCCGGCCGACCTCCGGGGCCGCTGGGAGCGCTTCGTCGCCCGAGTCGCCGCCCACGAGCAGCGTCACGTCGACATCTATCGAGAGGGCGCGAAGGCGATGAAGGCGCGCCTGGAAGCAACGAGGACGGCCGTGTCCTGCGCGGACCTCGAGAAGGCGATCAACGCCGAGTGGCGGGCTCAGCAGGCGGACATCGAGCGCGCGCAGGTTGAGTTCCACGCCGTGGACGAGACCACGGCCCGGAGCGAGCGCGAAGCGCTGCAGGCCCGGCTCGACGGCACCCGCGCGCGGCTCGAGCCCGTGGACGCGGACATCCGCCGCCTCGACGCCGAGCTCGCAGATCTTCGGCGTCAGGTCGACGCCGGGCGCGCGGACCTCGTGGCGCAGCACAACGCCCTCAACGGGCAGCGCCGCGCGCTCGCGGAGGAGTACAACCGGCTCGTCGCGGACGCCAATGGCCTGATCGACGCCCTCAACTGGGCGCGCTGGTGAACGTGAGCGGCCCGTGGGTCGCGGGCGGCTCGCCCCGGAGCTGTGCGCGGTAATCGTCGGCATCGTCGCCGCGGTCGCGGTATGCGACCGGCGGCGATGCATCCGCCGTCTCGGATAGAGTCGCGTTGGCCCGTCGTCCGGCCCTGAGGTGCTCGCGCAGTCGTCGAAAGCGAGCTATCGTTGCCGCATGTCGCGCCTCAGCACGAGAAGGCGAGCGCGCCTCCCGGACAGAGCCTTCGCGTATATCGACTCTCGCGGCCGTCGCCGGTTGCCGGTCCACGACAAGGCGCACGTGAAGAATGCGCTCGCCCGGTTCAGCCAGGTTGTCTTCGAGACGGATGCCGCGCGGGAGCAGGCGCGCCGCCGGCTGCTCAACGCGGCCAAGAAGTTCCGCATCGTACCGGTCGGATTCATCACTGGCCAGCTGCAATCCGAGCAGCGGCACGCCAAGACCGGTCGCCTCGTGATCGAGCTCGGACGGAACCCCGCACCGGGCGAGCTCGAACGGCGGTTGCGAACGGTCCTTCGTGATCCGACGCTAGCCGTTTTGCACTGGTCCGACGCATCGGGGGCATACGTGGACGCCACCGGCAAACCTGTCCCGCTACCGGCGGAGGGGGACCAGCGCGGCGTGACGTTTCTCGAGCGCCAGGGGCGCCCAATGACAGCGCTGGTCCACAACCCGATGGTCCTCGATGATGCGGATCTTTCGGAGACCGTGCTGACGGCCGTGCGTTTCGTGATCGAAAAGGAGCGCCTACGCGGCCAGATCCAGGCAACATCGACCGATGCCGCGGCGCTGCCCAGCGGGTTCGTCACACTTCTCATGACCGACATCGAGGCGTCCACCGCCCTGCTCCGCATGCTGGGCGATGGCTATGGCACGCTGCTGAACGACGTCAGGTCCATCGTCCGGAGAGCGGTGTCACGCGGGAGCGGCCGCGAAATCGATGCGCGTGCCGACGAGTTCTTCGCGGTCTTCGATCGCCCCGCGGCGGCTGTCGAGGCGGCGGTGGCCATCCAGCGGGCGCTCGGCAACCGCGCATGGCCCGACGATCTGGAGGTGCTGCTGCGCATCGGGATTCACAGCGGCCACCCCACACTAACGGATGTCGGGTACATCGGCCTGGCCGTCCATACCACGGCCCGCCTCTGCGCGGCGGCCCATGGGGGGCAGATCGTCGTGTCATCCGCCACCAGAGCAGCCGCTGGAAAATCCGCAGCGACCGGCTTCCGATTCCGGAGCCTCGGTCGACATCGCCTTCCTGGTCTACCCGACGCCGAGGTCCTGTTTCAGGTTCAGGCGCAGGGTCTCCGGCTCCGCTTCCCACCACCCCGCACTGGCGGTCGCTCGGCGCCGCGCCACCGCCTCAAGGATCCTCAGGATGGCCGCATGGATCGGACGCCTCCTGGGCACGGTCAGCTGCAGCTCCCGGAACTCACCTAAGCGCCACCGCGCCGATCCTGGCTGTCCCGCACCTTCCCGGGAAGGAGAGCACCGGACGCCTTGAGGCGCCTCTACCGCTCCGCGCCGGGTCCGTCACTGAAGAGTGACGGAACGAACGTATGTGGATCCGCCGGCTCGGTGAGCAGCGCTTGCTGTCGCGGGGTGAGCGGGACATCGGATGGTGGAAGGACCCGTGCCCGCGACCACGCCATCTGGGAGACGCAATACTTGTAGAGCAGAGTCCGGCGCTCGTGGTCGGCTCTCCATGGGGCTGTTCCGTGCATCACCGCCTCGGAGAACAGTACGACCGACCCCGCCGGTACGTCCGGAATGACCACGCAGGAGGCCTTTTCCGGGGCCTCGTGGATCTGGCGCGGCAGCTTGAAGTGACTCTTGTGACTCCCGGGAATGCACCAGAATCCCCCATTTGCCGGTCCGGCATCGGTAAGATTCCAGGCCACGACCGTGAACCCCTCGTAGATGCCGTTAGGGGGAAAGTGAAAGCGCTCTCCTGGCTTCGTGAAGGAGTTGCGCGCCGAAGCTCCGTAGTCCGCGTGCATGGACCCCATGGTCTGCCCCTTGTGCATGCGGATCCCGTAGAGGCGGTCCAGCCGAAAGCAGTCCCCGAGCCGAAGGCGAAGAATTGGCAAGA
>QHTE01000002.1 GCA_003220685.1 Candidatus Rokuibacteriota bacterium
CGAGCGTCAGTTCGGGCGCATCGCCGGCGTGGCGGAGATGACGTCCGTCAGCTTCCTCGGCGCCACGACGATCGCGCTGCAGTTCGACCTGGCGCGCGACATCAACGGCGCCGCGCGCGACGTCCAGTCGGCGATCGCGGCGGCGGCCGGCCAGCTGCCGCCGAACCTGCCGAGCCTGCCCACGTACCGGAAGGCGAACCCGGCCGACGCGCCGATCATGATTCTGGCGCTCACCTCGAAGGCCGTCGACAAAGGACGGATGTACGATCTCGCCTCCACGGTTCTGCAGCAGAAGATCGCGCGGCTCGACGGCGTCGGACAGATCTTCGTCGGCGGCAGCTCCCTTCCGGCGGTCCGGGTCGAGCTGAATCCGATGGCGCTCGCCCGCTACGGAATCGGCCTCGACGAGGTCCGGCAGGCCCTCGCCGCCGCGAACGTGAATCGCCCGAAAGGCCAGCTCGACGACGGGCGGTTCACCTGGGAAATCAATGCCACCGACCAGCTGCGTGACCCCAAACCTTACGAGCCATTGATCGTCGCGTGGCGGAACGGCGCGCCCGTCCATCTCACCGATGTGGCCCAGGTGCGCGGCGCGGTCGAGGACCTCCGGGCCGGCGCGGTGTCCAACGGCGAGACCGCGGTCGTCCTCGTCATCTTCCGTCAGCCGGGGGTGAACATCATCGAGACCGTCGACCGGATCCGGGCGGAGCTGCCGTATCTGCGCGCGCTGGTGCCGGCGGAGATCTCGCTCAGACCCGTGCTCGATCAGACCGTGACGATCCGCGCGTCAGTCAAGAACGTCGAAGAAGCGCTCCTGATCTCGATCGGCCTGGTCGTGCTCGTCGTCTTCCTGTTCCTGCGCAACGTCCGCGCGACCCTCATCCCCGGCATCGTGGTGCCGGTCTCGCTGATCGGCACCTTCGCGATCATGTACCTGGTGGGCTACAGCATCGACAACCTCTCCTTGATGGCGCTGACCGTCGCCACCGGCTTCGTCGTCGACGATGCCATCGTCGTCGTCGAGAACGTCATGCGCCACATCGAGCGCGGCGCGGGCGTGCTCGAGGCGACCTTGACCGGGGCCAAGGAGATCGGCTTCACCGTCCTGTCGATGAGCATCTCGCTGGTCGCGGTGTTCATTCCCATTCTGCTCATGGGCGGTATCGTCGGGCGCCTCTTCCGTGAGTTCGCGGTGGTGCTCTCGGTCGCGGTGCTGGTCTCGCTGGCAATCTCTCTTACGACCACGCCGATGATGTGCGCGCTTTTGCTCCGGCCGCACGACCCCGTCCACCGCCCGCGGCTCTCGGTCCTGGGCGAGCGGATCTTCGACGCCATCACGCGCGCCTACGACCGAAGCTTGACCGTCGCGCTGCGGCACCCCGCGATCACGATGATCATCTTCCTCGCGACGTTTGCCGTGAACGTCCATCTCTTCAATATCGTGCCGAAGGGCTTCTTCCCCCAGCAGGACAACGGGCGGCTCGCCGCCAACATCGTCGCCCAGCAGGACGTGTCGTTCGCGGCCATCCACGAGAAGATGATGCGCTACGCGGAGATCTTGGAAGCCGACCCCGCCGTGGACACCGTCACTCTGTTCACGGGCGGCGGCGGCGGGCGCGGCACGACCGCGAACACCGGCCGTGGCTTCATCTCGCTGAAACCGCGCGAGGAGCGAAAGATCTCCGCGGACGAAGTCATCACGCGACTCCGGCCGAAGCTCGCGCAGGTGCCGGGGGCCACGCTCTACCTCCAGGCTGTCCAGGATGTGCGCCTCGGCGGACGCATCAGCAACGCGCAATACCAGTTCACCGTGCAGAGCGACAACTTGAACGAGCTGAACACGTGGGCCCCCCGCCTGGTTCGCGCCATGCGGGAAATGCCCGAGCTGCGCGACGTCAGCAGCGACCAGCAGAATCGCGGGCTCGAGGTGCCCGTCGTCATCGACCGCGCGACCGCCGCGCGGCTCGGCGTCAGCACCCGGCTGATCGACGAGACGCTCTACGACGCCTTCGGGCAACGTCAGGTATCGACCATCTACACCTCGCTGAACCAGTACCACGTGGTGATGGAGCTCGAGCCCCGCTACTGGGAGCGCCCCGACGCGCTCTCGAACATCTACCTGCGCTCGCGCACCGGGCAGACCGTCCCACTGACCGCGGTCACCAAGTTCCAGACGGGCACGGGGCCGATCCAGGTGAACCATCAGGGGCTGTTCCCCTCGGTCACCGTGTTCTTCAACCTGGCCCCGAACGTCGCGCTGGGCGACGCGGTCAAAGCCATCGACGAGGCCGAGCGCAAGATGGGCTTCCCGACCAACATCACCGGCAAGTTCACCGGCACGGCGCAGGCCTTCCAGGCGGCGCTCGCCAACCAGCCCTTGCTGATCCTGGCCGCGCTGGTCGCGGTCTATATCGTCCTCGGCGTGCTTTACGAGAGCCTGATCCACCCGTTCACGATCCTCTCCACCCTGCCGTCGGCCGGCGTCGGCGCGCTACTCGCGCTACTGATCTGCGGGATGGACCTCTCGGTCATCGCGATGATCGGGATAATTTTGTTAATCGGGATCGTGAAGAAGAACGCGATCATGGTGATCGACGTCGCGCTCGACCTGGAGCGCAACCACGGCCTCGGCGCCCGGGACGCCGTCCACCGGGCGTGCGTGCAGCGGTTCCGGCCAATCCTTATGACGACGATGGCCGCGCTCCTTGGCGCCTTGCCGCTGGCCCTCGGCACGGGCACGGGCTCCGAGCTCCGCCGCCCCCTCGGCATCACGGTCGTCGGCGGCCTGCTCTTGAGCCAGCTCCTGACGCTCTACACGACGCCGGTCATCTACCTCTATATGGAGCGCTTCCGCATGGCGGTCAGCCGGGTGCGGGCACGGACCCGCGCCGCGCTCGGCCTGCGGCCGGCGCCCCACGGCGGCGCGTAGCCGCCCCAAGCCGGTTCGCTCCTCGCGGCGCCGCCGGCCCCCCGGTATGGCATAAACTCGCCGCCGTGCTGGACATCGTGCTCGTGGCCATCCCGGCCGTATCTCTGCTCGCGACGGCCTGGCTGGGCATCTGGCTGTCCCTGAAGGAAGGGAACCGCCGGCTCCCGCTGGCGATCGCGTTCTTGGCCTTGGCCGTCGCAGGTATTTGCGCCGCGGCGGTAACAGGAATCCGAACCAACTACGCCGTCGGAGCGAGGACCAGGATCGACAAGAACACCACACCCAAGGAGCCGCGCGCGAGCATCCGTATCACGCAACGCGAAGTCACGACGATGGGAATCAATCAGATCGTCCAGGTGAGCATCGGCTTCGAGAACTCGGGCGACCGACCCGCGACAGGGATCTATCGGGCGCAGATGGTCAACTTCATCCTGTCGCCATACGGCGAAGAGGACGCGTTCAGGATCTTGCGTTCTGAATTACAGGACACCAGCGGTGACGCCTTGTCTGTCGCGCCGGCCGGGCGCCTGTCCTTTACCATCGACGGCCCGCGTTTGATAGCCAGCGACTTCCTTCCTCGCGGCGCCGACGAGCCGCAGGTGGTGCGAGACGGTCGTCCACTTCTCGTGGCCGGCATCATCCGGTATCAGTCGGACGACAAGTCGGAGGCTACGGCAGAATACTGCTTCTATGCGATGAATCCAAGGGTGCTGGTGGCGTGCTCCGGACACAACACGTGATCAGCCACTAGTCGGAGTCCTTGCCCGGCGGCTCCACGAACGTGAAGCCGAAGCGGCCCTTGATGCAGAGATGCCCGCTGGTGATCGAGACGTCGGCCGGCGAGGTGACCTTCACGATGCGGTTGTCCTGGACGTGGAGCGAGAGCGTGCAGCCCACGCCGCAGTAGGGGCAGATCGTGTCGGTCGTGCGCTGCTTGGACTCGTCCCACGTGCCCGCCGCGCGCATGTCGTGCTCGCGCTTGAACATGAGGGCGCCGGTCGGGCAGACGCCGATGCAGTTGCCGCAGTAGACGCAGGCCGAGTCGGGCAGCGGCACGTCGGCCTCGGTGGAGATGCGCGCGTCGAAACCGCGGCCGGCCACGGCGATCGCGAACGTGTTCTGGGCGTCGACGCCGCACGCCTCCACGCACTTGTAGCAGAGCACGCACTTCGAGTAGTCGCGCATGTAGAGATCGTTGTCGATCTTCACCGGCTGCGCGACGGTCTCCGCGCGCTCGCCCACGGGCGCCTCGTGATGTCCGGGCTCGCGCCGGTCGCGCTCACCGGCGGCAGCGGGCGCGGCCGGCCGGCCGTACCGCTCCGGACGGGCGCCATAGCGCGCCATCATGTCGTGGAGGCCCGGAGCCGTCGAGAGATCGACCGAGGAAGCCAGGAGCTCGAGCACCATGCGCCGGGACACGCGCACGCGCTCGGACTCGGTCTGGATCGCCATCCCGGGCTCGACGCGCCGCGAGCACGCCGGGACGAGCGCGCGCGAGCCGATCACCTCGACCACGCACACGCGGCAGACATTGACCGGCGTCAAGGTCGGGAGAAAGCAGAGCGTGGGGACGTCGACGCCCCGCGCGCGGCACGCGTCCAGAATGGTCGCGCCGCCCGGAACGGTCGCGCGCTGGCCGTCGATGCTCACCTCGACCGGCGGCGCAGCCGGACGGGCCGGGGCGGCCGGCGGCCGGCTGGGCGGCGGCGGAGGCCGAAACCAGATCGGCTCGGGCTTCATGCTCGGCGCCCCGCGATCGAGAGGCGGAAGATCGCGGACTCGACGGCGCTCGACGCCGTCTGCCCGAGACCGCAGATGGAGGCGTCGCGCATCACCTGGCCGAGATCCTTGAGGAGCGCCATCTCCTCGGCGTCGGACCCGAGCGGGCGCCGCGCGCGCAGGCGGGCCAGGAGCTCTTCCTGACGCACCGTCCCCACGCGACACGGCACGCACTGGCCGCACGACTCGTCGCGGAAGAACTCGGCGATGCGCCGCACGATGTCGAGCATGTCGACGGACTCGCCGAAGACCATGATCACGCCCGAGCCGAGCGTGGCGCCGATCGCGCGCGTGCCTTCGAAGGTCAGCGGCACGTCGAGGTCCGCCGGGCCGACGAACACGCCGGCCGCGCCGCCGAGCAGCACGGCGCGAACGGGCGCCGCCCCGGCCAGATCGAGGAGTTGCCGCAAGGTGATGCCGAACGGGGCCTCGTAGAGGCCGGGACGCGCGACCTCGCCGGACACGCAGAAGAGCTTCGGACCGGTCGAGCCCTCGGTGCCGACGCCGCCGTACGCGGCGCCGCCCTCGCGCAGGAGCGCCGGCACGTTGACGAGCGTCTCCACGTTGTTCACGACGGTCGGCCGGCCGAAGAGCCCGACCTCGACCGGGAAGGGCGGCTTGTTGCGCGGCTCCCCCCGCTTGCCCTCGATCGAGTTGAACAGCGCCGTCTCCTCGCCGCAGATGTAGGCCCCGGCGCCGCGGCGGATCTCGATATCGAACGTGAAGCCGCCGCCCATGACGTCGGCGCCCAGCAGCCCCGCCGCGCGCGCGGCGGCGATCGCGCCGGCCATCCGCTCCGCCGCGAGCGGGTATTCGCCGCGCAGGTAGAGATATCCGCGCTCGCAACCCGTCGCGTAGCCGGCGACGGTCATGCCCTCGACCAGGGCGAACGGGTCCTCCTCCATCAGCAGCCGGTCCTTGAAGGTCCCCGGCTCGGACTCGTCGGCGTTGCACACGAGGTAGTGGGGCCGCGCCTCCGCCTTCGCCACCGCGTCCCACTTGCGCCCGGTCGGAAACGCGGCTCCGCCGCGCCCGAGGAGCTTCGAGGCGACGACCTCGGCGATGACAGCGGCCGGGCCGATCTCGACGGCGCGCGCCAGCGCGCGATAGCCGTCGCTCGCGCGATAGGCCTCGAGGCTCGTCGGATCCACCCGCCCGATCCGGCCGAGCAGCCTCAATCCGGCCTGCCCGACCTGGGGCACCGAGCGCGAGACGAGGCGGCGCCGGTCGTCGGGCGCATGCGCGCCGAGGCGGGTATCGCTCGTGTCCGGGGGATCGCGAAGGAGGTCGACGATCGACGCGACGCCGTTTTCGACCGGAGCCAGGGTGATCGTGCGCGGCCTCTCGCCGGCCACGGTCAGGAGAGCGGCCGGCGCGCGCTCGCACTGACCCAGGCAAGGGCTCCGCATCCACGACGTCGCGCGGCCGTTGTCGCCGTGGGCGCCGGGCGCTCCCATGAGCCGCTCCAGCGACTCGCACAGCTCCTCGCCCCCGCGGAGGCGGCACGCGATGTCGTCGCACACGTGCGCGACGATGGGCGGACGTGGCGTCGTGGAGAGCAGGTGATAGAAAGTGACGACGCCCCAGAGCTCGGCCGGAGGCACCGTCAGGCGCCGGCTGATGTAGTTGAGCGCGCCCTGGCTCACCCATCCGGTTCTCGCCTGCACGGCGTGGAGCGCGGGCAGCACGAGATCTCGGCGCGCGCCACCGGCCACGACGCCGTCGACGGCGGTACGCTCGATTTCGTTGGCGCTTGGGCCGGCGATCTTGAGGTCGATCGGCTCAGACCCCCAGCCGCTCGATGCAGATCGCGGTGGCCTTGAACTCGGCCGTGCCCGACTTGGGATCGGTGGCGTCGATCGTCAATAGATTAGTCGCCACGTCGTCGGGGAAGTGCAGGGTCATGAACGTGAGCCCCGGACGCAGGCCATCGTCGCGACGGATCGGCACTTCGACCGCGCCGCGGCGCGAGCGCACCCGAACGACCTCGCCTTCGCGGAGCCCGTAGCGATCGGCGTCCTCCGGCGAGACGTCGAGACTCTCTCCTCGACGGAGCGGCGAATGATAGCCGGAGGTCTGCACCCCGGTGTTGTACTCCTCGAGCCGCCGGCCCGTGGTCAGACGCAGCGGAAACTCGTCGTCGAGCTTGTCCACCGGCGGATCGTGCTCGACCGGGGCGAACCCCACCCGCGGGCCATGGAGCGGCCGCTCCCACAGACGGCTGTGCAGGAACATCTCACCCGGATGCTCCTCGTCGTAGCACGGCCACTGGAGCCCCCCGTGCTTTTCGAGGCGGGCGTAGCTCATACCCGCGTGCATCGGCGAGAGTCGCCGCACCTCGTTCCAGATGGTCTCGGCGTCCGGACGCCCCCAGTCGCGGCCCATGCGCCTGGCCAGCTCGAAAAGAATCTCCAGGTCGCCGCGGGCGCCCGCCGGCGCCTCGATCGCCTTGCGCACGCGCTGCACGCGCCGCTCGCTGTTGGTCACCGTGCCCTCGGACTCGCACCACGCCGCGCTGGCCGGCAGCACGACATGGGCCAGCTCCGCGGTCTTCGTGAGGAACAGATCCTGCGCCACCACGAAGTCCAGGCCCTCGAGGAGATGACGCGCGTGGTTCTGGTCGGCCTCGGACTGGAGCGGGTTCTCGCCGATGACGTAGAGCGCGCGCAGATCGCCGCGCTCCATCGCCTCGAACATCTGCGACAGGTGCCAGCCGCGCTCGGGCGGCACCGTGACGCCCCAGGCGCGCTCGAACTTCGCCCGGAACTCGTCGTTCTCGACGTGCTGGAAGCCGGACAGGCGATCGGGCAAGGCGCCCATGTCGCCGCCGCCCTGGACGTTGTTCTGCCCGCGCAACGGGTTGAGCCCCGAGCCGTAGCGCCCGACGTGGCCGGTCAGCAGGGCGAGGTTGACGAGCGCCAGCACGTTGTCGACGGCGTTGTGATGCTCGGTGATCCCGAGCGTCCAGCAGATCATCGCGCGGCGCGCCCGCGCGTACTCGTGCGCCATCGTGCGAATGGTGGCGGCCGGCACGCCGCTCTCGCGCTCCGCATAGGCGAGCGTGTAGGGCTCGACCGTCCGGCGATAGTCGTCGAATCCGGTCGTCGCGTTCTCGATGAACTCGCGATGCTCGAGTCCCGCGGCGATGATCTCGCGGCCGATCGCGTTGGCGAGCGCGATGTCCGTGCCGACGTCGAGCGCCGCCCACAGCTCCGCCCACCGCACCGAGCTGGTCCGTCGCGGATCGACGGCGAACATCCGTGCGCCGTTCCGGAGGCCCCGGAGCAGGTGGTGAAAGAAAATCGGGTGCGTCTCGCGCGCGTTCGATCCCCAGAGCAGGATCAGATCGGTCTCTTCACCCTCCTGGTACGAGCTCGTCCCCCCGCCCGCTCCGAATACCGTCGCCAGCCCGGCGACGCTGGGGGCGTGTCACGTCCGGTTGCAGCTGTCGATGTTGTTGCTGCCGATGACGGTCCGCGCGAACTTCTGAGCGATGAAATTCGTCTCGTTCGTGCTCTTCGAGCAGCTGAAGAGACCGAACGCGCGGGGACCGTACCGCGCCACGACCCGCGAGAAGCCGGCGGCGGCACGGTCGAGCGCCTCGTCCCACGTGGCCGGCCGAAGGCCTCCGGCCTCGCGGACCAGCGGCTCTGTGAGCCGGCGATACGTTCCAGACATGCGGACCCCCCCTTCCGGGCTCGGATCGCGGGACGCATCGGGAAGCTTCCCGCGAGATGGCGGGGCTTCGCTGATGGCCGCGGTTCGGACGATACTACGCTTCAGAAAATAGAGTCAAATCGCCGCGTTGGCCAAGGCCCTTGCCTCCTGCGACCCTGGCGCTCGTGGCGCGCCTTCGCCGCCGAGGAGATGTTCGTCCATCGCGGGCCCGGGGGCACGATCGTCCACGCCAAGATTCGCGTGGGCGGCTCCGTCATCGAGATGGGCGAGGCCCACGACGAGTGGGGCCCGATGCCCACGATGTTCTACGTCGACGTCGACGACGTCGACGCCTGGTATCGCCGCGCGCTCGCCGCCGGCGCGGCGTCCATGGACCCGCCGGCGCTCCAGCCCTACGGCGAGCGCCGCGCGGCGGTGCGCGACGCCTTCGGCAACCAGTGGTATCTGGCAGCGCCGGCCTCCTGATACGCCGTGCCGCCGGCTCCTCGTCACTCGCCGCGGAGCAGTTTCTCGAGCTCCGCACGCGAGCGAGCGCGTTCCTCCAGGACCCGATTGATCCGGGCGATCTCTTCCTGGTAGCGGCTGAGCGCGCGCCGCTCGCGCGCGTCAAGAAAATCCAGGAGCGCGAGCGAGCGCTCCGCGTACCGGCGCTGGGCGTCGCGCAGCTGCTGGACGAAGACGCCGCGCAGCTCGGGCCCAGCCGCGCCGTACCGCGCCTGGGCCTTCTGGACCTCGTCGATCGCCTGATTGCGGGCGTCGCGGAGCGTCACGTAGCGGTCGGCTTCACCGGGATCCTCGCGCCGTAGCCCCTCGACGAACGCCCGCTCCCGCTCGTCTACGGCGCCCTCGCCTCCAGATCTCTGCGCGCGTACGGACGGCACGGCCGACAGGAGGACGGCGAGCAGCGAGACGATGACGCCGACCGTTCGAGGCGTGGCAGGATCACCGTGTCCGCTGCAGGAAGCCGGTCACCGCGCGGACGAGCTTCTCGGGCTGCTCGTACGGGAGCATGTGCCCCGCGTCGCCGACCACCTCGACGCGCGCGTGCGGGATCAACGTCTTCCAGCGCTCGGCATAGGCTGGGACTATCAGCCGGTCGGAGGCGCCCCAGAGGATGAGGCTCTCCGCGGTGAGACGATACAGGCGCTTCGAGAGGCGCCGGTTCGGGATCGGGAAGAGGATCTTGCCGGCCATCGCGAGCCGTCGCTGGCTGCCGATGTAGAAGTCCTTCAGCGCGTCCATGTCCGAGAGGTCGGCGCCTCCCGTGAGCAGAGCCTGGCCCTGCTGCGGATCGTGGAAGAGCACCTCGGCGATCTGATACGGCAGGAGCGCGAAGATGTCCGGGATCGGGTGCTCGTCCATCCACAGCCCGGCGGGGCTGACCAGCACCAGCCTGCCGAGATCGTGCGGCGCGCCACACGCCATCTCGGCGGCGATCATGCCGCCCATGGAGTGGCCAACGAGGTGCGGCTGCTCGAGCCCGAGCGCCTCGATCAGATCCCAGCCGTGCAAGGTGAAATCGAGCATGTCCTCGAGCAGCTCCTCGCCAGCGGACTCGCCGTAGCCCGGCCACTCCGGCGCAAAGACGTGATGGCCCCGCGCGAGCTGGTCGAGGAACGGGTTGTCGCGCAGCAGCCCGCCGGCGCCGTGAAAGAACACGAGCGGCGCGCCGCTGCCCCCCTCGAGCACGCGGCAGCGCGTGCCCTTCTTCGTCTCGACCGTCTGCCACTTCATCGCGGCCACTCCGCGCCGACCTTCTCCGCGCCGGGCTGTCGCTCCTCCGGGCGGATGCGATCGTCCATCGGGTGCATCCACCAGCGTTCGTCGTGCTTCCACTCGGGCCACATGTCGCGCAGGCGCGGCATCACCTTCTCGGCGAAGAGCTTCATGGAGTGGCGCGTCTTCCAGTCGGGCATGTCCCCGTTGTGGAACAGGCAGAAGAGGTGTCCGATGCGGAGCCCCTTGATGCACTCCTCGAGCTGCTGCCGCACGGTCTCGGGACTGCCGGCGATCACGAAGCGCTCGTCGACCAGCTGCTTCCACGTGAGGTTCTCGAGGATCTTCTGGCGGGCGAGCGTCAGCTGGGCGAGCGCGCCGTACTTGATCGTCGCCATCGTGCGATAGCCGGCGGGGTCCGCGAAGGGCGGAAAGACGTGCAGGCACCGGTTGAAGAAGTAGAGGCAGTGCTCCGCGTAGAGCCGCTCGGCCTCGGCGTCGCTGTCCGCCACGCAGATGATCTGGGCGAACGCGGCGCGGTAGGGCGATTCGTCCTTGCCGCGCTTGGCCACCCGCTCCCAGTAGCCGTCGAGCAGCGACTTGCCGCGCAGGTAGCCGAAGAACGACAGGTAGGAGTAGTTGTAGTCGTAGTCGAGACAGAAATCCCACGTCTCGATCGAGCCCCCGCCGGGGATGTAGATCGGCGGGTGCGGCTTCTGGATCGGCTTGGGCCAGCAGTTCACCCAGCGGAGCTGGTTGTACTTGCCGTCGAACGCGAAGGGCTCGTCGCTGGCCCACGCTTTCATGATGAGGTCGTGGGCCTCGCGGTACTTGTCGCGCGTCAGCGCCGGGATCTGGCCGTAGCAGAAGTTCGTGTCCATGGGCGTGCCGACCGGAAAGCCGGCGACGAGCCGGCCGCCGGAGATCACGTCGAGCATCCCGAACTCCTCGGCGACCCTGATGGGAGGGTTGTAGCTGGCGATCGAGTTGCCGATGACGCAGAGCGCGGCGCGCGACGTCCGGCGTGCGAGAGTGGCTGCGATGAGATTGGGTGACGGCATCAGCCCGTAGCCATTCTGATGATGCTCGTTACACCCGATCCCGTCGAATCCCAGCGTTTCCGCGTATTCCAGCTGGTCCAGGTACTCGTGGTAGACGTGGTGCCCCTTGCGCGGATCGTAGAGCGTGTTGGGGATGTCAACCCACACCGAGCGGTGCTGCGCGCGGAAGTCGTCCGGCAGATAGGGCCACGGCATCAGGTTGAACCACGTGAATTTCATCGACGCCTCCGTGCACGGCTCGCGAGTCTCGAGGTTGAGCGCCGGCCCGCCGCAAAAATGGCCCGGTCAGCATAGTCGCAAACGGCGGCCGGACACAAGGCACGCCATGCGCCCATCCCACTCGGGTCGCGCGTCAGCGTGGCGCCGCTCTTCGACGCGGTCGCTCGCGGACCCAGGGCACCGGCCGGCCGAGGAGACGGCTCGGGCCGACGAGCGCCGGAGTCTGCTCGTAGTCGAGCCGGCGGAGTCGCTCCGCGGTCAGCTGCACCAGCGTGCGAAACTCAGCGAGGGATCGATCGTGCCACAGGAGCTCCGCGCGGTCCAACCCTCCGGCGCGGCCGATCGGTCCACGTCACCGAGGACCTGCGCGGCGAGTGCTCGGCCCGCACGCTCGAGCTGCCGACGCCACAGCGTCGCGCCGCGCGCGCCCCACCCGCGGACGCTACTTCGCGACCGCGTCGCGCATCCGGGCCAGCGCCGAGCCGTAGATGTGGTCGGGCCGCACCACCAGCGCGACGCGCTGGTCGGCGGCCGCGATCCGATCGTACTGCTCCCAGTCCGCGCTGCGACGACGGGTCGTCGCGCTGAAGATGTGCCGGCGCGCCAGGCGCAGCTTCTCGGGGTCGGCGTTGCCCGAGTGGACGAGCTCGGCCTTGCCCTCGAACACGAGGAAGCCCGACCACCAGTCCACGTGCGAGACCAGGACGGAACAGCGCGGATCGCGGAGGAGATTCCGATGCGCGAGCTCTTGCGGCGTGAAGATGTCGGAGCCCGGCCGGTCGACGCGCCAGCTACGCGGGCTCACATTCTCGGCGCACTGTAGCGTCGCGGTCGGGGACGGTCAACGACGAAGACCGGCACGGGCCGGTTCGGGCGAGCACGGGGCGCCGCGCGGGCGGCGCCCCGTGCCCCGGGAGAATCAGACGGTCAGCTGATCGCGGATCGGCAGGCGACGGATGCGCTTGCCCGTCGCGGCGAAGATCGCGTTGCACAGCGCGGGCGGGATCGGCGGCACGCCTGGCTCGCCCACGCCGCCCATCGGCTTGGAGTAGTCCTCGCCGGGGATGATGTGGACGCGGATTTCTTTCGGCGCGCCCGTCATGCGGGTCACCTGGTAGGAGTCGAAGTTGTTCTGCTCGACGCGCCCGTTCTTGAAGCTGATCTCACCGAGCGTCGCGGCGCCGACGCCCATGATGACCGCGCCTTCCATCTGCGATCGAACACGATCCGGATTGACGGTCGGGCCGCAGTCCACCGCGACGTCGACCCGCGGAATCGTCAAGGCCCCCTTCGGGTCGACGGCGACCTGCACCACCGCCGCGATGTAGCTCACGAAGCTGTAGTGGCCGGCGATGCCCATTCCCTGACCCTTGGGGAGCTGCTTGCCCCAGCCCGCCGCATGCGCCGCCACCTCGATGACGCGGCGCAAGCGCTCCGTGTCGACCGGATAGCTCTCCGGCGACTCGCCGTGGTTCCAGGTGTCGCCCAGCGTCGCGGGACTGACCACACGCGGCGGCCCGATGACCTCGAGCAGGAAATCCTTCGGGTCGCGCCCCGCCGCCGCGGCCAGCTCGGCCACGAACGATTGGACCGCGAACGCATGGGGGATGTTCGAGACCGATCGGAACCAGCCGATCCGCGTGTGGGCGATCGCCTCCGGGTTCTCGATCCGCACGTTGGGGATCGCGAACGGCACGTTGATGACGCCCATGCCGAGCTCGACGGGCGACTCGTTTTTCGCGTCGACGTTGAAGGTCGAGAAGATCGTGGGCGCCGCGGTGCGATGCAGCCAGGCGACGGGCGTGCCCCATTCGTTGACGCCGGCCTCGAGATGCTCGACGGAGACCGTGTGGTAGTAGGAGTTGTGCAGATCGTCGTCACGCGTCCACGTCACCTTGACGGGCTTGCCGTCGACGGCCTTCGACAGCACGGCCGCCTCGATCCCGTAGTCGGGCTTGGACTTGCGCCCGAAGCCGCCGCCCAGGAGCGTGACGTGCACGGTGACGTCGTCGAACGACATGCCGAGCCGCTTCGCCACCAGATCGCGCGCGCGCTGGGGCGATTGGAAGCATCCCCAGACTTCGCACTTGCCGTTGCTGATGCGGGCGGCCGCGGCCGGCGGCTCCATCGTCGCGTGCGCGAGGTGCGGAATGTAGTACTCGGCCTGCAGGCGCTTGGCGGCTCCGGCCGCGGCTTTTTCGAAATCCCCGTCGTTGCGCACGACCTTGGCGGGCTTGCGCGCCGACTCCTCGAGACCGGCCTTGTAGGCCGTGGAGTCATAGCTGGCGTTCGGTCCGTCGTCCCAGGTGATCTTCAGCGCGCGTCGGCCCTGCATGGCGGCAAAGGTGTTGCGCGCCAGCACCGCGACGCCGCCGACGGGATTGAAGAGAGCGGGCATCGGGCTCGGCTCGATCTGGACGACCTTCACCACCCCCGGCACCTTGAGCGCCTCGGCGTCGTCGACCTTGGCCACCTTCCCGCCCAGGACCGGAGGACGCGCCACGACCGCGTAGAGCATGCCGGGCAGGCGAGTGTCGATACCGTACTTCGCCTTGCCGGTTGCGATGTCGAGGGCGTCGACCAGCTTCAGCTCGCCCTTGCCGATGTAGCGGAAGTCCTTCGGATCCTTCAGACGCAGCGACGCCCGGGCCGGGACCGGCTGACCGGCGGCAGCTTTGGCGAGCGCGCCGTATCCGAGCTTGCGGCCAGTCGGGCCGTGGACGACCTCGTGATTCTTGGCGGCCACCTCGCTCACCGGCACCTTCCAGCGCTCGGCGGCCGCGGCTTCCAGCATCGTGCGCGCGGCGGCGCCACAGCGGCGCATGGGCTCGAAGAAATGGCGAGTGCTGCGCGAGCCGTCGGTGTCCTGGTTGCCGAACTTCTTCTCGTCGCCGGTCGCCTGGGCCACGCGAACCCGCTTCCAGTCGGCCTCCAGCTCGTCGGCCACGATCATCGGCATGCCGGTCCTGACCCCCTGCCCCATCTCCGAGCGGTGGCAGACGATCGTGACCGTTCCGTCCTCGGCGATCGAGACGAAGACCAGCGGATTGTCGACCCATCCGTTGGGCATGCCGTCGGCGCCGTACTTCTTGGGCTCCTGCGCACGCGCGGTCGACTGGAATCCGACCGCCAGCACGAGGCCGCCCAGCGACATCCCCTTCAAGAACCGGCGCCGGCTCACGTTGGCCAGCACCAGCGACTCGGACTCCTGGCCCGGGCGCGATCCGCGATCGATCACCGGCACGCTCATCACGCACCTCCCCGCTTCGCCGCGGCCTGCTTGATCGCCGCACGGATCCGCGTGTACGTCCCGCAGCGGCAAATGTTGCCGTCCATCGCCTCGTCGATCTGGGCGTCGGTCGGATTCGGCGTGCGCCGCAGCAACGCCGCCGCGGACATGATCTGGCCGGCCTGGCAGTAGCCGCACTGCGGCACACCGTGCTCGACCCACGCCGCCTGCAAGGCCCGTCCGACGGGATCGTTACCTACGGCCTCGATGGTCACGACCTTCTTGTTCGCGACGACCGAGATGGGCGTGATGCACGAGCGCACCGCTTGCCCATCGACATGCACGGTGCATGCGCCGCAGAGCGCCATGCCGCAGCCGAACTTGCTGCCGGTGAGTCCGAGCTCGTCCCGCAGCGCCCACAGCAGCGGGGTCTCGCCAGGCACGTCGACGTTCTGGCGTTTGCCGTTGATGTCGAGTGAAACCATCACGCCCTCCTTCCGTCGTAGGAGCCCGCACGGCCAGGACGCCCGGCCGCCTCGATCGGCGACCAGGCGACATCAAGACATCCGAAACGGCACAATGAAACCACAAAGCGGGCGGGCCTGCAGAAAGAAAGTCTGCCGCACTCGTGATAGCCTCGCTGCCGGCACGATGAACGAGCTCTTCTACCTCGTGTCGAGCTTCTGGCTGGGCGCGTTGCACGCCGCGACGCCGGGCCACGGCAAGACGATCGCCGCGGCGTACATCGTCGGTGCGCGCGGCCGACCCGTGGACGCGCTGGTGCTGGGCATCTTCGTGACCTTGTCGCACACGAGCGGCATCGTGCTGGTGGCGGTCCTCGCCACGCTCGGCTCGGCGTGGCTCTTGCCGCAGCGGGTCGAGGCCTACGTCGCGGTCGTGACGGGACTGCTCGTGATCGGCATGGGCGTGTGGCTGCTCTGGACCCAGTCGCCCGGCCTGCGAATGGAGTCACGAGGTCACCACTCCGACCACGAGCACGGCCACGACGACGCGAGGGCGCCGCATCATCATGCCGACGCTCGCGGCTACCACCGGCATGGCTGGGGAGGGGCTCACACCCACGATGTGGGCTTCGAGTCCGAACACCGTCCGAGCCTCGCCATCCTGCTCGGACTCGGCGTCGCCGGGGGCTTGCTCCCCGACCCGGGCGCCCTGGCCATCCTGTTGGCGGCGCTGGCGAGCGGCAAGGTGATGCTCGGTCTCTTCACCGTCCTCGTGTTTAGTCTCGGCTTCGCGAGCGTCCTGGTCGTCGTCGGCATCGCGGCGGCCATCGTCGGCGATCTCGCTCTCCGCTGGCTCGACAGCCGGTGGATGGGACGGCTTCAGCTCGCGACGGCGGCGCTGATCGTGCTGATCGGCCTCCTGCTGACGGTGAGCGCGGCGAGGACACTGAAGGAGGGAGCCTAGCGGGCGCGCGCGCGGTCGGCGTCGAGCCGGCCGAGCCAGCCGCCGAGGTCGGTGTACCAGACGTTGTTGCCCGCGTCGACGGTGATCCCGAAGGGGCGTGCGTCGGGTCGCGGCAGGACGTACTCGGTGATTTCGCCGGCACGCACACGCCCGAGCCGATGGCCACGCAGCTCGGTGAACCATGCGGCGCCATCGGGCGCGACGGCCAGGCCGGCGAGCCCGGCGTTCGGCGTCGGCACCGTGAATTCCTCGAAACGCCCCGCCGCAAAGCGCCCGATCTTGTTCGCCGCGATCTCCACGAACCAGACGGCGCCGTCGGCCCCCACGGCCACATCGCCGAGGCCGCTCGCGCGCGTCGGCACGTCGAACGCCGTCTTGTCGCCTCCTGCGGAGACCAGCGCGAGCTTGTTGGCGCCCTGGAGCGTGGCCCACACGTGGCCCTCGGAGGAGACGGCGACGCCGAAGGGCGCGGCGTCCATCGGCGCCGCGGGTGTGAGCGACCCCAGCACGTGGCGCGTGAGCCGTCCATCTTTGAGGTGTGTCAGGCTCACGAGGCTCGCCTCGGCGAACCACACGTCGCCGTTCTGAGCGACGGCGAGTCGGCCAAGCCGGGCGACGGGCGTCGCCAGCGCGAAGGACGTGATCGTCCCGTCGATCGAGGCGCGCGAGATCCGCTGCTTCGGAGCCTCGGTGTACCAGGCGTGGCCGGCGGCGTCGATGGCCAGACCGAGCGGCTCGATACTGTCCGCGCCCTTGGGAAGCTTCTGCAGCCGCCCGTTCCGCAGGAGCCCGAGAGCGCTCGATCCGTCCAGCGTGAACCAGACCGTTCCGTCCCGCGCGACCGCGACGACCGCCGGGATGTCGTCGCCAGATAGCCGAATCTCCTGGAATCCCCAGGAGCTCGGCGTCCGGGGTCGCCAGAGAAGCGCACCGACGGCGACGACGATGAGGAGCGCGGCGATCAGCCCTGCCCCGAGAAGCCGCGAGCGCGTCCTCGACGTCATCGCGGGATAAAGCGCGACACGCGATAGTGGGTGCGGGCCAGCCGCTTGATCAGGGCGCCCGCGCCGAGGAGCAAGAGTGCCAGGAAGGCGAGGCCGCCGGCCACGTTGACGAGATCGAGGCGCGCCAGCGGGCTCCCCCCTCCGGCCGCTCTGCGGAGCAGCTCCCGTCGGGAGGTCAGCGCGAATCCGGCGTAGATGGTCGTTGGGCTCTGCGGCTCGCGTGCCAGCATCCCGGCGTCGAGATGAGCCGGCAGATTGTCGCCGAGCAGCGACCACTGCGCGCCGTCGTCGGCGCTTCGGTACAGGCCGCGGTCGGTCGCCACCAGGATCACGCGATCCGCCGCCGCCACGCCGTGCGTGACGATCGGTTGGTCCGGAAGCGGAGCACCGAGAGCGCGCCAGCGTTGTCCTCGGTCATCGGTGCGGAACAGGTACCCTGCCGCGATACACCAGAGACGGTCGGGGTCGGACGAATCGAACGCCACGACATCGATCTCGCGCTCGGGTAATTCACGGTCGCGGAGCTGCCAGCGCCCGCCCGCGTCCGAGCTCGTCCAGACACGACCGCCGCTCACGACCACGACGTGCTCCGACCGATTACGGTCCACCGCGATGGCGCTCGCTCGGCCTCCCGGCAGCCCGTCGCCGATGGCAAGCCACGACTCACCCCAGTCGTCACTGCGATAGAGACTCGCCGGGCCGCCCAGATAAACCCGGCCTCGCGTGGCACTCGAGGCGAGCGCCCACGCGGGCGCGGTCCCGGCGGGCGCCCGGACCGGACGCCATCGATCGCCCTCGCCGCGAAACAGTCCGGTCGTGCCGGCGGCGAGCGCGCGCTCGCCGTCGAGGTCGAACGCCACCGCGAACGCGGGGCCGACCAGCACGTCTCGGGCTTCGAGAATCCAGTCCCGACCGCCGTTGCGCGAGCGTGAGAGCCCGGTGTCCGTCGCCAGCAGGAGGTGATGCGGATCGATGGGGCTGACGGCGACCGCGAGCGCCCCGCTCACGAAGCTCGCCGGGTTGAGGGCGAGCCAGGTGGCTCCGGCGTCGCGCGTCCGGAAGAGTCCGCCCCATGCGCTGGCGTCGTGCGCGAGGCTCGCGCCGTGCCCGAGGGCCACCAACACTGCGAAAGCCAGTACGACGAGAAGACCGCGTGTCGCCCGGGGCATGAGGGAAAGACGAGGCTGAAGCCCGCCGGATCGACGAGCTCCAGCCCCGTACGTCAGAGCCCTACATCACGGTGAGATCGGATGGGGGGGCGGAGTGGAGTTGACGCAGAGAATCTTGTTCGGGCTGGCCGGGACATGGGTCGTCTTGCCGGGAGCCAGGATCAGCTCGGCCGCGCGCGAACAGTTGCCATTGGGGATGTTCCACCAGTTGGCCGTGAGGGGATAGTCGTTCGTGTACGCCGTCGGCTCGTGCGCCGCGACGCAATTGTTGAAGCTATTGAGCCGCGACGTGAGGACGTAGCACTTCTCGTAGGCGAGGAACTGCTGGATGGTGTCCGTCTGCTGGATGTTCGCAACCAGCCAGTCGCGGATGCCCGTCCACGACGAGTACGTGTCGCTGCCGAACACGATCTGGCCTCGCGCGGTATTGACTTGCAAAAGCTGCGAGCCATACGTGTGGCCGCGGAATGCCGGGTGGATCACCAGTCCCCTTGCGATCTCGTGTCGGCCATCGACGATCCTCGCTTTGCCGGAGAGCACCTTGCCCAGGATCTCCTGGACAGTCTGGGGCGGGTAGCCGCAGACCGGCGACCGGGCGCACGCCTGCGCCGGGGGTCCGACCTGCGCCCCGGTGAGCGGATTGACGGTGTTGACGGCGCGGATGTGGCCGGCGTTGAAGTCGACCGGATAGTGCAGGAAGAAGTCGATCTGCTTCAGCTCCTCCTTCTGGATGTAGACCACCGCGTCCGGAAACTCGCTCAGCTGGCCGGCATGATCCCAGTGGCCGTGCCCGAGCACGATCCGCGTGACCTGGGTCGGATCGTGGCCGATCGCGGTGAGCTGGTGACGGATGCCGTCCCAGCAGCACGAGGTATTCCAGTCGAAGATGTACGCCAGCTGCTTCCAGCCGCTATCGTACAGCGTGAGCGTGCCGTCCGGCCCCTCGATGATGCCCACGTTGACCGGCAAGTTCACGGTCGTGTTGAGGCCGGCCTTGTCCGGCTGGAACGAGCCGAACGGGACGTTCATGAAGCGGCTACTCTCCACGATCCACGCCGAGTAGAGCGGCGCCCTCTCGGCGCGCTCCACGTCATCGAGAAGCCGATCCGTGCTCTCGAATCCGCTCGGGAGGACCTGGGGCGGCCGGCGGCCGTCCCGATCCCGATCGTCGTCGGCCCGGAGCACGTCAGCGCGTCCCAGGCCGCCGATCAGGGCGATGAGCCCCAGTATCGTCGTGATGCGCAGCAATCTCTGGATCATCGATGCGACCTCCTCGCGAACCTTCCTATTGCTGCCGTACCGCGGTTCGGATCGAGCTGCGGTGCTTGACACCTCCTTTTCTCAGTTCGGCGGGAACTCGTTCGGCCAGAACTTGCCCCCGACCTCCCTGATCTTGTCGCTCGCCGCCTGGCTCTTCGGGTAGGCGGTGACCAGATGGTCCTCCCGCCCG
>QHTE01000003.1 GCA_003220685.1 Candidatus Rokuibacteriota bacterium
CGTGAATCGGCCACAGAGACTGAATGAAGGCTTCCTCGACGGGGCTCAGCGCCGGTCGCGCCGGACGAGCGGGCGGCGTGTCGACGACCGGCGTTGTGGTGCGACTGATCTCACGAGTCGTGGCGAAGGCGAGGACGCCGATGAGACCAATGACCAGGAGGGCCAGGAGGATCGTCCTGGGGGTCATCCAGAGCTGCACCAGACCGCTGGCCCGGGACATCATCGTCGCGGCTG
>QHTE01000067.1:0-51619 GCA_003220685.1 Candidatus Rokuibacteriota bacterium
TCGCCGTCGCGATGGGCATGATCAGCCCCGGACCCGTCGTGATCACCGCGACCTTCGTCGGCTACCTCGTCGCCGCCCGTCTCCACGGCTCCCTCCTCGACGGCATCTGGGGCTCACTCGTGTCGACGATCGGCATCTTCCTGCCATCCTTTCTGCTGGTCCTGATCGTGGCGCCGATCCTCGTCCGATACCGGACGAACACACACGTGCAGGGGTTCATCAAGGGTGCCTACGCCGCCGCGATCGGCACGATCCTCGGGGCCTGCGTCCTGCTCGGGAAGATCGCGATCGGCGACTGGCTCACCGCGCTCGTCGCGCTCGGGAGCCTCGTGGTCTTGTTCCGCTGGAAGGTCAGCAATCCTCTGCTCGTGGCCGCCACGGCGATCATCGGCCTGATCGCGTTCCCACTGCTCAAACCCGAATGGGTATTCGTGAAGTAGCTGTCTTGGCTTGGCTGTCGGGCGCCGCCATCCTTCTCATCACTGCCGTCGGTTCCTCCGTCTTCGCCGACGAGGGGGGTCTCGCGCCGCTCATCAAAAAGGGCTACGTGCGAGTCTGTGCCGATCCGGACAACCTTCCCTTTTCTAGCGAGGCGGGCTCGACGCCGGGCTTCGAGGTGGAGCTAGCACGCCTCATCGCGCGCGAGCTCGGCGTGGACGCGCGCTTTCAATGGATCCTTACGTGGGTGCGTCCGTTCTGGGAGCTCAAGCGCGGCGAGTGTGACATCTTCATGGGGCTGCCTCCGATCGCCCGCTTGAAGCAATCGAACCCCTGGATCGCCGTCAGCCGCCCCTATTACACAATGAGCTATGCCATTCTCGCCCGCGCGGATGCGGGAATCAGGGGAACGGCCGACCTGGCCGGCAAGCGCGTGGCGGTCGACGCGGGCCGTCCCGCCGAATACTGGCTCCTGGAGCACGGCTTGGAACGCGGAATCTACAAACGCCAGGAGAACGTCTTTCGCGGTGTCGAAATCGGAGAGGCGCCCGCCGGCCTCCTTCCGTTTCCCATCGCGATGTGGATGTCGCGCGACAAGCCCGGGCTCGTGGTCATTCCCCTGGCGGAGCCGAGTCTCGAGATTCCGTTAGGGGCCGCGACCCGGCGTGACGATGGCGCGCTGACCGAGGCGGTGGACCGGGCGATCGACCGGCTGCTCGCGACCGGTGCGGTCGGCGAAATCCTACGTCGGTACCACGCGGTCCGGTGACGACCGCCGAAGGTCAGCAACCCAGTGACATCCTGGCGTGTGCCGAATGTCCTCGGAAAGCAGGAGGACGACAAGACATAAGCCGCTGAACCATCACGCCGTTGCGTACCAGCCTCGCAGGACAATGTGGAGCCGAGGCACGTCAGGTTCGCGATGGAGGTTGGACATATGTGCTCGGTCAGCCAGTCACCTTCTTTCACCACGCTACCCGCAAAAAGGGGCTGGAAGAACCACGCGCCGATGGAGCCGATGAACGCGACGGCAAAGTACACGCCGGATCGCTGCGAGGTCTGGGGCCCGACGCAGAACGGGGAGGCCGCGTTCGCGGCCACGCTGGCGGCTTCCGGTCTCCCGGCCGACAAGTGCGAGGTCTACAAGTTGCCGATTGGCGGCGGGTTCGGAAGGCGTGTGGCCTATCAAGACTACGTGACCCAGGCTGTCCTGATCGCCAAGCAGATCCAGGGCACGCCGGTGAAGCTCCTGTGGTCGCGCGAGGAGGACATGCTGCACGGCCGCTATCACCCGGTCATGCAGTGCAAGCTCGTCGGGGCGCTGGATGCTTACAACAACCTCACCGGCCTGCACATGCGCCTTTCCGGGCAATCGATCCTTGCCAACGTGCGGCCAGCAGCCCTTCAGGACGGAAAGGACCCACTGGTGTTCCAGGGGCTCAACCCGAGTGGGGACTTCGCGATCGGATACACCATTCCCGACTTGCTCATCGACCATGCGATGCGCAACACACACGTCCCGCCCGGGTTCTGGCGCGGCGTGAACATCAACCAGAACGCGATCTTCCTCGAGTGCTTCATGGACGAGCTCGTCCACGCGGCCGGCCAGGATCCGCTCGAGTTCCGGCGCAAGCTGATGAACAAGCATCCCAAGCACCTCGCGGTGCTCAACGCGGTGGCCGACCGGGCGGGTTGGGGCAAGCCGGCGCCGCAGGGCGTGCATCGCGGCTTGGCGCAGATGATGTCGTTCAACAGCTATGTGGCGGCTTGCGCGGAGATCTCTGTCAAGGACGGTAACAAGGTGAAGATCCATCGCATCGTCGCCGCAACGGACCCCGGCTACGCCGTCAACCCGGCCCAGATCGAGCGGCAGATCGCCGGCTCGTTCGTTTACGGCCTGTCCGGGCTCTTCTTTCAGGAGTGCACGGTCAAGGACGGCCGCATGGAGCAGACGAACTTCAACACCTACGACTCGATGAAGATCTCGCAGATGCCGAAGGTCGAGTCGATCATCATGCCGTCCGGCGGGTTCTGGGGCGGCGTCGGCGAGCCGACGATCTGCGTAGCCGCGCCGGCGGTCCTCAACGCGTTCTTCGCCGCGACCGGCAAGCGCCTCCGCACGATCCCGCTGAAGAACCACGGCATCCAAATGGTGTAGGCGCGTGTTTTGAAGTTGCTGGCCGCTGCGATCGAGGCGCATCCGATCGCAGCGGCCGCCGTGGCGGCTGCTCCGAATCTTTGCGGCTAGAGCGGCCTCCCGGAAGCGGCGTCAAGCACCAGGGGCGATGGTGTCAAAGGGGACCACCAAGGGGTCAACAGTCCAAGCCCTCAGTACATTTGCCGAGCGGTTCGCGCTGAGCAAAGGGCACCAACAGGAACTAATAACGATGGAGACTTACGAGGCGATGAGGTCGCCCCGTGTTGGTTCGTTTCGGTGGGTTTACTTCAGAGAAACCTCATAGCCGGTTCGGTACCCGTCCCATTCAGACCTCTCGCCGAGGTGAATTTGTTCCTGTGTCGCCTCGAGTTCGCCAAGGGCCTCTTGATCCGGGATCCGGACGGCCACGCCTTGGCGGTGGTGCAGCCGTAGCTCGCCGGGACTCGTTCGCCATAGCGATCCGATACAATCAGGTCAATCAGATCGACACTGATCAGGGCGGGGATCGGACATGGCGAGGGCGGCGAAACGAGAACATGCCGGCGAGGTGGTGTCACTCGGTGCCCTGTTCGCCTCGTTCCTCAAGGTTTCGCTGTTCGGCGTCGGAGGTGGCGGCGGCCTCGTCTGGGCTCGGCGCATCGGCGTCGAGCAGCGCCAGTGGATCACCGAAGGGGAATTCGCCGATATCGTCAGCCTCTGTCAGTTCATGCCCGGCCCGAACATCATCGGCATCGCGGTGTGTACGGGGGCGAGGCTTCGCGGCGCCCGCGGCACGCTCGCCGCCGTCGCCGGGTTCCTGTTGATACCGTGGGTCGTCGGCTTCACCCTCGGCGTGGCCCTTCTCCAGCACGCGCACCTGCCGGTCCTCCGGAATATCCTCGGCGGGCTGTCCGCCGCCGCGGCCGGGCTCCTGATCGCCACCGGGATCAGGATGTTGATGCCGCATCGCGGCCGGGCGGCCGCCTTGATCTTCGCCGGGCTCGCTTTCGGCCTCATGGCCGTTGGCAAGCTGCCGCTCCTCCTCGTTCTCTTCGGCCTGTTGCCTTTGAGCATTGGCGTGGCCGGCCTCGAACACCGGCGGGCACGATGAGCGCCGCGTCCGCGCCGCTCGCGTTGACGGCTCATCTTCTCGTCCTCTCCTCCATCAGCTTCGGCGGCTTTCCGACCGTTCTCCCCGATGTTCGGCACTTCGTCGTCACCACCCATGGCTGGATGACCGACCAGGATTTCAGCCAGTTCTTCGCGATCGCGCAGTCGATACCGGGACCGAACATGATCCTGATGATGGGGTTCGTCGGGTGGAAGGTCTGGGGCATTCCCGGGGCCATCGCCAGTTCGATGGCGACGTTTGGACCGCCCTGCGCGATGTATTTCGCGGCCTATCGCCTCTGGTACCGCTTCCGCGGCGCGCCCTGGCAGCCGACGGTGCGCAATGGCCTCGTTCCCGTGACCATCGGGCTCGTGATCGCCAGCGGGACGGTGATGGCCCGGGCCGCCGACACGGGGCCGGCGGCCGCTGCGATGACGGTGGCCGTGGCGACCCTCATGCTGAGCACGCGGCTCAATCCGCTCTGGGTGCTACTGGCCGGTGGAGCGCTCGGAGGCTTCGGCCTCCTCTGAGAGAACATGACGGTCGGCGGGCCGGGCGAAGCGTTCCTGGCGCCGCCGCGCGACCGGGGGGCGGCGAACGGCAGCCGTCTCGCGCAACTGATCCGCTGGCTCGTCTGATCGGTCGCTTCGCCGAGGGCGCTCTGTGAGTTCGAGAGCAACCAATAGTCGGAGGTGCGCGATGATACCGATTCGAGGTCTCTACGAGGTCGCCATTCCTGTTCGACAGCTCCAGAGAGCCGAGACGCTCCACCGAGAGGTTCTCGGTCTGGGGCGACGCTTTCCTTGACCCGCATTGTTCGGTAGAGCTACCCTCGCGGAACCATGTCCTGCTGGACGTGACGTGCCCTCTGATGCAGGATCACGCGGGGTGCCTTCTGCCAAATCATTGGGATTCTTAGGTGACTGCTGATCGAATCCCTTACCCTCGGGCGGCGTGGAACCGCCATCAGTTTCACTCGTTGCTGCGGCGGTCTAGGCACGCCGTGGCCCTGCCCGGCCCGAGGCCGCGGTTGAAATATCGAGAACTTCGGCGACGGACAGCAGCTTCCTAAACTGCGTCCCGGGTGTTCGAGTCACCCCGGGGGCACCACTCCTTCAAGGACTTACGGGCCGGGAGTTCATCGGTCGTTCTCACCGGCAGCTACCGGCGGGTGCCAGACCATTCGAGAGGGCGATTTGGTGGACCGATTAGTTGCGCAGTAGCGACCTTCAGCTTCATCGTGGGCCTCTGCATCGTGCTGGTTAAGGTGGCGCGAGTGCCTGAATACTGGATGCCCCTGATGGTCGGCATCGGGCTGTTGCTGTTCGGCCTCGTTCGCAGGCTGACCCGCAAGGGCACGTGAGGGCGCTCTACTGGTGCCCGTCCCAACGTTCGGCTAGACCCCCGAGCCATTCTCCGCCGTCGAGGACTGCCCATGCGGCGTCACGTTCGAGCGATGGCTCACACCTGAGGATGCTGAGTTGGATTGGCTCCGGCACACCAGCGCCCAGCCGGATTTCTGGAGGTCCGTCATGACGTCGCGGCGCCGCCGCTCGCCGTGGCGTCGCTCAGGCGTCGCCCTCTGATGGATTCGGCGACGATCCCCTTTCCGGCGGTCGAAGATCACGTCGTGCTCGCTCTCGCTGACAAGTTTCATGTAGGCATAGGTGCCTGGTTTCGTACGTGACACGATGAATAGCAAACGCGCCATCGTTGTCTCCCTCGGGTTCCTGCAGATCAGCGCAAACGCCGGCACCGACGAGCAAGACAAGATGGTAAGACCCGGGATGTCCCAGAAAGAAACTATTAAGTCATTGGCCGGCCGGCCTATACGAGCCGTGCTGTCCAAGAGATCGCGGGGTCGCTGGACCCAGTAGCCAAGAGGTCTGCTAGACTCCCGCCAGCCATCCTCCACCGACGGTGCTCATTGCGGCTGATCCGGCTTGATGGTGGTGGTCCTGCGCACGCGCTGAGGCCGCCGCGCGGAGGGAGGGTGGCCCCCTTGTCGGCCACCCTCCCTCGTGGGTCTCGGTGCTTCTGCGTTCCGCCTTCCGGTCTGGCTCCTGGCACCCGCGCCAGTTTGCTACGGGTTCGCCTGGTGGACCTTGACGTTGCCGTTGTCGACGGGGGCGTCCGTATCGGTTTCCAAACCGCACATGCTCTCGATCGCGCGGTTGGACCAGCCGATCCTGTCGCCCGTTCCGCCCGGAACGCCTGAGTCAATGACTAGCACACCAATGCGGGTCTCGTTTTCAGTGAAACCATACTGCAGTGGGTCGGCAAACACCCCCGTCGCATGCGTGACCACGGCCCCCAGGTTAGCCGTGCTGCCATTCACGTGGACGCAGTCGACCTTCGTGCCGAGATGCGAGCCGTTGAACGATCCGCATTGTGGGATGGTCAGGTTGAACGTGCCCTGACCCTGACCCTGGGTGCCGTCAAATGCCGGCTCGACACGGGCGCTGAACCCGAAGTTGGTCTCCTCCCCCGAGCACCTGCTTGAGATCACAGCCCGACCGCCGCCGACGGTGTAGTTCCATACCGGGTTGCCGCCGGACGATTGGGCGAAAGCGACGAGCGGAGCGAAGAGCCCGCCGAGCGATTCACCAAGCTGTTGGGTCAGTCGACAGGTCAGCCCCGCGGGGTATAGGGCCATCGCTTCGACCGCCGACTGGAGCGCGGCAAGCGCGGCTGAGTCCACCACCAGCAGCGTATCGGTGATCTCTGTTCCATCGGAGCACGTGAGCGTTACTTGAACTTGAACAAGCTGCGCGAGCAGTGCTGGCTGCACCGGCGCCAGTATCAGGGCAAACATCACAGCAAGTGACGGAACAACGCTCCTCATCTTGCCCCTCCCTTAGAGAGCGTAAAGTCTCAAACCGCTTCTCCGTTCGCCACGCCCACCGAGTTGTCACGCCCATAGGGTCCGGCCGACGAGGGGGCGGTCGCGCGACCGCACGCGGAGCGCGTGCGGTGGTTGCTCCCGTGGCGAGGGGCATCGTGACGCCCACGCAGACCGCCACGAGCCACGAGAGCGCCGTGTGGCGGCCGTAGCAAAGGGATTGCTGGCTTCTTACTGGCGTTCGCGTCGCGCGCCTCGGCGGCGACGTTAGGGGCCGCCGGGCCCGCCCTCAATACAGAAACCCCCTTAGGGGCAGTGCGGGAAGTCCCTGATCGGTTCCAGGTGCGCAGAGATCGGCAGAGTCTTCTGCAAAAGCCGAATGGAACGCGCCTGGCGCGAGACCTTTTACACGACCGGGATGGAGCATTCGCCCACGAGTGCAACGGGACGGTGAGCCGCTCCCCAAAGTCCTAGACAGATGGGGGCGTGAGTTCGCGGCTCGCTGACGTCACCGCCCGGTAGTCGGCCGGGCTCCGCATGCCGAGCGCTGAGTAAGGCGCCAGCGGTTGTAGTCGTCGATCCAGGCCCCGAGCTGGGCGAGCACGCTCTGCGCGTCGTGCAGCTCGTGCACGTTAGTCGCGTTTGTACGCCGGCGTCGTGATCGGCACCAGGCCCAGCTCATGCGCGTAGAGCACCGAGGCCGTTGCGGTGTACTGCGGGCCGTTGTCACTGAGCCACTGGATCGCGTGCGGCGCGGTCACCACCGTCTCACCGAAGCGCGCCCATAGCGCCTTGTCCATAAGCGTGCGAATGTCGCCCCCGTTCAGCGGCCGGCGCGACGCCGTCCACGCGCAGACTTCCCGATTCATGGCAATCGATGGCGAAGGCGACCGAGAGCACCTCGCCGCTCCAGCACGGGATCAGGAAGATGTCCGAGCACCAGCGCTGGTTCGAGGCCGGCTGCGGCGAAGGCAAGTGGTGCGGGTCGTTGTAGCGGAAAGTGATCTTCGAAGAAGCCGGCTCCCCGGGCATCGAAGTAATGCGAGAAGTCGACCGTTGTCGAGCAGAGAAGGACGGCTGACCGTCGGGCTGTCGGGAGCCGGAAGAGTGCCCGAGGCGGATTGAAGCACGATCAGTTGTCGAGAGACACACCGAGTAGTCCGAGCAGGCCAATCAGAAAGATGGGATGCGCCCGGTTGAAGGCCGCGAGTGCCTGAAGAGCGGAGTCAACCACGTTCAAACCCGACGCTTCCCCACTGCGCCCGCGCTGCCTTGGGGTCCAGGCTCACTCCGGCGCAGCCCTCACGGCAGCTTCCACAGCAACAGCGTCGGAACCGAGGCGCATGGCGCGACACCAATCGCGCAATGTGATGAAGTCGTAGTGTCCGAGATGCCCCACGCGTTTGCCATCGCCTATTAGAGTTTTGTCGTCTCTAGCCTTCTCCAGCGCCGAGACGATGTTCTCAGGGAGTCTTGGTCCCGGCCTTGTCGTTGGCGTTGGAATGAAAATCCCTGGCACGAACAACCCGCTGGCCTGTTCGGGCAGGTTCGTCACGCGATCGAGAATTCGCTTTATCGTGGCGATGGGCAGCGTCACAACCATCGGCGTCTAGCCCTTCTTCTTTCTCACTCGGTGCCAAGGCGTTGGAGGAGGACTGGACGGTGACCACGCCGGAGAAACGGGTTCCGTCCGTCCGGCTGACGTGGGCGTCCAGCCCAAGCTGGATTCTACGCCTGTTGCGGGGCTTCCTCCACGGGCGGGCTATTAAATAGGTCAGGCTGCGAGAGCGCGAACGGCGGTCTTCTGCTGTAGACGTTCGGAACACTTTCCAGAAGAGATTTGAATGGCTGGCGGAGGCACTGTAGCACATTGTTTGCGTCAGCGAGGCCGGCGAGCCCGGACAGCCTTATCCAGTTTCACGTGACCTGTCTCGCCAAACATCCCGAAATCGATCGTCCAGGGGACTTGACAGATGTGTACACATACGTGTACCGTAGCCTTCGAATGGGATGAGGAAAAGAGGCGGCGAAATCTCGACGAGCACGGTGTCGATTTCCGGGACGCCGCCCTGATCTTCGAAAATGCCGTCGTCGAAGCCGAGGACAGGCGGAGTGGCTACGGCGAGATTCGGGTTCGCGCGCTTGGGCACGTAGACGACGACTATTACCTCGTGGTCTACACCTGGCGGGGTGACAATCGCCGGATCATCAGCGCGTGGAAGGTAGGCGAAGATGGCAAGAAAAGATATCAAGCGTTACTCGCCCGAAGAACTTAAGGCTCTACGGGTGCGCGGCAAGACGCGCACCCGTGCCGACGCCCCGGTCCGCGAGATTGACGCGGATTTTTGGGAGCACGCTCACCTGGTCATGCCGGGCCCGGGCAAAACTTCCGTACACCTTCGTGTGGACAGCGACGTGCTGGAGTGGTTTCGGAAGCAGGGCAGGGGACACCTGAGCCGCATGAACGCCGTGCTTCGCTCCTACGTGGAGGCGGCTCGAGGGAGGCGATGAACCGGTTGCGCCTGGGTTGCGTTTCCTGCCGCAACCTGCCGCGATCTGCAAACAGCGCGCGAAACTATTAGAGTGGCGGTGCCCCCGGAGGATTCCTAAACTGCGTGCCGGGTGTTCGAGTCACCCCGGGGGCACCAACCACTTCAAGAGAGTTTAGCGAGGGACGGGTGTATTAGCGGGCCGGCTTCGAAGGCCGTGTAGTGAATATTACCTGCCAGTCGGGCTTTGTTTCGTTATTGATGAAGAATCGCCAAAGATACCGACTATCGGCCTTGATGGGGAATGCCCCGACGTTAATCGCCAAGACGACGTCCAGATCGGTACCGGGCTTCAAGCCCGCCGGACGGCCAGCTTCGAATTGGCCGGTCAATTCGAGCGCGTGACCACCGATAGGCGTTGGCACGACCACCGGCTGTTCATCGGCGTCCAGCAAAGCAAGCCTGAACGTGTGAGATCGATTGGCCAGATCCCACGGGACGTCAATCTTTATGGCTATTGCAGTCGCGGCCGGGTCTGGGCCGATGATTGACCATCCGCCGCCCAGAATGTAGAGCTTGCCATTGACGGCCTGCGCCGAGTCCGCTAACAGCATCGTGACCTTCATTGACTCGTTTCCTTCAGCGCCGGCAGTCGGCAGTCGTTGATGCGTCCGTCAATGAAACCCCACTCGACACTGTCACAGGTTCAACTACGACGACCCCACTCTCCTCGCCATGATGGGAGGCGGTTGGCACAGGCGCAACCTGGCGCGGGGACGTATACCCGCTGAGGGTTCGTCGCAGAGCGACACCTGTCCCCTACGAGAGGACCGGCGCGGCTGTCTGGTGCAAGAGCAGGACTTCCCGTCGTTCTCTGGCCGAGGTCAGCACCGCGAGGCACACTTCCAGGTTCGCCTTTCCCCAGCGTCCGCCGTGGGCCGGGACTCGCGCCTTGGCCACCGCGTCGTACAGCTCGCGAACCACCTCGCCTCGCCCGGTGTCGCCGGTCGAGAGCGCTGCCTCGAACCGCTCGTTCTCGCCGTAGACGTAGACGCCGTGCGCCGATTGCCGAATATCGCCCTTCTCACAGCTGACGAGGGTGAGCCCGAACAAGGACGGATGCGGCGCCGGCCCGGCCGGGTGCGGGGCGCGATTGCCGCCGTACCGGGCCGCACGCTTGAGGCCGAGCTCCGCGTCTCGACTTCCGACCTTCTGGAGCGTCTGCCGGGCGCGGCCGTAGGCCGTGGGGTCGACGGGCTGACCTTGTTCTCCGATCCCGAAGATTAGCTCCGTGGTGTGAAAGTGATCGGCACCGCTGTACACGGCGGTCGCCGGCGTGCCGTCCTCGAACTCCATGTAGACCACGTGCGCGTCTTCGGTGGGGCGCTGGGCGTCTCCGCGCGCGGTCATCGCGCGGACGCTCCGGAGCAGGCCACCACCGATGAATCTCAAGATGTCGAACTGGTGCGACCCCTGCCGGAACGTCACGCCGCCGCCCAGGCGGGTGTCGAGCTCCTCGGTGTTGCGCGGGCGGTAGAGCCAATCCGTGAAGCACCAGTTGTGCAACATGCGAACTCGGCCGAGCGCACCGCTCTGAACGATCTCCCGCATCTTGCGGATCGCCGGCTCGAAGCTGTGCGAGTGGCCCACCACGAGCTGCCGGTCGTGCGCCTCGGCCGCCCGGATCATCCGGTCGGCATCGTCGAGACTGAGCGCCATCGGCTTTTCGACAACGACATGCTTGCCATGCTCGAGGGCAAGGAGAACGTGCTCGGTGTGGTACTGCGTCGGGGTCGCGATGTAGATCGCGTCGACGCTCGGGCTCCCGCACAGCGCCTCGACGCTCGAATATGTCTCGGCCTGGAAGTCACGCGCGAACGCTGCGGCCGCCCCGGCGTCGGCATCGGCCGCCGCCGTGAGCCTGGCGTGCGGATGCCTGAGGATGGCCGGCAGCATCATGCATCCCGCGGTCCCCAGGCCGGCGACGGCCCATCGCATGACGTGCGCCGAGTCTGGCACGTCCCTGGTCTCCGGCCCCGGACCTTAGCCAGCGCTCTCTGGCGCTCTGGCCCAGGCGTTTTCCACCGTGTCGAGCAGCGCGCTCCAGGGCGCTTGGCCGGTGGCGAGACTACGGGCGCGGGCTGCCTCGATCAGGCTGTACTCCACGGGGATGTCGATGCACTTGTTGGCCGCTACATCGCGGAAGACGTTCATGGGGTCACCGCCGGCCGCGACGACCGCAAGCTGATCCCGCAGCAGGCGACGGAACAGAATCACGCCCTGGTCCGAGTCGCCGAGCTTCTCGAGGTCGCGCTCAGCGACCGGCCCCTGGGTCACCCACGCCATCATGTCCTGGCCCAGCACGAAGTTCGTGATGTGCTCGCCGCGCTCGTCCGTGAGCGGGATCGGGTAGACCGGGACGCGCTCCTGCGTCGGCTCCGCCCCCGGTGGAACGGGCAGGACCTGATACATCACGTGATAGGTATGGGTGTCGTCCATCGGCACGCGGAACTGGAACGTCCAGCCGACGCGCAGGATGTTCGGGAACAGGATGGGGTGCCCGATCCGCCACGACGGATCGTCCTCCGACCCGCCCAGCCGCACGCGCCGCTTGACGATCCCGTGGGCGAAGACGTGGAAGCCGATCTTCAGGTGGTGCCCGATGACGCGCTTCACCATCCGCTCGCCGCCCGCGTCCTTTCCGGCGCTACGGCCCATGATGTACTCGTAGTAGCGGCCGTGGAGCCACTCGGTGTGGACCGGATCCAGAGAGTTCTCCATGCACTGCATCCAGTTGCAGGGGATCACCGTCACGCCGATGTCGCGCCAGACGTTATCCATCACCAGAAGGTCCCACCGCGGCAGTAACGGAGTGGGCTCGGGACCAAGGTACGCGAACACGAGGCCGCCGAGCTCTTCCACTGGATAGGCGAGAGTCCGCACGCGGTCCTTGAAGCTGCTTTCGGGAGGCTCGGCCGGCATCTCGAGGCAGCGCCCCTGGCTGTCGAACATCCAGCCGTGGTAGCAGCACCGGAGGCCGTCCTCCTCGGGAATACCGTAACGCATCGATACCCGACGGTGGGGACAGCGCTCGCCGATCAGTCCAAGCCGGCCGCGCCGGTCGCGAAACAGCACCAGATCTTCTCCGAGGAGCTTGATCGCCTTGACCGGATTGGCGTCCAGATCGGCCTTGCCGGCGATAGGGAACCAGTACCGGCGCAGCAACGTGCCCATAGGAGTCCCAGGCCCCACCCGCGTCAATCGCTCGTTCTCTTCGCGGCCCAGCATCGGCGTCCTCCCTTCCGCATCGGCTGCCCGGCTCGGCGCCCATAGTCTACTTCACGGGCGCGCGTGCGCGCGCTGGCCTCGCGAGGGCGGGCCTCCACGCGAATCGCCCGACGCGCGGCCCGAACGACAAGCCGTTTCTCAAGTTCGAACGCCTCCTCGAGACGTACCTCGCGTTTGCGCCACGCGGTTTTCGGTCGTTCTCGATGGCCATTCCGGTGTGGCTCCGGGAAAAGCTCTTCCAGAAATCGCTCCTCAAGGGCGATCGGCCTTCACCCATTACACGGGCTTCAAAGTCAATTCCGGCGAGTACAAGGTCATGGGCCTGGCGCCGTACGGCGAGCCGCGCTATGCCAAACTCATCCTGTATCGCCTGATCGATCTCAAGTCCGACGGTTCGTTCAAGCTCGACCTCTCTTACTTCGACTACTGTACGGGCCTCCAGATGACCAACAAGGCCTTCGACGAACTCTTCGGCGGCCCCCCGCGCGGCCCCGACCAACTACTCACCCCGCGTCACATGGATCTGGCTGCCTCCATCCAGGCGGTGACTAATGAGGTCGTACTTCGGCTCACTCGCTCACTGGCTGCTGAAACCGGCGCGCAAAACCTCTGCCTGGCCGGTGGGGTGGCCCTCAATTGCGTTGCCAACGGCAAGGTGCTCCGCGACGGCCGATTCCGTCGGGTATGGGTGCAGCCGGCGGCGGGCGATGCCGGCGGCGCTCTGGGCGCCGCCTTGTGCGCGTACCACCTCTTCCGAGGCCAGCCTCGCCAGGTCGACGGTGAGCACGACCTCATGCAAGGCTCATATCTCGGCCCGGAATTCCGCCAGAGCGACATTGAGGAGCGCCTGGCTCGTGCCGGCGCCCGCTTCACCCGCCTTACCGACGATCAGCTCATCGACCGCACCGTCGAGGCCCTCGCCGACGGCAAGGCCATCGGCTGGTACCAAGGCCGCATCGAATTCGGCCCTCGCGCCCTCGGCGCCCGCTCGATCCTGGGCGACCCGCGATCTCCCTCAATGCAATCGGTCCTAAATCTCAAGATCAAGCATCGGGAGTCGTTCCGGCTCTTCGCTCCCTCCGTGTTGCGCGAGGACGTCGCCGACTGGTTCGAACTCGACTCGGACAGCCCATACATGCTCATGGTCGCCGACGTGGCCAAGCAACATCGGCGGGAGATGACCGCTGAGGAGCACGCCCTGTTCGGCATCCAGAAGCTCAACGTACCGCGCTCGTCGATCCCGGCCGTCACTCACGTCGACTACTCGGCCCGCATCCAGACGGTTCACTGCGCGGTCATCGTCAACACCAGCTTCAACGTGCGCGGTGAGCCCATCGTCCTCACTCCCGAGGACGCCTTCCGCTGTTTCATGGGAACTGACATCGACGTGCTGGCCGCCGGAAATTGCTTCCTACTCAAGGAGGACCAGAATCCCCGCCTCCGCCAGGACTACAGAAACGCCTTCAGCCCGGACTAGCGCGTCCTTCGCTCCATCGCGTGGTCCAACCCGAGCACTGGGGGGCAGTGATCGTAGGGCGGCCCTCAATCAGGCTGGCGCCGAATCCGAAAGGCGCGCGCCACCTTTGGTGCCAGCCACGCGGTCAGCCCAACAGCCAGCCCTAGCAGCGCCAGGAACACTAGCGGGAAGAACACCATCAGTAGCGTCGACCCGAACGCCACCGCGTCCTCGGCGAGGCTAACCACGACGCCGCCTCCTGGTGCGGTGGCATTCACGGCCACGCGCGTCGCTGCCTTTGAGCCGTGGGCGCCGAGCGCCAGCCCTCCGCCCACCAATAGCGCCGCGACCCGGACCGGCGTGTCGAAGTCGGCGAACGCGGAAGCGGCGAGGATCGCGCCGGCCGGCACCCGGATGAAGGTGTGGACAGCATCCCAGATCGAATCGACGGCTGGCACCTTGTCGGCCACGAACTCGACCAAGTACAACAGCGCCGCCAGGCCGATGACCCAGCCCTCGGACAGATAGCCGAGATCGCCGGGGAGCCGAGCGAGACCAAAGCGTTGAAGCAGGCCAAGCGCGAGCACCGTGGCATAGAGATTAATGCCCGACAACCACGCCGATCCGAGCCCTGTTGCTGCCAAGGTGGGCCAATCCATGACGCTCTATCCTCGGCCGACGCGGCATGCTGGGCAAGGGACGTGTCCGCTCACTTCGATCGCCGAAGCCGTCGCGCCGTGGCTCCCGATCGTGCCGACCGCCAATAGACGTCACGGAGGTGCCAAATTTGCTGTCAGAAACGACACTTTCCAAAAATTGTCGGCGCTTTCCGCAGCATGCCGTCGCAGCGCCACTGCTCGACCCGCCTCCACCTTTAGGTCGCTCCTACTTAGCGCCCACGTGCCGGAAATCGCGGGGCCTTCCGCATGCCGTCGCGGCACCACCGCTCGACACGACTCCGCCTTGTTGGTCGCTCCCACTTACCGCCCAAGTGCCACCGGTGCCTTAAGCGCCCGAGAAACAATACCTCGTTGTGACTAGCGGATCTGGCACCTGGTATGCGAAGTAGCTGGCCAGCGTTCAAACGAGAGAAGCCGTGAATTCGAAACGAGTGCCGCTTCGCACGGTCGCCGCGCTAACCGTCAGCGGCATCGTTAACGGGGGATGGAGGGAACAGCACAACGCCCCGCCGGTTTCCCGACGAGGCGCTGTCAGTCGCCGCCGTAGCGAAGAGGACAAACGCGGGCTGGACTTGCAAGTCCCCGGGCATAGGCCCTTCGTGGGTTCGAATCCCACCGGCGGCTCCAAGTTTAACAGGTGTACGAGTCTCTGCGTGTTTGTCGGACCGCAACAATAACACGTTCGATGTCAGCGTGCGCGACGGACGCAGGTTTGACCACGCTCCGGAGGTGTCGGATGGGGCGGTGGAGTATAGCGGCTGGAGCGCTGTGCTTCTTGGTGATGATGGCGGGCGGACCGGGGCCGGCGGCCGCGCCCCCTTCGAGGTTCATCCTGGTCTATGTGTCGGCGTGGAACTGCCCTTACTGCCGCGAGTGGGAGGTCCATACGCAACCTAATTGGGAGCGCGCCCCGGAGCGCCGGCACGTCGACTTTCGAATCGTGAAGACGCCCTACTTCTCTCGCGTGGACGAGGACCGATACTGGCCCGAGGACATCCGCTGGATCCGCGACAGCCTACAGATTACGAAAGGTACGCCTCGCTTCATTCTTGCGATCGACCGCGGAATCGTTCTCCACCGGTTCGGGGCGTCGTCGTGGGACAAGGATGTCTACCCGCTGATCCAGCGGCTGGTGACGGAGAAGACATCGCCGTAGCGCACGGCGCGGTGGGCGAAGGATGGAAGCCCTCCACATCGGCTATTTCGAAGCGGCCGTGGCTGGCCTCCTTAGCTTCGCGAGCCCCTGCGTGCTGCCGCTGGTCGTTCCCTACCTCGCTTGGGTAGGCGGGATCGCCATGCCCGGGGCAAGCGACGCAGACACGCCCGGGCGCCTGCCACGCGGAGCCCTCGGGAACGCGGTGGCCTTCGTCCTCGGGTTCGTCCTGTTGTTCATCGCCCTCGGCGTCACTGCCACCGCTGTTGGCCGGACGCTCGCCCAATACCCCGAGGGGGCGGCGGCCATCGCAGGTGCGGTCTTGATCCTCCTGGGTCTGCATGTCGCGCGCGTCCTACCCATCCGAGCCCTGGCCTTTGAAGCTCGTATTCACGCGGCGCTACGCCCTGGTGGCCCGGTAGGCGCCTTCGTCGCCGGCGTTGCCTTCGCGTTTGGCTGGTCGCCGTGCGTCGGACCAGTCCTCGCTACGATCCTGACGCTGGCCGGGACCCGAGAATCCCTCGCCGAAGGCGCGGGCTTGCTCGCGGTTTACGGCGCCGCGATGGGGGCACCGTTCCTCTTGGGCGCTGTGTTCACCGCGCCGTTCCTTCGGCTGGTCCGGCGCGTCCAGCCTCACAGACGATTCCTCGAGCTGGCGACGGGCGGCCTGGTTGTCGCCACCGGGCTCCTGATCATGACAGGGACGTTCTGGCAGATCGGATACTGGATGCTGCAAGTGTTCCCGTTCTTGGCCCGGCTCGGATGAGCGAGCGGTTCGAACAATCCTCTCACGCCGAACTAGTTGGTGGGCCTCACCGGAGGAGCAACCACCAACTCAGCGTGCCCACCACCACGATGGTACCGGCGAGGATGACCAGCACTCCGGAACCGCTTCGCCTGCTATCGTCACGGGACTCGGCTTCGCGAACCACACATGAATCAAACCGCCGGACGCTTGACAACCGGTAGGTGCGAGCCGATGATCCTTGAACGATCGTGACCGTTCGGCCCCTCGGGAGGTGTTGGATGCCCCTGAATCGGGTGAATGGACCGTCGCGCGTCCCGCCTCTTGCGATCCGCGTTCGGGGCCTCGTGGCCACGCTACTCGTCCTGATGATCTCGACCTTCACTGTCGTGCTCGGCACCGCACCAGAAGGTCGCGCCGACGCACCCGCGGAGCAGATGACCTGGGCCGTCCACATCTCGCTTGCGCCGACGTGGTTCGACCCGGCCGAGACTTCAGGGATCATCACGCCGTACATGCTCCTCTACGCGTTGCACGACGCGCTCGTGAAGCCGATGCCGGGCCAGCCGATGGCGCCGAGCTTGGCCGAGTCGTGGAGCATGTCCGCGGATGGGCTCGTCTACGAGTTCGTCCTCCGCCGCGGGGCGAAGTTCCACAACGGTGACCCGGTCACAGCCGAGGACGTCAAGTTCTCGCTCGAGCGTTACCGGGGCGTCGCGCAGAAGACGCTGAAGGAGAGTGTGGCGGCCGTCGAGACGCCGGACCCGGGGCGTGTCCGCATTCGTCTCAAGCGGCCGTGGCCGGACTTCATGACGTTCTACGCGACCGCCACCGGCGCCAGCTGGATCGTGCCCAGGAAATACGTCGAAAAGGTCGGCGACGAGGGCTTCAAGAAGGCTCCGATCGGCGCTGGCCCCTACAGGTTCGTCTCGTTCAGCCCGGGCGTCGAGCTCGTCTTCGAGGCCTTCGATCAGTACTGGCGAAAGGCGCCGAACGTGAAGCGGCTTGTCTTGAAGGCGATCCCGGACGAGGCCACGCGGCTGGCCGCGCTGAAGCGCGGCGAGGTGGACATCGCCTACGCGATTCGCGGTGCGCTGGCCGAGGATCTCCGGCGGACCCCGGGGCTGACGCTGAAGCCCAACGTCGGTCAGGCGACACAGTGGGTCTACTTCGCTGACCAGTGGGACTCGAAGTCGCCGTGGCACGACCGGCGAGTGCGCCTGGCCGCGAACTATGCCATTGACCGGCCCACGATGAACCAAGCGGAGACCCTGGGATTTTCCAAATTGATCTGGAGCATCATCCCCTCGAGCTTCGAGTTCTACTGGCAGCCGCCGGGGTACCCGTACGATGCCGTCAGGGCCCGGCGACTTCTCGTCGAGGCTGGTTACCCGAACGGCTTTGACGCGGGAGAGTATTTCTGTGACGCGGCGGGCACGTTCGTCGGCGAACCCGTCGTCAACTACCTCCATGCCGTCGGCATCCGGGTCAAGCTCCGGCCCGTGGAGCGGGCCGCTTTCAACCGGGGGCTCGCCGAGAAGAAATTCAAGAACCTGATCCAGGTCGGCAGCGGTGCCTTCGGCAACGCCGCCACCCGGATCGAAGCGTTCGTCGCTGCGGGTGGCACCTACGTCTATGGGAGCTATGCCGACATCGACGGGCTTTTCCAGGAACAAGTGAACGAGATCGACTCCAAGAGGCGGGCCGTAATCCTCGAACGTATCCAGCAGCTCGTCCACGACAAGGCGATGGTCGCACCGATCTGGCTCCTAGCCGGTTTGAGCGGCAAGGGGCCGAGAGTCGAAGAGTCCGGAGTGGGCCTTATCGCGGGCTACGCGTTCTCCGCACCGTACGAAGACGTGAAGCTCAAGGCGAGGTGACGAACGGCCCTAGCGCCGCTCCGCAAGGACGATGAGCCGTCCGGACGTCGTGTCGAATGCGACGTCCTTGAGGTCCGCGTACGCGCGAATCAATCGCATCCCCGCCTGGCGTAGGCGGCGTTCCCACTGCCGGCGCGTCCAGAGACGCACCCTGACTGACTTCCGGAGTACGCGCCGGTCTCCGAGGCGCAGAATGAGCCAGGTACTGTCCTGGATGCCGGTTCGCTGGTCGAAACGCAAGTCCGACAGCACGAAGATCCGTGGCCCAGAGCGATACCATACCCGCTTCGGAAGCGTCGCGTCGAACACCGGATTGCGGTGGTCGATGAGCAGACGCCCTCCCGGCTTCAGCGCCCGCGCCATTTTCCCGAGGGTGGCCACGTTGTCGCGCTCGCTGAAGTAGCCGAAGCTCGTGTAGATACAAATAACGGCGTCGAACTCTTCGCGATAGGGGAGCCGCCGCATATCGCCACGCGCGAACCGGAGACGCTCGCGCTCGTGATAGCGGCGACGGGCCTCGCGGAGCATCGCGCGAGACAGGTCGACACCGACGACCGAATAGCCGCGCCGGGCCAGCTCGCCGGCATGCCGCCCGAAGCCGCAGGGCACGTCGAGCACGCGGCCGCCCGGCTTCAGACGGAGAGCCTTCGTGAGGAAGTCGACCTCCGCCCGTGTCTGCCGCGTGCTTTTCTGCGCCGTGAGGATTTCGAGATACGTATCGTCGAAGAATCCGCGGAACCACTCGCGGGTCGCCATCGCAGCAGTCTCCCCCGAGCCGTTACTCGATGACCTGATCCACCTGCAGCATGACCGTCCGGGGGATCGTCAACCCGAGCGCCCGCGCGGTCTTGAGATTGATGACCAGCTCGAGCTTGGTGGGCTGCTCGACCGGCAGATCGGCGGGCTTGGCGCCCTTGAAGATCTTGTCGGCGAAGGTGGCGGCGCGCCGATAGTGATCGGGGTAGTTGACGCCGTAGCTGGCGAGGCCTCCGACGAACTCGGTCGACGCGTACATCGCCGGCAGCCGATGCTTCGCCGCGAGATCGACGATGAGCTGCGCGTTCGCCAGAGTGAGCGTCTCGAGCCCCACGACGATCGCGTCGGCGTGCTGCCGCGCGGTGTCGAACGCCGGCCGCAGATCGTCGACCCGGCGCACGTCGAGAAGCTGCGCCTGCAGACCGAGAGCTCTCGCCGCCGTCTCGACCTCTTTCCACTGCCCGGGGATCGCCGGATTGCCCATGTTGAAGAGCGCCGCGATCCGCGTGGCCTTCGGCACGAGCTCGCGGAGTATCTCGACGCGCTTGGGGTAGATCTCCGTCACGGTCGCGCTCAGACCCGTGATGTACCCGCCCGGGTGCGCGAGGCTGGCGATGATGCCCTGCGCGACCGGGTCGCCGACGCCGGTGATGACCACCGGAATCGTCCCCGCGGCGCGCTTGGCGGCCAGCGCCGCGGGCGTGCCGCGCGTCAGGATCAGATCCACTTTGAGCTGGGCCAGCTCGGCCGCGAGGACCGGGAATCGATCGTCGCGGCCGTCGGCCGACCGATACTCGATGACGAGGTTCTTGCCCTCGAGGTAGCCGAGCGCGCGGAGCCCCTGCCGGAAGCCTTCGAGGTTCGCGGCATTGATGGCCGCGGGGGTCCGCTCGAGCACGCCGATCCGATAGATTTTGTCCGATGGTTGCGCGACGAGCGCGATGGGCGCGAGAGCGAAACCGGCAGTGAGAATGACCGCGAGCCCGATCAGCCGCATAAGCACCTCGCTTCGTTGCGTGGTCGTGTCGTCACTCATGGTAGGCCCGGACCGCAGGCCGCATCACCGCTCGCATGCGGCATGCCAGCGCGCGACGTCGAGGCGCGCCTATTTTTCTACGCGTTTGCCAGGGGGAGTGGTCCCGCGACGTGTTCGAATCGCGGCGTCGCGCCCTGACACTTCGGGCGATCTACCCGAGGCGAGTGAAATGGCCGGCGCGCTTGCGCTCGAATTGGCCGGACGCCGCTCGGCGTCCGTCGAGGCTCAGACGCCGAGGCCGAGGCCGGCCAGGCTGCGGATCGTTACCGCTTCGCCGATGTGCGCGGCGTTGTGCCGCAGGGCCGAGCTGGCGAGCTGCTCGGCGCGCGTCCAGCCGAGCCACGGATAGCTCGTTCCTTCGACCCAGTCGCGGAACGCGCCGACCGCCGCGCCGCGGCGGATGTCCTCGACCCCGATGACCTCGTCCCACGCCTCGATGCGGAGCGCGGCGACGACTTCTCGGGTTCGGCGCCCGACGGCCGAGCGGTAGGCCCGGATCGCCGCGACGTCGGCGCGCGCCGTCATCTCGCCGACCTCGTCGTCGGTCATTCCGGTGCCGATGATGCGCCATGGGACGTTCATGCGCCGCATCCATTCGTCGTCGAGGACCTGATCGCGCGCGGCGACGACCAGATTCACCGCGGCGTCCTCGGTGCGCGCCATGTGCCAGAGGAGCCACACCAGCGAGTTGAGCCCGTGCCCCGGGCGCACGCGCATCTGGTCGTCGTCGAGCGCGAACACCCGCTCGACCAGCGACGGGCGGCCGCCGACGTCGCGCGCGTGCACGGCGGCGTGCTGCGTCAGGAAGAAGGCAACGAGGTCCACGACGAGATCGTATCCTCATTGCCTTCGAAAGCGCTGGACTTCCTCGGCCTCCGGGCGTGATAGGCTCGCGCCACACAGCACGCGGCGCGGCCGCGAGGAGGATGCGATGAGCGCACAGTCCTGGAATCGGCGCGAGATCCTGAAGGGCGTGTCGGCGGCGACGCTGGTCGGCGTTCACGCGGGTCCGGCGGCCGCCCAGGCGGTCAAGTGGTCGGCGGGAACGGAGACGCCGAAGCTGAAGGCGCCGGCCAACGCCACCGATTGTCATCACCACGTCTACAACGCGAAGTACCCGGTCGATCCGCGGTCCACCCTGCGCCCGGGCGACGCGCTGGTCGAGGACTACCGCGTGCTCCAGAAGCGCATCGGCATCACGCGCAACGTCCTCGTGCAGCCCTCGACGTACGGCACGGACAACCGGTGCCATCTCGAGGCGCTGGCGGCGTTCGGCCCGACGGCCCGCATGGTCGCGGTCGTCGACGATACCGTGTCGACCGAGGAGCTCAAGCGCATGCACGGGCTCGGGGTGCGAGGCATCCGCTTCAACCTGGCGCAGGCCGGCGCCACGACGCCGGAGATGATGGAGCCCCTGTCGAAGCGGGTGAACGATCTCGGCTGGCACATCCAGATCAACGCGCCGGCCACCAAGATCATGGAGATCATGCCCATCCTCGAGCGCGTGCCCTCGCCGATCGTCTTCGATCACCTGGCGCACATCCCGCAGCCCGACGGCGTCAACCATCCGCTCTACGCCAAGGTGCGGGCGCTGATGGACAAGGGCCGCACGTGGGTCAAGCTGTCCGGCGCCTACGCGGACACGAAGGTCGGTCCCCCGAGCTATTCGGACTCGAGCGCGGTCGCGCGCGCGTACGCCAAGGCGATGCCCGAGCGGTGCGTGTGGGGCAGCGACTGGCCGCATCCGAGCGAGCAGTCCAAGCACTTGCCGGACGACGCCGTGCTCTTCGACCTGCTCAGCGACTGGGTGCCCGACGCGAAGGTTCGCCACCGCGTGCTGGTGGAGAACCCCGCGATCCTCTACGACTTTCCGAAGGGCTAGCTCGCGGGCCGCTATCGACGCGGGGTCGGGTTCCGCAGCTCGATGATGTCCTTCGCGCGGATGGTGGCCGCTTCGCGGATCTCCGGCTGAGCCGGGACGATGTAGAAGCGCTTCTCGCGAATGCCCCGCAGAACTTGCTCGGCGACTTCCGACGGCGGGTAGCCGCGGGTCAGCCGATCGGACAGGCCCTGGCCGAACGCCTGCGCCATCGGGCCGGCCTTGCCCTCCTCGGCCAGCTCGGGCGGACGGTTGCGTGACGACCGCATGATGCTCGTGTTGATGAGGCCGGGGCAGACCACCGAGACGCCGATGGGCGCCCCGGTCGCCTCGAACTCCTTGAACATCGACTCGGACAGCGCCACCACGCCGTGCTTGGTGACGTCGTAGACCGACATGAAGGGCGCGGTGCTGAGGCCGGCCATGGACGCCGTGTTCACGATGTGGCCTTCGTCGCCGCCGGCCAGCATGCGCCGCACGAAGGCGCGCACGCCGTGGATCACGCCCCAGAGGTTCACGCCCATCACCCACTGCCAGTCCGCCAGCGAGTGCTCGTGGACGGCGCCGATCACGGCGACCCCGGCGTTGTTGCAGACCACGTGGGCGGCACCGAAGGCGGCGTAGGTCTCGCGGGCGAGACGCTCGACGTCCTCGGCGCGCGAGACGTCGACGCGCACCGCCAGCACCGCAGGCGCCTTGGCGCGCACGGCGGCAGCCGCGACGTCGAGGGCGGGCGCCTCGACGTCGGCCATGACGACCTTCATTCCTACGGCGGCGAACCGCTCGGCGAGCGCGAGCCCGATCCCGCTCGCCGCGCCCGTCACGACCGCCACGCGATCTCTGAACCGTTCCATGGCTCGCTATCTTATCGCGGCTCGCGCATACGACCTTGGTCCAATGGACAAGTGGCCGGCAGGCGGATTTGATCTGCGGATCACTAGCCACGATATTTCGAGAGCCCGGCATCCGTTCCGTTTCTCTGCACGAACACGAAGAGATTGACTACCGTCACGGGGGAGTGGAGGGCGGGCGGATAGCACAGGAGTAGGGCGAGCTCCGATCAATGGAGGATGGCGAGATGAAGAGATGGCTGACGGCTCTGTTGCTGGTCGCGCTACCCGCATGGGCGATGCCCGGGGCGGAGGCCCAGACTCCCGGCGAAGTCTTTCGCAAGGTCGCGCCGTCCGTGGTCGTGATCCGCGCGAAGGGGCGCGACATCAGCGCGAGCGGTCAGTCGCGCTTCGCCGAGACCGGCTCGGGCGTGCTGATCTCGCCGGACGGCAAGGTGATGACCGCTGCCCACGTCGTCCACGCGATGGACGAGATCAGCGTCGAATTCCTCGGCGGCGAGACGGTGAAGGCCCACGTGGTCGCCTCGGAGCCGGCCGCCGATCTCTCGCTGCTGCAGCTCGCGCGCGTGCCGGCCGGCGCCAAGGCATCGCCGCTCGCCAACTCCGACCCGATCCAGGTCGGCGATCCGGTCATCATCGTCGGCGCGCCCTACGGGCTCAGCTACTCGCTGAGCAATGGCCTGATCAGCGCGCGGTGGAAGCCCAACACCGTGTACAAGACCATGCCGCTCGCCGAGTTCTTCCAGACCACGGCGACGATCAACACGGGTAACTCGGGCGGGCCGATGTTCGACATGAAAGGCGAGGTCGTCGGCATCGTCAGCCACAACATCTCCAAGAGCGGCGGCAGCGAGGGTCTGGGCTTCGTCGTCACCATCAACACCGCGAAGAAGCTCCTGCTCGAGCGCAAGTCGTTCTGGTCCGGGCTCGAGGGCCAGGTGCTGTCGGACGCCGAGGCCGATCTGCTGAACCTCCCACCGGGCGCGACGGGCTACATCGTGAAGACGGTCGCCAAGGACTCTCCGGCCGAGCAGATGGGGCTTCGAGGCGCCACGATGGTCGTCAACCTGGGTAGGGGCGAGGTCCCGCTCGGCGGCGACATCATCCTGACCGTCGAGGGTGTCAAGGCCGAAGCCGCCAACCTGGCGAAGATCCGGGACGCGCTGTCAGCGAAATCCGCGGGCAGCCCGTTCAAGGTGACTGTGCTTCGGGCCGGCAAGGTCGTCGAGCTGACCGGACGCATGCCATGAGCCGAGCGCATCGCGGAGCCGGCGCCGTCGGGCTCGCGCTCGCCGCGGCGCTGTGCCTGGCGAGCGGCTGCGCGGGGCGCTTGCCCGGCGCGGGCGCCCCAGCGGGCGGTGAGCTGCCGCCACCGGTTCGCCAGGTGTTGCCCAACGGCCTCAGGCTGATCGTCCAGGATCACCGCGCGGCCGACATCGTGGCCGTCTATCTTTACGTCGGCGTGGGCGTCCGCTACGAGCGGCCGGACCAGCTCGGCTACTCCCACTTCCAGGAGCACATGCTGTTCAAGGGCACGGACAAGTGGGGGCCCGGCTACATCGACCGCACGGTCGAGGGCGTCGGCGGCCGGACGAACGCGACGACCTCGTTCGACTTCACCGACTTCTACATCATGGTTCCCAAGGAGTCCACGGAAACGGCGCTCCAGACCCTCGCGGACATGGCCTTCCGCTCGACCTTCGATCCGAGCGAGGTCGCGCGCGAGCGCGAGGTGATCTTCGAAGAGGCGAACATCGAGACCGACAATCCCAAGGCCGCGATCGTGCGTCAGCTCTACGGAATGGTCTTCCTCGACAATGCGTACGGCTACCCCGTGCTCGGCACGCGCCCGACGATGAACGCGGCCACGAGCGCGATGCTCAAGGCGTACAACAAGCAGTACTACACGCCGGAGAACATGGTGCTCGTGGTCGCCGGGCCGGTCGACGTGAAGACCGTGCGCGGCATGGTGGACCCCATCTGGGGCGTGATCCCGTCCACCGGCTACAAGTCGGTGCCGGCGCCCAAGCCGCGCCCGCTCGTCGGCATCGTCCGCAAGTCGGTCGAGCGCCCGGAGCAGCAGGCGCGGCTCGCGATGGGCTGGCAGGCGCCGCCCACGAACGATTTCACCGGCGACACCGTCGACCTGCTCACGACGATTCTCGCGGGCGCTGAGAGCTCACGGCTGGCGGTGCGTCTGCGGGACCAGGAGCGCCTGGTGTCGTCGATCACGATGAGCTACTCGGCTCAGATGGGCGGGGGCATCGTGAGCTTGAGGGCCGAGCTCGAGGCCAAGGATCTCGAGCGGGTCGAGCAGATCGTCCTCGAGGAGATCGCCCGCATGCAGATGGACGGACCCACGGAGGAGGAGCGGCAGCTCGCGGTGATCAGGGCCGAGTCGCAGCACGCCTTCGACACCGAGACCTCCGACGGGCTCGCGAACGCCTACGCGATCGCGGAGACCACCTGGACGCTCGACGCCGAGCTCGGCTACGTGGACCGACTGGGCAAGATCACGCGGGAGCAGATCCGCGACGCGGCTCGCCAATATCTCTCGCGCACCGCCTACGCGCGGATCGCGTTCCAGCCCAAGCCATGAGCCGCCGTCGGTTCGCCGCATCGCTGCTGCTCGGACTCGCGATCGTCGCCGTCGCGCCGCCGAGGCTCGCCACCGCCGACGGCGCGACGGGCTCCGTCACGCGCACGAAGCTCGCCAACGGCATGACCGTGCTCGTGCGCGAGAACCCGACCGCGCCGGTCGTCGCGATCTCCCTGATGGTCCGGATGGGCACGCGGTGGGAGACGCGGCAGAACGCCGGTCTCTCCAACTTCCTGCAGCTCATGGTCGTGCGCGGCACGACGTCGCTCGACGGCACGCAAATCGCCAGCGCCGCCGATCGCATGGGCGGCAGCATCGACGCCTACGCCGACGCCGACTACTCCGAGATCCCCGCCACGGCGCTCTCGCGCTACTGGGGCGAGATGCTCGACCTGGTCGCCGAGGTCGCCTTGCGGCCGTCGATCCCGGACGGCACGACCCAGGCCGTGCGCGACTTTCTCCTGCGACAGATCCGTAACCGCGCCGAGAAGCCGTACGATGCCGCCTTCGACAGCCTGATGGCCCGCACGTACGGCGACAACCCCTACGCCTGGGATCCGCTGGGGCTCAAGGAAAGCCTCGAGCGGATGGACCGCGCGGCGCTCCTCGCGCACTATCGGCGTCACTACGTGCCGGGCGCGATGGTGCTGGCGGTCAGCGGCAAGGTGAAGAGCGCCGAGGTGGTGGCCAGGGCCGAGCGGCTCTTCGGCGGGCTGCCCGCGGCGCCGGTGCCCGCGCCCAACGCGACGGCGCCGCCCGCGCCGTCGACCGGCCGCGCGGTGCTCACGGTGCCGGGCGCGCAGGCCCAGATCCTCATGGGCGGGCTCGCGCCGTCGCTGACCGATCCGGATCTCGCCGCGATGAAGGTGGTGAGCACCGTGCTCGGCGGCGGGCTCGCCAGCCGCTTCTTCTCCGAGCTTCGCGACAAGCAGGGCCTGGCGTACACGACTGCCGCGCGCGAGCCGATGCGCGTGGGCGCGGGCTATTTCCTGGCGCTGCTCGGCACGGCGCCCGCCAACAAGGAGAAGGCCGAGGTGGCGCTGCGCGAGCAGCTCGAGCGCATCCAGCGGCAAGCCGTTTCCGACGAGGAGCTGCGCGTGGCCAAGGCGTTCCTGCTCGGCAGCCTCGCGATGGACCGGCGCACGAATGCGCGGCAGGCGTGGTACATGGCCTCGCTCGAGGTCGCGGGAGTGGGCCACGAGTTCCTGGACCGCTACGTGGCGCAGGTGCGGGCGGTGACGAAGGCCGACGTGCAGCTTGCCGCGCAGCGCTACCTCGCGACCGTGCGCACGGTCGTCGCGGAGCCTGCGCGATAGACGACGACGGTTACTCGGAGCGGGGCGGAACCTTGATCCAGGCTTCGCTGCAGCTCGGGGCGCTCGGGTAGTAAGCCTTCGAGGAAGGGCAGTAATACCAGTACGATTCGGCGGGAGCCGAGTTGTCGACGTACACCGGTGCTGGCTGTATCACGACCTGCGGCTCGGGATAGTAGTACGGCCCCGGATAGTAGCCGCCCCAACCCCAGCCCCACCACGGGCCCCAGCAGCAGCCAGGCCCAACGACGACGACACCGCGGCCGTGCCATCCGCCATGCCAGCCGCCGTGGCCCTGCCATCCGCCGTGACGGACCCCGCCGCCCCCGCCGACCCACGCGAAGCCCGAGGTGGCGGACACCAGCAACACTACGATCATCAAGATCGCGACGACGACCGGTCTTTTCATCGCTAGATCACCACTATCCAGCCTAGACCTCGGATGTATATGGTGTCAATCCCCAGAAGTCTCGTGCCCTTCAGAACGTGAAGGGGATCGCCATCGGCGGCCGCCCGAAGGGCCGGCCGGCCTTCACCGTCAGCGTGGGAACGAGCTTTTTCGACCCGTTGCGCTTGTTGTTTCGCGTGTCGACGAACTCGACCGGGCCGTCGACGAGATCGAAGATCGCGACGTCCGCCGGCGCGCCGATCCTCAGGGTGCCCAGGCCCGGCACGCGGCCGATGACCCTGGCAGGCTCGACCGTCGCCTTCGCCACGACGTCCTCGAGGGGCATCCCCAGGTTGAGAAACTTCGACATCACGTTGGGCAGGGTCGGGTAGCCCGGCGTGTTGATGCTGACCGCGTGGATGTCGCTCGAGATCGTGTCCGGTACGGCGCCCTGCTGGATGGCCGGCTCGCAGATCGTGTAGTCGAAGCTTCCGCCTCCGTGCCCGACGTCGAAGATGACCCCGCGCTGCTTGGCCGCCTTGGCGGCCCCGAGGAGCTGCCCGTTCTGCACGATGTTGTTGCCCGCACCGCTGAACGCGTGCGTGAGGATGTCGCCCGGACGCAACAGGTCGAGCAGATCCGATAGCGAGCCCGGCGCGGCTCCGATGTGACACATGACGGGTACGCCCTTGCCGACCATCTCGGCGGCCCGGATCGCCCGCCGCAGCGGCTCGAGGCCGTTCTGCCCGACCACCGAGTCCGTGATGCGCACCTTCACCCCGAGCGCGACGTCGGGATTCTCGGCCACGGCCTTCGCGCAGCCGTCGACGTTGGCGTAGTCGATGTTGAGCATCTCGCCCGGGGCCAATCCGCCGGCGAGGCCGATCGACGCGATGTGCACGAAGGCGAAGATGCGCGTGCGCGCCTGTGGGATCGCGTAGTGGCGGATCGCGCCGAACGTATGCCAGCCGGCATCGCCTGCCGACACGGCGGTGGTCACGGCCGTGATCCCCACGAGCTCGTCGGCCGGCAGGCCGAGGCCGAGATGCGGGACGAGATGCGTGTGCAGATCGACGAGGCCCGGCGTGACGAGCTTGCCGGCGGCGTCGATGCGCTGGACCGCGCGGGCGGCCGGAATGCTCGCCTCGACCGCGGCGATCTGGCCGTGCTTGATCCCGAGATCGCGCTTGCCGCGGACTTTCTGGCCGGGATCGAGCACGTCGCCGTTCGCGATCACCAGGTCGTACTTCAGTGCCGGATCCTTCGGATCGAAGCCGTGCGGCGCGGGCGCGCCGGCCTGCGCGAGCAAGAGGGGAGCCGACCTGGCATCGGCGGCGGACGGCTGAGCTGCGAGGGTGGCGCCGGCGGCCGCCGCAGACGTCGAGACGATGAAGTCGCGCCGCGAGACTCCCATGACGTGGTCTCCTCGTCCGGGCAGCATGGTCTGGTGAGCTTCTCGTCGCGGCGGCGCGCGCACCGCGCCGCGGTCCGTTGCCGCTGGGATGCTATGCGGTGACGCGCCGGGCGTCAACCGTCCGAGGCACGGCACCGGCCGCGCGCACCGGTGCGGCGCCTCGGACGAGTCGATGGCCACCGAGACGGCGCCGACTGCGAGTGATAGGCCGAGCGCGTTTCGTGGCGATGACGGGCACCGACCTCGACCGGTTTTCGCGCCGAGGCTCGCCTCAGCGCTCGGCGGCGCGTGCGGGTGTCGGAATCTGCATCGGGAGGTTGCCGCCGCTGCCGGTGACGAACTGAGGTAGGTGACCGTCCCACTTTGCCAGGTACTGCTGCTGGATGAGCGTCGCGGTGAGCGACTGCGTGAAAGCTCGAGAGCACCACGATGAGCAACCCCAGCAGCACTCCGGCGACCTGCACGGCGCGGCCGATCCCCACCAGCGGCAGCCGCGACTGGGTCACGTCACGCACCTGCGCGGCCGTCGAGACCAGGAGCCGGCCGACGAGGAGACCTCCGACGATCAACACCGCTGCGAACATCAGCTTGCCCATCTGTCCCTCCCAGGTGGGTCAGCCCTTTCCGAGCTCGTAGCCCCGCGGCTTGATGCAGTCGACGAAGACCTTTTCCCGCAGCTCGGTGTTGGACCGCCAGTAGACGAGGTTCTCGCGGATCCACCGCGAGATCATTCCCAGGTCGCGCTCAGCCTTTCGCCGCGCGTGGCTATCGCAATCGAGCACGTCGAGCAGCACGCGTGTGGGCTCGGTTGCGGTCGATGGCTTCGCCAGCCGCAGGGTCTGAGAGGTCGAGCCCACCTCGGGCGTCGTCTCGTAGCCCGCGGCCACCAGGCACGCTGCGAAGCCGGCGAGCGGCGCTGCCGTTTTCTTCGACCACTCCTCGCATCGCTTCCGATCCGATTCGATCTGAGCCGCGCTCTGGTCCTTGAGCGGCGTCGCCTTCAGGTTCGAGGTGGTGGTGCAGCCGGTCAGGATCATCAATGCGGCGACGGCCAGCGACGGCCTCGTCATCGGTGTCGGGGCTCGCGACTAGCGCTTCGGGTCCTGGAAATAGCGCTTGCCGCTGAGCGGCGACGGCGGCCTGAGGAAGTCGTGGGTGTCTTCGGGCCCCCGAAATTGATTGTTGTCGGCCACCGAGACCTCGACCCGCTTCCAGCCCTTGGCCCGCATGCACGCGCGATAGACGGGCTCCAGGCTGTCGGGACCGTACGGGCTCTGCTTGGCGTCCTCGATGCAGGCCGCGCTTTCCCGCTCGAAGTCCGCGACGACTCCGCCGGGCCTCTCCCAGTAGTGAGAGCAGCCCCCCAGGGCCAGGACGGCGACGACCGTGAGCAACGATTCGAGGGCGGGCGTTGCGGTCTTCGTCCACATGGAGCATCCTCCAAGCGGCCAAGCTAAGTCGAGGCCGCGTGCCCGTCAATGGCCTTGACGAAAGTCGAGACCGTCGGCTTTCTTTACGATTCGGCCTTCCGTGGGTGCGACCGCGCCGGGAACTGGTTGAATCCAAACATCGCCGAACGTTTGGCATCCCACGTGGGAGCGGCAGGGGAACGTGCAGCGGATTGCATCTGTCTCTTCGGTGTGGACCCGGCTCCCGGGCAGGACCGCGAGCTCGCGAACGGCGCTCAGGCTCGCGGTTCTCGGAGGAGGCGCTCTTGAAAACTGAACACGATCTCACCGCCGGCGGCCCCGTCTTCGACTGGAGTCCGCAGATGCGGGCGATCGGAGCGATCGTCGATCACATCGCCGATACGGACGCGACCGTCCTGCTGCGCGGAGAGAGCGGGGTGGGGAAGGACGTCGTGGCCCGCGCGATTCACGCGCGCTCGTCTCGCCGCGACGGGCCGTTCGTCCGGGTCAACTGCGCGTCGATTCCGTCCGGGCTGCTCGAATCGGAGCTGTTCGGCTACGAAAAGGGCGCGTTCACCGGCGCCACCAATCGGAAGCTCGGCCGATTCGAGCACGCGCACGGGGGCACGATCTATCTGGACGAGATCGGCGACCTACCGCTCGAGCTTCAGGCCAAGCTCCTGCACGTCCTTCAGGACCTTCGGTTCTCGCGCGTCGGCGGACACGCGCTGCTCCGCGTCGACGCGCGCGTGATCGCCGCCACGAATCAGGACCTCGAGCGCGCGATGGCCAGCCTGGAGTTCCGCGAGGACCTGTACTACCGGCTCAACGTGGTGGAGCTCAGGATTCCCCCGCTGCGGGAGCGGCGCGATGAAATTCCGGGGCTGGCGGCCTGGCTCCTCGACCGGTTCAACGCCCAGTATGGACGGCAGAAGCGGCTCTCACCCGAAACCCTGGCGCTCCTCGGCGAGCACCGGTGGCCGGGCAACGTCAGAGAGCTGGAGAACACGCTTCGCCGGATGGTCGTGCTCGCCGACGGCGAGCAGGAGTTCGTGGACTGCGTGGCGAAGAGTTTGCGTCAGAGCGCGCCGCTCGCGCCGTCGGCCCCGGCCGACGAGGGCCTGCGCGAGATCGGCCGCCGCGGGGCGCGAGAGGCCGAGCGCATCGCGCTCGCCGCCGTGCTCGAGCGCGTGCGCGGCAATCGCCTGGCGGCGTCCCGGATTCTGAAGGTCAGCTACAAGACGATCCTGAACAAGATCGCGGAGTACGGCCTCGCCCAGCGAGACGGTCGCGCCGGGGCGAGCGTCGCGCCCGCGGCGACCGCTGCCGCCACGCTCCCGGAGTCGCCGCCGGGGTCGGCCGGCTCGAGCCTCGACGCGAAATAGCCGACATTCCCGACCTCCCGGCTAAGATGAGGCCGTGGACGGGCCCGCCGCGGCCGACGGGACCGCCGGGAAGGGACACGGCCTATGACGCGAGCTCTCACGGCTCTGGCGGCGCTCGGCGCCGGCGCCACGCTCCTGCTCGGCGCGTGCGATCGCGGGGCCGAGCGATCCGGCGGCGGCAAGTCGATCACCGTGGTGATCGCGGAGTACAGCAAGGACCACACAAAGCCCTTCTGGCAGGGCTTGTCGGAACAGTACACCAAGCAGGGTGGCGTGAAGGTCGATCTGAGGATCATCGACTGGAACTCGATCGACCAGCAGGTCAGCACGATGATCCAGAGCAACCAGCCACCGGACGTGCTGAACCTCAACTCCTTCTCCAGCTACGCCAAGGACCAGCTCCTCTACCCGGCCGACGACGTGCTCTCCCCGAAGACGCGGGACGACTTCATCGGCGCCTTCGCCCGTGGCGGCGAGTATCAGGGCAAGCTCTACGGCTTCCCGATTCTCTCGAGCGCGCGCGCGTTCTTTTACAACAAGGATCTCTTCGCGCGCGCCGGCCTCGCCGGGCCGCCCAAGACCTGGGACGAGTTCGCGCAGGCCGCGCGCAAAGTCCAGGCGCTCGGTGGCGGCGTCATCGGCTACGCGCTGCCGCTCGGTCCCGAGGAGGCTCAGGCCGAGTGGGCGATCTGGATGTGGAACAACGGCGGCGACTGGAAATCGGGCGACGCGTGGGCCATCAACAGCGACAAGAACGTTCAGACCTTGCGGTTCCTGGCCGATCTGGCCAACCGCCACCGGGTCACCCAGATCAATCCGGGCAAGACCAATCGGACCGACGGCGCCTTCCAGCTCTTCAAGGATGGCAAGGTGGGTATGGTGATGGGCTTCAGCCCGCTCGCGGCCCAGCTCGACACCGAGAAGAAGGTGAGCTACGGCGTGGCCGAGATGCCGACCGCGCTCGGTCAGGCCGTCACGCTCGGCGTCGAGGACTACCTGATGGCGTTCAAGAAACCCGGCAACCAGGACGCCGTGAAGCGGTTCCTCGACCTCTACTATCAGCCCGAGAACATCATCCGCTGGATCACCGCCGAGGGCTTCCTGCCGGTGACGAAGTCGGGTCTGCAGCCGATGAGCTCGAACGCGAAGCTGAAGCCGTATCTGGACGCGCTGCCCAACGCCAGGCTCGCGCCCACGACGGACCCGGCGTGGGATCGCGTGAAGCTCGACGTCCAGCAGAACATCGGCCTGGCCGTCCAGCCCGGCGGCGATCCCAAGCAGGTGCTCGATCAGCTCCAGAAGAACGCCGTGGCGGCGGCCGGGAGCCGCTGAGCCTCGTGAGCCGCTGACCCCGGCGCGCACGCTCGCGCGCCGTCGCGGCGTCGGCCGCTGGACGGCGCTCGTCTGGCTCGGCCCGAGCCTGGTGCTCATCGCCGCAGTGGTCGTCTATCCGGCCGTGGCGCTCTCTCGCGCCTCGCTGAGCCGCTATTCCATCACCGGCCTCCGTCAAGGCTCGGTGGGAGCGGCCAACTACGCCCGGCTCCTCGAGCAAGAGGCGCTGCCGACCGTGGTCGCCAACACGGTGCTCTGGGTCGCGGCGATCGTCCTCGTGACGGTCGTCGTCTCGCTCGGCCTCGCCCAGCTGCTGAACGAGGACTTCCCGGGCCGCCGCCTCGTGCGCTGGGCGCTGATCGTGCCGTGGGCGGCCTCCGTCATCGTGACCTCGAAGCTCTTCGTCTGGATCTACGACTACTACTTCGGGCTCCTGAACCACGCCTTGCTCTCGCTGCGCCTCGTCGCGGCGCCCGTGGACTGGCTCGGCAACGACGCGACCGTGATGCCGGCGATGATCGCCGTCGGGATCTACGTGTCGCTGCCGTTCACGACCTACGTCCTGCTGGCCGGACTCTCGGCCATCCCAGGCGAGGTCTACGAGGCGGCGCGGGTGGACGGCGCCTCGGCCTGGCGCGCGTACCGCTCCGTGACCTTGCCGCTGCTGCGTCCGGCCCTGCTGGTGGCGGTCGTGCTCAACGTGATCTACATCTTCAACTCGTTCCCGATCGTGTGGACCCTGAACGATCGCAACCCGGGCTTCGCCCACGACACGATGATCACGTACATGTACAAGATCGCGTTCAAGAGCTCGCTGCGCGATATCGGGCTGGCCGCGGCGCTCGGCGTGGTGAACGTGCTCGTGATCCTGCTGGCCGTGGTTCTGTATCTGAGAACGACTTCCTGGCGCGAGGCCGAGGCGTGAGCGCGGCGCGCTCGGGTCGGCGCGCGGCGCGCCGGGTCGCGCTCGCCGCCGCAGGGCTCGCGCTCGCGCTGATCGTGCTGGCGCCCTACGCGGTGATGGTCTGCACGGCGTTGAAGCCGGAAGCGGAGCTGCGGATGACGCCGCCGCGGCTCACCCCCATCGCGTGGCGGCCCGCCAACGTGCTCGAGGTGCTCCGCGATCCGAGCTTCCAGGGGTGGCTCTACGCCTCGCTGGTCGTCGCGCTGACGTCCACGCTCATCGTCGTGCTGGCTGCCACGCCGGCGGCCTACTACACGGCGCGCCACCGGTTCCCCGGCCGCTCGGCGTTCCTCCTGGTCGTGCTCGTCACGCAGATGTTCTCGCCGACCGCGCTGGTCGTCGGGCTCTACCGGCAATTCTTCGACCTGGGCCTGGTCGACACGTACGCGGCGCTCATCCTGACCAATGCGGCGTTCAACCTCGCGTTCGCCATCTGGATCCTGCGCGCGTTCTTCGCGTCCATCCCCCGCGAGATCGAGGAAGCCGCCGCGGTCGACGGCTGCGGCCGGGTGCGGACGCTCGTCCAGGTCGTGCTGCCCCTCTCGTTGCCGGCGATCGTCACTGCGGTGATCTTCGCCTTCATCGCGGCGTGGAACGAGTACATCGTCGCCCTCACGCTGATGGCGGACCCGGCCAGGAAGCCGTTGACGGTCGGCATCACCGCCTACGTGACGGCCTACGTCCAGCACTGGAATCATCTCTTCGCGGCCTCGGTCATCGCGATCGTGCCCGTCGTCGTGCTCTTCGCGACGATCGAGCGCCACCTGGTGGGCGGCCTCACGGCCGGCAGCGTCAAGTGAGCGGGGAGGCGAGAGCGCGGCAAGAACGCCGTCGTCTTCTCGGAGCGATCCACGCGGTGCGCCGGGTTTCCGGTAACCACCGGGCCAAGGGCGTGTACAGTCGAGGCAATGTCCGGGCCGGTTCGCCTCGGCGCCCTCCGTCATCGCGATTTCCGTCTATTCTGGATCGGCCAGCTGATCTCCCAGATCGGCACATGGATGCAGAGCGTGGCGCAGGCCTGGCTCGTGCTCGAGCTGACGCAGTCGCCCTTCCAGCTCGGTCTCGTGAGCGCGCTCCAGTTCGCGCCGGTCTTGTTGCTGTCGCCGGTCGGAGGCGTGCTGAGCGACCGATTCGCGAAGCGGCGGGTCCTGCTGGTCAGCCAGACGGCGATGCAGCTGCAGGCGTTCGTGCTGGCCGCCCTCGTCTGGAGCGGCCGCGTCCAGTACTGGCACGTCGCGGGGCTCGCGCTGATCTACGGACTGGGCCGCGCGATCGACATCCCGGCGCGCCAGTCCTACATCACGGACCTGGTGGGCCGATCGGACCTGGCCAACGCCGTCGCGCTCAACTCGGTGGTCATGAATGGCGCGCGCATCGTGGGTCCGGCCGTCGCGGGCCTGCTCATCGCCGCCTTCGGGGTCGCGCTCGCCTTCTTCCTGAATGGTGTGAGCTTCGTTGCGGTGCTGGTGGCGCTGGTGGCGATTCGAACCCAGGGCCGTCCCGATGGGGCCGGCCGGCTCGGGATCCGGGAGGGGGTGCTCGGCGCGCTGAGCTACGCGGCGGCGACTCCTCCGGTCGCGTTCACGCTCGGGCTGATGGTCGTCGTGAGCCTCTTGGTGCTCAACTTCAACGTGGTGGTTCCGCTGGTGGCTCGCGACGTGCTGAACCAGGATGCCCACGGATTCGGGCTCCTGATGTCCACGCTGGGCGCCGGCGCCGTCGCGGGCGCATTCGGCGTCGCGCTCTTTCGGCGCGGCGAGCCCCCGCTGGGCTTCCTGGTCGCTTCCGGCGCGACGCTCTGTGCCGGCCTCGTGGCGCTGGCGCTGGTCGGCCATTTCGCCCTGGCCGCCGCGGTGCTGGCGCTCCTGGGTTGCTGTCAGATCCTCTTCACGACCGGCTGCAATACCACCTTGCAGCTCATCGCGCCCAACCAGCTTCGCGGGCGCGTGATGGGACTCTACACGGTGACGTTCGCCGGAATGACGCCCTTCGGCTCACTGCTGGTGGGCTTCGTCGCCGAGCACCAGGGCGTCCGGGCCGCGTGCGCCGCCGGAGGCGCCATCGGCCTGCTGGGCGTGGGGGTGCTCGTGGCGATCGCCCACCGCGCGGGAATCGCCTGGACTCAGCGCCGCGCGCCGTAGCGGAGCGCCCCGGCGCGAGGCGCCGCTACTCGTCGTCCAGGAGCTCTCGTACCCGGTCCATCAGCGCATCCTTTGGATAGATCGCGTTCAGCGCCCGCGCGCGGGTCAGGGGATCGCTGGCGAAGAAGCGCTCGTAGAGTACCTGGCGGCTGCCGAAGGCGCTGCCGGCGACGTCCCACGCCAGGCGGAAGAGCTTCACGCGATCGCGAGCCGAGGCGGTGTCGGTCGCCAGGTACTGCTCGATCTGGGGCGCGAGGGGGCCGCTGAAGTCCGCCTCGGTCGGCGTGATCATGAAGCTGCTCGAGCCGAGGAGCTGCAGGATCTCCACTATCCTCGGATAGGCGGTCATGAAGAGGTTGCGGGTGCTCTCGGCCGGCAGCTCGGCGGGGCACATGACGCCCCATTCGTCGAGCTTCGCGTCGGCCTCCGAGGCCCGCATGCAGGCCCGCGTGAGCTCGGTGTAGAGCATCAGCTCGGCCAGGCGCTCCTCCGAGTGCGGCAGGTGCGCGTTGCCCAGGGTCTTGGTCATCAGAAGCGCCAGCCCGAGGACGAACTCGCACTTGGCGAGGTTCTTGGCCGCGCCCTGGTGCGCCGTGTGGGTCATCGAGTGGGTGCTCGTGGCCGTCGCGTTCAGCAGGTCGACGTCGCCCAGCAGGAACACGCGCTCCCACGGCACCAGCACGTCGTTGAAGAAGACGACGCAGTCCATCTCCTCGAAGCGCGAGCCCAGCGGATGCTCGAAGTGCGAGCGGCCCAGGTCGAAGCTCTCCCGGCACAGGAACTTGAGCCCCGGCGTCGCGCACGGAATGGCGAAGTTGAGCGCGAACGGGCTGTGGGTCTCGGTGTGCCGCGCGACCCGCGGCGAGTAGACGGCGATCTCGTCCGACAGCGGGCCGAGCGTCGCCAGGATGCGTGCCCCGCGCACCACGATGCCGGCGTCGGTCTCGCGGACGACCTGGAGCGCGGTCCCCTCCTCGAGGTTGAACACGCCGCTCGCGGTACGGCTCCGCTGCAGATTGATCAGCGAGTGGGTGAGGGTCAGGTCGCGCTCGCTGATGTATTCGTAATAGCGCCGGATGTTGTCGCCGAACTCGGGCCGTCCCCGCGCGAAATAGCTCGCCGCCGCGGCCCACGCGGCGAACGTCACGTTCATGAAGTCAGGCGAGCGGCCCATCATTCCGCACGTCGTCCGCGCCCAGCGGAGCATCATCGCGCCCCGCCGCGCCAGCTCCTCCCTGGTACGCGGGATGATGAAGGAGAGCCCCAGGCGCTCGCCGCTGGTCGGCGACACGTACGTCATCTCGTCGGGCAGCTCGTGCTGCAGATCGTAGAGCGACGCGATCGCGCGCACGCCGTTGGCGAGGCCGGGGTGCGTGGTGACATCCTTGACGCGCTCTCCGCGCAGCCAGACCTCGCACTCCTGCGACTGGAGCCCCTTGATGTACTCGGCGCCCGTCCGCGCTGCCATCGCTGACTCCTTGGTTTGTCGTCGTCGCGCCTCGGCCGGCGGGGCCCAGCCCCGCGACGGGCCTGCAGCGCGATCTGCCGCTATTTGAGCTTCAGATCCTCGCAGGGCGCCGCATAGGGATAGCCCTGGATCAGTCCGGCGCCCGGCACCTCGACGCGCGAGCCCACCCCCCAGATGAATCCCTGCTGGAAGATCGGCGCTGCCAGCGTTTGATCGGTGACGATCTTCAGGACACCTCCAGCGGAGTCGGGTGTCGGGCGGCGGTGCGCTCGCTGGCGGGCGCCGCCGACTCCGGGAACGCCATGCTCACCGGCGCGTTGGCCTCGAAGGGACTCCAGAGGCCGAGCTCCTTTCCGATTTCTCTCAACGCGGGCAGCACTTCCTCGCCCAGGAGGCGGATACACGTGCGCGTGTCCGCGCTCGAGACGAATCCGTCGGCCGCCCAGAAGCCGAGGATCGACGGCCGCGTCTCTTCGAGCAGCCGCCGGAGCTTCGGGATGACGGTCTTCGGTGTGCCGGCGACGATCATCTGGCTGGCGATCTGATCCTCGAAGGCGGCCCCGCGGGGATTCGCGCGCCGCCCGACCGCGTATTCGACGAACTGCGTGCGGATCGAGGGCGAGAAGTAGCCGGACGGCGTCGACCAGACCGGGTGCGCCAGACCCGTGAACTCGCCCTGCATCCACATGAACTGCCGCGCGTTCTCGAGGGCCTTGTCCTCGGTCTCGGCGACGTGGCAGCGCTGCAGGTAGCCGCGATACTCGGGACCGCCCGCGTAGCCCGCGTCCGCCGCGACGGAATCGTAGAGCTCCCAGATCTTCTTGGTCGCCTCGATCGCGGTGCTGAGCGCGATATACGGGTATCGCTTCTTCGCCGCCCAGACGATCGTCTCCTTGCTGAGCACGCCGGGAATCCAGACCCGCGGGTGCGGCTTCTGCAGCGGCACCGCCCACGGATTCACGACGCGGTGCTGGTAGTGCGCGCCCTCCCACCGAAACGGCCCGGGCTCCGTCCACGTGCGAACGATCAGGTTGTGCGCTTCCTCGAAGCGCTCGCGGTTGAAGGCGGGGTTGACGCCGGTGGCGAGCTGCTCCTGCCCGCCGCCGCGGACGAACCCGGACACCAGGCGCCCGCGCGAGACCATGTCGATCATCGCCAGCTCTTCGGCGAGCCGCACGGGGTTGTCGGCGAGCGGAAGCGGGTTGCCGAGCAGCACGATCTTCACGCGCCGGGTCGTCGCCGCCAGGATCGACGCGAAGACGTTGCACTTGGCCTGCATGCAGAACGGCGCGTTGTGGTGCTCGTTGAGCATGATGCCGTCGAAGCCGACGGCCTCGGCGAGCCGGTAGTCCTCGAGGTACTCGTTGTAGAGGCGGCTGCCGGCGGCCGGATCAAAGTGGCGGTTGGAGAACATGAGCGCGGTGGCCCCGAACGCGCGCCCTTCGGCTTCGGGGTAGGCCGACATCGGCTGCTCGGTGAAGTACATGAGGTGCATCAGGCGTCTCCTTGGCTCACGAACGCGGTGACGAGCTCTCCGAGCTCGGTGGGCTTCTCCATCTCGACGAAGTGTCCGGCGCCCTCGACGACCTCCAGGCGCGCCCGCGGGAGCGCCTTGGCGTAGCGCTCCCCGCATTCGAGCGGGACGATGCGATCGTCGCGGCCCCAGACGACCAGGGCCGGTGTGGCGATCCCGCCCAGAAGGTGCGGCAGGCTCGTGTTGTACATGTAGGGCTTCCAAGCGATGCGGAACGTCATCTCGCGGTTGAGATCCCAGTGCTCGAGCCGGCTGGTCTCGGGCTCGGCGCCGAAGAGGCGGTCGAAGGCGCTCTGGTCGCTGAACCCGAGCCGCACGTAGTCGATGTACGACACGAGGGCCTGATCCGCGATCACCCCGCGCTCGGGCTTGAGCCCCATGGCGCCGACCAGGACGAGCCTCCGGAACGCGCGCGGCGCCTGCGTGGCCATCTCCGCCGCGATCCAGCCGCCGAAGCCGAGCCCGACGACCGACACCGTCCCAGGCGCGCGCGTGATGGCCAGGTCGCCGAGCAGCCACTGATGGACGGCCGCGAGGTCGCGGGCGCTGCGCATCCAGTCGGGCCGCTGAGATCCGTCCCACCCGGGGTGCGACGGCACCAGCACGGTGAAGCGCCTGGCGAGCGCGTCGTAGAAGGGCAGACGCGCGAGCGTCCCGACGTCGTGGTGGAGGACCAGCAGCGGCGGACCGTTGCCCGCCCGGGTGAGCTGCATCGCGATGCCGCCGATCGGAATGGTCTCGGTGGTCCAGGTGCCGGCTGACGTGCTCACGGTGGCGAATGCTCCTCCCGTCGCGCGGGCTCTGGCTCGCTCGACGCCTGCTCAGACTACCCGCTTCGCGCCCGGGCTGGCAACCCGTGCCCTTCGGTGTGGTCGCGGCTCGGATCGGGGGTTGCTAGAGGCGGATGGGTTTCATGGGAGCTTCTGGTGACCCGACCGGTCGCGGCGGCCGGTGTCACCCGTGCATATCCGCCGCGGGAGGCTCTGGCGGCGGCGATTGAGCTTGATCGTCCGTCATCGCCGATCGACTCGTCAGCACGGTGATCGTGATTCCTTGAGAGAGGAGCCAATCTTGAACCGAGGCCCAGCGCTTCGGGTCGTCCCGTTCCCACCGCGAGATCGCCTTGGCTTCGATCGCGACCGGCGTGTCCTTGCGCCAGAGAGCCCTGATCACGAGCCGTTTCAGGTCGGTCGGGCTGCTTGCGAGATCGCGAAGCAGGTTCTCGGTCACTGGATCCATCACGCGAAGCTTAGCCTAATCGTCGAGTCATTGGTGTGGTGATAGAAGTTTGTGACATCGTGCGAAGCGCGACCGGATCGGCGCAACTGGACTCTCGTCCCACACCACGGGACGAGAGTTCAGTTGCGGCCCTGCCATGGGCCAGTGATCAGGCGCGCGCCGCGCTGCCAGGACACGTACGCCCACGCCCACTCGAAGAGAACGAGAAAGCGGTTGCGGAAGCCGATCAGGAACATGATGTGGACGAGCAGCCACGCGAGCCACGCCACCAGCCCCGACAGCTGAATTCCGCCGACCACCGCGACGGCCGCCGCGCGCCCGATCGTCGCCATGCTTCCGCGATCGCGGTAGCGAAAGGTCCGGGTGGGTCGCCCGCTCAGGCGCTGGAGCACGTTGTCGGCCGCGTGCCGGCCCTGCTGGATCGCGACGGGCGCCAGGCCGGGAAGCGGTGTTCCCGACGGACCGCGGCAGAGACTCATGTCGCCGATCGCGAACGCTTCGGGGTGGCCCGGGATCGAGAGGTCCGCCTCGACCGGGACGCGCCCGGAACGGTCGAGCGTGACCCCGAGCGTCCGCGCGAGCGGCGCGCCCGCCACTCCGGCGGCCCACAGCACGGTCCGGGCGCGGATCTGCTCGCCGCCGAGCCACACCGCGTCCGCGGTCACGCGCGTGACGATCGCGCCGGTGCGCACCTCGACGCCGATGCGCTCGAGCGCGTGTTGCGCCCGGCGGCTCAGCGACTCCGGAAAGCTCGCGAGGACCCGCGGGCCCCCCTCGAGGAGCACGATGCGCGCCTTCGTCGGATCGATGACGCGGAAGTCGCGCGCGATCGTCTGACGCGAGATCTCGGCAAGCGCGCCGGCGAGCTCCACCCCGGTCGGCCCGCCGCCGACGACCACGAAGGTGAGGAGCGCCCGCTGCTCGTCGCCGTCCGTCTCGCGCTCCGCAGACTCGTACGCGAGCAGCACCCGCCGGCGGATCTCCAGGGCGTCCTCGAGGCTCTTGAGACCGGGCGCGAACACCTCCCAATCATCGTGGCCGAAGTACGAGTGGCCCGCGCCCGCCGCCAGGATGAGCGCGTCATAGCCGATCTCGCCGCGATCCAGGACGAGGCGACGCGCGGTGAGGTCGACGCGGTGGACTTCCGCCAGGAGCACCGTGACGTTCCGGGCGCGGCGCAGGACGGAGCGCAGGGGCGCCGCGATGTCCGAGGCGTTCAGCGCGGCGGTCGCCACCTGATAGAGGAGCGGCTGGAAGAGATGGTGATTGCGCCGGTCGAGCAGGGTGACTCGCACCGGCTGCCCCGCGAGCGCGCGCCCCGCGGCGAGCCCGCCGAAGCCACCGCCCACCACGACCACGTGGGGATCGGCCACGTCAGAAGCCGGGATGGCCGAGCAGCCCGGGCGTTGAGGCCCGGGCCGCCTTCCGGCCCGACGTTCACGCCTTGGTGTTCTGCCGCACGAACGCCTGCACGCGTCGCCAGGCGTCGGCCGAAGCCTCGGCGAATTCCGTCTGCTTGCGATCGAAGAAGCTGTGCGGCGCACCCGGATACACGGTGGAATCGTGCTTGACGCCGGCCTTGCGACAGGCGGCGCCGAACTCGTCGACGGCCGATTGGGGGATTCCCGGGTCGGCGCCGCCGAAGAGCGAAAGCACGCTGCACGTGTAGCGCGGCACGGCGTCGATCGGCCTGGGCCGATCGGGCCAGCGGCTCAGGCCGAGCGGCCAGCCGTAGAAGCCGATCACGCCCGAATAGCCGAGCCCGCTCGCCGCCTGCAGGTACGACAGCGCCCCGCCGAAGCAGAAGCCGACGGAGAAGATCGAGCGCGCCTCGCCGCCGTCCTTGCCCTTGAGGTGCGCGACGGCCGCCGCGATATCTGCCTGGAGGAGGTCGGGCTTGGTCTGTGGCACGTGGGACATGAAGTCGAAGCTCTCGCCGCGGTCGTCGGACGGCGCCGTCCGCGCGAAGAAGTCGATCGCGACGGCGTCCACCCCCACCTCGGCGAAGCGGTCGGCGAGCTCCTTGTAGTACGGATGAAGCCCGCGCACGTCCGGGATGACCACCATCCCGGCGCCCGTCGGCTTGCTCGCGCGAGCCGTGTGAGCCATGAAGCGCGTGCCGTCCGACGAGGTGAGCGTGAGGTCGCGCGAGCCGGCGGAGCCGCCGGCGATCGGACGAATGGGAGGGCGAGAATCGTTATCGACGCACATAGGGCCTCCTTGCTCGAGAGTCGCGCCTCGGCCGGCGGGGCCCCAGCCCCGCGACGGCCTGCGCGCGAACCACAATGTTGCCGGGTGCCGCCCGGATGGCTTGACTGTAACACCGGGCGCGATATAGTCGCGCCAGCCGGCGCGATAGTTCGTAGGCGCGCCTCGGCCGGCGGGGCCCCAGCCCCGCGACTCTGCAGCGCGCAGTGCGCACCGGGAGGACGCGATGAAGGACGGCCTGCGGTTCGTCGATTGCGACATGCACATCATGGAGCCGGTAGATCTCTTCGACCGCTACCTGGACGCGCGGTTCAAGGACCGCGTCCTGCTCCAGGTGGGCGCCGACGGCCGGCCGCGCCGGGGGACGATCGTCATCGACGGTCTGCCCACCACGCGGGACGCCGAGATGCAGCAATACCGGAAGCGCACCCGTCCGGGCACCACGCACAGTACGCAGCCCCTGTCCGGCTCGCGGCTGGCCGACACCGGGCGGCTGGACTTCGCGATCGACCGCAAGTACAACGCCGAGGCTCAGGTGATGGGCATGGCGATGGAAGGCGTCGACATCGCGGTGCTCTATCCGACCACGGGCCTCTCGCTCATCGCCCGCGACAACCTGGATCCGCAGCTCTCGCTGGCCCTCTGCCAGGCCTACAACAACTGGATCCACGAGTTCTGCCAGTACAGCCCGGAGCAGCTGAAGTTCGTCGCGATGCTGCCCGTCCACGACGTGCACCTGGCCTCCCGCGAGCTCGTCCGGTGCGTGCGCGAGCTCGGCGCGGTCGGCTCGTTCATCCGGCCGAACCTCGTGAACGGCCACTTCTGGCACTCGAACTACTGGGACCCCCTCCTGAGCCTGCACGAGGAGCTCGACGTGACCTGGGGGTTCCACGAGGGCACGGGCGCGTGGTACTCGTACTTCAACGATCTCTACGGCGAGAACCGGTTCTACCGCCACGTCGCCAGCCACTGGATCGAGATGCAGCAGGCGCTGATCGCGATGATCATCGGCGGCGTGTTCGAGTTCCATCCCAAGCTCCGGGTCGGCTTCCTGGAGGCCCAGAACTCGTGGGTGCCAGGCCTCCTGTCGCGGATCGAGTGGGACTATCCGCAGTACCGCGACTCGCACGCGCCGTATCTGTCGATGACGCCACGCGAGTACTTCAGGCGCAACTGCTGGGCGGCGGTCGAGGGGAGCGAGCCCGAGATCGAAGCCACGGCCGGCCTCATCGGCGCCGACCGGATGTGCATCTCGACCGACTATCCGCACTTCGATTCGAATTTCCCCTACGTCTCGACGAATCTCCTGAAGAACGTGCCGCGCGAGATCGCGGCGCAGATCTTCATGGGCGGCGCGCACCTCTACAACTTCGCCGAGCGCGATTTCCAGCGGGCCGCGCAGGCGGCGGACCGACAGCTCGCCGCCGCCGCCGCCGGCGGCTGATCGCTCGGTCGGCACCTGGGCGCCGACTCGCGGCGCCCAAGTGCGTGCGCGCTCGCGATCCCGACGGTACGCTCGGCGGGCCGACTCCGCGACCGCCGTCTGGGTCGCGCTCTCGATCTGCCTGGTGTGTGCGTTCGCCGACGAGGCGCATCAGTCGATGCGCGATTTCCTGATCGACGCCTTCGGGGCCACCGCGATGCTCACGATCGCGCGGGGCCGGCCGACCGCGGCGGACGGGGGACCGCGCGCCGCCGCGGCGGCCGCCGACTGATCGGACCGAGCCCGAAGATCCGCTCGATCAGGCGAGGAGCCCGGCGAGAATGCCGGTCAAGAACACCCCGTCGAAGGTTCCCGCGCCGCCGATCGATACGACCGGCGCACCGATCCGCGCGACCTGACCCAGATTGAGCAGGTCGGCGCCGATCAAGGTGCCCATCGAGCCCGCCACGTACGCCACCGGCGGTGCCCGCCGGAACGCGAGGACCACTGCGACGCCGGCCGCGACGAGCGGCGGCGCGATCATCGGCACCGCGATGCCGACGCCGGGCACGATCTCGGCGAGGCTGTAGACGACCGCGGCGACCGCCCCCGTGGCGATCAGCATCCGCGAGTACATTCGCGTGCGGGCCAGCAGATACACCGAGACGAGAATCGGGATCAGCGCGCCCCCCACGTTCAGTGCCACGATCGTCGGGCCCGACACGCGCGCGGCTCCGGTCGGCGCGATCGCGAAGAGCGGGATGTCCACGCGGCTTCCGACCAGCGAGAGCAGCATCACCGCGAAGGCGTAGCGAGGATGGACGCCCACCTTGCGGTACGCATAGGTCAGGACGCGCACCTCGACCAGGAAGATCAACAGGGCGAAGAGGAGCAGCAGGAGCAGGAGCGCGGGAGAGAGCGGCAGGGAGTGGATCACGAGCGCGTCGCGGCGGGGGGGGAGAGGATCTCTCGTCGAGCGACGCCGGACTACATCCCGCTTCCGCCGCCCTGGCAGGTCCAGTCGAACGAGAGCACCTGCACGCGGTAGCTCGCGGCGTCGGGAACGGCGGCGCTGAAGAACGCGCGGGATTCCATGGGGACCTCGCCCGGAACCCAGATGGTCGAGCTGCCGACGACCGCGCCCGCGGCGTCGACGCGCTGGATCTGCAGGCGAACCCGCTGAGCCGTCTGGCGCGCCCGATTGTAGACGTAGCCCTCGACCGCCGGGCCCCTGCGGTTCTGGGTCACCTGGAACTCGACCTGAAAATAGCGGTCCGTCGTCTCCGGGACATAGAGCGTTTGCGCCCGCCCGGGGACGGAGCCGGCGAGGACGACCGCGACCGCGAGGCCGAAGATGATCCCTCGTCGCGATCGGGTCATCGCAGGCTGAGGCCGGTGACGGCCGGCAGTCCCTTGGCGGCCACGTCCCAGTGCAGGCCTCCGTCGAGCGACCGGAACACGCGCCCGTCCTCGGTGCCGCATGCGACGAAGCTGCCCCGCGCGGCGAGGCAGCCCGTGTCGACGTTGTCGCCGAACCAGGTCGGCAGGCCGTCGGTGCAGCGCTCGAACGCGGAGTCCCCGTCGAGGTGCCCGCGATAGAGCGCGGCGCGGCGGCCGCCCGGACCAGACGACGCCGAGACGAGTACCGTGTCGTCGCTCACCGCCACCGCGCGCAGATAGTGGGCGTGCATCCCTTCCGTGATGAATCGCCACGACGCGCCGCAGTCGCGGCTCACGCCGAAGCCGTCGGCCGCCGCGGCCAGCACGACCTCGGCGCGCGAAGGGTGCGCCAGCACCTGGTGGACGTCGCTCTCGATGTCGACCGTCGGCGTCCAGCTCCGGCCGCCGTCGCGCGAGCGGACGACGCCGCCGACGTGCACGTTCACGTAGACCGTGCCGTCGAGCGCCACCGCGATCGACCGGACGTCGGCGGGATCGCCCCACGGGGTGTACCAGGCGGCGCGACCGTCGGTCGTCTCGAACGACTCGACCGGCACGGGCCCGTCGTCGGCCAGCCGCAGAAGATGTGCCTCCTCGGTTCCGATCCAGAGCGCCCCGGGCGCCGCGGCCAGACACGTCGCCGCGTGGCCTTCGATCGTCGCGCGCAGGGTCCAGGAGGAGCCGGCGCGCTCCCAGAGCGTCCGACCGTCCACGATCGCCCATTCGCGCGCACCGTCGGCCGCGAGCGCGGTCAGGCCTTTCCCCGCGAAAGCCTCTACGGAGGACACCCGATCGCCGTCGAGCTCCCAGAGGCCTTCGCGCGTGCCGATCTGGATCCGCGGCGTCATGCCGAGATCATACTCGCTCGCGCGAGGAGATGCGAGGTGTGTGGGACGGGTCTAGACTCGGTCATAGGAACACAACACCTGACCTACCCAAGGAGGTCACGGAATGATTTCACGACGACCGTCTTCCTGGCGACCGGGCTCGCGTTCGGCCAGCCGAAAGCCGACTGCAAGAACCGCGCGCAGACGCCCGAGAAGGTGGAGGGGCAGGTCGTGGCCGTCGATCAGACCGCCGGACGCATCACGATTCGCGAGAGCAACGGCACCACCCACGAGTTTCAGGCAACCGCGAGACCCTTCAAGACATGAAGCCGGGCGACAAGATCGAGGCAAAGCTTCGCGAAGCGCCGAATTGCTGACGCCCGAGCCTCTCTCGAGCGGAGTGCGCGTGAGATAGAATCGCCCGCGTGGCGGCGACGCGCGACGGCGATCCGAGCGGGGCGACGATCGCGGAGCTTCAGGCGGCCATGCAGGCCGGCCGGCTGACCTCCCTTCGGTTGACCGAGCGGTTCCTGGAGCGCGTCGAGGCCTACGACCGCAGCGGCCCGCGGCTCAACGCCGTGCTCGAGGTCAATCCGGACGCGCGCGAGATCGCCGACGCGCTCGACCGCGAGCGCGCCTCGAGCGGCAGCCGCGGGCCGCTGCACGGTATTCCGATCTTCCTGAAGGACAACATCGCCACCGCGGACCGGCAGCACACCAGCGCCGGCTCGCTGGCCCTCAAGGATTGCGTGGCCCCTCGCGACGCGTTCCTGGTGACGAAGCTTCGCGAGGCCGGCGCGGTGATCCTGGGCAAGGCGAACATGACCGAGTGGGCGAACTTCCTGACCACCAACATGCCCGCCGGCTACAGCTCGCGCGGCGGCCAGGTGAAGAATCCGTACGGCGAGAATCTCAGCCCGGGCGGATCGAGCAGCGGCTCCGCCGTCGCGGTCGCCGCCGATCTGTGCACGGTCGCCGTCGGCACCGAGACGTCCGGCTCGATCCTGAGCCCGGCCAACTGGAACTCGATCGTCGGCGTGAAGCCGACGCTCGGTCTGATCTCCCGATCCGGTATCGTTCCGATTGCGGCCAGCCAGGACACCGCCGGACCGTTCGGCCGGACCGTCGCCGACGCCGCCGTCCTCCTGGGGGCGATGACGGGCGTGGATGTCGCCGATCGCGCCACGCGGGCGAGCCGCCGTCACGCGCGCCGCGATTACACGGAGTTTCTGTCGGCCGCCGGCCTCGAGCGGGTCAGGGTGGGCGTGCCGCGCGCGGTGTTCTACGAGCGCCTCGCCGCGGCCGAATCGCCCCTGATCGACACCGCCCTCCGCGCCCTCGCGACGCTCGGCGTGACCCTCGTCGATCCCGCGGACATCCTGACCGCTCGCGAGGTGACCGACTTCCGTTCCGACGTCATGCTCTACGAGTTCAAGCGCGATCTGAACCGCTACCTCCAGGGCCTCGGCGAGACTTCGCCGATCCGATCGATCCGCGAGCTGATCCGCTTCAACGAAGCCCGGCCGCGTGAGATGCTGCGCTACGGCCAGGTGCTCCTGCTGGCCGCCCAGTCGACGAGCGGGCTCCGGGCGGAGACGTACCGCCGGAGCCGCGCCGAGGACGTCAGACTCTCGAGAGCCGACGGGATCGACCGGGTGATGGCGCGCGAGCGCCTGGACGCTCTGGTCTTCCCGGGCTGGTCCGGCGCCGCGATCGGCGCCAAGGCCGGCTATCCGAGCGTCATCGTGCCGGCCGGCTACACGGCGGAGGGCGCCCCGCTCGGGCTCACGTTTCTCGGCCGCGCGTGGAGCGAGCCGACCCTGCTCCGGCTGGCCCACGCCTTCGAGCGCGCGACCCGTCTTCGGCGGCCGCCACCGGACGTCGCGCCGGGACCCGCCGCCGCTTCGCTATAATCCGAGCCGCGCCAGATCGCCGACGACCAGATTACCGACGCATGGAGAAGCGTGTGACGACCGAGGAATGGTTCGACTCGCTGACCGCCGAGCTGCTCGCGCCGAATCCGTTCCGGCGCTCCGAGTATTTCAAGCGCTTCGCCTCGGGCGCGCTGAGCCGCGAGCAAGTGTGGGGACACATCGCCCAGCACTACTTGCTGATCGCCTGGTTTCCCCGGATCTTCAGCGGCATCCACACGCGCTGCGAGGATTTCGAGGTCCGCAAGGATTGCGCGCGCCACCTTCTCGTGGAGGACCTCGGCTTTCTGGGGGGCCAGGTCGGCGCCACGCCCGATCACGACGAGCTCTTTCGTCGCATCGGCGACGACCTGGGCTACCCGCGCGACGTCTACGACCGCATCACCGCCGTGCCCGAGATGGCGGCGATCGTGCGCTTCTTCCAGGAGCTGGCCTACGAGCGGCCGTGGAGCGCCTCGCTCTGTGCCACGGCGCTTCTGGAGGAGGAGGTGGTCGAGATCGCCCGGACCGTCGGACGCGCGCTCGTGGAGCACTACGGCGTGCGCCCGGAGTGGGGTGGCCAGAACTACGCCGTCCACGAAGCGGTGGAGCAGGAAGAGTCGGGCGAGACCAAGAAGACGATCCTCAAACACCTGCGCACGGCCGACGACCGCCAAGCCGCGGAGAACGCGATGCGCGAGATGCACAGCCTGCTGCAGGTCTACGCCGAGAGCCTGGCGCGCCGGCATCTCTGATCCGGGTCGGCGCCTCCCGGTGGGCCGCCCGGCCCACGTCGCGTTGCGCCTCCGCGGGTCCGGAGAGAGCATAGAGATAGATGAAGCTGCGCGCGGCCGGGTGCGCGGGTTGGGGCCCGCCGGCCGAGCCCGCGTGGATCAGGAGGCGTCCCATGAGTTTGCAATCGGTCAATCCCGCCACCGGCGAAGTTCTCGAGACGTTTACCCCGCCCTCGGCCCGCGAGCTCGACGACATCGTCGCGCAGAGCCGCGCGGCGTTTCTCGAGTGGCGGCCGGTTCCGTTCAAGGCGCGGGCCGAGCGGATGCGTGCGGCGGCCAGGACCTTGCGCCGCCGCCGGGCCGAATTCGCTCGCACGATGACACTCGAGATGGGCAAGCCGATCGCGCAGGGCGAGGCCGAGGTGGACAAGTGCGCATGGGCGTGCGAGTACTACGCGGACACGGCCGAGGGCTTCCTGGCGGTCCAGCCGCGCGAGACCGACGCGAGAAAGAGCTTCGTGCGCTTCGACCCGCTGGGCGTCGTGCTCGCGGTGATGCCCTGGAACTTCCCCTTCTGGCAGGTGTTCCGCTTCGCCGCGCCGGCGCTCATGGCGGGCAACGCGGGCGTCCTCAAGCACGCGTCCAACGTTCCGCGCTGCGCGCTGCAGATCGAGGAGGTGTTCCGCGAGGCGGGATTTCCGCGCAGGCTCTTTTCGACCGCGCTGATCGAGTCCTCGGCCGTGGCCGGGCTAATCGACGATCCGCGCATCGCGGCCGTGACGCTCACGGGCAGCGAGCTGGCGGGAAGCAAGGTAGCCGAGCGGGCGGGGAAGGCGATCAAGAAGACGGTGCTCGAGCTGGGCGGGAGCGATCCGTTCATCGTCCTGGAAGACGCCGACCTCGACCTAGCCGCCAACGTCGCGGCCGATGCGCGCCTGGTCAACAGCGGCCAGAGCTGCATCGCGGCCAAGCGGTTCATCGTCGTCGAGGCGGTGGCCGAGAAGTTCATCCCGAAGTTTGTCGACCAGCTCCGGTCGCGCCGGATGGGCGATCCGCTGGCCCGCGAGACACAGGTCGGGCCGCAGGCGCGCGTCGACCTCCGCGACGACCTCCACCGCCAGGTCGAGCAGTCGATCAAGCGCGGCGCTCAGCGGCTGCTCGGGGGCGAGATCCCGACCGGCAAGGGCGCGTTCTATCCGCCCACCTTGCTGACCGGGGTCGACAAGGGCATGCCGGCCTTCGACGAGGAAACGTTCGGGCCGGTGGCCGCGGTGATCCGCGCCAAGGACGAGACCGACGCGGTGCGCCTGGCGAACGACTCGCGGTTCGGGCTGGGCGCGGCGCTGTGGACCCGGGACCACGCGCGGGCCGAGCGCCTGGCGGCCGAGATCGAGGCGGGCGCCGTGTTCGTCAACGGCCTGGTGAAGTCGGATCCGCGGCTGCCGTTCGGCGGCATCAAGAAATCGGGCTACGGGCGCGAGCTCTCGGAGTACGGCATCCGCGAGTTCGTCAACATCAAGTCGGTCTGGATGGCATGAAGGCCTCGGATCTGATCGTCCAGTGCCTCGAGAACGAGCAGGTCCAATACGTCTTCGGCCTGCCCGGCGAGGAGATCCTGGACATCCTCGATTCTCTCCTCGACTCGCGGATCACCTTCGTGCCGACGCGCCACGAGCAGGGGGCCGCGTTCATGGCCGACGCATACGGGCGCCTGACCGGCCGCCCAGGGGTGTGTCTCTCGACCCTCGGCCCGGGCGCCACCAATCTGGCCACGGGGGTCGCCGACGCGAACCTCGACCGCGCGCCCCTGGTCGCGATCACCGGGCAGGCGGGCCGCGATCGCATCCACAAGGAATCGCATCAGCGCGTGGACATCGTCGAGCACTTCCGGCCCCTCACCAAGTGGAACACGCGCGTGGAGACCGCCGAGGTGATCCCCGAGGTGATCCGCAAGGCATTCAAGCTAGCCGAGTCGGAGAAGCCCGGAGCCTGTCACATCGAGGTGCCCGAGGACCTCGCGCGCGAGGCCACCGAGGGGGTACCGCTCTCGACCGAGCGCGCCCGCCGTCCGTCGCCGGACCGCCAGGCGCTCGAGACCGCGGCGCGGCTGATCGAAGCCGCGGCATTCCCGCTGATCTTTGCCGGCAACGGCGTGATCCGCGGGCGCGCGTCGCACGAGCTGCGGAAGTTCGCCCGCGCTCACGGCATCCCCGTCGCGCACACGTTCATGGCGAAGGGCTCGATGCCGTACGACGACGACCTCTGCCTCTTGTCGGTCGGGCTCCAGGCACGCGACTACATCTCGTGCGGCTTCGACAAGGCGGATCTGATCGTCGCGATCGGCTACGACCCGGTCGAGTACGCGCCGAAGTTCTGGAACCCGGAGCGAAAGAAGTCGATCGTCCACATCGACTTCACGCCGGCCGAGGTCGACAGCTTCTATCAGCCGGCCGTCGAGGTGGTGGCCGACGTGCGCGAGGCGATCGAGCTGCTCGGCGGGCTCGTGAAGGGCCAGAAGGACCCGTCGTCGTATCACACGCTCCGGCGTTTCATCCTCGCCGAGCTCGCGGAGGGCGCCGACGACGACGGCTTCCCGCTGAAGCCCCAGCGCATCCTGAAAGATCTTCGCGCCCAGATGGGTCGCGAGGACATCTTGATCTCCGACGTGGGCACGCACAAGCTCTGGATCGCCCGCACGTTCCCGGCCTACGAGCCGAACACGGTGCTCATCTCCAACGGCTACGCGGCCATGGGTTTCGCGCTGCCGGCCGCGATCGCGGCCAAGCTCGTCCATCCCGAGCGCCGGGTGGTGGCGGTCAGCGGCGACGGCGGCTTTCTCATGAACTGCCAGGAGCTCGAGACTGCATGCCGGCTCGGCCTCGGGATTGTCAACGTCATCTTCCGCGATGGCGGCTACAACCTCATCCAGTGGAAGCAGCAGACACATCTCGGGCGGGAATCCGGCGTCAAGTTCGGCAACCCGGACTTCGTGGCCCTGGCCGCGGCGTTCGGCGCGAAGGGCTACCGGGTCGACTCGGCGCGCGCGCTGGCGCCGGTCCTGGCCGAGGCGCTCGCACAGCCCGGGCCCTCGATCGTCGACGTCCCGGTCGACTACGAGAGCGCGAAGCTCACGGCAGGGCTCGGCCAGCT
>QHTE01000067.1:51715-69476 GCA_003220685.1 Candidatus Rokuibacteriota bacterium
CTCGGCTCGGGTGAGCGCTTCGGCTCCAAGGACTTGACGATCCGCGGCTACTACCGGTTCGAAGGCACGTCGGACCCGGACGACATGGCGATCGCGTACGCGATCGAGACCAAGAGCGGCGTCCGCGGCATCCTGGTGGACGCCTTCGGCGTGTACGCGGACCCGACGACCGGCGCCGCCCTCAAGAACGTCCCGATCCTGGGAAAGTCCGCCGCCTGAGTCGTCGCCGGCCCGGCTCTCGAGCCGCCGCGATCGATCGCGCTAGCGATGCTCGCGCGCGATCGTCGGGCCGATCGCGAGCGTCGCGGCCGCGGCGATCGCGGAGAGCGCGGCGAACGCGGTCCAGGGCGCCGCGTACGAATCCCGGCGGACGATCAGGACTGCAGCGCGAACTTCTGGAACGTGTGGCAGCTCTCGGGCACGTAGCCGCGGCTACCGGCGAACGTCCAGGTAACCTCGCTCACGTACACGTCGCCCTTCGAGTCGACCGCGATGCCGTGCGGCGCCGCGAAGCTGCCGGGCGCCGTCGGATCCGGCCCGCCCCAGCGCGCCAGCACCCGGCCGTCGCGATCGTAGACGCTGACGCGACCCGACTTGATGTCGCCCGCCGGCCCGTAGCGGCGAGACGTCTGCCCCGGCTGCCACCAGAGCTCAGAGACGTAGGCGCGCCCGGCGCCGTCGAACACGATGTGCGTCGGGCGGCGCGTGTCGGTCCACTCGGACAGGTACTCGCCGTCGGGGCTGAAGATCTGGATGCGGTCGTTCTCGCGGTCGCAGACGAAGACGCGGCCGTCGGCGGCGACGGCGATGCCGTGGGGGAGGAAGAACTCGCCCGACCCCTGACCGGGCACGCCCCACGACCGCTTGAGCTCGCCCGTGGGCGAGAAGAGGTGGACGCGGCAGTTGCCGTAGCCGTCGGACACGTAGAGCTCACCCTTCGGCCCGACCGCGAGATTCGTCGGCCGGTTGAACGGCCCGCCGGCCTTCGAGACCGTCGCGGTGCTCTTGCCGTCGTAGCCGGTGTCCGAGGGCTTGTCCATGGTGCCGAGCGTCAGCAGGAGCTTGCCCTGCGGCGTGAACTTCCGCACGGTGTGGTTGCCGTCGTCCGAGCAGTAGAGGAGCCCGTCCGGGCCGACGGTGATGCCGTGGGTGCGCAGGGTGAATTGCCCCTCGCCCCACGAGCCCAGGAAGTTGCCCTTCCGGTCGTAGATGATGATCGGATGATCGCCGCGGCAGATCAGGTAGACGCGATCCTCGCCGTCGATCGCGACGCCCGCGACATCACGATGGGCATAGCCGCCCGGAAGCTGCTCCCACCCTTCGACGACCCCGTAGCTCAGCGCCATGGGTTTCCTCCTCCCGCTCACGCGCGCTCGTAGGCGAGGCGCTTGACCTTGTCCATGTTCGTGCCCTCGATGCGGATCAGTCGCGTCGGGCCCTCGCGTCGCGGCGAGTGCAGGTCCCCCTCGTTGTAGACGTGGGCCATGCCGGGCTTGAGCGTGTAGCTCGTCGCCAGGCGCACCTTACCGGGCTTGTCGGGCGTCGCCTTCTCGACGAGTGTCCAATCGCTCATCACGGTCTCGCCGCGTGCCTGGCCGTAGATCGCCCAGGACGGACCGTGGTCGTGGGGATTGCTCTCCTTCTTGCCGTGATAGACGTGGGCGAGGATGCAGAAGCCGAGCTTCGGGTCTTCGTAGAGGATCTCGCGCTCGGGCACGTCGTCGCCGACGTGCCTGGCGACGAACGCCTCGTCCTTGAGGACCTCCTGAACAATCTCGCACACCTTCTTCCGGCCCGCGAGGCCCGGATCGTCGGTGAGCGCCTGCCGACACGCGGACGCGAACTTCTCGAGACTCCAGCTCATCGTATTGACCTCCTCACTTTGTCGCCGCCGCGCAGGAGCTGCCCCGGCAGCGCGCCCGTGGGCTTACCGTCGCGCAGCACGACCTCGCCGTTCACGACGGTTGCCGCGATGCCGCGAGCTCGCTGCGTGAGCCGCCGCGCTCCCGCCGGCAGGTCGCGCACCACCTCCGGTATCTCCGGCGCGATCGTCTCGGGATCGAAGACGAGCAGGTCGGCGGCCATGCCCTCGCGGATCAGCCCGCGGTCGGTGAACCCCCAGTGCGTGGCGGGCTCGAAGCTCAGCATGCGCACGGCCTGCTCGAGGCCGATCGCCTGCTTGGCCCGCACCCAGTGGCTCAGCAGGTGGGTCTGGAGCGAGGCGTCCATGATCTGCGAGACGTGCGCGCCCGAGTCCGAGAACGTCACGACCGTCCGGGGATGCTTCATGAGCTCGAGGGCGTGGTCCTGGTCCTCGTTCGCGATCGGCTGCAGGAAGAACCGGTCGAGGTCTCTCTCGAGTGCCAGATCGATGATCGCCTCGACCGGATCGATCCCCCGCTCACGCGCGACAGCGGCCACCGAGCGATGCGGCCCCTCGGCGGTATCCATGACGAAGATCCACTCGTAGGAGGTCTGCCGCGCCTCGGCCCCGATCGGACGTCGCTCGTCGCGCTCCCGCGCGGCTTCGATCAGACGGCGGCGCAGCTCGGGATCGCGCAGGCGCTGCTTCTGCTGATCGAGCGGCAGCGCTCGGAGCTCGCGCCACACCGGCAGGCGATCGAAGGGCAGGTTCGTCTTGAACGAGAGCACGACCGCGAGCGCGCGGCTGTGCACCTGCGCGAACATCCGCCCGCCGCGGGCGGCGGTCTCTTCCAGCAAGGCGAGATACGTGCGCCAGAGATCGGGCTCTTCACGGCGGCTGAACAGACCCCACGTGATGGGCCGCCCGGTCTCGACGGCCAGATCGCGCAGCCGCACGTGGTAGTCGCGCAGGCGGTCCGGGTCGCCGCCGGCGCGCTCGCCGGCCAGCTCGAACACGCCCGCGTTCATCTCGCCCATGACGCCGACCAGCCGGCGCACCTCGTCCCACGAGGCCAGGCGGCTGGCGACCGGACGCCGGTCGGGCGTCTCGTGGCTCGGCGAGCGCGAGGTCGTGAAGCCGATCGCGCCGGCGCGAATGGCGTCGCGCAGCTCGCGCTCCATCGCGCGCAGATCGTCCTCACTCGCTTTCTTCTCGAAGGCGCGCTCGCCCATGGCGTAGGTGCGTAGCGCCGAGTGGCCGATGTAGCCGGCGTAGTTGATGCCTTTGGGCAGGGCGTCGACGCGGTCCAGGAACTCGGGAAACGTGGTCCAGGTCCAGTCGATGCCGGCGTCCATCGCCTCGGCGGCGATGTCCTCGGCACGCTCGAGATTGCGCACGACCAGATGGCGCTCGGCCTTCCCGCAGGGCGCCAGGGTGAAGCCGCAATTGCCCATCACGACCGTGGTGACGCCGTGCCAGCACGAGCAGGTGCCCAGCGGATCCCAGAAGACCTGGGCGTCCATGTGCGTGTGGCCATCGATGAACCCCGGCGTGACCACGTGACCGTCGGCGTCGATGACCGCGCGCGCGGCCTCTCGAATACGACCGAGCGCCGCGACGTGGCCGTGACGGACCGCCACGTCGGCGCGGTAGCGGGGAAGTCCGGATCCGTCGATCACCGTGCCGTTCTTGATGATCAGGTCGTACGGCATCGCGCGCTCCTCAACGGGGCTCCGCCCCGCGGCGGCTCGGGCCCGACCGAGGGCGGCGCTCGTGAATGTGGCCGTATCGTACGTCAGTTCGGGGCGAGCGGCCAGATGAAGGTGGAGATCGAGCGGGCTACGCGGCGTCGATTCCGGATAGACGGCTGAAGCTGACGGCGACCGGCTGGCCGCCGTCCTGCTCGATCAGAAGCCCGTCGGCCGTGACGTCGACCAGCGTGCCGGTGATCGGCACCCGCGCGTTCATGATCGAGACCGCGACGCGGCGGTCCTTGTAGACGATCGCTTCGCCCATCCAGAGCTTCGCCATCGCGCGGCTCAGATCGTCGACTTCCTGGATCATGCCGAGGCCCGGGATCGACTGGCTGCGAGGGGCTTCGACCTCCACGACATCCAACGTGGCGGTCACGGGAGTCGCGCCCGCGGCGGCGACCGCGACGCGCGGCTGCGCGGGCGCCGGTCGCGGGGCGGGCACCGCTGGAGCGGACGCCGAGGGGGCGGTATGAGCCTGCGCCCCGAGGGCAGGGGGCTTGTACTGCGCGATCAGTCCGGGAGCCCGGTCCTGGGCGGGCGAGGCGAGACGGCCGTCGCCGGCCGGGCGAGAGCCTCGCTCGACGGCCCGTCCGAGACCGCGGATGAGCTCTGACATCTGGCCCATGAGGCGCCGGAAGATGTAGAAACCGAGCAGCGCGATGCCGAGAGCCAGACCGAGCCCGAGCTGAGACTGCAGGCGTGAGAGCGAGCCGAGCCGATGGAGCGTCCAGACGAAGATCAGAAGCGGCACGACGGTCGTGACGGCGAACACCGCCGAGGCGGCTTGCTGGAGCGAGTTGGGGCGGGGTGCAGTCGGCATCAAAATCCATCGTAGGCGATCGGACGCCGGGGGCCTTCAGGAAAAAATCTAGGGCCGAGGATGATGGCGCAAAGTGTGATATATCGCGGGGTAGGTCGACATGACCTCAGAGGAGGGATCACGGTGAGCGACGTGAAGATCGACGCGGTACGCTCCTCCAGCAGCGAGGTCCTCGGTCGGGCGCGCAGCGAGGCACGCGGCCACACGTTGTTCCTCGACTCGTCGTCGCGGCCCCAGGCCGACGCGTTCACCAACAGCGAGGCGTTCCTGGGCGGCGTCTCCTCGTGCGGGGTCACGCTGATCGAGATGCACGCGAAGGAATCGGGCATCCCGGTGACCAGGATCGACGTGACGATCGAGGGCGCGCGGACCGCGGCAGAGCCCAACCGGTTCGCCACGGTCACCATGACGTTCGAGATCGCCGGCGTCAGCCAGGCCCAGGCCGACGAGCTCGTCGCGACGTATCGCGGCCGTTGACCCCTCTACCGCACGGTCGCGGGTGCGACCGAGGTGAAGGTCCGGGTGGTCGCGGTCCGGTAGTACCATCGAGCCCCAGAGGCTCCCGTGGACAAGCGACGCTGCGTGTGGGCCCGAGGAGAGCTCGAGGCCGCCTATCACGACCGGGAGTGGGGCGTGCCGATCCATCGGGACCGGCTCTTGTTCGAGCTCTTGATTCTCGAGGGTGCCCAGGCCGGGCTCAGCTGGTCGACCATTCTGAGAAAGCGCCCGGCGTACCGAAAGGCGTTCGACGGGTTCGACCCGAAGAAGATCGCGCGCTTCTCGGCCGCCCGGGTGCGCCGGCTCATGAACGACGAGGGGATCGTCCGCAACCGCGCGAAGGTCGAGGCCACGATCGCCAACGCGCGGGCGTTCCTGGCGGTCCAGCGCGAGCACGGAAGCTTCGACGCGTACATCTGGCAGTTCGTCGGCGGACGCCCCACGCAGAACGCCTGGCGCCGGCAGGGCGAGTGTCCGGCCGAGACCGAGGCCTCGAGGGCCATGAGCCGGGATCTCCTCAGGCGCGGGTTCCGGTTCGTGGGGCCGACGATCTGCTACGCTTTCATGCAGGCCACCGGCATGGTGAACGACCACTTGCGCGGCTGTTTCCGATGGCGTGAGGTCCGGCGGCATGGCTAGCCGGCGAGTTCGGCTCGCGGCCGTGGAGGACGTGCCGCTCGGTCAGGGCCGAGTGGTCGAGGCCGAGGGTAGGGAGCTGGCACTCTTCAACGTCGAGGGGACGTTCTACGCGCTCGACAACGCCTGCGTCCACCGCGGCGGACCGCTCGGCGAAGGCGACCTCGAGGGCCGGATCGTCGTCTGTCCCTGGCACGCCTGGCGCTGGGACGTCACCACCGGCGCCAACGCCAACAACCCCGCCGTCAAGATGGCCTGTTTCCCCGTCGTCGTGGAGCACGGCGCTGTCTTCGTCGAGCTGCTCTGAGGATCCCGACTCGTGGACGCCCTGATGGTCGGGGTGGGGCTCGCGGCCGGCATCGGCCTCGTCTTCGGCTGGATCACGTATCAGCGCTGTCCCCACTGCGGGCGCCTCGTGCGGCGCGCGTCACAGGGCTGGAAGCGGTGCGGCTCCTGCGGCCGACAATATCGCCGGGGACTTCGCGTACGATAGCGTCATGCTCAAGCTGACTCTTCCGACGGGCCGGACGTTGATCATTGCCGGGATCGCATTGCTCGCCGTCGTCGCGCTCGCCGCGGGCGGCTGGTACTGGCACACCGTCTCGCGGCGCCACGCGATGGCCGCGTATGCCGCGGCGATGACGCGGGCCCAGCCCGCGCTGTCCGGGCAGGCGAGCGCCGAGGCACGCGCCGCGGGCATCGGCGAGCTCGAGACCGCCCTCACGCAGTATCCCTCGGGGCCGGGCGCCGCCCAGGTGGCCTACGAGCTCGGGAGCCTCCGCTACGACGCCCAGCAGTATGCCCAGGCGCGCGGCGCCTGGGACCTCGCCGCCGCGCAGGGCGCCCCGCGGACGCTCAAGACGCTGAGCCGGGGCGGTGTCGCGTACACGTGGGAGGCCGAGCGCAACTATCCGAAGGCGGTGGACGCGTTCAAGATCGCACTGACGGGCCTGGGCCCCAGGGACTTCTATTACGAAGAGCTGATCATCGGCCTCGGCCGTACGCAGGAGCTCGCCGGCCAGAAGGCCGACGCGATCGCGACCTATCAGCGGGCGCTCGGCGAGCTGGCGCAGAGTCGGCGCCTGGACGAGATCAAGGCGCGACTCGCCGCGCTGGGCGCGTGAGCGTCGAGAGCACGCCGCCCGAGAACAATGGGTTTGGCCGGTGGAGTAAGATACCTGCGTCATGGACGTGCTCGCAGGACTCCTCGGCAAAAGTCCGGCGATCGAGGCGCTCCGTGACGACGTACGACGTCTTCTCGGACGCGGATACAGCGCTCACCGTCCGCCCTCGATCCTGATCCAGGGCGACACGGGATCGGGGAAGGGGCTCCTTGCCGGCCTGCTGCACGCAGCGAGCCCCAGGGCCTCGGGGCCGTTCGTCGACGTCAACTGCGCGGCGATCCCCGAGACGCTCCTCGAATCCGAGCTGTTCGGCTACGAGCGCGGCGCATTCACCGACGCGCGACGCTCCAAGCCCGGGCTCTTTCAGACCGCGCACCGCGGGACGATCTTTCTCGACGAGGTGGGTCTGCTTGCGGAGTCCCTGCAGGCCAAGCTGCTCAAGGCGATCGAGGAGCGCGCGGTGCGACGGCTGGGCGGCACCCACACCGAGCCCATCGACGTCTGGGTGATCAGCGCGAGCAACGTCGACCTGCCGGCGGCGATCCGCAAGCGCGAGTTCCGGGAAGATCTCTACCATCGACTCGCGGTGCTCACCCTGCGCCTGCCCTCGCTGCGCGAGCGCGGCGAGGACATCCTGCTGCTCGCGAATCATTTCCTGGCCCGCGCCGCCGCCGACTACGGCGTGTCGGCGCGAACGCTCAGCCCGGATGCCTGCGCGCGGCTCATGTCCTATTCCTGGCCGGGGAACGTTCGCGAGCTGGCCAACCTCATGGAGCGCGTGGCGCTCCTGTCCGAGGCAGCGCAGGTGACTGCCGCGATGCTGAATCTGGCCGAGGAGCAGGCGGCGCCGGCAACGGGGGCGCCGGCCCCGAGCTCGACGGCCCCGGCGCAGAGCATGTCGACCGACGTCGGCTCGCTCGACCACGCGATGGCCGATCACATCCGGAGCGCGCTCGAGCAGACCGGCTGGAACCTCTCGCGCACCGCGGCCCGCCTCGGCATCGCGCGCAACACGCTCCGCGTGCGGATCGAGAAGCTCGGCATCCGCCCGGGCGGCGCGAAGTCGAGCGCGCCCCAGCGGGCTGCGCCGCGCCCGCCGCGGCCTGCGGCCGCCGCCTCCTCCGGGGCGGCTCCGGCACCGAGCGAAGTGCCCGAGATCGCCGCCGCGGCCGCAGCCGCCACGCCCGCGGCTTCCATCGTGCCGTCGATCCGCATCCGCTGGGAGCGCCGCCGGGTCACGCTTCTGCGCGCGCGCCTCATGGTGCCGGCGGGCGCCGACGCGCTCATGGACACGAGCCGCGCGCTCGAGACCTTGATCGAGAAAATTCGAAGCCTCGGCGGTCGCGTGGAAGAGCTGAGCCCGACGGGCGTGGGCGCCGCGTTCGGGCTCGACTTGCCGGAAGACGCGCCCCGCCGTGCCGCCCACGCGGCGATGGCCATGCGCAAGGCGCTCGAGCGCTCCGGGCTCACGGGCGCCGATCAGTTCCCGCTCAAGATCGCGATCCATGTCGGCGTCTTCACGGTTGGCCGCACCAGCAGTGGTCCCGAGATCGACTCGGACACGGGACGCGAGGGCTGGGCGGTGCTCGAATCGCTGCTGGCGTCGGCTCCGCCGTGGTCGATCGTCGCGAGCTCGGCCGCCGCCCAGTTCCTGGAGCGACGCTTCGACCTCGAGCCGCAGTCGTCGTCGGAGGACGATGCGGCCCAAGTCGCTTACTGGCTTGCGGGACCGGAGCGCGCGGGATTCAAGGCGGCCGGCCGTGTGGCCACGTTCGTGAACCGCAAGCTCGAGCTCGAGCTCCTCCGGAGCCGCCTGTCGTCGGTGATGGCCGGCCACGTTCAGATCGTCGGCATCTCCGGCGAGGCCGGCATCGGGAAGTCGCGGCTCCTGTTCGAGTTCCGACAGGCGATCAGGGGCCGGCGGGTCACGTTCTTCGAGGGACGGTGCCGGTCGTACGGCGCCACGATTCCATATCTGCCGATTCTCGAGCTGCTCCGACGAGCCTGCCGGCTCGCCGACCTCGACGCGCCCGGGGTCGTCCACGAGAAGGTGAGCATTACACTCGGCCGACTCGGGATCGAGGCCTCCGAGGCCGCGCCCTATCTGTTGCGACTCCTGGGAATCAAAGAAGGAGCGGAGAGCCTGGAAGGGCTGCGCCCGGAGTCGGTCCAGCTGAAGACCTTCGAAATTTTGCGGCGCATGATCCGCCGGGGCGGAGCGCGACAGCCGCTCATCCTGGTGCTCGAGGACGTGCACACGATCGATCGCGCGTCGGAGGCCTTCGCGTCGGTGATGGACGGTCTCGCCGGCGTGCCGCTCCTGGTTCTCCTGACCTATCGCCCGGGATATCGGCCGCCCTGGACCGACCGAGCGAACTTCACCCAGATCGCGCTTGACGGCCTGTCGATCGACGAGAGCACCACCATGGTGGGACCGATGCTCGCCTCCGAGGCCGCGCTCGAGTCGCTCCGCTCGGCGATCGTGGCGAAGGCCGACGGCAATCCGTTCTTCCTGGAAGAGCTGGCGAAGGTCGCGGCGGAGCAGGGCTCGGCGGTGCGGATCCCGGATACCGTCGAGGAAGTTTTGCTCGCCCGGATCGATCGCCTCTCGCCCGCGGCGAGGGGAGTGCTCCAGCACGCCGCCGTCCTCGGCCCGGAGATTCCGCTGCGCCTCTTGCGGGCCCTTCTCGGCGAGCCGGAGGACGTCGAGGCGAATCTGGTCGAGCTGAGCCGCCTCGAGTTCCTGTATGAACGGTACGACGGCGACGAGCCGACCTACGTCTTCGCCCACGGGCTCACCCAGGAAGTCGCATACCGGAGCCTGGCTGAGATCCGCCGCCGCGCGGCTCATGCCGCCGCCGGGTTCGCCCTCGAGGACATGTACGCCGGCCGCATCGACGAGGTCGTCGATCTGCTGGCCTACCACTTCGGTCGCAGCACCGCCGATGAGAAAGCCGTCGACTATGCGCTCTTGGCCGCCGCGAAGGCCCAGCGCCGGTGGGCCAACGCCGAGGCCGTCGCGCATTTCGAGGTGGCCCTGCGTCTCCTCGACGCGATGAAGGACACGGAGGCCAATCGACTACGTCGCATCGACGCGGTCGTCAACCAGGCGGAGGTGAAGTTCGCGCTCGGCCAGCACCGCGAGCACATCCACGCTCTCGAGTCGATCCGCGAGCTCGTCGATCGCCACGCCGATCCGCGCCGCCGCGCCGCCTGGCACTACTGGACGGGCTTCCTCCACAGCCTGACCGGCTCGAAAGCGGACGTGGCCATCTCCCACTGCCGCGAGGCCGCGGCCATCGCCGACGCAGACGGCTTCGAGGAGATCCGCGCGTACGCCGAGTGCTGCCTCGCCCACGTCTACGAGGTCGCAGGCGATCTCCGGGGCGCTTTGGAGGTGGGCGATCGGGCGCTCGAGGTGTTCGAGCGACGCGGCAACGTCTGGTGGGCCTGTCGGACACTCTGGATCCTGAATACGGCGGCGCAGTACCTGGGCGAGTGGGATCGAGGCTTCGCGTATTGTCGTCGCGCGCTCGAGCACGGGCAGGCGGTCGACGACCGCCGGCTCAAGGTCGTCGGTTGGTGGCGCCTGGGCACGATTCACGTGCAGCAGGGTGACCCGGCCAAAGGTCTGCGTTGCTTCGACGAAGCCCTCAAGCTGTCGCCGCTCGAATACGACGCGGCGATGATCCGGACCGCGCGCGGCCATGGGCTCATCAAGGTCGGTGACGTCGCGACGGGCATCGCCGAGCTGGCCGAGGTGATGGCGTGGTTCGATCGCTCGCAGCTGCACTACACACGGTCCGTGGCCGCGCTGAGACTGGCGGAGGGTTACCTTCGGCAGGGGGATCGCGCGAGAGCGCAAGAAGTCCTGAACGACGTGCTCGCGGTGAGTCGTGAACGCGGCTACTGGCACTTCGAGGGACTGGCCGAGCTCCTGCTGGCCGAATGTCTGCTCGCCGACGCGCCCGAGGCCGCGGCGGCTCATCTCGCGACCGCCACGGCGATCATCGGAAAGGTCGGAGCCCGTAACGACCTGGCGAAGGCCCAGGTCGTCCAGGCTGAGCTGCGACGCCGGGCAGGGGATGTCGAGCAGGCGCGGAAGCTCCTGCTGAGCGCGCTGCAGAGCTTCGAGGACCTGGGCACCCTCGACGAACCTGCGCGCGTGCGCGAGGCGCTCGGTCGATTGACCCGGTGACCTGGATGGTGTCGTTGGAGGCTCGCTCGAGTCGATCGAGCGAGCCTCGCCCAACACGCGTGAGTCTGGGCTAGGGCCCTCCGCCCGCGCCTTCGAAGCCGATCACCATGCCACGCCGGACCCGCTGGCCCTCGTTGTTCTCGTACTCGTACTGGATTCGAATCGCCTTGCTGATCCGAATCGTCTTTTCGCCGACCTGCCAGAAGAGCCCACTCTCCCAGTACTCCGGGTCGTCGAGCGCGTAGTCGAACTCGAACGGCCGTGCGGAGTTCCGGTTCTTGCCCAGGCCCACTCGCTCGACTTCGGGGGCCGAGTTGAGATCATCGGGCAACTTTCGCTCGGGAATGTCGGCCTCCCTGCGCCAGTCGTAGGGGTCCTCTCTGAAGATGAACTCTCCGAGTCTCGAATACTGGTCCGCCATCGGCTTTCCCTCCGTGCTCGGCGCCCGTCGCGGGTCCGCCAGCAGCTTGAGCGCCTGAATCGACGGTGAGAAGAAATAGCCCCCTCCCGTCATCGTCACGAACCGCCTCAGCGTCAGCGCTACCGGTCCTCCTTTCTGCGTAAGAGTGATCTCGTTAGGCCCGCCCGGCTGACCCACCAGCGGGTCGCGCCCCGTGGTGGTGGTCGGAAACTTGGAGTCATTGAACCAGTTCTGCTGGATGTGCTCGAACTGCTCGGCGATGCTCGCCTGATAGGCGAGGAACAGAAGCCCGCGCGCGGCGCCGTCGTCCGGCGCGTCGGGCGCGAGCGGCGGCCCGTACGGGATACCGCGTCGGATCAAGCGGCGCCGCTGGGAATCGCCGCCGCGCGGGTTGGCCTTGCGGATGTGAGCGACGAACGGGAACCGCTCCCCGTGCGGGTCATCCTTGAAGTCCTGGGCGGTCACGCGAGCGGCTTCGTCCCCCGGCCACGCGGGTGCCCTCTTCTCTGTCTCGGGATTGCCGAGCTTGGCGCCGGTCGGCCACCGGCCGACCAGCTTCGCCCCGAGCATCTCCGGGGTGAGGTCCCGTCGAGCCCTCGCGGCCTGCTCGCGGAGAGTCTGATGGAAGCGCGCGACGTCCTGGCTCAGCCGCCTGAACACCGCATAGCTCCCGTTGCGGGCCCAGTCGGGTCCTCGCGCCAGCTGTCCGATCTGGTTCTGGTGTCCAAGGATGAACTCGCCCCACGCCGGTGCGTCTCGTGCGGGCTCGCGGTCGGGCTGCGAGATGCCGTCGCGATAGCCGAAGTGCTCGTGTCCACGCAGGTTGCCGCCGAGCTCCGCGCCGAAGCAGGTCGTGAGCTCGAGGAGATCGTGCGCCCCGGCAAGCTCGCGTTGCCGTGCGACCTCGGCGTTCAGGTCCTTTTCCGAGTCCGCGGCGACGACGACGAGGACATGGGCTTCGTTCTGGGGCGTTCCGCCGACCTTCCAGTCGCGGATCGTCTCGTCGTCAGCGATCAGGTGCGCCCGCTCGCGCAGACCCTGACGGAAGTCATCGGGGAAGAAGCCCATGCCCGGTGCCTCGAGCGCCTCGAGGCCGGCGGCGGACATGGCGACGTTGACCCACCTCGTGTGCCAGCCCACAACGTCCGGCTGGTTCGCGTTCTTGAATCGCCGCACGAATGCCCGCACCGCGCTCGCCGTCGTCACGCTCGGCACCAGCTTTTTCAGCCAGGCCCGCGCCGACCCCTTGGCGCCAAATCGCAGGAGCATGAAGGCCTGGTGATTCTTTCTGAAGCCCGGCGTGACGTTGCCCTGGATCTGGTCGAAACGGAGCTCTACGGTCACCGCGGTCCTCCTTGTGTGCAGTGTGAGGCGATCCGGGCGGGACGTGCGGATCGTCCAATCCGATCCGAGCCGCCCCGAGGGCTGTCAAGCACGCGCAGTCTCGCCGTTGTCATCACTCTCGGAGACTGGCAATCGCGGTGCCACGGGCGTCGGTCGATTCCACGCGCACTTGCACGGCCTCGGCGGCTCGCTTGCGCAGGCCCTGAGCAATGACTTGAGCAGCGATCGGGCCGGTTCAGCGCTCCGTGCCGATCAGCTCCACATCGGATGCGGGCTCCATCGCGATTCCACAGCGCCTCCTTGGCCGCGGCGCGCTCGGGCCGTGAGACGTGCCGGCGATGCAGGATCAGACAGCTCGAGATCGACATCCGGCGCTCGGCGTTCACGAGACCTCCCACGGCAATCGGTGTACCAGCGAGACTTCAAGGCTTTTCTGAAGAAAGAGCATGCGTGAAGTCACGGGCTTGCCGTTCAACGAGACGGCGGCGCCGAGCGCACTGTCCCACGGGCTTGATCACCGGATTGAGCACGTTTGAAGCGCGAGGTCGAGCGCCGGCGCGCCAGGCGCCTCGGCGAGCCATGCGATTCTCGCGGCCCGGCCGGGCTACTTCCGATAAGGTGGATTATGTCAAGTTCAGGAAAAGTGCCCGGGTGTGGTCGGGCGCTCTGGGCTCGGTCAGCTGAGGTGTGGGAGCACCGCGGCGGCGAAGAGCTGGGTCCCCTCGGGGCGCGGCGCGTCGGCGAAGTTCACGGTGAGCCGATGAGCGCCCTGGGCGATGATCCTACGCAGCACTTCGGTCACGCGCGCCGGGGTGCCGGCGAGCTTGATGTCGCTCATCGGCCGGGTGTCGGGCGCCGCCTGCAGCCGCTCCAGCTCGCGCTCGGTCTCCGCGACGAGGATGCCGACACGGACGACCTGGCGGATCGCCTCGTAGTCGCGCCCGACCTCGCGGCAATGCCGCTTGAGGACTCCCTGCTTGTGCGTATAGAGCGCCGGGTCGCGGAAGGGATAGTTCCACCAGTCGGCGTGGCGCGCGACGACGCGCAGCAGATAGGTCTCGCCGTGGCCGCCGACCATGATGGGCGGGATCGGGTCCGGGCGAGGCTCGCAGTGGGCCTCCGACAAGGTGTAGTGCTCGCCCCGATAGCTGGCCGGGGCCTGGGTCCACATCGTCCGGATCAGCTCGATCGCCTCGGCGAGCTGAGCGATACGCGCGCGGGCCGTCGAATAGGGCCAGCCGTAGGCCCGGTATTCTTCCTCGTTCCAGCCGGCGCCGATTCCCAGGATCACTCGCCCGCCGGAGAGGGCCTGCGCCGTGGCGACCATCTTGGCCAGGTGCGCGGGATTGCGAAAGCTGTTGCAGAGCACCTCGTGGCCGCAGAGCTTGTCGGGGTATCGCGCGAGCGCGTACGCCAGGAGCGTCCAGCCCTCGGCGACGCGGTTGGCGCCGTACTGGACGTGATCGGGCAACCACAGAGAGTCGAACGGGGCGAGGGTCTTGTCGAGATACGGAAAGGACTTTTCGACGAGCCTCGACCAGATGTTGAGGCCGACCGGAACGCGCACTAGCCCGGGATGTGCGCTTCTTCCGGGAGCTTGTCCCAGACGGGCTTCCACTCCGGCACGGTCAGCCCGAACTTCTCGCAGAGATCCTTCACTTCCGCGGCGAACGCCTGGCGGACCTCGTCGTTGTCACGGAGCTTGAGCTTCAGCTTCCTATAGATTTGATTCTTCGGCGATCCGGGCCGTCCGAAGATGTTCATGGTCCGGACGTACCACTTGTCGAACGTGGTCTGGGCTTCCGCGTGGGTCTTGGGGTCCTCCGCGAGCTTCTTGACCCAGTACTCGCCGTGGCGGATGTGGAACTTCTCTTCCTTGAAGATGCCGTCGATCGCCCGCACCCAGGGCCCGTAGGAGCAGCCGCGCACGTCCTCCAGCTGGTGGCCGGCGCCGCGGTCCATGCAGAAGTTGAAGAAGATGAAGTCGGCCCACGTGTCGATCGGGTAATAGAAGATGTTCACCCGCTTGTCGCTCGTAATGCGGGCGGTGCCGATGTCGCGGCCCGCGTCGATGCGCATCGTGAAGATCTCGTCGTGCTGGCGCACGTGGCTCTCGACGTCGAAGCCGAGGTCAGCCAGGAGACCGTACATGACGGTCGCGTGGCGGAGCTCGTCCTTGACGATCTGGGCGACCACGTGCTTCTCCTCGACGGTCAGGGCCTTGGTGATCCAGGGCACGTAGCCGTAGCCGCCGGCGAGCTCGGAATCGGCCTGCATGGTCAGAAGATGGATCAGGTTGTCGCGGTACTCCCCGGTCATCTCCGCCGCCGACTCGAGCCGGACGCCGCGATCGATCTTCGCCATCATGTCCCGGGCCTGGTCGCTCATCGCATCCTCCCGTCCCAGCATACCCCTACCCGCGCTCGATCACACGCACGGCCTTGCCTTCCGATCGAGGGATCGTTCGCGGGGCCACGATCGTGAGCTCGACGCTCAGGCCGGTGGCTTGCCGGAGCTGCTCGGCGGCGCGCCGCCGGAGCGCGGCGATCTCCGGATGGTCGGCGGCGAAGCCGCCGCAGCGCGCGACCACTTCGGGTGCCGGCTCCACCTGGACCTCGAGCCGCGCCAAAGTCGCCGCGCGGTCGACGACGAGCTGATAGTGGGGCGCCAGCTCCTCGACGGCCAGCAACGTCCGCTCGATCTCGGAGGGATAGAGGTTCACACCCTTCACGATGAGCATGTCGTCCGAGCGGCCCTTGACGCGCGCCATCCTCGCCGAGGTGCGGCCGCAGCGGCACGGCTCGAGGGTCAGGGTCGTGATGTCGCCGGTGCGATAACGCACGAGCGGCATCGCCCGCTTGGTCAGGGTGGTGAAGACGAGCTCCCCTTCCCGGCCGGGCGGCAGCACGGCGCCCGAGGCCGGATCGACGATCTCCGGAAGGAAATGATCGTCGGCGACGTGAAGCCCGTCGCGCGCCTCGCACTCGCCGGCGACGCCGGGTCCGATGATCTCCGACAGTCCGTAGATGTCGAACGCGCTGAGGCCGAACGCGTGCTCGAGCGCAACCCGGATGCCGTCGGTCCAGGGCTCGGCGCCGAACAGGCCGACGCGCAGTCCGAGCTCGCGAGGCGTCCCGCCCGCCTCGGCCAGCGTCTCGGCCAGGTGCAGCGCGAAGGACGGTGTGCCCGCGAGCACGTCGGGCTTGAAGTCCTGCAGCAGCAGATGGTGGCGCGCCGTGTTGCCCGAAGAGACCGGCACGACGGTCATGCCGAGGCGCTCGGCGCCGTCGTGGAAGCCGAGCCCGCCCGTGAAGAGACCGTAGCCGAACGCGACGTGCAGCAGGTCGCCGCGGCGCGCGCCGGCGGCCGTGAGCGCGCGCGCCATCACCTCGCGCCAGACGTCGAGATCGCCGGCGGTGTAGGCGGCGACGGTCGGCTTGCCCTTGGTGCCGGAGGAAGCGTGGATCCGGGCAACCTCTGGGCGGGGCACGGCCAGGAGGCCGAACGGGTATTGCTCGCGGAGGTCGCTCTTGCGGACGAACGGAAGGCTGGCGAGATCCGCGAGCGCGCCGACCCTGGCGCCGCCCAGCCGCTCGCGGTGAAACGCGACGTGCTCGCGGGCCCGCTGGAGCGTGTCCTGGAGCCGTTCGAGCTGCAGCTGCTCGCGCGCCGCGCGCGGCATACTCTCGGCGGCGGGGTTCCAGATCAACGCATGCGCCGCGGCGGCTCCGGGAACTGCTGGTCCACGATGCGGTGGTGGCGAAGGCCGAGCGCTTCGCGCGGGATCACGAGGGCCAGCCGGGCGTGGATGGCGCGGACCCGCGCGCTCTCGTACTCGCCCAGGAGGCGCGCCTGCTCGGCCGGGGCGAGTCTTGAAGTCGGCTCACCGCAGGCGCGCGACCGCGTCGGCGTAGACGGCCAGCGTCCGATCGACTTGCAACCGGACGTCGAACAGGCGCTCGGCGATCTCGCGGGCGCGGCGGGCCATCGCGCGCCGGCGCTCGGGATCGAGCAGCAGTCCGATCACGGCCTCCGCCAGCGCGGCCGGATCGCCTTTCGTGAGGATTCCCGTGTCGCCGTCGCGCACGACCTCGTCGCAGCCGGGGGCATCGACGGCGACGGCCGGCAGGCCACTCGCCGCCGCTTCGGCGAGAACCAGGCCCTGCGTCTCGGTCTCGGAGGCGAAGAGGAAGACGTCGGCCGCCTGATAGCACTCGACTAGCGAGTGGTGGGGCCTGAGCCCCAGGAAGCGGATCCGCTCGGCGACGGGCAGCGCCTCGGCCATGCGCCGCAGCCGCTGCGTCTCGGTGCCCTGGCCGACGAGGACGAGCTGGGCGGCGGGCAAGGTCGAGGCGACGCGCTCGAAGGCCAGGAGCACGCGGTCGACGCTCTTTTCGCGGTCGAGCCGCCCGACGTAGAGCACCAGCGGCTCGGCATCGCCGACGCCGAGCCTGCGTCGCGCGGCCGCGCGGTCGCCCGGGCGAAAGCGGTCGAGGTCGACGCCGGTCGGGACGACGGCGATCGGCGCCCGGACGCCGCGCGCGTGCAGCTCGTCGCGGATGACCGCCGAAGGCGCCAGCACGGCGTCGGCCTGCGCGGCGAACCCGGCCGAGATCCGCAGCGCCGCCGCCTGCACGAGGCCGAGCGGCAGTGGCACGTAGTGCGCGTACTTCTCGTAGCGCGTGTGGTAGGTGAAGACCAGCGGCCGTCGATTCCGGCGGGCGAGCCGGCGCGCCGCGGGGCCCAGCAGGAACGGGTGATGCGCGTGGATCACGTCGAAGTCGAGCGCCGTGACGAGCCGGTCGATCCGCCTCGAATAGGGCACCGCCAGCGCGAACTCCGGATAGGTCGCGACGGGGATCGACGGATAGCGGACGACCTTGACCGAGACGTCCTCGGCGCCGGCCAGGCGCGGACCGAAGACCCACGCCTCGTGTCCGGACGACTCGAGGCCCCGTCGGAGCGTCTCGACCGAGATCGTGACGCCCCCGCAGAACGGCAGATAGTTGTTGGTGAAGAGCGCGATCCGCACGACGAGCAGTCCGTCAGGCCTTGTTGAACTTCTCGAAATCCTCCGGCTTGATGTTCTGCAGCCACTCGCG
>QHTE01000102.1 GCA_003220685.1 Candidatus Rokuibacteriota bacterium
GAATTCGTGGTCAGGCTGCCATGGCTTATTCACGAGCTTGATCCCATCGCTACCGGATCTCCACGATGCCGAGCCGGGAAATCCTGTATGGCATCTGTCGCTCCTGCCCCGACCGGCGCACGTCATTGAAACGGGCGGGGCGAGTAGGCAGGGCGACAGTAGCCTGGGGTTCGGGGCTCGTCAATGAGCCCTTTGGAGAGGAGATCGCGGTTCCTCGCCTTATCTTCACCAGCATTCCGAATCGCCAGCTCGAGCGCCTGATCACGGGCCCCGACCAGGTCTGGGTCGGCGACGTCACCTACGTGAAGGTCGCCGGCGCCTGGCGCTTCCTCGCCACGGTGATGACATCTTCGTCATCGTACGAGTTGCGGTAAGCGCGCGCCGCAGCTGAACCCTGTTCGTTAGGACACCACCTCAACACTGAATTCTAGCGGGGCCGAGGATGTTGCCGTCGGAACATTGCGCCCCTCTGCAACGCGGAAACCTCCCCGCCTCCTCCCATGTCTCAACCCCTTCGGCCCCTCGAGCTCCCACCGGCTCGATCGGCTCGGCTCGCGCGGGTAGCTCCACGTGCAGCGCGAGGCCACGGTCCGCGTTACGGCTCGCCCAGGGTAGGCCCTTAGTCCTGTCGAGACCGGCATGACGGTGTAGGTCTTGCCTTGAGCGCCCGGACGCGCGCGATGAATCCTAGACGCGAGAGGATGCCTCTACGATTAGCGTGGGTAGCAATAAATTATATTATTTATATAATTTATGGTATCTTGGCGCCGCCCGGGTCAAGCGAGAGGGGGCAGGTAGAAATGCGAGCCGTCAGAATCATTGTCTACGCGTGCGCCATAGTCAGCGGCCACACAGGCGCCGCCCCGGCCTTGGCTCAAGACAACTCGGTTGGCGTGATGACCACGGTTGAAGGACCCACCGTTGCTGCCAGAGCCGACCTCTCTCCGCAGGAAACTGCGCGCTTGGCGCAGGGGGCAATCCCTTTCACGGCGACGTTCGAGGACTCTCGGTTCGCCGGCATGCGGTTCCCGACGACGAGGCCGATCGAGGGCGTGACCACAACGCCGCTGGAAGTCTATCAGGGCCGCGCCGGATCGTCTGCCGTGCGGTTGCCACCGTAGGCGGCGAACGTCGAGCCACGACATGCCGGTTTCCATGGGACCTGCCGGCGCGTCGCGGCGCCAATTCGCGGCAATGGGCGAGAAGCCAGGAGGTTTGCCGGATGGTGGATCGCCTATCGCCCCGCGGCGCAGAGAGGTCGACCAGTACTCGACCAGGAACTCGAATGAAGACCTTTGTTCACGAATCCAACGCCGGGCCACGGCGACTTTGAACTATCTCGTCGCGCAAGGCGTGAAGGCAGACCGCATCTCGGTCATCTCCTATGGCATGGAGCGGCCGTCGTGCAGCGTGCACAACGAGGGATGCTGGTCCCAGAATCGACGCTCGCAGTTCCTGGTAAAGGAGCAATAGGGCTCACGGCCGGTAGAGGAACGGGATGTCCGGTCGGCGCCGGCGCTCGCCACGCGAGGCGACGCCGGTGAGCGATCGAGGGCGACAGGCCGGTGGAAGAGGGGACGGGTCATGCAGAACGAGAGCGCGCATGTCGACGGGGTCGAATCCGAGGTCGGGGTCCGCTCCTCGCACTCGACCCATAGCCAGCCAAGGACCAATCGAGCTTCTGCGACACGGAACCTGAGGCAGACAGCTCGCAGAGGATGGCAGGCCCTCGCGAGCGGGGCCGCTGTCTTGATGGTGGCGTGGTTGACGCGTCTGACAAACGGCGCGCCTCGATGGACTCTGCTCGACTCCGGCCTCGACGGGGTCCACCCCGCGGCCAACGCTCTGACCACGTTCGCCTTGGTCGTGGTCGTGTTCCACGCGCTGCTCCTGGTGTTCCCGCTGGAGCCGGCGCCAGAGACAAGCCCCGATCTCCGCCCGGCACCAGACGCGCTCGACCACCGCGGAGGACACACGTCCAAGGCGGCTTCTGAGGACCTCAGGAAGGGCATGCTCGGCTGACGGAGGCAGAAATGAATCCTTTGGTGGATGTCGCTGAGCAAAAACGGTTGAACGAGGCGCGCGAGGCGCAAATCCCCTGGAAGAAATGGGGCCCCTACCTCAGCGAGCGGCAGTGGGGCACGGTCCGCGAGGACTACAGCGATGACGGCAACGCCTGGGGCTATTTCACCCATGACCAGGCTCGCTCACGAGCCTACCGCTGGGGTGAGGACGGGCTCGGCGGCCTCTCTGATGACAAGCAACGGCTGTGCTTCGCGCTGGCGTTGTGGAACGAGCGAGACCCTATCCTGAAAGAGCGCCTGTTCGGACTCACCAACAGTGAGGCGAACCATGGCGAGGACGTCAAGGAGTACTACTTCTACCTCGACAGCACGCCCACCCACTCGTACATGAAGTATCTCTACAAGTACCCGCAGCGGGAGTATCCCTACCGGGATCTGATCGAGACGAACCGCCGAAGATCGCGGGAAGAGTTCGAGTACGAGCTGCTCGATACGGGCGTCTTCGGCGACGATCGGTATTTTGACGTGTTTGTGGAGTACGCGAAGGAGGGCCCGGAAGACATCCTCGCTCGCATTACCGTGCACAACCGTGGACCTGAAGCGGCCCGGCTTCGTGTCCTGCCGACACTATGGTTCCGCAACACCTGGTCTTGGGGCGAGGACGATCGAAAGCCTTCGATGCGCGAGGTACGGCCGGGCGTCATCCAAGCCACACACCAGGAGCTTGGCGAGTACTGGCTGCTTTGCGATGGAGCCCCGGAGTTGCTCTTCACCGAGAATGAGAGCAACGCGTCCCGTCTCTGGGGCCAGCCCAATCCTTCCCCGTACGTCAAGGATGCGTTCCACGCCTACACCGTCTCGGACCACGGCGAGGCGGTCAACCCCGCCAAGGTCGGGACGAAAGCGGCGGCCCACTATCTCCTCGACGTGCCCGGCGGCGGCAGCAAGACCATCCGCCTCCGTCTGGCGGCCGCCGGGGTAGACAAGGCATTCAGCGGATTCGAGGAGACATTCAAGAGCCGGATCGCCGACGCCGACGAATTCTACGATCGGATTTCGCCGAAATCGCTGAACGAAGATGAACGCCGGGTGCACCGCCAGGCGCTAGCCGGCATGTTGTGGAGCAAGCAGTACTACTACTTCGATGTCGATCGATGGCTTCAGGAGCACAAGAGTCATCCCCTCATGGGATCCGCTGGCCACGGCGTGCGGAATACAGAATGGTTTCACATGCTGAACGCTGACGTGATCTCGATGCCGGACAAGTGGGAGTACCCCTGGTATGCGGCCTGGGATCTGGCCTTCCACGCGATCTCCCTCGCGCTGGTGGACTTCGATTTCGCCAAGGAGCAGCTGCTGCTGATGCTGCGCGGTCTCTATTCCCACCCCAATGGGCAAATTCCCGCCTACGAGTGGAACTTCAGCGACGTGAATCCCCCGGTGCATGCCTGGGCCACGCTCTACCTCTACAAGGTGGAGCGGACCCTCGGCCGGGCGGACCTTCGGTTCCTGGAACGATCGTTTCAGGGGTTGATGCTGAATTTCAGCTGGTGGGTCAACCGGAAGGACCCCGCCGGGCGCAACGTGTTCGCCGGGGGCTTTCTGGGTCTCGACAACATTGGCGTATTCGACCGGAGCGCCCAGCTCCCCACGGGCGGATCTCTGGAGCAGGCGGACGGGACGGCCTGGATGGCGTTCTACTGCCAGAACATGCTGGAGATAGCCCTCATTCTGACCGAATACGACCCGATGTACGAAGAGGTCGCGTTCAAGTTCGTCGAGCATTTCGTGTGGATCTCCTACGCGATGGACCGCATCGGCGAGCATCACGACGAGATGTGGGATGAACAGGACGGATTCTTCTATGATCTGCTGCGACTGCCCGACGGCCACGCGATGCGCCTTAAAGTAAGGTCGCTGGTGGGGCTCCTGCCGCTGTGCGCGTCAACGGTGTTCGAGGCCAACGCCGTAGAGCGTTACCCGAAGCTGATGGAGATGATCGCGCTGTTCCGCAAACGCCATCCCGGGGTTGCTTCCCATGTTTCCCCGACCGACCAGGGGTTCATCGGCTACAAAGGACGGCGCCTGCTCTCGATCCTCAACAAGCAGAAGCTGGAGCGAGTGCTCGCCTATATGCTCGACGAGAACGAGTTTCTCGGGCCCCATGGCATTCGCTCTCTATCGAGATATCACCTGAAAGAGCCGTTCATGTTTCACGTCGGTCGTGAGGAGTACAAGGTCCAGTACCTGCCTGGCGAATCGGACACCGGAATGTTCGGCGGCAACTCCAACTGGCGGGGCCCCGTCTGGATGCCGGTCAATGCGCTGCTGATCCGCGCGCTCTTGAACTTGTATAGCTTCTACGGCGATGAATTCAAGGTGCAGTGTCCGACCGGTTCGGGGCGGTACATGACGCTGTTCGAAGTGGCCCGAGAAATCTCCCGCCGGCTGGCCAGCACCTTCCTGCGCGACGCCAAGGGACGGCGGCCGGTTTACGGAGGGACCGCCAAGTTCCAGGCCGATCCGCACTGGCGCGATCTGATCCTCTTCTATGAGTACTTCCACGGCGACAACGGAGCGGGGCTCGGCGCCAGCCACCAGACGGGGTGGACCGGTTCGATCGCGGTCCTTCTTGACGTGTTCGGGCGTATCGAGGCCAAAGACCTGGAGCTGGAGCTCGGGCGAGTCGTCGCCCGGAGCGTGAGGGCGCAGGTGGGCGGGGAAAGGACGGGCAGGGTTTGAGATGGTGCTGAGGTCGGCCCGAAGGCTAGGGTGCTGGCGGACCCTCACCATCGATCTCACGGCCATGCAGAAGCCGTGGACGGGTGATCTGGACGGGATAACCGCTCCTTCAGCGAATTGTCCCGGCGGCTAAGGGTCTCTCGGTCGCGCTGCATGACCGGGGCGACGTGCTGATCGCGAGGACGAAGGGATAGGGAAGATCAACATGGCGACCGCACCAGAAATGCTAAGCCTCCTTGCGTTATGAGCGAGCTCGAGAGATTCGCGAGGAGCCTTGGACGATAGTCCTAATCACCCCCGCTCGAATGGAGCAGCTCCGTCCCACGAGCTGAGGATCATCTGCCTACCTTCTGAGTGTGACCGCGTTCCTGCGGGACGCGCGCTAGTGAATTCAGGGTTCTATGTGATGACACGCGTGCTGGCAGCGCGCTCTCTCGCTGCCGGGAACGACGACTCGGGTGCTATGAGCCTAAGGTCCCATTTGCGCACGGGCAACCTGGGCTTAAGAACGGCTTCAGCCGACGAACCTAACGCACCAAAAGAGGTCCTTCCGAGGATGATCGCAAACGCGCGGGAGACACCTATGCGTAGACGACCCATGGCGCTCGTCCTTGCCCTTGTGATATGGGCCGGCTGGTGGCCGGGTACGGCATCCGCCGAGGACGCGCCTCCGCCGCCGCTGGCGCCGTTCTTCGAGCGCCTCTTCCCCCAGCTCAAGGAAACCAGAGAAACGCTTCCGCCGTTCTTGCGGGACGCCGACTTCACCTTGC
>QHTE01000045.1:0-25628 GCA_003220685.1 Candidatus Rokuibacteriota bacterium
GTCGCCCGCCTCGCTGCCCGACTCGATGCGCTTGTAGTGGTTGTGGACCGCGACGGCCAGGACCTTCTTGGCGCGCTCCTGGCCGACGACGTACTGATCGAGTGCGGTCTTGATCTCGGCGGGCTTCGGGAGGCTGCGGAGCTCGCGCGACTTCTCCTCTTCCCACTCCTCCGCGATGATGTCGTTACAGAGCTCGATGCACTCGTCGCAGATGTAGACGGTGGGCCCGGCGATCAGCTTGCGGACGTCGTTCTGGCTCTTGCCGCAGAACGAGCACCGCAGGGTTCCGCTGCCTTCGCGCGGCCGGGCCATGCGCTCGCTACTTCTGGATCGCGAGCGCGGCCGCTTCGCTCACCGGTCGGGTCGTCGGCTTCGAGGAGATCACTTCATCGACGATTCTATATTCCTTCGCTTGCTCGGCGGTCATGAAAAAGTCCCGATCGGTGTCGCGCTGGATCTTATCGGCGGATTGACCGGTGTGGTGGACCAGGATGCGGTTGAGCTCCTCGCGCATCCGGAGGATCTCCCGGGCCTGGATGTCGATGTCGGTCGCCTGGCCTTGCACGCCGCCGAGAGGCTGGTGGATCATGATCCGCGCGTGCGGCAGCGCGAACCGCCTGCCCTTGGCGCCCGCGCACAGCAGGAGCGCGCCCATCGACGCGGCCTGACCCATACAGATCGTGGAGATCGCCGGCTTCACGTACTGCATCGTGTCGTAGATGGCCATCCCCGCGGTGACCGACCCGCCGGGCGAGTTGATGTAGAGGTTGATGTCCTTGTCGGGGTCGTCGGCCTCCAGGTAGAGCATCTGGGCGATGACCAGATTGGCCAGATCGTCCTCGATGAAGGTCGGCAAGAAGATGATGCGCTCCTTCAGGAGGCGCGAAAAGATGTCGAACGCGCGCTCGCCGCGCGGTGTCTGCTCCACGACCATCGGAACCAAACCCATCGGAGATCTCCTGTTCATCGACTCACCTCCAGACGGCGGGCGCTCAGCCGCGCGACGTCCTGTGGCACGCAAAGCCGTTTAGGCCCGAACTTTCGCGTTGGCGACCAGCAGCTCGAGGGTCATGCGGTCCCGGATGCCCTGACGCAGTCCCTCGAGGTCGCCGCTTTTCTCCATCATACGACGGAGGGCCGGTGTGGGCCGCTGACTGGCTTGCGCGAGCTTCTCGACCTCGGCGTCGACGTCGGCGTCCGTGGGCGCGATCGCCTCTTTGTCAGCGATCGCCTCCAGCAGGAGCGCGCGGCGCACGGCCTTCTCGGCCCCGGGTCGGAGCTCGGCGATCAGCTTGTTGTAGTCCCACGGCATCCGCTCGGGGTCGATGCCCTGCCGACGGACGGACTCGCGGGCGTGCTCGATCCGGTGGGCGACCTGGCGCATGACCAGCGCGTCCGGCACCGTGAAGTCGTGCCGCGCGATCACCGCGTCGACGATCTTTTCCTGGAGCGCGCGCTGCTCGTCGTGCGCGCGCCGCGTCTCGAGCTGCTTCATGAGCTCGGTGCGAAGCGCCTCGAGCGTCTCGAACTCGCCGAGCGACTTCGCGAAGTCGTCGTCGAGCGCCGGCAGCGACTTCTCCTTGACCTCGACCATCTTCACGGTCGCGCGGCCGCCGCGCCCGCGCAGGTCTTCACGGCGGTGGTCGGCGGCGAAGCGCAAGGCGACCTCGCGCTCTTCGCCGGCGCGCAGGCCGACCACGGCGTCGTCGATCTCGGGCAGCACGCTGCGGGCACCGACCAGGAACTCGTAGCCGGTCTGGCTCGACGGGTCGTGGCCGTCGATGGCCAGCGTGTAGTCGACGACGACGAGATCGCCGGTGGCGGCCGGACGCTCCACCGCGTGGAACTGCGCCTGCTGCTCGCGCATCTGCTCGAGCGTGGCGGCGAGGTCGTCGGCGGTGACCGGCACCGGCGCGTGCTCGACCTCGACGCCTTTGTAGTCGGTCAGGTTGATCGCCGGCTTGACCTCGACGACGGCGACGAAGCTCAGCGGCGCACCCTCCTCGAGCCGGACTTCCTGGAGATCGGGCTCGTTGACGGGATCGAGCTTCGCCTCGGACAGCGCCTGACGGTAGACGTCGGGGATCAGGTGCTCGGCGACCTCGCGGCGCACGTCGTCGGAGAAGTGGACCTTGACGAGCGAGCGGGGCACGTGGCCCTTCCGGAATCCGGGCAGGCGCGCGTGTTTCTGCACGCGGCCGTAGGCGCGCTCCCATTCCTGCTGCACGACGTCGACCGGCGCCTCGACGGCCAGACGCCGCTTGCAGCCCTCGATCGCTTCGACCGCGACTTTCATCGACACTCCAGGGTGATTTCGGGCTTTCGCGTCACGAGCCCTCGCATGGTACCACGCCCGCGCCACGCCGTCTCTCGCGAGGCGCCCGGGCCGCTCTGCTAGACTGCCGCAAGCACACCCGACCATGAGGGACTCATGCGGCTGATCGTCCTGGCAGTTCTCGCACCGAGCCTCTTTCTGCTCCCGTTCGCGGCGCGCGCGCAGCAGCCCGGGAAGATCTATCACATCGGACACGTCACCTCCGCCGACGCCGGCCGGTGGGCCACGATCGGCGCCCTCATCGGCTACGGCCCCAGTCCGGAGGACCTCTACCGGCAGGCCGCGACCCACGTCGACCGCATCCTGAAGGGCGCGAAGCCGGGAGATCTGCCCATCGGGCAGCCGACAACGTTCGAGCTGGTCTGCAATCTCAAGACGGCCAAGGCTCTCGGAGTGACGATCCCGAAGTCGATCTTGCTGCTGGCGGACCGGGTGATCCAGTGAAGCGGCGAGATCACGACCGCGCGCTACCCTCCAGGTCACGGCCATGACTGACCCCAGTGCGGAAGCGCACCAGTGGGCTGCCCTCGCGCTCTCGATCGTGGGCGTCGCGATCGCGGTTCTGGGACGACGCGCATTGCGCGCCGCGGGCACGAACGTCGATCGGGCGCGTCCGACCACGGCGATCGTCACGACCGGTCCGTATCGCTTCTCCCGCAATCTCCTCTACGTGGGCCTCACGCTCCTCTACCTCGGCCTCACGTCGGCGTTCAACACGTGGGTGGGGCGTCATTTCGACGGTATCTGTGACGCGATCCCTCGGCCGCTCTGCCCTGGGGATGCTCGTGCTGGCGGCTCTGGCGGCGTGCACCACCCCGCATCCGAGGCAGTTCCCCTCTTCCGGGACGGGCTGGGGGTACGTTGGAGAGCCTCGCAGCGGGAACGGCCCGCGCCGAGTGCTGTACACGCCCGACCGCTATCAGTGCGAGAAGGTCCGGGACGCGGACGCCAACAGCGCCACCTTCACCACGCCCCGAGCGTGCGAGCCGCTCACGATCGGTCGCGGGGATGGGTACTGGCTGACTCCAGCCCTCTACCTGCCGACCGGCTCCTACGTCGGCGCCTCGACGCGCGAGGAGTGCGACGCGCTCGAGAGAAGCCAGGGGCGCTACCTCGTCATCCCCCCAAAGGGCTTCTGCCAGCCCGCGAGCGTATCCCCGCGCCAGCCGTGAGCGCCTTCCAGCTCGTGCAAGGCGGGGTGGGCGTTTGGGAGGCAGAGCGGCTTGCGCTCGCTCGTTCGGGGCCCGAGGCGCGGGTCGAGGCTCAGAGAAGGACGTCTCGGGTCGAGGTGAGAAGGACGCAGGTACAGCCGGTCTCGGTCCTATAAAACGTCAAACGGGTCTTCGCGGATTTGTGACGCGTTGGGGGTCGCTCAGGAGGGGAAGTACCCGATAGGGGCGCCGCGGGAGTACGTGATAGCGTGCGCGTCGCATGGCGACACCGATGGCGACGGGGGCCAGAGACAACTCGACGCTGCTCGTAAGGGACAGCGGCTGTTCAGGCGAACCGCTGTCAGCTACTCGGCTAGTCAGACCAGGATCGTACGAAGCCATGAGCGGGCGGTGACCAGTCTCGCGTGGGCCCGCGGCTGCCGGGGGCATTGGGAAACGGCGGTGACTCTCATCGTACGCCAGAAGCTGAGGTCCGGTCGCTTACCGGCGTCTCGTCCGGTGCGGATACTCGGAGGCCCCGGCGCGGGTGGACGGTGCGCCGCATGCAATCGCGAGCTTCTGAAGACGTAGCTCACGATGGAGCTGCCGGCGGCGAACGACGCTCACCTCCTGTTGCTCCACGCTGACTGCTTCATCGTCTGGGACGCGGAGCGAGCGACGATGCTGCCCAGCGAAAGAACTCGCGCACGACGCTGACCGAGAGCGATTCCCTCGGCGCCATCTTCGCGCGGGCGAGACAGCCGGGTAAGATTGCTCTGGCGCCCGGAGCTAGCCATGATTCTTTGGCGTCGATGGCTCGGGGTATTTACCCGGCGCGAATGAGGGAAAGCACCCATTGATCCGCGCTTCACGTGGCGGGAAAGACAATAGAGGTGGATCCGGACGACGCGCGCCAACTGGTCCGGTGCAGATTGACAGCGCGTCTCGTCGCGCGTGTTCACGCGGTGGACGTCTGGGATGGCTTGGGCGACGGACGACCCTGCGATGGTTGCGGAGAGCCGGTGACAGCGTACCAGGACGCTGTCGAGGCCGTCGCGTCGAGGTGGTTGTCCGTGTATTTCCACACCGCATGCTACGACATCTGGGAACGCGAACGGCTTTCAATTTCCGCGGCGGAGCCTGAAGCGCGACCTCGCTGATGTCGCGCACGATGGTTGGATGCCGCTCTCGACCTTCTTCGCCTCAGTCCTACTCGCGGAAACTCCTCGACGACCGTTTCCTGATCCTCCGGGGCGATACCGACTCTACTCGATGACCTGATCTGCCTGGAGCAGAAACGTCTGCGGAATGGTGGCGTCCGGGACCAGCCGAGGGCAATCGAAGCAGAGAACCGCTTCGATCCCGACCCGCCGTACGGGCACCTCGGTTGGGGATGGCTGGCGTGTCGGCACTAACGCGAAGCCTTCACGCGTCTCCAGATCAGCACACCGCGTGTTTCGGGCTGCCCCGGCAGGTTGGGGTTAGGTTGAAAGGCCGTGGTGACCGTTAGTCTGTCACCCTCAATTCTGAAGAACCGCACCTGTTCCGTGCCGATCCAAGACTCGTCCCAGGCCACATCCACCTTCGCAATCCATCGGTCGCCCCTGACACGGTAGATCCCGCTGTACGCAGCCATCGAACGGAAGGCCGCGACACGGTCCTCGTCGGTCTCGGGCTTGTTGCGTTGCGACGCCGTGACGAATGCCAGCATGCGTTTCTCTGGCGTGAAGACAAGGTAGCCGTTCGGCCGGTCGCCAAAGAAGTTCTTCTTCTCACCAGTCGCCTTGAATTCGGAGTACCACGACTCAAGCTTCCACATTCCAAGCAACCGCTGCTGACCGTCCAAGGCGAAGGCGGGCGACGCCATGAACAAGACACAGAAAAGGACAAGTGCTCTCATGGCGGACTCCTCGGGACTGTCATTTGACGGCTGGCGGGAGTCTAGCAGGTTGAACTATCGGCGGCGGCGGGGACCGGCGCCCGCCCGACCTGATTGGGCGCGAGGCTCCGATGGATGTATGGCGCGATGATGGTGCGCGAGGGGTGACTCGAACTCCCATGGGTTGGCGGATATGTTCCGTGCGACCCGGGCTACCACGGTTCGAGAGGACCCTGAACGCGTGCTTGCTTGCACGAAGGATCGCCCAGTGACGAGGCGCCCAGCCGGTTTGGGCGCCAACAGTCACTGGGCGGCCCGCTAATCGAGATCTCTTGCGAGGATCTTAGCCGTGCTCCTAGTCAGCGTCGGGGCCTGTGACCTTCACGAAGCCGAACATGCCGTCGTTCACGAAGTGCGGTTGTACCCCGCAAATTACGAGATAGGTGCCGGACTTGCGGAAGATCACGGACTCGACCCGGTCTTGAGACAGCGGCCTCGGATCGATTCCCCGGAACATCCGATTGGCCGGATCATCGATAAGGGCCACTGGAGGCGGAGGGACCACGAGGTTGGTGTTGATGTCGCCGGGCTGCGTCCCGTCCCCATAGATAACCGGCTCGTGGAATCCGCTGATGATGAAGTTGACTGCGCCCCCTGCCTTGATCTGGACCACCTGGGGGAGCAACTGGTGATTGTTACGGGTTCGGTCGTTTGGGTTGGTGAACCTGTCCAATGGGGGGTCCGTCTGCCACTGGCCGAAGCTGACGGTGGCCTGAACCTTCGGGCCATCGGTGGCCACGGCCGACGGAACCACCAACGCGCTCAACACGAGAATGACGATAACGATGTAGGGCACAGTGAGGGACATCATCTCGCCTTCCTCCTCTACGAACGGCGCTTTCGGGTGTTACCGATGTGCCACCCCTTACCGGGCGGCGTCGGAGTTACAGCCGATCACCCCCTTCGCTTAGATGAGCCACCACGGTTGAGCCTCCCCCAGATTCGGATGGAGCCGCCAACACAGACGACACCCACCTAACTCTGCTGCGCCCGCCATAGTTCCCGACAGTCCCGCCATGCGATGCTGGTGCGCGTTGCCACGTTGGGCTACACTCTGGCGCTAGCCATCCCACGAGGTGCCCATGCGGATACTGAGACTCACGGTCCTAATGGCACTCGTTGTGGCGGCGAGCTGTCTTGATTCTGTCTCGATCCTCATTCCAAGAGCCGTTGGCGATGAAAACTCGGCACAGAGGAACGCGCTAGATCCGCACCTCAAGCCGCTAATCGGTAAATGGCAAGGCCGGGTGCACTCTCGTTCCTCCAAAGCGGGGTGGCACGCCCGTACTCTCGTGATCGAAGAGAAAGCAGGACAGCTTGTGGCGAGATACGGCGGAAAGCAACTAGATGCGGTCAATCTGTCTGTGGAAATTGTGGAATCGCGCCTCAAAGTCAGTTTTCGGACTGACGATGGAAAGGCCAACATCACCCTATACCTCGTTGTGGAGACGCGGAGACCCGATTTCCTATGCGAACTCTCCGCAGATCCGGAGACTCCGCAGAGGATTGGGATGACGCCACACGGGGCACGCGTCGTTGTGTACGTGAAAGGCGGTCGCGTGGAAGCGAGAACCTCGCTGATCGGATATTTTCTGCTGCCGCCCTTAGCGGGGAAGCCATCGGCCGAGCGGCAGGCCTTCCTGCAGGGCTTACACGAGATTGGGTATTACGACGGTCGCAATATAGCCATCGAGACCGATCGGCCGCCTGGAATCGTGAATTGCTGCCGGAGCTCGCGGCCGAACTTGAATAGCGGCTAAGTGTCCGGAGTTCGAAGTGGTGCGCGAGGGGAGACTCGAACTCCCATGGGTCGCCCCACTGGATCCTAAGTCCAGCGCGTCTGCCAGTTTCGCCACTCGCGCGTGTGTGGAGTATCGCATAGTTACGCGGCGAGCTTACCCGGCCACAGCAGCCAATTGGCCCCATACTTTGCCCAACTCGGTTACTCGGCCCTGTTCGGCCGCGGCGACCTTCTGTGCGGCGTCGCGGAGATCCTGCTCGCTGACGATCGCGTATCGCCGATAGACGGCCTCGGTCTTGTGTCCGGTCATCGTCATCGCGACGGAGCGCGAAACACCGCGCGCTCCAGGTGCCACACCTTGCGCTTGTCGCCCAAGCTTTGCAGATGCTGGAGTCGAACGAGAAGTGCTGCCTTGGCGACTAAGCCAACGACGGCTACGAGAAGCACCGCCGAGAGGAACAAATCGAAGAGGAGCCAGAAGATCGACCAGCCCATCACTTCCCCTTCGCCCCGCGCGGGTCCACGGTGTCGGGGAGGCAGTAGTAGTCATGAGTGATCATGGTTGCCGCACTTTTCTCATTCCAAACCCATACGGTCTCGCGATCCACCTTCATCTTCGCGCTGGGAAACTTAGCTCGCACTCCCGCGATCTCCTCGCGCTCCGCGTTCTTGCACTCGGCTCTTGCCTCGTACGCGCCAAGCACGCTTGTCGTGGTCGCTTGCCCGGGCACCTGCGTCCGCACCCACAGCACCCATGCGCACTCGGCGTAGGCTGTCGCGGCGGAGGCCAGGACGTAGAGCGCGATGAGCAGTAAGGCGCTTCGCCGTCGCATCATCGCTTGCCCTCCTCGGCGGTGGTCGCTCTCCGTATCACCGTGCCTTCTCGTAAGATCCCCACCGCCGACTCGTCTGCGCCGTGGTCTGCTGACGTAGTAGTTCGCAACCTTTAGGGTTCGAAGCACCACAAATCCTCCGGGGCGGCCGTCACCTCGCAGCACAGCCCCATACGACGCCTCGCGGTGCTTCGTACGGTACTGTCGAGCAGCCGGCCATCAACAGCACTGCAACGATCCCGAACATGCGCGTCTTCATCACTTCCCCGAGTCTAGCCGAAGTTACACGAGCACGGTGTAGCTCGCCAGGCGCACGATGTTGGCGTTTGACGGTGTGTCAGCCCGGAGGTTACTTTGTCCGCGTGGGCGGTATCAGAGTTCTCCCCGACCGACGACCCCGGCTTAGCCTCTGGCTTGTCGGTCGCCCGAAGTCACAGCGGAGCCGTGCGCCCGTCCAGTACGTCGAGGCCCTGCAGGCGGAAGCGAGGAAGCAGGTTCAAGGAGCGCCACTTGGTAGTTCGACGATAGACGTTGAGATCATCTTCGCGACGCGCGGCGCTGTCCTTGACGTCGATAACGCGCCGAAACGCATCCTCGATGCGCTGAAGGGAATCGTCTACCACAGCGACGCTCAGATCCGCGCCGTAAAGGGCGTTGGACTTAGACTCGATCAGGGGCTTCCGCGCTCGGGCAAAGAGTTTCTCGTGAACATCTACGAGGGTGAACGTGGGACGGACATGAACCTCGTAGACGCGAGCACTCCTGAGACCGAAAAGCCGTCACTCGTCATGCTCACGATAGCCCAGCCTGCGGTCACCGAGTCTCCGGCGACGTCAGTGCCGCCATGAGCCTAGCAGCCCTGCTCATCAGCGTCCTTGCTCTAGCACTATCTGGGCTTACTTTTTGGTGGCACAACTGGCGGCCGGGTAAGCTGAGTGTCGGGACGCCTCACACGTACGCGGGCCACACGGCTGCGGATCAGCTCGTACTTGAGTTCCCGTTCGTCTTCTTCAACAAGGGCGCCAAGACTGTCATTGTCGATAACCTACGGGTGCGGCTGCCGGAGCAGGACGGAGAACCACTGACATTCGTTGCCACGGTGGAGCGGCTGGGCACTGACACCGGGCGCGCGTTTGCTACGCCTTTCTTTGTCGGCCCTGGGCAGGCTATCCGCATGATTTGTGAGTTCCAGCGCAATCCCGGAGGTAACCGGCTGGCCGCTCGGCACTGCATCGTCCAGCTTGACGCTCGTCTCAACGGCCGCACGCAGTGGACGCCTATACACGAGTTCCCACTGAACGTAACCGAGGACGCCCTCGCAATGCTGTCGAGGTTCCTTGTGGTCCGGGAGAACAGACTAGAATCCTGAACCGCGAACGGAGCCGAGACATTCTTATCCAGAGTCGGGCGCGGCTGTCCTGGAGCCGGGTGCGGCTGGACCAGAGTCAGCTCCGACTCCTCGCGCTAGAGATTCCTACCTGATCGTCCATCTCCCTTCTGGAAATGGAAAGGCGCACAGAGCGTCCGAAATCGCGCCAGGTTCGCCTTCAACGTCTCACGCAGGGCGCGCAAGCGTTCAATTTCATCGTCGTGATGCTGCAACAGCATCTGTCGGGTTCTCGCGATCTCGGAATGGAGTTGCGTCGCCACGTCTGGGTCATTCATCACGCGCCCTCCCCGCGTTTGCCTGTCCCTTCCCAGGCACGGTTGGCGATCTGCCCTCGCGATCGATATTGTAATACCTGGAGTGGCACGTCGGGATTCCGAGCGATGGTCCACACGCTGGGCTGCGTTTGGATACGGGCCGCCGAGAGCCGTCGGTTCTAGGCTACCATCCCAAGCTGGGGTGGTGGCAGTGGGTTTAATCCTGCGACTGCTCGTGGTTGCTCTGCTCATCGCGATCGTGATTGTGCTACTCATTGCGATTCTGGCGATTCGGTGATTGCGTCCGTGGCGTCGGCGGTCAGGGGCCCGTGGGGGCGGTGTGCCTCAACGAACAGCATCCAGGAGTACCCGACAGGACCCAAGATCAGCCAAGCATGCAGACGCGGAACGCCGTAAGAACACAAGATCGGCCGGGAGTTTGCCGCGTGCGGGCCGACGCATCCTAAGTCCAGCGCGTCTGCCAGTGCCGCCACTGCGCGTGACTGCGTTTCCAAGAGTTTACATCGGTCCTCATGCCCGTGCGGGCAATCCGGGCGATCGCGCCGACACGGCGCGTCGCCCGTCACATCCTTCTTTGGCCGCGGGATGCCGCCATGTAACCCTGGACGGTAGGGGAGGCCTCCCATGACGCGATTTATAGTGCTGCTGGTGGCGCTGGGTATCGTGGCGGGCTGCGCGCCGACGCCGAAGCTTCAGCTGGGTGGCATCGGCGACACCTCGTGGCAGCTCGTGAAGTTCCAGGGCGGCGACGGCTCGGTCCTGACCCCCGACGACAAGGCCAAGTACACCCTCGCCTTCACCAACAACGGCAACGTGCGCGTGCGGTTCGACTGCAACCGCGGCCGCGGGACGTGGATACTCAACGGACCGAACGAGCTCCGGTTCGGACCGCTCGCCCTGACCCGTGCGATGTGTCCGCCCGGATCGCTGCACGACCATCTCGCCAAGCAGTGGCCGTACGTTCGGACCTATACGGTGAGGGGCGGCCATCTGTTCCTGGCGCTGACGGCCGATGCCGGCAGCTACGAGTTCGAGCCGATGCGCTAGCCGCGCGGGGACGGCGCCAGAGCGGCTACTTCAGCTTCACGTCCATGAGCTCGCGCTCCTGCACGCCCCACGAAAATCGACTCCACTCCTTGACCCAGTGCTTGACCTCCGGGGCGTACCACATCTCGGAGACGACCTGGTTCGTCTTGTCGCGACAGACGGTCTTGAGCGTGCGATAGGTGCCGCCGGCGACCGTCACCGTCTCCTCGCCCGTGACCTGACACGATCTGATTCTGGTCTCCGTGGAGCTCTTTCCCTCGCGGCCCGTCGTCACGGCGACGGTCTGCTCCCACGCGCCGCCGGTAGTCAGCGGCCACACGTAGCGCAGCTGAGCCGGCTCCGCCTTGCTTTCGACGGTGCCGTTCACCATCTCCATCCGCCACGCCAGATCGGTCTTCTGATAGAAGAACTCCCGCGTCGATTGTGACGTCGTCGGCCTCGAGCGGACGACGTAGTACAGCGTCCCGTCGACGACCTGCTCGCGATCCACGGACCACACGAAGGTGCCGGAGCTACGCGGGTTGTCCCACCAGAAGGTCCACCGATCTCCGGGCGTCCAGGTCGGCACCGGGATCGGGGCCGCCGACGAGCCGGCGCCTTGTGCCGCGGCCGGCGCGGCGGGCCCGGGGAACCGGGCGAGCAGGTCCGCGATCTCCTCGGAAGGCGGGCGATGCCCCGGAGCGTTCGGCTGGCCGCGATTCTGCGCGTTCTGGGCGGTGCGGAGATAGACCACCATCGTCCGGACCGCCTGGGGTTGGGTCATGCCCTTGGCGCGCACCAGGATCTCGACGGCCTTGGCGTTTGCGTCGAGCTCGCGCTGCTCCTGCGCCCTCAGGAGCTCCGCCATCGACACGCCGGTGGTCGGCTCGTGACCCAGCACGTAGTGTCCAAGCTCATGAGCCACCATCGCCGTGAGATGCCCCGAGTCGAGGGAGCCGGCGTTCAGATAGAAATTGCCCTGGCGATACACTCCCCCGATGCCGAGATTGGTCCCCGGCTGGACGGTCACGGGAATTCGCATCAGCCCGTAGGCCGCGGCCGTCGCGTCGGCGAACCGCTGGACGTCGGTCAGCGTGTCCTTCTGCTGCGGTGTGAGGCTGACGCAGCCGCCACCGACGACGCCGAGCACACCGACGGCGAGAGCGAGGCGAAGCCTTCTCATGGTCCCCCGGCGTGAGATTAGCCTTCGGCGCGGAAAGGGGTCAACTTGGGCTAGGCTCGCGCCATGCGGTCGGCCATCCGATTCCTCCGCTCGCAGATCGCCGAGATCGAGCGCGACGACGCGCTGCGCTGGTACGGCGTCGCGATGGCGTTCCTGCACGTCGTCACCTATCTGTTCTGGGTCGACCAGCGCATCGTGGCGTTCGTCAACGCGCAGGCCGAGCCGATCTGCTGGCCGCTGGTGCCCGCGTGTGAGAGGCTCCGGGTGCTGTCGGCGCCCGGCGTGGCGCTGCTGCTGCGCGCCTACTTCGCCGCGGCGATCGGCGTCGGGCTTCTCTTCGCCTGCCGCCGGCTGGTCCCCTGGGCCTATGCCGGCCTGGTGCTGGTCAACGCCCTCAAGCTCGCGATCATGCTGCTCGACTATCGCCTGCGGATGAACCAGCACTACATGGGGTTCTTCGCCACCTTCGCGTACCTCTTCGTGCCGGCCAAGCGCGACGCGCTGCGCGTGCTGGTGACGCTCTTCTATTTCTGGGCCGGCACACTCAAGCTCAACTGGGAATGGATCTCGGGCGCCGGCCTCTACCGCCCGATGTGGCCGTTCTCGGGCGGAGGCGTCGTCGCGGCCTGCGCGTACGTGATCGTCCTCGAGCTCGGCGTCGCGTGGGGATTGCTGGCCGGGCGCGCGTGGATCTTCTGGGCCGCTTTCGCGCAGTTCCTCGTCTTCCACGCGCTGTCGTGGCAGGTCGTCGGGTTCTTCTACCCGCTCCTGATGTTCGCCATCCTGGCGATCTTTCCGCTGAGCCGGCTCGTCCCGCCGCGGGATCCGCCCGAAGGGCTGCTGACGGCGCTCTGCCGGGGGCGTGAGGTCTGGCCGGTGTACGCGCTCGCGGCGCTGTTCTCGCTCCTGCAGCTGATCCCCTACGCGTTCCCGGGCGACCGCACCTTGACGGGACAGGGCCGGCTCTACGCGCTCCACATGTTCGACGCGCGGGCGACTTGTACGGGCTGGGCCGACCTCCACAACGCCGACGGCACCACGACGCGGCGCGATCTGAAGCTGCCGCTCGACACGCGCATCGCGTGCGACCCGATCGTGTACTTCAACCGCGCGCGCAACCTGTGCCGCCAGCGCAACGCGGGGCGCCACGCGTTCCAGGATCTCGATCTCTTCCTGTCGGCGCGCCGCTCGAGCGACGGCGCAATGAAGCGCGTGATCGACACGAAGGGCTTCTGCGCGAAGGGCGAGCGCTACGACCCCTTCCGCCACAACGCCTGGATCCTGACGGAGTGACGCGTTGCCCGAGTGACGCTCAGGCTGAGGGGCCGAGGACGACCTTGCGGTGCAGCGCGCTCACGATCTCGTCGATACCCGCACAGGCCCAGATCCGGAAGAACGGCGATTGCTGGAGCTCGGTGAACTCGCGGTCGCCCCGCTTCTGTGTCTCTTCCTTGTTCTCGCCCTGCCGGGCGGCCCGGATGCCCCCGACGACCGCGTCTTTCAGGTAGATCGCCGGGTACTCGGTGTAGTGATAGAGGTACTCGAGGTTCTTCGTGTAAAAGACCGCGACGGGAATCGACTGCCAGGTCTGTCCGTTCTTCGTGTTCAGGAACTCGGCCATGATGTCGGCGTTGCTGTCCGGCGCCTCGGCGAGGCTCGGCCGGTGGCTCGAGCTGAACCGCTGCCCGTCACGGCGGAAGATCCGAAGCTCGAGTCCGCCCGCCTCGGCCAGGCGCGCAAGCATCGGCACGTCGCGCCGACAGTCGGACGACCACTCCTCGGAGATGACGAGGACCTTCGCCGGGCCGTTCGGCCGCGCGGCCAGCCACTTGATCGCCGCCACCTGCGCGTCGCTCAATCGCACCGCGGCGTAGCCCGTGCGGAGGTTGGCGGTCATGTCGCTCCGCGGCCTCCCGGAGCCCTCGCGCTTGAGATTCTCCGGCGTGCCGACGTAGGCGACGTATTGCTCGAACGTCATCCCGGATGCGAACCGCTCGGGTGTGACCACGCTCGTCTTGCGCTCCATGACCTCTCCTCTAGCGATGTTCGTGTTCCGATCAGGAGGTTCGTGGGGCTCCGATCTCTGAACGGGAGCTCTCCCACCAGGCGGCCGCCGCCGTACAGGCAGCGCCGAGAAGAAAGCCTCCGAGCACGTCCGAGGGCCAGTGAGCATGGCGCATGATTCGCGCCCAGCCGACGGCAAGCATCAAGCAGACGGCCAGTGCCGCGAGAGCCCATCGCAGCCCCCGGCCGAGATCCTCCCGGCTCACGACATAGATCACCACCATGGCGAAGGCCGTCGCGGCCGTGACGTCCCCGCTGGGGAAGCCGAGGGAAGACCCGCTCGGACGCGGGCGGCCCACCACGAACTTCAGAACGTTCTGGAGCAGCGGGGCACCGATCAGAGCCACGCACCAGAGCCACCAGTCACGCCGCGCGATCGGCGACAGCCAGAAAAGCAGAATAGCGGCAGGGACCAGCACCTGTGCCCTGCCCCCGTAGTTCACCCAACGCGCCAACTCGGTCACGACGCCGGTGTCGTTCGCGATCAGCTGCTGGCTGATGAAAACGTCACCCGGCAGGACGCCGGTCGCGTACACGGTGACGCCGAGGCCGAGAAAGACGCTCAGCGAGATCAGGCACACCGCGCGCCAGAGTGCGGCGCCTGATCGGTTCAGGGGCACCGCGGTCCCCGAAATCGTCACGGCCGCCCCCTCATGACCTTCACCAGCTTCATCGTCCCGTTCCCTTCCGCCACGACGCCCCAGCCTTGACGGAGTGACGCGCAGGCGGCGGTGGCGCGTCCGAAGGGTGCGGACCCGCGCTTCGGCGTCTGTCCGACGCGCGCGTCGGCGTCTGGCCGACACGCGCGTCGGCGTCTGGCCGATTGACTCAGCCGCCGAGGGATATTACCTTTTGTGCGCCAAATCTCCCGAACAAGGAGACGCCCATGAAACGGCGCAGGCTTCTCCTCGCGACGGTCCTCCTTGGTGCGGTCCTCGCGCTCCCCCCGCAACCCGCGAGCGCCGCCGAACAACCCTATTACCTCTACGACCGCGGCGATGGCATCCCCACATCGCTGTTGGGCACCTACGTGCGCAAAGGCGAGTTTCTCGCCTATTCGTTTTATGAATATACGCGCGATTCGACTCACGAGTACAAACCCAGTGAGATGGGCTTCACGGGACCCCGAGCCAGTGGGGATTTCTTCGGTAAGTTTGAGCAACACGAGTTCCTCCTGTACTTCGCCTACGGTTTCACCGACTGGCTCGCGGTGGAGTTCGAATCGGCCGTGTACACCACCGCGACACTGAAGAAGGCGAAGAGCGACACCTCCACCATGCCCAATAAGCTTCGGGAAGACGGACTGGGCGATACCGAAATGCAGATTCGCTTGCGCTGGCTGAAGGAGGGGGATTACTGGCCCGAGGGGGTCTTCTTCTTCGAGACCGTATTCCCCTTGCAGAGCGACAAGAAACTGATCGGCACACAAGACTGGGAACTCTCCCCGGGACTCGTCTTCACCAAGGGCTTTGGGCCGATCGGGACGTTTGCCTTCCGATTCGCATTCACCTATACGCCCAAGGAAGGCGACTTCGAGTTTGGTGAGTGGGCAGTCGAATACATCAAGCGTCTCTCCCCGAACTGGCTCGTCGCGCTCGCGTTCGAGGGCGAGCAAGACGAACAATCGATCATCGGCGAGGTACAGTACAATCTGAGCAAGAACATCGTGCTCAAAGTCAATTGCGGCTTCGGCGTCACGAAGAAGGCACCCGACTTCGCGCCAGAAATCGGCCTGCTGTTCCGCTTCTGAGCGTCATCTCCCGCCCTCAGGGCCGCGCACTCGTGATGGCGGAGAGCGGCCGGACCAACCCCAGCGTCCGGCCCCTGTAGTTCACGGCCGCCCTTTCACGATTTTCACCAGCTTCATCGTCCCGTCGCTCACCATTCCGATGCCAGGCGCGTAGTACTTGTACTCCGTCGTGAAGCGGGTCAGGGGACTGGTCTCTTCCACCTTCAAGCAGTTCTTGAACTCCCCGGCCGGAGTCTTGACCGTTTCGCTCATGCTGACGATCGTGGCACGGTCCATCGCGATGTTGGGGGCAACCTCCTGATAGTACCGGGAGCGCAGCAGCGGCCGCCCCGGCATCATGAGGCCGTACTTGCTGCCGTTCACGCCCGAGAGCCACGTTCCGTCGTGGTTCACGACCTTGCCATCCTTGTACATGTCGACGTCTTCGCCGAAGTAGAACACGTCGTTGGTCCGCGTGCTGATCGCGAAATAGTTCCGCGCGATCTCCGTCAGCTTGCCGTTCTTGGTCTCTCGCTCCTCGACCACCCGCGTCTCCACGCCGTCGACTTTCTTGATCTCGTTCAGGACGGTGATGGTCAGCTGTCCGCCTTCGCCCTCGAGAACGAGAACGTAGCCCGGTTCCAGGATCAAGTAGGGATTGCGCCCGACGGAGGCCAGCTCGTCCGACTCGATCTGAAAGGCAGACGTCCAATCGCCCGCGCTGAGGCAGGACGCGAACAGCCCGGCGCCGATCGCCGCCACGATGATGCACGACAACGCGAGCCACCACGATTTACGCATGCGCATGATGAGCTTCTCCTCCTTGGTTGGTCTCGGTCGTTCGGGAGATCGAGCGGGAGCCGGACGACGCGCGGGTCGGGACGGCGTCGCGAACGCGTAGCACCCGTGGGGGGGCCGCACCATGCGGAGGTCGAAGCAGCCGACGGTTCTTGCTGCGGCCGCGGGCCGACGTGATCTCGCGCTCGCGCAACGGCGCGCACAGGGCCGTCCCGGTCGCGAGTGCGAGGAGCCGCAGCGTCGGTCGCGTGCCGTCGCTCGCCGCCTCGGTATCGACGAGACGTTCGGCGGCGGCGGTGGCGAAGAGCTCAGCCAGTGCCGCGACCAGCCGGACGTTCTCCTCGAGATGGGGCGGAAGAACGCGCGCGAACGAGCGGACCTTGCGTTGCATGGTGTTCCTCCTTGAATCCAGCACGAACCATAGCGCCGCCTGGCTGAACGGGCCGTGAGTCCGCCATTCATCTGCGGTTCAGGTGGCGCCGCTGTATCATCGGCCATGGACTATCGTCCCTATTGGGGTGCCGTCGTCCTGGCTCTGGTGCTCGCCCTTGCGGTGGCGGCCGGCGCCGACGACGATCACACTCGCGCCAAGGCGGCGCGAGACGCCGGCACGATCGTCTCGCTCCGGGCGATCCTCGACCGGGTCGAGGCGGAGTTCACCGGGTCCCCCGTCGAGATCGAGCTCGACGACGACGACGCCGGTCGCTGGATCTACCGGGTCAAGCTCCTGGCGCCGGGTGGGGCGATGGTGAAGCTCGAGTACGATGCCCGCGACGCACGGCTGATTCGTGCCAAGGGCCGCGGTGTCGATGCCGCTCGACGGCAGCGCGCCGACTGATGCGGATCCTCATCGTCGAAGACGATCCACTCCTCAGCCGCCAGCTGGCCGACACCCTGTCGCGAGCCGGCAACGCCGTCGATTGCGCCCGTGATGGCGAGGAGGGGCATTTTCTCGGCGATACCGAGCCCTACAATGCGGTTGTCCTCGATCTGGGCCTGCCGCGCCTGGACGGGATCACCGTGCTGAAGCGGTGGCGAGCCGCCGGCCGGACCATGCCGGTCTTGATCTTGACGGCGCGTGCGAGCTGGGCGGAGAAGGTTCAGGGCATCGATGCCGGCGCCGACGACTATCTCGCCAAGCCGTTCCAGACGGAAGAGCTCCTGGCCCGGCTCCGCGCCCTGATCCGCCGCGCCCACGGGCATGCCACGACCGAGCTGACGTGCGAGGGAGTGACGCTCGACACCCGCTCGGGCAAGGTAACGGTCCAGGGCGCCCCGGTCGACCTCTCGGCCCACGAGTACCGGGTGCTCCGCTACCTGATGCACCGCAAGGGGCAGGTCGTCTCGCGGACCGAGCTCATCGAGCACATCTACGCCCAGGACTTCGATCGCGACTCCAATACCATCGAAGTCTTCATCGCGCGGCTCCGGCGCAAGCTCGGGGTCAACGTCATCAAGACGATCCGCGGCCTCGGCTACCGGCTGGAAGAGCCGGGGTGATCGCCGTCAACTCTCTGCGTCTGCGGTTGCTCGCCGGCGCGGTCATCTGGATCTTGCTCGCCCTGGCCGTGGCCGGCACACTCCTGGCGGCCCTCTTCCGGGCCCACGTCGAACGCCGGCTCGAAGCTGAGCTGGCGATCCAGCTCGAGCAGATCGCCGCAGCGCTGGAGCGTCCGGGCACGGGGCCGGTCGTGCTGACGCATCAGCTGAACGATCCGCGATTCCGCAAACCGTACTCCGGCTTCTACTGGCAGGTCGATGACGCGCAGGGAGCGATCTTCCGTTCGCGGTCGCTGTGGGATGTCGCGCTCCGCCTGCCACCCGACACGTCGCCTGACGGCGCGGTCCACCGCCATCGGATCTCCGGGCCGGAGGGGCAGCGGCTGATCGCACTGGAGCGCACCGTGACACTCGCCGACGCTCCGGGCGCCTATCGAGTGGCCGCCGCGATGGACGAGACGGAGCTGACCGCGGCGGCCGCGGCGTTCACGCGAACCCTCGCCCTCTCGCTCGGCGTCCTGGCCGTCGCGCTGGTCGCGGCTGTCGCCATCCAGGTGCAGGTCGGGCTCAAACCGCTGCACCGGCTCCGCGCCGGCGTCGCGGCGATCCACGAAGGGCGGGCCAAGCGGCTCGAGGGGCGGTTCCCAACCGAGACGCAGCCGCTGGTGGAGGATCTCAACGCCCTGCTTCAACGCAACGAAGAGATCGTGGCCCGCGGCCGTACCCAGGCCGGCAATCTGGCGCACGGGTTGAAGACACCGCTGAGCATCCTGGCCAACGAGGTCGATCGGCTCGCCTCCGACGGCGCCACCCAGCTCTCCGCCGCGATGCGAGGCCAGATTGCGACGATGCGCCAACAGATCGACTACCACCTGGCCCGGGCGCGTGCCGCCGCGTCCCTCGACGTGCCGGGCGCGCGCGTGCCGGTCGCGCCATCCGTGGCGGCCATCCAGCGCACGCTGGCTCGCCTCTACGCCGACCGCGAGCTGCAGTTCGAGATCGAGATCTCGCCCGATCACGTATTCCGGGGCGAGCGGCAGGATCTCGACGAGATGCTCGGCAACCTGATGGACAATGCCTGCAAATGGGCCCGCCGCCGGATCGCGGCGACGAGTCGCCGCGACGATGGGCGTCTGACGATCTCGATCGAGGACGACGGGCCAGGCCTGCGTCGAGAGCAGCAGGATCACGCCCTGGCCCCGGGAGCGCGATTCGACGAGACGGTGCCGGGGACCGGCCTGGGTCTCGCAATCGTGCGCGACCTGGTCACTCTCTACAACGGCTCGATCGAGCTTGGGAGCTCCGACCTCGGCGGATTGCGGGCGGAGCTCACGCTGCCGGCCGGTTAGAATGGGGTAGAAAGTCCGCAGCGCCTCGAGGGGGCCAAGCGATGAGCTCACGCGCTTACGTGGCGTTCGCCATTCTGGTCGCGACCGGCGTGGCCGGTTGCACCGAAAAGCGCTGGACCAAGCCGGGCGCGACGGTCGAGGATTTCAATCGAGACAGCCACGAGTGTGGCCAGGAGGCGCAGCGCGGCGTCTTCGTCCAGGCGCCCGTCAAAACGCGGACCTATCGGAGCTGCATGTTCAACCGCGGTTATAGCCGCGTCGAGGGTGGGCAGTGGGTCGGGTTGAAAGACTAGTTCGCGTCACCATTCGTAGGTGAGCCGAAGTGTCCACGTGTTGGAATCGGCATCGGTCCCCCCCTGAATTCTGGAGTAGTCCCGGTCGTTGGCGTATTCCAGCGCGACTCGGATGTTATCGGTCACAAAGGTGCCGAGGGTTCCGAGCAGCCTCCTCTGCGGAAATGCTCCCTGCATCCCTGCGGTCGCGGAGTAGTTGAACGCCGCAAACGGCCTGACACCGAAGACCTTCGTCATGTAACCGATCTCGACTTGCCACGCCTCGGGCATGACCTTGACGTCCCGCCGAGACCGTGTGAAGTGAACTTGTTTCGTGGCTCCATCGTATTCGGTGATGAGCGAAAATCCGAACATGCCGAGTCGGCCGTGCGCCGAAAAGCCGGGGATATATCCGCGGTGCGGGCGAGTCTGCAGCTCCGGAAAGGCCGTGGTCAAGCCGTCGGTATCGAAGATAGAGTCCATCCAGTCGACCCCGATGTCGAAGGTCAGGAGATCCGTTTTCATTTCATAGCCAAGCGTGGCGCCCCAGTGTTCGAGGTGTTTCCCCCGCGCTCGGTTGTCGGTGGTCCCGTTGTAGAGATAGATACCCCCGGAGAAGCCGTGGCTCCTGACGCCAAGTAATGCGTAGTCCTCCTTGGCCTCAAAGATCTCGATGGTCAGCGGTCCGGTAATGGTCAGCGACTCCTCGAACCTCGCCGCAACGGTGGTGCCCGTGGAGGTGCCGAAGGGCACTATGCCGCGACCCGTCTTCAAATAGACCGGGACCAGCGAGGGCTTGGCGAAGGTGATCAAGCCCTCGTTGACAGTGATCTTGTCGGCGGCGCTATCCCACTGAAGGGAGAGCTCCGCCTTGGCCCAGTCCACGACGTCGGCTTCGAAGTCGAACTCGGCGGTGGTGAGAGCGATATCACTCGACTTCACGCGGTTGAACTCCTTGCGCGATACCGCCTCGACCTCGAGGGCGCCTCCGAGCTGGATCTTTTCCCGGGCGGTCTTGACCGGCCCGGGAAGTGCCCCCGGCTCGACGGGAGCCGCCCCCGGCTCGGCCGGCGTCTTCGGCACCTCGCCGACCACCGGGCCCTCCGCGGGTGGCTGGCTACGCGCTTTCACCGCCTCCTCGAGATCGCGGACCCGCTTCCGGAGCTCCTCGTTCTGCTTGAGGACCTCTTGCATCGTCTTCTTGAGGGCCTCTAGGTCCTGGGGCACAGTCTGTTGGGCCCGGGCCGCGGAGCTCGACAGGACACATATCAGGGAAGCCGCGACCAGGCTCCCCTTGAATCTCCAATCGTTCATAGATATCGCTCCTGACGACCGCTTCCGGCGTCAAGACTCCCGTAGCCCGTTCAGCCGGGCACGACCAAACGAATCACGCCACAAAAATGACGAAGGGGAACCACGTGGAGTACAAAATAACTATAGGTAGACCGCTCGCCGAAACCGGCAGGAAAAAGATGCGGCGGGCGAGATGCCTACTTCTTGACGATGGCCTCGGCGGGAGGCTTCTCGAGGAACCGGGCGGGACTCAACACGAACTGGTCGAACCCGACGCCCTCCATCCCGGCCTGAACCTTGACGGTGACTTCCCGGCTGTCGCGGAAATAGACCAGAGGTTCGGCCCCCTTGGGGTCCGCCTCGCAGGGCACCCATCTCCAGCCTCGCCGAAGGGGCCCTTGAACGGTCAGATAGCTCGCAGTGTTGGGCCTGAAAACATCCTTGCCGGCCCTGTCCACCGCATTCGAGAACTGCACATAGAGCCGGTTCGCCTGCGATAGCCCCAGCGGCTCTCCCACCAGCATGCGGATCCAGCAGCGGTAGGGCACGCCACCCAAAACCTTGACCTTGAAGGTTACATGCGGGTCTTCCTCGGGCGGAGGGTGCATCTCGTCCCCGGTCTGGATGGTTCCGACCATCTTCCCCCCCGGAGATCCCCGGCTCGGCCAGAAGTCGAACTCGAACAGCGCGCGCTCCGACAGCTCGGATGCGTACACGACGATCTCGGACGGGACGACCGCCTTCTGATCCTGGCCTGTCTCCGGCGCCGGCGCCTTGTCCGGGGTCTCCACCTTTGGAGCCGGTGTTTTGTCCTGGCTCTCGGGCAGAGCCGCGGTGCTCGGCGCCGGCGCCTTGTCCGGGGTCTCAATCGTCGGGGCCGGTGTCTTCTCCTGGCTCTCGGGCAGAGCCGCGGTGCCCTCTGGCGCCGGCGCCTTGTCCGGGGTCTCCACCGCCGGAGCCGATGTCTTCTCCTGGCTCTCGGGCAGAGCCGCGGTGCCCTCTGGCGCCGGCGCCTTGTCCGGGGTCTCCACCGTCGGGGCCGGTATCTTCTCCTCGGTCTCGGGCGGAGCCGCGGTGGTCGCCTGACTCTGGTCCTGACCCTCTACGACCGGCGCTGGCGCCTTGTCCTGGCTGTCGGCGGTGGCGGAAAATCCGATCACCGTCACCGCGAACACCAGCGACGCGAGCGTCGACGTCATCGAGTCTGGGCGCTCGGCAGGTGCTCCGAGGGCGTCGTGGCGCCATACACGTCCTTGCTGACGCCATAGGCGCTCTTCTCCAGTTTCAGCGCCGCCGCACGGGCCTTGGCCAGGGCCTCCGCGCCGATCTGCGGCGAGAACTCGGTCAGCTCGAGGACCTCTTGAAGCTTTTCGCCCTGACCTCTCCAGCCGACTCGAACCTTGCCGATGCCGCGCGAGTAGTACTTGAGCTGCTCCGCGTTCGGCTCGGCCTTGCTGGTCTCGGCCACGATCAGAACGTCGTCGAAGCAGCGAAGCGGGACGCAGGTCTTCTGGCCCATCTGGTCCACCTTGCCACGGTCGGTCCAGAGGACCGAGGGGGCCCACCCCTGGGAGTAGCTGGGGGTGTCGAGCTGGGGCACCGCTCGCATCATGATCCCCGCTCTCGATTCGTTCAATCCATGGATCCAGGCCGGGGCCCTGATCATCCTCCCGTTGAAGTATTCCTCGGGGTACTCCCCGAAGGCCCAGACGGTGCCGTCCTTGTCCTGAGCGTAGAACGCGAGCTCCGCCTCGTCCAGCTTGCCTTCCTTGTAGTCCTCGACCCAGACCACGACAGTGCGCACGCCATCGAGGAGCTTGGTCAAATCAGTGACGATGGTGACCAGACGATGGGCGACGCGCTTTCCCTTCTCGGTGGTCGACCCTTTGTGGACCCATCTCATTCCCGCCTTCAGCGGGAACCACGGGTTGTCGATCGTGGTCGAACGCTCGAAGTTGTTGCGGTCGAAGTCCTCGAACTCCTTTTCGGGAGCATCGGACTTCTGTGCCACCGCGACGCCGCCGGGCAGCACGAGACAACTCGACGCGAGCAGGATCGACACGAAGATCGTCGCGATGCCGAACGCTCTAGGACGAGGTCTGCTGAATTTCACTGTCATCATGTCCCATCGCTCTCTGTGTACGAGATAAAAGGTTCCATTCACTAGGCCGACTGCTGCTGCGACCTCCCGAAGCGCAGGTACAGGGAGGGCACGACGAACAGATTCAGCAAGGTCGACGTGACCAACCCGCCCAGGACGACGATGGCCAGCGGGTGCTCGATCTCGTTGCCGGGGATGTTGCCGGCGATCACCAGGGGAACGATCGCCAGACCGCAGGCCAGGGTGGTCATGAGAATGGGCGAGAGCCGTTCACGCGCGCCCCGAACGACGAGCCCAGGGCCGAACGTCTCGCCCTCGTATCGCTCGAGATGCTGGAAGTGGTTGATCATCATGATGCCGTTGCGGGCGGCGATGCCCAGGATCGTGAAGAACCCGACGAGGGAGCCGAGCGAGATGATGCCGTCGGCGAGGTACACCGCCAGCGCGCCGCCCACGAGGGCCGAGGGCAAGGTCAAGAAGGAGAGCGTGGCCAGCCGCCAGCTCCGGAATGACGTCAGCAGCAGGAAGAAGACCCCGATGACCGCCGCAATCGAGAACGTCAACATCCGCTGTTGAGCGGCCTGCCGCTCGGCGTACTCACCGAGCACCTCGGCGCGGTACCCCAGCGGGAACTTGACATCCTTGAGCCGGCGCTGGACGTCGGCGACGACGGAGCCGAGATCGCGGCCGCGCACGTTGGCGCCCACGTCGTGCCGGCGCGAGAGGCCTTCGTGCTCGATGCTGTCGGGGGTCGGCTTGACGCTCACGTCGGCGACCTCGTCCAGCCGCACGTGAATGTAGTCTTTCGGCGTGTCGAGCAACAGTTCCTTGATGTTGGTCACACTCTCGCGCGCCTTGGGCTTGCTCCAGACCCACACGTCGTACACCTTGCCGTCCCGGTGGATGTCGGTGACCTCGATGCCGGACACGACGGTCGCGGCGGCCCGACGGATGTCGCCGGGCTTGAGTCCGAAGCGATGAGCGGAGTCGAGGTTGACCTTCACTTCCACCTGAGGAACGGGCCTGTGGACCTCCATCTTCAGATCCACGAGCCCGGGAATCCCGGTCAGCGCCTGCTCGACCTGGGCGGCCGTCTGCCGGAGGACCTCGAGATCGGGACCGTAGGTGCGCACCACGATGGCTTGCTTGCTTCCCGTCAGCACCTCTTTGATGCGCTCCTTGAGATACGTCTGGACGTCACGATAGAGCCCGGGGTAGCCGTCGACGAGCTCCTGAATCTTGGCCAGCGTCTGGTCGTAGTCCACCTTGGGGTCGACGCTGATCCAGTTCTCGGTGAAGTTGACGCCGTACGGCTCGTCGCCGGTGATCGCGCGGCCGACGTGGGAGCCGCAGTTACGAACCCCGGGAATGGTCATCAGCTCTTTACACGCCTTTTGCGTGATCCGGACCATCTCCGGATGGGAGGTGCCGGGAGTGGTCACCCAGTGCATCAGGAAGTCACGCTCCTTGAAGCTCGGGAGCAGGGACTGCCCGAGCAAGGGATACACCACGGCGCCGGCGAGTACGATGACGGCGACGGTGGCATACGCCGGGCGCGGGGTGCGAATGATGCGGGCGAGTAGCATCTCGTACCGCCGCTGCAGCCACCGCACGAGCGGCGACTCACGGCGCTCGATCGCCGCCCTGCCCAACAGCATCAGGGCCAGCGCCGGGGTAACCGTCAGGGCGATCACCATCGAGGCCAGCACGGCGAGCGCATAGGAGAGGGCCAGAGGTTGGAAGAAGGCGCCCGACAGGCCTTCCATGAGGAAGACCGGTACCAACGTCACCGCCACGATCAGCGTGGCGTAGACGATGGCGCTTCGAACCTCGAGCGAGGCCTCGAGGATGATGGCGGCCGTCGACTTGGTGCTCCCGTCGCGGCGATGCTGACGAAGCCGCCGCACGATGTTCTCGATGTCGATGATGGCGTCGTCGACGACGACGCCCACGGCGATCACGAACCCGGCCAGGACCATGGTGTTGATGGTCGTGCCGCGCACGTAGAGCACGAGGGCTCCAGCGACCAGCGACAACGGGATGGCGACGACGCTGATCAGCGCGGCCCGCCACTCGAAGAGAAACGCGCCGAGCACCACGATGACGAGCAGGCACCCGATCAGCAGGGCGGTGGCGAGATTCTTGAGCGCCAGCTCGATGAAGGTCGCCGGCCGGAAGATCTGGGCGTCGATCTCGATCCCGGGAAGACCGGGCTTCAGCGCCGCCAGGGCATCGTCGACACCGCGAGTCACGTCCAGGGTGTTCGCCCACGGCAGCTTCTCGACGATCATCATGAGCCCCGGGCCGCCATTGACGACCGCGTCCCCGATCATCGGCCAGGTGTCCCACTTCACCTCGGCCACCTGACTCAGGAGCACGGCCTTACCGTCGTGGCCCTCTAAGGGAATCTTCGCCAGGTCCGGCGGGTCGAAGACGGGCAGGACGTAGCGGAGGGCGAGCCGCTGATTAGGCGTATCGATGAACCCCTCAGTTTGCAGCTTCGCGTGCTTGGAATAGGGAAGGGCCGAGAACTCCAGGGCCTCGCCGACCCCCTTCTCGACGTCGTTGAGGGTCAGGTCGTACACGCGCAGGAGCTCCGGGTCGACCAGCACCACCAGTAGCTTGATCCGCTCGCCCCAGATCGGGGCG